>CANMLL010000016.1 GCA_947498775.1 uncultured Aquimarina sp.
TTAACGCCATAAAGAATTATAGAAATATCGAAGCACAATATCAAAAATTAATATCAACGCAATTATAAACTAGAGCCTAAAATTATAATTGTATTTAGAAAACAAAATGATTCAAAGCTTTTTATACTCTTTTTAGAGTCAACTCTTTGATTTTATTGCTATTAGGATTACCGAAGAATATTCAATTTATTAGGATAAAGATTTTGTAAAGTATCATTTTATCGCGAGGTAACTCAGTATACGTATTAGTGCATAGTTATATAAAAAATGAGGCCTGAAAAGTAACTTTCTCTGTCATTTCGAGCGGAGTCGAGAAACAATAATCTTTGGTTTTCAATACATTTCGACTCCGCTCAATGTGACAGGACCGTAAATAATATACTTTTCAGACCTCATCTATACAAAATTACTTTGAATATTTTGAGCTATACCGTTTCCAAAGTTTGGTTTGATGACTTTCTAAACTAATATCACGACCCTGGATAAAGGCTTTCTCTAATTGATTGGTACGCATATCTAATGCATCACCAATACTAATGAATAGTGTGGCATCTTTGCCCACTTCCAACGTTCCGGCAAAATCATCGATCCCCAAAATTTTGGCACTATTACCCGTGATAAGTTGAAGAGCTTTTTCTTTATCCAATCCATGTGCGGCAACAGTTCCTGCTTGAAATGGTAAATTACGAGCATTGGCACGCTCCATACCACCGCTATTTTGCAAAGCTACCAAGACACCTGCATCCATTAATAATTTTGCGTTTTTATAAGGAAGATCATAGTCTTCATCCTCTAACCAGGGTGTAACGTGGGTTCTGGTAGCTAGAACGGCAATAGTATTTTGCTTCAGTTGATTGGTAACCTTGTAAGCTTCCCATGCACCTACTAAAACCAGTTTTTTAATATCGTTCTTCTTCGCAAAACTAATTACATCCAAGATTGCTTTTTCGACACCAACATTAATATACATTGTTTTTGTGCCTTCAAAGACACCTTGCAAGGCCTGATGCGGAAGGTTTTTGGTAGTGTCTCCAGATTTAATAGAAGCTTTTGCCTGATGCATAAAATTTTCTAGCTCGGCAACCTCTTTTTTATAATCCTTATTAGGTTTAAAACCAGGCTCTTCACCCAGCCACCAGCGTCCTCTTTTAAAAATATTTGGCCAATTTAAGTGAATGCCATCATCTGTTTTTATAGCGGCATCTTCCCAGTTCCAGGCATCTAACTGTACAATGGATGAGGTTCCGGAGATGATACCTCCTCTAGGTGCAATTTGAGCCATAAGAACACCATTGGGCCGCATACTTTCTACGATCTTACTCTCGGCATTATAGGCAATAATACTTCGTATATGCGGATTATAACTACCCATCTCGTTATTATCGTTAGTTGCACGAACCGCGGCTATTTCTACAAGCCCCAAAGTAGAATTAGGAGCAATAAACCCTGGATATACATGTTTTCCGGTTGCATCTATTACTTTTCCTTTAGGTGAAGCGCTTTCATTGGTGCCTATAGTAGTGATTTTACCATTTTCAAAAATGATGATACTGTTTTCGATGACCTCTCCATTACCAATATGAGCGGTTGCTCCTGTTATTGTAATGGCTTCGATTTGGGCCGAAGCTGGAGTTTGTTGTGCGATTGTATTTCCAACAGAAAAGACAACTAATGCTATTTTGAATATTATTTTTTTCATTTCTTGTTTCTTAAGATTTAGTAAGCAGATTGTAAGGTCTCACACTCAAAATGTTGTTTTTCTTTTTTCTTAGGGGGTTGTGTTTTAAGACCATTGTTTTTCGCTTTAAGCATCATCATAGAAAGCTTATTTTTTTCTGAAGCGATGGTTTTTCTCATTGCCTTATCTTTCTCCATGTCAAAATAAATAGCTCCCTCGATCATTGTCTTTTCTGCTTTTGCATAAATAGATAAAGGATGATCTGTCCATAATACCAAATCGGCATCTTTACCTACTTTAATACTACCCACTCTGTCATCTATATGCAAAAGTTTGGCTGGGTTTAAGGTTACAAACTTTAGCGCATCTTCTTCACTTACTCCACCGTATTTTACCGATTTGGCAGCTTCTTGGTTTAGTCTACGAGACATCTCTGGATCATCACTATTAATAGCTGTTACAACTCCTTGACTGTGCATGATTGCTGCATTGTACGGGATAGCATCATTTACTTCATATTTGTATGCCCACCAATCAGAGAAAGTAGATCCACCGACTCCATGAGCAGCCATCTTATCAGCAACCTTATAACCTTCTAATATATGCGTAAAGGTGTTGATTTTAAAGTTGAATTGCTCTGCCACCTTCATAAGCATATTGATTTCACTTTGTACATAAGAATGACAACTAATGAAACGTTGCCCATTAAGAATTTCCAGCAAAGTTTCCATTTCTATATCCTTTCGGAAAGCATTACCATTATTTTTTAATTTTTCGTATTCCTTCGCTCTGCTGAAATAATCTACATACAATTGTTCAACTCCCATTCTGGTTTGAGGAAAACGAGTAGTACTAATCCAATTACTTTGCTTTACATTTTCGCCCAGGGCGAACTTTATAAACTTGGGGGTATTAGTATAAATAAGATTATCAGCATTTTCTCCCCATTTTAATTTTATAATAGCAGATTGTCCACCAATTGGGTTGGCCGAACCGTGTAAGATTTGTATCGAAGTAACTCCTCCGGCAAGATTGCGGTAAATATTAATATCATCTGGCGAAACCACATCTTCAATAGTTACCTCGGCAGAAGAGTTATGACCTGCTTCATTAATAGCCGCTGCGGCTATATGAGAGTGTTCATCGATAATACCCGGAGTCAAATGTTTCCCCGTAGCATCCACTATTTTAGCATTTCCGGCATTAAGATTTTTACCAATTGCCGAAATCTTACCATTTTTTACCAATACATCGGTTTCGGTTTGAATGCCATCGGCCTCGTTAGTCCAAACTGTTGCATTTTTGAATAAAATAGTTTCAGATTTTGGCAGTTGGGTATTACCGTATGCGATATTTGGATAGTTCACTGGGAACACCTCTGGTTTTTCTTTTTTATCAGACGATATATCCTGTTTCTTTTGTTCTAAAGCATCATTGGGTTTCTTTTTTGCGGTAAAAGAAGTTTCTGCTCCGTTAGGTAAAATAGCTTTTCCGCTCCAAAAATTCGAAGTATCTCCTATTGCAGTGACTATTCTGGTATATTTAGTTTTGGTGGTATCGGCATCGGTAAATGTAACCGTTACCCAATTATTTTGATAGTTTATTTTTGAACCTAGTTTGGTTTCCCCAAGTTTTATTTCGGCTTTAGGTTTTTTAGATGTACCGGAGATTGATAAATCATAAGTTTTTCCGGCAACGATAAGCTCATAAGAACCATTAATTTCTTTGGTAGCCATATCATTTATGATATTTTTATGTCCTTGTACCCAGTTTTCATAAATGATATTGTCTTTGGTAAACAACTCCTCTTTGGTAATCAAGAAATTTGCATAAGCCCCTTTTTTAAGACTTCCTAATTGATTACTTTTTCCTAAAATCTTTGCAGGAACAGTCGTTAATGCCGCCAGAGCCGTCTTTTTATCAAGCCCATGCTCGATAGCTTTCATTAATCGAGCTTTTAGATCAGCTACTTTTTTTAGTTTATGGGTAGTTAAAGAGAAAGAAATTCCACTTTTTGATAGCATTGCCGGGTTGGTAGGTGCTTGATTCCAGTGTCGCATATCCCCCAGGCTAACCAAATTGGTCATAAATGGATCAGATACGTCATACGCTTCAGGAAAATCTAAGGGAATGATATACGTAGCATTGGTTGCTTTTACCTTATCTATACGGGCATATTCATCGCCACCACCAACAATAGTATATTTTATATCGAATTGATCTCCGATTTTATCTGCTCTAAAACCATTAATGCGGCTTCCGGCTTCAAAAATCTGAGGGAGATTTTTATTTCTTTCCAAAGCTTCAAGGGCTAAATCTTTATTATCTGCATTTCCACTAGCATACCAGCTTGCATCATGATACACTTGTCTAAGTAATGCCATGGCTCCCATTAATGAAGTAGGGTATACCTGTTTACTGGTATTACTTTTTTCAAAAGACAAAAATTGAGAAGATCGATCACTTAGCAGGCGTTCTCCTTCGGTTCCTTGATTATTAAGAGCTACCAATAAACCTGTACCACGTATTATACCATCTGGCATATGAGTATTTAGGACTCCAAAACCTTCGTTAACATATTCAGTGGCCTTTTTATCATCATATTTAAAATCAGTTAGTGCACTGTTTTCAGGTTTTATATGATCGTTCCAATAATAACCCTCTCTCGAGGCTTTCCATTGGGGTTGTGTGCCAGAACTAAAAATACTACCTCCTTGTCTTTTTGGTTTTTTAATACCAAAATTTGTAAAAGGATCGATAAACGAAGCATAGATATGTTTTCCTTCAAGGTCGATAATGATACTATTTTGCGGAATCGATATAGAATTTCCAACAGCTACAATTTTGCCTTTGTAAATCAACAAAGTTCCATTTTTGATTTCAGAATCCGGTGTAGGGTGTATAGTTGCATTTTTGAATACGGTGTAGTTGGCACCTGTTGTTTTTACTCCGTCATTTTTTGGAAAGTATTCCTGTGCATAAAAACTGAAGCACCAAAATATCACCATAAGTGATAATAGAAGTTTTTTCATAAAAGTTGTGTAAAGAGTTTGAATAAGATTTTAAAGATAGCGGATGAAGTAAAAAACCCCTGTTAATTAGTATTTATTTAACAGATTGTTAAGTATATCTTTTATAAAATTGATTTTTAATCCTAAAATCAATTATTGCATGAGTGTTAGATCAGTTAAAAAATTCTGTCTTGCTATAATTTTATTAAGCAATGTTTATGTCTATAGTCAAGTTTCAGAAGATGGAGTGTCAAATAACAGAGGACAGAACATAGGAATTAATGACAATGATCATTTTATGATATTGAGTCAATTTGCTCGTCCAATATCGAAAAGGGTTAATGAAAAAGATATTAAAGGGAGCAAATATTTTGAAGAGGATGCTAAGACTGCAAAAATATATGACGGAGATAATATGCTTCACATGTCTTTGATTAAATATAATGCGTTTAGTGATGAGATCGAGATATTTAAGGATGATAAATCTTTTGCTTTACTTAAAAAAGAAAGTATTAAGGTAGTTCTAAATGATTATAATTATGAAATATTAAAAGATAAGGGCTACTTTGTAATCTTTAATAAAGATAAGAATACTACTTTGGTCTTAAAACCTAAAAAGAAAGTAAGAGCAGGAGAAGAAGCTGCATCAACTTATGGACAAGCTACACCCACTAGCTTTGTTAATAATTATGTATACTTTATTAAAACTGAAAAGGGAAACCTTGAAAAAATAAAATTAAAAAAGAAAGATGTTGTTTCTGTTCTCAAGGATCAAAAAAGTAAATTAGAAGAATTTGCTTCGGTTAATAAATTGAGTTTTAAAAATGAAGCGGATGTGGTAAAGATCATTGATTATTATAATACATTGTAATTTTTGGTTTTATAGTAATTCACCAATAGAGCAACCACATAGCTATAGGTTTCCATACCATCGGGTTGATTATTTACTTTTAGATAACTGTCATAAGTGCCCTTAAAAATGGGCTCCAATGGGTTTTCATAGGATTCCCAAAACTCATTTACTTCTCTGTAATTTTTTCGAATTCCGGGGCGCAACTTTTCTATTAAACAAATTGCCTTTTGTTCGTTACGTCCATACAGATCATTTAGACAAAATTTTAACGCAAAGGTGGTTCCGCTATACTTAAAATATAGATCATCGTATTTCATGGTGGTGAGTGCAGCAATAAAATTAGCCTCATTTTCTTTGGCAAATCCTAATTGATGAGCTTCTTCATGACAACTTGTAGTGGGAGCTTTGTAGTTTAGGATTAATCCATTTACCTGAGCTTCGTTGGTGATGGGATTTAAGTATCCACTGAAACCCATGTAGGTAAGAGGCAGGCTTAAAATAGAAGTTTTGATACTTTTTGGGTGATATTGTAATTCAGGAAAAAGCCCATTTAGTTTTTTGTAAGCAGGTACCGTCTTTTCAAAAATTTCCTTTTTTGAATATGGCATTTGTATGGCGAGAGAATCATTTGATTCAAGTCTGTAGTGTAATGTATTGGCTTTGGTAATAAGAGCTTCTGACACTTTAATAAGCTCTTCTTCAGTATATTGATCATCGATTTTTAGGATTTCATGTAGGGGTAATCGGTAATAATTCATGCCCCATAGTATGTGAAAACAAGCATAAATAACGGATAGTGTCGCACCTGTGTCAAGAAAAATTTCTTTCCAAGCTACACCTTTTTTGAACACTTTTTTTATTAAAAATCGCAATAAAGTGATTATTAGTACACAGTACAAAATGTCTCCAAAAGAAAAAGGAATCCACCCAAATACATAGCGCAATACCTTAGACGTAAAGATAAAAATACCATTGCTATAAAAATGTTCAACAAACTCTGGGAAAAAGGAAATAATCTTGATTACTAGTATTTGCACTGGTAATAATATGGTAAGAAATAGCTTTGTTCTTGATTGCATGTAATACATAATAATTTACATTGACAAAACTACAACATTTAATAGTTCATTTGATTTAAGGTTATCATAATATAGTACATTTGCGAAAATACAATACTAACAGATGAATTCAGAAATAAGAAATCTAGAACCCAAAGCCCTTTGGAACAAGTTTGCAGATCTTAATGCAGTACCAAGACCTTCGAAAAAGGAAGAACGAGTAATACAATTTATAAAGGATTTTGGAGAATCTCTCGGACTTGTTACACAGACCGATAAAGTAGGAAATGTTTTGATAAAAAAACCTGCTACTCACGGTTTGGACAATCGAAAGACAGTAGTGATGCAATCACATTTGGATATGGTGCATCAAAAAAATGCAGATACCAATTTCAATTTTGATACCCAGGGAATTGAAATGTATGTGGATGGAGATTGGGTGCGTGCCAGAGGAACTACTTTGGGAGCCGATAATGGATTGGGAGTAGCAACAATTATGGCAATTCTTGAAGCCAAAGATATCGAACACCCTGCCATTGAAGCACTTTTTACAATTGATGAGGAAACCGGAATGACCGGAGCTATGGGTCTAGAAGGAAGTTGGTTGCAAGGAGATATTCTATTGAATCTGGATACCGAGGAAGATGATGAAATAGGAGTGGGGTGCGCCGGAGGAATCGACGTAACTGCCAAACGCACCTATGATGAAGAACCTTTTCCTGAAGGGAAAGTGGCATATACCATTTCTGTAACCGGACTTCATGGCGGACATTCAGGAATGGATATTCATAAAGGATTGGGCAATGCTAATAAGATTATGAATCGCCTATTGTTTGATGGATTCGAGAATTTTGGTCTTCGTATTCATCAAATTAAAGGAGGAAGCCTCAGAAATGCTATTCCTAGAGAAAGTTTTGCAACCGTAGCAGTAGATACTATTCATGCACCGGCTTTTGAATTTGAAATGGAAGCACTTGCTAAGACGATTAAAAAAGAACTTGCGCTACAAGATCCAAATCTTACTATCCAAGTTACCAAAACCGATACGCCACGTATGGTAATGGAACTGGGTGTTCAGGAAGGTGTTCTAAAAGCTATGTATGCAGCACACAACGGAGTGTATACAATGAGCGCATCGATACCCGATTTGGTAGAAACTTCGAATAACATTGCCAAAGTGACTATCGAAAATGGCGAGGTAATCATAGAATGTCTTACACGAAGTAGTGTAGAATCTTCAAAAATGGATTTGGTAAATACATTGAGAGCAACGTTTGAATTAACTGGTTGCGAGGTAACTACAAGCGGTGATTATCCAGGTTGGGCTCCGAATATGGATTCTCCTATCCTAAAAGTAATGGACAAATTGTATCAAAAACTAAACGGAGAAAAAGCCCATGTAGCCGCTTGCCATGCCGGTTTAGAATGTGGTATCCTGGGGCAGAATTACCCTGATATGGATATGATTTCTTTTGGACCTACCATTTTGGGAGCGCACTCTCCAGATGAACGCGCCAGTATTTCTTCTGCACAAAAGTACTGGAGGTTTGTATTAGAGATTTTAAAAGAGATACCTAAGAAGTAAGTATTAATGAACTCATCTTGACTTTTTCTATTCCCTAAAAAATGACTGAAATTCACCCATATTTCGTTACTTTTCGTATCTGTAGCGCTGCTATAGCTTTCAAAAAGTGCCTCATCTGGTCAAATTTCACTACCATCGCTACGTCGGGCCTCTCCCTGTCAGTAGATCCTGGTCAAAAACAAAAAGTCAAGATGAGTTCAATGAATTGAATTGACCTGTACTGTTTAAATCAGTTCATTTATAAGAATAATATACTATGAAAAAATAGAAGTTAAATGACAGAAATTATTGACTTAAGTCAAGAAATTTATGAAGGAATGCCTGTATTTAAGGACCTTCCTCAGGTTAAAATAGGAATTCATAATTCTCATGAAGAATGGGACGGAATTGAGAATCCGAAAAAAAGAACCCCTGCCGTACATAAATTAGAACTTGGAGAACATACAGGAACACACGTTGATGCTATAAATCATATGGCACAACAATATGAAGGTCAATCAATCGACATCATGCCCTTATCAATGTTTTATACCGAAGGGATTTGTTTGGACTTCTCACACAAAAAACTTAAAGAATTAATAGAACCTTTTGAAGTTGAAAATGCTTGCAGAAAGGAGAATTTAGAGATTAAAAAAGGAGATACGGTTCTTATGTATACTGACCATTATAGAAAATATTTTGATCGTGCAGACTGGGGAAATGGACCCGGAATTTCTTCTGAAACTGCTCGTTGGTTGGGAGAAAAAGGAATTGCTGCCTTTGGAGTTGAGACAATGTCGCCTGGCGTTCCCAAAATATCGAATAAAGAAGTCCATCATATTTGTGGTGAATTAGGATTTACCCATTATGAAAATATGATAAACCTTCATTTGTTAATTGGAAGAGGAAGATTTCGATTTATTGGGCTTCCTTTAAAGATTAGAGGAGGAACAGGTTCTCCTGTTAGGGCAGTTGCTATATTTGAAAATTAAGTCGGATAAATATGGTATGTTAGCAATTGTAAGAATGTATTAAAATGAATTCTAACTTAAACAGGTATCTTATAAATTTGAAGAAATGACTACCGTATCATTTAATTTTAACATAGCTAACCGATATTTACCACATATCATATTGATAGGTGTAGGAATAGGTACTGCCAACTATATTATGAATGGTGATCTCAATTGGATTCAATGGATTATTCAATCCGTAGTAACCAGCTTTCTTGTTGGTTATGCCCTAGTGGTTATCGCCTCAAATAAATACTGGCTTGAATGGCATCTCAAGGTTTCATTGAGAATGTATGTGACTCTCTTTTTAGTGTTCTTTTTAGTTGGAGCGTTTGCTTCAGAAGTAGAACAAATGATCAGATCACTAGTATTTCATAATGGAGAATACCAACCTTTATCAGCAGGAAGGATGTATATGTTCAATGGTATTATTTCTCTGGTCCTTGGCTTTAGTTTTTTTCAGAATACCCGCTTTTTTCCAAATGAAAATTTAAATGCAGAGAACGAGCAAATGAATATATCTGATCAAAAAGGTAAAGCCGAAAAGTCTTTAGAGTCTGCAAACTCCATAACTAAGGTCCCAGTTAAGAAGGGCGGAAATATTTTATTGATCCCTATTCAAGATATTGCATACTTTGAAGCATATGATAACTACTCTTTTTTATATGATTTGAAAGGCGAAAAAAGCCTTTGTGACTATTCGTTACTCTTTTTAGAAAAAAGATTAGGGAAAAAATTTTTAAGGGTACATCGAAAATATATCGTGAATTCGAATCAAATCAAACAATTTAAGCCACATTTAAATGGCAGGTATCTTATACTGTTTGATATACCTGGGTTATCTCCAATTACCAGTAGTAAAAGCTATTCAACGATCATTCGTAAACTGATCAAAATCGAGTAAGGTAAATTTATAAGCAAAAAACATAAAAGTACCCTTTGTTTTGGTTTCGCTCAGACCTCTCGCACTATGTAACGTATCATTCACTGATTATCCAGGCCACCCACCATATATTACTTTCTTAATTGGTTGAATTTCTTTTACTTGGATAGAATTTTATACGATAAATAAAAAATCAGTCTATGCACGAAGCAAATATTTTTATACATGTTTTGACAGGAACAATTGCACTTATACTTGGACTTATTGCTTTATTAAGCATTAAGGGAGGAAAAATTCATAACAAAAGTGGAAGATATTTCCTGGGATTTATGTCAATAGTAATTTTAACGGCACTAATCGGAGTGTTTGTTTTTGGTAGGAATACATTCTTGTTAGTAATCACTGTTTTAAGTGGATATGTTGCCTTTTCTGGATATAGAATATTGAAATCCAAATCGAATATTCCCCAAAAATATGATATTATCGTCGCTGTTATTAGCCTGTTGGTATTATGCTATTGCTTGTATTATTTTAAATCTATTGGGATGATATGGTCTCCTATTGTTATGTATAGCACAGTTGGTGCTTTACTTTTTATAATTTTTTATGATTTTATAAGATATTTAATTCCAAGAAAGAAATATACAAAGCATCGGATTTGGATTTATGAGCACATTTACAAAATGACAAGTGCTTTTGCCGCACTTTTGTCGGCTTTTACCGGAACGGTGCTCGAAGAATATCAGCCGCACAGTCAATATTTACCATCAGCCTTAGGAATGCTGCTAATATTTGGGTTTATAGTATATGTTTATAAATACGGATTGAAGAAAATGCCTAGACTGTAGGACGAATAAATAAGAAAAATAAGCATAATGTAGATAATATTTGGACAGAATACCAACGACTTACAAAACTTGGTGTTGAATTTTGTTTGAAGCCAAATGTTATGTGTACGGCCAAACTTGCCATTTTTAATGATACTTGTGGGAATAATATTCAGATTGTAGAAATGTTATAAAATGATATTGCCTTACCTACACGATTTAGTTTAAAATCAGATTAGGATATTGGCTTCTTTATTTTTTTGGAATGTTAGTTAAGATATACACATAAAAAAACTGCTTAAAACAAAAAGCTTTAAGCAGTATATATAATGATAATGAGCTATATTTTATTTATGCCCGTGACCATCATCTTTGGAATGGTCTTGAGTGGTATTATTGGGATTTTGAATTCCAACAATCTCTAGTTCAAAAATAAGATCAGAGTTAGGAGGGATTGGTCCACCGCCTCTTTCTCCATAACCTAGATGCGCAGGGATAAATAATATTACTTTGTCGCCTACATTTTTCATCTGTAAAGCTCCTTCTTTAAATCCTGGAATCATTCTTGCATCAGGAGAATATGGCATTGGCATTGGTTGATAGGGTGCTCTACGCTGATCAAATACTCCAAATTCTTTTGCTTTATCTTCGTAACTGGTGTCAAACATTTTACCATTAGATAAGTAACCTTCATAGTTTACTAATATATTATCGCCAATTTTGGGCTTGTCGCCTGTACCTTTATTTAAGAATAGGATTTCTAGTCCACTGTCTAGTTTTGTAGCTGTAGCTTTTAATTCGACATATTTTGCCGCTATTTTTTCATTTCTTTCTTTTTCAAGGCGTTCTTTTTCAACTTTCTCAGCTTCGATAACCTTTAGTTTTTCTGTAAATGACTTTTCTGTATCAAAAGCTTTTGCATCTTTTCCTTTACGAATGATATTTACCTCTACCATTTTAATTTCGTCAACTGGTTTATCTCCAGGAGCTGTTTTGGTAGTACCAATACTGTCTATAATATCTTGCCCAAGTACTACTTCGCCAAAAATAGTATGCCTGCCGTTTAACCATGGAGTTTCTTTAAGCGTAATAAAGAATTGACTACCATTGGTCCCAGGGCCAGAATTGGCCATCGATAAAATTCCTTTTGATTTATGAGTAAGAGAATCTACAATCTCATCGGGAAACTTATATCCTGGATCTCCGGCACCGGTTCCCAGAGGGTCTCCGGTTTGTATCATAAAATCTTTGATCACTCTATGAAAGATAATATCATTATAATATTTTTTTCCTTGGTACGAACTATCGACCATGGTGTTAGTACCCTCTGCAAGAGAAACAAAGTTGGCTACCGTCATTGGTGTTAAATCGTGATATAGTTTTGCTACAGCAACACCTTTATTGGTTGTGATTTCTGCATAGATACCATCTTGAAGATCTGGGTATTTTTCGTTACAACTACTAAAAGCGATTGTAATTAAGGCTAATAATAATAGATTTAGTTTTTTCATTTGTGTTATTAATTAATTTTCTGTTGTTGATTCTTTTGTAATTTTATTAAGTGTTACTTTAGTTTTTAACGGAATATTAGTTCCAATCTTATTATCATCGCCATAATATCCATATGCTTGGTAGGATGGAAACAGGAAAGTGACAGTTTCACCAGCTTTCATAAGTTTTAATCCTTCTCTAAGTCCTAAGAAAAGTTCTTCTTTATCTATATAATAGGTGATCGTATCTAATTCTTGATTGGTATAGATTACATTTCCATTTAGATCCTGAATGTTATAATTAAAATTAACAATATCACCAAACTTGGGTGTAATAGCAGAGAGCGTGTCTTTTTTATTATAAAAATACCAAAAGCCACCTTTGGATGTTATATACGCATTTGCAGTGTCTTTATCGATAATTTTTTGAATTCTAGCCTCTTCTTTAGCAGCAAGCTGCTTATTTCTATTAATAGATTCGTCGATAAAAGAACCCGATTTAATGTTTACAGGTCTTCTGGCTTCGGGAGTTTTGCAAGAAGTAATTAAAAAGAACAGCCAAAGTGCGCAAAGTAGTATTCTCATTGATTTAAGAGCTTATTATATGACGGTAAGATACTAATAAATTTGCCAACAGTATCTGATAGCGAAAGATTACTTTTTCCTCCGGCAGCGTTATGATGCCCTCCTCCTTCAAAATGACTTCTTGAAAATTCATTTACAGAGAAATCACCTTTAGAGCGTAAAGAGATCTTTATGATTCCTTCTTTTCTGTTTTCAATAAAAATGACAGCAAATTTAATGCCTTCAATAGAGAGTCCTATATTTACAAAACCTTCGGTATCGCCTTTTTTAAAATTATGTTGATCCAATTCTTTTTGAGACATGGTAATATATGCTGTGCTATACTCTTGAAGTACTTTTAGGTTTTTAAGAGCTACTCCTTTTAATTGAAGGCGAGATAACGTATTTGTATCATAAACACGCTCATGAATACTAGTGTTATCGGCACCATAATCAATAAGATCTGCAACAACTTGGTGAGTCTTACTTGTGGTAGATCTAAATCTAAATGATCCAGTGTCGGTCATAATACCAACATAGATACAGGAGGCTATCTCTGGAGTAATTTTATCAAGATCATCTAATTTTTCGATAAAATGATAGATCATTTGGCATGTAGAACTCATTTCTGTATCACTATAAACATATGTTGCATAGCTATCGGGTTGTTGATGATGATCGATCATCACAAAAGTAGTGTTTGCTTTTGCAAGAGTATCTTCCATATCACCACTTCGGGACAAATGGTTAAAATCTAAGGTAAAAATAAGATCGGCCTCTTTGATTTTGGATTGCGCAACTTGAGCCTGGCCGTTATACTTTAATACAGTGTCTTCTCCAGGCATCCATTTTAAAAAATCAGGATATTCATTAGGTGTGATCACTAGAGCATTGTGCCCTAATGATAAAAGATAATGAAGTAATGCTAATGAAGAGCCAATAGCATCCCCATCCGGATTTTTGTGTGTAGTAATAACAATATTTTTGGGTGAGCTTAGGAGCTCTTTTATTTCGTCAATATTCATGGTTTGCGAATATACAAAAAGCCACCTAACCTCCAAAGTAGGAACTTTAAAATCATTAAGAATGATTTAATACTGTGGTAATACAATAAGATGTATTTTTAATGCTCTTAATTTGAAGTTATGCAAAAAAAGATATCGATCATTATACTCTTAATTCCCATGTATTTGGGGTATAGTCAAAAACAAGAAAAAAACCTTGGTGATGCTGATTTTGTTATTGCCTTTGGGAGCTGCAACAAGCAGGATAAACCACAACCATTTTGGAGCGAGATGTTAAAGCATAATCCAGATCTATTTATTTGGGGAGGCGATAATATTTATGCCGATTCTGATAACATCACCAAAATTGAGCAAGATTATGCAACGCAAAATAGTAACAATAATTATCAAAAACTAAAACAGTCTGTTCCTGTTATGGGCACCTGGGATGATCACGATTATGGAAAAAATGATGCAGGAATGAAATGGGAGCTGAAAAAGGAAAGTCAGCAATTATTTTTAAACTTTTTAGGAGTACCAAAAGATGATCCAAGAAGAAAACAGGAAGGAGTATATACTTCTGAAATATTCGAAATTGAAAAGGGTAATATAAAAGTAATTACATTGGATACCCGATATTTTAGATCTCCTTTAAGAAAGAGTAATGTAGAAGACAAACGTTATATTCCTTATGAAAATGAAGAAGGAACTTTGTTGGGAGAAACACAATGGAAATGGCTAGAGAAAGAATTAGAGAATAATTTCTCTGATTTTATTATTATCGTGAGCAGTATTCAGTTTTTATCGTCGGAGCATGGATTTGAGTCTTGGGGTAATTTTCCGCATGAAGTTGAGCGATTAAAAAGGTTATTAGTAAACAAAGCAGTAAGAAATGCAATTATTCTAACTGGAGATCGTCATATTTCTGAATTTTCTATGACCAAACTAAATGGCCTGAAATACCCTTTGATAGATTTTACCTCTAGTGGATTAACGCATTCATACACTGCTTATAAAGGAGAGTCTAACAGATTTAGGATGGGGAATGTGGTTTTTGTACCCAGTTTTGGGATTTTAAAATTTGATTTTGATACGTATACCGTTTCTATGCAGATGTATGGAAAAAATAACCTTAAGCTGCAAGAATTTAAAAAGCAATATCCTAAAGACTAGTATTTTTTGATTCAGTAGGATCTATTGATGCACTTTCTTGTAATAATTCTTGTTTTTGATCCATTTATAGCTAATTTTGCACAAAATTTGAAAATCAAAGATTGATTTTATCTATTAATTTAAAATATATGCTTCTTTAGTGGAGCTGACAATAAAAAAAATTACAATGGCAACAAACAGAACTTTTACGATGCTTAAGCCGGATGCGGTAAGGAAAGGATACATAGGTGCAATCCTTGATCAAATTACAGCTTCTGGTTTTAGAATTGTGGCGATGAAATTAACTCAACTTACAACAGATGACGCAAAAGAATTCTATGCAGTGCATAAAGAGCGTCCTTTTTATGGTGAATTGGTGGAGTATATGACCAGTGGTCCTATAGTAGCTGCTATTTTAGAAAAAGAAAATGCAGTTGATGATTTCAGAACTTTGATTGGAGCTACTAATCCCGAAGAGGCTGCAGAAGGCACTATTCGTAAAAAATACGCAACTTCTATTAGCGAAAATGCCGTACATGGTAGTGATAGTGATGAAAATGCCGCTATCGAAGGAGCTTTCCATTTTTCAGGAAGAGAGCAATTCTAAAAAATAGAATATTTTACACATTACAAAACCATTCCTGATCGGGATGGTTTTTTGTTACCAAAAAACTCTAAAACTGATGTTGGGAGTAATTCCCAAAGAAAATATATCATTATTAATGAATTGATTACTTAATGAATTTGTTGTTCTAAACTCGCGATTTAATAAATTCTTACGGTCATAAAGATTAAGCACAGAAACACCAATACGGTATTTTATGTTGGGATTATAACCGATTTTAAAATCATATATAGCCGAAAAATCAAGCCTATGATAAACAGGTAGGTTATTACTATTTATATCTTCAAATTGTATAACAACGATACCGCTTCCATCATCGATTTCTGTTGCATTGGTAAATGCTTTTCCTGTATGCCAAAGCCATCCCAATGAAAACTGAAAGTTGTTTAACTTATAAAAATGAGACCATTTTACGGTATGCTCAATATTCCAGTTACCGGGAAAGAATTCTTCGCTGTTAATGTTTTCAAATTTGTTGCGTGTGTTGATATAAGAATAACTTACCCAGGTTTTATAATTCTGAAACCTTTTTTTTAAGAAAAAATCAATCCCATAGATGCTACTTTTTCCATTTTGATAGGTATTACTTATTGGGTTTATAAATCCTGCAGTGAGTGATGTAATATCATTAATTTGCTTATAATAACTGCCAATATCGAGGTACCATTTATTCTTTCGGAAACTACTTCCCAGAGTAAATTGATAACTCGAAAGTATTGGAAACTGATCTTCATTGGCCAATGTCCAAACCTGATTTTCAAGAGATAAATCACTAATTACAGATTCTTGTATTTGACTAATTGCCTGGCTTCTGTACTCTGCACTGGTGTTAATCTCCCAATATTTGTTTATATATTTTTGAACAAAAACTCTGGGCTCAATAAAAGATTGATTTAGTTCTGTATAATGATTAAATCGTAGTCCTGCAGAGAGATAGAAGTTTTTTGGATTTTCGAACTTATATTCTGTATAAAAAGCATGTGTATTCAGGAAACGATTATCCTCATCCAAAATCAACTCATATGATGGGGTTGTGGTTACAAAAGCATACCGCGTAGTGTTATTAGAATACTGATATCCCGAGGATAGATTTTGGTATGTAGAAAACTGATAGTTCAAGTGTAACTCGCCACCATAATCACGCACACTGTTTTTTTTGCTTTCAATCTCTGTAGTAATAGTGGGATCCCGGGTTATGAACTGATAATTTAAAAGATATTTGGTATAATATGTATTGATATCAAGGGATAAATTATCAGAAAAGGTGCTTTTCCATTTGATGTTATATCCCTCATTTTCTGTAACAAGGTCATCGCTAAATGATTCTATTTCGTCGGTTTTTCTAAAATCCAAGTCATTTTTGCTATATATCGTGTTAATTTCTATTTTTTGACTTGGCGACGGCTGAAAGATTAAATTTGCATTGTAATCCATATAAAAGAAATCATTCTTTTCATTATTAAGCGCTATTGTGTCTGTGATTTTAGTGTTCTGAAAAACACGATCAGAAAATTGTTTATACGTAAAAGTTTCTAAGACATCGGTAAACGATCTTCTTCCCGATACCTGAAGTGATAATTTGTCTTTAATAATCGGAACATGTGCTACAACATCGGCATTAATCATATTAAAACCTGCGCCTCCCGTAAAATAATCGGCGACCTGATTTTCTGATGTGATATCTACCACACCAGCAATTCTATCACCATACCTTGCACTAACCCCACTTTTGAAGAAATTTACTTCTTTTGCTACATAGGGATTAAAAGCAGAAAGCATCCCAAAAAAATGTCCTTGTTGATAGGTTTTTATGCCATTCCATAAAACCAGATTTTGGTGCGGAGTACTTCCTCTTACAAATAATCCTGAAGCTGTTTCGTAGGGGTTATTGACTCCTGGTGTCAGTTGTACGCTTTGTAAGATATCAGGTTCTGTTCTTCCGGGAAGTACCTCTACATCTTTAAGATTGATGTTAATTATTTTTTTGTTCTGGGTGATTCCTTTTGCGAGATATTCCTGAATAACAACTTCATCTAATACTTCTTCCTGAAGATGTAGTAGTGATATTTTAATGCATTCTCCACTCAAAAATGATTCTGAATTCAGAACGCTTTGTCTAAACCCTGGGGCGCTAATTAAAATCACAGAGTTGTAAGGAACATCTTGACGTTCAAAGTAACCTTTATTATCCGTTTTGATATTTGTTCTTGAGGATTTAAAAAAAATCCCAATATCCTTGAGAGGCTTTTGTTTTTCATCCAGAATATATCCACAAACAAACACGCGATCTTTCTTATTAAAAGCACTGATGGTTACAAAGTTGTTTCCGGTTATTTTAAATTTTAAAGATGATTTTTGTTGTAGTTCTTTGATAAGCTCTTCTAAAAGAATTTTTGGATCTATGGTAATAGAAACCTTCTTATTGTCTAACAAAGAATCGATGTAAGAGAATTTCACATCATAGCGCTGTTCTATGGCCAAAATAGCTTCAGACAAAGGCATGTTTTCTAGCACAATGATTCTTGTTTCTTCTTGCGAAGAAACAGATATGCTCCATAAAAAAATACATGCACATAACAGTCTTATCATGCTATTATTTTTCTAGTACGACAGTCTTACCATCTTCTGATAGGCTATACTCAATGCCTAAGGTACTAAAAACCGTTTTAAGAGCGACTTGTATGTTGTCATTTGGGAAGGTTCCAGTGTATTTATATCCCAGATTTAATCCTTCTTCTTTGATTTGTATATTATATTGTTCTTCGAGTTCTTTAAATACATACCGTATAGGGATGCTCCTAAACGAACTTGTATTGGTTAGCCAGGAAGGCGTAGATGTACTAAAAGTCCATTTTTCTGAAGTTTTACCCAGATTTCTATATGCATTTCCAGCCGTAAGTATTTCTTTGTTTTCATTGTTTATCACGCTCACTTTGCCTTCAAAGCAGTTTACCTCAAATAAATAACTTTGGGAGTGTACATTAAATTGAGTTCCGAGTACTGAAACCTTTCCGTTATCGGTAATTACCGTAAATTTACTTCCCTTTTTTACTTTAAAGAAAGCCTCACCTTCTAGTTTTACAGCTCGGTTTTTATCCCAATCATCTTTATTGAAACTAGCAACAGATTTGGCATTCAAAGTCATTTCTGAACCATCGGGTAGTATGACTATTAACTTTTCTCCATAATGGGTGCTAAACGATTTGTTAGGAGTAAACAAAAATAATCCAAGAATAATAGCGATCGAGGCCGCAGCGGCAAAATACGGCCATAATTTTATAATACTTCCAGATTTGTTATCTCTACGTTTTGATTTTAGTTTGGATAATTCTTTTTCAATATCGTAGTTCTTTAGATCCAAAGCATCTGCACCAGCCATTATTTTTACATAATGCTGGTATTCTGGATGGGATTGAAACTCACTAAGTTCTTCCTTAGAAAGCTCTCCGTTAACCCACCTGGATAAGAATATGTCGTCTTTTTTATCGTTTAGCATAATCAAGATCTATATAAAGTGAACGTTCAATTGTTTAATTACCCTACCCCTTTTATTAAAAAAACAATTTACAAATTTCAAATCCCAAAAAATACATTTTTGGACCGCGTTTACTAAATTGTATTGACTTCTAATCTAAATATTCCCAATTTTCTTTCTTAATGTAACTAGCGCTTTATGCATCAATTTTTCTATGGCTTTTACCGAAACATTTGATAGCTCGGCAATTTCTTTATAGGTTTTTTTGTCTATTCTACTTAAAAGAAAAACTTCTCGTTGTCGTTCTGGTAATGCTGCAATAGCATTCTTTAATTTCTCCATATACTCCTTTTCAAGAGCTATAAATTCGGGAGATTCGTTATTTACATCAGTATTACGTTGTATGACATAATCCTGATACTTAAATTTTACTTTTTGATGACGAGTGATACTAATTCCAAGGTTGGTAGCTATGGTATACACATAACTTTTGGCTTTGTCAAGGGGTACCTTGGCACAATTACTCCATAATTTAATAAATGCATCCTGAACAATATCTTCGGCCTGATCAAGGTCTCCAAATTTGTAATAGAGGTAATTTCTCAAAAGTTTAGAGTGACTTTTGAAAAATTGATCAAATGCTTTTTCATTGCATGTAGAATTATTGTTTTCAGACATTAGGGGTACAAAAATATATGCTCAAATCTAGATTTTTTTTTCGTCCTATCAAAAATTAAATAAAGATAGGGGGGGGTAGGGTAATTTTTTTTTGAGTCGTTTCAGTTAAGAGCGCTCTAGAAAAAGTTTTTAAAAAAGAATAACCCTAAAATAAAACATGATGAAAAAACTTAGTATTTGGTTTATATCCACTTTGGTACTTGTGCTCGGATTTACTTCTTGCGAATTAAATGAAGAGTTAGAGAACGATCCTGAAGTTGAAATTGTAGTAGACAATAAAGAAGGTAGCGCAGTATATAGTTTTGAAGCTAAAACTAGTGGGATGGAAGATGCGCAATTGATTTGGACAGTAGATGGAAATGTTATAGATGGTGAAAATCAAAATGATATTATCAATCAGGTTTTGGACTACCTATTTGAATCAGGCGAGCATACTATTTGTGTTAAATTGATTAAAGGCGATTTGGTAAGAGAAGCATGCGTGGACATAGACGTTACAGTAGACGAAAACAATCCTTGTCCTGATCTATTCTTTAGAAAAGAACAATATGAAGAACCATATAGTTATAAGTTCTTTGCAGATTTTGAAGAAATCGATTCATTATCTTATGGTTGGTTTGTAAATGGCGAATTAGTTGAAGATTCTAGCCCCGATGAGCGTAATTATTTCATCTATAATTTCAAAGAACCGGGCACTTATGAGATATGTATTAAGGCTGAAACACCAGATTGTCCAGAAGGATCTTCTTACTGTAAAGAGATTGTTGTTGAGGAGCCAAATCGTGCGTGTCCAGAAGTGGCTTTCGAGAAAGAAATGGAAGCAGGAAGTGTGAATACCTATATTTTTGAATCCATAATCGAGGGTACAGACGAAGTAACTGAAATAAACTGGTTTGTAAACGATGATCGTATCGAAAATGCAACAGATCCCCAAGGAGGGAACAGAGTATTAAGATATCAATTCGAACCTGGAGTATACAAAGTATGTATTCAGGTGATTACACCAGAATGCCCAGAGGGAGTAAAATACTGTAAAGAAATAAAAGTAAAAGGTGATTGCCCTGAAATATCCTTTGAAATTGCACAAGAAGGAAGTGATTTTGGATACAACTTTTTTCCACGTGCATTTGAAGGAATAGACGAGTCAGATACAACATTAGAGTGGTATGCAAATGATACTTTTTTAGGAAAAAGCGGAGAGTTCCCTCATAACAACCCGTTCTATACGCAATTGGAGCGAGGACAATATTTAATTTGTCTTGTTGTTAAAACCAATTCATGTCCAGAGGGCGTAAAATCGTGTAAACTCCTTCAAGTAGGTGAACCTATCATTTCCTGTCCAGAATTATCATTCGAACTAGAACAAGACGGTGATAACCCAGCATATTATTTCTACCCAGGAAATTTTGAAGGTGTAGAAGATGTATCGTCAGAATGGTTTATTAATGAAGAATATGTAGGAAGTAGCAAGGGTCTGAAAGATCCTTTCTATTACCAATTTAACCCAGGAACCTATGAGATTTGTTTGCTGATCGAAACTCCAGAATGCCCCAATGGAGTAAAACTCTGCAAAGAAATTGTGATTCCAGAGTAACCCCCAAAATAGAATTGATTACAACATAATAATTAAGTTTGTTTAGGTTAGATTAATTAGGTTATTTCCCCAGAAGCTTAGCCATATGCTTCTGGGGATTTTTGGTTACAATAAGATACACTTTTTTGATTCTGATTTAATTTTTATACATTGATTGCTATTAGCTTGCAAAAATTATGGGGTAGGGTACATACCTTATATAAGCGTTATAGATATATAAACAAATTTACATTGAAGAAGCTTATAACATATAGTAAAAGATGTATAGTAGTACTACTATTACTATTTAATTCTTGTGTAAATGATGATTCTTTCTTTCCTGAAGAAACAGATGGCAAGATTACCTCTACAGTTACGCTAGTTACTTTTCTTAATCATGTAAAGGCCAAAGGGGATATCGTGGTAGAACGCGATTTATGTTTTAGTTTTGTGTATCCCATAGTATTAGGGTATAATACAGATTCTACGATACGAGTGAATAGCTTTTTGGGATTAGTAAATGTGATTGCCAGCCAGAGGAATAATTTTAATATAGAAGGAATTCAATTTCCGATAGAGGTTGTATTGAGAGAAAGTACAACTGCTATCACAATCGAAAATGAAGATGCATTTTATGATGTACTAAAAGAATGTCAATTAAATACTTTTAGAGATGATTTCAATACTTTATTCAGACAATGTTATATGTTTGAATATCCTATTACCTTACTTGATGATCAAAAAGTAGAAACTATTCTCGAAAATGAGGAGTCCTTTGATCCTTTTATAATAGATCAGAGAGATAATTATCAACCGGATTTCAAATTTCCGATACGTGTTCTTGTGGCTCCTGATTTTGAAGCAGTTTCATTGTCAACCTATTATGAGTTTTATGATATCATAAATAATTGTGTGGGTTGCCCCAATATTAGATTTGATATAGAACAATTATCTAATACCAGGTATCAAATCATTCCAAATTTTGAAATAAGAGAAGGATATGAAGTATCTTTTAAGATCAATGGAGAAGTTATAGCAGATGTAGTTATAGATGGAAACCCATTTATAAGAGAATTTACTTCCCCGGAAACTTATGAAATTTGTATCAAAGTAGTAACTCCAGATTGTCCACAAGGTAAAAAAGTATGTAAAGAGATTGTGGTAGCAACCGTATGCCCGGATCTTCGATTCGAATTCGAACGAGAACCAGAAACGTTTTCTTATAATTTTGTAGCCGATTTTGCCGGAATAAATGAAACAACCTACAGCTGGATTGTAGATGATCAGATTATTGAAGATAATGATGGCGGAGCCAATGGCGATAATATACTTGCTTTTCAATTTACACCAGGGATTCATAATGTATGTATAAGTACCGAAACACCGTTATGTCCTAATGGAACAGAATTTTGTCAGGAGATCATAATTTGCCCCGAACCATTTTTTATCGCAGAACAACAAGGGAATACAAATACATACGATTTTAGTGGTGATTTTCTGGGTATGAATGATATTATTTATGAATGGACAGTTAACGGAGAAGTAATTGAAAGTGATGGCGGAGCAGGGGGTGATAATAGGTTCACTTTTCAATTTGATGCAAGTACCTCAAATGAAGTTTGTTTGGTTACAGAAGTAGCCGGATGTATTACTTTAGTCAAGTTTTGTATGAATATTGATATTCAATAAGGAGCTATCTCAGCACTAGTTTTTTTATAAGGTCTCTTCCTAATCTTTCATTAAGATTAGTAATTATCTTTTGCTTACCGTAGCTTAATTCTTCTCGTAAAACTGACGAAGAAAGCTGTACAAACAAAGTATTTCGTTCTAATTTAATATTTTGTGTGTATTTGGTAATAGCTGAACCCATTACTGCTTCCCAAACATCACGAACGGCAACTTTGTCCAATCCGCCTTGTAGCTTATTGTCTGTAACAAAGTCTTTTAAAACTTCACTTAAACGTTGATGTTCTTGATGACGTTTTGCCATTATAATGATATTTTTTTGTAAGGTTTATAAAAGTACGTATTTCCAGACTCATTTTTGATTACAATTTGGTTTTGTTTTGCAAAAACTACTGTTTCTTTCCATGAAGCGATCGAAGTTTTATAATACATTCTTAAGCTGTCATATTCTATTTTTAAAATAAATATTTCACTATCCTTATTTGCAATAAAGCTTCCGTCTAGCTTTGGTTGTACTTTTTTGCGAATACCTATCGAATCTTTAACTTCAAAAAAATCAATACTTTGATTAAAATTGTACTTCTTTTGTGTTCCATCAGGCAAAACTACCCGTTCTATTTCCCAATACCCACTGATATATTGCTTATAGCTTTCTGGGTTAGGTTTACTGCAAGAAATAAAAAGAACAATCAAAATGTAGAATTTAATTTCTTTCATATTTTTTACGTTTTATATGCCCTCTCTGTCCTTTGGACATCTCTCCCAAAGGGAGAGAAACTAAAATAGGGATTTGGATGAAATTTTTAGCCTTATATTTAACTCTAATCATTTGGTCAACGTCTCACCAACTCACCTCTCATACCTAAATCCTAATTTAATGATTTTATAGGACTGTGATATCTTTTTTACTACTTCTTCTGTTCGATCCGCATGAGTATCACTTATAAAAAGTTGACCAAAGTTTTGATCATCCACTAGTTTTATGATGTGCTCTACACGTTTTTCGTCCAATTTGTCAAAAATATCATCAAGCAAAAGTATTGGGTTTACTTTACTTTGTTTCTTTATAAAATCGAACTGTGCTAATTTTAGGGCGATTAAAAAAGACTTTTGCTGCCCTTGGCTACCAAATTTTTTAATAGGAAATCCTTCAATCTCAAATGATAAATCGTCTTTATGAACGCCTACACTTGTATACTGCAGCATCCTGTCTTTTGCAAGATGCTGTTCTAGAAGCGTTAACAACCCCGTTTCTGACAATTTACTTTGGTAGCCAAGAGAAACTTTTTCTTCACCAGAGCTAATGGTTTGATACCTGCTTATAAATATCGGGATAAATGTATCCAGAAAATCTGCTCTTTTTTTATAAATCACACTACCATTTTCATGCAGTTGCTGATTATATATTTCGAGTTGAGTGGGATCAAAAGTGTTATTAACGGCAAAATATTTAAGTAATGCATTGCGTTGTGAAACCAGTTTAGAGTATTTTAATAGCGTGGTAAGGTAGTTTTGGTCACTTTGAGAAATTACACCATCTATAAACTTACGCCGTGTATCACTTCCTTCGGTAATCAGATCTCTATCTGCCGGCGAAATGATAACCAGTGGCAAAAAACCTATATGTTCGCTAAAAGTATCATAAGCTTTTCCATTACGTTTGATCACTTTTTTTTGCCCTTTTTTGGCACTAATAACTACTTTTTCGTCTCGATCATTTTTTTCATAGCGTCCATCAATGACAAAAAAATCGGTATTGTGTCTTATGTTTTGACCTGTTATTGGGTTGAAATAACTTTTTCCGAAGGATAAATGATAAATAGCATCAAGAATGTTCGTTTTTCCCACCCCATTGTTTCCCACCAGGCAATTTATCTTATCATCAAATTCAAAATTGATGGATTCAAAATTTTTATAATTGATTAACGAGAGCGATTTTAAAATCATAAAATACTGATGATCAAGGAGTCGTAACTTTAATAAAATTCGTAATTAATCTGTGCAAATTATTGAAAAATAATAAATAGTTGTGCTTTTAATTATGAATAAATATTTTATTTTTGCCCTTCATTAAAGAAAATTTATGGCAACTTACAAGAAACGAGGATACAAACCAAAAAATAAAGCTGAAGAAGTCGAACAAATAGAAGACAGTTCAACAACAGCAGAGGTATTTAATACCTTGGACGAGGGAGCTTCCAGAACCGAAGAATGGGTTGCGGCCAATCAAAAATATATACTTGGTGCGGTTGGATTGATCGCAATTGTAGTATTAGGATATCTAGGATTCCATAAATTCATTCAGGAACCAAAAGAACAAGAAGCAGCAAATGAAATGTTTCAAGCTCAGCAATATTTTGACAATGCTGTTAATGGAAATTCTACTGTCCGTGACTCTTTGTATACTCTTGCACTTAAGGGAGGTGAAGGGAAATATGGATTTTTAGAGATTATTGATAACTATGGTAGTACCGAGGCGGCTAATTTGGCAAATTATTATGCCGGTTTCTCTTATCTTAATATGAAGAAATATCAGGAAGCAATTACCTATCTTGATGATTTTAAGAGTGATGATCAAATGCTAGGTCCTTTGGCACTTGGGGGTATCGGTGATGCATTTTCGCAATTAAATCAGATTGAAGAAGCGCTAGGGTATTATGAAAAAGCAGCAAGCTCAAAGACTAATGACTTTACCACACCTAAGTTTTTATTGAAAGCAGCAATAACGTCTTTATCTTTAAACAAACCCGAAAAAGCTATTCCTTATTTAGAGCGTATCAAAGAAGAATTTCCTAAAAGTGTAGAAGCGAATCAGGTAGATGTGCATCTAGGTAAAGCACAGGCAATGCAAAAATAGTTTGTAGTTATAAGTTTCAAGTTTTTTTAGGAGAGAAACTTTAAACCTAAAACAAAAAACTTTAAACTCACATGGCAACAGAGAATAAAAATTTATCACAATACGATAAAACCACGATCCCAGATGCGAAGAATTTTCGGTTTGGGATTGTTGTTTCAGAATGGAATGAAACTATTACCCAAGGACTGTTTCAAGGAGCATTTGATACATTGATTGATTGTGGTGCGATTAAAGAAAATATTGTTCGATGGAATGTTCCTGGTAGTTTTGAACTGATATACGGATGCAAAAAGATGCTAGAGTCTTTTGATATGCTTGATGCAGTTATTGTTATAGGTTGTGTAATACAAGGTGAAACCAAACATTTTGATTTTGTGTGCGAAGGTGTAACGCAAGGGATTAAAGATTTAAATATCCAGAATGATATCCCTGTTATTTTCTGTGTACTTACAGATAATACCATGCAACAATCAATAGCTCGTTCTGGAGGCAAACATGGTAATAAAGGAACAGAAGCGGCAATTGCTGCAATAAAAATGGCGCAATTGCGCAAAGATGCTAAGTTTTATAAACCATAGATTTACTAACCTAAAAATCCAAAAGGTAGAAAGCACTGTTCATATTTTCATGTTATTGTAATGCTAAAAGCTTTAGATTGCACTACATTTTTAAGTACCTTTGGGTTAATTATGGGAATTTTCAAAACAAGAAAAAATAAAAAGTTTAGTTATTCACCTCGTTATTGGGATGATAATGGAGAAGGAAATCCTTATCAAATGGAACATAAGTTTGATAAATTTCGTACGACTGTAGGGAAAAATAGTGGCCTTAAAAACAAATTTAATAATGCCTGGGATGATTTAAAACAAAGATCGGATAGAAATGTGAATATGAGGATTTTGTGGATCTTTTTAGTACTTCTTTTTATTTTTTTATATCTCATAGATTTTGATTTATCCATATTCTTTACCCGTTCTTGATGTCTGATATTATACAACTTTTACCAGATCATGTCGCTAACCAAATTGCTGCCGGAGAGGTTGTTCAAAGACCTGCTTCAGTAGTAAAGGAGTTGTTAGAAAACGCTATCGATGCACGGGCAACAACCATTAAATTGATAATTAAGGAGGCGGGTAAAACACTTATTCAGGTAATTGATGATGGTGTGGGTATGAGTGTTACCGATGCCAGACTAAGTTTTGAACGCCATGCTACTTCAAAAATAAAAAGTGCAGAAGATCTTTTTGAACTTAATACCAAAGGTTTTAGAGGAGAAGCTCTGGCCTCTATTGCTGCTATCGCTCATGTTGAGTTAAAAACCAAACAAGAAGTTGATGAAGTAGGAACTGAAATTAAAATCGAAGGTAGTACAGTGATTTCACAAGAGGTTTGTGTAACTCCCAAAGGTACTTCCATTTCTGTTAAGAATTTATTTTATAATATTCCTGCGCGTCGCAATTTTTTGAAATCCAATGCTGTGGAATTACGCCATATTATTGACGAATTTCACCGGGTAGCTATGGCGCATCCTACCATAAAGTTCGATATGTATCATAATGGAAGTGAGGTTTTTAATCTACCTATTTCTAATGATCGGCAACGTATTGTCAATATTTTTGGTGGAAAAACTAACGAAAAGTTGGTGCCAATTAAGGAAGAAACAGATTTAGTAACTGTACATGGTTTTGTGGGGAAACCTGAGTATTCAAAAAGAACACGGGGAGAACAATTTTTCTTTGTAAATAATAGATTTATAAAAAGCCCGTATTTAAACCACGCTGTCAATGCTTCTTTTGAAGGATTATTGAAAGATAAAGCGTTTCCTAGTTATTTTATTTATCTGCAAGTAGATCCCAAGTCCGTAGATATCAATATTCATCCTACCAAAACTGAAATTAAATTTGAAGATGAGCATGCCCTGTATGCAATATTGCGTTCTACTATAAAGCATAGCCTTGGGCAGTTTAATGTAGCACCGGTTTTGGATTTTAACCGAGATGCTTCTATGGATACACCTTATGATTATAAAAGTAAGCAAGCTCAAGCTCCTACAATAGAGGTAGATCAAAGTTTTAACCCGTTTAAGGAAGGAACAACTGGTTCGGTTTCGGGTAAGGGGTATACTTCATCATATAAAAAAGAATCTGCATGGAATTGGGAAAATCTATATGTAGGATTAGAATCTGAAATGGAAGCCCCTAAACGCGGTGATAGTAAGTTTTCTACAGTAGAGTTTGAAAGTGAAGAAGTTACAGGTTCTTTGTTTGAGTCTGATGATAAAAAAATTGGGCATCATACTACCTATCAACTAAAGAGAAAATATATAGTAACTACCATCAAAAGTGGAATGGTAATTATTAATCAGCATAGAGCACATCAAAGAATCTTGTACGAAGAATTGTTGCGTGGTATTACCATGGCAAGTGCCGTGAGTCAGCAGCTATTGTTTCCGTTAAAGCTTTCTTTCTCCAAAAAAGAACTTGCTTTATTGGATACCGTAAAAGAGCAACTTCAAAACACAGGATTCGTATTTGGAGATCAAAATATTGGAGAGATAGAAATTACAGGAATACCTTCGGTAGTGGTAGAGAAAGAGGTTTCAACATTATTAGAGCAATTGCTTAGTGATCTCGAGAATGAAGTGCCGGATACCGGTTTCTCACAAACAGATCTTTTGGCGAAATCTATTGCCAAGAGTGTAGCAATACGAACCGGAGTAGAACTGGCCACAGAACAACAACACTATATGGCCAATAGTCTTTTTGCCTGCACAGAACCTACCGTAACACCAGATAATAAGCCGACTTTCATCACGTTAACAGTAGATGAGATCGATAAGAAATTTTAAAAGTATACATGGGGAGAATTACAGAAACAGTTAAGATCTTATTAATCATCAATGTTATTTTCTTTATAGGATCAACATCACTAGGTGATAAAGCTTTTGAATGGTTTGCATTATGGTTTCCTAAGAATGAAAATTTTGGGATATGGCAAATTATTACGCATATGTTTATGCATGGTGGTATGGGGCATATCTTTTTTAATATGTTTGCCTTATATATGTTTGGTAGCCATCTAGAGATGTCAATAGGTAAAAATAAGTTTCTATTTATCTATTTCTTTTCAGGTTTGGGAGCAGTTGGTTTTCAGATTTTATTCACCTATTTTCAGTTTAATCCTGGGTATCAAGAATTAGTAGGACAAGGTTTTTCAGATTCGGAAGTATCAAATTTTTTAATTAATAGTTATAATTCACGACAATACCTTAATTATCCAGAGATTATGCAAAATACTGTTAAGGCTTATATAGGCCCAATGGTCGGAGCATCTGGAGCTATTTTTGGTATTTTGGCAGCTTTTGCAGTTTTGTTTCCTAATCTTCCTTTATATATCATGTTTATTCCGATTCCTATCAAAGCAAAATATTTAATAGGAGGATATTTCTTATTAGATTTATATAGCGGTGTTACAGGGCAGGCAATTTTGGGACCTTCTAATGTTGCACATTGGGCCCATATTGGTGGAGCAGTAATCGGTTTTATAACAATGTGGTACTGGAAAAAGAATTCGTTTAATCAGCATCGTTGGTATTAACATGGCAACCAATAATCTTACATATCAGTTTAAAACAGCTAGTATTATTATTAAGCTTATAGTAATTAATGCAGCATTATTTTTATTTGCAACACTAGGATCCTGGATTTTTAAATCTAGTCCAGGTGTTTTGATGAGTTGGTTTGTATTGCCAGTTGATCTGGGATCATTGCTTTTACAGTTTTGGAGTGTACTTACCTACAGTTTTTTGCATTTTGATTTCTGGCACATCTTCTGGAACATGCTGGTGTTATATTGGTTTGGTCCGTATGTGTTAAATTTATTTACCGAAAAACGGTTTCTTACTATTTATTTACTGGGTGCTATTTGCGGTGGATTGTTGTTTGTTTTGTCATATAATGTTTTTCCGGTGTTATCTGGATCCCTGGCATACTTAATTGGTGCTTCAGCAGCAGTTCGAGCAATTATGATCTTTATCGCTGCATATACTCCAAATGCCGAGGTGCGTATTATTTTCTTTAATGTTAAGTTATGGCAGATAGGCTTATTTGTAGTACTATCTGATTTGATACAGATTCCTACTTCGGGCAATGCTGGTGGACTGATTGCTCATATGGGTGGTGCGATTTTTGGATATTTTTACGCCATTCAGCTTAAAAAAGGAAGTGATATTGGAGCATGGTTCGAAAAATTAGTGGATAGTTTTGTAAATGTATTTAAGCCCAGAAAAAAAAGCCCATTAAAAACCGTACATAAATCCAAAACTTATACAAAACCTGCCAGGAAAACGACTACTTCGACAAATAAAAAATATAACAAAACACCTAATCAAGAAGAAATAGATGCTATTCTTGATAAAATTAGTAAGAGCGGATATGATAGCTTAACTAAAGAAGAAAAGGACTTCTTGTTTAAAGCGGGTAAGGAATAGACAACAGTATGGGTAAATTGATTAATAAGATTATCTTTTTGATAAATTCTATAGTCGCTTTTGCACTATTGTTATCCTATTTGTTGCCTTATGTTTCGCCCAAAACTTTTCCTTTGTTATCGGTTCTAAGCTTAACGGTTCCTGTGTTTATAGTCATTAATCTTATTTTTCTTGTTTACTGGATCATTTTATTGAATAAAAGATTAATTCTTTCGCTGGTGGTATTGATTTTGGGATTTTCTCATGTTTCGTCATTGTATAAATTAGGCGGTAAATCATCTGAAAGTGAGGATGCTTTAACATTATTAAGTTATAATGTTCGTAGTTTTAATCGTTATGGTTGGATAGCGTCAAAATCAATCCCGAAAGACATTTCAGAATTTGTAAAGGAAGAAGGAGTTGATATTTTTTGTGCTCAGGAATACCATACTAAACCTGGATTAGATTTTAGTCAGTATCCCTATAAATTTGAAGATTTTAATAATGACAATGGAGAATTAGCATTAGTAATCTTTTCAAAATATCCGATTATCAATAAGGGCTCCTTTGGATTTAAAAAGACTGCAAATAATATTATTTTTTCAGATATTGTTGTAAAAAAGGATACCATTCGGGTATATAATGCACACTTACAATCCCATAAAATCGGTGCTATCACAAATGGTCTGGCCGATGAAGATTCACAAAAATTACTTAAAAGAATACAGGTTTCGTTTGAAAAACAGCAGGGACAAGCTGAAATGTTAATAAAACATATGCATACCTCTCCTTATAAAAACGTTGTTATGGGTGATTTTAATAATACTGCATATTCTTATGTATACAATAAGATCAAATCAGAGGGGTTACAGGATGCATTTAAAGAAGCAGGAAGCGGGTTTGGTAAAACATTCGAATTTGATTTGTTTCCGTTGCGAATAGATTTTATTTTGGTGCCTGAAGATTTTGAAGTTTTAGCGTTTAAAAACTTTGATTTAGAACTATCAGATCATTATCCAATATTTTCAAGAGTACGGCTATAAACTTATAATTTTCGTCCGGGATTTTGAGTTATTAATTCAAAATAGCATTGCCCAACAATCAATCTCAAGCAGTATAATTATATTCAATAGGAGTATTAATCTTCCAAACGGGCAGCTTTGTTTTTCATTTTATTTTCCCAATCCTTTGAAAAAAGAGCATGTCTGTTTTCTGTCATTAACTTCATTTTTTCTTTTACGGCTTCTTGTATTGATATGGGTAAGTAATAAAACTTTTTATTGATTTTGGTAAGCCTTCCATCATCAATTTCACTATTCTGGTGTTTTATTGACACTCTTTTTCCTTGATAATATACCATGATTTTTATTCGGCTGTCTGCATACATGTTCTGGCCTGTGGCACCATAGACTAATATGGGATCTACCACACCGTCATTATTCAGATCGGATAATTCTGAGTATTTATTCCAAAAACCAATAGATGTTTCCCAATCCATATCTATTTCACCTTTTACAGTAGATTTCTTTTTTAATTGGTTGTTTTTGTTGGTTAAATTTAATGCGTATACGTTATCGTATAGGGTATCTTTTTTTTCATTTATTTCTTTAATGTGATCGGTTAATACCAGATAATTTTCTCCGGATTCATCCTTATAAGAATATACTTGATAAATGGTATTTGAAATACCTAACTGATTTTGTTTTCTTCTTGTAAAAATTGATACAATCTCTTTTTTAGAAAGCTTACTTACAAATTGTGAATCTAAAGGTATAGGATAGTGTTTTTGTATGGGTACTACTGGGATAGAATCGTGTTTTCCTGCCTGTTGATCTGTATTGTTTTTGGATTGTTTTCCGCAAGAAATTAGGGTGAGTAGTATAATTAGAAGTATAAATTTATTCATAATATAATGGGGTTAAGATTAAATGTATAGGCACTGGTTTTGTAATAAATGTAATCAATATTTTGTAAATGAGTAATTTTTACATCATCCAGCAGTCTAATTGATCTGTAATAATATGCCATAATAACGCTAGGGCAACAATTCTAACTTTTGGAATAAAGAGCAGTATAATATACCCGCCAATTGCAAAATAGCTATGAAATGGATGGAAGCCAATACTGCAACGATTAGGATCAAAAATGGGATGTGCCAAAAGATGATCTAAATCAATAACCATTGCTGCCAGAAAAATAAGGTATACTTTTTTCCATTGCTTCGGAAAGAAGATAAAAGCAATTAGTAATGGAATTATAAGATGAAGCCCATAATGAATACTAGGTCGAATCATTAGAAAATTGATTGATTCTCGAGATAGGTTAATGCATTGGTGCCTTCATTGAATAATAAATCAAGAATAGAAAGATTGGGAATAAAACCATGTTTTTCTGTAAATACCTGGGTATAAGATTCCAGATCATGTTTTTTTTCCTTTTTAGCATTGATTAACGCTCTTAGGTCAATTGCATCTTCTGGTTCTTTGATAAACTCTTCAGTTTTAGAAAAAGATAGATCCAATTGAAGACAATCATTGATAGCTTGCATACATTCATAATTGAAGTCTAGTAGGAATTCTCTCTTTTTTTCAAATAAATGTACAAGTTCATCTTCATAATATTCAAAAAAAGGAGAGGTTCTATAGGCAGTTTCCAATGATCTCCAGTGTAGGGTTTGCCATTCAAAATCATTTTCAATACGAACATCTTTGTACAGCTGTCTTCCCTTTTTACCAGTATGCTTTATTGGGATAGTAAGCAATAACCTGCCGTTGGCACCATAAATATAGGTGCGATTGCGATAGGTCTGTTTTTGATAGTTGTCTTCGTTTTCAAAAACAATGTCCTCAGATTGCGCTATAGCTACATATTGTGCTACAGATCCAAAATACATGGGATGAACTAGTATTTCTTTCATTTTAGAAGCTAACAGCTTTACCAATTAATTGAGATTTATTAATGACGCCAATATATCGCGAATCTTCAGAATTATCTCTATTATCACCCAGTACAAAATATTCTTTTTTTTTCAGAATTAGAGGTCCAAAATGATGTATATTCCATTTTTGATTATATGTGGAAAAGATTTTATGATCGTAATCGTTGATCGATTGAGATAATCGAAAATTTTCTAGTTTATTTTTAGTAGCAATATTTTGAGACATAAACACCATGACCGTATCATTGGTACTTTCATAATAAGGTAGTCCATCATAGGTGATAGGTATTAATTGTTCTCTAATTTTTATTGCAGTTTCGGATGGAATTGAATAGCCATGGGCTAAAATAAGTTTAGCATCAATGTTATTTCCGTTTACAAAGACCACTCCTTTTTTTATTACAATGGTGTCACCTGGGGTTCCTACTAACCGATGAATTCTTTTTCCTTTTCCGAATAGGGAGTCGCCATACGTATAGATTACAAAATCTAACTTCTTGGGTTTAATTAAAGAAGAAACTAACATTCTGCTTCCGATAGGTAGTGTAGGCTCATTTGCCAAACTACCATTCTGATAAAACCTTAGTACATTAGTTCCATAAGCAATGAACAGGCATAGTGAAACTAGAAATATAGATACCGCAATTAGTATCTTATTTGTCTTTTTCATTACTTCGACTTCTTCCTTTTACGGTATTGGTTGTAAATAATCCATCCAAATAGTATAACTAAGAAATATTTGAAATAGGAAACAGGTTGACCACTGCCACCAACAGTAGTGAACATACGATCCCAGCGTATTTTATTAAACAAACCTTTGGCGTTGGTGTCCCAGCTAAACCATACAAAAACCGGTTTACCTACAATATGATTGGCAGGTACGTATCCCCAGGCACGGCTGTCTTCACTATCGTGACGATTATCACCCATCATCCAATAATAATCTTGTTTGAAGGTATAACTATCTATAGGTTTTCCATTAAGCAATATCTGCGTTCCATTTACAGAAAGTTTATTATTGATCCCAAGCTCGGATCCTTCATATACTTCAATAATTCTTCTGTATAAAGAAAAACTTTTGAGATCCATTTTTACCGTTTTTCCTTCTTCAGGGATATAAATAGCTCCAAAATTGTCTGAATTCCAATGTACTTTACCATTATTTGGGAAGATATTAGGATCTCTTCGTCCTTTTGGAATGATATTTCGTTCTAAACTTGCTACATTATGATGATTTTTAAGTTTTTTAGCATTTTCATTAGTTAATGCGCCAATAGAAAAAGCTCCATTATTATATCGTGTAAAACTTCGTTGATCTGGTTTAATTTTATATCTGTTATATAAATTTTGCCTGTTAAAACCCTCTCCTTTTGACATTCCACTATATGAAAACTGTAATTGAGCCCGATCCGGTAGAGGATTCTTTTTACCATTAATATGAACATACCCATCAACCACAGATAAAGAGTCACCAGGTACCCCTACACAGCGTTTTACATAATTGGATTTTTTATCTATAGGTTTATAGTGCCCTAGATTAGATTGATCCCTAAATTTACTTACTGTATCTACAGGCCAGCTAAACACTACAATGTCATTACGTTTTATTTTTTGAAAGCCGGGTAACCTGAAATAGGGATATTGAGGTTTGGTCATGTATGATTTTGTTCTTACCAATGGAATAGTATCATGTACCATTGGGAAGGATACTGCTGTCATTGGTGTACGAGCGCCATAATGAAATTTGCTTACAAACAAAAAATCGCCTACCAATAAGGTTCTTTCTAAAGATCCGGTAGGGATCGTATAGGGTTGCATGAAATACGTATGCACTATGGTAGCTGCAACGACGGCAAACAGGATAGAACTGATCCATTCTCCCGTAGCGGTCTTAGGTTTTAAATCGCGATTTTCTATATACGATACATCTTGTAAGTAGTTTATATAAAAAATATAGAATCCCAGCGTTACAAGTACCAGAACAGTATCTTGAGTAGAGTTTCTTCCAAAACTTCTAATGGTCTCTACCCAAATTACCGGTAACATGATCACGTTAATAACCGGGATAAACAATAGTATTACCCACCACCATGGTCGGTTTATGATTTTCATTAAAATCACTGCATTATACACAGGAACAATGGCTTCCCAAGATTTTCTGCCTGCTTTTACATAAAGTTTCCATGTTCCTAAAAAGTGAATTACCTGTAGTATCAGGAAAAAAATAAACCATTCTGTAAGTATCATCTCTAATATATTTTGTAGTATAAGTACTTCTTATTTGTAAAGCGTTACACTTTTTATAACCCTAAAACATCTCTCATAGTAAAAACTCCAATTCTTTCTTTTAACCATTCTGCAGCTATAACGGCACCCAATGCAAAGCCACTACGATTGTGCGCAGTATGCGCAATCTCTATATTGTCTACTTTTGAGGAGTAAGTGACCGTATGTGTTCCTGGTACACGATCAATTCTTTTTGCAGTAATCGCAATGGTTTCATGATCACCCTTATCTAGTTTCCAGGTTTTTTTATTAGTGTTTTCAATAATTCCTTCGGCAAGCGTAATAGCAGTGCCACTAGGAGCATCCAGCTTTTCGGTGTGATGAATTTCTTCCATGGCAATGTCATAACCTTCTACAGAACTCATCATTTTTGCTAATTTCTTATTAAGTTCAAAAAACAGATTAACACCCAGGCTATAGTTAGAAGCATAGATAAAGGCACCTTTTTTTTCTTTACATAAATGTACCATTGTGTCATAATGATCTAACCACCCTGTGGTACCTGAAACAATAGGAACATTGGCGTTAAAACAATTGGTGATATTATTTACTGCGGCAGTAGGAATACTAAAATCTATAGCAACATCTGCTTGAGAAACGTTATAGTCGGTGTCGTCTTTATCTACTTTAAGTACAATGGTATGGCCTCTTTCTATAGCAATTTTTTCTATAGTTTTACCCATTTTGCCATATCCTAGTAGTGCAATTTTCATGTTTTGGTTGATTGTTTATAAAAGTACAATGTTTTCTTTTCAAAAACTATAATTGAACGAAACCCCATAATTAAGCCCGGTATTAAACTCATTGAAGTTTACTTTTGGTTTTAAAGAGAGGTCTTCTGTGATATTATATTGCTGCAAATGGGCTGTGACATTGGCATCTACGATATTTAAAAGGTAGGCTGCAGCCGTTAACAACAAAGATAACTCTTGATCGCGACGAAAACGGTCCTGTAAATCGATTAATTGATCTTCTGTAAATTGAGGGAATTCATCATCGGTAAAACCTGCTAAACGTCGTTTATAGGCATCTCTTAAATCATTGTATCTGCCATTATTCTCCAAATAAAAATATACGCCAGCGCCTATTGCAGCATATACAATGGGTATTTTCCAATATTTTTTGGTGTATGCCTGTCCTAATCCAGGAAGTACGGCAGAATAAAATGCAGCACGGGCAGGAGCTAATGGCTCGTAGGGTCTAATCTTTTTTTCTTTCTTTCTCTTTTGCTTTTTTACGGCAACTTCTTCTGTGGTAACTTTTAACTCTTCATTCTCTTGAGCAATTATACTTTGAACAGAAAAAAGTAGGGTAATAATTATATAGCAGCATTTAACTTTCACTATTGATAAGTTTCTTTAAACGGTTAAAATCTTCTTCAGAAGAAAAGGGGATAATTAGTTTACCACTTCCTTTACTGGAAACTTTTACATCAATTTTTGCGCCAAAATATTCAGAAAAATCTTTTACTCCTTTTGCAATATGTTTTGGAAAAGCGCCAGGTACAGAAACTCCTGTAGATTTTTCTGTTTTGTTGCTTAAAGATCGCACTAAATTCTCGGTATCTCTTACAGATAGCGATTTACCAATTATTTTTTCGTAGATATCTAATTGTTGCTGTTGGTCATCTATATTGATAAGGGCACGACCATGTCCCATAGAGATAAATCCATCTCGCATACCCGTTTGCACGATAGGATCTAATTTTAACAATCTGAGATAATTAGCGATGGTTGATCTCTTTTTTCCAACACGATCACTTAACTGCTCTTGTGTAAGACTGATTTCATCAATAAGGCGTTGGTAGGACAAAGCGATTTCGATAGGATCAAGATCTTGTCGTTGTATGTTTTCTACCAAAGCCATGGTCAACGATTCCTGATCATTAGCAATTCGTATATAAGCAGGAATGGTCTTTAGACCTGCTAATCTAGAAGCACGAAAACGGCGTTCACCACTTACCAGCTGAAAGGTGTTGAAATCAAGTTTACGAACGGTAATGGGTTGTATTACACCTACTTCCTTTATAGAAGTTGCAAGTTCACGTAACGTTTCATCATTAAAACTGGTACGCGGCTGAAATGGGTTAACATCGATACTTTCTAGTTCTAATTCTATAATATTACCGACTACTTTATCAGCATTTTTATCATTAACTGACTTTATATCATTATCGGGATCCTTCAGCAATGCTGAAAGCCCTCTACCCAACGCTTGTTTTTTTGTCGCCTTCGCCATGAATCCTTAACTATTTTTCTTAATTATTTCGTGAGCCAAACTTAAGTAATTACTGGCACCTTTGCTAGCGGCATCATAATTTATTATACTCTCACCGTAGCTAGGTGCTTCACTTAAACGTATATTTCTTTGAATGATTGTTTTAAACACCATCTCGTTGAAGTGTTTTTGCACTTCTTCAACCACTTGGTTTGATAATCTTAATCTAGAATCGTACATGGTAAGTAACAATCCCTCAATATCAAGTTTTTCGTTATGCACTTTTTGCACACTTTTTATCGTATTCAAAAGCTTTCCTAACCCTTCTAAGGCAAAATATTCGCATTGAATAGGGATCATAACCGAATCTGCTGCTGTTAATGCGTTTAGCGTTAGTAATCCAAGAGACGGCGCACAATCTATAAGGATGTAATCATATTGTGACTTAAGTCCTTGAATTGCTTTTTTCAGCATGTATTCTCGTTCATCCTTATCTACCAACTCAATCTCTATAGCAACTAAGTCGATATGTGCCGGAATAATATGCACATTAGGAGAACTGGTTTCCATAATGGCATCCTTAGGCTTTAGGGTGTGCTCCAGAATCTGATAGGTGCCTTTTTCAATAGTATCTACATCTAACCCAAGTCCAGAAGTTGCATTTGCTTGTGGATCTGCATCGATAAGTAATACTTTTTTCTCTAGTACGCCTAGAGAAGCTGCTAAATTTACTGAGGTAGTCGTTTTACCTACACCACCTTTTTGATTGGCAATTGCTATTATTTTACCCATAAGGGGAGATTTGGATTTTAGCAGGTAAAAATACAATTTATTATATATTATAAAAATGAAAAATGTTAACAGGAGGCAATAAAAAAGACCATCCCCCTTTGAGAATGGTCTTATGAACTTTGGTTATTGTTAATAACTACTTATTTATTTTTTTTTGAACGAATCATTGCTTCCAATTGATCCCACATTTCTTCGGGAATTTGTTCTAGCATATTAAATTGGCCTGCACCCTTAAGCCATTCACCACCATCTAGGGTAACCACCTCTCCATTTACATAGGCAGAGAAATCTGATACCAAATAAGCCGCCAGATTAGCGAGCTCTTGATGATCCCCTACACGCCCCAAAGGAACCTGTTTTTTCATGTCAATTTTATCCTTTAAATCACCGGGTAATAATCTATCCCAAGCTCCTTTGGTCGGAAAAGGACCAGGGGCAATGGCATTAAAACGCATTCCGTATTTTGCCCATTCAACCGCCAAGGATCTGGTCATGGCAAGAACTCCGGCTTTTGCCGTAGCACTTGGTACTACATAGGCAGAACCTGTCCAGGCATAGGTAGTAACAATGTTAAGTACCGTAGTGTTTTTGTATTTGGTATCAATCCAGTGTTTTCCGAAGGCAAGGGTGCAGTTTTTGGTACCTTTAAGTACAATATCGATGATAATGTCAAAGGCACGGTGAGATAAACGCTCTGTTGGGGAAATAAAATTTCCCGCTGCATTATTCAATAGAATATCTACAGTGCCAAATACTTCTAGAACTTTCTCTTTCATCGCTTCGACTTGATCGAATTCTCTTACATCACATTGTACCGGTAAACAAGTGCCTCCGGTTTCATCTTCCAGTTCTTTGGCTGTATTTTGTAGTTTTTCTAGATTACGTGAAGTTATTGCTACTTTGGCTCCAAGTTCCAGAAAATATTTAGTCATCGATTTTCCTAAACCGCTACCACCACCGGTAACTACTATGTTTTTTCCTTTTAAGGCTCCGTCACGAAGCATTTTATCTGTATAACTCATATAGGTGTGATTGTCAATATTTGTTGAAAGTTACAATTTATATTTTAAATACTATGCATGCATAGTATTTTTATTAACTACTTAGAACGTTTGACTAAAATACTACTATTTATTCTAATTAAACAGCTGTAAAATGAAAATTAAATGAAGAATGAAATAGAATTGGATTTAGCAGAGAAAGTCTTCTTATTACAATGATACCTGGCAAAATTGTATATCAAAGTGGAGACGCACATATTTAGGTAAGAATTTAGAAAAAATGCAAACTTTCCTTATCTTTTCAAAATCATTAATTATGTTATAATATAGCAATTATGGGTTATAGTTTTACTTCTTCTAAGGTGATGGGATTCTCAAAAAAGTATGTTATTCCTTTACAGATTTGTTTTTTAATGCTTTCTGGGTTTTTTCACGGGCATTGCCAATCTGAAGAAAAATTAAATGAGATTTCAGGATATGTTAGTAATACTAACGTTCCGCTAGCAAACGTGAATGTGTCTGTAAGAAATAAGGAGGTAAGAACTATTACTAATGAAAACGGGTATTATGAAATAAAAGCTATGCCAAAAGAAGTAATTCAATTTTCGTATTCTGGGATGAAATCTATTGAGATCGTTATCGAAGATATTACCAGTACGCTTAATGTAAGCATGGTTAAGGAACTTAATGAATTGGGGCAAGTAACAATCAAAACCAAGAAAAATTCTAAAGAACGGGAAGAGGAAATTGAAGATAATACGATATTTACAGCCTATGGTAAGGTAGATAGGAAAAGTAGATCATATGGTAAAGTGAAATCTATAAAGGGAAAAGCTTTAACAGTACAAGGTAGTGACTTAATAGAAACTTTAAGTGGACTTATAAGTTACCTAGGTATAGAACGTGACAGAAATGGAGTAAAAAGAGTTAGAATCGTACCTAACCTTTCTTTATCTAATTCAGAAGAAAGTTTAGCCGTTTGGGATATTGATGGTATTATTTATGAAGATCCTCCGAATTTACCTGTTTCTGAAATATCAAAAGTTGATGTTATTCGTTCTGTTGCAGGGACTGTTAATTATGGTATGAGAGGTTCGGGGGGTGTTATAGTTGTAAGAACAAAAGGAACCAAAGTTATATCAGGAAAAGGAACAAAGAATAGAAAGAAAGATGAAAAAGGATATACGAATCAATACAAATCAATACAGTTCAGGCCTGTTTATTTTAATGTACTAGATACTATTTCTAACAAGCATACATTATATGAACAGTATAATCAACTTACTATAAGAAATAAAGACGTCCCGAGTTTTTTTCTTGATTTTTCTGAATATTTCTTAGAAGAAAAAAAAGATGATTCTCTTTCATTAAAAGTACTTTCTGAGGCCAGTAAATTATTTGTAAATGACCCTGAGGTATTAAAAACTATAGCATATGCCTATCAAAAACAAGGTGAACACCAGAAAGCAATTAAAATGTATACCAAGCTAATTGGTTTACGGCCGTCATACGCACAATCTTACAGGGATTTGGCTAATGCATACTCTACTGGTAAGCAATACAAAAAAGCCTGGGACACGTATTTAAGATATTTACAGAATGGTAATTTGGTTTATGAAGAGGGAATAGAGAAAGTTGTTTACAGTGAAATGAGTTTATTGTATTCCCTAAAAAAGAATATAACTTCTATTAAAGACACTTCACAAATAAGAGGCTTAAATTTATCCTGCTCAAAAAGTGATGTTAGAATTGTTTTTGAATGGAACACCTCTGAGGCTGAGTTTGAAATTGAATTTGTAGATCCACAATCTAGATCTTTTACTTTTGATCACTCTTTGGAAAAGACTCCATACCGCATTATTGATGAAAAAGAGATAGGGTATTCATGCAATGAGTTCTATTTTTATAACCTTACAAAGGGCGATTGGTATGTGAATATAAAATATTTTGGAAATAAAAAATACGAACCTACTTATCTAAAAGCTTCAATATATTACAACTGGGGGAAAATAAATCAAACTCAAGAAATTAGATTGTTCAGGCTGCAACGTCAAAATTATAAGATGGAGCTATTAAAGTTTAACTCTAAACTTGTTAATCCTTAGCGATTTGATAGTTTTTGTCAAAAAAGTAAGATAAGATTAACTTATTGTGCTAAACTATTGTTAATCCCGTGTATTAAGTGTTAATATGATAAAGTTATTGTTGTAGATATTGTAAATTAAATAATAACATTAAATTAATAAATTCTTCATTTATGAAATCCAAAAACATTTTTATTAGGCAGGTGTTATTCTTCTTCTTAGCAGCTGGAAATATTATGATTGTATTAAGTCAATCTTCATCTTTAAAAGAGATTTCGGGTTATGTAACTCATGATAAGATACCGCTAAAAAATGTTAATGTTTATGTGCAAGATGCAAACCAGAAAGTGGTTACAGATGGAAAAGGTTTTTATTCTATTGAAGCAGGTGAGAGAGATGTCATTCAATACTCATTTATCGGAATGAGACCTGTAGCGATAATGGTAGAAGATGTTACAGATTTTTTAAATATTAAAATGTCCAAAAAAGTAAGCGATTTAGATGAAGTTTTGGTACAGGGAAATGGAAATGAAAAGAATTTTATTAGAAAAAAGCGGAGAAGGCCAAAAGTTTCGATAGCTTATGGTAAAATCGATAAACGAAGTTTTTCAAATCGGGCCCAAATTATAGAGGGAAAGGATCTTTGGTTAGGTTCAAGAAATGTAACTGAGGCTATTCAAAATCAATTGGCTTTTGCCGGGTATGCGAGTTTAGGAATCCGTCCCACAGGAACAATTTTTGGTAAAACAACTCCTATTTATGATATTGATGGCATAATTTTTAATGATAATCCTCCTCATGTTGACCTGTATGATGTAGATTTTGTTGCCATACTTAGATCTGTTGGAGCCACTACTTTATACGGAATGCGCGGTGCTGCCGGGGTAATCGTTGTAAGAACAAAAGGTGCTTCAAAAACGGGAGAGGTAGAAGATCTGGCTTATACGAATCGATCCAAATATAAATATGATGCACTCCCATACAAGTATACCACATCAAGATCTAAGTATTTAGACAATTTTAAAAGCGTTGCAGATAGAGAACTATATAATACGTATCAGCGTATGGTCACGAATTATAAAAGTTCACCTAGTTTTTATCTTGATGTTGCTGATTTTTTCAGAAAAGAGAAAAAGAATAAAAAACTTGCTCTCAAAGTCTTAAAGGACATGCAAGAAGAATTTGATAAAAATCCCGAAGCTCTTAAAGCCTTGGCATATACGTATGAGCATTTTGGTGAAAAAAAACAAGCTATAGAAGTTTATTACAGAATAGCATATTTGCGTGCTTCTTACACGCAATCATTTAGAGATTTGGCAAATGCATACACTAAAAACAAACAATATAAAGAGGGTTGGGATATGTATCTTCGATACCTGCAACGAGGAAATAAACTTAAAGAAAAAGGAATCGAACAGATGGTTTATAATGAGATGCATTCTTTATACTCCCAAAAGAAAGATATCGCAAAGATAAAAGAGACATTCATACCAAAAAGTAATAAAGAAGACTTAGAGAGCGACCTACGAGTTGTTTTTGAATGGAATACCTCTGAAGCCGAATTTGCTTTTGAATTTGTTGACCCAAACCTTAATGCCTTTACTTATGAGCATTCATTGTCTAAAAACAGTGAGCGTATAGCAGATCAAAAAGCCAAAGGATACTCTTCTGAAGAGTTTTTTGTACATGATATGAAAAATGGAAATTGGCTTATTAATATGACGTATTTAGGAAATAAAAAATACCAACCGACGTATTTAAAAGCCACTGTGTACAAAAATTGGGGTAGAAAAAATCAAACGCAAGAAATTAAAGTATTTAAACTTTCAGATTTAGGTAACAAAACGCAGTTATTTACATTTAATTCTGCTATATCAACTGCAATTTCGTCTAATCTAAAACCAGGTAAAGATTAATAATAGTCCTGGTTTCTTAAAAAGTAGATATTAAAATCTCTAAAATAGTAATGGCGGCATCACTGATTTTGGTTCCAGGGCCAAAAATAGCAACTGCCCCGGCATCAAATAGGAAATCATAATCATCTGGAGGAATCACACCCCCTACAATGATCATGATATCTTCTCGGCCATATTTTTTGAGTTCTTCAACAATTTGAGGGACCAGCGTTTTGTGCCCTCCCGCAAGTGACGATACACCAACAATGTGTACATCATTTTCTACTGCCTGTTTTGCTGCCTCACTCGGAGTCTGAAAGAGCGGACCTATATCAACGTCAAAACCAACATCAGCATAGCTGGTAGCTACGACTTTTGCCCCACGATCATGGCCATCTTGCCCCATTTTGGCAATCATGATTCTTGGCCTACGGCCTTCTAACTCAGCAAACCGATTGGCTAGTTCTCTGGCCTTATTAAAAGATTCGTCGTTCTTTATTTCTTTGGCATACACCCCGGTAAATGTTTTTATTTGTGCTTTATATCTTCCAAATTCTTTTTCTAAGGCATCACTTATTTCTCCAAGCGTAGCTCTTAACCTTGCAGCTTCTACGGCTAAAGCTAGTAAATTTTGATTAGTATCTGCAGCCGCTGTAGACAAATTGTTTAGGGCTTTTTGTACTGCTTGCTCATCTCTAGATGCTTTTACTTTTTGTAAACCTTCTATTTGTTGGGCACGTACGGCTTGATTATCTACCTTCAAAGTACTTATGGCTTCTTCTTCCTCTAATTTGAATTTATTTACCCCTATAATTATATCTTGTTCACTATCGATTCTGGCTTGTTTTCGGGCAGCAGCTTCTTCAATCCTCATTTTCGGGATTCCTGCTTCAATGGCTTTGGTCATTCCTCCTAATTCTTCGACTTCTTCGAGTAATTTCCAGGCTTTTTTGGCAATATCATTAGTTAGTGATTCTACATAATAGCTTCCTGCCCATGGATCTACTGTGCGAGTGATATTGGTCTCTTCTTGAAGATAAATTTGAGTATTTCTGGCAATTCTTGCCGAAAAATCTGTTGGTAATGCTATAGCCTCATCCAACGCATTAGTGTGTAAACTTTGGGTTCCGCCAAAGGCGGCAGCACTGGCTTCGATACATGTTCGTGCTACATTATTAAAAGGGTCTTGTGCCGTTAAACTCCATCCACTAGTTTGACAATGAGTACGCAGCATTAAAGATTTTGGATTTTTTGGATTAAATTGCTTTATTAATTTTGCCCATAGCATTCTGGCGGCTCTCATTTTGGCAATTTCCATAAAATGATTCATCCCAATTGCCCAGAAGAAGGATAGGCGAGGGGCAAATGAATCAACATCTAATCCAGCTTCTATACCTTTTCTAATGTATTCTAATCCGTCGGCAAGGGTATATGCCAATTCTATATCGCATGTAGCTCCGGCCTCTTGCATATGGTATCCTGAGATGCTGATGGGATTGAATCGGGGCATGTTCTTAGAACAATACTTAAAGATGTCACTAATGATTCTCATAGACGGTGTAGGAGGATAGATATAGGTATTGCGAACCATGAACTCCTTTAGGATATCATTTTGTATTGTGCCGGACAATAAATTTTTATCTACACCTTGCTCTTCTGCAGCAACAATATAGAATGCCATGATGGGTAATACGGCCCCATTCATAGTCATAGAGACTGACATTTTATCAAGTGGAATTTGATCAAAAAGCACCTTCATGTCTTCGACAGTATCAATAGCAACTCCTGCCATACCAACATCGCCAACAACTCTTTCATGATCGCTGTCATATCCTCGATGTGTAGCAAGGTCAAACGCCACAGATAGACCTTTTTGACCTGCAGCAAGATTTCTTCTATAAAAGGCATTACTTTCTTCTGCTGTAGAAAAACCTGCATATTGTCTAATAGTCCATGGTCTGCGCACATACATCGTAGAATATGGTCCTCTTAAATATGGCGGAGTACCCGCAGAAAAATTAAGATGACCTAGTTCTTTAATATCATCTTTTGTATAATTTGATTTGATAGCTATCCCTTCAGAGGTTCTGAAGACAGCACTTTTTGATGCGCTCCCGGATGATGTTTTTTTACGTAACGTTATGCCCTGTATGTCTTTTCTGCTCATTACTCAAAGTTGCATTTTAGAATGCTAAATTAAAAGTATGGTAAAATTAAGCTTTTAGAAGTGATTTTTATTGAAGTCATTTAAAAAAAAGGACTCTTTAATGCTAATACATCAAAAAATATTACTTAAAAGCTTTTTCAATAACCATGAGTATAGAATAGTAAATGTCAAATGCAATGAACTTTTTTATTTGACCAGCACTAAATTCTCTATCTGTAATGTAATAAATCCTTTGTGCAATAAGCGAAGTGCTTACATTACCATCACCTTCAAGAGTATTGATAATTTCCCTAAAATCATCGCTATCACTTGTATTTTTAAGACATTGTATGAGTCCACCGCGATAATTGAATATCATGATTTCTTCTTCATTTTTTTTATCAGATGTTGATGGATAGGATTTTTTTACCGCTTCTTGGTTTTCATATTCACTTAGTTTAACCCAAAGTGAATTTTTACTAGTTGCAGCTTTCTTAAATTCACGAGTTAATTGTATCGAATTACTTGAGGGTAGTTTTCTGAGGTCTAAAGATAAACTAGCAACCTCGGCCAAAAAGGTTCGATAGGTTTTAATAGAGTCATTTCCAAACTTATAATAAGAAAATAAGTCATTCTCAAACGATTCGAAGGCTTTTTTTGATAGACCAGTCCCATCAATACTAAGACAATTAATATTTGTCTGAGTGTAAGAAGTAAATGTTGATAATAGCAATACCATCACTAGGATTGCTATGAATCTAATCTTAAGGGGCATTGATTAGGGTTTAGTAAAGTTAATGTATAGGCTTAGTCTTATAAATTTGGTTGCAAGTTAATAATTAGTTAGTAAATATTAACGTTTTATTGTATGTTTTTCTCTATAAATTCACTTAACCGCCTTTTTATAACCGGTTCAAGAAGGGTTTTTCTTACTTTTTTGCCTGGAAAGACGGACTTTTGAAACTCTGGAATTACCTCTGCAGTATTCCGATATTTGTTAGATCCTGTTAAAATGATGTTTTCATTATCAAATAATTCTTGCTCTTTTTGAGCGCTCTCTTTTATTTTTCGCTGTATATTCCCAGATTTCAATTGACTTAAGAATCCACCACCTTTTTCGATGTTTTTGAACAACACTAACGATTTTTCTGCTAGCTGATGGGTAAGACTTTCAATATAATAAGAGCCAGATGCAGGATTTTCTACAAGATCTAAATAACTTTCGTTTTTTAAGATCAGTAATTGATTTAATGAAATTCTTGTTCCAAAATCGTTTTCGAGATGGTAAATATCGTCGTAAGGTAAATTATAAATTGTATCTGCTCCTCCCAATATGGTACTCATACACTCTGTTGTTGTACGAAGCATATTCACATTATAATCCAAAATGGTTTTGTTGCGATGTGAAGGATAGGCAATGATATGGCACTCATTAATAACTTTATATTCAGATGCTAATACCTGCCATAATATTCTAAGGGCACGAAGTTTGGCAATTTCAAAAAAGTAATTCCCTCCAACGGCTACTTTGAAGATGATTTTGTTTCTCTTAAAAGGGTTATGATCCTTATCCTCAAAATGGTTTAAATATTCATTGGCATGTGCCAGGGTATATGCTAACTGCTGTGTCATGGTGGCACCGGCATTTTGATAAAGGCTCATGTCGATACTTACTATACTTTTTAACGAAGTATACTTGCAAATTTCTCCTAAGTATTGATGATCCTTCTTTGCATTATGAAACCAATTACCTGTACTTGCAAGATTGTTGATGATATCAATTAAAAGATGAATGTTGAGTGTATTGGTTTTTGCGATAGTATTTATTGAAGCAATATAGGATGCTGAAAAAAAATCGGTTTCAATAAAAACAGGAATTTCTGAAGTGATATTTTGTAGCAGATCATTGGGGTCGATATCTTCCGTTTGAACTACAAAAAAAATACTTTCTGCTCCTTTTTGAATTGCTTCTAGTGCCTTTTTATTCCCTGTAAAACTGTTACTAACCTCTATTTTTATAGAGTTTCTCCATTTGGTAGGGTTAGAAACTGGACTATCTATTTCTGATAGATCTTCTTTGTGGTAGAAAGGTTTAATGTCTATACCTTCTAAGGATTTATATATCAAAGCCTCATTATAGTCTGCACCTTTAAGATCAAATTGAATTTTTTGTTTCCATTGCTTGGCAGAAACTTCATCAAAACTATCAAATAAGGATTTAGTCATTTTTCTTTGTTTTAGGCACGCTATCTTCGTATTCGATAATATAGATTTCTTCATCATCCCGCTTCATAAAATACTCTTCTCGTGCAAATTTTTCTAACTCACTACTGTCTTTCAATACTTTGATATCTTTTTGATCTTTAATGATTTCTTTGATATAGTATTCTTTATTATCTTCAAGCTCTTGTGTTTCCTGATCCAATTCTCGGTGAATGAGCCAGGAGTTGGTGTCCAGAAATAACATCCATATCACAAATAGCAATACAATGAGCACATATTTGTTTAAAAATATGGCAAAAATCGGTATCAATGCCGGCTTGTTTTTTAGTTTCTGAAAATAACTTTTAAGCTTCAAATTTAGTACGGTAATATTTGTGGTAAAGGTACAAAAGTTAATTCAAGCGCTCCTTAATAATTGTACGTACAATATCAACGGCTACATTATTATAATGATTGTTGGGGATAATAAGATCGGCAAATTCTTTGGTTGGATCGATGAACTGCTGATGCATAGGTTTTAACGTATTTTGATATCGATCCAGTACTTCATCCATATCTCTGCCACGCTCTGCAATATCTCTTTTTAGCCGCCTTATCAATCGTTCATCACTATCGGTATGTACATATATTTTAATGTCGAACATCTCTCTAATTTCTGGATTAGTAAGGATTAAAATCCCTTCTACAATCATGACCTTACTGGGTTTGGTTTTGATTGTTTCTTTAGTTCGATTGTGCGCTGCAAAAGAGTAAACAGGCTGATCTATCGTTTCTCCTTTTCTTAATGCAGTGAGGTGGTTACCTAGTAACTCAAAATCTATAGATTGTGGATGGTCAAAGTTGATTTTTACTCGTTCATCATAACTTAAGTGACTGGTGTCTTTGTAATATGAATCTTGCGAAATAACGCATACTTCATTTTCGGGTAATTCATTAACAATCTGATTGACAACCGTAGTTTTTCCACAACCTGTTCCTCCAGCAATACCAATAATTAACATCTTGTTTTAGTTTTCGGCAAATTTAGAAATAGTTATTGAGTTTTGAGTAGGGGAGTGAATGAGTTTTTAGGTTTTTATTAAGAAAAACCGAAGCTCTCATAGAAAGCCTCGGTTTTTTAATTTAGTTTTCACTTACTGAAAAACAACAAACTATAATTTATAGTTATAGTATTTTAGGTACAATAAATATTACAGAAATATCCATAATATACCGTAGTACCGCAAACTAGTGCGTAGATTGCTCTGTCAAATAGAAAATCTGATGGACAAGCTCTACCCAAAGTGCAAGTTGATGTAGAGTATAGTTGACAGTTTATTACGATTCCCTTACTACTGTTTGTTTTATGTTTGTTAAGCTCCTTTATATGGTTTGCAGATAAGATATTGTTAAGTTGTTGTACACTTAATAATTCTCCTTCCTTTAATTTTGCCTCTATATCTTTCAAGAGTCCTTGAGATTCTAAATAATCAGAGATCCTGTAGTTTTCTTGCAGTGCTTCATGTTCTTTTTCTGTTAGCTGTTCAAAATAATCATGTTTCTCTACGGTACTTTTATTCTCAAAGCCTTTCGGGGCCTTTAGAAAGACTCCATTAGCTATTAATTCGGGTGTAATGGTAATTAACTCTTCATCAGTCTGTTTTTCAATTTCATCAGAGATGATCTCATCCTTATTACAGGACGTGACAAACATAGATATTATAAACAAGCCAACCAGGCTCAATAGAAATGATGTGAATTTAAAATTTTTCATAATTACAGTTTTAAGATTAAAAGATGGGTAATGAAGCGAATAGTAACTTATTTTGGGTTACTATTTCACCTAAGAACTAATTTTTAAGTTTTATGAATTGTAAAACGACAAACTTGTTGTACAACAATTCAATTGATGATTTCGAAATTAGCCGAAAAGAGAAACAAAAAACAATGTAACATGTTGATATTTATAAATTTAAACTTTGAATTTATAAATTTGGAGTACGTTTTATAAGTATGTCGTAAGTGTCAGTATTTGAAGTGAAAATCCATAGTTACTTTGGTTCTATATATAATCCTATAAATAGATCTTAAATAACGTGAGTTCGGTTTAAGGCTTACCCAATTCTTTGTAGGTTATCTATATTGATATTTGGTTTAGTTGGGTAAAAGGCATATGCTATTAATCCTGAGATCAAGTTTGTTATAAAGTTGTCAAAGCTTCTATGTCTAGTATGTTCTATTTGACATTGATTTTTCAGGATATCATTCACGCTTTCTACTACAGCTCTTTTCCTTAGTAATATTTTATCGTAGATGTTCATTAAAGCGTTTTTCATATTCTTTTTAATTTTAGTTACTAAGTGTATTCCATCTACAAATAGTTGTTCGAATAAGTCTTTTCCTATATATCCTCTATCAGCGAATATTTTACCAAATACTTTGGTGTGAAAGGTTTTATCCTTCAAAGGTTGTCTATCATCTACATTGCCTTGTGTTATTAAAAAATCTATAATTTCACCTCTCTCATTAATGATGATATGTAGTTTGAAGCCAAAAAACCATCCCATCGACCCTTTTCCTTTTTGTGCTATACCCTTGAATACTTTGTTTTGTTTTTCCCTTTTAGTATGGCATACCTTGATCAGAGTTGAATCCATAAAAGAAATTCCAGAACATTCTCCTAAACAACACATTTGTAAAAACAGCACCATTGGCATAATGGCTCTTTTTTGTAATTCTACAAAGCGATTATAAGAAACAGTTTGAGGAAAATCATCCTTCATATGCTTACAAACATAATTGAGATAAAAATGTTTAAGGCATCGATATCCCTTTTGGTGAAATAGCACCATAATAGTGATCACCTCACTTTGAGATAATTTAGAAACCCTATTACGTCTTTTAACACCTGAATGAGCATTCAAGCTATTTTTATCAAGAACTTGACTCATTTATATACAAAAATCATCAATAAGACAAAAAATATCCGTAATTTTATTTGTAGAAATCATAAGCAGAAAGTTAGTTAAATATTTGAATGTTAGATACTTAAATATACTAATTCTCTGCTTTTTCTACAATAAATTATTAAAGTTTCTTATCCCGAACTCACGTTAAATAGAGAAATACGTCACCCCCGAAGAAGAATCCTTTTGAGCACCAGTTACCGATTTTATACAATTAATCTCATTTTGATCTCTTAGTACACCCATAAAGGCAAAAATCATCGCCTCCTTAAAATCTATAATTTCTGCTACGGGGATTATAATTTGGGCCACATCTTTTACTTTATCTTGAAGAGTTTCAATCAAAAAATCGTTTTTTGCACCGCCGCCAGTAACTAATACCTGGGCATTCTTCTTTTGAGTATTCTGGATAACAGCGGCTATTTGCGTAGCAATATGGTGTGCTGATGTATGTAGAAGATTTTGAGCAGAATCTTCAGAATTATTGATAATAGGTTCAACGCTTTTTGTAAACCATTCATATCCCAAAGATTTTGGATAAGGTAGTTTGTAATATTCTAAAGTATTCAAATGGTTTAATACATCTTGATTTATAACCCCTGTAGATGCAATTATGCCTCCCTTATCATAATCAAGATCAATTTTTTTACAGATATGATTAAGAAGCATGTTTACCGGAGAGATGTCATAGGCAATTCTTTTTCCTGTATTTTCAAAAGAAATATTGCTGATTCCCCCCAGGTTTAAGCAAAAATCATATTCTCCAAATAACAATTGATCTCCAATAGGAACTAGGGGCGCGCCTTGGCCTCCCAAAGCCATATCGTTGGTTCTAAAGTCACAAATCACTTTTTGCCCACTAGCATTTGCAAGATGCTGTCCGGATCCTATCTGATAGGTAAGACCAATTTCGGGTTGATGAAAAACGGTATGCCCATGACTGGCTATAAAATCTACTTCAATGTTGTTTTTTTCTACAAAATCTTTCACTTTTCCTCCAAGCCAACTGCCATATTCGTTATGGAATGCCAATAGTTTTGAGGCTTCAAGAGTGACTGTGTTTTTCAGGTTTTCTTTAAATGCTGAAGAATAGTCAATGCTTGCAGTTTTTTCTATTGAAAAAGCCCAGGTATGATTTTTCCTTTCAAAATAACAATAGGCAATATCCAATCCATCAAGGGATGTACCAGACATCAAACCGATTACTTTATATAGTTGTGTATTAGACATAGTGCAAGGTAAAAATTATTGATAACAACTCGTCTTGATCATTGGTGACTTCGGTAATATCCTCAAAAGATAAATTACAATTGGTAAATACTTCAATCCAATCTTCAAGGGTCCTGGCATACCATCGATGGGCATTTTTAAAATTACCCGGAAGCCCCTTCCATGAATCCTCAATCCATTGGCTTTTGTGAGCTAACATTTGATTATTTAAAAAATTCGGATGTAACGTTTGGATTATTATTTTACCTTCTGGGAGTAGTATTCTTTTAAATGAGTTCAACAAATTTTGAACTTCATCCTTTTGATATAAACTAAAGTTACAAACTATGCCGTCATAAGGAGACTTGGGAATTGGAACTCCTCTTATAATTTCTTCATAGGTTAAGGTATAAAAGTATTGTGGTCCTTTTTGCTGTGCATTTTTGATGAGTGTATCAATCGCATCGATTCCCACAATTTCTGTAAATTGGTTGGATAATGAGCGGGTAAGCCAACCCTCACCACAACCAACATCAAGGATTTTTGTAAAAGCATGTTTTCTAATATGATTTACAATCGCCGGATTGGTGTACATTCTAGAAGGGATGATATTGTCGTCGATAACACGAATCCATTCCTTTGCATTAGTTGACCAAGATTCAAAAATTGATGTGTTTGTCATTTTTACCAATTTTAGAGTGTTACGGGAATATTTCCAGCGGCATTATGTTTACCCAAAAAATGCTGCCCTGCTACTTGTTGAAATTCTGTGAAGTCCTGATAGGCAAGAATAATATTTTCAATATGATCCGTATTAAAAACCCTTAGTACATATGGATTACCAAACAAGTACAAAGTTACCCGGTTTAATTTACTTAGATTATGAATGTAGTCAATGGTTTTCTGATCAAGTCCGAAATTATGTATAGGTTTCACTGAAGGTGAAAATAATGCGATAAGTATATTCTTTGTAGCATATTCTACGATATTATCTTCGATATACCCATGTTTACTGAAGTTTACATGATCTTGAATACTATCAAAGAAAGTGCAGTTTGGTTTTCCGATACAAATAGCTTCAAAGGTAGCCGTTCTATATTTTTCTAGTGTTTTAGGTGTGCCTTTAATCATTGTAATGGCCTGTTGTGCAATTTTTTGATTTAAAGCTGAATGTACACCTGATTTTGCGGACGAGATACTTGATTTTTGAACCGAAAATGCTTTTTGTTTCATTTTCCATATTCTATTGAAACTATCTTCAATCTGTTGATTCGAAGCGTTTTTTTCAATCATACGAATCCCTTCCTCCACATTTTCTGAAAAACATAAGATATCATTACCGGCATCAAAGGCTTTCCATTCCAGCAATCCTTTTTCTTGGTATAGCTTTGATACACTATGCATGTTCAGCGCATCAGAGATTACAACACCCGTAAATCCTAATTTTTCTCTAAGTACACCTTTTATAATGTCTTTTGATAAAGTAGCAGAAATATGTTGCCCATTACTTAATTCGGGAACTACCAGATGCCCAATCATTATGCTATCAATACCCGATTCGATAGCTTTTATAAAAGGATATAACTCCTGCTCATGTATTTCGTCTCGGGATTTATTAATTACCGGAAGTCCAAGATGAGAATCTACGTTGGTGTCGCCATGCCCGGGAAAATGCTTAAAACAACCTAAAATTCCTGCCTCTTTTGTTCCTTTATAAAAAGATAATGCCTTTTGGGTAACTTTTACTTTGTTTTCTCCAAAGGAACGATACCCTATCACCGGATTATCTGGATTCATATTAATATCAGCCACAGGGGCTAAATTCATATGTATGCCTATATTAGCAAGATCGTTTCCTATTTGTTTTCCGGTCTGGAAAACAAGCTCATTTTGATTGCCTGGCAAGGCTCCTAAAGTAATTGCATACGGATATTGGGGTGTGTTTTCTACGCGCATTGCCAAACCCCATTCGGCATCAATGCTAATTAATAATGGAGTAGGGGCAATACTTTGATAATGATCTATTAATTCTTTAAGTCTTTGAAAACTATTCTCGTTTCGTACTATTTTTTTCTTCCCTTCAAAATTGGTCGCGGCGCTTGCCCGACTGTGAAAAAAAGTGAGTCCCCCAATGTGAAAATTTTTGATCAGTGTTTCTAAACGTCGAATTTCTTCTTCAGAATCATTTATAAAAGCTGCCGGAAAGATAAACTGTCCGATTTTTTCTCTTTTGGAAAGGTTTTTTAAGTTGTCTACTGGCATCATCGTTTAGGCTTTATCTTTTTTTCCATAATCAGTAGGATATTTAATGAACCAGGTTAGTAGAATTCCGGGTATTGCCGAAAGGGCTACCCAAAAAAAGAAGCCTGTATATCCCAGGAATTCTTGTATGATCCCACTTAGCATACCGGGCAACATCATTCCCAATGCCATAAAACCCGTTGCAATGGCATAATGAGAAGTTTTTGAAACACCTTCGGCTACATAAATCAAAAACATTAAATAGGCGGCAAATCCAAATCCATATCCAAATTGTTCTATAATCACTACCGATGTAGCAAAGACTACCGAAGATGGTTGCCAAAATGCCAATAATGCATATAAAAGGTTAGGAAGGTTGAGCGCTAGGATCATAGGGAGCATCCACTTTTTTAATCCATGCATCGAAATAACAATACCTCCTAAAATTCCACCAATAGTAAGTGCAATAATACCAAATGTACCATAAATAGTTCCTACTTCTGCTGTGGATAATGCTAATCCGCCGGTTTCTGTGCTATCCAATAAAAAGGGAGAAGCCATTTTTACCAGTTGTGATTCTCCCAAACGATATACCAAGATAAAAGCCAACGAGATCCAGATGTATTTCTTTTGAAAAAAAGTTATAAATACATCAATAAAACTGATTTTTTCTTTTTTGATCGTATTTATATCACTTTCTACTTTTGGTGTAGCGAATAAATTAGCCAGGGTAAGTGCAATCATTAAGACGGCTATAATGATCATGGTAAACGACCATGCTTTTTGATTATCACCGTAATGACTTTCCAGAAAGCCAGCTACTACGACAAGTAAACCCTGCCCGGTGACCATGGCCAATCGATAAAACGTACTACGTACTCCTAAGAAAAAGGATTGTTTTTTTTCTGAAAGCGCTATAAGGTAGTATCCATCTGATGCAATGTCGTTTGTTGCTGAGGCAAATGCAGCTATCCAAAAACAAGCAATACTTAGGATAAAGAAATTATTGGTGGGTAGCATTAGTCCAACACCCAAAAAAGCAATGGCTACGAGCAATTGCATTCCTAGAAACCACTTACGCTTGGTGCTTTTAAGATCTACTATGGGGCTCCATAATGGTTTTATTACCCAAGGTAGATATAACCAACTTGTATAAATGCCAATATCGGCATTACTAATTCCCAATTTTTTATACATGATAACTGAAAGAGATATAATAATCACATAAGGTAATCCTTCGGTAAAATACAATGAGGGTACCCACGCCCAGGGTCTTTTGTCTATCTGTTGTTCTGTCATGAATTGTTTTTTAGCATGTGTTGATAGATACTGATTTCTGATCCATCGATTACTGTCGCATTAACGGTCTTTTGATAATATTCAACGGGGCCTACACCTCCTATGATGGCATATCCATATCCTAGTTCTTTCAATGCGAGAAGGGCTTTGATTAACAATACTTTTCCGATGCTTTTGCCTCTTTCTTTTTCTATAATTCCGGTTGGGCCAAAGAAATTTTTGGCAGTACATTCATAGCAGGAGAACCCTATTATTTCTTGTCCTCTCTGTGCTATGAAGCAACTTATTGGAATTCTGGAAAATGCTACGTCGACCTCATCTGCCCAATAACCACTAAAATGTTTGCCAACCCATTGCATAATTACAGATTTTTCTGGAGCAATAGGTCTTCTAAAGATCACCTGTTCTTTTTCTGTTAATATTTTTTCCGTTTTGGTGATGTCGGGAAGTGAAACCAACCTTACTAACATATCATTCATCGGCTTTGGCATTAGAGATTAGTATATTTTTAAATTTATAAGGTTTGCTTTCCCTTCTATAAACATCCAAATACGTAATTGTGATCGGTTTCTTGTTTTTTGTTATAGATATTGGGATTGTAATTACAATATGATTATTAATGATTTTGGGATGGAATATACTCATATTATTTTTTGAATGGTATACTATTACAGAACGTAAGGTAGCTTCTATTTTATTTTTGAAGAAAAGTGTTATTGAATCTGTAGTGACTTTTTTAGAGAAAAGGTCGGGGGTAAGGTCAATTTTTTCTTCTATAAGGTGGGTAGGAGGTAAAGATGGTTGTTGATAAATGTTTTTTGAAAAGTGCTCTGTAATATCATTGTGTTTATTAAGTAGTGATTTGGCACTGAAAAATATATTTCCAGAGATATTATCGGCTTTTCTTGCCAGTTTTACCTGTTTAGACAGCTGTTTTTTCTTATTCCAGGCTTTATCAGAGTTATTTCTCACTTTATAAGCTCCATTACCAATATAGATAGTAGTGTTGTTATTGTTTTTATTCCACCAATATACCAGCTTTCGATGTGAAGCTTTTGGATGATTGAGACTCCAGTAAAGCTGGGGAGCCAAATAATCGATCCACCCATTCTGCATCCAGGTTATGGGATCGGCATACAAATCATCATAGGTGGTTTGTCCAGCTTCGGTATCCGAACCTGATGGATCTACAGATTTGTTACGCCATACCCCAAAAGGACTAATACCAAATTGTACCCAAGGTTTTTGAGCTTTTATATTTATATGGATATCTTGAATTAAGGTATTTACATTTTCTCTTCGCCAATCTTCAATTGATTGCTCTGGCCCGGCATACTGCTGATAGGACCCTTGGTCGTCAAAAACTTCATCTTTGATCTTATATGGGTAAAAATAATCATCAAAATGAATAGCATCTACATCATAATTCTCAACAATTTCATGGATTACAGAAACTAGACGTTGTTGTACTTCTGGTAATCCTGGATTGTAATAGTATTTCTTTCCATATTTGATCATCCATTCGGGATGTTGATGATAGTCGTGTTTTTGATCAAGAATACTGGTGTCTAAATCAAAAGTAGCGCGATAGGGGTTAAGCCATGCGTGAAATTCGAATCCTCGTTGATGCGATTCATTAATCATCCAGGACAATGGATCGTAATAGGGGCGAGGAGGGGCGCCTTCTTTTCCAGTTAAAAAACGAGACCAGGGCGCTAATTTTGAAGGGTATAAAGCATCACCAGCCGTACGGATTTGAACAATGACAGCGTTGAAATGTAATTTTTTATAGAATTCTAAAATCTCAACAAAGTCCTCTTGTTGCTTTTTTACAGCATCGCTTCCGCTTTTTGGCCAATCGATATTAACTACAGAGGCAATCCATACTCCGCGAAATTCTCTATTATAAGAAGATTTGTTTTTGATCAAACTTCCACATGAAGAAAATAATAATACCAGGAAAACAAAGTGTATTTTATAGTTCTTCATATGTTATCTGAAAAAGGCTTACCTAATATCTTTAAATATAAGTAAGCCTTTTATTTTATTTACTAGAATTATACATATTTATATTATCGGATCATCCGGAGTATTAGAATTATTATCTCTTTCTGTATCTGGATAAGGGTAGTAATTACGGTTTCTCTCTGGATTTGGATCATTTGGTCCGGGTCTGCCAAATCTTCTACTATCTTCTAACGACATTCCAGACATGAAGAGTTCGATTCTTCTGTTTCTATAAATCTCTTCTAAAACATTCTGCTGTTGGTTAAGACCGGAATAGGCTGGCAGATTGGCTCCTAGATCATAGACATCTTGTGATGCCGTTTTGGTTAGGACTTCATTTAAGGCATCTATTGCTTGTGGAAGTTGATCAAGCCTTGCATAGGCTTCTGCCTTAATTAGAAGTACTTCACCTGGTAGATATGTTGGTATTTGGTCTAGGTTATCTTCAAAGAATCCTACTGCAAAATATGCATCATCTCCGGTAGAAGGATCTTGCGCTAATGTTACATAGAAATCTATTCTCCCATCATTATCATCGGGAAGCAAGTTATCTGGTAATCCAAATGCAATATCTTTTGCCTCTACTACATTATTGGTGCCATACACATCTGCGATTGGATTTGGAATAGCAGCATCATACTCCCATGTAGATATTACATTTAGATCAACATTATCCGAAGCTGTAATGGCGCTACTGTAGTTTCCATTCATTAGATGATATCTTGCCAATAATGCCTGTACTGAATTCTCCAGATCTACAGAATCAAAAATGGTAGAAGTCACTGCAGTAGATAAACCGTTTTCAATAATGCTTTGTGCCATTTCCAAATCTTCTATTGAGGCTGTAAGCACTTCGGTTTTGGTTTTGAATGCTGCATTTCGTTCAATAGATATTGGGATTTGTTCGAAGAATTGAATTAGTGTACCATGAGCCAAAGCTCTGTAATAGTATCCGTAGGCTTTTAGAGTATTAGCGACTTGGGTATCTGTAGTGGCTTCATCTGCAGCGTTTATTACCGTGGTAGCCTCTTTTCTAACGAGCATCAGTTGTCCCCATAAATTACGTAAGATGCCATTGTTTATAGTAAGTCCGGTACCTCCATTAGTTAATTGAGCTTCGGCTTCGTTACCAGGATTGATTAGCCTAAGTTCTCCGGTTGTTAAGCCCGAAGCGGTTACTGTTGTGTATTTTGCTCCGGCACGATCGGTACTATATCGTTTTTGAATTCCATTAATAAGCGAGGCAAGATTATCTACGCTGCCTTCTACCTCAGGGTCAGATATATTTATAGGATCTATAAATTCTTTATCGCAGGATGAAAGTATAAACACAATTAGTAGCACTGAATATATATTAAATAATTTCATAACATTCATTTTTTAAAGGTTAGCACTTACAGAAACAATAAAAGTCCTTGGAATAGGAACACTACCAAAGTTTACAGCTCTTAAGAGGTTAGATTGTCCTCCTGCATTGGTTTCGGGATCATAACTAAAGAAGTTATCAAAAGAAATCAGATTTCTTCCTTTAAAAGCAATGGTCATATCCTTAATGCCCTTAATTAGTTCAGGAAAAGAATAACTGATAGAGACTTCACGCAGTTTTACAAAAGACCCATCTTCCATTCTAAACTCTTGTATGGGATATATGGATGAGATGTATCCTCTTGGTAATTCTCCACTTAATTCTTGCTCTGCCAGTCGACCAACACCAACTCCTTGTCGGGTTCTTTTATCTGCGTCAAAAACATCAAAACCTTGTACTGCTTCCCAAAGCATAGAAAAAGAAAAGTTTTTATAGCTAAAATCTGTACCCACTCCAAGAATAAAATCAGGATTAGGATCGCCAATCACTCGCCTTAAGTTGCTTCCCGTGGGTTGTCCATTGGCATCCCTTTGTACTTCACCTGTGGTTGGATCTCCTCTCTCAGGTTGAGGTAATCCATCTGCTGTCAAAAGCAAGCTTCCGTTAGTATTGCGAGCAAAGTAAGTACCATAGAATACTCCTAGCGGTTCTCCTTCTCTTACCTGAGGAGGGGCGCCAGATACTGTAGCAACGGATATGGGACCACCTATAGTTCTGGTCACTTCATTTTGATTCCGGCTAAAATTGGCATTCAGGTTCCATTGCATTTTATCATTTTTTATCGGAGTAATGCGCAGATAGGCTTCTAAACCATTATTTTTCATGGTACCAACATTTTCAAATCTTGTAGATCCCCCTTCAGACGGAGCTATCGTCCTTTGAACAATGAGGTCAGAAATTTCCTGGTTGTAATACGTGAAAAGAACTGAAATTCGGTTATTGAGAAAACTGAGGTCTGTTCCTATTTCAAATTCTTTAAGACGTTCTACTTCCAAACCTTCATTTCCCAGAGAACTAGATTGATTTAATGGGTCTGATCCCAAAAATTCACTAGGTTGATATCTGCCAAATCGTGAATACGGACCAACTGCAGTTAAATTACCTGCCTCACCAAATGAAGAACGAAAACGTGCCGAGTTGATCACGTTACTTATTCCAGAATCTTTCCAGAAATTTTCATTAGAGAGTACATAAGATCCAGATATTTTAGGGTAAAAATTAGTCCTTTTATCCGGATCAAAGTTGGTAGCACCATCTATACGTCCCGCTAATGTGAGAAAATACCTGTCGTTAAAGGATAAGGTTTCTTGTATAAAACCACCAAAAATTTCTATTTCGTCATCACTTAATTGTGTCTGAAGCGGTATTGTTGGAATTCCGTTTTCATCAAGACCTCTACCTTGGGTTCCTGTATATTCTAATTTACTGGATTGAAAATTATAACCAATAATGGTTTGAGAATTGATCGTTTCAGACAAATCAAAATCTAAAGTAGCATTGATATCATAATTCCAATTAAATATCTCTGCTTCTGCATTTCCAAGATATCCATTGTCAAAATAGGCTGAATTTACTGGTGAATATGGATACAAAGGAATAGAAATATTTCCTTCTTGTTTATAAGTATCAACACCCAGAATCTGATCTATGGTAAGAAATTTAAAAGGTTTTAAAGATACTTTCAAGTTGGGTACAAATCGATTTACTTCTTGAGTAATATCAAATTCTTCTATAATGGTCAATGGATTAACTCGGGTAGGTTCTACACTTTGTAAGTTTCCATTTTCATCTCTTCGGGTGGCATCGTAAATATTATTGGTAATGTTTACAGCATTTATAGGACTCCAAAACACGTTTCCATCTGGTTTCTCATCAGATTGACTGTTTACATAATAAAAGCCCAGGTCATAGGATAACCAATCTGTAACCTTATGATTGAGTGATAACCTTGCAGATAATCTTTCGTACTTTGTATTTTTAATGATCCCTTCGTTTGAGGTATATCCTATAGACCCTGCATAACTTAGTTTTTCATTACCATCTCGGTAAGAAATATAATGATCACTACCTATTCCGGTTCTAAAAATTTGATCCTGATAGTCATATCGTTGTACTTCTACCTTGTTTGTCAATAAATTTGCAAAGGGAGTCGTGTTTCCATCTGCATCTCTACCAAATATTGGCCATAATCGAACGTCTTCTCCTCCAAATTGTTCTCCACGCAGGTTGGTATCTACTTTTTTTCTAAGGTCATTGATATTTGTAGATGTTTTGATAAATATTTCGGGACCATCACCAAAATTACGTCCACGTTTAGTAGTGATAATCACTACACCATTAGATGCTCGTGATCCATAAATCGCAGCAGCAGCAGATCCGTTAAGGATATTGATATCTGCAATATCATTGGGATTGAAGTCTACCAAACGATTTTGTCCTGGGGCAGCATCGCCGGCACTCACATTGATATTAGTCACATTTGTAGTAAGGTTACTAGCTATTACGCCATCGATAATGTATAGCGGATCAGAGGATCCACTAATAGTACTAGGACCTCGTAGCCTTATAGAGAAACCACCGGCCGGATCTCCTGAGTTTTGTGTGATCTGTGCTCCGGGAATCTTACCTTGTAATGCAGAAGTTACATCCACCGGATTTGATTTTACCAGATCATTGGCTTTGATAGAAGTAACCGCATTTCCTAGTTTTTTCCTTTCCTGGACCACCGTAGAACCAGTAACAATTACTTCATCCAGGCTTAATAAATCTTCGGTAAGCTGAAAATCTTGTACGATTTCAGTTTCTGTGCCTAAAGTGAATGTAATTTTTTTAGTAGTGTATCCCAATGAACTTGCAATTAACGTATATGTTCCTGGAGCTTTTGTGGCTGTGAACGTATATTTTCCATCAAAGTCAGATACGCTTCCAAATGAAGAGTCTTCTATATATACGGATACTCCTGGAACCAGTGTGTTCGTTGCTTGGTCAACAACGGTTCCTGAGATCGTATAAAAATTGTTCTGGGCATTAACTGCCGAACATAGTGTCATAAATAGCAATAAACTTACTATTTCTCTTACGGGTATTATCCATAATAAATTGCCCCTAATTTTCATATAATTGTATTTAGAATTAGCTCAAGTTTTTAGAACCCACAATGAGTTCTTAGAATTTGTATCGTACAAATCCTTCTATGGCTTCATATTCTGGAAGCCCAAGTTTGTTATATTTTATTGCAGTAGCTTTATTTCGCTCTTCGGCACGTTGCCAGAATTCACGTGCATCGTTACCAGGAAACATAGCACTATCTTTTTGAGATTGATGCTTAAAAATTGCACTGCGTTTGCGGGCCATATCTTTAGGGCCGATGGGTACTGCCATCTCCATATCAGAGATGTCCCATTCTTGCCAGGCACCACGATATAACCAAACATAAGTATCATTGATCCATGAAACATTTTCTTTGACAAGGCGATCAATAGCTTTGTAGATGATTTTGAGGCAAACTCTATGGGTGCCGTGAGGATCAGAAAGATCTCCCGCAGCAAAGATTTGATGAGGTTTTATTTTTTGTAATAAGTCATAGGTAATTTGTATATCTTCTTCTCCAGGAGGTTTCTTTTTAATGGCACCTGTTTCATAAAAAGGAAGGTTTAGGAAATGTGCGTTTTCTTCTGAAACATCACAGTACCTGCAAGCAGATAAAGCTTCTCCTTTCCTTATTAACCCTTTGAATTTTTGAATTTCGGGAGTATCAATATCTCCATGGGATTTAGTTTCAATAAAATGCCGTACTTGTTTCAAAAGTGTAGAAAGCTCTTCACTGGCTTGCTGATTTTTAACCACATCTCTGGTAAAATCCAGAAATCGTATTACTTCATCATCAAATACAGCAATATTACCCGAAGTTTGATACGCAATATGAACATCGTGCCCCTGGTCTACCAATCGAATTAATGTGCCTCCCATAGAAATCACATCGTCATCGGGATGCGGACTAAATATCAATGAGGTTTTTGGATGGGGTGCTGCACGTTCGGGTCTATTGGTATCATCAACGTTTGGTTTACCTCCGGGCCAACCCGTTATTGCATGTTGTAGTTGGTTAAAAACCCTTAGATTAATCTCTTCTGCAGAACCTATCTCTGCAATAAGACTACCCATACCAAACTCATTATAATCCTCATTAGTAAGCTTTAATAAAGCTTTGTCAATTTTTTCTGAAAGCCAGATAGCGGCTCTTTTTATCAGGGTACTATTCCAATGACAATCAGAGACCAGCCAAGGTGTTTTTATTCGGGTAAGTTCTGAAGCAGCAGCCTCATCAATAATAAAGGTACAATGGTTATGTTTTTGGAGGAAAGTAGCTGGTATGAAATCAGTAATTTCTCCTTCTATGGATTGTTTGATGATAGTAGCTTTTCCTTCTCCCCAGGCCAATAAAAATATCCTTTTAGCAGTCATAATGGTGCCCACACCCATTGTTATTGCTCTTGATGGTACATGTTCTTCTCCAAAAAAGTCACTAGCGGCATCAAGTCTGGTAACTTTATCTAAACGAATCAAACGAGTTTTACTATTTATTGAGGATCCGGGTTCATTAAATCCTACATGTCCGGTTCTTCCAATCCCTAGTATCTGAATATCGATCCCTCCATAATGTTGAATTAGGTTTTCATAGGCTTCGCAAGCCTGTTTTATTTGATCAATAGGTAACCTGCCATCAGGTATATGAATATTTTTCTTCTCAATATCTATATGATCAAAAAGATGTTCATTCATAAATCGAACATAACTTTGTAATGATTCTGGTTGGATTGGATAGTATTCGTCCAGATTAAAGGTGATTACATTTTTAAAACTTAATCCTTCATTTTTGTGAAGTGCTACCAGATACTCATATACTTTGGTTGGACTAGAACCTGTAGCTAAGCCTAAAACTGTATGTTTACCAAGACTTGAGTTTTCTTTAATAAGCTTTGCTATTTGATGCGCAACATAAAGAGATGCTTTTTCAGAACTTTCATAAATAGAAGCTACTATCTTTTCATATTTCTTTGATTCTGAATCAAGAAGATAATCTAATTGGGTGTCCTTAGAAAGCATTTTTATGGGTAATGGATTTTGTGTGAATACTATGTAATGAATAAGCCAGTACTAAATTAACGTATTAAATTCTAATTTTTGCAATATTTTGCCGTTTTTATTTAATTTTTTATTAACAATACTAGGTTAATTGGTATATTTGTAGTTAAATATTGCAGAAAACTGCATTTTGTAAAAGTCTATATGCTCAAAGAAGAACGTCAACAAGTCATTATCAACGAGGTAAGAATTCATAGTAGGGTTTCATTATCCGAATTATCTGATAAACTGGATGTATCGATAGATACTGTAAGAAGAGATGTTAAAGAGTTGGATAGACTGGGAACCTTGAAAAAAGTACATGGAGGAGCAGTTTCTCTTGGTTTTGCACTTCATAATTATAAGGAACAAAATATTTATCTACACGAAAAAAAAACCAGTATTGCCGAAAAAGCAATTTCTTTGATTCCTAATAGAAGTGTAATTTTAATTAGTGGAGGTACTACTAATTTGGAGATGGCTCGATTGTTACCGTCCAAATTAAAAATTACAGTTTTTACTCCAAGTTTACCCATAGCGATGCAGCTTATCTTGCACCCCAATGCCGAAGTTGTTTTTATAGGAGGAAAGTTGTCAAAAGAAGCAAAAATAACAACAGGAGGAAAGGCAATTTATGACTTATCGCAGATTACAGTTGATATCGGTTTTATAGGTACTGGGTATATAGATTCGCAAAATGGACTTACCGAATTTGATTGGGATGTAGTACAAATGAAAAAAGCAATGATAGCGGCCTCAAAAAAAATTGTAGTACCTACTATATCAGAAAAATTAAATACAAATCAGTGTTATAAGACCTGTGATTTAACAGCGGTTGATACGCTAATAACAGAATTGGATCCTAATGATTATCAATTAAATCCATTTAGAAGACATAACATCAACATATTGTAAATAACTCATTTTGAAGAATGAAAAATCATCTTAAAACAGGTTTTAGCAAAAAGGTTTCTTTTGTTAGGTTATATTTTGGTAATATATTGTAGATCAAGTATTTCTGAATTTATTTCAGGTAATGATTTTTTATAATAAAAATCGATGATTTGATTCTCGAGATAGGATGCTATTTGATGAATATTATCTTTAATGTATAATCTATATACGTGTACCGCTTCAGCTTTTTTGAAAGCTTTCATGAGTTCATCTGGATTTTTAACAATATCAATATTTTTATATTTTTCAAATTTTTTCTTCATCCATCGGTGGCAGGATAATTTGGTTTGGCTGTCAATAAGATCCTTTTTAAGTTGATCAAATTTCTCGATATTAGAAAAATCTTCATTTAATGCTCGATCCAGGGAGACTTTGGCTTTTGTAAATTGTCTCTCAAATTTAAAATCGACAACATACATGTCTTTTTTTACTTTCTTTACTACTTCGTAAAGGGCATTTTCATAAATATTCGCAAAATCTTCGTAGCTGTACAAAGCATTCAGGAATATAATGGCATTCTTCTTATAATATTTGGGAATAGGTTGTTTTTTGGTTTGTATGAAAAGGGTATGAAGTTCTTGTTCAATTTCATCCGGAATATCAACAAATTTAGAATCATTTTTTAGTGCTCTTAATTTTGCAGTTATCTGAAGTCGCGTTCCTTTATATAGTTCAGACTTATATGTAAACCTATATTTATTGGGAGAGCTTTCTTTGTTTTGAGCAGTAATGTGGTATGAGATTAAAAACATTATAGAAAATGTCAAAAACCTTGCAAATAATAATTTGATTGATATTCGTTTGCCCCTCATTTGCATGTTAACAACAGTATGATATTAGTAACGTAAAATCACAAGTGATTATTTTTTGATACTGCTTACTTCTTCTAAAGTTACCATTTTTTTTTGAGTATTACCCCAACTATTCATGATGTAATTCATTACATCGGCAATTTCTTCATCTTCCAAACCCAACGGGGTCATGGCACTGTTATAGGGTTTACCATTTACTTCAATTGGACCATTTAGACCATATTTTGTAGCGTGGATACTTTCTTTACGTTTTTTAATTAACCAATCCGATCCGGCAAGTGGCGGAAATACATTCGGGGTTCCTTTTCCATCAGGTAAATGACATTGCATACAGAAATCTGAATAAATCTCTTTTCCACGAGCAATGCTTTCGTTTAATTTAGCATCTTGTATATCCAAAGTAATATCTTTAGTGTATGTTACTTCAGAATTTCCTTTTTGAGCAAGTATAGAGACTGTTGTAATAAAAACAACGATTTCTAACACCCCTATTTTTTTAAGATGCTGTATCATTTTATTGTGGGGATTATTTTAACAATACCTTTATTTTCGAGCGCTACATAAATATAACCATCGGGCCCTTGTCTCACGTTTCTCACACGTCCCATACCATCTAATAGTTTTTTTCGAGCCGTTACCTTATTATCGGTCAATTCTACCAATTCGAGGTATTGAAATTTTAACGAACCTACCAGTAAATGGTTTTTCCAATCTGGGTATTTATCACTGGTTATAAAATCCATCCCACTGGGAGCGATAGATGGGGTCCAGTAGTAGAGCGGTTGTTCCATTCCTTCTTTCTTGGTGATATCTGTAATCGAAGTTCCGCTATAGTTGATACCGTAAGTAATGACAGGCCACCCATAATTGACTCCTTTTTTGATTGGATTGATCTCATCTCCTCCTCTGGGGCCATGTTCATGCACCCATATAGTGCCATCTGGATGAATTGCCATTCCTTGGGGGTTACGATGGCCATAAGAATAGATAGCTTTTTTTGCTCCTTTTTCATTTACAAATGGATTGTCTTTTGGGATACTACCATCGTCGTTCAATCTATAAATTTTTCCGCCATCTTTGGTAATATCCTGTGGGTTCACATCGCGGTTTCCACGATCACCAATACAGAAATACAGATACCCTTCTTTGTCAAACTCAATACGGGACCCAAAATGATGCCCTCGAGTAGTATTTGGTGTTCCTTTGTATAGTTTTTCAATGGTAGTTAATTGATTGTTTTCTAACTTGGCACGTATCAGTGCCGTGTTTCCACCTTTTTCTGTGCCTTCTTTTGAAGAATACGTGATATAGATCCATCCATTTTCTTGATAGTTAGGATGCAATTCTATATCTAATAATCCTCCTTGATTTCGATTGTATACTTCGGGAACATTGCCAATAGAAGTCTTTTTTCCTTCTTTGAAATGAATAAGTTCACCGCTTTTTTCTGTGATCAACATACTTTCATCAGGTAACCATAGCATTCCCCAGGGGATTTGTAATTGGGGTACTACTAATTCTGTTGTATAATTTTTTGGATCAGCTTCCAAAGGGATATCATTTTCTTTGGTTTCTTGTGCACAAGCCGAAAATACAATAACAAAAAGAATCAGGAACGAGGATAATTTCATTTTTAAAGCTTTAATCTTTTCTGAAAAGTACAAAGAAAATTAATTTATAATCTATAATTTATGTTAATCCCACCATACATATTAAAAGGCAATCCGGGATAAAAATACCTTGGAGCATTGCCACCAAAACCTCTCGCATTGATCTGAAGCTGAGATGCATATTTTGTATCTAATATATTATTAGTTCCAAAGAAAATATCAAAGATAAGTTGCCTACTTAAATTATTTGTATAGCCAATTTTACCATGTAGTAAGTCATAGGAATCGCTAAAAACTGAGTTGGCATCATTAGCAGGAATTTTAAGAACTCTTTGAAGAGAAAGATTTCCATAAAAACCTTTCACAGACGTAAAATCTATTCCCAAATTCATTACTTCTGTAGGAACACCTGTAAGATCGTTCCCAGAAAAATCATCGTCTAAATCTACGAATTCATCAAATTTGTAATCATAAATAGAAGCATTCATCCACAATTCTAATTGATAAGGTGTTTTTTTTAGAATAGTATAATAAATTTCAGCTTCAAAGCCGTTGTGGGTTGTTTTTCCTGCATTTATGGCAAAGAAATTATCTTCTGTAGTTCTTCTTGACACTAATAAGTCACTTACTTTTAAAGTATACACAGACAGCGTGCCTCGTAATTTTTGGGATAGCTTATATCTAGTTCCCATTTCGTAATTCCATCCGACTTCTGGTTTGATATCTGGATTAAATGTACCATTGGGCAGTAAAGTCTCTGCGGTAGTCGGTGTAGAAAAACCATGTGCTATGTTTCCAAATAAAATAAAGTTTGGGTTGAGCTCTAGGTTAATCCCAAATTTAGGAGAAAAAATAGGATCAAATTCAAAGTTACCAGAGCTATTTTCACCATCAGAAAGGAATCTATCTTTAATATCAAAAAAAGTTTGATTAAGGTGAATTCCTAAATTGAATTTGACTGCTTTATGAGGTATAAAATTTGTTTCTGCAAAAAGATTATAGTAATAGCGTTTTTCGAAAAGGTCAGAAAGCAGATCACCTCTTACACTTCCTGTGCCTATGGGGAAGTCTTCATAAAGATTTTGAAAAGTTTTTCCGTTATAAGTGTCAAAAAATAGTTCTCCTCCTAGTGTCCAATTCAATTCTTTTTGTAACAACTTACTATTGCCTAATACCCTTGTTCGAATTCCTATGGCTTCGGTATTCTCTTCTAATATATTAAATGGCCTGGGCTCATCATTTTTTCTAAACGATATAAAAGTACTAGTGATGTGCGTTAACTTTGGAGTATATATATGTTCCCAGGTGATTCCCAAAATTCCATAATTTACGTCTTCAAAAGCTTTAGATTGTCCCCATGTAAAAGCAGCCTCTTTAGGATTATTGTCAAAATCTTCTCGATTTAAAGAACTAGGAATTCCTGCTTCAAGATCAACGTAACTTGCCAATATAGAAAAGCTATTTTTCTTTTCTAAATTGAGATTTGAAGTAAGAGTTACCGTGTTTCGATCATATTCATTGTTGTCTCTATATCCATTGGTATGATTATTACTATACAAAATATTAAGATTAGAATTTTCACCGCCTACTAAAGCTTTAGCAAGAATTCTACGTAATCCGTAACTTCCAAAAGTAGACGATAGATAGCTCTTTGTAGAATTATCTACATGGTACTGTGGTTTTAGCAAAATTGTCCCCCCCAATCCCACACCATAGCTACTAGAAGAAGGCCCTTTATGTACCTCTATATTCGATAATGCTCCAAGCTCAAGGTCTTCAATTGATGATTCGCCATTACCATCGGTGAGCGGAATATCTCCAAAATATGCTCTGATATTGGCCGTACCAAATAAGTTACGGGCTCCGATGCCTCGAATTGAAATTCTATTCGTATTAAGTGTCGCGTTTTGCATAAAAACTCCCGGAATACGATTTAGAATGGGATTTAGCTCTATTGGGTTTCCGCGGTTTATTTCTGGTGAGGAGATTACAGAGACGGCTTCAGTTGCGTTTTTGTATTGTATTGGGATAGCAATATCATTGATGATTACCTCTTCAAGATCTGTGATTTTTTGTACAAGGGTAACCGTAATTTGACCACTTTTGGCAATTTGGATGAGTTCATTGAAATATCCTTCCATAGAAACTTCTATAATACCCAAAGTTGTTATTGTGAACATGCCTTTAGCATCTGTAAATACTTCTTTTTTAGAGTTTTTATCAAGAATCCTGATATTTTCTAATGGAATGTTGGTTGAATCATCTAAAACAATTCCTGTAATATTAAATTGAGAACACACAGGAAAAGTTGATGTAAATGCTAAGAGTAAAAGTATTCTTTTCAAGATTTGTTTTTGTTCAAATATCGGAAACTAAAGGTAAACGAATTAAAAAATCATGATTGTGTTAACGAAAATTTACCAGTCTCAAAAAATGAAACTGCAATAGTGTATAATTGCAGACCAAACCAGGGTAAATAACTCTCGTCAAATTAATTTTAGAAATGTATATGAAGAAAAAAACAAAACTACTTTTACAGGGCTATCTTTGTGGTTTCGTAGTTTTGTATTAAGTTTGTGTAATCAAAACTTAATACAGAAACGTAATTGGGGCAATAAAAATAACGTTTCTTGGCACACTTCGTCTACTCAATTTTAGTCAAATTTATGAAGAAAACAATTTTGTTTGTGACGTTATTTACGTCAGCGATTTTTTATGCTCAAGAAAAAATTGAGTTTATCGATTACTACGATATAGTTGGCAAGATTTCTAAATTTAAAGAAAAACAGGAGTATGTTAAGGGAATAGAATATCTTGATAAAATTAACCCGAATGATTCGTTATATGAATCATCATTAGTTACAAAATCGTATTATTTTCTTCAGGACCAAAAATATGATGAAACCATAAGAATAGCCGATATAGGCTTGAAGATACCTTATGGTTATGACAGGTACTCGTTTCTTTTAAATAAAGGAGTTGCATTGCTTAGATCTAAACGCTATACAGAAGCACTTGGTGTATATAACGAAGCTATCAAAGAATTTCCTAAAAATCACTTACTATTCTATAATCGTGCTATAGTTTATGAAAAACTAGAAAAACTTGAAATGGCTGTAAAAGATTATATGCAGTCCATTATACTCAATCCTTTTTATGCGGATAGCCATTTACAACTTGGTAAAATATGCTATACAGAAAATAAAATCGGCCAGGCGCTGATGACACTCAATATGTATCTTTTTTTAAATCCAGATGGAGAAAAATCGTTTAATATTTTAAGTTCTGTAAACACCTTGGTTTCAACACAAAATGATATTGAACCCAAAGGAATAGTGATCTCAAAAGATGATGAAACATTCGAGGATATAGATGTAATAATTAGTAATAAAATTGCACTTAATACGAATTATAAAATCAAAAACAAGATTAATATTGCCCTAACAAAGCAAAACCATGCACTTTTTGAACAGTTAGAGGATTATGAAGGTAATGAGGGTTTTTGGGATAAAAAATATGTGCAATTTTATAAATGGATTTTTGAGAATAATCACTTCGACAATTTTACCTATACAATTTCCTATGCTATACAGAATCCTGAATTCAAAAAAATAATAAATAAAAATACACCAGAAATAAAGACATTTGTTGACTTGGCATACACCAAATGGAAGGATATCATAAGTAATGAAAACATGCAGGTTTTTGAGGGAGAAAAGCAAAAAGTAACTCATTTATTTGATGGATACGATCTTCAGGCAGTAGGAGTAATTAAAGATGGAAAAAAAACAGGTAATTGGCAGATGTATAACGAACAAGGAAAACTTACTGGAAAAGGCAGGTTCGATGAACAAGGAAAAAGAATTGGAGAATGGACATGGTACGATGACCAAGGAAGAATTTCTGACAAAGAAAGTTATACAAATGGAGTCATAGAAGGAAAATACATTTCTTTTTATGATAATGGTAAGCCTAAGGTAACATGTAATTATAAAGAAGGTAAACTAGATGGAGAATACAAAATGTATAATGAAAAAGGAGCTTTAATCGAGAAAAAAGTGTTCTCTAAAGATCAACTTAATGGCGAATATCGTTCTTACCACCGTATTGGTGAATCAGCCAAAAATTACATTGTAAACTACAAAAATGGAAGCCCAGATGGAGAACTTGAACAATATTATGCCTATGGAGAACTTTTTAAAAAGAGAAGTTATACTAATGGAAAGATTAATGGGGTAGAGCAGGAGTATTTTAATAATGGAATCTTAAAAGCCGAATATACCTATGTCGATGGATTGCCTAATGGCTCTTATAACTCATACCATAAAAATGGTGCAAAATCTGAAGTAGGAACTACGACAAATGGATATTATAATGGTGATTGGAAACTATATTATCCAGACGGAACCCTTATGAATGAGTTTAGCTATGAGGAGGGTGAATTAAACGGTCTTTATAAAGAATACGATGTCGATGGTAAATTGCATTATGAGTATGTCTATAGAAAAGATGAATTTATTGAACATAAGCACTTTAATAAAACGGGAGGAATAATTAAAGAAGCCAAAAAGAAAAAAGGCGAATTTTATTACCAGGGGTATTCTCCTTTGGGAGATATGGTAACCGAAGGTGTGTACGATGTGAAAGGAGGAAAAAAAGGCGAATGGAAATATTATGAAAATGGAGCTATGGTTGATAAAGGAACCTATGCTGATAATATGTTGCAAGATAAATACTTCGAATTTTACAAATCTGGCCAAAAAAAGGCAATAACAACATATAAAAATGATTCGCTGGTAGGGTATTATGTTAAGTATTATAAGAATGGTACTATATTCAAACAAGGTTGGCATAAAAATGATGCCAGTCACGGAACCTGGATTTCTTATTATCATGATGGTAAAATAAAAGAGAAGAAATTTTATCATAAAGGACGACTTCATGGTATTCAGGAGTTTTATAGTGTAGAAGGAAAGCTATCTTCTAAAAGTATGTACGAGTACGGGGATCTGGTTTCAGAAATTTTATACACCCCAAACGGTGATGTGCTACAAGAAATAACATACGATCGTAAAGAAAAGAATTATACATTAGCATTGAAACAATATAATGGTACTACCTATTCATCTACCGATTATGTATACGGTATGAAACATGGAAACTATGTGAGGTATAATTTTGAAGGAGAAAAGGTGATTGAAGGAGGTTTTTTTAACGGTAAGTTTCATGGTACCTGGACGTGGTACTATGATAATGGTCAAATTAGTTTAAAAGGAGATTATTATCATGGAGAAGCGATTGATGAGTGGAAAGAGTTCTATGAAGATGGACAATTAGAAGAAAAATATACGTATGCTTCTGGAGAGCTGCATGGTATTGCCGAGATTTATAGTAATGAAGGGATACTAACCAGAACCACAAAATATAATAACGGTAAACTTCATGGCGAAAGACATTTTTATAGTCCAGAAGGGAAATTACAGCTGGTGAGATATTATCACAACGACAAAATTATTGGATATAGCTATAATGATACAAACGGAAAGCTTAAATCAATGATTCCCATAGAAAATTATACCCACAAAATAAAAGCATATTTTGATAACGGAAAACCTTCTATAACAATGGAGTTTAAAAATGGAATGCTTGTAAATGAATTTAAGGCATATTATTATTCGGGGCAATTAGAACGCCAGGCTATGTATAAAGATGGAGACAATCATGGTGTACATATCTTTTACTATGCAAATGGTGTTGTTAAAAAGGAAATGGACTATCTTCATGATTTATTACACGGAACATACAAGAAATACCATCCAAATGGTAAACTTAAAGAAGAGAGAAGCTACCTAAACGACAGCCGTAGCGGTCCCACAAAATATTTTGATAATAACGGAAAACTTATTAAGGAACGCTTTTATTTTAATGATGTTCCAGAAAAATAATTGTTGATTATGAAGAAGATTTTATTTTTTACAGGATTGATCCTATTGCTTCCCTTTTATATAAAGGCTCAGAAATCTCCTGTTTATGAATTGTATAAGCAAAAGTACCCCGATGCTCATGCAGTTAGATTATTAGAAGAAAGAAAAATAGACATAAGTCTCAAAGACAATGAGATTTTGATTACTCAGGATATTCTTGAAGAAGATTTATATCTTGACAAAGCAGCAACCTATGGCTCTAAAAGATCCATTAATTATTCTTCATTTTTTGATATCGAATCTGTAGAAGCTTCTTCATTGTTATACGAAAATGGTAAGTATAATGAGTTAGAAGTGAAAGACTTTGTTGAAAAAGACGAGATGGATAGATCCTTTTATGATGATAGTAAATCAATTAATTTTATTTATCCAAGCTTACAGCCTGGTGCAAAATCTAAGCTTAAATACAGAGAAAAGATCAAGAATCCCAGATTTTTGAACTCATTTTATTTTGCAGATTTCAAACCTATAATTAAGAGTAAAGTAACCATTAGCGTAGATAAAAATATATCTCTTAAGTTTAAAGAGTTTAATACCGATGGGGTAAACATTAACTTTTCTGAAAAAGAAAAAAGAGGAAAGAAAATTTATACATGGGAAGCTACAGATATCGATGAGTATACTTTGGACTCAGGCTCTCCTAATTTTAGAAATACATTCCCGCATATTATTCCAATAATAACTGAATATAAGTCGGGTGATAAAAAAATAAAGCTTTTAGAGAATGTTTCCGATTTATATGGTTGGTATTACTCCCTTGTAAAGAATATAAATACCGATGAAGCAGATGAAGAATTAAAGAAAATCGTTACGATTTTAACAAAGGATAAAAAAACAGATCTCGAAAAAGTTAAGGCCATTTATTACTGGGTACAAGAAAACATTAAGTACATAGCTTTTGAGTATGCATTAGGTGGTTTTATACCTAGAGAAGCTAATGATGTGTTTAATAAAAAGTATGGAGATTGTAAAGATAATTCTAGTATACTTTATGAGATGTTGGATATTGCAGGTCTAAAAGGTAATCTTACCTGGATAGGAACAAGAAGCATTCCTTATAAGTATGAAGAAGTACCTACTCCTGTAGTAGATAACCACATGATATTATCATATTTAGACGGAGATAAAGTTTATTTTTTGGATGCTACAGGTAGATATATTTCTATAGATATGCCGTCTTCTTTTATACAAGGTAAAGAAGCTTTGATTTCGGTTAATGAAAAGGATTTTTTGATTAAAAAAGTACCTATTATAGAAGCCAAGAAAAATACAATTGTTGATTCCACTTTTATAAATATAGAGGATAACGTTATTAAAGGCTCGGGAAATTTTAAATTATCGGGATATCCAAAAATTGACTTCTTTAATGCTCTTGAAGCAGAAAAAAATATAAAAGGAGTAAAAGATATGTACACCAGAGAACTCAGAAAAGGGAATAACAAATTTTTGGTGGATGATTTTAAAGAAATTAATAAGTATGATTATGATAAAGATTTTGTGGTAGCATACACATTTAATATTAAAGATTATGTAAATAGCCTTGAAGAAGAGACTTTTATTAACCTTAACCTTGACAGAAGGTTAAGTAGTTTAAAGTCAAAAGAAGATCGCAAAAGTGATAGAGAATATCGATACAAGTCTAACGAAAAATGTATTACAGTACTACAGATTCCAGAGCATAAGACACCAGAATATATTCCTGATAATTTCAGTATATCCAATGATTTTTTTAGCTGTTCTATCAAGTATACTCAAAAGGAAAATACCATTATTTACGAACTTATTGTAGATCAAGACTTCATATTTCTTACACTTGAACAACAAAAAGAATTGAATAAGCTAATTAAGAAAGTCGAAAAAAACTTTAAAGAAGTCATTATTTTAAAAGATAAAAAATAACAAATGAAATTATTAAAACTAGTTGTACTTAGCTTACTATCTATCCATGTTTTTGCTCAGAAAACACCTTTTTATGAGACGTATACTTGGCAAGAAAACCCCGTTACAAATATTAATTTAGAGAAATTTAAAGACAAGGATATTGTAGCTTTCAAAGATAAGGTGGTCAATGAATTCTCTTTTGTCAATAACGATGCTTTGGTAGAGTATTCGTTGACTCATAAGATGTATTGGCTCAACTCTAATGACAAGATAGAAGAGTACAATAAGGTATATCTTCCTTATTCTTCAGGTTCTGAAATCGTTAAAAACAAAGCACGAGTAATTACAAGAGATGGCAAAGTACAAGAATTGGATGACTCAAAAATTTTGACTGCAAAAGATGATGAAACCCAACGAACGTATAAATACTATGCACTCGAAGGGGTAGAAAAGGGAAGCTTTATCGAATATTATTATGTGGTAAAAAAGTACCCTGATTATACCGGGAACAGAATAACATTTCAGTCGGATTTTGATAAACAACATATCGAGTTTGACTTGCTGGCTCCTACAAATTTAATTTTTGACTCAAAAAGTTATAATGGTTTACCAGAAATGGTATTGGATACCTTGAACAAAGAAAAAAATCATTGGAAACTGCATGTAGAGGAGCTTGAAGCATTAGAGGAAGAAGAACAGGCTCCGTATAGTGCTATGAGTAAATATTTGATCTATAAGTTGAAGAATAATTCGGCAAACCCTTCAAATGATATTGTTTCTTATGGTATTGTTTCTCAAAATATTTATAACTCATTGTATCCAGAAATTGAAAATAAAGTAAAAAGTAAGATTAACAAGTTTATTACGTCGATAGAAGATAGTAAAAATGAAGACTTGACTCTAAAAATTAGGGCGATTGAAAATTATATTAAAACTAATGTGTTTATTGCCGAAGTCAAACGGGAAGATCTGGAAGAGTTATCAAGTATTATAGATAATAAAGTTGCTAGCGAATCAGGAGCCGTTAAATTATACAGTGCTATTTTTAATACGTTAGGTATAAAACATCAAATTGTTCTGACAAGTGACCGTAGAGAACTAAAATTTGATAAATCATTTGAAGCGTACAATTTTTTACAGGAGTATCTGATTTATTTCCCAAAGATCAAATTATATCTGGCGCCAACCAAGTTAGAATCAAGACTTGGTTTTCCTCCGGGATACCTTACTGATACTTACGGATTGTTTATAAAACAGGTAACATTAGGCGGTTTTACTTCAGGCGTTGGTAGTGTTAAATACATTAAACCCGTAAATTATGATAAAACTAATTATAATTTGGTAATGAATGTAAATTTTGATAGTGAAGATCTTACCATAACAAACCTAAAAATGAACCGTACAATGGATGGTTACTATGCCGTTTTTGTGCAACCATTTATGGATATAGCAAAGCAAGAGGACAAGGATGAGATGGCAGATGGAATCATTAAATCAATAAACGAAAATGTAGAAATCGTTGAAAAGAAAATGTACAATGATTCTTCCAAAGATTTTGGGAATAAGCCTCTACAGATTATTGCAGATATAAAGTCTGAAGAGTTTGTTGAGAAGGCCGGTAATAAATATCTTTTCAAAGTAGGGGAGTTGTTGGGTCCTCAACAGGAAATGTACCAGGAAAAAGCTCGAATTCTTCCAGTAGAGAATGAATTTGAAAGAAGTTACGATAGAAAAATAATTGTTAAAATTCCAGAAGGATACCAGTTCAAGAATTTAGAAAATATAAATATGGATGAATCTTATAAGGAAGATGATGAGGAATTATTCATGTTTAAATCTTCTTATGAAATAAAAGATAATCAACTTGTTATAGCCATTAAAGAATACTATAATAAAAATATTATAGACGTTCCGATTTATGAAGAATATAGGACCGTTATTAATAGTGCTGCTAATTTTAATAAAGTAACATTAGTATTAGAGAAGAATTAAAATGATTTAGGATATTTAAGATGTATATATTTAAAAAAGGTGGAGCTATAGCTTCCATCTTTTTTATTTTCAATTATGAAAACTTCGATTTGAAGTTTCAATGAATAAAAAAACCGACCATAATAACACAAAACAACTATATTGGTATGCCTCACTTTAAAAAATTGGAATGCTACATCTTAAAAGATCTTAAATAGTTTTGTTTATAACACAAATTGCAGAATATATGTTTATTTTCGATTAAACTTCTGATACCTATGAAATACATTTATTTTATTTTAATTCTGGTAGTCACCGCTTGTACCAGAGAAACCCAAACAGAATTATCCCGTTGGGAAACTCGAAGTGCCAATACCGAGATCATTAGAGATGATTTCGGAGTCCCTCATATTTATGGAAAAACTGATGCAGACGCTGTGTTTGGTTTATTATATGCTCAATGTGAAGATGATTTTAATCGTGTTGAAAGAAATTATATTTGGGCCATCGGTCGACTTGCCGAGGTGGAAGGAGAAGAAGCACTTTATAGCGACCTCAGAGCAAGATTATTTATGACCAAAGATGAAGCAATACAGCGTTATGAAAGTAGTCCTGAATGGTTGAAAAAGCTTTGTGTAGCTTTCGCAGATGGTATTAATTATTACTTGTATAAACATCCAGAAGTTAAACCAAAATTATTGACACATTTTGAGCCCTGGATGCCGATGTATTTTAGTGAAGGATCTATAGGAGGAGACATCGAACGTATATCTACAAAAGATATTCAGAAATTTTATGAAGAAGAACCCTCTTCGGTTTTAGCAAGTAAAATTAATGATGGGCTCATGCGCCTTGCAGATCATGAGCCAAGAGGTTCTAATGGATTTGCTATTTCAGGAAAATTAACAGCATCAGGCGATGCCATGCTACTTATTAATCCACATACATCATTTTTCTTTCGTGGAGAAGTACATATGGTAAGTGAAGAAGGCTTAAATGCCTATGGAGCTGTTACCTGGGGACAATTTTTTGTCTATCAAGGATTCAACGAAAAAACGGGGTGGATGCATACTTCAACATATACCGATGTCATAGATAGTTTTATCGAAACTATTGTAAAGAATGAAAATGGATTGAAATATAAATATGGTGATGAACTTCGACCTGTTAAGACATTGGATGTTACCCTTAAATATAAAGAAGATGGAGTAATTAAAGAACGTAACTTTCCGGTGTACCGAACCCATCACGGTCCAATCACTCATGCAATTGATAAAAAATGGGTAGCAACGGCGATGATGTGGGATCCTGTAAAAGCCTTAACCCAGTCTTTTACTAGGACAAAATTAAATGGACATAAAGAGTTTAGAGAAATGATGAATATACGAACAAACTCTTCCAATAATACCGTATACGCTGATGCAGAAGGAAATATAGCCTATTACCATGGTAACTTTATTCCGATAAGAAATGTAAAATATGACTATACGATGCCAGTAGATGGTAGTGACCCATCTACCGATTGGAAAGGATTACATACGGTAGATGAATCTATCACGGTGTTTAATCCTGCTAATGGATGGATACAAAACTGTAATTCTACACCTTTTACGAGCGCTGCAGAATACAGTCCAAAAGCTGAAGATTACCCTAGATATATGTCACGAAATCATGAAAATTTTCGAGGTGTGCATGCGATACGATTATTAGAAAAAACTAAGGGATTAACGTTGGATAAATTGATTGATCTGGCCTATGATCCCTATTTACCGGCTTTTGAAGTATTGATTCCGGGACTGATTGCTGCATATGATACATCTTCGAATCCCGATCAATCTTTAAAAGAGCCCATTGAGGAGCTGAGAAATTGGGATTTTGCGGTGTCCAAAGAATCTGTGGCTATGTCATTGGCTCATTATTATGGCACTCATTATTTACAGGAGGGGAAAGCTCCTGAAAAGTTTAGTTTTATGGAGCGGTTAAATTACTTTAGTGTAGCATCTCCAAAAGAAGAGCGAATTGCTATTTTTAAAAGAGCAGTAACCAAACTAACTGAAGACTTTGGTAGTTGGAATACTAAATGGGGCGATATTAACCGCTATCAAAGACTTAATGGAGCGATCAGGCAACCTTTTGATGATAATAAACCTAGCATTGGCGTGGGTTTGGCTTCAGGCAGATGGGGAGCGCTGGCTTCATTTGGTGCTAGAGCTTATGAAGGTACCAAACGCATGTATGGGACATCGGGTAATAGCTTTGTTGCGGTAGTAGAATTTGGTGATAAGATAAAGGCAAAAAGTTTGCTCGCTGGTGGTCAAAGCGGACATCCTGATTCTCCGCATTTTGACGATCAGATTCAACGGTATGTGGATGTAAATTTTAAAGATGTCGCTTATTACCGAGAAGACGTAGAAAAAAGATCAAAAGCCGTATATCATCCAGGAAAGGAGAAGTAATTCTTGTGTTAATAATAAGTTTGAAAACTTGTTATGGAAAGCTAAACAATTCTCTACTTCATAAATACTACCTGATAAATTATCGATACAAACATTATTTGATTGTAAAGAGGATATTATCTCTTGGATTTGTATCAGGGATGTAATCATTCCCTAATTGTATTTTTTCAATTCCCTTCGTTGTCTTGACTGTGAGGATCATGTTGTCTTTTTCTTGCCAAACCTTAGCAGAGTGATGAATATTTTGTGTTGTTTGATCTTTGAAAGTTATGATTATGTTTAAAGGCACAGGAAGATCTCCTATTTTTTTTACGGTAATTTCATATACATTATTCCTTTCTTCTGTCTTAGCAATACTCAAATCAGGATATCCGTTTTCAAAAAACCACTTTTTCCAAAACCAGTTTAAATTTTGCTGAGATGTTTCGTTTACATTGTAAAAAAAATCTAATGGAGTAGGATGTTTTCCTTTCCATGTTTCTATATAAGTGGCCAAACATTGCTTGAATAATTCTTTCCCCAGTATATCTTGCAAAACATATAATCCTACAGCTGGTTTCATATAAAAATTGAAATAGGAAGTTCTGCCTTTTAGCATGGTAGATTTGGTAGTAGATGCAATATTCGTATTAGTGCTTGCATAGGAGCTCATATTTCTGGCGTAACGTGTTAACCGATTTAATGAAGGTTCTTGTTTTTGCTGATACTCGTATGGGATCATTGCTGCAAATGCTTCATCCATCCAGGCATGTTCTGTTTCATTGGTCAATACGTAAAATGGAAAATAATTATGAGCAATTTCATGGGCAGTGACATCTACGGTTCGGCCTCTGTTATCGGCCGAGGGATCATTTGCAATCATAGGATACTCCATTCCACTGGCTCCATTGGTACCATTAAATATGGTCATCGTTGGAAAGGGGAAAGGGTATGGAAGTTCATTTGAAAAGTAGCGAATAGATTTTTTTGCTAAAAGCGCTACTTCGGTAAAATCTTTAGAATCAATCGGATAGGCGGTTTCTATAAAAATATTATTTCTGGAAACACCCTTTAATGATGTTCCATCCCAAAGGAAATGATCGCTCAAACCAAAAGCCACATCAGAAACATTATTCGCTTTAAACACCCATTTATTATGAGACGTTATATGTTTTTCTGACTTATAATCGTCTTGATGTACTATCGAAATAATATCATCGCTTTTCTGAGCTAGTTTATATCTATTATATATGTTTGGTGATAATACTTTTTCTGCATTTTGCAGCAGTCCAGAACCCCAAACCAGATAGTCATCAGGTACTGTAACCGTATACTCGTAATCACCGAGATCATAATAAAATTCCTGTCCTCCGGTATGTATATTTTCGTCCCAGCCATTGATATCATCGTACACTGCAATTTTTGGGTACCACTGTCCCAGAAAGAAAGAAGTTTCATCTTTTGCCCCCATTCGGATATTACTTTTGGTGGGAATAGAAAAACTCCAGCTTAATTCAATATTAATCAATTCTGAAGGGAATATAGGTTGAGTAGGTTTTGCTATAATAAGAGTTCCTTCTGTACTATAATCCGTAATAAGTTCGTCGCCAATTTTAAGCCGTTTGATCAAAACCCCAGAGTGAACATCATCTGGATGGACTGGGTCATCTCGACGACTTCCTTTTTTATACAAATTTTGAAAAACGTGAAAAACGATCTGATGGAGTGTATCTGGACTATTGTTTTGGTACTTTATTATTTCGGAACCAATTAGTTCTTTTTTTTGAGGGATAACTTCTGCATTAATCGTGTATGAAGCCATGTTTTGCCAGTATTGTGTGCCAGGTATTCCTTTGGTTGTTCGAGTTCCTCTTTTAATGGCATCAGAAAAACTCTTGCTCATCGGTAATTTTTGCTGACTTACACCAACAAAAATTAAAAGAAACATAAAACTACAACATAGTACCTTTTTATAGAACATTTTTAAAATTTTTAATCATTTAAGATTCATATACCTGATTCTAGGTGTATTTTTCATGAGCATTGTCCCTGTAAATCTTAGTGCTGACAACGCAATATTATTCTAAACTCTTTTTGACCTTCGCAAATTCAACTTTTAAATGTTCAAAACGCATTTCGGCTTCTTTTCCAGGTAACTGATCTGCATTACTGATCATACGATACAAATACATAATCTGATCAACCAGCATTGGCTTTGGGTAAGCGCCATCATCATTTTTTAATTGTTTAAGTACTTTTTCTACTTTTTTTAATCTTTCTGATGATTGGTTCTTTTCTTTCAACTTAATCACTTCGGTTTCCAGAGTGTCTTGAAACTTACGTGCTGCTGTAAGAAGTTCGCTAATTTCTTGTTGCTTTTCAATTTGCAAAACTATATCTTCTTTGGATACCCCATTGGCTTTTACCCTGGGATCGATTAAAAGTTCAAATGTTTGTTCTATAACGTTAGTATTCGTGCTTAATCTAACGGTGTAAATTCCCGGAGCTGCAATGGGTCCATTTTGAAATCTTCTAGAAACCTCTTTTGCCCATGGGCCGGAATGTCTTAAGTTCCAATTAAAACGATTTAAACCAGGTGTGTTGCTCAACGATTTATCGACTAGATAAATGGTTTCATTAGTACTCATTGTACTTACAACATTTTCAATTAATTTTGGTTTGGTCGTATCACTAACGTATGTCGCAATAATTATTTTATTAGCATTAAGAATATCTAGTTTTACACTAGTTTTATGATCTTTTGGTATATAATAATCAATAGCAACATTAGCTTGTGGATACACAGGAAATGTAGTTTGGCCATTACGTATCTTCGGATAACGATATCTTATCGTATTATCCGGTTTAAATAACCAAGGAGAACTTCCTAGTTTATTGATTTCGGCTTGTCTTAACGAAGTGATATTATCCAATATCCAAAAAGAACGACCCATAGTACTTACAATAAGGTCACCACGATAGATTTTAATATCGGTTACCGGCGTAACCGGCAAATTTTGCTGAAATGATTGCCATTTTTTACCATCATCGAATGAAATAAACAATCCAAATTCTGTGCCCGCATACAATAGGCCTTCTCTTATAGGGTCTTCTCTTATTACCCGCGTTGGAAAATCAGCAGGAATACCATTACTGCCAGTAGTAATTAATTCCCAGGTTTTCCCATAATTCTCAGTTTTGTAAATATAAGGCTTTTCATCTCCCAATTGATATCGTAATATAGATACGTAGGCTTTTGCTGAATTATGAGAAGACGGCTCAACAGCATCAACCCGACCACCTTTTGGTAATTTAGAAGGGGTAACGTTTGTCCATGTTTTTCCTCCATCTTTAGTAAGTTGGACTAGACCATCATTCGACCCTGTCCAAATTAATCCTTCTTCAATTTTAGATTCTCTGATAGAGTACAAGGTGCTATAATATTCTTCACCAGTAATGTCTCGGGTAATGGGGCTACCAGAAATAACTTGTTTATCTTCCTCGAATGCTGTTAAATCTGGTGAAATTGTTTGCCAGGTTAATCCATCATCGGTCGTTTTATGTAGATACTGGGAACCGTGATAGACGGTATTGGGATTATGTGGTGATATATGAATAGGAGCTACTCGCTGAAAGCGATATCGTAAATCTTTTGGATTATGGCCATAGATATTGCTTGCACCAACATAGTATCCTTTTTCAACACCTGTTCGTTTATCAAAAACATTAAAACGTCCCTTACAGTTTGAATATACTATAGAATGATTTCCAGGTTTGGGTACTGCAGGTCCGGTTTCGCATCCTCCGGTATTTATAATCCAGCCAACTCCGGTATTTTGGATGGCACTTGGCGCAAAACTTGGTACTGCGATAGTAGTATAATTATCCTGTTGACCGGCATACAACCAATAAGGGTACTGATCATCAACTTCTACCTGATAAAGTTCTGCTGTAGGTTGGTTAAACTGGCTTGACCATGTTTTACCCCCATTGTGAGTTACATTGGCACCCCCATCATTGGATTGAATAAATAACTCAGGATTATCTGGATTGATCCAGATATCATGATTATCCCCATGTGGAGGCTTCATCTTAGTCCATGTTTTACCCCCGTCGATAGATTTTAACATTGGGTTTGCCATTGAATATACTATATCAGGGTTTTTAGGATCAACTTCAACGTTGGTATAATAAAAAGGTCTATTGACTAAACCTGCTTCATTTGATACCTGTACGAAAGATTTGCCTTGATTTTCAGATTTATACAAACCCCCTTCTTTTCCCGGAGCCTCAATAATAGCATATAGGATACTTGAATCGACTGGTGACACTGCCAAATCAATCTTTCCGATTAATCCTTGAGGTAGGCCTTGACTTAGTTTTTTCCAGGTTTTTCCACCGTTTACTGATTTATAGATACCTCCTTCGCTCGTATCACCCCCAGAAACGATTGTCCATGGTTTGCGCTGAGCTTTCCATGCTGCTGCATAAACCACCTCAGGATTACCTGGCAATAATTCTAAATCAGCAAAGCCAACTTCATCAGAAATAAAAAGAACTTTTTCCCAGGAGACTCCACCGTCTATAGTTTTGTAAATACCACGTTCAGGGTTGGATTTAAATGCATTACCAATAGCTGCAACCCATACAATGTTATGATTTGTAGGATCTATTTCTACGGCACCTATATGTCCAGTATTCTTTAAACCTATATGCTGCCATGTTTTTCCTGCGTCAATTGATTTATACATTCCTTTACCGGTAATAACATTACTTCTGAGACCGTCAGAACCAGTACCCACATAAACAATATTAGCATCATGATGTGCTACACCAATATCACCTATTGATGGCGTTGCGAAGTACCCATCAGAAACGTTCTTCCATGAGGTGCCATAATCTTCGGTTTTCCAAACTCCACCCCCTGAAGCTCCAAGATAAAAAGTTGAAGGTGTGGTTGGAGCCCCAGTAACTGCTGTTACACGACCACCTCTTCCGGGACCAACAGTTCTGTATTGCAATGCGCTAAAATTCTGTGCTATTATCTCTTGGGCACCTAAAAAGAGTAATAAACAAAAAATAATGTCATTTGTTATCCTCATAAATTTGTTTTTATGCTCGAGTTTATCATTAAATGGAATTGTTTTATTCATCACTTTATAGAACTAATTATTTTTTTTAAGAGTAGGATAGTTAATTCCTAATTGTTCTAAATATGAATCGTATTTATTTTCATCGTAATAAAATTGCTCTAACTTCTCTCTGTATTGGTTCATGATGTCTTTATTTAAGTAAATTGGCGGCTTATCATCAGCCGAAATCATGGGCTTATACTTTGTTTCTTTACTTTGTACATTATTAAAATAATTCCATGCTTGTTCTACCAGAATTGGTTTTAGTAACAGGTCAAGTATAGTCATTGCCTCTACTTTTGCTCCTGAGGTGGCACCTTTGTGAGCAATAGGGGTGGCCATTGCAATTGCATTGCTCCAATGATGCCCTTGCAAACCTGGTATATTTGAAGGGTATCTGAGTGTCACTGTTGGAACTTTCCATGACACGTCTCCAATATCATCAGACCCCCCGCTTACAGGTCTTTTAAGGGGAATTCCTATTGGTGAAAGTTTCGTATTTAGGCCATCTGTTTTTTTTGAATTTACTTCCTTTTGAACTGCTTTTGCAAGCATCTGGTCTTCGTTTGACCATTGTGGCAAGCCTATTTGCTGTATGTTTTCATACATTTGCTCAGCAATAATCTTATTAAAATGTCGTGGCCATGCCGCTCCAACAATTTTAGAGGTCATTGCAGTATCAGTCATTAGGGCTGCTCCTTTAGCTATATTGTTTGCGTCATTATACATTTCAATAATTCCTTCATAGGTAATATCCCGAAAGTAATACCAAATAGAGGCTTTTGACGGGACAACATTAGGTTGGTCTCCTGCATCGGTAAAAATAGAATGCGACCTTTTCAAAGGGTGCAAATGTTCTCGTTTATAATTCCATCCCACATTCATGAGTTCGGCAGCATCAAGTGCGCTTCTCCCTCTCCAGGGTGAACCTGCAGAATGTGCAGCTTCTCCATCAAAGGTATATTCTACAGATATTAGCCCAGTACCTCTTGCCTGACCCCACGAGACGCTTAAGTTACTGCTCACATGAGTAAAGATGCATACATCAATATCATTAAAAAGACCATCTCGAGTGTACCATGCTTTAGAAGCAAGCAATTCTTCGGCTATACCAGGCCAAAGTACTAAAGTACCTTTTATATCTTCTCGTTCCATTAGTTGTTTTACGGCCAGGGCAGCAGTAATATTTAGAGGTATTCCCGAGTTATGTCCCTCGCCATGCCCTGGCGCTCCATCAACCATTGGTTTGTGGTAAGCAACCCCAGGGTATTGAGAAGCTTTCGGAATACAATCAACATCACTGCCCAATGCGATAACTGGACCTTTACCATTACTCCATTTAGCAAACCATGCTGTGGGTATGCCGGCAACCCCCTTTTCTATTTGAAATCCGTTTTTCTCTAATATTTGGCTTAAGTATTTTGAAGATTCAGTTTCTTGAAACCCTAATTCTGAAAAACTGAATATTTTATCTATCATAACTTGTGTTTGCTTATGATTAGATTCAACTAAGTCCGCAACTTCAGATTTCAATTTTGTAATTTGTTTTTTTGAGTATTTTTTTTGAGCGACTATTTGATTAAAACTACTTAATAATAGTAGCACGCAAAAAAACAGAGTTGATTTTTTTAGAGGTGCTTTCATAAATATTGATAATTAAGATGTTAATTTTTTTTGACTTTTTTTAAACGGTAATAGTTTTTAAAACACATTGACTTATAGTCAACCTATTTATTTTTTACGAGCATTATATTTATCTAATATTTTAAGTGTTTTTTCGATAGGTAATGCGTTCATCATTCTTCCTTTTTGCCCTTTCATATCGGTTGCCATAAAAAGCGAATTATAAATCGCTTCTTCGGTAGCTTCAACTACTGCCAGAAAAAGAGGAGACATGTGATCGTTAGAAACTTCTAAAACAGGTTTTTCTATTTTTTTTGAATCATATGAAATACGGAGTTCAGGATGTGTACTAAAAGCAATACTATAATCACCACTGCCGTTAGATGAAAAAGATCCCACTTTACCAAATGCCAAAAAAGAACGTTTTGCCAGACGTTTTAAATTTCTGGCTGATAATGGAGCATCAGTAGCAATAATAATCATACACGAACCATCAACCACATAAGGAACATCCTGCGCCATATAAAAATTATTGAGTTCTTCTCCTACAGGAGCCCCATTGATAGTAAGAATGCCTCCGAAATTTGTTTGGACCAACACGCCGATTGTGTAGCCTCCTTTATCTTTTGGAAGTACTCGGGATGAAGTCCCAATACCTCCTTTAAAGCCCAAACATCTAGTTCCTGTTCCTGCACCTACATTTCCCTCGGCAACAATTTTGTTAGTTGCTGCATGTATAGCCTCGATAACATGATTATCTTTTACGTGCCGCCCTCTAATATCATTTAGCCATCCATCGTTGGTTTCCCCTACTACCGGATTAACTGACCTAATGTTGGAATTTTCATGGGTCGATAGTGTGTAATTCACCATGCTATTGGCAACGAGAAAAGCATTGAGTGTATTAGTTAAGGCTATTGGTGTTTCGAGATTACCTAGCTCTTCGATTTGTGTAAAACCAAGTGCTTTACCAAAACCGTTACCTACAAATACTGCTGCGGGTACTTTTTCCCTGAAAACGTTTCCCTGATGAGGTATGATTATCGTGACACCAGTACGTATCGAATCTCCAACTATTAATGTTTTTTGTCCTACCGAAACACCATTTACATCGGTAATAGCATTCCATTTTCCCGGTGTAAGGATACCAGGTTCAATACCAAAATCCCTAGCTCTTTTCCTTTGATTTTGGGCTTGTAAATTTGAAAAGAAACTAAAAACAAATATTAATAGTATTGACCTGTGTATCATTTTAGATAAAATCATTGTTTGTTATTTTTATTGCTCATTTTTTACTTTCCTAAGGACTTTTCCTGCCTTTATATTTTGAAATACTCCGTTATCAATTGAAAGTTGACCGTTGATCATCACATAATAGATCCCCTCTGGGTACTGATGTGGTTTTTCAAATGTTGCTTTGTCAATAATTGTTTTTGGATCAAAGATTACTATATCGGCCTTCATTTTTTCTTTAATAATTCCCCTGTCGTTTAAACCAAGGGTCACCGCCGGAAGTTTTGTCATTTTATATATTGCCTCTGATAATGAGAGTACTGATTTTTCTCTAACATAATGTCCTAAAACTCTTGGAAAAGTACCGTACCACCGTGGGTGCGGATGTTCCATTCCGGGTTTGACCAGTCTTCCATCAGAAGCGATCATGGTTTGGGGATGCTTCATAATTCGCTCTACATCACCTTCATCCATGGCATGAAAAACACACGAAGCACCTCCTTTTACCTGAGCTTCTATTACGAGATCTGCACCATTTTCTACAGTTGGTTTTAATCCTTTTAACTCGCACCAATATTTCAAAGTCTTTCCCTCAAGTTCAGGCATCCATTTTACCTTGGCAAATTGTATTCTGTTTAGGTCACTGCCTCCGCGATCATTTAAAATATTGAAAATAATTCCAGACTTGATACTATCTCTTAGTTTGGGGTTTAGCACTCTTTGTTTAAAGGCATCGTTGCCTCCGGCTCTTGCCCAACTTGGAATTAATACAGATATCCCTGTATAGCTGGCATTATATGGGTATTGATCCATTTTAATATCAAGTCCAGCGGCCCTGGCAGAATCTACCATAGCCAACGTCCTGGTACTTTTACCCCACATGGGTTTTCCAATTACTTTATGATGTGTTAATATCACTGGGATATCTGCTTTTTCAGAAATGAAAATAGCTTCTTTTACCGCTTCGAACAACCCTAATCCTTCTTCTCTTAAATGTGATGTATAAATTCCTTCTTCGGCTGATGCAGCTTTTGATAGTTCGATAACTTCGTCTACTTTAGAGAAAGCTCCCGGTAAATATTTTAAACCAGTAGAAATTCCATACGCTCCTTCTTGCATCGCCTGTTGTATTTGTTCCTTCATAAGATACAATTCTTGTTGAGTAGGAGCTCTGTTTTCTAACCCCATCACATTTTTCCTAACTGTATTATGTCCGATAAGGTATGCCACATTCATTCCAGTGCCAACTTTTGTCAATGTATCCAGATATTTTCCAAAGGGCCAGGGACTAGACCCATCCGGACCACCTAAAGCGGTAGTTACTCCTTGTCTAATATGGCTTTCACAGTTTGGAAGTTCAAGGATAGGATCCAGGTGAGCATGCATGTCGATAAATCCGGGCGCGACTACCATATTACTGGCATCGATAATACGCATGGCCTTTGCTTTAGAAAGATCTCCTATTTTTTCGATAACATCATCCTTTATGCCTATATCCATAGGTATTGCATCACTTCCTGTACCATCATAGATAGTACCATTTTTTATAATAATTGTATATACTTCTTGCTTAGAACAACTACATAAAATAACTGTAATTAGGAAGAAACTAAATAAGATATTTGACTTAATCATGTCTGTTTTTTTAGTGTTAAAAAGGCTTCCTGAAGCTTTTTGGTTATTGGACCTGTATTATTTCCTTTATAAAAAGAGTATTCATTTATTTGCTGCACAGAAACTATCTGTGTTGTTGTTCCTGTCAAAAAAACTTCGTCCATTAGAAAGATATCTTGTTCTTTTATTGCCTCCTGTCTAATTTCTATGCCTAAATCATGACAGAGCTGTATCACAATTTGTCGGGTAATACCGTCTAAAATGAAATTATTGGCAGGGTGGGTGTACACTATATTATTTTTTGTAAAGAAAACATTACAATGTGAAGCTTCGGTAATGATACCATCCCGTATTAGAATAGCTTCGTATGCTCCATGTTTCATTGCATACTCGTTTACCATAACATTGCCTAATAGAGAAGTCATTTTAATATCACAACGACCCCACCTATAATCTGATGTAGTGACTGCTTTTATGTGTTTTTGATTGATTTCAGGAAGTTCAAAAGGCATGATATACATCATTACTGTAGGTGTTACTTCTTTGGGGTAAGCATGTTTTCTTGGAGCAATACCACGAGTAACTTGTATGTATACCAAACAATCCCGAAATTCTAAACCTGAAACTTTTCTTAACCTCTTAATATCATTCAAAAGAGAATTAACATCAAAATCTATATTTACTTTTTGAAGGCAATCTGAGAGACGTTCCAAATGTGCATCTGCATAAAAAAAATCACCGTTCACTTGTGTCATCACTTCATAGATGCCGTCACCAAATATAAAACCTCTGTCAAATACAGATATTTTGGCATCTTTATGATCTAATATTTTGCCGTTTAGATACACTTTTTTCGGGTAGCCATTCATTTGCTTTGAGTTAAGTTTTTTATTTAATATAATGATACGTGTTAATTAATGTAACCTGGAACAGGGATTGTCGCCATGGTGTGTAATCCGGGTGTTGCTTTTAAAACACTTTTAACACTATTTATAGTGATCGCACAAGTAGCAATATCACCATTTATGCCCGTATCAATTTCTGATACAAATGAAGGAACTCCTTTTATTGTTATTCTATCAAAAGATCTAGGTTCCCCGATTGCTGCTTTAAAATGCATTTCAATTTTGCTGGTTCCGTTGACATATCCGTGTGATATTTGCTCTACGCCGCGAGCATTACCTTTCTTAATATTCATTGATGTAACATTTATGTTCTCTTCTGCAATGACCGGTTTAAGATCTTCAGTAACTTCATCTAGCTTTACACCTATACTCTGCGCTAAGAAATAAACAGACTCTTTTAATCCGACATGCCTTAATGTGCCTGTAAGTTCTTTCTTTTTAAAAGCTTCTAAGTCGAGTCCTGCTCCGATTTTTTGTTGAAAAGGGACTCTTCTGGGTGATGCATCCTGAATACGTTCTACCTTAATACTCTCAATGTTTTTACATACTGAACTTAATACCGAGGGTAAATAATCCATTAAAAAACCAGGGTTTACACCAGTTCCCAGGCAAGCAATATTGTATTTCTTGCAAATAGCATCTATTCTTTCGCTTATTTTAGGGTTTTCCTCCCAGGGATAAGATAATTCTTCACAAGTTGATACTATAGATATACCATGTTTGGCCACATCTTCTATTTGTGATTCTAATTTCTGAATATCGGATACTGTGGTTATGATGGCTACATCAGGTTTTTTAGAAAGTTTCTGCAGAGCATTATCAAAAGTATTTTCTATGAATACGTTAGAAGCTTTTTCGTTAATAAATTCCCCGAAATCCTTTCCTTTTAAATCTTTATTAATGTCCACAGCAGCAACAGTTTGTATTTCATTTTTCTCATCAATGTACCTACCTATTTGCCGACCTAACGGACCCAATCCTATCTGAATTATAGTAATCATATATGTTATCGTTTTTTAATAGTCAAATTATTTTACAATATATTACCTTGCAAAGTATAACTTGCTCTATAGTTTAGAGCATACCAATTATTTTTTTTAACGCATAACAGTTTTGAACGAAAAATTAAATAGCATTCTCTTTTCTCATGGATTTAACTATCAAAATGATGAGCAGAGTCTTTATGAGAAATTGTTTAGTTCTATTGCAAAAGCAATTATTGAAAAGAAGTTAAATAAAGGGTATAAATTACCATCTACCAGATTACTTGCTCAGGATTTAAATTTGTCCCGAAGTACCGTGCTTAAGGCATATGAAATACTTTGTATAGAAAAATATATTAGTGCCGTACATGGTTCAGGTTATTTTGTCAATGATGTACAAGATAAAAAGATAAAATATAGTCTGAAAACACCTGTAAAACATAATCCAAAAACTAATGACAAAGTTCATGTTTATCCTGAAATTTCGAAGAGGGCTAAACAGTTTCGCAAATGTGTAAGCATAATGAACCGAAGTGAACATAGAGGTATTGCTTTTAGACCCGGTTTACCACCCCTTGATGCATTCCCGGTAAGACAGTGGCAGAATTTAATGAATAATTACTGGAAAGATGTCACCTATTCTGATTTATCGTATCGAGATGCGCTTGGTCTAGATGGATTAAGAAAGAATATAGCTAATTATTTAAAGATTTATAGAAATATTCAATGCGATTACAAACAGGTCATTATTGTAACAGGGTCATTACATTCCTTAGCTATTTTAGGAGATTTACTTTTAGATAAAGGAGATGAGGTGATTGTTGAAAACCCTACCTATGCTAATGCTTTAGCTATATTCAAAAGTTTAAAGGCAAAAATTATTCCCGCACAGATTGATACTGAAGGGATGTCTTTAGAAAGCATCAAGAACATTAAATTAAAGAAGCCTAAACTAATATATACTACACCTTCAAATCAATATCCTACCGGAATTCAAATGAGTCTTAAAAGGCGTTTGGAACTCCTGGATTGGGCCAATAAAAAAAATTGTTTGATTATAGAAGACGACTATGATCATGAGTTTAGTAATTGGAACAATCCTATTACTTCTATTTTTGGTTTAGATACAGGGAATAGGGTGATCTATCAAGGAACTTTTAACAAACTTTTGCACCCTTCAATTAGATTGGGATACTTAATTGTCCCCACTAATTTTATAGATGACCTTAAAGCAATGTATGAGCAAACCTTAAGGTTTGTTTCTCCGATAACCCAGAAGGTGATGTCTGATTTTATAGAAAAGGATTATTTAAATCAACATTTGCGAAAAGTTGTTCAAATTTCCAATGAACGTAGAGCCTTTTTTATAGATTGCTTTAAGAACTATTTTGAAAAAGATATAAATATTCACCCTGTAAATAATGGTCTACATCTCATAGCAAAACTACCAGAACATATGGATGATGTAGAAATTTCGAATTTTTTAGGAAGTCAGGAGATTGTAGCATTTCCTTATAGCAAGTATTTTATAAAAAACAGAAGACAAAATGGTTTAGTCATGGGGTTTTCATCGGTAAGTAAACCTGTCATTAAACAAAATTTGGAAAAAATGGCTCGACTATTTAATGATCATTATTCACTAAAAGGTTAATCATTAAAGTATTACAGTCACTTTTTTAAACAAATCGATTTAAATAAAAAATCCAATCACTTTTGTGATTGGATTTTTTTGTCGGGGTGGCAGGATTCGAACCTGCGACCTCCGCGTCCCAAACGCGGCGCGATAACCGGGCTACGCTACACCCCGAGACATAATGTCTCTTATTTTGAGGGTGCAAATATAAGTAAATCATTTAAATTAAAATACAAAGTGATAAAATACTTCAAAACTTCTAAAAAGGGAAAGTAGGTGATTAGTGATCTCTATTAGTACTACTGGGATGATTAGATTAGTGAAATAGTTTAGCGTCACCCCACTCCCTTTTTTAAGAACTATGATTGATTTATATCTATAGCGGTTTTTTTTATATCGATTTAGGTTTTTTAGATAAAAATAAAGAAGCTGTTTATTCTTTAAACCATAGCTGGATTGTATCTTTATGTTGTTAATTGGAAACCAATTTCTTCTCTAAACTTTATCTATGGAAAACCTTGATGCGGCAAGACTCCAAATGGCATTTACCCTTATATTTCACATTGTTTTTGCTTGTATTGGTATGGTGATGCCCTTTTTTATGGTAGTCTCTCATTACAAATGGCTAAAAACTCGCGATAAAATTTATCTTACACTTACCAAGTCCTGGCAAAAAGGTGTTGCTATATTTTTTGTTACTGGTGCAGTTTCTGGTACCGCATTATCTTTTGAACTAGGGTTACTCTGGCCGGAGTTTATGAAACATGCCGGCCCAATTATCGGGATGCCTTTTTCGCTAGAAGGTGCCGCATTTTTTGTAGAGGCTATTGCCCTGGGATTTTATCTTTATGGATGGAATAAATTACCAGAAAAGTTTCATTGGTTCACTGGGATCATTATTGGTCTATCAGGAGTGGCTTCGGGTATTTTGGTTGTTGCGGCAAATGGTTGGATGAATTCCCCCACGGGATTTGATTATATAGACGGGCAATTCCTGAATATTGACCCTGTTAAAGCTATGCTCAATCCTGCCTGGTTTACTCAGGCACTGCACATGACTCTAGCTGCTTTTACCGCAACTGGATTTGCAGTTGCGGGTATTCATGCTTTTCAAGTTTATAAAAAAAGAAAGGTAGCGCTTCACAAAAAAGCGTTTAAGATAGCTATCACTTTTGGGGCCATTGCAGCTATTTTACAACCTATAAGCGGTGATATTTCTGCCAAAGATATTGCAAAAAGACAACCGGTTAAACTAGCTGCTATGGAAGCACATTATCATACCGAAAAAGGTGCGCCTTTATATATAGGTGGAGTAGTGGATACAAAAACTCAAGAGGTCAAATATAAAATAGCACTTCCGGGAATGCTATCTTTCCTGGCTTTTGGAGATTTTGATGCCGAAGTAAAGGGCCTTAATGATTTTCCTGAAGATGAACGACCTAATGTGGCTATAGTACATTATGCTTTTCAGATCATGGTGGGGATAGGAACTTTGTTACTCTTTGCAGGAATCCTATATTTTATTTCTCTTAAACGGAAGAAATGGTTTAATAATAAATATTGGCTTTTGTTTGTTTTTTTGGCCCCCATGGGGTTTATCGCTTTAGAGGCCGGCTGGATTGTTACAGAGGTAGGAAGACAACCTTGGATCATCCATAAAATTATGAGAACCAAAGATGCTGTAACCCCTATGCCCGGCATTGTATTTAGTTTTTATATGTATGTAGCTGTATATCTTACTTTGGCTATAGCTGTAACTTGGTTAATGCTCAGACAAATAAAGGTTCTAAATAATTCTAATCACTAAAATATGCTATACGTTGTTTTGTTTTTCTTGATATTTTCATTGTATCTCTATGTGGTTCTGGGCGGAGCAGATTATGGTGCCGGTATTGTAGAGCTTTTTTCTTCTGAAGAAAATCAAAAGATTACCAAGAAAACTATTTATCGTGTTATGGGACCGGTTTGGGAAGCCAATCATATCTGGATCATTATTTTAATTGTGATTCTGTGGATAGCATTTCCCGCATATTATAATATTATGGTGGTCAACTTGCATATACCACTTACCATAGTGTTGTTAGGAGTGACACTGCGTGGGGTAGCTTTTGTCTTTAGACATTATGATGCAGTGATTGATAATTCGCAGAAACTGTATGATGGGATGTTCAAAATATCAAGTTTAATAACTCCTATCTTTTTAGGGATGGTGTTCGGAGCATTGATTGGTGGCAAGATCAAGATAGTGGATGACATAAGTACCTTAACTTTTTATGAGGCCTTTATAAGGCCATGGTTTAATGTTTTTAGTATATTGGTAGGTTTGTTTTTTGCAGCGCTTTGTGCTTTTTTATCTTCAGTTTTGTTAATTGGAGAATCAGAAAAAGAAGTGTCAAAAATATATATCAGAAAAGCAAATATTGCTACAGTGATTGTTTTTATTGTTGGATTGATAACATTTATTTATGGATATGTTTTTGAACATGTTTTTGTTCAGGATTTTCTTCAAAATAACTATGCCCTTACTTTTATGTTACTTTCTGGAGGATTGCTGATACCTCTTAGAATAACTATTAGAAAGGGAAGGAGGGTGTTGAGTCGTTTTTTTGCTGGCCTACAGGTTTTCTTAATCTTATTAGCAGCATTAGTATCTCATTTTCCAGATATTATAGTCACAGAAACATCAAGTATTAGTCTACTCGAAAATATAGCTCCGGATAGTGTTATAAAAGTATTAGGGATTTCACTTATTATAGGAGGAGCCATTATTCTTCCTGGGTTGTTTCACTTATTGAAATCGTTTAAAATGATAAAAATCCTAGAACAGCATAATAATCGTTCGATTTAAAGACAAGATTATTATATTTGCAAACCAATTTTCGGGTAGTAGCTTAGTCCGGTTAAAGTGCTGGTCTGGGGGACCAGAGATCGGAGGTTCGAATCCTCTCTACCCGACCAACTAAATCCATTTGCAGGAGCAGATGGATTTTTTTGTTGTTACTAACCCCAAAAAGGTCCTGGTTAGGGGCAAAAAAAACAGTAGGTGGTGTGAGCCTGCAAGTTAACTTAGTCGCCCACTGTTCTTTCTTTAGGATTCCTGTTAGGTAATTTCAATACGTATAACTTGATTGAAGTTTTTAAATTGTTTTACTGTACAATTCTATTCGTGTGTAACCGTTGTTTTGTTTTTTAAAACTATACATCAAAAAACTCCTTATTGTGGATTTTTTTGATATAAATATTTATAGATTGTAATCAGTGTTTACCTAATCTTAGTATAATTTTCAGACTGTGAGTAATGACCTTCCTCATCAAGGTCAATTTGCTGATACGAATCCTTATCTATAACCAGTTCAAACTTGAATACCTGGATAGTATCTACAATTTTCATCATCGGACCTGATGCATATTCTAATCGTTCTTCAAGCATACCTTCTTTAATAGTATAGGTGCCATAACCAAACCACTCATTACTGTCTTTGGGATCAAATCGTGTCCACATGACTTTTCCTTTGCTATACATTTTTATTTGACGATATCCATTTTGATTTAAAATCGTATCACTTACCTGGTTGTTTTCATTATATAAGAACTGATGTTGCAGTTCCCAAACACCTTCTAGGTTATAAGGCTCTGATGCGGCTGCTTTTTTTTCTTGCGTAATTGCCAAAAAAGAAGACATCCCGATTAGAAGTATGATTAAATTTTTCATTATTGAAAGGTTTACAATCTATATCTCATTAAGTTACAAAAATTTTATTAAAAAGATAGGCTTCAAAATGTATTTATCATTTATTTAAAATTTGATTTTGAGGCTTTTACGGTTTGTTTTTAGTTACAGTATGGTTTTAAAGGATGTAATACGTTTTTTTAAGCTTCACTACAATAAGGAACTTACAAAGTGGTCTTTATTATTTTTCTGTTGCTTATTTATCTATTTGTGGTACCTGACGGAATGCTAATTAAAAAAAGCCTTAAAAATTCAAATGACTTCTAAAAAAAGATACATTCTTTATGTGAAATTGCTGAAAAAAAAGTAAATTTTTAAAGGAGCAAAAAGTTATAGAAGTATATCTAATCAAATATTTTTATAAAAAAGTCTACAGGAAAAACTATCTGTAATAGCACATCCTATATGGGAGTAGTTAATTGAACTCAAGGTGCTAAATCTTGTACTTTTTTGATACATTTATACTATCCCAAAAGATAGCGGTTATCAAAAGACTACTTTTTGTGTATACAAACGTTTATTACCTTAAAAGTTAACAAAAATTAAATTGAAAAATATGGCTAAAACTATTTTAATAACAGGAACTTCTTCAGGAATCGGTAAGGAAACAGTAAAATATTTCTCTCAAAAAGGTTGGAACGTATGTGCCACCATGAGAAGTATAGAGAGAGAAAATGAATTGAATAGACTAACCAATGTTACATTGCTTAAAATGGATGTTAATGATAATAATCAAGTACATCAAGCAATCCATGATGGTATAGAAAAGTATGGTAAAATAGATGCAATAGTGAACAATGCAGGATACACTACTTTGGGCATTTTCGAATCCGCAACGATGGATCAAATAGAACAACAATTCAATACAAATGTTTTTGGGATGTTTAGAACTATAAAAACCATACTACCACACTTTAGAGAAAATAGAGGAGGGGTTATTGTCAATGTATCCTCTTTGGGAGGAAGAATGACATTTCCGTTATATAGTTTATATCATGCTACCAAGTGGGCAGTTGAAGGTTTTTCAGAATCAATATCATATGAATTGGGTACTCTGGGAATAAAAATAAAACTGATAGAACCAGGTAGTGTGAAAACTGATTTTAACGGACGCTCAACAGTAGTTTTAGAAAGTGATATGAAAATGCACTATAGCGGTTATGAAGAAAAAGTATTAAAAAATTATGATGCCGCCTTACAATCAGGTAGCGGAGCAGAACCTATCGAAATTGCAAAAGCTATTTTCGAGGCTACAACAGATGGTACTAACCAATTAAGATACCCGTGCCCTAATAATGAAAATGTGAATACAATGTTGAAAATGAGGCAAGATATGCCATTTGAGGATTTTAAAGAAGCTATAAAATCTATGCTCGAAAATTAGAAACGGTGCATAATGCAATTTACAGCCCAGAATTAAAAGTTCAAATGACTTCAATACCTTAATTTTATCTTACAAGAACCATTTAATAGTTTAGGAATATAAAAACGGGATATGAAAACACACACAAATCCAAAAGTCACAGCAAAATTTGAAGAATACCCGTTTCATATTAAAGAAAAGCTTACGAATCTTAGGCGTATTATACTAGAAACAGCACATAGTATACCCATTATAGAAGAACTTGAAGAAACCTTAAAATGGGGCGAGCCAAGTTATCTTACAAAAAAAGGAAGTACCATTCGCATAGATTGGAAACCGCCGAAACCCAAGGAGTATGCCATGTATTTTCAATGCACCAGTAAGTTGGTGTCTACGTTTCAGGTCATTTACAGAGATACCTTTTGTTTCGAAGGGAATCGTGCCCTTATATTCGCTCTGGAAGACGAAATTCCAGAACAACAATTGAGCCATTGTATATCCATGGCATTAACCTATCATTTGATAAAGCATCTTCCGTTGTTGGGGGCATGACTATATATAAAACCTAGTTAAAATATGTTGGGTATGGATTTATTTGAGTATTCTTGATGTGGAAACTCCTAAGCCAGTGAAACAATTTGTAGTTAATGAAGGATCAACCTATTCAACCAAAAAAAAGAATCGAATTATTAGATGTTTTTAGGGGATTTGCGGTATTGGGTGTTTTTGTGGTAAATATCGAGATCATGAACTGTGTGTTTATAAATCAAGATACTTTTAGTAAACAATGGACAGCCCCAATAGATATATTGTCAACACGGATTTTTCAATTGTTTTTTTATAGTAAGTTTTTTCCGATTTTTTCATTCTTATTTGGGTTGGGCATTAGTATGCAGGCTTTGAGTATGCTTCAGAAAGATACACTGAAATTTTCTTTTTTTGCCAGACGTATGCTGGTGTTATTTGTTTTTGGGGTATTGCATATATTATTGTTATGGTCTGGTGATGTTATTCATTTGTATGCGGTCCTAGGCTTATTGGTGACATTATTGATCAAGAAATCCAATCGCCTGATACTTTGTTTATCAATGGTGTTTTTGGTTTTTCCATTTTATGAACAGCTAACGGGATATTCATTTGAATTGATCAATTATCAACCTGATAACTATCTAAGTAACTACTCACCAGACATTATTGTTAATATCATACGAAATGGATCTTATATCGATGGGATTGGATTACGAACTATGGAGTATATGGCAAACATACCAATGTTATTTGTGTTTTTGGCTCCGGTAGCGCTGTCAATGTTTTTGCTAGGATTATATTTTGGTAAAAATAACTTTGTAATGAAAATAGATATTTTGGCAGATAGATTCAAGAGACCAGCTGTTATCATTGCGATAGTAACCAACCTGTATCGAATATTGTTTTTGTTTCTTTTGCCAGAATTTGAAATATACAACCACCCAATGGCAAGGCCCATATTTTTAAAACTCATGTTGTTATCTGATGTTGCTATGGGATTGTTTTATTTATGGTTGCTTACTTGGTTATGGCATCGTACTCAGGTGAGAAAATTATTAAGTCCTCTAAAATATGTTGGCAGGATGGCACTTACTAATTACATTATGCACAGTTTTATTGCGTTAATTTTATTTTCTACGGTAGGCTTTTCGTTATATCAAACGATGAGTCCATCACAAACTTTATTTACAGCATTTGTTGTATTTGGTATTCAGATAATATATAGCAAAATCTGGCTTTCGTACTTTAAATTTGGTCCGCTAGAATGGATTTGGAGATGTTTTACCTATATGAAATTGCTTCCGATTAAAAAAATTAACCGCTAGTAATGTTCGACTTTTTGATTTAAAATTTTAAGAACTGAGTAATTTCTTTTCGCTCACCAAAATACCATCTTCATCAACATACACATAGTTTCCAGGTGTAAATTCAATTTCGGCAAACTTTACGAGGATATCAAGTTCTCCAATATTACGTTTTTGGCTTTTAATAGGACAGGTGTTAATTGCTCTAATCCCTACATTCATATCATTGATAATTCGACTATCTCGTATACAACCATATACGATAATTCCTTCCCAATTATTATCAATAGCTAGTTGCGCCAATTGATCACCAATTAAGGCACATCGTAATGATCCCCCGCCATCAATCACCAAAACTTTACCGATTCCATCAGTTCCTAATTGCTGTCTAACAAACGAATTATCTTCAAAGAGTTTTATGGTGGTAATTTCACCCCAAAAAGCAACTTTTTTGCCAAAAGATTTAAAAATAGGGCTTGCACAGATAAGGTCGTTAGTATATTCGTCGGATAAATCGGCTGTTTGAAAGTTGGTCGTGTTCATGTGGTGAATAAATCAGAAATATTATGGTTACTAATAGTATTTAAACATACAAGTTTAGCTTGATAATCTATCCTGTATCATTTGAAAAGCCAGCTGCTCTACTATACTTTTGGTATTGGTAAAGGCTTCTTTTTCTGTTGCACATGCAGATAGTACGGTCCTAAGATCTTGAATTCCCATAGTCATAGTTTCTGATTCTGATAATTCTGAAGCTCCCGAGATTACATAAACCGGAATGTTCTTGGTTTTGGCTACCTGAGAAACTCCATGTATCACTTTACCGTTAAGTGTTTGCTGGTCAATTTTACCTTCTCCTGTAAAAATTAAGTCGGTATTTTTAAGAACTTCAGAAAATCGAGTGATCTCTAACATAGTCTTGATACCTGATTGAAGGCTTGCCTTTAAAAACACGATACTTCCGGCTCCTAGTCCTCCTGCAGCACCACCACCTGGTACTACAGAAATATCTTTGCGTAACTGTTTTTTGATAAGGTTTGAAAAGTGAGATAATCCTTGATCCAATATTTCAATATCTTTAAAATTAGCTCCTTTTTGTGCTGCAAAAACATGCGATGCTCCTTGTTTTCCATAAAGTGGATTATCTACATCGCAAAGGGTGACAAATTTAATATGCTCTAATATTTCATTATTTTTTGGGAGAAGCATTGAAGCTATTTTTCCAAGATTTTCTCCGATAGGCTTAAGAACCATCTTATTTTTATCGAGAAATGTATAGCCCAAAGCGGCTGCCATTCCAATCCCTGCATCGCATGTCGCAGAACCGCCAATGGACAAATAGATTGTTTCTACTCCTCTTTTGACGGCATCCAGTATTAATTCTCCTGTTCCATACGTTGAGGTATGCATACAGTTTCGTTCTTCTGGAGTAAGAAGTACAAGTCCTGATGCTGAAGCCATTTCTATATAGGCAGCACTACTAGTTTTTTTATAATTGGCTTTGATTGGTCGAAACAAAGGGTCGTTTACAGTTAGGGTAATAGTTTCCATATCCAGATGTTGCTCTAGAACATCTAGTGAGCCATCACCTCCATCTGCTAATGGATGTGTAACAACCTCTATATCAGGATCATATTTCTTTATTCCCAACGCAATGGACTCGCATAATTCTTTGGCACTTAGCGAACCCTTAAATTTGTCTGGAGCTACAAGGATTTTCATCTGTATGTGTTTAGTGTTTTTTAATGATAAGATGTAATTGACCAATTAATTATGTGGACTGATAAAGCCTTTATAATTATGGTTCATTTCATTAAAATATTATTTAAATACTTCTGGGAAACTTTCTAAATCTATTCCCCATGCCCAAGATAATATAAAGTAAATTAGTATTGTAGAAATGATTATAGAAATAATATTCATCCAGAAGCCGGCTTTGATCATTTTGGGTATGGTAAGTAATCCCGAACCAAAAACCACAGCATTTGGAGGAGTAGCTACGGGCAACATAAATGCACAGGAAGCAGCAAGGGTTGCCGCTACCATTAAAAAATAAGGGTGTACATCTATTGAAAGTGCAAGGGCTGCCAAAATAGGCATCAGCATTGCTGCTGTAGCAACATTAGAGGTGATTTCGGTAAGAAAGTTAACCACAGCAATAATAGCCAGAATCATTAGTATTGCCGGAAAAGCTTCAAATAAGGTAAGTTGATTACCTATCCATTTTGCTAATCCTGATACTTTAAAACCTTCTGCCAGAGCAAGTCCACCCCCAAAAAGAACCAAAATACCCCAGGGAATAGTTTCTGCCATTTGCCAATTAATGATTCCCAGTTTCTTTTTATCTCCCGAAGGAATTACAAAAAGCGAAATTGCACCTGCAATCGCGATTAATGTATCGTTAATCCCGGGAATAATATTTTTAAGAATAAGTGAACTAGTGATCCAACAGAATGCCACGACTACAAATACAATTAAAACAGCCTTTTCTTGGTAAGAAATTTTCCCAAGCTCTTTGAGTTGTGCAGCAATTGCTTTTTTTCCTCCCGGAATACCTTCTACCGATACCGGGAATACTACTTTGGTTAAATATAACCATCCTATAATTAACATCGTTATAGAGAAAGGAAGTCCGATAGACATCCATTGTGTAAACGAAATTGTTTGACCATATAAATCTTCTACAATACCCACAAAAATTATGTTGGTTGGAGTACCAATGATAGTTGCGATTCCACCAACAGAACAACCATAAGCAATAGCAAGCATCAAAGATCTTCCCATACTTTTTTTAATAGTATCCTCTGCTTGTATTTGAGAAATGACCGCTAATCCTATCGGTAACATCATCACAGCCGTCGCTGTATTTGATATCCACATACTCAAAAAAGCTGTAGCAATCATAAATCCAAGGATGACCTTATTCCAGTTACTTCCTATAGTATGAATAATATTAAGAGCAATTCGCTTATGAAGATTTGTTTTTTCTATAGCGACGGCCAAAATGAAACCTCCTAAAAATAAGAAGATCATTTGATTAGCGAAAGCGGCCGATACTTCTTTTACCGGCATTATACCTGTTACCGGGAATAACACAAAAGGCAATAAGGCTGTAGCCGAAATAGGAATTGCCTCTGTAATCCACCAAATAGCGATCCATGAAGCAATAGCCAAAGTGGCTACCCCTTCTCCAGATAATCCTTCACTTTTGAAAAAAAATAGGATAAGCAAAAAGGATATTGGACCTAAAAGAAGTCCGATTGATTTAGCTTTCATGTAATGTTAGTTTTTTAGGTCTTTGTTTTGCAAAACTGATTTTGTAAATTTAGTAGAAATATTTGGATCTGTTTCAAATAGGTATAATGATATTATCCCGCTACGCTCATGCGCAGAGACCATGAGCCTGCCATCTTTTGTGATATCAAAATACTCTGTATTTACAGTAGGTAATGCTTCAACCTGTTTCCAGGTTTTGGTATCGTAAATTCTAATATCTCTATAAATCCCACCGGTAATTAACCATTTCCCAGAAGGGTGAAAAATAGCAGCTTCTGATCGTGCAGGTTGGGGTAAGGCAGTGATTATTTCTCCCGTTGAAGCATTATGCACTTTTACTGTTTTATCAAAAGATGCGGCAACGACCGTAGTTTCATCCGGTGAAAAACGTGCTGATTTATTTGGTTTTTTCATTAAAGGAAATTCTTTAAGTATGCTCCAATCTTTTGTGCTGTAAAGTCGTATGAAACCACCTTTTGTTCCATCTTTTAATATAAGATCTCCTCCAATTATAATTTTGCTGTCATCTTTTGAGAATTGTAAGGAGTTCACCACTTTACCGTTGTTAATAGTTTTGTTTTTTTTCCAATTATCTGTATTCCAAACAACTATTTTTCCACTTTCGGTTCCGGTAACTACCGTTTTACCATCATTGGACCATGCCATACCATCTAAGGCAGCATCATGTTTTAGGATTTTAAATAGTTTGCCTGTAGGTGCTTCATAAATTCTAAGTTCGTAATCTTCATCTCCTGCTGCAACCCATTTTCCGTCGGGAGAAAAAGCTACACACTCTATTTCACTCATTTGTTTTGCTTTCCAAACAATTGTTCCATCTATAGTATTCCATACCATAAGGTCATACCCAAATTTTGATCCGGTAACTATGTATTGTCCATCTTTAGAAAATTCGATTGCTTCTACCGATCTTAAGGTATTAGAAAGATCTGCAGATCTGGACCATAATTTTTGCAATAATGGTTTGTCACTATTATAAATTTCAGAAAGTATTTCTGTTTGAGTTTGTTGTGCAATTATGGTGCTAAAAGAAAGGATAAATAATATGTTTTTCATATGTCGATTTTTTTATTAAAAAAGCTGCCTTTGTAATAAAGACAGCTCGATGAACCAAATAAAATAATTGCTCAGATTACTTTAAAAGTATGGATTGTTGGCTCATAATCATTTAAAAAACCCGTATTGGAATTTCTGCAGGGGCGGCCATTAGCTCTTCGAGTTCGTTATCTAGTTTTAAAAGACTTAAAGAGGCACCAGCCATTTCTCCATCTGCAATATCAAAAATGGGTTTTCCTTTTGCCGTGGCATTTGCATCATCTGCAGCCGCTATCATGGCTTTCATTGAAGCGTAGTCGACGGGATTGAATGCAGCAACAGCGTATTGATCGCGTTGTGCTATTTTGAGCATGGGTTTTATACTTATAAGTGCCATTTTTATGTTTTGCTAATTATTTAAAATACTACGTGTAAGTTTATAGCAGTACGTAATAGAAGTTCGAAAAAATCTTATTTTATCAATTATTTAGGATATCATTACTTTTTTTATCGAGGCAATAATGGATTGAGTAGTAAGAGGAAAACGATAGTTGAAGATTGCTGTAGCGACTTCTATTATTATATTTTTAGTATTAAGATCAATTCTGGAGTTAATAGAGCTCTTTGGTAAAGCAAAACAGTTCTTTTCAGAAATGAAAAGAACTGTTTTTTTGACTAAACAAATAAATTATTAAATTAGAAGGTGTACGAGATTCCGAAGGTGGATCTGATCCCGAAATAGCGAAAATCACTTATTCTACTTTTATCACCTCTGAAAACGACTTGTTCTGCATCTGTTAAGTTATTTGCTTCTGCATAGACTCTCCATCGTTTTTTCCAGGTATATGACGCATTGGCATCTAAAGTAAATCTTGAAGCCCTTATCTCATCGTTATCACCAGGGTTGATAAGATCTCCAGCAATAGATTCTACGCGTTCGCCTTGATAGTTTAAGTTAACTCTTGCTGAAAAGCCAGATTTATCAAATGTTAGAGCAGTATTACCTGTATGTGGAGCCTGTCCTGGAATTCTCCTGCCATCTTCTCCATTAATAGTAGCATCACTATCGGTATATGTATAATTAAAATATAATCCAAATGGTTTCACAGCTGGAGAGATGAATCCTAAATTGGTTTGAATATTTACTTCTGCTCCCAGTAGTGTTGCCTCATCACCATTTCTAGGCTGTCTCGCTTCGAATCCTATAAAATTTTCTGCTCCTGCAAACTCTGTACCATCTTCTATAATAAATACATCTTCGAATAAAAAACTATCCAAGTCTTTGTAGAAAAACCCTCCTGATATGATACCTACATTGCTCAAATAGTGTTCTATTTGAAAGTCATAGTTTATGGCCGATTCAGGATCCAAAGTAGCATTTCCTACCTGTAATTCTTCTCCTTCTATATCGGCGTTAATTCTTGGAATCAAATCTGCAAAGTTAGGACGCGCATATCCATGGGTATATGCAAGCCTGATGTTTGTTAAATCTGTAAGTTCGTATTTTATTTGTATGTTGGGTAATAGGAAATCATAATCGGCACCATCTACTACTGGAATAACACTAAAATCACCATCATTATCAGAAACTGCTGATGCAGTATAATCCACATCAACCTTTTCATATCGGGCTCCTGCTAAGATATTGAATTTACCTGTTCTTAATTTTGCCATGAAATAAGCAGCATTTGTATTTTCATCTGCTGTATATTTATTGTTTTCTTCTTGTTCTATTTGATCATTTATTTGTCTTTCGAAGCTATTTGTATTGTTTTCGAAGAAAGTATTCGCTAGTGATGGATTTATTCCAAAACCAAATGGAACCTCATTTTTAAGCCAATCAGATCTTAAATCACCAGTAGCTTCAAATTGGGCTAACGTAATATCTTCATCACCTTCATAGGAGAAAAAGTTAGAGATATAAAATTGTCTTGCTGCAGTTATCCTGTTTTTATAACCTGTTTTTAGTGTTAATAAAGATTCGTTAATCGTGATCGGTAGTTCAAAATTAATTTTCGCAGTACTAGAATTAGAAGAAACTGTGCTACTGTAAACTCTATGGCGATCCCAAGTAAAATCTTCTGGGTTAAAATCTGAATTAGGTGTGCCGTCAGCAGGATAAAATATGGGGAAATCACTATTTAGCCCTTGAATAGCGATATCTTGATCTCTTCCGGTACCAAAGCGACCTCTGAATCCATCCTCTTGGCGACGACCTCCAGAATATGCATATCCCCCAGTGATTTTTAAATTTGAAATTTTAAAATGACCATCTAGATTTAGTGAAGTAGTGAATCGATCTACAACACGATCTCTGTAGCTATGCCTTATTCTAGCACCTTCAAAAAGAGTAGGAGATATAAAACCAAAATCAGAATCATCCGGATCATCTTCTGCATCACGAGTTCTAAATTGTTTTCGTTGTCTTACCTCATCTTCACGTAGACCGGCATAATTAAATTTAGTTACAATAAAATTATTTGAATCAAATTTATAATCGGCAGTTATGCTAGCCCCTGATCTTGTTCTTGTTGTTTCTAAATATCTAAGCGTATGTTGTCTATTATAATATTGCTCTTCACTTGAATTTGAAAAATTATCACTTGATCTCCATTGCGATTGTGTTCTGTCTTCACCATTGTCTGTTTGAAAGAATGATCCTCTGGCATCTAGACCGAATGTTCCATTGGGATTTTTATCACTTGCTGCAAATCTTTTGTTAAACGCAAGCTTACCAATAAAGTTAACTCCGTCTGACAGTCCATTATAACCACCTCCAACTTCTGCTTTCATTCCCAGATCAAGACGTCTTGCTTTTGGGGTTGATAGATTAACACTACCTCCAATAGCATCACCATCCATATCTGGTGTTGGACTTTTTGTAACTTCTATTTGGCTAAGTTGATCTACAGGAAATTGTGTTAATTGTGTGGTTCTATCAAAAGATGTTCCCGTATTTTGAACTTGTTCTCCGTTTATAGTAACGGTAGTAAAATTAGGTGGTGTACCTCGTATAGTTACACCTGCTCCTTCACCGTTATCGAGGTCTATGTTCACACCAGGGACTCTTTGTAGTGCATCTGCAACATTTAAATCAGGGAAACGACTTATTAGGTCCGTAGAAATTACATTTTTGATATTGTCGGCAGTACGCTGCAAATTTAGTGCTTTACGTTGTCCTTCTACATTTGCAGAAATCACTACTTCACCAAGACTTTCTGATGCTTCTTTTAACATTACAGTAATGTTTGATGGATCAGAATATGTAGATACATCGATTTCTTGCGTTTCGAATCCGAGGTAGGTGATTGTTAATGTTACTGATGAAGGATCATCATATATCAAATTAAATTTTCCGTCAAAATCGGTACTGGAACCAATAGAGGTACCTTTAATAACTACTTCTGCTCCGGGTAGGGGCAAGTTAGTAATGTTTTCCCTTACAGTACCCGATATTGTCTGAGCTATAACCCCATATGAGCAAGATAATAGGAGTAAAAATATCAAATAATTCTTTCTCTTTACTTTTTGAATAGTTTTTTCCATACTGTCCTTTTGTTTTGTTAATTACGCTTTGATTATGTTGCCATTACTCTTTATTTAATATGATCTTTATATCGGTTTTTGACACCAAAAAATCTTATTGAAAAAATATTAGCCTATATGTAATTCGTTTAAAAAGGGAGGAGTACTTAACTAAGTATTAAAAAAATCACAAAAAATCACATTTTTTGTGATAATTAGTGTTAAAAATGATGGTATTCCGGAATTTGGTAAGGTGTTTTTTTAGAAAAATATCAAAAAATGAATGTTGTGAAAATCACATTCACAAAATCAAATTTTAAGAAGTAAATAAAGTAATTAGTATTGTTGTTTATTCGCGATATTGTAGACCAATATACTCTCTAATATTTTTAAGAGCAAGAGCAATATGTACTTCTACGGTTCTTGGAGAAATACCCAATTGCTTACTAATCTCCTGATATGTCAAACGTTCATTTCGACTTAACTGAAAAACAATTTTTCTTTTTGTTGGTAAACTGTCAATAGCTTGTTTAATGATTTTGGATAGTTCGTTAGCATTTACTTGTTGTTCTAGAGATTGATCTTCTCCAGAACGGCTGTATTCAAAATAATTCTTGTACTTTTTGTAACTATTTAACTTCCTGAAGTTACTGATGATCGTGTTTCTGGCTAATACAAAAAGAAAAAACTTTAAAGATTTATCTGGGTCTAATGATGTTCTTTTTTCCCAAATTTTAGCAAAAACATCTTGTGCAGTATCTTTTGCCATATCAGAATTATTACAAATGCTGTATGAATACTTAGTTACGGCTTCAATATACCTGTCAAATACTATTTTAAATGATTTTTCGCAATTTTCATTTAGCAGCTTAACTAATTCATAATCAGTTATTTTTGCGCCTTTTTTTTTCATCTGAGCAGAATTTGTATTCCAAACAACCTTCTTTAATATGCACTAAATATACTATTAACTGTTAAATTATTAATATTTTAACGTTAAGTTTTAACATTTTTTATTCAGAAAGGTTTTTTAAAACCATAATCCTAAGTACTTGTGTTATTATTGTACTCGTCTAAGGGTAAACAAACAATAATGCGTTTTATCTATGTGCCTAAAATTCTATGTTTTTTGGTATTCGTTTGATGAAACAATAGTATAGCGTCGAAAATTGTTAAAATTTTAAAAAAGAAAAGTGTAATTCATTTGTTAATTATATTTGCTTTTGGAATTTCATGGAAGTATGACAAAATTAAGACCAACAAAAGATCAATGGAAAGCTTTTTTCAGAGGAGAAAGCTCAGAAGACGAATATGTTTGGTTGCATTCATTATTAGAACAAGGTGATATTAGTAAAGAGGTAGAAGAATTGTTTTTAGAAGAAAAAGAGGATGTCGAATCGATTGCCATACCTTATGATAAAGAAGCAGTTTTTAGAAATGTTCAAAATCAAATTGAAGTAAAAAAAATTGAAAAACCTACTTTTAAGTCAAAATTTGCAATTGCGGCATCAATTATTGTTTTGTTTGGGACATGGTTGTCTTATGATTTGTTTTTTGAGACAAAACAGTTAGTCTATGTCAGCCAGAACATGGAAACAAAAGAGATAATTTTACCGGATGATTCGAAAGTTGTTTTAAATGCAAATAGCTCTTTAAAATATAGCGAGGCGTCTGGAAAACGAAGAGTAAATTTATCTGGAGAGGCATTCTTCGAAGTAAAAAGAGACACAAGTAACCCTTTTATAATAACAACAAAAGATGTTGGGGTAGCAGTGTTAGGTACCTCTTTTAATGTAAAATCTTATGATAGAGTTCCTACAGTTGTTACAGTAAGGACTGGTAAAGTTAAAGTAGATTTCGAAGAGAGAAACCAAGAGGTTGTATTAATCAAGAATGAAGAAGTTGCTTTAGTAGGGAAGCAACTTTATAAAAGAAGTACAATTGATCATAATATTGATTGGATCACTGGTAAATTAGTATATCATGACACTCCTTTGAGTACTATTTTTGAAGACCTTTCTTTATGGTATGGAATAGAAATCAGAGCCTCTAATGATATTAAAAAAATAAAGTATACTGCTACAATATCACTTGATAAAGATCTCAAAGATTTTCTCAGAAGCCTTGAAATTTCAGAAAGTATTAATTATACTATGTTTAATAGTCATGCCGAGTTAATCAAAGAGTAGTAAAAGTGTTTCCTGAAAAAACCTTTTTTTTGAAATCCAATTTTTCCTATTTCAGGTTTACAATTTTTCTTGTTTTTATACTTCTGATTATCAGTTTTTCTCATGCTCAAGAAAAAAAATGGATTCCCAAAGATTCTATAACGATAAAAAAAGCAATACGACTTATTGAAAAGAATGAAGGATATAACTTTTTTTTTAATTCTAAAATTATAGATCCGAAAAAAAAAGTACTTCTTTCTAACCAAGTTGATATCGATACACTTGTTTTTCAGCTTATTTCGGGTAGTATGCTGAGGTATCAAATACGAGAAAAAACTATTATTCTTTTTTCTTCAGCAGAACAAAACACGGCGTCAAAAAGAGAAAATATCATTGCTAACAAGTCAACTAAAATACGATTTAGGATAGTAGATATTTATACAGGAAAACCATTATCAGGTGCGGTGGTTAGTAATCCTGAAAAAAACATTGAAGAGATATCTGGGTTTGATGGTATGGCAAGTATAGATTACCATCAAAGAATTATTGAAAATATTTTTGAAATCAATTACCTGGGTTACCTACCTAAAGATACGATCATAAAAGCAAACTTAAATCGTAACGAACTTGTCGAGATTAGCATGACTCCCGAAATATTGGAATTGAGTGAGGTTACTATCAATGGAGGTATAAAGAAACGACTAGAGGAGGTAAATAGACAAAAAGGTTTTATTAACACTATACAAGTTTTGGCCACAGGCACAAAAGACCGCTTGCCAGATCAAAATATAGCAGATGCAATACAGCGTATGTCTGGAACCATTATAACTAGAAGCTATGGAGAAGGTAATGCTATAGCGCTACGAGGTACTCCAATTAGTTATTCTACTATTCAATTTAATGGAGAAACTCTTCCGGCCACAGAGGTAGAAGGTGTAAGACAGGTAAATGTGTTGGGTTTTGGGATTGATCAAATTGATAATGTTCATGTTGTCAAAACAATAAGGGCAGAGATGGATGGCGATGCTATAGGAGGATCTGTTGATCTTATTCCCACATTCGCCAAATCTCAAAAATTATCTATAAAGTCTGAGTTTGGAAGTGGTTATAATAATCTATCCAAAGGACATAATTTTACGGGTATGATCTTATTATCTAAACGGTTTTTTAATCAAAGATTAGGTGTCAAATTAGGAGGGAACATATATAGGACAGATAATGGTAGAGATCGCATAGAGATAGCTTGGGATAATAAAAAGTTACCAACAGATGAATCTTTATATCTTATAGATAATTATAACCTTAGAGATTTAGAAAATGAAAGAACACGTATTGGGTTTAATTTTTCTACAGACTATAATTATAAGACTGATAATAAAGTTTCTTTTCATTTTTTGCACAATAAGCTAACCGATAAAGAAGTTCGTAATCGAATTAGATATAGAGCTTTTAAAGGTAACTATAATAACGAGACTCTAGTAAATGATGCTACCGTTGAGAGAGACCTTAGGGATCGTACAAAAGCAAGAGAAAATGTTTCCTTTCAATTAGGAAACCGTCATTTTATTGAGGATTGGAGATTTGATTCTTCATTGTTTTACTCAAAAACAAAACGTTTAGAAGATGCTATCAGAGCTACTTTTTTTAAAGAAGATATAGACCTTGTATTTACCAATATTAACACCGATTTTCCTCAGGTTACAGGAGATTCTGAAAATATAGAAAATCCTTCACTTTATACCCTGGCCTCAATACGACCTGTTGACCAGAGTTCTGTTGTTGGCGAAAACATAGCAATAGAGTTGGATGTGAAAAAACCTGTTGATATTTTTTTAGGAAGAACAAAACTTAAAGCAGGAATAAAATATCGCCAAATGCAACATAAGAAGGAACGAAATGTCTTGTTTTTTCAGAATTCAGAAGCTTCTTCTCTTAATTTTTCTTCGGTATCAAACTTGATAGGAGCAGAAGAGTTTATGAGAGGAAACCTTCCTTTTAATTATAGAATAGATACGGATCGCTTGATCACCTATTTTAATAGTAATCCAAATGAGTTTATAGAAAACTCTGAAGAATTGCTAAGAATCGAATCCGAATTTTTTTCAAAAGCCAAAGAACAGGTTAGCGCTTTTTTTACTTCGGCCAAGTTTAAAAACAAGAAATGGAATTTTCTCGTAGGATTTCGCATAGAACATAATACTGGCGAGTATACAGGAAATGAAATCCAAATAAATGCAGATGATAGGATTACAACTATTGCTCCAAAAACAGTTAAAACAGAATATATCATCCCATTACCTAATTTTCAATTAAAATACAATATCAATAAAAAATCTCAGGCAAGATTTGCATTCACTTTTGGGTATTCGCGGCCAGACTATAATGCTATATCTCCAATACGTATTATTGATATACCTGATAATGAAGTATTCCTGGGTAATCCTAATTTAAAACCTGTACGGTCTACAAATATAGATATGGCATACGAGTATTACTTGGGTGATATAGGAGTATTATCTGTATCTGGGTTTTATAAGAGAATTACCGATTTTAACTATAGAACGTTTGATCGTGTAGTGGGTAATGAATGGGAAGATGCAAACTTGTTTACAGATTTTACTTTAGAGAGTTTTAAAAATGGTAAATATGCAAACCTTTTTGGGGTTGAACTCAATGCACAAACCCGATTAAAGTTTTTACCTGGTTTTCTAAGATACCTAACCATTATTGGCAACTATAGTATAACCACTTCTAAAGCCATAGCCGATCAGGAAGTATCTTTCAAACTACCCGGTCAGGCGCAGTCTTTTGGTAATATTGTTTTATCATATGATCGGAAAAGATTTTCAACGGGATTGGCATTAAATTATAATGCCGGATATACATTTTCTATAGGAGATTCTCGCGATATAGATCAGTTATTTGATAGTCGATATCAATTGGATTTTAATATATCTCAAAAAATAAGTAAAAACTTTAAGGTATATGTCGAAGCAATAAATATTACAGACCAACCTCTTCGAGGTTTTACGGGTAACACAAGTCGAGTTAGCGAGTTAGAAGTTTATTCTTGGTGGCTTCGTATAGGTGCAGGTTGGAAATTTTGATCGTCATTTTTTTGCAAATTATAAGAAAGTTTAAACCACTGTATAACTTAATTAAGTACAAATCTATAATAATACGTTTTATCTATATCTATTTGGTTTAAAAATGTATTAACTATGAAAATAAATATGTGTTAGTTCCTTTAATCTTTTGCGTATCCTGTTTTGGGATACCTCAAGTCGGATCGATAACAGGAGAAGAACAAGTTCTAAATTCGTCGCGTTACATAGAAGTAAAAAAAAGTCAAAGCGATGTCAAACCAAAAAGAAAAGTAATCTAAATGAAAATAATAGGAATAGGAGCTAATTTTTATAGCAATGAAAGTGAAAGAAAACCTTTGTCTAAAGATCTTATGATTTTTACAAAGGTTTCCTCATCTATCGCAAAAGGTAATGTATGGCATTATCCATCTTGTACTACTAAAGTATTTCATGAAATGGAAGTTGTTTTGAAGATTAACAGACTTTTATCAAATGTTTCACCTCAAGATGCATATCATTGTTTTGATGAGATCGCCTTGGGTATGGATTGGACAGCCAAAGATCTTCAAGCCACCGCAAAAGAAAAAGGATTTCCTTGGGCATTTGCTAAAGGATTTGATGAAGCTACTTTTTTAAGTGATTTCATATCCATTTCAGAGTTTGAAGATGTACGAAATCTAGATTTGACCTTCAAAATAAATGGAGAAATAAAAGAACAAGGAAATGTTCAACAACTAAAAGCCAATTATGAAGAAATCATCGCATATACTAGTCAGTTTATGACATTACATCCTGGAGATTTGATCATGACAGGTGCACCACCTTCTCCCGGAGAGATTTTTAGAGGAGATCATTGTGAAGGTTTTATTGGAAATAGAAAATTACTAGATTTTAAAGTAGTTTAAAAATGAAGAAATCATGTTACTTTACACTAATCAGTATCGTATTGCTGATCTCATGCACTCAAACAACTAAAAAAGCTGATTTAGCAAAAGGAAAACAAGTCTATGTGATACAATGTGCTGTATGCCACCAGGCTAATGGTCAAGGGATTAATGGAACACATCCACCACTTTCTGAAACACCTTGGGTAACAGGTAGTAAAGAACGGTTAATAAAAATCGTATTAAACGGGTTACAAGAAAAGATACGTGTAAAAGGAGAGGTGTATGATAATGTAATGCCTGCTGTTGCCTATTTATCCGACGAAGAAATCGCTAATGTATTAAGTTATATAAGGAATGATTTTGGAAATAGCGCTTCAGAAATTTCTGTAGATGAAGTACTCAAAATAAGAGCAGGTCAGTCGCTTAGTGAACCAGAAGACTTATCCTCTGTAGCACCTGTAAATGAATATTCGAAACGAAAAAAAAGAGATCGCGTACAAAGTAGAGTAGGATCAACTTTCAAAGAAAAACAAATACTTTTAGATGAAATCAAAGTTCCCAAAGGGTTTAAAATGGAAGTTTTTGCCGATAGTTTAGAACATCCGCGATCACTTGCCATAGGAAGAAAAGGGACAATTTTTGTGGGATCTCGCCGCAATGAAGGTCATTTTATATATGCCTTACGCGACGAAAATAATGATGGTAAAGCAGAACATGTTCAAAAAATATCCAAAGGATTAGAGTGGAACCCTATGGGAGTGGCTATTCGCGGAAAAGACCTTTATGTCGGAGAAATTCATCGAATTGTTAAGTATAAGAATATAGAAGACAATCTAGATAACCCACCTGCTCCCGAAGTGATCTTCAATTATCCACCGATCAAAAAGCATGGAGACAAATATATTCGGTTTGGTCCTGATGATATGCTATACGTGCCGGTTGGGGCACCATGTAATAACTGTCTTGAAGAGAATCCTATTTTTGCATCCATTACCCGAATTTCACCTGAAGGAAAGGATTTTGAAATTATAGCTAATGGGGTGCGCAATAGTAGAGGTTTCGACTGGCATCCAGAGACGAAACAATTGTGGTTTAGTGATAATGGTCGGGATTTGTTGGGTGACGATGTTCCTCCATGTGAAATAAATTTATTAGATAACGTTGGACAGCATTATGGTTATCCGTTTTGGCATGGATTTAATATTAAAGATCCAGAGTTTGGTGAGCAACGGCCAAAAAGAGATTTTATAGACCCAATATTTGGATTGGTAGCTCATGCAGCACCAGTGAGTTTAAAGTTTTATACAGGCGATATGTTTCCTAAAGCATACAAAAATAGCATGTTTGTTTCAGAACATGGTTCATGGAATAGAACCGAAAAACAGGGCTATCGTATTATGAAACTTGTTATAGAAAATGATAAAGTGATTAGTTATGATCCTTTTATTACGGGATGGCTAGATAAAAGCAAGAATGATGCGTGGGGTAGACCTGTAGATATTTTACAAATGCCAGATGGATCATTGTTGATTAGTGATGATTATGCAGGAGTAGTATATAGGCTTACTTATCAAAAGGATAAAACCTTGTAAACCAAGTTGATTAACTGAAAAATATTTATAATTTAGCACCTATGATCACAGGTCCATCTCTATTACTTCTGATATTAGCATCAATTGTCTTAATTATTTTATTAACAGCAAGGTTTAAGCTTCATCCGTTTTTGGCACTTGTTATTGCCTGCTTCTTTTTGGGTATAACTGTTAGAATACCTCTACCTGATATCGTAAAATCTATGGAAAAAGGTTTTGGTGGTATCATGAGTTATATCGGAATGATTGTGATTTTTGGAAGTGTGATCGGGGTTTTTTTAGAAAAATCAGGAGGCGCTATGAAAATAGCACAAAGTATTATCAAGCTTACAGGGGAGAAAAAAACCATTCCTGCCATTTCATTAATAGGAGCAGTGGTGAGTGTTCCCGTCTTTTGTGATAGTGGATTCATTTTACTCTCGGGATTGGCAGATAAGATTAGTAAACTTAGTAACACCAGTAAGGCGAGCCTTAGTTTATCTCTGGCTACTGGTTTATATACCACACATACGTTGGTGCCGCCAACTCCGGGTCCGATTGCAGCGGCTGGAAATATAGGAGCCTCCGGATATTTGGGGACCATTATTTTATTAGGATTGTGTTTTAGTATTCCCACCTTATTAATAACCCAATTTCTTTCAAAAAGAATGGGGAAAAAGATTATAACCAATGAAGTACAACATACAGACAAAACAGAGCAAAACGATACTGTTTTAATGCCTTCTTTAACCAATGCTCTTATTCCTTTGTTGGTCCCTATTATTTTAATTGCTTTTGGAACCATAATAAGGTTTACCGGAATGGCAAATGAATGGATTGATTTTATAAGTGCTCCCGTGGTGGCAATTTTTATTGGTGCCATTATCGCTATGCTTCTTTTGCGACCTCAAAATAAAAGTGATATCAAGGATTGGTTTATAGAAGCTGTAAAAGTTTCGGGTCCAATATTGATTATTACAGCAGCAGGAGGCGCTTTTGGAGGCGTATTAAAAGCCACACCACTCTCTGAGTATGTTGGGCAATGGATGACATCGGGAGATTCAAGCGATATTTTGATCTTATTGCTTATTTTCTTAATAGCGGCAGTTTTAAAGACGGCACAAGGTTCATCAACCAGTGCAATGGTAATTACATCCTCGCTCTTAGCACCATTAATTCCGGTATTGGGATGGGATTCTGCTATTCAATTTGCATTGGCTGTATTGGTAATTGGAGGAGGGGCTATGACCGTTTCTCATTTTAATGATAGTTACTTTTGGGTGGTATCGCAATTTAGTGGGATGAGTGCCAAAGATACCAATCGATCTTTTACTCTAATTACCGGAGTGCAGGGGCTTACGGTACTATCGCTTTCTGTTTTGGTATGGATTATTTTCTTGTAATTTCAACTACATAAGATTCCATAGTTTGGATGACAAGGCTTGTAATGTTTGTGAAACGATAAATATCACAAAAAGCATAGGTTTTATCTCCCATCTTCATTTCGCCATTGGCAGCCCCTTCCTTACCATGAGTAATGATATTACGTAATGTCATTTCGTCAGCAACATATTGTTTCATTTTATGGACTTCTTTACTGAAATCTTCTTTACCAACAATAGTTTTGTCACCATAAATGGTCCAGTTGATGTCATCACTGGCATGTTTGATAATAAAATCTGCATTTCCTTTGGCGAAAGCTGTATTATATTCTTTAAGGAATTCTTTTCGAGGAGAATTTCTACAATCGGCTATAATATTAATTTTTGTCATTTTGATGTTATTTGATTTAATTCGATTCTACATATTTTTTAAAATTATCCAAAATTGCTTGCCAACCCTGTCTTTGCATTTTAACAGGATTCGAGTCTTCGGTTTCAAACACTTGGGTAACCTCAGTAATGTTCCCTTCTTTTTTGAAGGTAATACTTACTTCTCTACCATCTTCCAAAGCATATTCGATCCTAGATTTAGATATTATCTTGGTATAGGTTCCGGCATAATCAAAACCCATACTTCCGTCTCTGGCTTCCATACGATAACTAAAATTACCCTCTTCTTTCAGGTTATTTACTGCCTTTGGACAATGCCATTCGGGTATGGCAAAATTCCATTGGGTGATATGATGAGATTGTGTCCAGTATTCCCAAACTTTTTCAATGGTATTATTAATATTTGATTGTAACGTTATAATTTCCATTCTCAAATGGTTTTATGGTTTAGGCATTTTATCCATATCCATGTGCAACATACTCCAACGGTGACCATCTACATCAGTAAAACCACAGGCATACATCCAACCATCTATTTCTGAAGGGTGATTAAATGTAGTTCCTCCTGCTTTTTGTACAGTTTTTGCAAAAATATCTACTTCTTCCTTGCTTTGTGCATCAATATTGATAAGCATTTCATTATCTTTTTGAGTATCTGTGATTTCACTATGTATAAAATCTTTAAAGGTATTTTCTGGAAAAAGCATGAGTACAAAATCTTTATTACCTATAAGAAAACTTCCTAAGTGATTGGCATCTTTATGCATCGGGTTTTCACGAAAACCAATATCTCTATAAAACTGTTTTGCTTTATCAAGGTTTTTAACCGGGAGGTTGAGCCAAATTGTATTCATTTACATATTATTTTAAAGTAAGCTATTATTTCAAAGATAGTTAGTAAAAATGGAAGAATGATATTGTAATTACGTCAATCCAAGGGGTTGATTGCGACAAAGTCTTGTTGTATATTTATGCTATTAACAAGAAGGAAGTTAATTATGAAGCATATATCTATTTTGGTTCCTAAAGGTCATATTAGCGTTGTGAATATTGCAGGTACTCATCAAATGTTATCTTGGGTTAATGAATTTTATGTTCAGCAGGGAAAAGTACCTGTTTTTGACATCCAACTAGTAGGGCTTGATAATCAGATGGATCTATCAGGAGGGCTGTTTGGTGTAAAACCTGAAATCACTATTGATAAACTAATCGAAACAGATTTAATTATTATTCCTGCTATTCATGAGGATTTTCAAATAGCCATTCAGCAGAATGAAAAATTGGTTCCTTGGATTATGAAACAATACAGAAAAGGTGCCGAAATTGTAACGCTTTGTGTGTCTGCTTTTTTTCTGGCATCAACTGGCTTACTTGATGGAAAACCTTGTTCTACCCACTGGCAATATGCAGATACTTTCAAGAAACTGTTTCCGAATGCGATCCTTAAAAATGAAAAAATTCTTACTGAAGCCAATGGTATCTACACTAGTGGGGGAGCTTATGCTTTTACGAATTTGGTTATATATTTAATTGAAAAGTACGCCGGAAGGGAAACAGCAATCATGGCAGCTAAAGGGTTTATGATAGATATTGACCGAAGCAGCCAATCACCATTTATGATTTTTTCGGGACAAAAAAACCACAAGGATGAAGACATTCTAAAAGCCCAGGATTATATAGAACAGAATTATAAAGAGAAAATTTCGGTAAAGGACGTCTGTGAAGACGCATCCCTGAGTCGACGAACTTTTGAACGCCGATTTAAAAATGCTACTTCAAATACCGTATTGGAGTATTTACAACGTGTGAAAGTAGAGGCAGCTAAAAAAGAATTAGAAAAAGGAAAAAAGACTGTAAGTGAAGTTATGTACGAAGTAGGATATAACGATGCTAAGGCTTTTAGAGATGTATTTAGGAAGATAACTTCGATGACACCCATGGGGTATCTGAATAAATATAGATTTGCAGCAGTAAACTAAAACCGGGAGAAACGTGCATTTTAGTTAGTCAATATTTTTGGTTACCAAAATAAATTTTAAATTTAAAGAACAAATAAACAATAATCGGCAGGCAGGAGTTGAAATGAACATTCTAACAAATCCATTATGAAGGATTAAAGGATCAACTCCTTACCTTGCCGAATACTATTATGGTTTTAATTCTAATTCCATCTGAATGTTACACCTCTTATAAGGCGTTGTGTGCCCAACTACCTTTTTGAAACCAAGTTTATGATATAGGTTAATTGCAGGTTTTAAAATAGTGTTACTTTCCAAATAGATTTTTTTTGCTCCCAATATTCGTGCTCGATCTTCTATTGCTTTTCCTAGCAACCAACCAATACCTTTTCCTTTGGCTTTAGGGGAAACCGCCATTTTGGCTAGTTCATAATCATATTCAGGGTCGTTCATTTTTATTAATGCACAAACACCAACAGGTTCTCCATCACATAAAGCAACCAAAATATCACCTCCTTTATCAAGGATATATTCTTTAGGATTTTCCAAAGAATTACGATCATTCTCTTCCATAACAAAATGAGTATTGATCCAATTTTCGTTAATACGCTTAAAAAAGGCTTGATATTTTGGATCGAAGCTCACAATTTTTACTTTTTCGGCTTCTCTGTGTTTTTTTTCTTCCTTGACACGTTCTAACATCGTTTTTTGCTCTAATAGGAATTCAAATTCTTCAATGGCTTGCCACATGTTGTGCCTGCTTTGATCTAACATTGTTTGTACTGCATTTTCGACATCATGATATTGCTGAAGAATTTGATCGGCAATTTTTTTACCTTTTGACGCAAGTACAATATTGTTTTTTCTTCCGTCAGAAACATCTTTTTTTTCAGAAAGTACCCCATCTTGCACCATTTCTCGAACAATTTTGCTTACTGAAGGGTGGGAGTGACCAATTTCATTAGCTATTGCTGTAATTGATTTCTCTTGACCCTGAGATAAAACATAAAAAACAGGAAACCATTTGGGTCTTAAACCAACACCATACATTTCATAAATTTTGGTCGCATCTTCAGCCATTTTTTCACTTAGCATCCTAAGTCTTGTACCGATAGCCATAACTCCGACATTGTCAAAAAAATTCATATTTATAAATGATTACGTAACTGGTTACGTAAATGTATTGATTTATTTTGATTTTTAAAAGTTTAAACTAATTCATTTAAAAAACAATCGATTATCCGTTTTGTTCAATACAAAGATATATTGCGTTATGCTAAACTAATTTTATCATCTTGACTTATTAGAAATCCATGCTTTATGTATGAGATCCTGAACTTCCTGTCTGCCCTACTGACAGGGAGTTCAGGATGATATACCTGGGATGATTAATTATAGATATTCATGAAAAACAATTGAAAACTAATTTGACATTATACTTTATATTTTTTTATCAATCCCGGATCGGGATCCATACCTAAACCTATTTTGGTTGGACTATCAATATAACCATCTTTTATAGGAAACGCTTCTAGAGCGGGATTAAAATCAAGGGCTTTTGCAGGGTATGTTTCCAGAATCAGTGCATTTGCTATAGAGGCTACAGCATGAACATTCATATGTGCGTAGCCATGAGGAGCTACCGGAACGTGAAAAGCAGAACAAAGCGCAGCTATTTTTCTCATTTCTGTTAATCCACCTCCTTTTATAGAATCAACATTGACAATATCACAGGAATGATTTTCTATTAAATCCCTTGTTCCCCAACGTGTGTATTCATTTTCTCCAGCAACAATAGGGATGTCTAATTCTTTACGCACCTCGGCATTACCTCTCCAATCGTCTGGTGCAACTGGTTCTTCGAACCAGTATAGATCCAGGTCTTCAACCATTCGTCCATACCTAATGGCTTCATAAGCCGATTTATAACCATTATTAGCATCTACCATTACACGCGCATCATTTCCAAGGGCTTTAACGACTGCCTTGGTTCTTTCGGCATCACCTTTTGCATCCAGGTATCCAATTTTCATTTTTACAACCTTATATCCTTCTTTTACATACTCTTCCATTTCTTTTACCAATTCTGTTATGCCTTTTCCTTCGGCATAGTATCCACCCGCAGCATATACGGGTATTTTTTCCCGATACGTTCCCAACACTTTATGCACGGGTTGTTGTAGTGCTTTACCAACAATATCCCAAACACAAAGATCTACGCTGCCAATGGCATGGATTTCTTTTCCTTTGGCAACCGGTTTTCTATTATGAAAGAACATATGATCCCAAATCTGTTCGGTGTTCATAAGATTCATTCCTTTAATTTTTTTTACAAAACTTAAGACATCTTTGCTAGCACCTTTGATAACCGAATAACCAGTAATGCCCTGATTCGTAGTGATTTTAAGAAATGTAGTAGAAGGGTATCCTCCTCCCGATTTTTTTATGGCATTCCAAGTTAATGGGGTTTTTTTATCAAATTTTAGTTTGATTAATTCTACATCTTTAATAGTGATATAGTTTAAAGCATCCTTTGCCGGACTCACCAATGATTGATTCACCTGTGATAAAAAACGCTCTCCAGCCAGAATTGGAACAGTAGCCATTGCTGCTATTCCTGTTGACGCTTTTTTAAGAAAATTTCTACGGTTTTTCATACATAATTATCTTTAGATAGATAATACGTTTTATAGAATCATATCCCGTATTGAAACAAAAAAATCCAATCTTTTCGATCGGATTTTTACTAATTATAAATTATTTTTTATCCTTTAGACGAGTTTTTCATGTTTTCTTTAACAAGGTTATAAAACTCGTCAAACTTAGCATCTATTATAATTCTAGTTTCAGTTTCTATGCTTTGGGAGCCATATTCACTTTTTCCCAAAACTTCCATTCTTTTGGGGTCAACTTTAAAATCATTTTGTAAAGTTCTCACTACAGCAGCAGCTTGTTTTGAACTAAGATCCCAATTATCACTGATACTCTTATCTTTAATGTTTAAAGCATTACTATTTCCTTCAACAACAATTTTTAAATCTGGTTTTGCATTTAAAGCTGTTGCGATTTTTCCTAAGATACCTTTGGCATTATCTTGAATAGTAACGCTCTTATCGTTATCACCAAAAAGCACAGTATTAGCTACTGTAATAAGCACGGATCCATTTTTTACAGCGATTTTTGCATCGTTTCCCAACGCCTGTTTTAGCACCGTTAAAGTAGCTAATTTGATAGAATCTCCTTTGCTAATGGCATCATTAATAGATTTAAGCTGTCTATCCTTGTCTTGAAGACTTTCTAATGATTTTTCAAGATTTTGAGCCTTCTTTTTTGATAACTCTGTAAAACTTCCCATGTTACTTAAAAGAGAAGCATTGGTCTCTTTGAGGTCTTTTACTTGAGTCTTGATGGTCTCAACCTGGGTTAGTGCAGCTTTTTCTTTTTTACGAGAATCGTTTAACTGACCTTGAGCAGTTTTTAATTCTTTCCTTAATTTATCAATTTCATCAAGAAGATCCTTTTTTTTCTGAGCCTGGATTGACGAAGTTGAAATAAACAATACGGTTGCAAATAAAATAATTCTTTTCATTGGTTTTTGTGATTTGTTGCAGCTGCTAAAGTAAAACTTTTTTACAAATTATGCTGCAACCTCGGGCTAGGACTTTTCTAATAGACGTTTTGCGTTATCAATGCTGGTGTTAATCTGGTCTCTTAATTTGCCAACTTCAATTTCTTCTCCTTTAAGTAATTTCATCTGGGACGAAATCTTTTCAGCATTCATTTCTCCTTCATCATGAGGGAATTTTTCGCTAAAATCGCTCATCCATGTCATCATAAAATCGTAAGAATCTTTTAGATCTTGTTGGGCCTTTACATAGGATTTGCCTGTTTCGGTCGTGTCAATTCTGGTCTCAAGATCTTTAATTAAGGAGCTTATTTCTCCCATTTTTGGCATTACTTCGTCATGCACACTAATCACTTGTTCCATTAAAGCATCAAATTTCACTTCTTCTTCAGAAAGTTGATTGCAGGAAATAAAGAAGAATGTTAGTAATGCGATATAAATAAATGATGATTTCATAAGGTTGGGTTTTAAAGTGTAAAAATATTAATTTTTCTTGTTTTGTTGTGATTTTGCGTCTTTATATTGTCTTTCAATTTTATTCATTTTTCGGTTTTGAACAATGATTTGAAAAATACAAAAAGCAATTGCAGGAATTAGGATATAAGTTAACATATCGAATAGGGCTTTAGGGCTTTTTAGTTTTAGAGTCTTCTAGTAATGGTTCGAGCATCTCATCATACATTTTTTTGGTCATATGGGTTACTACACGATCTGTTTTATCTGGATGTCCACCTTCAAAAGGTGGTTCAGGATCATATTCGAGGTTTAAAGCGGTAAAAGCAGCATAATTTTTGCCTAAAACATGATCAATTAGTGCCAAACTCATATCGATTCCTGCAGATACTCCTGCACTTGTCCAATATTTTCCGTCGTTTGTATAGCGCTTTTTTACAAATTTTGCACCGTATTGGGTTAATTTTTCTTCGGCTCTATACCAGTTTGTCGTAGCTTCTTTACCTTCTAATAATCCTGCAGCACCCAAGATCCATGCCCCGGTGCAAACACTCATAGTATATGTACTGTTTTGATCTATTTTTCTGATCCAATTGAGTAATTCTTTATCTTTTGTTGCATTATATGTTTCTACAACTCCCCCAGGAATGAGTAAAATATCTAACTGATCAATATCTTCAATACTATAATCAACCTGTATTTTTATTTTATCACTGCTGGTTACGATTCCTTTCTTTCTGCCAATTAACATTTTTTTGGTTGGAAACATATGGTTTAATACTGATAATGGCCCCATAGCATCCAACATAAAGTATCCATCATACAATAGAATACCTATTGTTTGTATGGTATCTCTTGGGGTTTCATAAAAGACCGTCATTAATTCTTCATGTGACATTGCTTCTAATTCTGAATTTGTATAGCGAGTGCCATCAGGTTTTAGATTATAGTCTTTTTTAATTTCAGAAATTGAAGCTGATGTTTCTTTTTCTATAGTCTCAATGGTATTTTCATTGGAAAGCCTTTGTTCCTTACATGCAAGCAAAGAAAATGTAAGAAAAATGGTGACTACAGCCTGTTTTGCAATCTTCTTTTTACCTTTCCTAAGGTATTCTACCAATAACAGAGCTAATAGGCTAACTCCAAATAATGGAAATATAATGGCAAGAATCCCTATTATGACTAGTACTCCATACCCAACTTTGAAAACTGCAGGAACTTTTGGAACACCCCATATACCTTTTCGTTTACGCAGGATATATGAAACAAGTGCAGACGTACTCATGATGGTAAGAGCTACGGCGGTCAAGAGCATTAGCCACCAGTTCCAGGTGCCAAATTCTCCTTGGTGAAAAGCCATGACCCACATTCTTCCTCTCATAAGTACCCCTACATCTTTCCAATCGTTTGCAAGGATTTGTTCACCAGAATATTGATCAAAATGAATTTTCTTTTGAGTCTGAAGATCCGATGGGTTTTGGTTAGATACACTGAAAATGCCTTTCGGACCCTTGGGGAAATGAAGCGTAACTGTTCCGGGAAGATTAAGCGTTTCGGCTTTGGCAATCATTTGATCCAAGGTTAGGGATTTTCCTTTTATTTGAGACTGTAATTGTCGCCCTTCCCAAGTAGATGGATATCCGGTATTCGTAATTTTCTGAACTTGTTTAAAATTCTCTCCAAAAACATCGGTCCATGGAAAACCACCTGCCAAAATCAATATAAGCAATGCCGAAACCCAAAACCCGGTAATCGAATGTAAATCTCTAAAAAACGTTCTTTTACCCTCTTTAATTCTTGGGATAAAGAAACCTTTAAGGTTCCATTTTCTAGCAGGCCACCAAATATAGAGCCCGGTTAGGATCAAAACAACCATCCAACTAGCGATTAGTTCTACGATTTTGGTACCAAATTTACCCATGAGCAATTCCCCATGCAGTTTTCTAATCTTGAACATGTCTGTTTTTCTAGAAACTATCTCACCAGAAACGTCTCCTGTATATGGATTTACGAATAAACTACTTTTTCCACCAAAGCGACCAGATACGAATTCGGTAGCTCGATTTGCTTTGGTACTTATAACTACCGAATTGGGCCTTTTGATAGCATTCTTATTAGCTATTTGCCATTGCTTCTCAAGAGAAATTGGTGCTCCTTGTACAACTACTTCTTTAATATGCTGTTGTCTGGGCGTTTCATAATCGATTTTAAAAAGATAGATACCACCGGTAATGGAAAGTAATAGTATAAAAGGAAGAGAAATCAAACCTGCTATAAAATGCCATTTCCAGAGCCATTTGTTGAGTTTTTCATTTTTTTTCATGAGTAAGAAATTAAACCTCACAGATTGGTTGCTAAGTTTGTTGAAGCACAAAACCTGTGAGGTGTATTTTAGTTAAAAATTATATCTAGCTCCAAAGTGAAAGGCAATTGGATTACCAATGGTAAAACTGTTTTCTCCTCTGAATTGATTAAAAGAAGCTCGTGTCGCATACAATTCGTCAAAAATATTGAGGGCGTGCCCCCATATTTCAAACCCTTTATAGCTTACATTTGCTCGAAGGTTGAAAACATTGTGACCATCATAAGTTGCTGTTTCTATAGAACCATCATCATTTTCTACTTGTCCTTCAAAACTGGTATTGTAATCACCAACCAGTTCATGCTCTGCTGTAATGCTAAAACCTACATCTTGACTGAAGTTTTTACGATAGGTAATCAAAGAGGTTCCTAATAAGTTAGGTGCTGTTTCTCTATCGGTATCAGAATAATCGACACCTCGTTCAAAAAACTCTATATATCGATGCATGGCATAACTGCCGTTATGCGTTATTGATATGGCTTTTATTGGCATCCAGGTAACACCATATTCTACCCCATAAGATCTTGTATTACCGGCATTAGTGTTAAAGAAATTATCATTTTCATCTCGTAGGGTAATCAACGTGTTTTCTCCTTCAAGAAGGTATACCGCCGCGTCTAGTTTTAGTGTTGATGATGAAGCAAAGTATCCACCAATCTCATAATTGTGGTAGCGACTTGGTTTTATACCGCGTAGCTCATTTCGGTTACGGTATAATGTAGAAACTTGTGGTGGCGTAAATCCTTGAGAATAATTGGCATAAACCCCAGACCTGTCGGTAAAGTTATAATTAAGACCGAGTTTAGGAGTAAGATTGTTAAAATTATCAACGGCATCATCTACACCTACAATTCCATCGACAAGATTATCGTAATCATATTCGAAACCATCGTATCGCAACGCCGCGGTTATTTTTAGGGCATCAACTAAAGATATTTCATATTGAAAGAATCCGGCATAATTAAATATATCGGCTTCATAATTCAGAATAAAATCACCCGAGTTAATCCTAAAACCGGTATTTCTACCCGTTGCAGTATCCACAAATATATCGGTGGTTTCTGAAATATATTCTTGAGGAGAATAATCTGCCGTTGCCCCAACAATTAAAGAAGAATTTGCAAAATCAAAGTCTAGTTTATGCTGAATTAACCCAACAAAACTTCTAAACTGATTAGAATTGACTTCTCCAGATCCAAAACCGGTTAATTGCCCCTGGTTTCTAAATTGTCTGATTCGGTAGGATGGATTTTGATCCATGCGATTATCCCTTATTATAAAATTAAAGGAAGTCTTATTACGATCATTCCAAAATTTATCAACGGTGTTTCTTATTCTGAAAGCGAGCGCCTCTCTTTCGGTAAAGGTTTGATCACTCTCATAATTACCACCGGTATAATCGGCCTCGCTCAAAGAGCCCGACATATCTGATCGATAGTCTACGATATCTATAACCGCAGTCCAATTTGTGGACTCATTCATGTTATGAACTGTTTTGAAGGTGATAGCGGTTTTTTCATAATCACTATGTTCGATGGGGCCATCTTGACGATCTGCGTAGTGCCCTCCCAGGTAAAAACCAAATTTTTTACTTGGTTGATCAGATAGTTCAAACTCATACCGGGTAAGTCCTAAATCGTTGGTTTGAAAACCAACGGTTCCACTCAGTTTTTCAGAAGGTTTTTTGGTAATGAAATTAAAACTTCCACCAATAGCTTCGCTACCATAAATACTAGAAGCCGGGCCTTTTAGAACTTCTACTCGACCATAGGAAATATCGTTCATTTCTAATAGAGCGTTATGATTAAATACAGAAGTTGGTCTGATTTGCAGGCCATCCTCCAGATACAAAAACAAGGCTTTTGTAGAAATAGGAGAGCGTACCGCCATAAAGTGTTGTTCATTACTGGCGGCTCTTGATGTAGACATGAACACTCCCGGTACTTGGTTTACCAATTGATCGATACCAAATGCTTTGGTTTCTTTTATTGTTTTTGCTGTAATTGTTGCAATAGATCCTGGTACTTCAGAACGTTTTTGTAGTTCTCTACTTGCCGAAGTCACTAAAACCTCTTCTAGCATTTCTTCAGAAGGAATACTATCGGTTTTTTTCCTATATACTTCTTGAGCAGACAGTATTTGTGATGCCACTAATAAAAGGGCATAAATATATTGTTTCATTTTTTATAATGAATTATAGTGACAGCTCCTCGTTTGTGTATAATTGCAAAGAGGATTGTCCTAATTTTTTATTTTAAAAACTTGATTTTTGATCATTACAACTATATGAATAAACATGAAGCAGTCTATTCATATTTGAATTCAAAAAAAATGTTGTAATTAATTAAGAAAGTATGTATTCAGGAGGGTGATCAATGTCTTTGGAAATAGTTTTTAAGTGAAGATTCTTTATTTTCCAATTTGGAGATTGTTCTGCAATAAAAGGATTTATGTTTTTTATTTGTATGGTGTTCTCCTGGAAGAAAAGAGGAATAAAAGCTTCAACGATGATAATAGTATCCGATTTTTCTTTGGAAGGCTGTGTTTTGGCCTTCATCTGGCTCATTAAATAACATTTCCCGTTACAATTAAGTTTGGGGCGTTCTTTATTAACACAGTATTTTTCTACGATGTAATCAATGTTGAGCTGGTAATACATAACCGTGCTGATTTCCATAGCAGGACGTATGGCAAAGGCAGAAAATAATAGTATAGAGAATAGTACTCTCATCAACACCGCATGAATTTCGTGCAAAAATACAAATTAGAAATGTTCTTTGGTGCTAAAAATTGAATAAGGTGTTGTTAAAAATGGGAGATAAGATTGAATTATAATTTAATCGATATATTATAAATCCTACTTAAACTATTTTCATAATAGTTCATGGCTTCTAGAAGTTCTTGTAAATTTTTGATAAAATTAAGAATCAAAATGAAGCTTCATTCCTTCGTGAGTGGCCTTAAAACCAAATTTTTCATAGAATTTGATTGCTTCGGGACGTTTTTTATCGGTAGTAAGCTGAAGCAAATGAGCCCCTTTTTGTTGAGCACGCTGTATGGCCCATTCAAACATTTTTTGTCCGATTCCTTTTCCTCTTTGATCTTTTCTAATTCTAACAGCTTCAATTTGTGCTCTTATCCCTCCTTGGTACGTTAAATATTGAATGAAAGATAATTGTAAAGTCCCAAGTATATCAGAGTTGATATGCTCTACAACTATTAATTCTTGGTTCGGATCTGAGTTGATGTTCTCAAAAGCTTCAAGATATTCATTAGGCAGTGGATCTTGATAATTTTCTCTGGTTTTACCCAAAGCATCATCGGCTATCATTTTTATGATAGTGGGAAGATCTTTTTGAGTTGCTTTTCTGAAGATCATATTTGTAATAATACATTAGAAATCAGTTGTTCGACGGTGGGATGATCATTTCCTCCGGCAGGTTCGATAGTTATATTAATAGATTCGGCATTTTCTATATATTTCATAGCTATCATTTCTTTATCAGCAGGAATAACGCCCATATCAATCATTTCGCCATCTACATCGGCCCACATTTGGTAGGTTTTGTTAGTTTCGAGTTTGGCAAGTCCTTTAGAATTGAGAATTACGGTTTTGTCTTTATGATTAACATATGTGATGGCCTTAGAACTGGGAGATATTTGATTTCCTTTAAGTACTAATTGAATGGTATTTGGATTATTGATTGCGGTATACCAGGTATTAGTTTCTTTTAGGTTTTCTTCAAGAACAACAATACGGTTACGCAAATCTAAGGTTTCTTCAGTTACGATTTGAAGGTTGTTTTGTGAGTTCTGCCATTGATTATACAACCATCCAGAACTTACTATAAAAAGTAAAGCTAGACTGGCCGCAATTGTCAAATAGATAGCGTTTTGGCTTTTTTTATTGATAGGGATAACATTTTTATCTGTTGTAATTTGTTTTTTTTCGTTAATAGAACTGAGCAATGATTTTTTTATATAGGTAGGAGGGGAAATAGCATTTTCCATAGCCAACTTCTCAAAATCATCTTCTATTTTATAGAAATATTCACGTAGCTCCTGATCTTCTTTCAAAATGTTTTCAACATCGATACGTTGATCTTCTGAAAGTTCACCAAGCAGATATTGCTCTAATATTCCTGTATCTTTTATAGAATTCCTGTCCATTATATCATCTTCTCAATTATTATCCAAAACAAAAAGAGTTCTTTTTGATAGGTTTCCCTTAGCTTTTTTAAAGCTTGCTTTATGTAAGACTTGAATGTCCCTAGGGGCACATCCATTTCTTTGTGTGCTTCACGATGTGTAAGCCCATTAAAATAAACCAGTTCTAATGCCCTTTGATGATGAGGTTCTAATTTCTTTAATGAACCATTTAATTCTAATATATCCTGTTCTGGTTCATCTAATTCTTTATCGCTATATACACTTAAATCCTCGTTTTGGATGAGTTTTGAAGGATTACGAAGCGCATTTAATGTTAAATTTTTTGCTATTCGATACGACCAGGTATAGAATTTTCCTTTTTCTGAGTCATATTGATTAGACTTTTGCCAGATTTTTAAAAAAGTTTCTTGTAATAAATCCTGTGCCCATTCTTCATTTTTGCACATACGCAAAATTACACCATATAAAGCTCCCGAGTATCGGTCATATATAGCAGACAGTGCATTACTGTCTTGATTTTGTAATCGCTTTATAAGCTCTAAATCGTCTTGCATTTTATTGGTAGGATTACTCAAATTTAAGAAAAAAATGATCTAACCTCATCCAAAAGATTCAAACATGTGTATATGATGATGTAAAGCGCGCTTAAAATTGTTTAATTATTAAAATAAATATTATGAAAAAGTTAGTTTTTATTGCTTCAACGCTTATCTTATTTTTACTTGCACAATCTGTATTTGCTCAAAAAACAAACAAAGACATTGTAGATGTTGCGGTATCGGTTGATGATTTCTCTACTTTGGTAACTGCTCTTAAAGCTGCCGATTTGGTCGGTGCCTTAAAAGGAGACGGGCCGTTTACAGTATTTGCACCTACCAATGATGCATTTGGAAAAATTGATTCAAAGACCTTGAATTCATTGTTAGAACCTGCTAATAAAGAAAAACTTACATCGATTTTAACATATCATGTAGTAAGTGGAAAACTTGCCGCAGGTGATGTAGTGAATGCACTTAAAAAAGGTAATGGAAAGACCGAAGTAACAACGCTTAATGGATCAAAATTACAGGTAATCCAAAAAGATGGTAAGATCTGGTTAAAAGATCAAAATGGAACCTACAGTCAAATTGTTAAGACTGATGTAATGGCCAAAAATGGCGTAATTCATGTAATTGGTGACGTTGTGATGCCTAAATAGGTAATAGGTTAATTAATTTAGATGTGAAAAAGCGCCGTGTATATCGGTGCTTTTTTAGTTTATTTTGTTTTCGTTTTTTAAAACGAAAGTAAATCGGGTTCTAGATATTCTTTTTTTGCAGATTCAGAATTGAAAATATCAAAACCATAATGAAAATCGAGTAGTTCTTTAAAATTATATTTTAACCTTGGAAACTCTTGAATAAAATCTATGAAATTGGTTGAATTTGATTTTTGTATGAAATGATTGACTGCTTTAATAGCCGCAATGGTGACGGTTTTATTAAATTTCTCGGGATCCCCATGTTTAGTGGCAAAATTTAGAATTTGATCACAAATAATCTCACATGCTGAGTCTTCTCCATATTTGTTTATGTAAATCCAGGCCAGGCGTAAATGCGCTTCATGGCTGAATGATACTGGATCTAAGTCTCCATAGGCAAATTGCTTTTCAAATTCTAAATCGGTGAGTTGTCTATGTTGTTCCATGTTTCTGCCTTGTTTTATTTCTGATCCGGGCTATTTTTTAGTTCTATTAATGTGAGTTGTGCAACGGCACACAGTTTCTCCTTTCCATTCTTTATCACAAAAACTTCTGATTTACAAATGGTTAAAGTTCTGCCATTTTTTAGCACGTTGGATTTCCCAATTAAGAGTTCACCATCGCCAGGTGAAATTAAATTAATTTTGAACTCTACTGTTAATACTGATGAATTTTCCTCCATTAATGAAAATGCAGCATAACCGGCAGTATTATCTGCAACTGTGCTAATAACACCCGCATGAAAAAAACCGTGTTGTTGTGTCAGATTTTCATCATATGGCACATGAATCTCACAAAAACCTGGTTGTACGTCAACCAACTTTGCATTGATTAACTTCATGAAATTTTGACGATCAAAACTATCCTGTTCTTTCTTCTTATACATATCTGATTTAGGTTTGAATTTCATTAAAGAGAAAGGTTTATTAATCGATTAATCAATAAAAAGATACTCATAATTATTCAAAAGTAGATGCTAAGTTATTTAGAAAATAAATTCAAAATACTTGATAAATCAGCTTCTTTGCCTTGAAAATTACGAAAATTATCATAATAACTATCCGTAACAGGAACAAACTGCTCACTCTGTTTTGCTTCAGACCAACCATGTTTTATGGAAGCTAGCGTTTGTGGGTGGGTTATATGTAAATTATGAATTAGTTTATTGATTTTTTGTTTGTAAATTTCTGGAAGATTGTTTTTTACTAATACCGGTCCAAGCGGTATTTCTTCTGAAATCCACAGCAATTTCGTTCTATTTAGAATAGTAGAATCATTCCTGATTTGCTTAAAATATTCGTTACTGCCCAATGCACAAATATCTGTTTTACCTTCGATTAATTGTTGAAATGTATTTGTATGATTTCCTCCATATTGTACTTTTTTGAATAGAGATTCAGGGGTTTTAAGACCAATAGCACTTAAAAGAAGTCTGGGAACTAAATTTCCAGATGTAGAACCTTCGCTTACAAACATCATTGATAAATTATGTGTCTCCTTTTTAATGGATTCCAAATTTTTAATATCAGTACTTTTGTTGGCCAAGAGAACAGTCTTATAATTGTCTTTGGTATCATTTTTAACGTTCAAAGCGGCTATTGGTGTTACAACATCATTATCCAAAGCCAATAAAAGGTAACCGAAAGTATTTATAAATGCGATATCTACTTCATTTGATCTAATACCATTAATTAAGGACGCTACGTCGGGATAGCTTTTCGTTTCGACTTTGACACCCAAAATTTTGCTAATGTTATTAGAAAATGGTTTTAAATTATCAATTCTATTGTTCGTAGAATAGGTATAAGTGGCTACTACAATTGATCTATCTTCTGTTTGACAGCTTAGTAGTATTAGACCAAGCATAAAAATAAGAGTGGCGTTAATTTTTCTTAGTTGTTTCATATGGGAACTATTGAGCTTTTTTGAATAAATTTTACTCGATAATCGAGATTTAAAGGAGGCTTGCCTCGAAATCAAAAATCAGTTTCTTACAAATGCCTCGTGGGCTTCCCCCGAGGTTCTTTACTTCTATAGATTTTACTACTTTTTGAAAAACAATTTTGAGTTTTTCATGTTTTAAGATTTCTTGTATGGAATAAGGGAAGTGACACCTTATATTTTACTACTAATAGTCTAATAATAATAATTAATAATGCAGTTGATACATAAACGGCATTTTGATCAATTTTGGCATTGTGTAAGCTTATAAAACATATTCCACCTGCTATCGATGCCGTAGCATAAATTTCTTTTCTGAAAATTACAGGGATTTCGTTACATAAAATATCTCTTACTACACCACCAAAACATCCTGTCATTGCTCCTAAAGCTACACAGATGATTGGTTCTAACCCTGTCTGAATGCCAATTTCGACACCTATTATAGTAAAAACCCCTAATCCTATGGTATCAAAAAGGAAAAGGGATTTCTTGAGGTAATCCAATTTGTTTCTGAAAACAATTGCCAGTACGGTAACTCCACCAATAAGGTATAAGTTAGAGGTGTTTTGCATCCATGAAACTGGCGTATTTCCAATGAGTGTATCCCTAATGGTTCCACCACCAATGGCGGTTACAAATGCAATAATGAAAATACCAAAAAGGTCTAATTTTCGGTTCATAGCACTCAATGCTCCTGATATGGCAAAGGCTGCTGTTCCTAAAACATCTAATGAGTCAAAAAATGTCATTTTTTTTATTTTAAGACTAATGTAGGATATCTAGCCCGAATTATAATCGTGCCAATGATATTTTGTGTTGTTGCCTTTTATTTCAAAGTTTACGTTTCCGATTTCCATTTTTAATGTACCCGGAATGATACCATATTTTAAACCTATTCCTTTTACAAAGAAATACCTGAGGTAATCTCTTGCCAGAGCTATATTTTCAAAAAAATAGGTACCTCCAATAATATTGGTTTCCTGGTTTATGTAATAATACTTAATGATTAAGCCTTTTATATTTGCCATTTCATCACGATTTTTTGTAGAGATATCATATAATTTCTCCTGGGAAAGAGTGGACTTAAATTGGACGTTTACAATTGTTTTTTCTTTAAACATTATCTTTCTCTGGATTGATTTTTAAGGATTTTGATTATGAACTCATCTCGACTTTTTCTATTTCCTAAAAAATGACTGAAATTCACCCATATTTCGTTACTTTCCTTATCTGTAGCGCTGCTATAGCTTTCAAAAAGTGCCTCATCTGGTCAAATTTCAACTCATTTTCAGTTAAAAACAAAAAGCCAAGATGAGTTCTATTTCAAATATGGTTTTGTTTCCACTCTTTTGTAAATAAAAAAAGAAATCATAACTATCAATATCGCGATAACTTCTATCAGTATTTTGCTAATCATATAAGCATTGTTTGTATTTCTTAAGGTGAATAATGAAATGATAAGAATTGTTGAAATTACCGTAACTAATAAAATTTCTACAAATTCTTTAGAAAAGATATGTTCTGTTTTTGGTGAAAGAATATCCTTTGTATACAATAGCATGTTCATAATAATGTAGAGTAAAGTAATATTGTAAACTTCTAGTTATAAGTAATTTATCGAATTTGAATCACTGGATAGAATGATTACAAAGAGTAATGTAGCATATAAAAGAGCACTAAACAGTGTACGAATACCCAATATTAGACTCTTGATTTTTTTGTAGTTAGTTAGTATTCTTTTCATCTTCAAAATATTTATTCTTTGTGTGTAAAAGAACCCCCAGATTATAACCCCGAAATCGGGGAGTAACTTTTACAGAACTCAACTCAACTTATTTATTTTTCTTTTGAAATATCTTTAAAGAGCAACATTTCTCTTATTTTATTTGACCCACCCTCATAAAAACCGGTCTCATGGCTATATGTTTTTGGATTACGAAATGTTCCAAAAATTATATCGATAATCGGAAAATCTGCATAGTTATAAGCATGTATTCCTCTTGCATGATGATAGGTATGTGCTTCTGGTCGTTGTACAAAATATCCTAACCAAGTAGGTGTTTTGATATTACTATGCTGAAAAATTGCCAAGAAAGTAGTTCCTAGTATAATTAATGTGGTGGCCTCTGCCGTAAACCCTGCTACAACTACTAAGCATAAACTACCAAGAAATGTGAAACCAATCATATCCATTGGACTAAAATAAAAGGCGCCATAACTGTCCAGCCTTTCGGCACTATGGTGCATTTGGTGAAAAACCCGCCATAAAACATCACTTTTGTGCATTACTCTATGCCATATATACAACCCCATTTCGTAAATAAAAATCCCTACCATTACTCCCCAAAAAGTACTTAGGTTTGTGAGGTCGAATATTTGGTATTTTGCCAAATAACCATCCCATAATAACGGGAAATAGGTGGATAAGAAGAAAAAAACTATAAAGGCTATCATTCCTTTAAGTTTCCAATGTTTTACCTTTGGTAATTCACGGGCCGGGGCTATAGCTTCCCAAATTATTAATAGCGCATATAACCCTAAAACAATAAATGATATTGGGTCTAGTAGTATTTCTAATGGTGTTGGTAATGTGTTCAATAATTCCTGCATCTCCTAACTTTTTTGTTATTTAACTTGTTTTTTTGTTTTCGGAAACAAAAGTAGGAGAGGAGTTACTTTTTTGGTAATAGGAACGGTATACTCTAAGTGCGCACTTTTTTATTATAGGTAGACATGTGATTTTTTGTTCATAAAAAAGAGTAGACAAAAGGTGAACATATGTTTGTAAATATCAGTATTACAAGTGTTTGATAAACTATAAAATTTAATAAAAATAGTGACCAAGAAAGATTGAATGTTTAAGTCATTCATTCTCGAGCGTCAATAAATAAGTAAAAATCTCTTGATCAGAATTAAGATTTAGTTTTTTTCGAAGACGGTAACGAGCAGTTTTTGCACTTTCTGGAGATATACCGAGCATGCTCGCTGTTTCTTTGATATTTAGATTCAGCCGCGTTAAACAACATAACTTAAGATCATTTGAGCTTAGATCTGGATGCCTGGCATTTACTTTTGAATAGAAATCGACATGTACTTCTTCAAAAAAGCGTTTGAAATCTTCCCAATCTTTATCGATAGTAAGGTTTTGTTGTATTGTCTTATGAAGCTCATTAATCAGTTTATCTTTCTCTTTTGGAGAAGCTTTTTTTGCCAGCAAAGCGATGTTTTGTAGCTTTTCTAATAATTCATTCTTTTGAGCAAAATTGAGCGTATATGAGGTGAGCTCTTTGTTTTTAAATGTTAACTGTTGCTTTAATTCTTGTTGTTTTAGCTTAGCATTCTCAATAGCTTGTTGATTTAAAGCTTCTTTTGATTGTAATAACTCATTACTTTTTTCTAATAATTCTTTTTCTTTTTGAGAGCGTTGCCGAGTGTTTTTAAGAATAAAAAAACCTCCCAGGAATAAAGCCAGCATACCAAATAGCAAACTAGATTTGATTAAGGTATCTGTTTTTTCTTTTTCTTGAAGAAACTTTAGTTCTTTATCCTTTTGTTCTAGTTCATTTTTGAATTCTAGATAGGCTATTTGTTTAGTTTTTTCAATGTTGAATATTGAATCCCTCAAAGAAACGTAGTTATCGTAGTATTTTAAAGCTTCTTTCTGCTTGTTCTGTTGTTTGTTTAATTCCTTTAATTCTTCATATGCTAAAAGTTCATACTTTTTTAGGTTATTAGCTTTTGCCTTCTCTAATCCAAGTTGTAAATGAGCATCTGCCGCTTCGTAATTATTTTCAAGACGAAGTAATTTTCCATAAAGAATAAGATTACTGGTCAATCCATCTTTATCATCAACCTGGCGTCCTACAATTATGGATCGCTCTATATGATATTTGGCTTGAGCAAAATCTTTTTCTTCAATATAAAGAATCCCTAAACGATTATGTGCCTCCGAAATTCCATAGGTAAAACCGTTTTGGTTATGTAATTTCAAGGCATTAGAAATGTATTCTCGAGCCTCAAAATACATTCCTTTTTCAATATATATAGTTCCCATTTTGGTAAAAGTGGTAGCTATTCGGCTGGTCAAGTTCAATGCAGTAAAATAATCTATAGCTCCATTATAGTTTTCAAATGCTTTGTCATATTCTTTCAAGTCTGCATAAACCATCCCTATGTTAAGCATCGTATTTGCAATTCCTTCTTCATCGTTTATAGCTCGAAAAACCTTTTGAGAATCTGTAAGATATAGAAGTGCTTTGTTTTGAATGCCCTGAGCCCAGTAGGCTACTCCTATTACCCGATTGGCTTTTGCATTGCCTAATTGATAAGAAAGCTCATTAGAAAGCTGTAAGGCATTATGACCATATTTTAATGACTTACCTGTATCGGTAATCCAATATTCTAAACCAATATTATTAAGTAGATCGACTTTTTTAATATCGTTTTGTTGATATTCTTTGAGAAGATTAATTAAACTATCTGCTTTTTTATTTTGAGAATATCCTAGTATGCTTATGAATAGCAAAAGGGTAATTAGAACAATGCGCATATATCTTACTTGATTGTTATACAAATATATAAGGGTAATGTTTTAACAGATTTCATTTTAGTATTTATTTATGATGTCTATAGGTTAATAACAATTCTTAATAACTTTACTGTAAGGTTTATGATCAAATTGCTACTTTTACAACAGATAAAAACGAAACGATTATGTCTGATACAATAGAGAGAATAAAATGCCTTATTATAGGCTCAGGACCTGCGGGATATACCGCGGCAATATATGCAGCAAGAGCTGATCTTAAACCAATTATGTATACAGGTATGGAACCTGGTGGACAGCTAACAACCACAACAGAAGTTGATAATTTTCCTGGATATCCAGAAGGAATAGATGGACCAACTATGATGGTACAGTTGCAACAACAAGCAGAACGCTTTGGGACTGAAGTTCGTATTGGAATGGTAACTTCTGTTGATTTTAGTACCGAAGTAGGAGGGATTCACAAAGTTACTGTTGACAACTCTAAAGAGATTGAAGCTGAAAGTATTATCATTTCTACCGGAGCTACTGCAAAATATCTAGGGATACCTAGTGAACAAAAATTGCGAGGTGGTGGAGTTTCTGCATGTGCTGTTTGTGATGGATTCTTTTATAAAGGGCAGGATGTGGCTATTGTTGGAGCAGGGGATACCGCTGCCGAAGAAGCTACATACCTTGCTAATATTTGTACTAATGTTACAATGTTGGTACGTAAAGATTACATGAGAGCATCCAAAGCTATGCAACATAGGGTAGAAAACACACCCAATATTAAAGTGATGTATAATACCGAAGTTGATGAGGTATTGGGTGATCAGGTTGTTGAAGGTTTACGAATGGTGAATAATCAAACAGGTGAAAAATCGGAAATTGAAATAACAGGATTATTTATCGCTATTGGACATACGCCAAATACTCAGATTTTCAAGGGGCAAGTAGATATGGATGAAACCGGGTATATTATTACCGAAGGTAAATCTACAAAAACGAATATCCCGGGGGTGTTTGCATCAGGAGATGTTCAAGACAAAGAATATAGACAAGCAGTAACCGCTGCAGGTACTGGATGTATGGCTGCACTGGATGCAGAACGTTACCTAGCTACTGTAGAGACTAGTGAAGAAGTTTCAGCTTAAGTTGCTTTGTATTACATATAATGATTAAAAAAATATCTGCTTTTTAGCGGATATTTTTTTAATTCAATCTTAGTTTACTGGGGATATAGTCAATATTCTTTTTGTACAAACTGGCTTCATTTAAAAAAGCTTCGATATTTATTTTTGGCTCACCTAATAAGAAAATTTCTGCTTTGTCTCTGGCATCTATTGTTATTTCTTCATTTGATAAAATATAACAATCGGTTGCTCCTTCTGCAATTAAAGAGGTTCTTATTGCACTAAGCTTTTCACCATAAAAATCGGTCTCATTATCTGCTCTTACCAACATGGATTTTACTTGACCTTCTAGTTTTGCGGATCCTTTTTGATATAGGTCGACTTTCAAACTATCAGTAGTTACGATACCTTTTACTTCAGAAACATCGTTAATTTGATAGGTAACTTCTGTTGCTGTTGCGTGAAATTCTGCGGTGGATTTTCCGTTTGCTATGCATTCTAATTTACTCGTTTCGGTGGTAAGAAAAACCTCGGTATTGTCATTTGCTTCTACTTTTAGATTACCTGATGTGATAGGAGATAATGATTTCAGAATCACTTTATCATAAACAAGAATTCTTTTCACTTCAGAAGCATAAAAGATATCCAGGTTTAATGCTTTTGCACGGCGCAAATCTTTGTCGCATTTGATTGTTAAAACACTATCCTGAACTACAAACTGTATTAGATCTTGTAAGTTACTATCCGCTTCAATTTTGATTAGATTATCACTGCTTTCATCTATTGACACCTCAAAATTATTATAAATCTCAATAGTGTGAAATCCTTTTAATTCATGCTCTTCGGTACTTACAATTTTATTGCCCTTTACTTTCTCTTTTTGTCCATATACATTTCCTAAAAACAGGAAAGTACATAATAACAGCATTGATATTTTCATATTTGTGCGAAATTTATATAGTATAAACAGATTATTTTACTTTTAAGTATGATAATTTATAAAACTTGTTTACAAATATAAATAGACTAATACTTGAAATGAAAGTTACAAATAATAAAAGCCTCTTAAAAAGCTACCGTGTGTACACATCTTTTGAATGTCGAAATTATGGATAAAAACTTGGTCAAAACATCCCCCCAGCCCCCTTCAAAGGGCGAATTAATATCCCCTTGAGGGGATTATAGGGGTGTTTTCAATACCTTTTAATATTTATGTACACACGGTAGCTTAAAAAGAGGCTTTTGGCTTTGGTTGGCGTATAATTGGTTAGATTATATTTTAATGTCTTCTTACATTACCACCAGAGTTATCAACTTCTGACACTCTTTCTGGTTTGCCGTAATACACTACATCGGCGCCACTGGTAGCTTTGCCTGTAAATTCATTTTTTGCATGAATTTTTATAGAAGCACCGCTGGTAGCTTTGGCCTCTGATACCAGACTTAGCAGATCCTTAGCTCTAATATTAGCACCGCTAGTGGCATTTGCCTTGTGATTATTGACTTTTCCTGTTAGATCCATCATTGCACCACTGGTAACAGAACTACTTAGAGTTTCTGCCTTAATGTTTAATCTGATATCTGCCCCGCTTGTAGCGCTTAGGGTAAGTTCTTTTTGCACAACAGGCTCTTGTGCTGTTATACTTGCACCACTATTAACTTTTAGCTGATTTACTTTGTCATAAGAAACAAAAACATTTTTTTCGTCTGCAAAGTAAATATTCTGGTCAGAAGTTACATGCAGTGTATTACCCTCTACATATATTTTGATATGTTCGTGTAGGTTTTTATTAGCTTCTACAATTACTTTTGCATTTTGATCGTTTACTAAGATTACGTCTAATCCTCTACTTGCCTTGACGGCATTAAAGTTTTCATTAATGATCCTTTCTTTTCTGATTACTTCTCCCTGGCCTTTGATCCCGTCAAAGACTATATTACAAGAGCAACAAGCTAATGATAAACATAGGGTTACTAAAATTTTGGCTAGTGTGGTCATAATTCTGTGTTTTAAATTGTTAAACTGTTCGTTTTTTGATTTGATTTTTAATTATCGGTTTTGATTTCTATACCGTCTTCGTCTATTTTTATGTCTACTTCTTCACTTTTAAGTTGTACTCCTTCTTCATCGATTTTAAGATTCGTGTCATGATTATCAGAATTGATATTGATGTTCACATCATCATCATCCCATTCGTTGTATTTCCAATCGTTATCATCATTTTTCTCTGGGCAGTTTTTACATTCTAGTTTTCCATCAACAACTTTTATATACTCTCCTTCATTTCCATCAATGGTAACATAGTCATCATATTTCCAGGAGTTATTATATCCAGAGGTGTTGTTATCGGCCAGTATGGTGATTCCTTCAGGTAATATCAATGTTACTTTTACTTCCTGATCTCTATATTTACTGGCATAATCTGTAATGGCATACCCATCTAGTAATAATGTGTTTCCGTCGACTTCATACGAATATTGTAATTCTTTGGCTCTTTTTGATGCTTCTTCATAGGATCTGCCTTCGGCTTTCTTTTCGATCACAATACCTACTTCAGCGTCTCTTTTTGAAGTTTTAAGATACAGGTCAATATCCTGAATTACGATAAGCTTGTTTCCTTGCCCATCTCTTTTGATTTTATAATCATTTCTGTGTTGAAGATATTTTACATACTTGTAATTACCTTGCATTTTTATAGTTAACGTATCACTATTGGTAACAGGAAGCATTTTTTCTTCTATCATCACTTCTGCGTCATAGGCTTCGAGTGTGGCTTGCCTTAATCCAACAATAACTAATCCGATTAATGATATTAGCCATACTGCCAGTAACCCTAATTTTGCAGGAGTACCTATTGATTTTAAGTTATTTATTAGGATTTTAAGCCCAAGAATAAATAAGAAGAAGAAGGGGATTCCTACTGCAAAAAATGATAACAATGAAAGTAACCACAATGGAACTTCAGGATGACTGCCCACTTCAAAATATTCTACCCACGGCAAATCCATGAATCCAAATGTTCCAAGCGTGAATAACCCTATAAATAAACTAATTAAAGTAATTCCGGCAGCGATAAGTAAGATTACTCCAATAAATTTCACAAAGACCTTTAGTAAAAATAGCATTACATCCCCCAACGCGTCAAAAAAAGTAGTTGAACTGCTCTTCACTTTGCTACTGTACTTTTGATAATCTACATTTTTTACGGTATCGGCTACACCATCAAACCCTTCTTTGATTTTTTTTTCGATGTTACTTATGTTAACAGCTTCACCTTTCATTGCCAAAAAATCGGCAGTAGTTTGTGCTTCGGGAACAAAAATCCAAAAAGCAATGTAGATCAATACAAAAGCACCACTAGAAAAAATGGTAAATAATATCCAAGCCAATCGAATCCAAATAGGTTCTATAGAAAGATAATGTGCTAATCCAGAACTCACACCCCCTACATAAGAATTGGTAGTATCTCTATATAGTTGTCTCGATGATTTGGTTTTTTGATCTGATTTTGGTTCGTCTTCAAAGATTTCTTCATCTAATCTGTAGTCTTCTGGTTGTCCCATAATGGCAATAACCTCGTCTACTTCTTGGACACCAATTACCTGTCGTTCATCTTTTATTTTTTCACTAAATAATTCTGCAATACGAGCTTCGATATCTGCTATGATCTCGTCCCTTCCTTGTGAATCTGTAAAGGAACGTTTTATAGCATCAAGATACCGTTGCATTTTTAGATACGCATCTTCATCTATATGAAAAAATATACCTGCTAGATTTATATTAACTGTTTTGTTCATTTTACTTCTTTTTTTGTTTAGTTACCACATTTACAGCATTTCGTAGTTCATCCCAAGTGGTATTTAATTCTTTTAGAAACAATTTTCCGGTTTCTGTGAGTCCATAATATTTACGTGGTGGTCCAGAGGTAGATTCTTCCCAGCGATAACTAAGCAATCCTGCATTTTTCAATCTGGTAAGTAGGGGGTAAATAGTACCTTCTACCACTAGCATTTTTGCATCTTTAAGGGTTTCCAAAATTTCTGCTACATAGGCATCATCGTCCTTAAGGATAGAAAGTATGCAATATTCCAGAACACCTTTGCGCATTTGCGCTTTTGTGTTTTCGATCTTCATAAAACTAATTTTTAAAAGTTAAACTGTTCATTTTTTGATTGATGATTAATGATTAATGAATTATTTAAATAAATATTGATCAGTGAGCACAACACCAGCCACAAATACCGATGCTAAAAGATAATTGATTAGGTTAAATTTTATACTGTACCCCTGTTCTTTTGATGTTTTGATTAATAGAAATAGTAAGGTGAAACTTACCATTAATGGTAAAATCCAGTTTCCAAGTCCTAACCAGGCACTAATTCTGGCTTCGTCATTTGGATGTATTATAGAAAGTATCATTGCCATAGATCTCATATAAAAGCCAAAGAATAAAAATGGATATACATATATATTGTTTGTTTTTCTGATGATGTAAAAAAATACAAATGATACAAGAATCGTAAATATGGGCCCTGCTGCACTTACCATTTGTTCGTGCCAGGCACTTGTATATTCTCCTTTGGTTAAGAAAGCAGAATTAAGAGTCATCTGCATATCATATCCTAATGCCTCTCCTGCAATTAGATGTGCCAACTCATGAAAAAAGAATGAAAGCACAACAGCAATGGCAGTTAATAGAATATATTTTATGTTGATAGATGACCTCATTATGTTATTTTATAAATCGTATAGTTAAAGGGTATTTATATACTTCACCTTTGTTTGCTTTTATGGCCGCAGAAATGGTAAAAACAATTTCCAGAAAAAAACCTACCAAAGCAATTACACCTATAAAAGAAGCACCAATCAATGTTCTAAACCCTCCTGGTTCAGAAATATTGATGTTTAGATCGTTAAAATGAATAAAATCATGAAACGAAGCATCTCCGAAAATATTGAAAATAAAAAACGGAATAGAGAGCGTTCCTAAAATAATCGTATACAATAAGATGCTTAACTGAAAATTTATCGCCTCTTTCCCATGTCTATCAATAAACTCTGATTTGTCTTTATTGACAGTCCACAGCAAAATTGGAATAATAAAATTTCCAAAAGGAACTATGTATCTAGAAAATATTCCTAAATGCATAAAAGTTGCTATATTTTTGTGGTTATTATTTAACATTTTTAAAAGTATATAATAGTTTCTTATGCAAATATATATCTAAAAAAAGGTATTATGCAAAACATAGTACCATAATTTAACATAAATTTAAGATTTAAGCATAAAGACTAGGAGGTTAGTTTTACCTATATTGTGTTAATCAAAAGCGAATACCATGAATATCACTCCAGGAAAACTAAATACCTTTTTATTGTTCAAATTACCATCTGCATGGTTATGCGGAATACGAGTAAAAAAGATAGATAGAAACAGCTGCACAGTTACAGTGAAGCATAGATGGATTAATCAGAACCCTTTTAATTCTATGTTTTGGGCAGTACAGGGAATGGCTGCCGAGTTAACTACTGGAGCTATGGTTACCGGATTTATACGAAATAGTGGAAAGAAGATATCCATGCTGGTTGCTAATAACAATGCCACTTTTACCAAAAAAGCTACTGGGCGGATCACTTTTGTATGTAATGATGGTCATTTAGTAGAAAATGCTATCAAAAAAACTATTGAAACAGGAGAGGGCCAAACCTTATGGATGAAATCTATTGGTACTAATAGCGATGGCGTAGAAGTATCTACCTTTAATTTTGAGTGGACTGTAAAAGTGAAGAATTGATAATGAATAATTCAAAATGTCTATAGTAAGTTTTGTAACATTTTGAAAAAAGATTTACTAATACATTGAACTATTCATTAATCAATAAAAATTAAACATTAAAAAATGACAGCACACGAGATCGACTATGGGATAATTGGTGAAGAAATGCAATACGTAGAGATAGAACTTGATCCTCAAGAAGGTGTAATTGCCGAGGCAGGAAGTTTTATGATGATGGACGACGGTATAAAGATGGATACTATTTTTGGTGATGGCTCTGCAAAGAATCAGGGAGTTTTGGGTAAAATCTTTGGAGCGGGAAAACGACTATTAACGGGAGAAAGTTTGTTTATGACTGCTTTTTATAATCAGGTATCAGGCAAGAAGAAAGTAAGTTTTGCCTCGCCCTATCCAGGTAAAATCATTCCGATCGATCTAACCAATTACGCAGGTAAATTTATATGCCAAAAAGATGCATTTTTATGTGCAGCAAAAGGAGTTTCGATAGGGGTTGAATTCTCAAGAAAGCTTGGTAGAGGCCTATTTGGAGGCGAAGGGTTTATAATGCAAAAACTCGAAGGAGACGGAATGGCATTTGTACATGCCGGCGGAACCACTGCACGCAAAGAATTGCAGCCCGGAGAAAAATTGAAAATCGATACAGGATGTATTATAGGTTTCTCTAAAGGTATAAATTATGATATAGAATTTGTAGGAGGAATAAAAAATACCATTTTTGGTGGCGAAGGATTATTCTTTGCAACGTTAACCGGACCTGGAGTGGTATATGTACAGTCACTACCTTTTAGCCGACTTGCAAATAGAGTATTGGCATTGGCCCCTAGAGGAGGAGGAAAAAGTAAAGGAGAAGGAAGTATACTAGGAGGTTTGGGAGATATTTTGGATGGCGATAATAGTTTTTAATTGTGTTAAATAAGCGCCAAATGACCATTTTTTTTGTTTTATTTACCTATATTAGCATGAACAACTTTTAAAAACGTAAGCGTATTCCTACAAATTACTTTTTTTAAACCTAACATTCTAAACCCTTATTAATTTATGGCTAGAGCAATGTTTGATTACACTAAAACTGTACTTAAAAAAGTAAGTTTTGATGTTAATCTTTTTACGAAGGAAGTTCTTAAAGCACTAAATAGATTACTTCCACATGAGATTGAAGAATTGAAAATTTGGATTCAATCGCTGACAGTAAAACAACCAGAATTACAATCTTGTTTAATTTATTTAAAAGCATAAAAAAAAAAGCGACTTCTTAGTCGCTTTTTGCTTTTGTAAGAGGGCTTATAATTTGAACATTCTGGAAAGCAATTGCTCCTTTTACTACTCCGGCTATAGTAGCATGCAATGCCTCAATAATTTGCATTTTTAGTTCACTTTTGTTAAAAATAAGGCTTACCTCTCTTGCAGGGGAGGGCTCATTAAAGTAGTGTAAGTTATTCTTCTCACTATCTTTGATATCCAATGTGTGCAGGTAAGGAAGTAGGGTCATTCCTAATCCCTCATTAGCAAGTTTTATCAAGGTTTCAAAACTTCCACTTTCTAATTGAAAGTGATCCTCGTCATAACTTTTTTGTGTTTTACACAAATTAATAATTCCATCTCTGAAACAGTGTCCGTCTTCTAACAGAAGCATATCATCTATATCGAGGTCGGTGACATCTATTTTTTTCTTTTGATTTAGCCTATGAGCAGAAGGAATGTATCCAACAAAAGGCTCGTAGTATAGAATACGTTCTTTGATACTTTCATTTTCAAGAGGAGTAGCTGCAATAGCTGCATCCAAATGACCATCTTGCAGGCGTTCTATAATAGCTTCTGTATTTAATTCTTCTATTTTTAGTTTGACCTTTGGGTATTTTTTGATGAAATTATTTAAAAACATCGGTAATAATGTTGGCATTACCGTTGGGATTACCCCAAGCTTAAACTCACCTCCTATAAACCCTTTTTGCTGATCTACGATGTCCTGTATGCGTTCACTCTCGTTTACTATATTTCTAGCTTGTTGTACTAGTTTATTTCCCACTTCGGTAAGAGCAATAGGTTTTTTGCTACGATCAAAAATGAGGATGTCTAATTCTTCTTCTAATTTTTGAATTTGCATACTCAAGGTAGGCTGAGTGACAAAAGTTTTTTCGGCTGCTTTGGTAAAATTTTGATGCTCTGCGACTGCAAGCACATATTTTAATTGTGTAATGGTCATCGGTTGTCTTTTGGGCAACAAAAATAGAAAAGCAATCGATATTATTTATTAATTTTTTATTAAAAATTTGTTTTATCTATAGGGTAATTGTAAAAAGAAAAGAACTGTACCTGTAAAGTGCAGTTCTTCTTTTGATTGATGACTAATTGGGATGCTTACATTCTAATTTCAAATTCTAAGTCTGCAGCTTCTACCTTAAATTTTGCATCGTTCCATACTGGTGGGCCATAACTCATATTGTTATTAGACACTCCATAACTTTCTTTTGGCATTCCGTTTTCTTCAAAATCCATTCTATTGTTTCCGTTTTTATCATGGAAACAAGAGATAGCAAATACTCCTTCAGGTATATTTTTGAATGTGACCTTTGCCATACCATTTTTGATATTACTTTTTTCGCCTTTAATTGGAGCTGCTTTCATAAACGTGTTTTCGTCGTATAATCCAAAAAGTACTTCGCCTTCAGAGCTTGTAACATTGGGTACCGTTACGGTAATTGTAATTCCTGGAGCTTCATCTTGAGCCTGAATTAAAAAGTTTGAGATTAACATGGTAATCAATAATACTAGAGTTTTCATATGCTTACAGTTTTATAGTTATTTGATTTTTGATGATTCAAATGTCTATAAACCCCTGTGTTTTTAATAAAGCTTTTTACTCAATTGTAGATATCTGGGGATGGATTGTATTTTTGGTAGCTAGTCTGTAGTAACTATAGCTTAGAATTGGTATAAGACTTCAGGCAGAAGAGTGCAAAAGATCAATACCATTGGTTATAAAGCAAGCTAATTAGTAAACATACTTGTGGCGCCTTTTGCCTATAATCTGAAGGGATATTCAAACCTTACCAAGAAAAACTCTGTAAGTGAAGCAAAGGCAGATTTTTCCTTTATTTTTGAATTGAAACGTCATTTATCGAACCAAATAGGGGTTTTACAGCTATTTACCCTAAACCTGATATTATAGTAGTATAGGAACAAATCAAGGCTGGAAATAAAGAATTTTAATGCAACTTATCTTTTTTAGAGACTTGTACAACGATTACGCTTGTTTGGCAATGCTTATTCATAATATATAATTTCTCGTATTTCTACTTTAGTTTTTTTATCTTCTTTATAATGTTGTTTTTCAATCCAATTATTTTTTGAATCATAGATGTATTTATACGTGTCTTTGTCATCAATAGTCCCACCGTGCATATGATATTTAATTTCATTACCATAGTTATCATATTGTTTATCAATTTTAAAATCTATGGTTCCGTCATGAGTATATCTCGTCCATTCTAAAACGCTTCCATTTTCGTCATTTTTGAATGTTTGTTCAAAATTAAATGTTCCATCTTTTTTAAATGCGCTCTCCTTAATTAGAAAACCATTAGAATCATATTCATTAATCCATTTAGAATAATCTTCTTTTCCAGAAGAGTAATGTATTATATATTCCATTTCAATTTCATATCCTTTATCATTGTATTTAAACTTACGTGTTTTTACGGCAGAGCCATTGGGATTATAAATTGTATGCTGAATTTTATAACCTTTACTATTAAGTTTAGTTATTGATTTCATTTTTAAAAGAGTATCTGATTGATATCTTTTCATGATGATTTGATTATTAATGCTATCATATTTATAAATCTGGTTATAGGTAATATTTCCTAAATTGTCATACCAATTAACCTCTTTTTTATATCCAAATTTATTATACCCTACATGTAAATGTATTTTTTTGGAATCAATACCTTCGTCATTTTCATATATAAACCCCTTGATAGATTTAACTTTTCCGAACGTATTAATTTCATCTAAATCGTTTTTATTACTATTATTTTGTTGTGTATGGCAACTAGTCAGTACTAATGTTGTTGCTATTATGCGAACTAATTTTAACTTCATGATTTTACAATATTTCTTAACACCAAATATACGGATCGGAGTATGGTAAATATACCTGGATCAATTGATTTATCGATGCCTGGAAGATGGCAGGTAAGTGGTTGTTTTATTTTTCTTTAAGATAACGCGTTAATAGTTCTTTACCTTTGCCTTCAATTATTTCGTAGTGAAATGGGTAAACATTCTCAAAATCATATGTTAGCAACATTTTACAGCTTTTAATTCTATCTGAAGGGTTTTCATAGTCCGCAGGGTTTTCTTGCGTAAAATCTCTAATTTTCCCGTTTTCGTTTCCGTAAAATGTATCACCTGTAAAAAGGGATTTAGATTTTTTTTCTAATACACAAATTGCTCCGGCACTATGTCCGGGGGTGTGGATTACTTCAATATTTTCTCCAAATTCGGGCATTTCTATGAAGAAAACATCGGGTTTCATTCTTAACCAAGGATGATTTGTATTGGCTTTATGTGCATATACTTTCAGGTTGATTGTTTTTTGCCATTTGGTTCCGTCAGCAATACCACAAGAACCATGTGAAATTATCGCAAATACAGGTTTGTTGAACGACGTTATAAAATCCTCAATTTCCTTTGAATACTCAGGAATATCGAAAAGTAATACTTTATCTTCAAGCTCAATTAGGTAAGTGTGAACTTTTTCACTATAGAAATACTGGTTATTGATTTCATAGATATTAGGTTGCAATTCTGTAAAGACAGGCTCATTTTTCATATTGCAAGAACTTAAAAAGAGAAGTAGGCTAATACACGTATATAGAGTTATCATTTTCATTGTTTTTCATGTCATGTTGACCTTGTATTACTAGATATAATTTTTCGCTTTTTAGTTTGATTTCAAATTTTCGTTTTTTATTCAGAGTGTAATTTTAAAACAATCTATATCCAATAAAATGGTATAGAATAAACTGAAGTGACACAAAAAAAACACTAAAAGCGATCCACAAAATATAAAAAGACACTTTATGCTTGGTTATTTTCTTTGTTAAAAACGATACTACTCCAGAAATTATAATAATAAGTATTAGCAGTTTCATAAATTAAAATATTTCTATTAGCAAGTTTAAATGACTCCATAAAATAATTGTATTGTATACAAAATTTTAGTCAAAATCAATAACATTTAAAAAAGTAAACCATAATCTAAAAGTTGAAAATTTAGGTTTTGTTTTCATTTAGTATTATCATGTAAAGCAGTTTTTAAATGAATACTATCCTAAAAGTTACTTTCTAGGTAAATAATCAAATGACTCTGATAAAAATCTATTCGCTATTTCGTTAAATATTAATGGGTTGTTTCGAGGAGCTCCGTGATTAATGCCTGGCATAATACAAAGTTGACCTTTAGTAAGATTATTGAAAATTTCAACAGCATGTTCATTTTTGATAATGTCTCGGTCACCTACTATTATGAGTACAGGAACAGTTATGTTTTTCAAATCAGAGTGACTGATATTAGGTTGGCTTATCAAAAGTCCATCAAGTTGAAGTTCTAGATTCCAATCTTTGGAAGTATCTCTTTTTGCTATCATTTCTTTAGATCTTACAATACTTTCTCTCACATATTTGGGCGCATAACTATTAACCGCGGTTGTATCAGGTCTTAAATTTGCTCCCATTGCGACTATTTTTTTATTTTAGAGTTTTGTCTGATACCCATTTTTATCCCAATTATGCCTCCATCACTCCATCCTAGGATGTTAACAGAATCCAGTTCAAGGTAATTTACCAAACCTTCCCAATCTTTAGTAATTTGATTATAGGTGAGCGAGTCTGTTTTTAATTCTGATTTACCATGGCCTCTGCTATCTGCAATAATAACTCTATATTTAGATTTGAAGTATTCAATCTGGTTTTCCATCGACTTAATATTAGCTCCGTTTCCGTGTATTAGTAATAGCGGTTCTCCTTTTCCATACTCTTCAAAATAGAACTTCGTATTATTTACCTCCAAATATTTGCCCACAGATTCGTTATCGCCATAAGGGGTTTCAAATCTAGGATCACTTTTTTCTTGGGAATAAGAATATCCGGTTAGAAACAAAATAAACAATAGTAGACGTGATTTTTTCATTAAACTATTCAAATTATTGATGTATTGTATTGCAGTCACCGGCTCTTGTATAATTGTTTGAATCCCTTGGTAGCGTATGCAATATAAGAAATAGTTGTACAACGTTTTACTCGATAATCGAGATTTAAATGCTAAAGGAGGCTTGCCTCGAAATCAAAAATCAGTTTCTTACAAATGTTTCGTGGGCTTGCACCAAGGTTCTTTATTATAGATACTTTACAAAGTCAAGCAGGAGTGCTATTTTTATCTATTTTATCATTAAAACCGATTCTAAGGCTTCAGATTAGCTATGTAGAACATAGTTACATACCTAAGATAGTACATATACTATTGTTCACAAAAAGCAGGGCTTAGATCATCGATTCTCTAATCAATCTTGTTCTTTTTAGTGGTTTGTGCAACGGTTACCATTGTTGCAAGTAGTGTTTTTATTTTTGTCCGAACGCAATCACATAAAATAACTTGTTCAAATTAATTTCTATTTCGTTTTTCGCTTTCCATTTTTCAAATCCGTCAAAATCGAATTCGTGATTTTCGGGTACAATCATTACCATAGAAAACTCTTTCATTATAAATTCATCTAAAAAATCAGATTCTATCAAAGAATTTATTTGGTTCAGATACTTTTGAGTGTATTCAGACTTTTTATAGTGATACTTTTTATCAAATGCAATAAACTCATCAAAAGCAGCCAATTGCATTTCAAGATAATGTCCAGGGAATCCTGAAGCTCTTTCTTTTTCAGGCACATTGTCCATTATCCATTCTATTTTTTTGTAAGCACTACCCATTGAAGAACCTAACATAATTGAATCTTTAAAAGCTGCTTTAGCAAAGTAAACGTCTACTTTTGGATTTAATCTTTTCTGTTCTGTCAAGCGAGAAGGGTCAAAGGTCTCAAGAACTTTTTCATCCAAGTTTGCAATTTTAGTAGAATCTCTTTCTTCGGTTGTTAATCGAAGTTTGAGAAACCAAGTTCCGCATTCGTAAACCGATAAGTTAGAGTTCTCTTGATTTTTGGATTTGAAATCCGCTTTGAATCCGTTACAGTCGTATTTCTTTCCGCTGAATTTAACGGGATATTGAGTTGCTTCTAATCCAGTATCGGTTAAATTGCTTACCGATTGCATTGAAGTCAAATACTCGCTTCTTAATCGGTTTTCTACTCCATCTCCTGCAGGATAAATATAGATGTTTAATTTTCCTTTTGGTTCTGTGTTTTTCTCGTAGGTTACACCTATATTTTTCTTTTTCCTATCGAAAGCATAAACTTCGGTAAGTTTAAAACCACTCTCTAAAGCTTGTGGAAATTTCGTATCTGAAAACTTATGGGTGAAGCCATCTTTAAATCGGATTTTCTTTGGCTTAATCAATGCCTGTGATTGACAATTCAGTCCGATTAGAATTATGGAAATAGTTATTATCTTTTGTTTCATAGTTTGGGTCTACATTACTGGCAATGGTAAATGTAAAATGCGTTTTAATGCATTTTAGCATAATGTTGTGTTTAGTCTTTAATTTCCCATTGTTTGATCAGGCCACTCCAAAGTGTTCCAATTATCATTGTTTAACATATTCATTGCCGCTTCGTATGCCCTAAGATAATTATTACGGTTTTTAGAAAATCTATTTGCATATTCGTTGTCTGGGTTATTCAACTCATCGATTGCATTTTGGAGATTGGTTTTGGCTTTTTTTGTATCTCCTTCGCTATATAATAACCAGGCATTCATATAATAATCTTCAGGGTGATTGGATTCTGGACTTAACAGATTAATATTTGAGTTTTGAAATAATTTACTTTCTTTAGTAATGAAGGATAAAGTAAAAAGTAAAATTATTATACCTAACACCACTTTGCTAACTTTAAATTTGCTTTTTTTCTTTAAGATTATTAATAAAGCTACCCCTATAGTTATGAAAGCTGCAATAATTAGTGTCTTCGAACTTGGCCAAAATAGTACTTTGAAACAATAGGTTAAACTACAAAATCCAATAGTAACAAATAGAATCGATTCGGATATTTTAGTTTTTTTGATAATTGAATAAATTAAAATACCAATTGAAACAAGGAACAAAATCTGACTTCCAATGATTATCATTTCATTACCAAATGGCCAGTTCATTAGTCTAAATAGAACTCCAAAAATTAATGGAATAGAAATAAATAACATTGAAGCTTCAATTCGATGTTGTTTTTTTACTAACGACAAAATACCATAGATTGGAATTAATGAGGATAGAATCAAGACTCCTAATATGAATGATTCATTACCGCCCCTAAAAGGAACTAGTGTTCTTGCTATTATCCCCAAAAGAGTTAGAGCAAAAGAAAATAATAGGATATATTTTATTCCTTTCATTTATTTGATTTGTAATTAAACACAACGCCAAATATATGAATTGGAGCAAGACAAGTATACCTGAACCAATCAATTTATCTGCATATTTTTATTTCTTGCCTGCCTGCCATCCGCCAGCTACGGTGTACCCACAAATAAGCTTAGCTTAGCGTTATGAAAACTTTAGAACACCCACGGGCATTTTTTCCTGATTATTCAGGTTATTTAGGCGATAA
>CANMLL010000017.1 GCA_947498775.1 uncultured Aquimarina sp.
TTCCCGAACCTGTCAACATTAACACATTTTTTTATCGGTATCACCCTTTTTTCTATCGGTACTTTCTAAAAAACACTAAAAAAATAATTCTGCTCTATTGCCAGCCGCACATACCAAAGCTATCTTTACATAATTGGTAGTTATAGCCGCTCTTCCTCTCGTCAGGGTCTATAACGCAATTATATAAAATAGCCGCGCACAGACTGCTATACTTGAACTTTTGAGGTTTAAGACACGATTTTTGGAAGCAATATTATAATATTATAGCCTTATAAAAGTGTCGTAGACGTGATTTAGACAGCTCTAGCGATACTTTGAGTGGTTTTATGCTCTTTGTGTGACGTTCAGTCGCCACTATGGCTAGTACTTCAAAAGCGGAAGAGCCTCTGCGCTGCATCCTTACGCTATTCCACTTTTGAAGCGTTTTGTTTTCTATTTTATGAGTTTAGCACTCTTTATTCCTCCTCTGCTCTTACTTTTATATTCCTCTGGTGTGGAAGTAGTACTAAATGCTACGGGGATCGTAAACTTTAATCTGTTTTGATTCTGATTTGAACTTTCACTATTAGCTCCGCCGCCAATACTTAATAATCCAGCCACTTTTAATTCTCCTTTTCCATTAATCCCTTCCTTATCTTCAGCAGTGACCAATATGTCAAAATCTAAATTTTGAACATATCTCCATCCATCTTTTCGTAATAGTTTTTCTCCAGTCTTTCCTATTTCAGTTTTTTCTGGATTAACAATAATATTTTTGCCTTTCAGTTCTTCTTGACTTTCAACTATTGCTTCACTTATTGAAGCGATTGTGTTTTTAATAAAATCCTTTAAATTCATTTATTGTAATTATTTTAGTTAGTTATATTTTAAAGATATGGATTTCTCCCATAACAGTAAGAACGATTGATCTTGAAGCTGAAGAGCGCAACTGCTGTTGCTGCTGACCTTCAGCTTCAAGATTAATCATAGCCATCTGGCGATTGAAGATGCCTGCGTGGCGAACGCAGAACTAAAAGGCGTAGCCATAGCGTAGTGGAGCAACCGACACACAAAAGGGAACGTAGTGGTTTTGTGTGCCAGACGATTTTTTATGACATTACTTTAACAATATTTACTTCCGTAAAAAATTGGCTAGGTTGCGACCAAGCGGCGTAGCCCATGAAGTAGCGGTTTTGCTTAATTTAGTATTCAGCGGTAGCGTTCTTTATCGTTTTTAAGCAAAAAAGTAGCTACGGGTGAGAGACGAAGGAGTCACGCGAAGATCGGTAGTCGATGCTGACGATTGGCGGTGAGGAAGTATTGACGGTGCGATAGCAACCGACGAAGCAGTGAACGAGTGAGGAACGAACACCTTATAACAGCTTATGGGCAAAGACTTTTTTGTCTGCGCCCATAATAATGTTTCGACCGAAGGGAGTCACTTGGCTATTTAATCCACAATGATTAATCCAGGTTGTAATCCTGATTCAAGTAATTTTTCTATTCTAGGAATAAATTCTACTAGCGAAGCATAACGAGCATCTTTAGAGTTTAAAACTACTAAACTTACATTGTACTTTTCAAGATTTTGCTGATGGCTCATATTCTTATCGATACTCAACAATATCTTCAAGTTTTTAGATTCCATACGTTTTAGTAGGTCACCATTTTTAATGCCGCCCCAACCCATTTCAGGAACTGTTAATACTTCATATTTTTCATTAAAACGATATTTCAGTTTTCTTGGTAAATTCTCATCAAGCAGCAGCTCCATTATCAGTCTCAATTTCGATTACGTAAACGGCTAATAATTCTATGACTTTTTGAGCAAATGATTTCTTAACAGTTGGGTAGTTCTCCAAAAATTCTTGGATATTTTCTCCTCCTTGTAAATAATCAAAAAGTATTTTTATAGGAACTCTCGTGTTTTTAAACACAGGTGTTCCTCCCAAAATATCAGGCGACACTGTAACGTATTTATTTAAAGCACTCTTTAAGTTCATAACATTCATTTTTACATTCATAACAAAGATAGTTTTTATATACATATTTTTTAGTTTTTGATTTCTAACACACATATTATTAGTAATCAAAGCAAGTTTTATATTGATTCTTGTAAACCTTCTAAGTTGTTATTCTATCCTTTTTTGATAAAAAACGAAGGATATAATCCTGTTACTTTTCTAAAGGCTATAGTAAATGATTCTGCATTATTAAAGCCCATATCTTTGGCAATACCATCAATAGTATATTTCTGTAATTCTTTATTACATTTTAACTCCTCTACAGCATGATGTATACGTAACTCATTAAGATAGCTTTTAAAGTTTTTCCCCTTATAAGAGTTGATGACCTTGGATAAATAACTTGTATTGGTCTTAAGCTGTTTTGCAATACTACCTAACGTTATATTTTGATGTAAAAACATTCTTTTTTCTTCAAAGGTTTTTAAGCCCTCCAGTATTTTTTTAAGGGTTTCTCTAGGGATTTTGATGGTATCTGTTTTCATAATATTAGTTGATTGGATGGAAGGTGTTGACGATCTCGTGCAGGTTCTCCAGATCATCTTGCAAGTATTTCTCGGTAGATGTGATGTGCTTATGTCCTGCTAAGTATTGTACTTTTCTAAGATCATCGTATTGTTTTATCCAGTTTACGATTACTGATGATCTAATATGATTATGATTTCTAAGTTCTGCGTTATATTTCTTTAGGTTTTTGATGATTCTAGTAATGATACCGTTGATCTGTGGTTTACTACCGTAAAAAAATTGTTGTTCATCTTGTGTAGTCCTACTGTAGTGTATGATTTCATCGCGAGTACTATTGATATAGTTTTGCAGTTCCATCATTTGCCACGCTTTTAACTCTAGTTCTCTGCTGTTACTTTTATTGGTACTGGGTATGATCATCTTACCACGCATTAATAAGATATGCTCTGTTTGCAGCCTGTATAATTCTTGTGAAGTAATGCCCTGATAGACCATAAAACCAAGTAGTATCTTATCTCGTTGTAGGCTCGCTTGTACAAGACGGTTTTTATGCCGTGTGGGATAGCTATAGTATAAATCTTCTAAAGCATCATTGCTTAATAGGTTGTACAATACTTTTTTGCATTCCCCTTTTACTCGTAAGCCCTCTGTTGGGTTATCTCCGCGATAGTTCTCGCTGATCAGGTAATTAAAGTATTGTTTGATAGCGTTGAGTTCTCCATTTATAGATTTAGGTTTGTACTTCTTACTACGTAAGTATTTGATGTATTGTAACAGTTTTTTATAGGTGATCTTTTTAGGGCTACTATGTTGTGACCTAGCCCAAGCAATAAAACGATCACTTTTGAGCAGATATACTTTTATAGTATGCTCGCTGTACTTTTTGTCGTAGAGATAGGATGTAAATGTGTGTTTCATTATATGTTTGGTATTTGTGATGATTATTGCTTTACGATATGAGTATAGATTTGGGTACTTTCCAGACTGCTATGTCCTAAAAACTGTTTGATAGTAGCAATAGGCACTCCATTTTGTAATAAGTGGGTAGCAATACTGTGCCGTAGTTTGTGTGGGGTAATCCTTTTGGCGATCAGTTCTTCATTGTTTGTACTTGCTATTAGATCACGTAATCGTACTTTTAAGCCTTCACCTTGCATACCATTACCGTGGTAACTCATAAAAAAAGCTTCATTAGTAGTTGCATTGGGATAGAGTGGGCGACCCTCATATGTATAATCTTCTAAGATCCTGATGTTATACTCATTAATGGGTACATACCGTTCTTTATAGTTTTTACCTTTACGTACATAGATCAATCGTCTATCGAACAGGATATCTCTAACTTCTAGGTTTACGGCTTCATTTCTACGCATCCCACAACTGTATAAAATCACTAACATTGCTTTATCGCGCAGTTGCATACGGAGTTCTGTATTTTTGTACTCGGCAGCTTTAAAGAGTTCTTTGATCTCGGATTGGGTAACGATGGTAATTCCTGCCAGTCGGTCAATCTTTTCTTGTTGTAGTTGTAAGGGCAAGGCTTTACTACCGTGTTTTTTTAAGTATTGGTTAAAGCAGTATAATGCACTAATATGATTGTTTAAACTATAGGCACTAAGTGCCCCTGATCTACTTTGATTGGGTCGGTTTTTTAAGTATTCATAGTAGCTATGGGTAATCTTTGAGTTGATTAGATGTAGATCAGTATAGTTATGGGATTCTAACCAGTACATAAATTCTTGTAAGTAGATCGGGTAGTATTTGATCACGCCTGTACTATACCCAATAATATCTAACCAGTCCTTAAAGGACATTAATAATACTCTGTAGCTCGTGTTTTGTAGTTTCAGTTTTTTCATAAGATATGCCTGTCGAGGCTCTCGACTTAATTTTTTTGTATCGGTATGTGTTTTTTAGGATTGCGTGAACTACTTGCGTAATTCACTGATTATCATATATGCTATTGGTTCATTTTAAGGGTTGAACCATTATGAACTTGTTTGAACTTCTACCTCTTTTATAGTACTATTGAGTAATGTTTCTATCTGCTGATGGGTATTGCTATAATCTTCATAGTTTACTACTTCGTACAGATACCCATTTCGTTTATTACCTTTTGCTTTTTGTATCAATCCTGCTTCTTGTAATTGTATCATATATCGTTTTTGATTGCTTGGGTTGATACGTAATACGTGGCGTATTTCTTTATTGGTAAAGGTGGTTTGAGTATTGGCTTTTAAATATCCTTTGAGCATTTCAAAGAAGTTTCTACACGCTCCATTTAATATATCACTCTTGCGCAGTAGCACTTCTTTAATCAAGTTGTTGGCTTCTTCTATATCTTCGATTGTAGTTTCTATATATTCTTCTCCGCTTTGATCATCATACTTTTTTTGTCGCTGCAACTGCTTGTAAAAGGTGATAGCTTCTATAAATTGTAGATAATGTGAGTTTGTTCTTCTTGGTTTAAATACAGATTGTGGTAACTCCAAGAACTCTGCATACGGGTTAATCACTTTGATAGGCTGCAAGATTCTTTGTACATCCCGTAAAAATCGTGCTGCCATAAATTCATCATCCTTGTTAACTTTTCCTGCACTTAATAACCGTTGGTATTGCATCACTTTTTTATCCTGTTCGGCTGATTCATCAATATATAATAAGAAGTTACGATTGCTATTATCTTCGTAAATAGATTCTTGTGTAGTACAACCCGATACAGATACAGGACCTTCTACAGTAAGGTGTATCGTTTTGGTAGTGCCTTTGGTATCTTTATGTACCACCGTTTTGGTAATTCGTCTTTTGCTCTGTAACTCTCGTAATGGGTACAATACACTTTCGGCTCCGTCCAGATCTTCTATTAAGATTAATTTATTTCGTAATTCGGTTCTATTAAAGTAATAAAAGGCATTAGCGGATAGTACAGTAATTTCTATTTTATCTTCTTCGGGTATCAGTTCGGCTACTTTGCTCTGTAAATGGGTTTTACCAACGCCACTACTACCAAGACTTATACAATGTAAAGGGTTATTGGTTTTCCGGCTTGTAAAGATCAGGTACATTAATAATCGGTTGGTTTCTTCTCCGATAACTCCTGATTGACCGATTAAGGCATTGGTCTTTTGTAATAAATCTTTTGATTTTAGGAACTTGGTAGCTTCTTGTCGTTCCTTATTATCCAACACTTTAATCTGTAGTTGTCCTTCTTGTTGTTCTCTGGCTAGTTCATCGATACGGTATTGTTCTAGCTCATTAGTAAGATTTTGTAGAGTTTCACGAACTATCGTTGTACCTATTTCTATACGCTCTGCTGTTTTACGTACCAACTTTTCTACCATATTATCATTGTACAGGTCGATACTATGGCGCAGTACATTATTATTCTTAGGTTTTTGTATGCTTAATGTAACACGCATACGTTCTAGATTGTTCAGTTTTATACCTCCTAATATTTGTAGTTGTAAATACTTGGTGGAATAATGATAGTTGTGAGGATTCGTAGTATCAAGCATCGTTATAAAAATATTTTAAAATAATTACTTGTTCATATTTGCATCAAAACTACTATATATAAATTATTCTTCAAAATCATATCACACTTTTTTGTTTGTTATTTGAACAGTATATTTGCTAAAACTGTTTATATAAGCATCATTTATATAGTTATGGCAACATTTGGGAAGCGTTTAAGGGATTGTAGAAAAGAGAAGGGATTATCACAAAATGAAGTGGCTAAACTGCTTAATACAAACCACTCTGTAATTGGCAAGTATGAGCGTGATGATGTAAAACCATCTATTGACGTTGCTAAAAGACTAGCGGATTTATTAGATACTACGGTAGCGTATCTTATCGGAGAGACAGAAGCTAATGAGCTATTTAAAGATATTGATATGCTACGCAGGTTAAAAGATATTAATAATCTACCTGAAAAAGATAAACTTGCTATTCTTTATAATCTTGATGCACTATTACGGGATGCTAAGACCAGACTTGCTTATTCTTCATAAAAAAACAGTTATAAACATAAGTCTATAACTGTTTTACAATTCTATTGGTAATTCGTCTTAGATAAGATTTCCTAACTCAAGAATATGATTTTTAAGATGTTTTATATTACTTTTCTGATCTAAGTGTTCTCTAGAAAAGTCTTTTATAATGTCTACATTCTTTATTAGTTTAAGACTAAGTTCTTCTCCTAAAATACTTTCTAAAGCTATATCTACAAGATCATATTGCTGGTCTTTTACATAGGCTCTTAGGTTATTACATTTAATCAATAGATCATAAGTATTGTCAGGGAACTTTAATAAAACATATTCCCAGTCGGATACATCAATCATTTTCTTAACACCCTTTTCCTCAATGTAAAATTGATATTCCCAGTCCTTTGCTGGTTTATGATCATAAAACTCCCAATCTGCCAACATTGGTGAAGAACTCACTACTGCCTTTGTTAAAGGAAGTAAATCTATATCCCCACCAGGGGATATGATAAGCATATTTTCCTTCTTAGTTCCCGCACCAATTTCCCAGTTAAGATCACCTAAAGACAATATCTTTTGATTTAAAACTTCTATCAATTTATTGTTTATACGATCTGGCTTAAGTACTTCTTGATTCTGTACAAACCAACTCCAAAATTGTTTAATCTTAGTTTTAACTTCCACTACCGTATTTTTTTTCAGCTTCTTTATAATTTTTTTCGCTCATCTCATTTCGCTTGTTATCGAGATTCTCAATACCGTCTTCTGCATTTATAGCTCTTTGTTCTTTGTAACTTCCTTCTTTACCATTTGCAGAATCATACCTATCAACTGTTACAGCTTTACTTCTATCTCGACCATCTTTAGCTCCTCTTCCTCTTTTTGCAGCACTACCTTGTTTGGTTCGACCAATATAAGGTTTCCCTGTCGATGTAGCTTCACCAGGCACTTTATAAATAATACCATCTTTAGTCATTTGAGAAGATTTAGCCCCAGCTACTAATTCAGCTGCTGCCATTTCTAATACAGTTGCTCCAATTTCTCCTACTATATCTGGTGTTGCATTATAAATAGCTGCTGCTTCGCCTTCAAGACCAGCATAAACCGCATTTTCATCCCCTGATACAATAGCTTCACTAAATTCAGAGTTACTCATTGTATTATCAGGTTCTACAGTTCCCATAACAGCACCTACTGCACTAGAGATTGTACTACTAATACCATCGTGGATGGCTCCTAAAACGTCACCTACAGCACTAACAACAGAAGTAAAATAACCTTTAGATAATAAACCTCCTTCGCCAACTTGAACTGCTGTACCATCTCCTGTATCAATACCATACCCTAAACCATTTATAATATCATCACCCGATACTTCTAAACCTTCAAGCCCTTCTAATTCTATTTTCCAAATAGGGTTATTTGATGCAAACTGGTAAGGCGTTTGATTTGGATAATCTTCTGCAATAGGGTCGATATTAAAAAATCTACCTGTTGGTGAGTCGCCATTTCGCCATTTATAAGATGTCCAGTTTAGCCCCAGTTCCTCTTGTCGTTCTTGTCCTAAATAATCATATTGATGGTCTCGATCTCGCTTAGTGTTATTATATCCTTCGTGCTGTAAACCATAAGGATATGTATTATTTTCTTCTCTTATCTCGTTAGCATAATCGTTGTCACCATCAATATCAACACTATTACGAACTACATCTACCTTACCATCTTTATCATTATCTGCATAACTAAGCCTGATCGAACCTAAATGATCTTTAAATTGATAAATATGTATCCAGTTGTTACCGTCTGGCTCTATATAACCCTCTGAATGATTGATAAACTGTAACGTTCCATTCTTATACTGTGTATTACCAGCATACTCTGTTACGGTTACAGCATTACCATTGGTTACTGTTTTTTGCTGCTTGCCACCAGAAGCATCGTATACAAATTCATACTTCTTGTTATTAGCATTATCGAAGATAATTTCTGTTGGTAAATTTAGATGGTTATAAGTAATACTTGTAATACCCTTATTACGATCTAATTCTAGATTACCATCAATATCGTAAGAGTAATCATTATTTGTATTGCTTCCATCTATAAAACCATACGTTTTATTTCCAGTATCAGTAACCTTTAAGAGCTTATTTCCAGTATTATACTCATAGGATAGCACATCCATATTAGCATAACTAGAACTATTCTGCCATCCGTTACGATTCAATGAAGTTATATTACCATTTAGATCATAATTTATACCACTTACATTATAGTTTCCATCATTACTAGTTGCACTTAAAATACGATTAAGAGGATCGTAGCCGTAAGAATACCAACGTTTTACATCATCATTACCAGTACGCCATTCTATTTCAGATATATTACCATTATATAAACCAGTAGCTCCGTGTTTTGGTGCGTTTCGATTAATTTCATAAGCAAACAGATCATTACCTAAGTTGTTGACGTCGTTAATTCTTTTTAACCAACCTCTTACATTGTATTTGTAATCTACTTGTTGTAATCCTCCACCAACTATTTTGTTATCTAATTGCCCTAAAGCATTGTAACTGTTTTCTACAATGGTTTCTTCTTGACCGTTTATAGCTTGGGTTTGCTTTAATGCTCTCCCCATATGATCATAAGTAAAAGTATCTACTGTTACTATTATTGGATTACTACCTTTGGTATGTCTGGTCGTAGTTTCTTCTACTTTCCCAACAAAATCTAACTTACTTTCAATGATATCTGTAGTATTTAGATACTCATTTTTACCAGCTACATAAATTGATTGACCTTTCTTATCATAATAAGTAATGGTTGTTTTCCAATATGCAGTACCTAATATTCTTACTTTATAGCCTGTTGTTAATGACTTGGTACGGTCTGTAACAACTTCTCCATAAACTGTTGTTGGGTTAGTCAACCCTACAATATCAAAATCGTAATTATCATAGTAATTGATCTTGTGAAGTTCTATACTTGTTTTAGGGAACGATGTATTACTATAATAGATCGTTGTACCATCAATCATAGCTGCTTCACTTCGTTGCTCCCATTGTGTATAAATATCCTTGTTAGCTTCTGTTTGTAATTCACTTTGTGTTCTACTTTCATCAACTTTACCTGTATACGTCACTCTACCAAAAGCATCATATTTCATAAATAACCACTCATTGTTTGCTCTTGAGTTAGCATCTTGAGATAAAATTACCTGATCGAGTTTATTATATACAAGATACTCCCAGTCTTTTCCTGGTACTTTCTGTGCAATTTTACGATTTCGATAATCGTATCGATATTGATATGCAAGTTCGTTTAATTCATCCGTACTTACGCCATCCCCAGTATTTACTTTAGGGGTCAGTACGTACGTTAAGTTCCCGAAACTATCATACACATAATAGGTGTCAGCCCCCTCCGGCTCCACCAAAGGGGGAGTGTCTATAAAGGTGCGTTTTAAAATTACCTTACCTAGTTTATCTTTATACTCCCGAGTGGTTCTCAAATCACCGTCTTCGGGTCTCCAGTTCTCATCTTTGGTAATGCTTACATACAGTTGATTGGCTGGATAATAGCCATCCCTGGTCAAGGTTGGTGCTTCGGTATTTGTGGCAGCTGCAAAGGTGACCTCAAAATATGCTACTTCGTCTGCTACATTGGTAGCCCAATCAAACTTGATCGTATGATCGGTATTGCTGTTAGGATTGGCTTTCCAATCCTTTCCAGGAGCTCCCTGCTCCAATACACGATTAAGCGGGGAGGCTTCAAAAATACTCTCGCTATACGCATTGACCTCTGATAGATTTGTATCAGTAATCCCAGGGAAATCCCCTGCATATTTGTTTAAATAATAACTGTTGATGTCCTCATTAACATTTACTGTTTGGAAAGCTCCATTACCTTCCGAAGTAAAGGGAAGGTACTCTTTAGCCTGTCTTCCGTATGCATCATATTCGATATGGGTTACAATATCTTCTATTTTTCCTTGTGCACCCGAAATAAGGGTTGCTATAGCAGTAACATTTCCATCTAGCTTTTGAACTATAGGATTCCAAAAAAATTGACGTGTACTAACATCGGTACTGTAATATAAATAACTTCTAAAACTAGAATTGATCGTTGAGTTCATCCATTTATACTCATTACCATTAAGTACCTTGTTTCCATTACCATCATACACTCCACTGATTCCTGAATTGCCTCCTGAATATTGATAGGGATGAATCACCCCTACCAGCAAATACCAGGTATCTAATTGTGGCAGGTCACCATACCAGAAATAAGGGTTATTGTTATTAACAGCTCCTCCGGATAGCGTTACTACATTTCGAGTACCATGATAGGTCTCTCCATTTTGTGATCCCGTACGTTTTACCCAGACCGTATAGCGATAGCCAACCGTTTTGTCTACATTAAAAGTATCGGTATTCCAACCGCCATCGGCATTGCTGTCAACATCATTACCACATTGCCAGAGTAACGAGAGCTTTCCTGCCGGATCTACTCCGGTTACCCGGCTATTTTCTGAGGTTTGTCCGTTTTGATTGAAAAAAGGCGTACTCCCTTGACCCTGCGTCCAATCCATCTGTAACTCATTTCTAAGGTCTTCTGAGGACATAAGTCCGCTAGATTTTATACCTATTTGTTGTTTTGGTCGCCCTAATCCATCAAAATAGGTCACACTCTCTATAACATCGGCTTCCTTCTTTATCTGAGTAGAAGAGGTCATTTCCTCTTGATAGGCACGTGTAAAAACATAATTTTCGTTACTTAGATTTACATTTTGATACAATTGCTCTTCACATCCAGAAACTCCACCAGCGATGGAAGTACATTGATCACCATTATTGGATACATATCCTGCGGGTTGTGTACACTGCGTTTTGATAGTGTTGACATCACCAAAACCATCATTATCGCTATCAGCATACCACTTCGTATTGGGATGGATCGCGGCATTGGTATCGTTGCAATCGGTTATAGGTAACGAGGTCTGTACATAACCACTTCCAGGATTGGTACATTGGGTGACTGTTGAAATGGCAAACCCATCCCCATCGGCATCTTTATACCAGGTAACTAAGGGGACTATGCTATACGAAATACTTCTGGCTGATCCCCAGCATCTAGTACTATTGTTTCGGGATCTTAGATAGTAAACACTACCACTAGTTCTGGTGATCGAAGCATTGGCATTAGCGGTACTGGTGCCTGAAGCACTACTTTGCCAGTACCAGGTGATTCCACTGGGAGGGTTGCTTCTTGTCAAAACACTCTTTCCACATTGATTCGATACAGTTGGAGCAGCTGGTGTTCCTGGAATCGATTTAATACCGTAATTAACCGTTCTAATACTACTCCAACACCCTGTACTGTTGTTTCTAGCTCTTAAATAATATACACTGCCACTGGTTCTGGTGATCGAAGCATTCGCATTAGCGGTACTGGTGCCTGAAGCACTGCTTTGCCAGTACCAGGTGATTCCGCTTGGAGGATTGCTTCTTGTCAATACACTATTACCACAATTATTGGCTACCGAAGGTGATGAAGGTACACCAGGTACCGCCTTGACACTATAATTAACCGTTCTAATACTACTCCAACACCCTGTACTGTTGTTTCTAGCTCTTAAATAATATACACTACCACTGGTTCTGGTGATCGAAGCATTCGCATTAGCGGTACTGGTGCCTGAAGCACTGCTTTGCCAGTACCAAGTGATTCCGCTTGGAGGATTGCTTCTTGTCAATACACTATTACCACAATTATTGGCTACCGAAGGTGATGAAGGTACACCAGGTACCGCCTTGACACTATAATTTACCGTTCTTGTACTACTCCAACACCCTGTACTGTTGTTTCTAGCTCTTAGATAATATACACTGCCACTGGTTCTGGTGATCGAAGTATTAGTATTAGAAGTACTAGTTCCTCCGGCACTACTTTGCCAGTACCAGGTCACTCCACTGGGAGGATTGCTTCTTGTCAATACACTATTACCACAGTTGTTTGTAATAGAAGGGATAGCAGGTTTTAAAGGAACGCTATTTATTGTATAATTGATCGTTCTTGGGGCACTCCAACATTGGCTGGTATTATGCCTGGCCCTTAAATAGTAAACGCTTCCTGTATGTAAAGCTATCGAAGATCGTGAATTCGAAGTGCTGGTTCCAGAGGCACTACTTTGCCAATACCAAGTCACACCATAAGGTGGATTGCTGCGGGTTAATGTTGTGGTAGCACAAGTATTAGAAACACTGGGTGCTGAAGGAGTTAAGGGAACAGCTTTGATACTATAATTTACTGTTCTAGAGGATCCCCAACATCCAGTACTGTTATTTCTGGCTCTTAAATAATAAACACTGCCTCCTGTTCTTGTAATCGATGCTGAAGAATTAGATGTACTTGTTCCTGAAGTACTACTTTGCCAATACCAGGTGATACCACTAGGGGGATTACCTCGGGATAACCTACTACTTCCACATTGATTTGCAACAGAAACGGCTGCTGGTAAAGGCGGTAATGCCTTGATACTATAAGTAACCGTTCTGGCAGGACCCCAACATCCTGTAGTATTGTTTCTGGATCTTAAGTAGTAAATACTTCCACTGGTTCTAGTTATCGAAGTACTTGCATTAGAGGTACTGGTGCCCGAGGAGCTGCCCTGCCAGTACCAGGTGACCCCGCTGGGTGGGGTGCTGCGGGTAAGTATGGATTTTCCACATTGGTTGCTCACCGATACCGTTGACGGAATTGGAGGTCGATCTTCATCGATACTGCCATCTTGATCATTGTCTTTATTGTCACAAAGTTCCAATGCACCGGGATGAATAGTGCCATCATTGTCATTGGCATCTAAATTATTACTAACATATCCAACTCGTTGATAACAATCCAATTGTCTTAATGAAGGATTACCATAGCCGTCTCCATCAAAATCTCTATAAAAATATTTTTCAATATTGGCATTAGGATCTGAATCATCACAATCTCTAGAATTAGTAACAAAACCAGAAGGTCTATTTGTAGCACAAATAAAACTGTCAAAATCTCCATAACCGTCACCATCCTCATCAATGTAATAAATGCTTTCATTTGGTCCTTCACATTCACCATCCGTATCCGACTGTCCAAATGCAGAGCAACATGTTAAAACGAGTAAAAAAATAAGTACAAAATTTTTCATTTCTAGAACAGAATTAGTTTTTATAATTATATTTATTTTCAGAGATAAGCTTACCTTCTGCATCTTTTACAAACTCAAGACGATTAAAATCATCATATTCGTAATAGGTGGTATAGCCCTTGGGATCGGTCATACTGGTGACTCCGATCAAGGGATCGTAGGTGTAGGTGGTGACCATAACATCGGACAGATCGCGTAAAGTATTTTCTTGCATAGTGGTTAAGCCTACGACTCCTGAGTGGAAGTTTACTCCAAATCCTGGTAAGTCTTCAATGTCGCTACGTGTAATATTTTCTACTTTCGCCACAAGATATTTTTGATTGTATCCCCAGATATAGCTAACAGGTATTCCATCGGCCTTAGAAAATTCTATTAGGTTGCTTTGGTCGTCGTATTGATGAAAAAATAGTCTGTCTTCTAGAGAGTCTACCGTGTTCTCTTTTGTACCACTAGATATTTTATGTTGTAGAATAATTCCAGGACTGAATTCATTATAGGTATTTCTCACCCTATTGGTTATTAAATCATTTTTAATGATATCTGTTTGAATTATTTCACTAATGCGGTGCTGTTCATATAATCTTCTATAATTGTTCAACTCAGCCAAACTTAACCCTGTTAGCTCATTTCTATCTTGCGGATAGTAATATTTAATTTTTTGTAAATTGTTTTCACTACTCTTTGTGGTGATTTGTTTTAATTGAAAACTATTTTCCGAGTATTCGTAATCATTAATTACCTCAACCGAATCATTTTTGAAATATCGAGTTTCTTTTTCTTGTATAAGTTTATCCCAACCACTCCTGATTCTATAGGTGCCATATTTTAATGTTTCAAATTGAAATGCCATGGCACTATTTACTTCTCTTATAACAAAGTTGGAGGATAGACCATTCGCTATTGTATATCTATTTGTGCCGTATCCAAGATCCAAAGGGTATCCATCAAAAGAATACTTATACTGTTTTTTCATAATTAGGCTATCTTCCTCATTATAAAATTTTCTGTATTTGTAAAACCCTTTTCGACGATAAGGATCAGATATAAAAGTGCCTTGTACACTGGAAGTTTCATTATAAACATTATCCCAATACATATCTATTTGGTCTTCAACAGGCCATAGAGTTACTTCTTGTTGATGAAATTTATTTTCTATTTTTCCTTTTCCCGACTGTATTTCAGTAACATACTCATATTGAACACCCTCTGAGGCGATTGTGCTATTGGAATTTAAAGTTATATATTCGAATGTAGGAAAAACACTCTGTCCGGCACTATGTCCAGGAGTGCCCAAGTATGAAGAGGTCAAATATTTTTTCTTGAAGTAAGTTTTCCCACTACTCAGTTCAGTACCTGGAATGTTATACTTGTACCTTTTGGTTTCGATTTTTCCTTTCGCATCATCTGTCGTAACTGTTGATATCCGTAAACCTCCTAGAAATTGGTTCTGTGGTGGTACAACTTCATTTTCTTGCCAAAAGACGCTAACCCCTCCATAACAATCCGATTCAAAAGGTCGATGAGCTTTAACATAATATTCACCTCTGGGTAAATTTAGATAGTATGTTTTAGCAGAACTTATATCCAATACGTAGTTATCATTAAGATCATAAATAATGAAAGATAGCTCTCCATCTCCATCCATCATATTTCCTTCCTCATCGTATTCATAACACTCATTATCGGTAATAAATATTACGTTGTGGCTTCTTCCATTAGTTGTTTGATATAGAGCGTTGGTAATATTAAAATAACCATCAATTTCAGTAACAGGATCGGTCTCTGGATTATAACTTTCGTCATGCTCACTATTTACCCTAATACTTTTCTGTACTTTTTTTTGTCCTGCCGGTTTCAAATATGAATTTTGCTCATATTCAAACGAGACACTACCTTGTGTAGGATAAACAATCTTTTTAAGTATGTTTGCTTGTGTAGAAGAAGAACTAGCTTCTCGATTAGCTCCACTATGTACGTATCCATTTTCGTTAATACTTGGTATTAAAGAACTGTTTGATGCACCATTGAAATATCCCCAATGATCTTGTGAATAAGATAATCTATTTGGAAGATTGGAATTTTCTTCGTAAAAAAATTTGAACTCTTCATTTTGATTCTCTCCATTAACCTCAACCAATTTATTTAGTTTAAGTCTCATGTCATTAGGATCAGAAGATATAGGTCCAAAATAACTGTATTCAAGATTGAAACTTTTAATAATCTGTTGATTATTAACAAGCTTAATATTGCGTAGTGCTAATGCTCCCTGTAGATCTCTTCGTGTAGTTTCTCCATCTATTGGAAGATCATCAGAATGAGTAAAAATGACCTTACCGCCATCATATATAATTTCTGATAAGATGTAATCTGATACTCGTGCTGTTTGTTTACATAGGATGTCCTGAGGTAGTAGATTTCTAGCAGGACCTATTAGAGAAGGATTTGTTATGGGAGGATGTACTTTATATTTTCTTTCAAGCATATTCATCTCGTATACGTAAGAATTAACTCTGTAATCAAAATGAATAACTCTATTTTCAGAGGTTACAATTTTCTTTAAATGCCAAGTATTAAAAGAACCTACATCAGTATCTAAACAGGTCTCATAAATATTACCCGTAGGCATACCAAACTCATAAATTGTCCCGTCAACATCTGTTATTGTAAATTTATCTGACCTTGCTACATGATCAATTTTGATAGGATCAAAAGGTATTGTTGCAGCTTTTATTGTTTTGTTAAAGTGATATATGAATCTACCCGATTTGTTAGGTAAATTGTACTGATAGATATCTGGTTGGGCTATACCGCTAAGATTAGGAAATTTATTGGTGTAAAAATCTTTAGAGTTAAAACTATTAGGAACATCATATAGCTCTGTGATTTCGTCATCTTCACCCATTACAGTTTTTGAAATCATACCTCCAGCGTTTAGCACCCAACCTAATCCAACATGTGTAGCAACTTCATTGACCTTTATACCCGATGAGTTATAGGCAAGAGTAATAGGAAGAGAAAATTTACCTGTGGTAATCTTGAGTAAAGGAATTGATATTTCTGTTGTTCCAGAACTTAAATTAACAGGAATGTCTTTAAATTTCCATAATGCAGCTGCATCAGGCGCAGTTGGTTCGTGTTTGGGTATATTTAAATTTTGCATTTCATCTTGCGCGACTAAGCCAATTGAAAAGAAAAAGGACACAATAAAGATGATTTTTTCCATGAGTGATTAATTATTAAATGTGATTTTTTACTTATTTTTGCTGATGTACTACAATATTAACACCTGCCAGTTTCATTTTCCGGGACTGAGGAAAAAATTTTCAATTTTTTTTTATTTTTTTGATGTTGGCAATATGGGATAGGTATAAAAAGACTACTACCAGGTCTCTATTTTTTAGGCGTAAGATGGTAGGTCACTTCAGTTAGGTTCTTTATAATAAAACCCAAATTGAAATCCTACAGATCTTGCATATACAAAGCTTTGTAGGGTAAAGTTATACTCGATAGGGGCATTTAATCGTTTCATAAGATTGATAATGCGATATAATTTGGTCTTCGAGATTTTTAATCTTTCTGCCAATTCTTCTGCAGATCCCGTGGCTTGTAACGAATCAACTGATCGATACGCTCTATCATTTGTATTTGCTTGGCAATGAGATTCCTTTTTTCTGACTTTTTGATGGTTTGATTTTTATTCTAGTACTGAGTATGAAGTACAAAGTATTCAGTATGCAATATTCTGAAACTCTACTTTGTGTCACCAAACTTTTATAGTTCAACATCGACTGCAAACTGCTTACTGCAAACTGCATACTTCTTACTTTTCACTTTTACATTTTGAGTTTTACATTTTACATTGATAAAACTACCTACATCTAACCTCGAACCTCCGGACTTATTACTTTTATCTATGGTTACTACCAGAAATTTACTTTTAGAATTATACCCAAATTGACTCGTGGTTGCGTTGGTTTTGTTGAGTCAAATGTAAGGTGGAGAAATAAGTATATTTGTAATTTGTTAATTTAGATACTTGCTCGAAATTATATTTCGAGTAAGATTTAAAAAGGTAATTGCATTTCCTCTTAAAATTTTAGGACACTTCAATGAAAAAAATTTCTTTTATGATTATTTTAAGTCTTCTTTTTTCCTGTAAAAAAAGAAGAATATAAATATCCAAAAATAGGTAAAGAACCGGCAACAGATGTTTATCATGGATACAAAATTCAAGATTCCTTTAGGAATTTGGAAAATCTGGAGGATCCTAAAGTAATTAAATGGCTAAAAGATCAAGAGAATTATACAAAAGGGTTTTTAGAAAAAATCCCTAATAGGAGCCATTTAATCGAAAAGCAAAAAAGTTATGATGCAAAAGAAAAATTTAAGATTTCTTATGTCAATATTACTAATAATGGTAAGTGTTTTTTATAAAACAAATGCCCGACGAAGATAAAGGCAATTTGTATTATAGATCCGATTACAAGAGTAATGATATTTTACTTTTTAAATCGGATTCTTACAAGAAAGATAACGTTATAAATTATATCAAACCTGATTGGGAAGGAAATCAAATTGCTATCGGGTTAGCAAGTCCGAATGAAGAAATCTCCGAAATAATTGTGATAGATGTTAAAAGTAGAGAAATTACTTCTAAAGTAACTATGAACGCTGCACCATCTATGCTGAATGGTATTAATTGGTTACCAGATAACTCCGGCATTATGTACCAATACTTGCCTTCCTTTAAAATAAATGATAAAACTTATCTTCAAAATACTAGATCGACATTATACAGGATAAATGGGGATGCCAAAGTACTTCTTTCTAAAGCCAACAATCCTGAATTAAATATCAATGAAGAGGATTTTCCATTTGTTCATTTTAGAAATCGCTATGACTCCTATATTTTTGGTACTATAAGTGGCGTCACCTCATATCATGATACTTACATTGCTAAATCAGCCGAAATTAATTCTAAAAATCTCAACTGGAAATTACTTTTCAAAAAAGAAGAAAAAATTTCAAAATTTTTATTGGATGGTGAAGAGCTTATATATCTTACTTCTAAAAATGCTTCTAATTTTAAAATATGTAAGGTCAATATAAGTAATCCTGATTTTGACAACCCGATAACTATAATCTCAGAAAAAAAAGATAAGGTAATTACTAATTTCGAACTTACAAGTGAAGGTTTTTTCTATACAACAATTAAAAATGGTATAGAAGTAGCTTTAAATAAGTATGAAAACAATATAGATAAAGCAATCAAGCTACCTATGGCCTCCGGAAGGATTTCGATAATTTCACCAGAAAAAGACAGTGAAAATTTATACATAAGCCTTAGCGGTTGGGCATCTCCAGAACAGTATTTCCTATACGACTCCTCATCGGATTCCTTCAAGAATATGAACCTCTCCTCATCTGATCTTCATAAAGATTTTGAGAATATTGCTGTTGAAGAAATAGAAGTAAAATCGCATGATGGTTCTTTAGTTCCGCTATCCTTGATTTATAATAAAAATCTAAAACTCAAAGGTGATAATTATACTTTACTTACAGGATATGGTTCTTACGGGATTTCTTTATCTCCATACTTTTCAAGTTCCTTGTTAACATGAGTTACCGAAGGAGGAGTTCTTGCAGTTGCTCACGTAAGAGGAGGAGGTGAAAAGGGGGAGTCATGGTACAGAGAAGGACATAAAACCAAAAAACAGAATACTTGGAAAGATGCGATTGCATGTGCGGAGTTTTTAATAGATAAGGGCTATACAACAAAAGGAAAATTAGGAATGATTGGTTCAAGCGCAGCTGGAATTCTAATTGGGAGATCTATAACCGAAAGACCTGACCTATTTAAGGTTGCTATTGCAAATGTTCCTTCAATGAATTTAATACGAAGTGAAATTCAACCCAACGGTCCCAATAGTATTAAAGAGTTTGGAACTGTAAAAGATTCAATAGAATTTAAAGCTTTGTTAGCCATGGATTCTTATCATAATATTAAACAGGATGTATGCTATCCTGCTACTTTAATTACCGCAGGTATGAAAGACTCTAGAGTTGTAGCCTGGGATCCCGCCAAATTTGCTGCTGCTCTTCAAGAGGCTAATAAATCTGATAATCCTATTCTATTTCAAGTAGATTTTGAAATTGGTCATAGCGTTATGCAAAATAAAGAAAAAAGATATTCGAAACATGCGGACTTCTTCTCTTTTGCTTTTTGGAAGATGGGGCACCCAGATTATCAACCAGAATAAAAGACAGAAGAAACTTTTAATCAAGTTTGCTTTTTCTAGCAAAACAGCAAAAAATAAATCCTCTTTCCATATCAGTACAAACCAAAATCCTTTTTCTTTGATATTTATAGATAACAACCAATAGCGATCTTGTTGTTAATAACGATTTTAGAATCCATATCGCAGCTACAAAAAGAAATAGTACTTTAGCAAAAAGTTAATATGAATGTCAAATCCCGATATATTTGAACAACAAATGAGTACAGAAAAAGACGCAAAACTAAAGGCACTAAAACTTACCCTAGATAAATTAGATAAAGCATACGGAAAAGGAACGGTAATGAAGATGGGTGATAGTGCCGTTCAAGAGGTAGACGTGATCCCCACAGGATCCCTTGGTCTGGATTTAGCCTTGGGTGTTGGTGGCTACCCAAGAGGGCGGGTGATCGAAATCTATGGGCCAGAATCTTCTGGTAAAACGACGCTTACCTTACATGCGATCGCACAGGCACAAAAAGCAGGTGGTATTGCGGCTTTTATCGATGCAGAACATGCTTTTGATCGCTTTTATGCCGAAAAACTAGGCGTAGATATCGAGAATTTGATTATTTCACAACCTGATAATGGCGAGCAAGCACTAGAGATTGCCGATAATTTGATTAGATCTGGTGCTATTGATATTATTGTCATTGATTCTGTCGCTGCCCTTACACCCAAGAGTGAGATCGAAGGTGAAATGGGAGATTCAAAAATGGGGCTTCATGCACGGTTAATGTCACAGGCACTTCGAAAACTAACAAGCTCTATAAGTAAAACCAATTGTACGGTTATTTTTATCAACCAGCTACGTGAAAAAATTGGGGTTATGTTTGGAAATCCCGAAACCACTACCGGTGGTAACGCTTTAAAGTTTTATGCTTCGGTACGCCTTGATATTCGTCGTTCTACACAAATTAAAGACAGTAATAGCGAGGTACAAGGTAATAAAACCCGTGTAAAAGTGGTAAAAAATAAAGTTGCCCCTCCGTTTAGAACTGCAGAATTTGATATTATGTATGGTGAAGGTATTTCTAAAAATGGAGAAATTATAGATATTGGTGTAGACTATGAAATTATCAAAAAAAGTGGCTCCTGGTTTAGCTATCAGGACACAAAACTTGGTCAGGGGCGTGATGCAGTAAAAGCACTTCTTAATGATAATCCAGAACTTATGGAAGAACTCGAAGAGAAAATCAAAGAGGCCATAAAAATTGCAAAAGAATAGAATTTTCTTAATAAAAATCCCAAAATCCCGTTTTGATAACTACCAAGACGGGATTTTTTTATACCTTAAAAGCAACCATATACCTTTCCTTACATCTTAGTAATAGGATAATTGCATTTGCCCTCAAACCCTAAAATTATGAAGAAAGTAAAAATTATTTTAGCTTTTTTTCTAGCAACCATCTTTACAGGATGTTTAGACGATGATGATACCATTGCTTTTTTCTATGATGCTGTTGCTATAGAAGAAGTAACGATTCCGGATCAATTCACAAGAGGTGAAACTTATGAGATTACTGTTACTTATTTCAGACCATCTACCTGTCATTCTTTTTCAGGATTTGATTATGATGGATTCGGCAATGAGCGAACCGTAGCCGTAATCAATGTGGTAATCAATGACCACGACACCACCTGCGAAGATCTAGAAGAAACCGACCTTATAGAAGAGTCTCTTACTTTTTTTGTTGGACAAGAAGGTTCATATATTTTCAGGTTCTGGCAAGGTAGGGATGACCAAGGTAACAATCAGTTTTTAACCATAGAGGTCCCGGTTGTTGAAATATAAGTATACAAATCAAAATTGTAGTTAGTGGGTTTAGACCAACTCATAAAAAAATGCAAGAAAAATAACGCTGAGGCGCAGGAGCAATTGTATCGAATGTTTAGTGGCAAATTATTTTCTATTTGCTTAAAATATTCTAATGATTACCCTAGCGCCGAAGATACGTTACAGGATGCGTTTATAACAATTTTTGAAAAAATAACACAATATAAACACAAAGGCTCTTTTGAAGGATGGATGAAACGAATAACCATAAATACAGCTTTACAAAAATACCGAAAGCAAAAGGTTTTTGACATCATTAATGAAGAGCAAATTGAAGAAATTGAAGTAGAGATCAATGAAGAAGAAGTCTCGTTAGACTATCTTTTACAAATCATTCAGCAATTACCTGATCGATATCGATTGGTGTTTAATCTTTATGTTTTAGACGGTTATTCGCATAAAGAAATTGCCGAAATGTTAGAAATCTCTATAGGAACATCCAAGTCTAATTTGGCTCGGGCAAGAAATATTTTAAAAAACAAACTTGAAACCAAGCAAGAACCTTGTGTTCGAGCAATCGATCAACAAAGATGAATGATAAAAAAAATATAGACCGATTATTTCAGGAGAAGTTCAAAGATTTTGAAGCTACTCCTAATGAGGCTGTCTGGGAAAAAATAAAGGCCCGTCAACATCAAAAAAAGAAGCAAGTCGTATTCTTGCCTTTTTGGTATAGAGCAGCTGGTGTGGCCGCCTTACTAGCAGTTATCTTTACCATTGCATATTATTCAGGAGGTATCAATACTACCCCCGAAGATATTGTTTTGGAAGATATTAAGATTCCCGACACACAAAAGCCCTTAACGCCAAACAACCAGGTTAATGACCCAAATAAGCAGGATGCATTATCTTCTTCAAACGAACAAGAGGAAGAGAAGCCTGTTTCTGGTGATCACACAGATCAAAATCCATCCAACTACATAGATATCACTAACGTTCCCAAAATATTTGATGACATCCAAAAAGCCACAGCAACTGGTTCTGAAAAAAATCCTATTGAACCTGTAATCAAAGAAAAATCTGAAACGGCTACCAAGGAAACTATACTTGCAGACAATACCAAAGATCAATATATCAAAACTAATAGTTCTGCTTACCAAAAAGAGAAGGATCTAATTCAGAAAAATATAGAACATGATAAGATTGCCCATAATCGTGAAAATACTGAAGTGAAACCAGAAAAAGAAAACTCATTTTTAGAACAACCTATTCAAAAAAGAGACGATAAACAAATTGGTGTTGCTAAAACCAATGCTAATACAAAGCCAGAGAAAAACCTTAAAAATGTAGAGGAAACCACACAAAAAGATCCCTCTTTGGATGAAGCAAACAAAAAGTCAATTTTTGACGCCATGCATAAGGAAGAGGCCATAGTTGAGGAAGAACAGGCAATAAAAAAATGGAATATTGCTCCCAATATTGCTCCGGTTTATTATAATTCTTTCGGAGATGGGTCTTCTATTGATCCGCAATTTGCAGATAACACCAAAAATGGACAGGTAAACCTAAGTTATGGTGTACAGGTCTCCTATAATCTAAATGAAAGATTAAGTGTGCGATCCGGTGTAAACAAAGTAGACCTGAGCTACGGTACACAAGATGTAGGGTTCTCTGCTTCTAGTATTGCTAGTCAAAATCTACAAAGTATAAATTACAATTCGAATGCTGAAGCTATTTTAGTTTCAGATATTGGTTCAAACCAGAATGAGTCTGCTGCTAATGATTTTAATAGATTGGCTATCAGTCAAACCCAAAACGAAGGGTTGTTAAATCAGCGTATTGGCTATATAGAGGTTCCTTTGGAAATGAAGTACGCCTTGGTAAACAAAAAGTTAGGCGTAAATATGATTGGTGGAGTTAGCACCCTGTTTCTGCAAGATAATGAGGTCTCTGTATTGGCAGGAGATTTTGAAACGACCATCGGAGAAGCCAATAATTTAAATGAAGTAAGTTTTACCGGCAATATTGGCGTAGGAGTTGATTATAAATTATCTGATCAGTTTATAATCAATCTAGAACCAATTTTTAAATATCAATTTAATGGGTTTAGCGGTAATACCGAAAACTTTAGGCCTTATTATTTTGGTGTATACACTGGGGTGAGTATAAAGTTTTGATAGCGTATATATAACAATTTTTAGTTGGTTAGGAGTTATTGCCAAGCCATAGGTAATGATGAGCAAAGCCGTTCCTGATAAGGAGCGGTTTTATTTTTTTCTATTAAGATCCTCCTGTAGCGTCTCTAAAATAATATTTCGCGTTTTTTCCTTTAATTCTTTTTTATTTTCTTGGGTTAATCCTGCAGTTGGAATTTCTTTATGAATATGTGCTCTCATTCTTCCTGGTCCACCGCTAAAAAACAGATATGAAAATCGTTTTTTATTATCAAAAAAGGTTAATGGCAGTATTGGGATCTGATGATCAATAGCAAGTCTAAATGCACCATCCTTAAATTCATCTAAAACCATAGATTGATCTTCGGGAACACCCCCTTCTGGGAAAATACAAATACTTGTACCATCATGCAATCTGGCATGGGCACGATCAAAAACCTCTTTTCGGCTTCTTTGGCTCCTGCGATCTACTAATATGCAGGTGCGTTTATAGAAAAAACCAAAAATCGGAATCTTTGCCAACTCTTTCTTCCCCACAAAAACAAAGGGATGCTTTACACAATGCAGCATAAACATAATATCGGTCATCGAGGTGTGATTAGCCACCACCATATAACTTTTGTCAAGATCTGGTCTAGCTTCTCTACTTATTTTTGGAACAAACCCCATCCCGTATAACACAATTCTAGCCCAAAACCTGGCCACAGCAAAAAACTGTGGATACCACTGCTCTCTTGAGGTTAGCACCAACAAAACAGGAAACATAATTATGATCGGAACCCCCATAAGTACATAAAACCATATACGCCAGAGCAGAATCAATATTTTTTTCAAAATTGACATGACCCCAAAAATACACAATTGGTTCGAGCTATATAAAAAAGCAGTGATGAGTTCATAAAAAAAATTACCTTTGCGGGAAAAGCATGATCTTGTGTAAGCAGTATCGAGTAAACAGTAAATGCTCGACAGCATAGCCCTATGCTACGGTTTATTTTTATTTTGAAATTGAGGTGAAAAAAGAACATTTTATCCCAGTAAATTCAAACAACAAATCGTCTTAGCTAAAGCACAAGGTATAAATGACAATATAGATCAATTTATTATGTCCAGAATTCTAACAGGCGTACAAAGTACAGGAACTCCACATTTAGGAAACCTATTGGGTGCCATTATCCCAGCAATCGAAATGGCAAATCAGCCTGAAAATGAGTCTTTTCTGTTTATTGCAGATATGCACTCACTCACGCAGATCAAAGATGCCAAAACCCTAAGAGAGAACACCTACTCTACTGCCGCTACCTGGTTGGCCTTTGGACTCGACATAGATAAAACTTTTTTTTATCGACAAAGTGATATCCCACAAGTTACAGAGTTGTCATGGTATCTAAGCTGCTTTTTTCCGTATCAACGATTAACATTGGCACATTCGTTTAAAGATAAGGCAGACCGTTTGGAGGATGTAAATGCAGGCTTGTTTACATATCCAATGCTTATGGCGGCAGATATTTTATTGTATGATGCCGAAATTGTACCTGTAGGAAAGGATCAATTACAACATCTCGAGATGACTCGTGATGTAGTTTCAAGAATGCATACCCAAGTAGGTGAAGTTTTTGTGATCCCCGAAGCACAGGTACAAAAAGAAACCATGTATGTACCAGGAACCGATGGTAGTAAAATGAGCAAGTCTAAAGGAAATATCATTAATCTCTTTTTACCAGATAAAAAATTACGCAAACAGATCATGTCTATCGAGACCGATAGTACTCCGCTAGAGGAACCAAAAGATCCAGATACTTGTAACGTATTTGCCTTGTACAAGCTAGTTGCAAACCCAGATCAAGAAGCCCAAATGCGAAAAAATTATACGGGTGGCAATTATGGATATGGCCATGCCAAACAAGCTTTGTTCGAATTGCTGATCGAAAAATTTGCTAAAGAACGTGAACGTTATAACTACTACATGGCAAATCTGAATGAAGTAGACGATGCGCTTGCTATTGGTGCCAAAAAAGCAGCAAAAATTGCTAATGAAGTTCTGGCAAGAGTACGTGAGAAAGTTGGGTATTAGTTAGTTGATGATTGATGACGTTAGCAGGAAAAATCATCATTTTTAAAACCTTACTTCTACCAATCATTTTTGATAGCAATAGTATAATATCACTAACTATGTATCTATCATTAGATCTCATCCTAGCATATTTACACGAGGTTTTAGATAAAAAAACCGGTGCCAAGATCTTTCTGTTGATTTTGGAATCTGATGTTTTTTGAAGTTACCTCTCTTAGAAAACAACAAAAAACTTTCTTTTTGCAACAAATATGCCCGTTTTTAAAAAACACAAAAAAACCTTTACAAGCCTTCATGCATACTGGGTTAACAAACACGTATTCATTTTTTCTTAAAAAAATTTAAAAAAAATTTTAGTTTGTGCTTTATCTACTTATTCCAAGCATAGCAAGGTTTTGAAGCTTCATTTGTATTAAAAATTGCTTCTCCTATGTGGATTTCCGTAACATCTGTATTTATTTTCTTTTTAGTTTGCAGCCGGGAAAACAATAGTTGCCAAAAGAGATGTAAACAATCTCTTAAGTAACTAAAAGTATCATGAGGATAAACCTAAAAAATAGGTTTATCCGATTGTTACTTGATCCCAAAAATCATTAATCATAAATTTCTTTTGTTATATGGATATAGCCTCCTAATCCCAATTGAAAAATAGATGTCTTTTACTGGTCCGTTTTTTAGTGAGCCCCCCTCATTTTCACATTGTGTAAGTAACGGTCGGTAAAGACAACAAAGCCTGTGCATTTGCACGGGCTTTGTTAACTAAACTACACTGCACTAAAAGCATGTAGGTTTTCTAACTAAGGAATGAAATTTCTATAAACAAGTGCGCAGTAAGCAGTTTTCAGTTTCAGTAAAGAACCTCGGGGCAAGCCCAAAGGGCATTTGTAAGAAACTGATTTTTGATTTCGAGGCAAGCTCACGAGGCATTTAAATCTCGATTATCGAGTAAATGCATTAAAGCGCATAGTTTTAACTGTTTTTGAGACGAATAAAAAGCTTTTGAAACCAAAAATCCCCAAGGCAGAGCCTAGAGGGATTCTTTCGGATTATTGAAGTGATTTAAACTTTTTTCAATTAGTTAGCAATTAACTCTTGCTGAACCTTAGCATAAATAAACCTAAGTTTTGTTTTTGGCCCCAAATCTTTGTCATGATATATCATATTAACGATCAGATCTCCTTTTTCTATCGTTACCGTAGCGCCTTTAACAGAGAGCGCATTGTTATTGTCATACATAAAAAGGTACTTCCCATTGGCACTTTTTTCCCAATCTCCCTTTGTATCTTGACTATCTTTGGCACATTCTCCTATTATAATTGAATCTTCATAATAGCTTTTCTCAATAAACCTACCTGTGCTAAAAATCTCTAAAGTTGTTGCCTTATCACATGTAGACAACGGAAATTCTTTAAGCGGTGTATCTTCTCCTTCATTATTGTATTCTTTTTTTAATGTCCAGGTACCAGAAATAGTAACCTCTGGTGTATCTGCACCACTGCTTCCACAAGAATAAAATATCAATCCTAGTGCGACAAATCGTGCCGCATAAGTAAGTAAAAGTTTCTTCATATGTTGTATTTCCAATTACAGATACAAAAGTCTGTAAAAATCCTACTATTAACAAATTTTTAACGTTAAAATGTGTATTTAAGCGTTAAAAATAGTCTTTTTATCGATTTTCTGTTTTTGAATTAATACTCAAAACACCACTTTTTTGTATAAAATCTTGCCAAGCATTTTCAGATTAACCTAAAACATTAGCAAACTCAGACTGAAGACCTTCAATTACTGAGATTTCATCATTCAGACAATTAGAACCTGCCCTATTTAAGAAATTGATTAAATGAAATTTTTGAAACTAAAATATTAGTTCAAACTAAATATTTAGTTTATATTAGCATCAAATTTACATTAAAACAGATTCTAATCTTATGAAGCAACTTACCAAAGCAGAAGAAGATATTATGAAAATCCTTTGGGATATCAAGGAAGGAAGTGTTTTGGCACTTCTAGAAAAATTTACTGAGCCTAAACCTGCCTATAACACCGTTTCGACCATTGTTCGAATTCTTGAAGATAAGAAGTTTGTAAACTATCGAAAGGAAGGGCGTATTCATATTTACTTCCCTATTGTTAAAAAAGAAGAATATAGCAATCAAACCATTACCAAATTGTTGGATGGATATTTTCAAGGTTCTTTTAAAAGTATGGTTTCCTTTTTTATAAAGAAAAACGATATAAGTATTGAAGAGATGGAAGCTGCTCTAAAAGAAATCAATAAAGAAGAAGAATGATACATTATATATTACAAATACTAGCAATACAACTACTTTTTTTGGCAGTGTATGATCTGTTATTAAAAAAGGAAACCTTTTTCAATGGCAATCGCCTATATCTTATTATTGCACCAATCCTTAGTTTTATTCTTCCGCTAATTAAAGTTAAATCTATTCGGCAAAACATCCCTCAAGAGTATACCATACAGTTACCCACGATATTAATTGACGGTACAATGCAAGAAATAACGCTGCCAGAGATTATTTTAGGATCATCAGAATCATTTTTTCAATTTATTACCATCTCTAAATTACTTCAGGCTATTTGGGTACTTGGCATATTCCTAAGCACTACCCTATTCTTTTACAAAATATATAAGATTATTAGCCTTAAAAAAACCGGAATCAGCACCAAAATAGGCAACTTTACAATTATTTCGCTTCCAAATACGAACATGGCTTTTTCTTTTTTTAGAACCATTTTTATAGGTGAAATGCTTTCGGAAGTAAAAAAGACCAATATTCTGCTTCATGAAAAGACACATGTTTCTCAGTATCACTCATTGGATCTTATTTTTTTTGAACTACTTCGCATAATCTTTTGGTTTAATCCCCTAGTATATGTTTATCAAAACAGAGTTACCACGCTTCAGGAATATATTGCCGATGCTAAAGCCGTTTCTGTAACCAATAAAAAGGAATACTATCAGGATTTGTTATCACAAATTTTTCAGACCGATAAAATTTCATTCATCAATACATTTTTTAATCATTCATTAATCAAAAACCGAATAGTTATGTTACAAAAATCAAAATCTAAGAAAATTTTTCAATTGAAGTACTTATTGCTTGTTCCCATAATAGGTGTCATGATGATCTATACATCTTGTACGCAAGAACCAAGCGATCAATCCGAAGAAGAAATAGCAGAAACCGAAGGTACACTTATTAAAAACATTGAAGCCGTAAGACAACAAATTGAAATTCAAGGACAATTGTCTGACGAGGAAAAAGCTGCTTTAAACACATTAGTTAAGAAAGCTTTTGAAAGCCAACCTCTTTCCAATTTTGAAAAAATGCTTCCTGAAACTCTTCTTCAGTCCAAACTCAAATGGGACGGAATTCCATTCGCAGGTCTAGATAAAGCGCCTGTTTTTCCTAGTTGTGAAAATCTTACAGAAGCTGAAGCAAAAATGTGTTTTAATGATAACATTAAGAAATATGTAGCAAGAGAATATAATGTAGAACTTGGCAAAGGCCTTCAGGGAGTTCAAAGAATTTATGTAAGATTTAAAATTGATAAATTAGGAAAAGTTACAGATATTAAAGCTCGAGCACCTAAAAAAGAATTGGGGGATGAAGCCATAAGGGTAATTGAATCCTTACCCCAGATGAAACCAGGAATAAAAGACGGTAAACCGGTAAATGTACTGTATTCATTACCTATTACTTTTCAAATAAAATAATACCTATTGATATAGATACAAAAAAGCCGAAATAATCCATGTTTCGGCTTTTTTAATAAAGAATTATTATCTTCATGATAGTTCCCTAAATAAAATACCTCATACTTTTTCTACTATATTTTACCACTTGATCATAAAATATAGACATCATGAATACAACAGACACAGATCAACAAACCCAAAGAAAAGCCAATATTTTTATAGGGCTTTTGCTTTTTCTTGTTTCAATCGTATTATTTATAATTACAACTCCAATCGGTTTTTTATACGGTTTCTTTTATAGATTATTTACAGGTTTCTTAAAAGGATTAGGAGGTTATTTTCTAGAAATGGCGGTTTCTATAGATCAGTTAGGCAATGTGATTATGCAACATATATTAAACCTTTTATGGATTAAGAAAGGTGGTTACAAATTTGGCAATAGAGATGAAACCATATCCAGTGCGCTTGGAAAAAACAAGGTTCAAAACACCCTTTCGGGATTTGGAAAGTTAATCGTTTCTATATTGGATGCCATTGACCCTAATCATGTACTCGATTCTATCGAATACTTTGAGGGATCTAGAAATTGAAGATCAAACACTGATTTATTTTACCAAAACCCCTTGTTGATCCATTACAGGTAAATCCTGAAATGCATTTTCGTTAATCGTATTTTTTTTGAAAATGTATTTTTTTTCATACAATTTATTATCTGCAAAAAATGTAACCGCAAACTCGTTATTAAGTCGTAACAACTCTTCCTGAATCATTTCTATTTTTGCAGAAGATTTGGCTGCAATGGTCCCGATTCCATGACGAAGTAATGATGTTTTTTGATCTCCATCATAGCCCTTGGTCACCACCAAAACCATTTCTATGGCGGTATCTCGATCATTAATAATATATGAGTTCCAGTCTTGTGCCAAAAATTCTTCATTCCACTCTTTTACAACAGCCACGTAGACATTTTCTACAACTGGTATTTCAATATCCTTTTTCATCTATTCTTTCTTGCTAAGAAACTAACTATTTACTACCATATTGAGCGGAGTCGAAATGTACTTTGAAAAATATCTCTCGACTCCGCTCGAGAAGACAGATGATATCAATTCATTTTACTTGAAGACTTTACAAAGCAGATTTAAACTGCTCTAAGAAACGCACATCGTTTTCGCTTAGCATACGAATGTCTGAGATACCATATAACAGCAGTGCAATACGATCGATCCCCATCCCAAAAGCAAAACCACTATATTCTTCGGGGTCGATATTACAATTTTTAAGTACGTTTGGATCTACCATTCCACATCCCATAATCTCTAGCCAACCTGTACCTTTGGTCATTTTATAATCGGTTTCGGTTTCTAATCCCCAATACACATCTACTTCAGCACTTGGCTCTGTAAACGGGAAATAGGACGGGCGTAGTCGGATCTTAGACTTACCAAACATTTCTGTAGTAAAATATTGTAATGTTTGTTTCAGGTCTGCAAAAGAGACATCTTTATCGATATACAATCCTTCTACTTGATGAAAGAAACAATGCGACCTTGCCGAAATAGCTTCATTACGATATACTCTACCCGGAGAAATTGTACGAATTGGAGGTTGATTATTTTCCATATACCGCACCTGTACCGATGAGGTATGTGTACGCAATAAAATATCAGGATTTGTTTGAATAAAGAAGGTATCCTGCATGTCACGAGCAGGGTGATATTCTGGCAAATTAAGTGCTGTAAAATTATGCCAGTCGTCTTCGATCTCTGGCCCCTCGCTTACATTAAATCCAATACGCGAAAAAATATCGATGATCTGATTTTTTACCAGAGAGATAGGATGACGAGAGCCCAGTGCCACAGGTTCTGCCGGTCTAGTAAGATCACCATAAATTCCTTTTTCCTCTTCATTAGATTCTAATTCGTCTTTAAGCGACTTCACTTTTTCCTCGGCCGCAATTTTAAGAGCATTAATCGCCTGCCCGAATTCTTTTTTCTGATCATTGGCTACATTTTTGAACTCGGCAAAAAAATCGTTGATTAATCCTTTTTTTCCAGAAAACTTAATTCTGAATGCTTCAACTTCATCTTTGGTTTTGGCTTTAAAGGAATCTACCTCGGCTATATACTCTTTAATCTTATCAATCATCACTATTTTCTTAATAGAACGGCAAATTTATGCATTTCCGGCCTAATTTGATCAGATTTCAATAGGATTTATAGTGTGTTAGGAGATTGACAGGATTAAATCTCAAATTCAGAAAGGATAATGGTTGATGTACGAGACGTACCGACCAAGCGAATGCTTATTTATTGACCATAGTTTTTATAAAATTTAACAGTAAAATACAACGTCGTTTCGTTTATTTCGTTTATTATTGCATAACTAACTTAAAGCTATTTATAATCATGGAAACATTTAAAAATATAAAAAAGCCCTCTAAAGATGAGCAAGAGTTAGCTATTCAATCATATGATGCTTTATCTTCGGTTATTGAGCAATTAAAATCAGATAATCCAGAAATTGAGATTGAGGAGACTCAAGAAAGAATTAAAATTCCATTAAGTGCTTTAAAGTTTTTAGGAGAAATTTTGAAAGCGATGAGCCAAGGAAAACTTCTTTCTCTAGTTCCTGTAGCAACGGAAGTAACCACTCAGAAAGCAGCCGAAATTTTAGGGTGTTCAAGGCCTCATCTTGTTAAATTACTTGAAAAAGGTGAAATTGAATACACTAAAGTAGGAAAGCATAGAAGAGTAAAATTCGAAGATGTTATGAATTATAAAGAGAAGATGAAGAAAAGTCAGAAACAACAAATTATTGATATTATGAAATCTGATGAAGAATTAGGGTTGTATGATTCATAGTGTTAGGTTTACATGTGTTTTAGACACAAACATAATTTATCCTATTGAGATAAGAGATTTGCTTTTTTGGTTTGCTTATTATCGTTCCTTGTATGTTGCGTTTGCCTGCCGAAGGCGGCATACGCAAGGACAAATTGTTGTAGGTAGTGTTTTAAAAGTTTTCGTTCAATTCCCTTAGCATTTCTATCGTATTTATATATCTTACGTTAAATTGATTACAAACTTCAGGAATTTTTATTCTATTTTTTCTGTTTGGCTCACTCTTTTCGTAGGTTACAATAGTCCAACTATTGCTCATTGCAAAAGCAACAAGCCACGGGTCAGCTAAGTCAGTTTCTAGAAATTCTTGAATAGCATTATTGGTATAGTGATGTGACATTGAATTAGTCCAATTCACAATTGATATATAATTTTGTAATACAGAGTCCGTATTAATAAAAAAACTGCTTGGTAAATTGGCTTCACACCATTTTTTAAGTTCGTCTTCGTGAGAAGAATTATCATAGATTTCTTTCTTTACTTTGTCAATACTCACTATTGTAACATTATCAGAAAGACTTTTTACTTTAATCCAAAAACTTTGAACTACGTCGAGTGGATAAATTGAGCGATGAGCTTGTATAAAGAAGTTAGAATCTACAATGAATTTACTCATACTTGATAAAGATATTCATTGATAAATTTCTCATAGGTGTTTCCTTTAAGACTAGTTAGTTTGTATGCATCTCTATACAACAAGTTATTTTCCTTAACCGCATTATTTACGTAACTAGCAAATCTTAAACTAATTCTCTTTTTTGCAGTTGCATAAAAGTTTCCACCAGGACTTTGATTCTCTTTTTTGTTCTTAAATGCAGAAATATAGTTATTGTAAAATTCAAAAAACACACGTTTGGACATTAATTCCAAATCTAATGCTCTTCTAGCAATAACAATAGGACTAACTTTAAATACTCTGCTTAAGTATTTAATATTTTGACTGCTATTCCACTTTTCTTTAAAAAATATTTCGGGAACTAAAAATTCAGCTGCAACTTTATCACATAAAAATTCAGTTGGGTCATCTGCAGGAAGCATTTGTTTATTATCAAATCCAGCACTTTCTCCCAACCAAATATGAGCAAGCTCGTGAATCAGGGTAAACATTTGTGCTGCCTTTGCATCAGCAGAGTTTATAAATAAGAAAGGCGCTTTTTTATTGACCAAGACAAAACCTCTGCATTCATCAACGGAAATCTTTCTTCTTGTGTTGTTTTCAACAATTCCGTTGAAGTTAATTATAATTCCGATTTCCTCGATTTGTAATGTCAAATACTCTAGAGCTTGTTCCCAAGTTGTATGCTTGCTTGCCCAATTAACTTGAAGTTTTAGAGCGTTTCTTATATCGTTTGCAATCTCTTTATAATCAGAGTTTTCGTTATATTTTCCGACAAAATCTAAGTCAGAATATCCGCTTTCTTGCAAATAATTTGTCAGCCAATTTTGTCTGTCTTTTATTATCTGAATTGTATGATAAACGTTTAAAGAAACTTTATCTCTAGGCGCTGCACCAGTTCGGAAAAATGGTATAGGTAATTCCTCACTTGGTGGCTCTTTCATAAACATATATCCGAAAGGAACGTGAACCTTGTGAGTGAAATTTTCTAATTGTTTTATGGTTGGTTTTTTCTCACCTTTTATCCATTCTAAAACATCAGGATTGGCCACATAAAACTCCTCAAGGTCATTACCTGCTCTAGTAATTGCCCAATTAATAATTTCAGAGTTTATATTTTCAATCCTTATTGCCATTAAGCAAATATAATTTAATAATTATAAATGTTGTTTTATTTCTAAAGGTCATTTCTTGCATTACCTAAAACTATTCTATATACTGACTTACCAAAAAGTACTGAACAATGGCTTCTTTCATTAAAACAGATTGTTCTCCTGCTTTAAGATTGGGCAATTCTTCTTTCATTTTATAATGTGGCCAACCATCATCATCATAGTAATCAAATTCGTAGTATCCATAAGGCTCCAGAAGTCGGCAGATAGCAATATGCATTAAATCCAATTTCTCATCTTTTTTGAACCTTCGATGTACTTGCCCTAATTCTTGTACTCCTATAAGATATATGATTCCGTCAAGATCCAGATCTTCACCTTCGGCAAATTGATACGACAGTTTTTGTACCAGTATCTCCCATCGTTCTTTTAATTTTTCGTCTCTGGCCATCTTGTTTATTAATCTATTATAAATTACAATGCTAAAAAGCGTCAATTCGAGTGTTTTATTGCAGTAAAATGTAAATAAAACATATCGAGAATAGCTTTTTGGGATATCAAAATCCTATTCTCGATACATTTCGATTAAAAATCGAAATACTCGAATTGACGGATTTTGATAAAAAGTTAAGCGCTACAAAAGTAACGCTTAACAACAAAAAAATAACCCCGAAAAGGGAGAAAAAACTAAAACTCCCACAAGACGCCCAAACCGGCATACTGGTTTCTGTAGTTTCTAAAGGAGCGGGCGTCTATGTCTGTATAATTGGTACTTCTAATTCTGGAATGTACTATTGCGGTTAATGAAAATCCATTACCGATACTATGAGAAGCATTTAGATGAAAATTCGCATATTCGTATGTAAGCTTTTCTCCTATAGCTTCATCTGTATTTCTAGCTTCGATTTGTTTATAATTTCTAGTAATAAAGGAAACTGTAGACCGTATTTTAGTCATTTTACTTTTGAAGGCAATGCTTACTCCTGGCCCAAACTGATTAAACCCTGAACGATCTGTAGAATTATCGATTCTTACATAATATGCAAAATTAGGTCGTATTTTGAAGGTCGAACTAAATGGCAATTCATAAAAAAAAGTACCCTTGGCATAATCCCAATCTCTTTCACCATCAGTAACTATTTCGCTGGCATTAAAGGTATCGTATAATCGCTTTTTTACATATCCATTTATTCCCAATTTATGTTCCAGATTATTTACGTCAAAAGACTGAACACTTGAAATCTGAATTCCAAATTCGTCAAATTGAAGGTCTCTTATTCCAAATGCATCAAAATCTTTGAGGTTGTAAAACCCTTCAACGGTAGTTTCATTATTTTCAAAAGGTACAAATTGGACTCCAACGGTAGCCCCATAATTTGTATATCCAAGAGGATTGATTAACACATCTTGATCCCCTCCTAATCCTTCTCTATTCATTCTTTTAAATCTGAGCTCTGATAAAAAGGAAAACTTCTTGCTAAACTTATGATCATATTTGGCTACCGCATTTACACTCCAATAACTATCATCAACATTTTCATAAAATATTCTTGAAAAAGGATTCAGTAATATTCTGAATCTATTTTTCTTATTCCATTTGGTTCCATATCTATAGGTAACATTGATATCCTGATAAACACTGCTCGATATCAAATCCTCTTCGGTTAACAAAACACCATCACTTCGTATTTCTTTTGGACTTTTAAAATAATTATACTCATATCCTCCTTGCGTTTCGATGTCAAACGAACTTTTGTTTTGCGAGAATGTGATACCTGTTGTTAACACCACAGTAAATCCAATTACTATATTTTTTATTTTCATAGTTATATTTTGCCTTCTTTATTTTTTGTTTTTTGAATATGCGTAATATATCATATCCCATAATCGTCAACCTGAACTCGTTTCAGGTTCTCATTATAACTGATTGTTTATGACCGAAATGAGATTCCGAAATAAACCTGTCTACCTTCGGTAATACCGGCAGGTTCTGAATGACGCTAAAGAATTACATTATTACATATTACCGAAAATCATTTTTGTTTAAAATCGTTTCTTTTAATCCTTGTTTATTTACCAATTGAATGCCCAACCCTGGTCTTACATTAATTTCCATAATCTGTGGGCCTTTATTTTTATCGATCACAATATCGATTCCCAAATAGTTTAGCGGAAATGCTTTTGCTGTGGCAATTGATATTTTGAGAATTTCTTTCCAATAAGGTATTGGCTTACCCTTCACTACAAACTTGCTATCGGGATGGTAATCGAAGTAGTTTTTACCGTCGTAGACCTGGGTTAAGCTTCCTTTTTTCATATCGACACCTATGCCTACACCATTTTGATGAAGATTAGCCTTACCATCTGATCTATCTGTAGGCATTCTTAACATCCCCATCAAAGGAGTTTGATCAAGTGTGATAATCCTAAAATCGGGAACTCCAGCTGGGTATATTCTATTAAAAAATGGATCGGGTTCTATACATTCTTCAATTAATACACGATCATGTGATCCCAGCGAGAAAAACCCCATAATAATGGCAGCCATATGTTGAAAAATTTGACGTTCCTCGGCCACCTTACCACTGCTGGTCCAGTTTCCTTGGTCATCTTTTTTAATGATCTTAATACCTCCACCACCGCTTCCTCTTGCTGGTTTAATAGCTAATGCTTTGTAGTGTTTGCATTCTTCCCAAACCTTTTTGATATCACTATTGTACGCTACAACGGCATAGGTTTCTGCACAAGGGATATCATATTGATGCAAAATTTCTTTGGTAAGCACTTTGTCATCTGCCAATGGATAATGTTTCTTATTATTATTTGGATAAATCAAGTTGATATTTCTTTCGTTTAAACCAACCACATTTGATTCTTTAGGTGATTTCATATCTAAGATCTTTGAAAACATAGGGATCATGATTCTGTTTTTTTGATTAATAATGGTTATACAAATAGTGGTCTAAACCGGTAGAACTCTGTCCAACGAATTCCGATATATCTTCCTAGCAGCATTGCTATTGCAATAATGAGTAGGATACATTCTGGAAAAATGATAAGGATAGACGGCAACCATGGCCAGGACAATAGCCAATAGCATACGGCAGTTGCCAACAGTGTCTGAAACAATTTATCTATTGCTATTTTATAACCATCTTCTACAGTAGCACGCGAAAATCGTTCGGCTGCGATGGTAAGTATAATGGTAGGAAAAAAGGTTAACATAGTTAACCAGGCAATGTTATATTGTATGCCGATAACCGTTGCCATAATCATGAGACCTACCATTATACTTAGGGAGATCACCAGTTTTGGGGTATAGAGTAAACCAATTTTATCAAAAGGATAGGATACTAACCCTACAAGTAATATTAATACCACAAATAATATTGTTCCTGAAACGAATCCGGTATGCATTAAAGAAAATGCTATCAAAACCGGAAGAAAAACACCAAATGTTTTAACTCCGACGACATTTCTAAGAAAAGCAACCAACAATCCTCCAATCGGTAGCAATAAAAGTAGGTTAAGAGCATTTTGAGGCATCACACCTTTTTCTACAATACTCCAAAGCGAAATATTGGATAGCTCTCGTACTTCTTTAGCATTCATTTTTAAGAAAGAAATATGATTTACTTGATCAATTTGATAGGCATAGTCAAACTGAATTCCCGGGGTATGGGTAATTAAGAATTCATCTCCCTTATAAATTTCCAGATAATTAGCTGGTAGAAAAGCAAAATGATTATTTAGCGCATCAAAAGGCACCCATGTTTTATTGATTAAGACTTCTGCCCAAACATGGGAAGTTCTTTTATTGGTGTTTTCAAGAATGATCCCTCCTTTTACTCTTGCTGCATAGCCTAAATTTCTTGCCAAAGCAACAAATAATCTACTTTTACCATTACAAGATGCCCGGTTTTGATTGATTGTAGTTATAGCATCGGTTAGGGTGATTATGGGTGCCGAAGGTATGGCCTTGACATGATCAAATATTTTATTAATGATCTCTTTATCATTACTGGTATTTTGTTTCAGCACATTTGCCAAATCACTTATTATCCGATCATTTGACTGTATATTCTCAGAAGGTTTTAGATATTTTTTGTACTTCTCAGAAATTTCACCAAAATCTCTGGGAATCATGTATGTTTTTTCTTTCCCTTCAAAAACGAATTCGTAATTAAGTGTGTGATATGTATTTTTTTTCTTGGTTTTCCATATACCTTTTACGTTTCCATTTTCAGAAATCTGTTTGGTAAAATACAAAGTGCTATCGCTTATGCTTTTTTGCTCAGAAATGCGCTGCCGTAGATTACTTTTGGGGATAAAACTTTTTACAGCCGTATTCTTATCTGCCGATTTGAAGAAGTAATTATAGTTTACTTTATAAACCGTATTGGGACTAAAATCATCATAGTTTTCAAGAATAGGTTGAATCTTAAATCCTATTGAAAAAAGGGCAACTACTGTAATTAAAACCAATACAACTTTAAGATTTGTCTGAGAATTCATAATCAGTTATTTTTGGGTTAATAACAGGTGAGATTAAATTCACCCTACCAGAAATCGAAAAAAATTTCTTTTTTATGCCGCAATCCTCAAAATCTGTTTGTGAACAACCCGTTTTTACCAAACTATTCGAAACACATGCAGAGGCTGTACGAAACCTTATTTATTATAAATGTGGTGACCGTGATCAGGCAGAAGATGTGATGCAAGAAGCTTTTATAAAACTTTGGGATAATTGTAAAAAAGTAATTTTTGAAAAAGCCAAAGGTTTTTTGTGTACCGTAGCCAATAATCTTTTCTTAAATCAAGTTGCCAAACAGAAAGTGCGATTAGAATATTCAAAAATACCCCGTAGTACTAAAAATGTAGAGTCTCCAGATTTTGTTATGGAGGAAAAGGAGTTTATGGAAAAACTTCAAAAGGCAATAGCAGAACTACCTGAAAAGCAACGAGAAGTTTTTTTGTTAAATCGTATTGATAAAAAGACGTATAACCAAATTGCCGAAATGCTAGATATTTCGGTAAAAGCAGTTGAAAAAAGAATGCATAATGCCTTAAAAGAATTAAGAAAATTGGTAAAAAATATCTGATCCAGGTAGGGTATTTTAATTTTGACCTGTTATTGATTAGAAATGAAGATAGAAATATGCTTTCAGATAACGACAATACATATTTAGCAAAGTGGTTAAACAGTGACCTTGATCCAAAGGATCTTGAAGAGCTTAAAAACCTTCCAGAATACGATGAGTATAAAAAAATCGTTGATGGTCTTGAGTTTTTTAATGCTCCTTCTTTTGATCTTAAGGATTCATTAAACACCACGTTGGAAAAACTTGATCAACCCAAAAAGAGTAAAGTGATCAGGTTAAAACCAATTTTATATGCGATCTCGGTGGCTGCATCTATTGTACTAATTATTGGCCTTTTCTTTAACAAAGTATCCTATACCACAGATCCTGGACAACAATTGGCAATTGTGTTACCCGATGGAAGTTCTGTTGACCTTAATGTAGCTTCCACCCTTTCACATCGCCGTTTTTTCTGGTCAGGTAATCGAGAAGTAAAACTTGACGGAGAAGCATTTTTTAAAGTAACTTCTGGAGACAAATTCTCTGTGGTTACAGGCCTTGGAAAAGTTGAAGTACTAGGAACTCAGTTTAATGTTAAAGACAGGAAAGATCAGTTTATTGTGGGATGTTATGAAGGAAAAGTACAGGTGTCTTCGATAGAAAATCAACAAGAAATCCTGGAAAGAGGAGATGCTGTCTCTTTAAAAGGAAAGAAATTGATTCCTGGAAAAATTACAAATACTTCACCTTTATGGATGACCGGAGAAAGTTTATTTAATAGTGAACCCTTGGCAGCGGTACTCGATGAACTGGAGAGACAGTATAATATCACTTTTAATCGAAATGAGATCGATCAAAATCAACTTTTTACAGGTGGATTTAATTATGAAGACCTCAACATTGCTTTAGAATCAGTGTTGATTCCTATGGGAATTGAGTATGTTGTAAACGGAAAAATGGTTACGCTCTCACCCAAATAACCTTATAATAATTTAATGTTTGCTTTGTATCATAATCATATTATTTGCCGTCATTCCGAACCTGCCTGCATTACCGCAGGTAGGCAGGTTTATTTCGGAATCTCATAATGCTTATAAACAATGCTTTATAATGAGAACCTGAAACAAGTTCAGGTTGACAATCATAAACTTATGATGTAATAAGAATAATAATTGTAAAATAGCTCAAAAACTTATAGAATTGCCCTCCACATGAAAAAAACACTGTTGTTATTTCTTTTTTTTACTTGTTCTTTACAAGCACAAATCACCAAAGAATATAAAGAAACACCATTGCAGCAGGTGCTTACTGAATTATCAGAATCGTATGATCTTATTTTTTCGTTTAGCAATGAAACTGTAAAGGATAAAATCATTACGTTAGTAATTAATAACACTCCACTTGACGAGGTATTGATAACTTTACAAACACTTACGAACCTGGATTTCAAGAAAATATCAGACAGGCAAGTAATTGTGAGCGTGCCAGATACCAAAGTAGAAGTTTGCGGATATCTTTTTGATGAAACTACCAATGAGCCGCTTTCTTTTGCATCTATACTTATAGAAAGTGTCAAAACGGGAACTGTTGCCAATGACGATGGTTTTTTTCAGCTAGGGGAACTTGAACAAAATACCCCTATCCTAATTCAGCATGTGGGCTACATGGATAAGATAATGACAGCGGCAGATTTTAAAATTTCAGGATGCCCCAGGATACCATTATTTTTGCAGAGCACTGCTCTTGAAGAAGTACTTATTGTTGAATACATTACTACCGGAATAGATAAAAATATTGATGGTTCTTTCGAATTTTCGAGCGAAGAACTGGGAATCCTTCCCGGACAGAGTGAGCCTGATATTCTGCAAAGTATTCAACTTATTCCTGGGATCAACAGCCCAGACGAAACTGCTACCGGGATACAGATAAGAGGCGGTTCTCCAGATCAAAATCTAATTCTTTGGGATGACATAAGAATGTATAATACAGGCCATTTTTTTGGAATGCTCTCTGCATTTAATCCTAATGTGGTTAAAAGTGCAAAGGTTTTTAAAGGTGGTGCTGATCCAAAGTATGGCGATCGTGTATCGGGGGTCATAGATATTACCAGTGATACCAAGGTCCCTGCAAAGTTTAATGGTGGTGCAGGGGTTAATGGAACGCATGCCGACCTTTTTTTAAAAACTCCATTTGGAAAAAAAACTGGATTGATTGTTTCGGGAAGACGATCCTACACCGATTTTTATGAATCCCCTACGTATGATGCACTATCGAAAAAAGTATTTCAAAACACAAAAATAGCAGAAGGCAGCAGTCAAATTCCGTCTGAGGAAGAAGAGGAAGAAGACGGCGAAAACGAACAAGATATTGGCGGTAATAACTTTTTCTTTTACGATGCCAGTATTAAATTGATTATTGATGCTTCTAAAAATGATAAAATTATGGCCAGTGGTATTTATACCAATAATGATCTTGCTTTTGAAATAAATGACGATGAAGATTCGATTACCGATGATCTCGAAATCCAAAATGAAGGAGCTAGTTTTTCCTGGACAGGCACCAAAGGAAAACGATTTCAACACAGCTTAAAAGGGTATTATTCTAAATACGATTCTGATTACCTCTTTACCGAGAGACAAGACCAAATCATAGAAGAGCAATCCATTCGGAAAAATACGGTAGAGGATATTGGAGCAGATGTTAATATCGGTTACGATTTTAATAAGAAAAATTCATTGATTCTTGGATATCAATTCTCTAATAACGAGGTTTTTTATGCTATCACAAGAGAAAGCGAATTTGAAACGCCTCTCAATGAATCTGATCTAGTAAAAAACACAACAAATACCTTTTATGCAAACTATAAATTTTTACCAGGTAAAAAAAGTTTTATAAACCTGGGGATAAGGGCCTCTCATTATTCTACCGTCGAAGATTTTTACATCGAACCTCGCGTAAATATTGAATATCCCATTACCGATTTTTTAAGAATAAAGGGAACCGCAGAACTTAGATACCAGCCCATAAGTCAGCTGGTCGAATTTGAAGACACTCAATTGCGATTAGAAAATAATATTTGGATTCATGCCAATGATGAAGTACCTGTTTTAGAGAGTCTTCAGTTTTCTGGAGGGTTTCTGTTCTCTAAAAGCGATTGGAATTTTGAAGTAGATGGGTATTACAAAAATATCGATGGGTTAACTTCGGTTACCAATGGATTTAACACCTTTGATATCGATTTGTCTACAGGCGAGAGTCGTATTGTGGGGGTTGATGTATTGCTAAGAAAGAGAATCAAGAATTTCAGAACCTGGCTGGGTTATACCTTTACAGATATCGAATATACTTTCCCCGAGATTCAGGAAAATCCTTTTCCGGGAAACAATGATATCACCCATAATTTTAGAATTTCTAATACGCTAGAAGTAAAAAACTGGGAGTTTTCTTTGGGTTGGGTATGGCGATCCGGAGCTCCGTTTACCGATGCCGAGTTAATTAGTGAAGAAATTGAATTTGGAGGAACTAATGCAGAACGTTTGCCCGAATACCACAGATTAGACATTTCTACTATTTACAGATTTAATTTTAATCCTTCTGGGAACTGGAAAGGGCAATTAGGGGCCTCTATACGCAATGTATATAACCGAAAAGTACCCATCTCGATAAGTTATCAAGCAGACGAAAATCAAGATACAGGTAATGTTGAGTTAGAGGAACTACAGCAACGCTCTCTGGGGATAGCACCAAATATAGTTTTTAGAATGTTTTTTTAAAGATTATTTTTTGCCGATGACTTGTGCTAAAACATCACGCTTCAAAAATCGTATCAGTGTTATTTCTTTTTCTGAAGATGTGACTCCTACAATGTAATAAAAACCAATACCCATCTTATATGCCATATTACTGCCCTTTATTTTCTTAAAATGGGAAATATCGGCTACATTTTTGGCATTTTTAATAGTTTTTAGAACACTTTTGACCTTTTCTTGTAGTGAGATATCCTCAACACTTTTAAAATCAATTGCAAATTGTGAAGCGATTTTTAGTACCATATCATTGCTTGAATAATTCTTCTTCACTTACCAAAGAAGACATATTAGCCTGCTGCATCAAAAGTAATAATCCAAGATCCTCTTTTTGCTCTAGCGACATGGTATTTATCTGTTCTTTCTGCTTATGTTCTATATACCATGTAATTGCATCTTCCATAACTTTTTTTACACTAGAACTCTCTATAGCCGCCAGCAGCTTGAGTTTAGGTATCATTTTATCATCGATATCTATAATTTTTCTCATTATATATTGTATATATTATATGCTAAATATATACAATAAATTTGTATTTATATCGTATTGAACTGTATTTCAGTACTGGACTCATAACATGAAACTCTTTTATACCTATTCTGATGAAGGCGACAGGATACAGGATAATGGAAATTGTCAATTTGGATGGCATATCTTTCATGAAATAAAGCTGAAAAGCTTCAGGAAACGTCATTACGATGCGTCTGATCCGCAAAAGCAAGTTGCTTTTCCGGAACTTCACTATGTGCGCAATGGGGACTTTTCAGACTTGGTTTTATTTTAGTTAATTACCTAAATATACTTTATAATCCTTGCAATATAATTTTGTGATGAATTGAAAAAGTTTAAACCACTTCATTATATTTGGAACCAATTATTATTTCATTAATGAATTACATCGATATTATTCTTGGGATACTTTTATTATGGGGAATGATAAAAGGCCTAAGTAAAGGTTTATTTGCTTCGTTGGCTTCATTGGTCGCTCTAGTAATCGGAATCTATATTGCAGTTCACTTTTCTCATATTGCAGGAGGTTTTGTACAACGATATGTAGATTGGCCCGATGGGGCTATGAAATTAACCGCTTTTGCTTTGACATTTGTGCTGGTTGTGATTCTTATTTCACTTGCTGGAAAATTGCTAACCAAAATTGCAGATTATGCTGCTCTAGGAATTCTTAATAAAATCCTGGGTGGTGTTTTTGGAATTTTAAAAATGGGGTTTATCGCTAGTGTAATTATCATCTTCATTGATGCTTTAAATAACAATATAACTATTATCAAAGAAGAAACGTTAGATGCTTCACTATTATATCGCCCTGTTAGTAGAATAGCCCCTGCCGTTCTTCCAAATGTATTAAAAGACAACGCATCCAAATGATAAGCGATAATTGATCAAGATACAAATGGTATACAGTGCATATAACGCTACTGTATATCTTTGACCACTTTGCGTAAATAAGCAATACAAGAATCAAAATCATTAAATACATAATCGTTGGCTACCAGATCCGGAACAATATCAATACTTTTTGCCAGATACAATGGTTGTTTTTGAATACCGACTATATAGGTCTTGATTCCTTTTTGCTCGAGTCCTAGAATGATTTCCTCGAGCGTATATACTCCAGACTGATCCATATAAGGTACTCTATCCATCCTAAGAATTACATGGACTGCAGTTTCGGGTATTTGGGTTGCCAATTGCTGCAACTCACTTGTAGATCCAAAAAAAATCGGCCCATTAAGGTGTTTTATGAATATTTCTTCTTTAAGTTCTTTTGGAAAATCAACTTCATCTTTCCATAGCATTTCGCGACTATTGTTTTCAAGACCCTGTAATGACTCGATTTTGGAATCTTTTGCCGTGACATCCCCCATCTTTTTCATAAACATTAATGAGGCCAAAACCAAACCGATACCCACTGCATATACCAGATCCCAAAAAACTGAAAGCACCAGAACAATCAACATAATTACAACTTCGATCCATGGCATACTTGGGATCGCTTTCAGTCCTTTATAATCCATTACTCCTATCCCTACAGTAATCAAAATCCCAGCAAGCACTGCAGCCGGGATCTGAGAAGCAATTGGTCCTAAAGCCAATAAAACGATCAACAAAAGTACTCCTGCAATCATTCCTGACAATTTTGTTTTTCCTCCTGCATTAATATTAACCACAGTTCTGATAGTAGCGCCTGCCCCTGGTATTCCTCCAAATATGGCAGCAATACTATTACCAATCCCCTGACCCATTAATTCCTTATTAGGATTATGCTTTGTCTTGGTCATATTGTCTGCTACCACAGAAGTCAATAAAGAGTCAATTGCTCCCAAAAACGACAATGATAATGCTGTAAAAAAATAGGGTACTAAAGCTCCCAGGTTAAAATCTGTAATGATTGCTATATTAGGTATTGGAAAACCACTGGGAATCTCTTCTATTGGTCGATATTGCAATCCAAAACCATAGGCAACCCCGGATACTGCCAGTAACGCTACTAATGTGCTAGGTATGGCTCTGGTAATTTTTTTGAAACCATAAATAATTACAATCGTAACCAGACAAAGCATCAACTCTAAATAATTTATACTTTTTATTGCCCTTGGCAGGCTTTTTAAAGCACCGGTAACTCCAGACGCTTTACTATTGGCAAGCGTCACTGCTTCAAGATATATTTCCTCTTCAGAAATATTTTCGGCTCTCTTTATGGTTTCTTTAAAGTCCTCTAGCACCAATATACCTTCTCCTGCTTCGTCTTTAAGAATTTTGTCCAGAATTACTTCTTCTGCTTCTGGCTTAAATTGTTCTACATATTCTGCATCTTCTTTTGGGTAATATCCTAATCCAGGTAGCAACTGAGTAAGTAAAATCATTACGCCAATTGCAGTCATAAAACCAGAAACTACAGGATAGGGTATGTACCTGATGTATTTTCCGATTCCTATAGCTCCCAAGCCAATCTGTATGAGTCCAGCCAAAAGAAAAACAGTAAGAATAGTTGGTAATGCCTTATTTACATCCCCATTATTAGCTCCTATCAATCCGGCAATTACCAACATACTTACTGCAGTCATTGGTGCTGTAGGCCCAGAAATCTGAGTATTGGTTCCGCCAAATAAAGCAGCAAAAAAACTAATGAAAATCGCACCGTATAATCCAGCACTCGGTCCTAATCCAGACGAAACTCCAAATGCCAGGGCCAATGGTAAAGCAACAATTCCTGCAGTTAAACCACCAAAAGTATCACCTTTAAGATTACTAAAAAACCCTTTCATATAGCGTATTTTAAAACAATAATAGTAAAACTATTGAAAGATACTATAAAAAAGCACTGAAGTAAAGATTGCTTCAGTGCTTTTTGGCAAAAATTTAAGATTCTATTCTATTCAAAAAAAGTAACCGTTCCATCATTTATATCATACATCCCACCAAGAATCAGTAGCTCTCCATGACTCTCCATTTCTCGAAGGACTTCACTATCTTTTCTAATATTTTCTAAAGTCATATACACATTCTTAACTGCAACTTCATTTACAAAACTAATATTTTTCGAATTTCGTAACGAGGTATCTGCAGGGGCTACAACGGCTTCTACGGCAGGTTTGATCTTACTAATCAGTGCAGTAAGGTTACCCAGTTGCGCATCATCACAAGCTCCTTTAATTGCTCCACAACTGGTATGCCCCAAAACCAAAACCAACTTGGTTCCTGCCAATTTACAAGCAAACTCCATACTCCCCAAGATATCTTCATTTACAAAATTACCGGCAACGCGAGCACTAAAAATATCACCTATGCCTTGGTCAAAAATCAATTCAGAAGAGACTCTTGAATCAATACAACTTAAAATCGTTGCAAACGGAAACTGTCCACTCTTTGTATCGTTCACCTGTTCTAAAAGGTCTCTATTGGCTTTTTTATTATTCACAAACCTTTTATTTCCCTCTTTAAGAAGATCTAAGGCAATCTCCGGAGTAATTGCTGCTTGTGTTTCTTTGGTATATGCTTTCATACAATTAAAATTTTATGCCTTCTTTGGCCTTAGTTTAAAAAATTGGATATAACTCTTTGGGTTTTCAACTTCTCCCCTTTCTGAGATCAGTTTTATATCAATATGTTTGTTTCTTGCTTTTTCAGAAAAATCTTCCAAGATTTCTATAATATCATTGTCCAAATACCTTGTTTTTCGAACATCCAAAGTAAGATACGTATCTTCTGGTAATTGGTCAAGTTCTTTTAGGATTGCTCCTTTATTAAAAAAGGTAACTTCTTCTGCCAGAGTCATTTTAACTTTATGCTTACCGTTACTTACATCTTCGATATGAAGAAAATGCGAGTTTTGATAACTCTTTATTAAAATTACCACAATCCCAACCAAGAGTCCAAGACCAATACCAACCAAAAGGTCGGTAAAAATTATTCCAACTACCGTTACCGTAAAAGGAATGAACTGCTTCCAACCCATGGTAAACATTTTTTTAAATAATGATGGTTTTGCTAATTTATAACCAACAAGCAATAAAATTGAAGCCAATACCGAAAGGGGTATCATATTTAACAAACGTGGTATCAAAATCACAGATATTAATAGAAAGAACCCGTGAATAATTGCAGACATTTTAGTTTTACCTCCCGATTGAATATTTGCAGAACTACGCACGATTACCTGAGTAATTGGTAGTCCTCCTATCATTCCCGATATAATATTTCCTGTTCCCTGTGCTAATAACTCTCTGTTGGTTGGAGTTACATGCTTTTCGGGGTCTAACTTATCTGTAGCTTCGACACAAAGTAATGTCTCTAAACTTGCCACCAGGGCAATTGTAAATGCTGTTACCCATATATCGGTTTGAAATATAACCGCAAAATTAGGAAAGCTGAACTGTCCTAAAAATGATGAAAAATCACCTGGAATTGGCACACTCACCAAATGACTTTTTGATATAGCAAGGCTATCATGATCCTGCGTAAAAATATAAAAAAGAATCCCCACAGCAACAGCTACCAAAGGACCCTGAATTAACTGAAAAATCTTGGCTTTCTTGCTCAATACTTTTTCCCAAAGAACCAATATCCCAAGACCTACAACTGCAATAATAGTAGCGCCAGGACTAATAAAATTGATTGAATTGATGATTCCAGAAAAGGTGTTTTCTCCATCTATTTGAATAAACGAAAAATCTCCCTCTGGATCGGCATCATATCCAAAAAAGTGTGGGATCTGCTTTAAAATGATAATAATCCCAATACCCGTAAGCATTCCTTTGATTACAGAGGAAGGAAAATAATACCCTATGATTCCTGCTTTTAATACTCCGAAAAGTAATTGAATTGCACCTCCCAATACTACTGCGACCAGGAAGTTCTCATACCCTCCCAATGCACCAATAGAACTAAGTACGATAGCAGCTAATCCTGCAGCAGGACCGCTGACTCCAATATTAGAACCACTTAATGCCCCTACAATAATACCCCCTACAATTCCGGATATCAAACCAGAAAAAAGAGGAGCACCACTTGCCAATGCAATACCCAAACATAAAGGTAATGCCACAAAAAATACCACAATACTTGATGGCAGATCATTTTTTAAATTCTTAAAAACACTCATAGCTGTAAAAATTAGATGTCCTTCCTAGCATAAGGATCGAGAACAGTTGGATAAAATAGATTTGAAATAGATAAAAAAATTCTTCCTAATTTATAAAAAGGATATGTACTTTTGGAATTAAATAACCAAAATACACTATGAAAATTGTGGAGGAGGTGTTTTGTGCTCTAGGTAGACCGAAGAATTATGAGTATAAAGATCTGGATAAAAACTAACCTCACTATTAGACAAAGCAGTTGCCCTATCATCATAATTTTGAGAAATCTTATCTTTTTCTTTAAAATCTTCCTTTTCTGAACCTTCTTTTTCCTTCTGTTCAGAGTTTTCAGATTCTTCAATGGCAATAGAAGCTATATCATCACAGGTATAGAAATCAATCAAACCTAGACCATAATTGGAAATATTAAGCATACATCCAAAAACAATTAAAAATTTCGCTATTTGACGTTTGGTCACCACTAAAAAGGAATTTAAAGGGCTAAAATAACAGTATTACTTTCAAATTTAGTTAAATGAATCGTAAATTTATTTAAACAATTGTTATGTTGTTAGAATATTTTCAGAACTTTCCTTATATGACAAAATCATTTACAATAATTAATTTCTTCTATGGATTTCATCAAAATTGATATACAATTACATTTTTGAAAAAAATAGTATCAAATAGAATTGTAATAATTGATGCTCTTAGAGGTTTTGCTCTGGGAGGTGTAGCTTTGGTGCATATGACCGAGCAGTATATTGCTTCGGCTCCTACCGATAACCTGATGGAGATTACAAACAATACCTTTGACAATATCCTTGGCGGAGTTATTGGTTTCTTTATTATCGGTAAATTCTTTGCGTTATTCTCGATTTTATTTGGTTTAAGTTTTTTTATCCAAATGGATTCTGCCTACAAACGAGGAGAAAACTTTGCTGGGCGCTTTTTATGGAGAGTTTTTCTACTATTTATCATAGGATATGGGCATCAAATCTTTTATAAAGGAGATATTTTAACGATCTATGCGCTTCTGGCACCTTTTCTTATTCCATTCTATAAAATGAAAAATAAACAGATTTTGCTGGTTGCCGGAATCTTTCTGATCAGTATCCCAAGGTTTGTTTCTTATGCAATATTAGGTACTGAGAGTGCCTTTGGTTTTCCATCGTTTATGGATTTTAATAACGAAGTAAACGTTGCCTATATTAATACTCTAAAAGAGGGACGTCTTATAGATGTATTTTCTGTTAATGCCACTCAGGGTATGTTGCAAAAAATGGATTTTCAAATCGGCTTTATTGGTAGGTTTTATCTTACTTTTGGTTATTTTTTGATAGGATTATGGCTTGGTAAAATAGGATTGTTTCAAAATCTTGAAGAAAACCTCACGATGGTCAAAAAATGGCTAAAAAGAACACTTATTTTCTTTATTGTTGCTTTACTAATCACTGGAGGTCTATTTGCGGTGTCAAGGCAACCAGTGGATTTTAAAAGCTGGATACATGTATTAGGAATTAATGCTTATGATTGGTCAAATATTGGACTTACAGCTATTATCTTATGTAGTTTTATATTGATCTATATGAAAGATAGAGGAGAAAAAATATTGTCGTTCTTTGCTCCTTACGGAAGAATGGCACTTACCAATTATGTTCTACAATCGATTATAGGAACCTCTATATTATTTGGATGGGGTTTGGGTTATTTAGGTAAACTACACACTTCCTACCTATTTGTTATGGCCATAGTCCTAATTATTATACAAACTTTGGTAAGCAAAATCTGGCTTACACATTTTAGATATGGTCCATTAGAATGGTTATGGCGCAGCGCTACTTTGGGTAAACTACAGCCTTTTAGAAAATAAGACTACAGCTCTCTCAAATCTGTAGCAGGAATCCAACCAATTTTACCATCGGCTAGTTTAATTTTTTTCCAATTATTTACGGTTTCTGTCACCTGTACTTTGGTGCCTTCATGCAGTTGAAAAACCTCTTCACTTCTCAGGTTTGGTTCACTTTTTATGGTAGTCTCCTGAGCAAAAATAATAGCAAACTGATTGTTTTTGATCGCATCGTATTGTCTGAAAGCAAAAAACAATCCAAACAATCCAAAAACAAGAATCAGCCATGAGCCGACAAAAAATAATCGCTTTTTTGATGAGGCCCTTGAAGTATAATACAATATAAAAAGCACAACAAATAATAGCACACATAGCACAGAAAACCAGGCCCAATTATCATAACTAACGATCGTGGTAAATCTATTTAGAGTTCTTGAGATAATCCCTTCTGGGATTACATCAATTGCATCAATAGTAGCATTTTGTGCAAATACCAGGTTGTTTTTAATATCATTATCATTGGGTGCAAGCTCTAATGCTTTTTCATAATAATAAACACTAGGGCCTATATTACTCAATTTATAGTGTGCATTCCCTAAATTATAATACAAAGATGCCGATTCTTTTCCTGCATCCAGTATTGATGTATAGGCGTCTATGGCTTCCTGATACTTTTCTTGATTGTATAGTGAACTTCCTCTTTGAAAAGCTTCTTCATCCTGAGAAAAACCAATAGTAACTATCAAAAACATCAGTATTTCAACTATTCTCTTCACGTTTTTACAATTTTATAATTGTTTATCAATTGCTGCAATTACTCTTGATGCCTTGTCATAATCCTGCTGCATAGCTGTTGTAGAAGACGGCGTATATCGTGCAAACTCGCAACTTTCAAGCAAAGCAATAAATTCTATGGCAACCGCATCATCCACCTCGCGCTCTTTTAGCAATCTTTGAATACGCTCTTTACTCATGTCACTAGTTTGTATATGCAGTTTTGCTTTTAGATAATTATGCAATGCACGCTCCATCGCGATATAAAACTCTTTCTGATTTCCTAAATTTTTCTTTGCTTCTGACAGGTATTTTCTAGCCAGTTTATCTGCTTTACGAACTCTATTACCACTTATATCAATAAGTCGTTCATCTCTTCTTTTTCCGAAGAATAGAAACAAAGGGATAGCCAATAATGGTGCCGTTAGGGATAGCCAAAATGTTGTAGACTTAAAGAAATGGTCTTTTTTAATAGGCTGCAAATTTGCATTTAATTTTAAGAATCTAAACTGATTACTTGTTTGTGTTACCAATTTTTTTCTAGTTTGGGAAGCTTCATTGGTAGCGATTGCATCACCACCGTCTGGACCTGTTTTCACGTTGATTATGATTTCATCAGAAGTAATTCGTTTATACGTTTCGGTCTGAAGATCAAAATAAGTAAAAGAAATCGACGGTATCGGATACTTGCCCTTGTATTGCGGCACTAATGTATAACTGTCGGATATATTACCTGCCATACCCGTAAGATTTGTTCTTACTCGTTCGTTATGTTCGGGTTCATACTGTTCTAAACCACTTGGCACATTAAGCCTTGGAAGGTCAAATAGCTTCAAATTACCAGTACCAGACACGAGAACCTTTGCATCCAAAGATTCGGTAGCGTCTAGGGCTGTTTTGTTGGTGGTTACTTTAAAATCAAAAGATCCTACCGCACCCGAAAAGTCAACAGGTTTTCCTTGTTCGGGTAAAGATTTTACATTTATGGTTCTATTACCTGCCGCCACTGTTTTATTAACGGTTGAATACAGTCTACCTCCAAAAATATCCCTTCTTTTGGTAGGAACATCTACTGAAACCGTAAGCGTAAGCGGTTCGATATTAAGTTTTCCGGTTTTTTGAGGATACAATACAGTTTTACGAAGCACTACAAAACGATAAGGCTCTCCCTTATAGGTTCCGTTTTCGATTTTAAGTTGTTTCATATCTATAGCCTGACTCCAGAAATCGCTGTATTTTGGGCTATCTAATTCTCTCCAGTTACTCACACTAATCCTAGGGCTTACATAGAGTTTGTATACTACTGTAATTGCCTCGTTTAGGTATGGACTGGCTTTAGAAACTTCAGCGACCAAATGTAAGTTTTCGCTGGCCACAAAATCGGTGTCATTACCATCTTTTGGTTTATCTACTGCTCCTGTAACCTCGACAGTAACCGGTAGTGTTTTATAGGTTTGTCCATCAATCTCTATAATGGCCTGTTTTATAGTAAATCTTCCTCTTTTTGTGGGCTGAAGAAAGTAGCTAAATGTTTTAGCATAGGATCTTTTACCATTGATCCATGAGTTACTAATTGATTGATTAGGACCACCAACTACCGTAAATCCCGAAAAAGAAGGCGGTGTAAAATTGTCACCGTCTTTATTCATTTCAAAATCTACCCGTAATCTTTCATTTACACCCAGCTTTTTCTTACTTACTTTGGCTTCAAATTTTACCTGTGCCAAGGTAAGCTGACTTACTGCCAGAGCTACTGTTAGAAAAATTAGTTTTAGTTTCATCGTTATTCTTTTTCATCAAGATCCCCAATTTTATGAGGATCAGATCGCTAATTTATTACCAATCTTTTTCAGTTTTTACTTTTGATCCCTGTGCTTTCTTTGCATTGATCTTATCCTGCACCTTCTTTTCTTCATTGTTCATTGCCTCGAGCAAGCTTTTTACCTGTTGAGGAGACAACTGACCTTGAGGTCTTTGGGGTTGTTGTTCTTTGGGTTCACCCTGTTCCTTTTCGTCTTCACCCTGATCTCCTTTTCCTTTATCTTTTTGATCATCTTCAGGTTCTCCTTCTTCATCTTTTTCATTTTCACCTTGTTCCTTTTCATCTTCACCCTTATCGCCCTGATCTTTTTGATCTTCCTTATTTTCTCCGTCGTCTCCCTTCTTTTCCTCTTTATCGTCACCTTCTTTCTGATCTTGGTCATCTTGTTTTTGATCCTGGTCCTGGTCCTGATCTTTGTCGTCCTGATTTTGATCGTTTTGCTGTTGTTGTTGCTCAAGCATTTTTTTTGCTAGTGCCAAATTATATCTGGTTTCGTCGTCTTTTGGATTATTTCTTAACGCATTTTTATAAGCTTCGACCGCTTCTTTGTACTTTTTTTGTTCCATAAAGGTGTTTCCCTTATTATGAAATGCTTTATGTTTTTCTGATTTGGTAGCTGCCGTTACTTTTGTTGCTTCTGTATAACGCAAAGTGGCTTCGTCATATTTTTCTGAATTATAATAAGCATTCGCCAAATTATACTTTGCTGTAGGATCCACCGGGTTTTTTGAAATAGCTTTTCGGTATTCTCCTTCTGCCTTCGGAAAATTTCCTTCATCAGCCAGTACTTGATTACCTGAAGCTACATACCGTTTTGCTTCATTGGCAGCTTCCTGGAGTTGTTCTTCTTGCGAGAAGATCAATCCAAACTGAAAACACAATATGATTATGATATAACGTTTCATACTACTGCTCATTAAACAGATTTAATTTTTTAACCCACGATGTTTTTCTTTCGAGCAAGAAAATATCTAAAAACAACAATAACAACCCTGCTCCCAAAAACCATTGAAACTGATCTTTAAAATCTGCAAACTGCTTGGCTTCAAATTCTTTTTTGTCCATATTCTGAAGTACGGTTGTCACTTCTTCTACGACCTTTGTTGTACTTCTACCATCAATGTACGTGCCATTTGCTTCGCTGGCAATTTCCTGCAAAGTTGTCATATTCAACTTGGTAATTACTGTATTACCTTGGTTATCTTTTTTGTAACTCTGTACAATTCCGTTACGTTTAATAGGTATAGGAGCGCCTTTTTCAGACCCAACTCCTATAGTAAATATTTTGATCCCTTCTTTTGAGGCTTCTTCTGCAATTGCTTTGGTATTTCCTTCGTGATCTTCGCCATCACTAACTATAAACAAGACTCTATTGGTTTGTTCTTCATCATTATAATAGGTTTTTGCTAATTCTATGGCTTCATTAATTGCGGTCCCTTGTGACGAAAGCATTTCGGTATTCATGGCCTGCAAAAACATTTTTCCAGATGCGTAGTCTGTAGTAATTGGCAACTGCGGAAAAGCACTTCCTGCATAGGCAATGATCCCTATTCTATCACTTGCCAGATTATTAATAATCTGTGTGATTAATTGCTTAGATTTTTCTAATCGATTGGGTGCAATATCTTCAGCAAGCATACTTTTTGATACATCGATCGCAAAAACAACATCTACACCTTCACGTTTTACAGTTTCAAGTTTGGTTCCTACCTTGGGATTAACCAGAGCCACTACAAAACAAGCCAAAGCCAAGCTTATCACTATTATTTTTAAAATTGACTTAAAAACAGATTGATTTGGGCTTAATTTTTTAAGTAGTGCTGCGTCTGCAAATTTCTTTTGGGTGGTTTTCTTCCATATCAAAACACCTAGAAATAGCAAAATGAGTACTGGAATACCCAATAACAGCCAGAAATATATTTTTTCTTCTAATAAGTACATTAATTAGTCTGTAGTTTTTAGTTGTTAGTCCATAGTTCTATCTATGAAGTCTCTATAATTCTCAATATCTGTCATCATAAAATCCAACATTTTACTTTTCTTACATCAACTTTAAAAATTAATGATACATACGACCATTTATGGATTCCGGCCTACGCTGGAATTACAAAATTGATTCAGTTTTTTATCGTTAATGCAAATGCATTTATTTTTTCTTTTACCTCCTGGGGAAGTGCTCCTTGTTTTATCCAGGAATGCATATCTCCTAAGTAATTCATCCCTAGATATGCTGCACTTCTTGAAAATGGCAAATTAAACTCTTCGGGACGATCATCCTCGTTACTACAACTTATCATTGCCATATTCTTTCCTCTTAACATTCGGCCGTAATCCTTTTCATTTTTCAAAAAATATGAAATTCTATCTAAAAACGTTTTCATGATCCCACTCATTGTATACCAATACACTGGTGTGGCAAATATAATCGTCTCATAATTTTGAACAATACCTTTGAATAGAAAATTAAAATCATCATTTTTATTATTGAACTGGTAATCATAATGACCAATATCTTTTTGATTAAGGTCTATGATCTCAAAACCAGTGATGTCCTTTAAATACGAGACTGATTTAAAAGTGTCTCCGTTGCTTCTTGAACTCGCTAATATGATAATTCCTTTTTTCAATTATATAAAACTTCTAAAAACGGTATACCTTAATAAAAACTCAATAAAAATTAATAATCCGGCCAACAATACCAGGGATCTAAATTTCTCTTCGTAATTATAGAATTTAAATTCTTCGATATCTGTTTTTTCTAATTTATCAATTTCCTGATATATCTGTTCTAATTTTTTGTTATTTGTTGCTCTAAAATACTTTCCTTTGGTAGCCTTTGCTATTTCTTTCAATAATTCTTCATCAATTTCTACCTGTACTCTTCCGTATTGAAAAGTTCCATTGGGTAATAAGGCAACAGGCGCTAATGCCATTCCGTTGGTACCTAGTCCGATCGTATAGGTTTTGATACCATACTCAACTGCCAATTCTGAGGCAATTTTTGGATCTATAAATCCTGCATTATTAGAGCCATCTGTTAGTAAAATAATGACTTTACTCTTGGCTTTACTATCTTTAAGACGGTTTACCGAAGTTGCCAATCCCATGCCGATAGCGGTACCATTTTCTAAAACATTATCATATCGTACATCTTTCATACTACTTAAGACAATAGACTTGTCACTTGTGATTGGGGTTTTGGTAAAACTCTCTCCTGCATAGATCACAAGACCTATGCGATCATTGGGTCGTCCTTTTATAAACTCGGCTGCCACCTCTTTTAAAGCCTCTAATCGATTTGGACGTAAATCTTTTGCAAGCATGCTTGCCGATACATCGATTGCCATAACAATATCTATACCCTTTGTCGTCTTGGTCTTGGTAGAAACATCTACTGTTCTGGGTCTGGCCAGTGCAGTTATGATCAACGACATTGCCACAAGTCTAAAAACAAACAAAACTGGTTTTAGCTTTGTAAGCAGGCTTCCTGAAACCTTAAAACCTTTGATACTTGATATTTTTAACTCGGCTTGTTGCCTATTACGCTTCCAGATAAACCATGCGATTGCCAATGGTAGTATTAAAAACAACCAGAAAAACTGTGGGTTCTCAAATGTGAAATTTTCAAACATTGCTACTTAGAATTTCTCAGTTCGACTGAATTAATAATACGTTGTGCAAGGTCTTTTGCATACCGGTCTTCAATATCATAAATCACGGTGATTTGCTGAAAGCCTCCTTTTTCGGCAAAATTCAGCATCATATATTCATTCTTTTTGTTCTGGTTCTGGACAACATTTTTTATATCGAAGTTCCCAAAGACTTTGACCCCTTTTGCTCCTCCAAGCGTTTGATACTCTTCATCTTTTACTGTGATATTTTTGGCTCCCTGTCCTTCGAGATACCCAACAACTCCTTCTACTGCTTTCTTGAGATCTACCTCGGTTTGCTTCTGGTATGACATTGTTGATACCACAACATAAAAATTACTTAAAATGCTACCATATACAAAGGTTTCGTTGCCTTTAAGGATTTGTTTTTGTTCCTCGGTAAGTTTATAATTATTTCTGATTAGCACCTTGGGGGTAGCTATAGTTACTGGCGGAGAACCATAAGCACTGGTGATCCATTGCGTTTCTGCTAATTCTTTGGTTGGATGACCTAATATACTATCCTTAACTAAATCATACCCTTTTACTGCTATAAAGATGATAAGTGTGATAGCTACGACTGCAACTCCCGCAAGACTCCCAAATATTATTTTCTTTCTACGTTTTTTTTCGGCAATGGTTCTTCTATATTCTTCATCTGCCAACAATTCTTCTTCTGTTGGCTCGGGAATAGCCTCTTTGGTCTCTGTAATTACACGTTCGATTAGGTTACGATCGGCTTTTGCAGTTAGTACATCAGGTTTTGATCTTGCAAACTTGGCCATATCGGCTGTTTGCAAAACGCTTTTCAATTCCTCGATGGTATGCTTATCTAAATGTAAAGAACCTGATTTTATTTCTTCGTCAAGACGAATAATTAACTCATCTGTTGTACTTTCCAGTGCGTGATCGTATACTTCTTCATCAATATATCTACGTGCTGTTTCACTAAGTTGGGAATAGTACTCTTTGTGAGAGTCCTTTTCTAATAGATGAGACTCATCAATACGTCTTAGTGCCATCATTGCTCTTTCGTAGGGTGGTAATTCTTCTTCTTTGGCTTCTTTTCTTTTCTTCCTTCTGAAAACAAAAAAGGCTATTAATCCGAGTAATAGTAAAGGAATGAGCACCCACCATATATATTTTTTCCAGTTGAAAAGGGAGGCATCGATGTCTACTAGAGGTTTGATTTCGAACATTTTCTGTTTGGTAGTATCCACCAATACATCGCTAACCTCGACTTTAAGCGAATCTGTATAGAATACCTGATCACCAATCATTATCTTTTGCCTGGGGATTGTATACTTTCCAGAATCAAACTGCGTTAATGCATACTCTTTGGTTAATCCTAACCGGCCGGCTCTTTTGGCTGTGTCGATTTTGTACGATTCGATTACTTCCAGGGGAGTAAATGTTTGTCCCTCGGGGAATACCACAATTTGAGTAGAATCTGCTTCAACTTGCACTTTGTACCGAATCTCTTCTCCAATTTTGATCGCTGTAGAATCTACCGTAGCAGAGACTTGAGCAAAGCCCCCTAACCCCCAAAGGGGGAATATCATGAAAATCAAAAGTCTTATGGCTTTTGATATCGTGTCTATATTTTTACTTCGTAATTCGTAATTCTTCATTCGTAATTCTCTACTATCCTCTTCTTTTAAAATAGCCTAATAGTTTCTTAACATAACTTTCGTCGACTCTACTACTTAATGACCCTGCTCCACTTCTATTAAAACTATCTCTAAAATAATCTACTCGTTCTTGATAATATTTACTATAATTTGTTCTTATTTTTTTTGAACCTGTATTTACCAATAGACGCTCACCCGTTTCTTCATCTTCCATAGGCACCATACCCAGATTTGGTATTTCTTCTTCTCTTCTGTCATACACTCTAATCCCGGTGACGTCATGTTTTCCACCAACAATTTTAAGTGTTTGCTGGTAATCATCGGCAACAAAATCTGAAAGTATAAAAACGATGGCCTTCTTTTTCATCACATTTGACAAAAACTTCAGCGCTTCGGTAATATTGGTTTTCTTACTCTTGGGTTCGTATTCCAGCAATTCTCTGATAATTCGAAGCACATGAGATCTTCCTTTTTTTGGCGGAATAAACAGTTCGATTTCATCGGTAAACAAAATCAAACCGATCTTATCATTATTTTGGGTAGCCGAAAAAGCCAATGTTGCGGCTATTTCTGTAATGATTTCCTTTTTGAACTGCTGTTGTGTACCAAAAAACTGAGACCCTGAAACATCGACCATAAGCATCATGGTAAGCTCGCGCTCCTCTTCAAATACTTTGATATAAGGTTCGTTATAGCGCGCTGTAACATTCCAATCGATATTACGCACATCATCTCCAAATTGATATTGTCGTACTTCACTAAAAGTCATACCCCGTCCTTTGAAGGTAGAATGATACTCACCTCCAAAGATGTGATCACTTAAGCGACGCGTCTTGATTTCAATTTTTCGAACTTTTTTTAGTAACTCTTTCGTATCCATGGTTTAGTTTCAAGTTTATTTGCCTTGCAAAAGTTTCAAGTTTCAAGTTTAACAAACTTAGAACCTTAAACCTCAAACAATAAACTATTAAGGTACTTCAATCTCGTTTACAATTTTATTGATAATATCTTCTGAAGTTACATTTTCGGCTTCGGCTTCGTAGGTAATCCCAATACGGTGACGCAATACATCATGAATTATCGCGCGTACATCTTCAGGGATTACATAACCTCTTCTTTTAATAAATGCGTAGCATTTTGCTGCAGCAGCCAAATTGATACTACCACGAGGTGACGCTCCAAAATTAATCAGTGGTTTTAATTCCTCAAGACCATATTTTTCTGGATAACGAGTGGCAAAAACGATATCTAGGATATATTTTTCGATCTTTTCGTCCATGTATACCTCACGCACTGCTTTTTGAGCATTTAAGATCTGCTCTATAGAAACCACTGGGTTTACTTTCTCAAAAGATCCTTTAAGATTAGCACGTATGATTAACTGCTCTTCGTCTAGTTTTGGGTAATCGATAACCGTTTTTAACATAAAACGGTCTACCTGTGCCTCTGGCAAAGGATAGGTTCCTTCTTGCTCTACCGGGTTTTGCGTTGCCATTACCAAAAAGGGCTTATCCAATATAAAAGTTTCATCACCAATAGTTACCTGTTTCTCTTGCATAGCTTCAAGCAAAGCACTTTGTACTTTTGCCGGAGCCCGGTTGATCTCATCTGCCAGAACGAAGTTGGCAAAAATTGGTCCTTTTTTGATTGAGAAATCATTCTCCTTCATATTAAATATCAAAGTACCCACAACATCGGCAGGTAAAAGGTCTGGTGTAAACTGAATACGACTAAAACTACCATGCACCGCTTGAGACAACGTGTTGATCGCAAGTGTTTTTGCTAATCCAGGAACACCTTCGAGCAGAATATGCCCCTGGCCTAATAGCCCAATTAACAGGCGCTCTACCATATGTTTCTGACCCACAATGACCTTATTCATTTCTAAAGTAAGCAAATCCACAAACGCAGATTCTTTCTCTATTTTCTGGTTGATTGAAGCAATATCAATAGAACTGTTTTCTTCCATCTATTTTATTTTTTAAAGGCGTGAATTTAACACTACTAATCCAACATTGCAAATTGTCGAAATAATTTTCGCCTTCTTGTTAATTGTTGGTTAAATGTACTTCTTTAAACTATAGTTACCCTCAAATTTTAAAGTATCTTTAAACCTATTTTGCAAAAATTAGACATACTCATCTTCATCATTTTTATGATGAGTATACCAAAAGACGCATCACTGATATAGGTGTTGCAATTTTTTTGAATGATAAAATGAAACTATTATCTTTTTTCTCCTATGTGATTGCAGGGTTTTTCTTTTTTGCCGCATTTGGAGCGTACGGAAGTCAAAATTATGAATCTATGTTTGTTTATGGAATCATTGGATTGGCTTTTGTTTTAATCAAAGCATTTAAAAAAAAGTAATAAAATTATACTCTATAAATCTTAACAATTACATGAAAACAGCATTAATCACTGGGGCCACAAGCGGAATTGGAAAATCCACTGCAATCGAACTGGCAAAGCATAATATCAACCTCGTTATTTGCGGAAGAAGACAAGAGCGTTTGGACGATCTACAAAAAGAATTGAGCAGCACTGTAAAGGTACATACCCTCTGTTTTGATGTTAGGGATAAAGAAAGTGTTTTTAAAAGTATCGAAAGTCTTCCTACAGAGTTCGGTACTATCGATATCCTAATAAACAATGCAGGAAATGCACATGGCCTGGATCCAATTCAAACCGGTAGTGTTGATGACTGGGATGCTATGATCGATATTAATGTGAAAGGGCTATTGTATGTTTCTAAAGCAATTATGCCAAAAATGATTGATCAAAAATCAGGACACATTATTAATATTGGTTCTATTGCAGGGAAAGAAGTTTATCCTAACGGCAATGTATATTGTGCAAGTAAATATGCTGTAGACGCTATCAACAAAGGAATGCGCTTAGATCTTAACCAATACGGAATTAGAGTGGGTGCCATACATCCGGGGTTAGTAGAAACCGAATTTAGTAATGTACGCTTTAAAAGTGATGATCAAAGGGCTGATAGTGTTTATAAAGGATTTGATCCTTTAACACCAGAAGACATTGCCGATATTATTTCTTTTGTGGTGACCAGGCCTTATCGTGTAAATATCGCAGACTTAGTTGTTTTTCCTACTGCACAAGCAAGTAGTACTATCGTTAAGAAAAAGTTGTGAAAAATTCCTTATTGTCTATTTTTATTGTTTATTTATTAAATGGCACATTATAAATCATTTGAAGAGCTAGAAATTTATAAATTAGCCAGAGTACAATGTAATGAAATTTGGAAATTAATTATTTCTACATCTTTGGGGAAAGATTACAAACTTCGAGAACAAATTAATGGATCCTCTGGTTCGGTTATGGATAATATAGCAGAAGGATTTGGACGAGGTGGTAATAGAGAGTTTATTAATTTTCTGAGTTACGCAAAGGGATCTTGTTCAGAAACTAAAGCACAATTGCAAGAGCCTTAGATAGAAATCATATTACTAAAAAGGATTACTCTAATCTATCAAACAAAGCCCAAGAATTAATAGATCAAATAGCAAAATTCATTAATTACTTAAAAAAGTCTGAAAGAAAAGGTCCAAAATTTGATTAATAAATAATATAAATAAAAATAGCTAATAATTGTGATCAATAAGCGCCTACTTATAAAAAATCTACTGGCCCATAATGACGAGAATAGTTTTTATGATAAGAAGCGTAAGCTCAATATCGGCGAAAAAGAAGGAAAAGCAAAGTTTCTAAAGCATATTTGTGCACTAGCCAATTCTAATCCAAAAAATAATTCATATATCGTAATTGGTGTTGAAGATGAAGACAATCAAATTATTGGTGTTGATTTTTTTGATGATAGTAAAATCCAGAATTTGGTAAATGCTTATCTGGCTAATCCTCCTCTGGTGGCCTACGAGAATATTCCTTTTCCGCATCTGTCCAGTGATAAAGTCGTAGGTTTGGTTTCAATACGTGCTGAAGGCGGAAAACTGTGTTCCCTTCGTAAAAATATCTGGAAGTATTATGGCGGTACTGTTTTTCTTAGAGATGGGAGCATAAGTATGCCCAAAGTTTTTGACATCGAGATTAAAGATACCAATTCTGAAATTGTAAGTTCTATTGAAAGTCATGCCCAAAATAATATCGAACTTACTTTGGATGGTGTTTTCGACTTTATGAATTCAAGAAAAGATTATAATCCTTCTTACAAAGTTTTTAAGGAATATTTTGTAGTCTGTTGGGCGGCAAAAGAAAAAAGACAAAATGGCGAAGTCTATTATTCTCGTGTTGATATCGAATTGATTAATGAACAGGTAAAATTGTTTTATTCGGAGTTGGATGAAGTAAGTATTTCTTTAACAGAGGATCAATTCAAAATTGTAGAGTACGTGCAATTAGGGTTACAGGATACCTACAAATACTATCCTCTGGAAGAAGTAGTGATTACTTTTAAGGATAATGCCAGCTATGATATTGAGAGTAAGCTTCTGTTCAAACCTCCTCAATTTGAACGTAAAACATTGTTTCATTTATATAATAGTAATAATGCATTGCTGGAGAAGTTAAAGAACAAAATACCATTATCAAAAAACGACGAAAAGGATATTCATAACCTTCCGGCTACATATTTGCTATGCTATTTTAATAATTTTGGTGAAGCGAAAGAAAAATTAGAAGAGGCAAAACCTTATTTAAAAATCTATGATTATAACGTTTATTCGCTTTGTAAAGAAAGTATAAGGATTCTCAGGAAAATAAGATATAGTTAACAAATCGTTCTGATTAAAAGGTTCGTTGTTCTTAAAAAGATATAATTAAAAACCTATGATTTTATAATATTATGACAAAAATAAAATTACCCCAATGAGCAGAACCTTAGTGATCGGAGATATGCATGGTGCATTAAAAGCTTTACAACAATTGATTAAAAGAGCCAAAATAACTACTGAAGATACCTTGATCTTTTTAGGAGATTATGTAGACGGATGGAGTCAAAGTGCTGCATTGGTTTCATTTTTGATAACTCTTAAAAAAACGCATCGTTGCATATTTATAAGAGGTAATCATGATGACCTTTGTTATACCTGGCTCACCCAAAAAACCTACAATCCAGAATGGATGATACATGGCGGGCAAGTAACAATAGACTCTTACTCAAAATTATCTCAAGAAGAAATCAATATACATCTTTCTTTTTTTGAAGACCTCATCAATTACCATGTAGATGATTATAATCGTCTATTTCTTCACGCTGGATTTTCTAATCTTCATGGTCCCCATCGTGAGTATTTTGACGAAACATTTTATTGGGATAGAACATTATGGGAAACTGCATTAGCACTTAACCCCGGCATGAAAAAAACTGATCTTATTTACCCCAAACGACTATTGCTTTTTGACGAAATTTATATTGGCCATACACCCGTTACCCGAATAGATAAAACAATTCCCGTAAATGCTTCATGTGTTTGGAATATAGATACTGGTGCAGCTTTCAAAGGACCTTTAACTGCCATAGATATTGATACCAAAGAGTACTGGCAAAGTGATCCTGTATACCGATTATATCCGAATGAGAATGGGAGGAATTAAATTTTTCATAAACCATTCTATTTCGTAGCTTTAGAACACCAATTTTAAAATCAATTCATCAATGGGAATTTTTGACGAAATAAAGAAAAAGCTTAGCCACGAGTTTATTGACATTATAGAATGGTTAGATAGTACAGATGATACCATTGTACACCGATTTGAACGCTACCAAAACGAAATAAAAAACGGAGCACAACTTATAGTACGTGAGGGGCAAACTGCTGTTTTTATTAATGAAGGGCAATTGGCCGATGTCTTTACTCCTGGTACATATACTTTAAATACTAAAAACTTACCCATTTTAGCTACGCTAAAAGGTTGGAAATACGGTTTTAACAGCCCGTTTAAAGCTGAAGTGTATTTTGTAAATACGCATCTGTTCACCGATGAAAAATGGGGGACCAAAAATCCAATCACACTTAATGACGATCGTTTTGGTTTGGTTGAAATCAGAGCTTTTGGAACCTATGCCTTTAAAATTAATGATGCCGGCAAGTTCATTATTGATATTGTGGGTACCGATGCCAATTTTACCAATTTTGAAATCAATGAACATCTTAAAAGCTTAATTTCTACACGTTTTACAGATACCGTTGGCGAGGCAAACCTTCCTATAGAATTGTATGCTGCTAATACCACCGAGCTATCCGAGACTTGTTTAGAGGTTATGCAACCCGAATTTAATTCTGTGGGGATTTCTCTGGAAAAATTCTTTATAGAAAATGTTTCTATGCCAGAAGAATTGAAAAAAGAGATTTTTGAATACAGTAGAATTGATAAATTAGACCTTGATAAACTTACCAAATTTAAAACTGCCAAAGCCATTGAAGCCGCTGCTGCAAACGAAGGTGGCACTGCCGGAGCAGGTATGGGTATGGGTATGGGATTTGTACTGGCCCAACAAATGGGTGGTATGATGAACCCAATGGGTGGTCAACCAGGTGCAGCTGCACCGCAACAAACCTCCCCAGTTACTCCACCACCAATGCCGGTGCAAGTACACTATTTTTATGCCAGTAATGGGCAACAATCTGGCCCTGTTACCTTTGATCAATTAAAAGCTTTGTTTGCCAATAGAACTATAAACAAAGATTCTTTAATATGGAAACAAGGAATGGTAAATTGGACTGCTCTTAAAGACATTGAAGAACTAAAATCATTCCTTGGTGGTAGTACTCCTCCACCCTTACCAGGGAATTAATAGTGTTTTTTAAAATATTAAAAAGATCCTATCTGAAGAGTGTCTTAAGTGATGGTCCAAAGATCGGGATGACAATTTATGGAAGAGAAACAAAAAAAAGCCGCTTCAGAACAAAAAAAAGCCTGCATTAATTGCGGTGCAGAACTAAAATACAAACCCGGCACTACCAGTATCACCTGTGACTACTGTGGACATGAGGAAACGATTGTTCAGGATCAGGATGGATTTAAAGAGTTAGAGCTCAAACCCTATCTTGAGGAAATGGGTTCTCAATCCCATTCTGAAGAAATCATGATGCTGCATTGCAAAAATTGCGGTGCCAATCAGCATATTGAAGAAAATTATAAATCATTGCACTGCGTGTATTGCACAATGCCATTGATTATTGAGGATGCCTATAAAGAAGATTGGATTCTACCCGGCGCCGTTATTCCATTTCAGTTTGATCAAAAAAAATCACATCAAATTTTCTCAAAATGGGTAAAAGGACTGTGGTTTGCTCCTAATAATCTTAAAAAAGCAGCACTAGACCCTCAGAACACCAAAGGGTTGTATTTACCCTATTGGACTTTTGATGCGCAACTCTATGCCAATTATACCGGTGAGCGGGGTGATTATTATTATGTAAGTGTGCCGTATACCACTACCGTAAATGGCAAAACGGTGAGGAAAACCCGGCAAGAAAGAAGAACCAAATGGACTTCTGTAAGAGGAAACATCAATGGTTTTATTGATGATACACTAATCAAGGCTTCTCATCAAAGAAAATATTTGATCCCTTCAAAGATTTCGAATTGGAATTTGGATGCCCTCGAACCCTTTAATGCAAGTTTTTTATCGGGTTTTGTAACCGAAAAATATACCATTCCTTTAAAAGACGGTCACCTATCCTCTACCAAAGAGGCAGAGAAAATAGCAGTTTCCTGGGCAAGAAGAGATATTGGTGGAGACACCCAACGGGTACATGGAGTGGATATGAATTTAAGTGAGCAAACATTTAAACATATTTTGCTTCCTGTATATATTAGTGCATATCGCTTTAACAGAAAGAAGTATAATTTCTTTGTGAATGGCCAAACAGGAACTATCTCTGGAAATCGTCCTTATTCTTTCTGGAAAATATTCTTTTTTGTATTGTTTATAGGTGTTGTAATTTTGGTATTAATTACATTTACGAGTAATTGAGTATATAATTGACTACAATGGGCTACACAATAAAGTTTTCAAAACTTACTTCACATATAAAAGTAGTAGAATCCGTATATGGTCTTATTACAAGCATAAAATCAGGAAAAGCAGATCCAAAAAGAATTCATTTGGATTTCAGAGATTGTTCATTCATAAAACCTGATTATTTACTAATGGTCATAACCGGTTTAGAATTCCTTAGAAAAACTTATATAATTAATGGAAAATGTCATCTAGGTAACAATAATCTTACTAATTTTCTAAGTAGAATTGACTTTTTTAAACAATTAGGAGCTGATTACCCTCAAAGTAACGGAAGAAACTCGTCTATTGGTAAATTTATAGAAATTAAAAAGTTCAAAGATGATAATGAACAACTTGATGTAGTAAATTCAATAATGAGAATAATAAAAGATAATTGTTTAATAACTGAAAGTGTATATACTTCTTTGGACTATTGCTTGCAAGAAATTACAGATAATGTACTTAATCATTCACAAGAAAACAATGGTTGGGTTGTTGCTCAATATTATCCCATTCTAAATCAAATAAGGATAATGATTGCTGATTACGGAATTGGTATACATAAATCTCTGATTACAAACTATCCCGAATTTTCTGATCACGAATCAATCATAAAATGTATTGAACAAGGTATTAAAGGAAAAGGCATTATTAGGACAGGTCAAGGACATGGTCTGTATGCAACCTCAATGTTTGCAGAATTAAATCAAGGAAACTTAAGTATTATAAGTGGTGAGAAGTTATTAGAAATAACATCAAAAAACAAAATAGTATTGGATATTCCATTCTGGCAAGGAACTTGTATATTCTTATTAATAAATACAAACATACAAGTTGATTATCATAAATTTACTAGTAATCATTATGATTATGGTGAAATTGTTAAAGAAAGGCTTAAAGGTTTTAATTTTAATTAATTTTGTATCTTGCCAACAATCAGAAAATGAAAATGAAAACTATTAAATTTATAGAATTAGGAGAAAGTCTTGGTACCCGAATATTAGGTGAGAAAACTCGTATTGATATAGAAAAGACTTTAAAAAATAATTCTAAGGTTATATTTGATTTTTCAAATGTACGAGTTGTTACTAATTCCTTTGCCGATGAGTGTTTTGCAAAGCTTCTTGATATTTTCTCTCTTGAGGATATTCAAAGAAAAACCTCTTTCACAAATACCAATGAGTTAGTACATGGGGTTATTTTATCCGTCTTTAGTAGAAAAATTGATGCTTTATCTTAATCTGTTTTAAAAGACATGATTTCATATACAGTCTCACTCGTATCTGAACATAAACTTTCCTTTACCACAAGAGAAATCACGTTATCTTTAGCAAATTTTTGTTGTAATGCATCAAAATCTTTTGCATGATCTTTTAAAAATCCAAAAGTAATTTCTTGCCCTGCAGGAATCAAATTTACAATACCAGAGCCTAACCCAGTAACCCTTTCAACTTTTATTGTGGTGGTTGCCATAAAGGGTTTACCACATATTTTCTTGTTCTTAAAAAGCCCTAAAACAGATCCTGTAAGATGTACCGTGTTAGTTTCTATCAAAGGTTTAGCGTCTTCGGTTTCAATTCTCGTTATTTCATTATCCCTGGGGTCGCCAAAACCAGGTTTTTCGATCTTTGGTATTTCATCTTTGGTATTTTTAACCTTTGATTTTTCGGTTTTCACATCTTTTTTTTCTTGAGCTGTAGTATTAGATTTACAAGAAAACAAAGCCACAAAGATTAATATATACATGAGTTTATCCATACAATAAAAATAAAAAAAGGAGTTGAAAACTCAACTCCTTTTTTCTATAAATTTTTGCAGCATCTTGAATTGAAGCTACTGTTTTAATTATTTTTTAGTTTTTAAGTAACTTAAATACCATTTCCTCACCACCTGATTCTCTTGACACTTTTACAAAATAAAATCCTCTTGTAAATGCAGAAGCATCCCATTCGAACTGCGAATTCAGGTTATTTCTCTGATATATCATGTTACCAGTTATATTGTATACCGCAATCGACACTCTTTCTTGTGACTTAAGGTTACTCAAATTAAAAGCAAAGAGACCAGAAGACGGGTTTGGAGACACAAAAGCTGTATTAGCAGCATCCAATGATACTAAGGGCACTGCCTCAAATCCTGTAGTATTTTCTGCATCAGATATCATCCCATAAAGATCAAATACCTGGTCGTAAGGACCTCTACCAAAAGCTGTAGTAACAGGGGTCCAATCTATAGCTCCCACACCAAAAAGATCTCCTTCATCTTTTAATTGGGTTTCTGCTCCAATTCCTGCATTTTGTGCAGACCAGAACCACTGTTGCTGGGCTTCGCCAAAAGCCAAATTAGCATATACAGATATCCAATATGTTCCACTCTCGAGGTTAACCGCTTCAGGAAGCTGTATGTTGATGTTGGTATCATTTGGATCAGAAATAGGAACAAGTTGTCCACTATTGTAAACCTCTGCTCCAGGAACACCATTATCATTCTCGTAAATAACAACACTCACATTATCTAATGCAGGAGAATTACCTCCACCGCCAAAAGCAAGTATTCTGTTGATCATCCAAACATTTCCTTCCGGAACATTAAAATCATCTGCTGCTTGTACTACAGCAGCAAAGTCCAGGAAGTTTTGTGATGGTAACGAAGATATAGCTCCTGTATTTTGATTGTAAATAGGAAGTTCAGAAATATTTATTGTAAACCCTTCAGCTACTTGTTCTTCGCCAGAAGTTGCTACAAGTACTACCGTTGCCTGGTCACCAATTTCTAATCCTTCGCCAAACACTAATTTTATAGTATCGTCTTCAAGAGTAGCAGTAACAACTTCTGTATTTGTATTTTGTAATTCAATACTGATTGAACCTCCATTAGAATTAACAAATAAGTCTGCTACATTTACATCAAAGTTTTCAATATTATTAAGATCTACTGTTACATCTTCTAACAAATATGCAACACTTAAAGAAGATTCTGGCAGTTCATTAAAAATTGGAAATCTTGCTGAGAATAACCCATTACCGTGCGCTGCTGCTGCAATAAATCCATCCTTTCTAGTAGCTACTTCTGGAATCACATTATTCCCAATAACTACATTCTCTCTTCTCCATCTGGTGTTTTTACCATTAAGTCTGCTTGTAGAATATAACCCTGTACTTGTACCAGCAAACACTCTTTGTAATCTAGATCCAAAAAACCCTTGACTACCTCCAAGGAATGCAGTACTTCTTACAGATGGTCCGTTTCCTGATCCATCACGATTTTGTTCTAAGTTACCACTAATATCGGTCCATGTTTCTCCTCCATTTTCGGTAATGAAAATACTCGGAATACTGTAATTAGAATAGGTAATGATCACTCTATCCGAGTTAGACGGATCCACATTTATATCGGTAATAAATCCGATAGGTAAACCCTTCCCTGTTGTAATATCTACGGCTTCTTGTCCATCTACATTAGCATTGTCCATTCTATAAACAACACCATTACTAGTACCATAATACAATCTGTTTGCTACAGGATACTTTGATACATCTAAAGAAGAAATAGAGAAATCTCTTTCATCTGGGTTAGGATTTCCAGGAATTTCACTATTTGCCAGGCTCACCCAGTTAACTGTTGCACTAGAATTATTAAAAACAGGAATTTCATCTAGATTATTATTTCTCCAGATCCTTCTTCCTGCTGGTACATACATGATATTATCATTATTAGGATCCAAAACATAAGGAGTAATGAAAGCAAATCCGCTTGCTCCTGCAGGAGAAACGTTGGTGAATGATACATCTTCACCAGCTTCGTCATAATTAAATCTATAAATATTTCCTAATTGAGAAGATACATATCTTGTTCTTCCTGCATCTGCTATGGCACTATAAGATCCATCACCACCAAAAAGATCTACCCAAGGTTCGGTTCCATCAGTACTATTGGTATACCAGGTGCTATTATCTTGAAAACCTGCTACCAAGTCATCGCTATTAGGTTCAGGATCAAATGATACATGGTATGGTTGTGTGGTCAAATATCCATTGCTTAATGAAACCCAGTCAACTGGTTCACCATCTAGAGTTGTAGTAATATCTTCGGTCACAGACACTCCTCCATCATGCCCAGATAGCACCTTATTTGGATTAGAAGGATAGAAAACTAACGCATGTTGATCTGGATGTTGATCTGTATATAAGCTAAAACTATTACCGTTGGCAGAACTGTATCCTCCAATCCAACTATCCGGACCAACAGGAGTAGTAAAACCATCTGTTGATCTATACAAATTAGTTCCTCCTATAAACACCAGGTTAGGATCTGCTGGACTTACTTTTACCACCATGTTATAGGAACCTTGAATATTAAAAGCTCCTCCTCTTGATCCAAAATTAACTGGAAGATTTGCCGAAAGATCCGTCCATTTTTCTTCTGCCGATGCATCATATTTAAACAAGGATGCTTCAGGAACACCGGTTCTACTAGCTATAAAAAAATAGACAATATTTCCATTAGATGGATCAGATCCCATAACTGTTCTTAGAAACTGTACAGGTAGAGCATCAGTATTTATCTTCGTCCAAGTATCCCCATCAGAAGATGTAAAAAACCCGTTATTCACTTCACTATTGTCATCCATCGTTGCATATATCTGACCTGTAGCTGTAATGTGAACCTCTGCAAGCGTACTTATACCCCCTTCTAATACTTGTGTAAAATTGCGTCCACCATCCTGTGATCGCTGTATACCTGTATAAGAACCAAGATAAATATCTCCTGTAACCGGGTGTATTGCTATCGAATTGATACGATCCAAATTAGAATCAGTAGTAGGATCACCGTCATCCGTATTTCTTAGTTTTTGCCAAGTACGCCCACCATCTCGTGATTTAAAAACGCCTTCACCTCTGTATATAGCTCCTGAATCACCTGCGGAGTTACCAAAAGTTTCTCCAGACACATAGTACCATGTAGAACTCCTTCTTGGTCTAGGGTCTTGAATTATTGCAGTAACACTAGGACTTTGGAAACGTCTTGTAACCTTTCTCCAGGATTGACCTCCATCTTCAGATCTCCATACCCCTCCAGAAACACCTCCTGCAAGAATTACGTTTTCATTAGTACGATCAACTGCTAAAGCTCTTGTTCTACCACCAACGTTAAATGGTCCTCGATTTTCCCAATATGAAAAACGGCCATTTTTAGAAGATTTTGCAGCAGTAGCAAGTGATTTTTGTGAGTCATCACTAACCGCTATTTTGCTAGAAAATTTGGCTTCTGCTTCATAGATCCCTTCTGGAACCTTGCCTGTAGCAGGGTTCACTACTAATTGTTCCTCATACTCCATTCTGGCTTTTAGGTTTTCTGAAACCCGTTCAGGTTTAGACGATCTAGAAGTACCTGTTTTACCTTCATAAAGTTTTTGAGAATTACGATAAACTTGTTTACCATTAATTTGATCTGCCTGTGTTTTAAGGCCAGGTTGTTGGGCATTGGAAGTAATAGTCCCCAACAAAACTATCCCCCAAACTAAGCGTTTAGGATAAAATAAAAATGTTTTCATTTTTTAAGCTGATTTGTGAGTAATTCGCAAATCTAACGTAAATTTTCGACTTTTTTTCTTAAATATTATGAATTTTTAAGATTTTTTTATCTTTTATTTAAAAGCATTATAGGGTCATTTTGGTCGAAATACTAATATTTTTAACACAAAACAAAGGTTTTAAAACAATTTTTTTGGTGAATTAAATTATATTAGAAACTACGTTCTAAACAAAAAATACTTCGAATAAGTATTCGTTTACTTTACTGTTTCTCCAAAATAACCGCAACACTTTCAGTAATTACATGGCATAAGTCTTCTCCCACGACAACGGGTTCACTTGGTGCACTATCTCTATATCCTTCTTTGCTAATGCTAATTGTGTATGTGCCTGCGCGCTCATAGGCTCCTACAAATGTATTGGATCCTGCAAAATTTTCTAATGTTTCTTTATACTCATTATCTATAGCAACTACAGTTACACCTTCAGTTAAAAATGCGCCCCCTATTCCATCTCTAACGGTTACCTCAAGGCCTGCTCGCAATTCTTCTGTACAAAAGATCGGGTCTTCGGTTTTATTATCGTCACTACTACATGACCAACATAAGATTATAACACTACTTAAAAAAAACTTTTTCATTACTTTATAAGTTTATGTTTACTTCTCTTTTACTATGTACTAGATGCTTAGTAAATCTTATGGTTGCGTTTTTAATTAAGAAAGATACTCCTTGTATACTGCTATTGGGATAAGTGCAGTCCAACCACAAAAATCTTTTTTTGCCGGCATTCCGTACGATACCAAATCTGGTGAATAATTCTCCCAGAAGGTATTAGTCATTGCAAAAACTTCTGCAATAGACCGATATGTTTTTACGGCAAGTCGCTTTGCAAGTACCTCCTTACCACAGGCTGTTAAACCTTTTAAAACCATATACGACGTTGGTGCCCAAACACCTCCACGCCAATAATCACCACATCCTTGATAATCAACATCGTCTGCAGAAAGTGCAGGTAGCGGAGTACGTCTTCCAAATTCTTTTGGGTTTTCGAGATGGGCAAGCAACCTTTCCATCTTATCTTCTGGAACAACTTTTCCCAAAAGTGCCCAATACATCCCAATATGCTTTCGTTTTATTTGTTTGTTGAACCCCAGGTCATAATAAATTCCATCTTCATCATTCCAGCAATGCTCATTAAGCGCTTTAGAAATTTTACTATGAATTGATACATAATTTTCAATATCACTTGATTCTTCAATTTCTGTAGCAATAGTTTTTAACTGATCGGCAAGCATGGCCATTTGGCAAGAGAAATCAACCAATCTGCCTTGTTTGTTCCAAACACCTTGCAAGGTTTTAGGATATTCAGCAATAAATGTATTTAATCGTTCTTCGCCTGTGGCATCCATTTTACCTAGTTTTTCTCCCAACTCATGATGCGTTATCCCATTCCCATTGTTATCCCAACCTTCGGGATACCGTTGAATATTATCCATGCCCATCCCCAGGGTATCTGCATAAAACAAATCATCCTCCATTTGATACGTGTCTACCAGGAATTCGAAGTTCTTTTTCAGAATCGGATACACTTTTTTAAGACGTTCTTTGTCTTTGGAAACTGAATATATTTCGAGCTCAGCAAAAGCCAATAGCGGTGGGTTTATAGACACAGGGTGTTCTTTTGACCACAATGGTGATCCATCATGACGATATTCTCTGCAGATATACCCATCCTCCTCAATACGATCATAAAAATTATCTAGTGCTTGATACACCGGAAGTTCATCTAAATGATATTTTGCGAAGCACACCATAAAACAAGTATCCCATAGAAAGATGTTTTGAGAAAACGCGGCATCAATAAAGGGTTTTTTGAAAAAAACTTCAGAGTCCCCTCCTCTTACTTTTGATTTTGTAATCTCGAGTGCACGATCATACATTCTTTTGGATATTTCTGGCGTAACTTTAAAATCTGAAGGGCAATCGTGCTTGTCTTCAGGTTTTAAAACATTCGTTTCGTCTTTACATGAATACATCCCCGCAACACCTATTGCGCCCGCGGTAAGGGCTAGTTTTTTTGTGAATTCTCTTCTTTGCATACCCTCATTATTTTTTCAGAAAGTTACACAATAGAATGTATTCAACAAAAAAGCACCCAACTTGGCGGATGCTTTTAACTATTTTACTTTGAAAAACTCATTTCTACAGATCAAACTTGATTCCTTGTGCCAATGGTAATTCTGTAGTGTAATTGATCGTATTGGTTTGTCTACGCATATATACTTTCCAGGCATCTGACCCAGACTCGCGACCGCCACCGGTATCTTTTTCACCTCCAAAAGCACCACCAATCTCGGCTCCTGATGTCCCGATATTTACATTGGCGATCCCACAATCGGATCCTGCATGCGACAGAAAACGCTCGGCTTCACGCAGGTTATTGGTCATTATTGCAGAAGATAATCCCTGCGCAACTCCGTTTTGTAGTTCGATAGCATTTTCTACATCCCCACTATACTTTAGAAGATATAAAACCGGAGCAAAGGTTTCGTGCTGCACAATCTCGAAAGAATTATGTGCTTCAGCAATGGCAGGTTTTACATAACATCCGCTCTCGTATCCTTCACCAGAAAGTACGCCTCCTTCAACCACAATATTTCCACCTTCTTCAACAACTTTTTCGAGTGCATTTTGATATCCTTTTACGGCATCGGTATCGATAAGTGGTCCTACATGATTATTTTCATCTAATGGATTACCAATTCTCAATTGCCCGTACGCATCTACAACGGCATTTTTAACTTTATCATAAATCGATTCGTGAATAATCAAACGGCGGGTAGAAGTACAACGCTGTCCTGCTGTTCCCACAGCTCCAAAAACGGCTCCGATTACGGTCATTTTAATATCCGCATCCGGGGTAACGATGATGGCATTGTTTCCTCCCAGTTCTAGTAACGATTTACCTAAACGTTCGCCAACAGTTGCCGCCACAATTTTACCCATACGTGTAGAACCTGTTGCAGAAATCAAAGGAACTCTTTTATCGGTAGTCATCATTTCTCCTACTTTGTAGTCTCCATTGATCAAACTTGAAATCCCTTCTGGGAGGTTATTTCTTTTTAATACTTTGGCAATGATATTTTGGCAGGCAACTCCGCATAACGGTGTTTTTTCACTTGGTTTCCAAACGCAAACATCTCCGCAGATCCAGGCTAAAGTCGTGTTCCATGCCCAAACTGCTACCGGGAAATTAAATGCAGAAATAATCCCAACAATCCCAAGCGGATGATATTGTTCGTACATTCTATGACCTGGACGTTCTGAGTGCATGGTTAACCCATGTAATTGTCTTGATAATCCCACCGCAAAATCACAGATATCGATCATCTCCTGTACTTCACCCAATCCTTCTTGATAAGATTTTCCCATTTCGTAAGAAACTAATTTACCTAGCGGTTCTTTTAATTTGCGAAGTGCTTCTCCGAACTGTCTTACGATTTCTCCTCGTTGTGGAGCCGGCATTACTCTCCAGGTTTTGAAAGCTTCTACGGAAGTTTGAATTACTTTTTCATAATCCTCTTTTGTAGTAGTTTCTACTTTCCCGATTAATTCGCCATCAGCAGGAGAATATGATGTAATTGCTTCGTCATTAGAAAACCTTTCTGACCCTGTTGAAGTTCCTTTGTTGTGTTCTGAAACACCTAATTGCTGCAGTGCTTCCTGAATCCCAAAATCTACTATTGCTGTTGCCATGTTAGTTGTTGCTTTTTGAAAAGGTAAAGATACTGCCTTTTGCAGATATATTAAATTTTGATCCGTATTTAGGTTAGTTTTGAAGGAATTTTTAAAAAATAAGCTTCAAAAAAATCAATTTTTCAATAAAAGTTCATTTTCCAGATTAGATTGACTCTACCCTTGGTCAGAAACAAATCGTTTATCTGTTGGCATTATGGTGCCGCAATTATTACAAGCCCTCAAGTCTTCGCTTCCATAAAAGTCCTTGAAATGTTTCAAGAAATCTTTTTCAATATCATCTAATTTAAAATATACTTCGTGTAGTTTATTATTACAGTTATCGCAAAACCAAAGTAATCCATCTTCTGCTTCAAAATCTACTCGTTTTCTTTCGATCACCAAACCAATAGATCCTTCGTGACGCACCGGAGAATGTGGAACCTTTGCAGGGTGCAAATACATATCTCCCGGGCCCAGTTTCATGGTTTTCTTTTTGCCATCCTCTTGTATATGTACTTCGATGTTTCCTTCAAGCTGATAAAAAAGCTCTTCGGTCTCATTATAATGATAATCTTTTCTGGCGTTAGGACCAGCAACAATCATCACAATATAGTCACCCGCTTCTTTGTATAAATTTCTATTCCCTACAGGAGGTTTTAAAGTAGCTCTGTTTTCTTCAACCCACTGATTGAGATTAAATGGTTTTTGAATGGCCATATATCAATTTTTAAGGAATATAAAAGTACGGAAAAGTTACTTAAGCCTGTTTCACTGAAATTGAGATTTCGTCTTTTGGAACAGATATTGTATATTTGTTTTATAACTAATTTAAAACAAACACCTTGAATATGGATAATTCTGTAACCATAAAGGTTAATCACAGAACTATTAATGTTGTTAAAGGCATTATTAAAAGAAAGAACGAAGACCGAAAAGTTATTGTTAAAAAGATCAAAGAATCTAAGAAAAAATAGCTATTAGGAATGTATGAATATTATCAAGAAGAGGGTGTTGACCACCCTCTTTTTCTTTTTAAAACCATCCATGGATTAACATATTATGTTTCTTTCAAAAAAATGGGAGTTTATAATTACCCTTTTAATAATTTATACTCTTTAGATTTTGATGAAATTGATAAAACCAAAAGTATTCCCGATACAAAAATCTCCATAACAATTTCACATATCATTTATAAATTCATTAAAGATAGTACTGAGACTATTCTTTTTTATGTTTGTGATAGTTCAGATTCTAGGCATCAATGTAGGAGTAGACTTTTTTCAATTTGGAAATCCAATATTACTAACCCTAACTATGTTAAACTTGATATTGATCTTAATCAAACAGAAATTAATATGTCTTTTATTTATGACATAACAAGTTATGACCAAGCGTATATTGAAGAAAATGTCGTTTTATACCTAGATAGTCTTGAAAGAGAAAAACAATAATCAAATATCTTGTTAAAAAAGAAATCGCTCAAACAAGATTTCTCTTGTAGAGCGATTCCCAACTAAATAACCAACCAAAAAGTTAAATATTGTTTAGCACGATCCTTACTTTTTACTTTTAAGCTTCAAGAAATCGGCTTTTTTATGTCGTTTTGTTTCGTTCTGTGTCGGTTTCCCGTTTTTCGAACTCTTAAATTGTATCCGTCCTCGACCTACAAATTCATATACTGTCTCAGAGGAAGGATGAAACAATTCAATTTTACTGTCATTAATAACGGACAATTTGAAGAATTCATTGCCCAGGTAATCGTAACTAAGTGTTAAAGTTTTCCTATCAAAAGTGTTAACAATATCATTTACCTCATAATACCCTGTATAATCATAAAAGATATCATTGATCTGAAGCCCGTTTTGATCTTGTGAACTTTTAAAGTTTTCTCCAGCGCCAAAATATTCAAATTTCAGATAGTTCTCATTGTCGAATTCGTTCAATACGCCAAACTCGCTGGTATATACTTTTTCCCAAGTTCTATATTCCTGAAGAAAATAATGAATGTTGTCATAAAATACTGCATCATAATCAAAATTGCTTCTTTGATAACCAATTAAATAGTAACTAGTATTCGTTACACCGTCGTATACCTCGATTTGGTTACTCGACAATTGTGATACCGCAAGTCTATATACTCCATCAATATCATGATCAATATCCACGGTCATGTTATAGGCATCATAAAACCCTACATCCAATCCAAAACCGTTACCATTACTTCCCATTCCTACCAGATTGTTGTTGGCATAAAATGTTCCATTTTTAAAAGAAACTGTAAACGCTTTTTGTAAAAAAGGAATCTCTCCGTTACCACTGGTGCGTTCTATATCGACATACCAAATCTCGTATGAGTTTAGTAATGAATTCAAACTAATACCGGATTCTTCGATAAAAACATCTTCATCAACAATCACCTCGGCAACACAAGAGGTTAATAACATAGACCCAAATAAAATAAACGAAAGTAATTTTAGCGTTTTCATAAACTGTGTGTTTTCAATTTCAATTATCAAAACCAAAACACGTGCCAAAATTTTAATAAACTGATTATCAAGTTTTTAATTTGAAATGTATTTTACTTATTTTTGAGCTCATAATCTTTTCAATGGAAAAAAAATTAAAATTTGCCGTTCTTGGCGGAGGTAGTTGGGCTACAGCTCTTGTAAAAATGCTTACCGAAAATCTGGATGAGGTGGGTTGGTACATGCGCAGTGTATATGCACTCGAACATTTAAAAAGACAACAACACAACCCTAATTATCTAAGTTCTGTAGAGTTTAAGTTAGAACAACTAAAACTTACCAACGATATTAATGAAGCTGTTGAATATGCCGATTATTTGATTTTTGCTATTCCTTCGGCCTTCTTGCATAGTGAACTAGAAAAACTTACGGTTTCTCTAAATGACAAAGTTATTTTTTCGGCAATCAAGGGGATCGTGCCCGAAACAGGATTAATTGTGGGGGAACATTTTCATGATGAGTATGATATTCCTTTTAATAATATTGGCGTAATTACTGGCCCTTGTCATGCAGAAGAGGTTGCACTAGAACGCCTCTCTTATCTTACCATAGCTTCTAACGATGAAGAAAAAGCCAAAATCATTGCCGATCGTTTAAGCAGCTACTACATCAAATGTAAAACCAGTGATGATATTATTGGTACCGAATATGCCGCGGTGCTGAAAAACATCTACGCTGTTGCAGCAGGAATTGCTCACGGTTTAGGATACGGAGATAACTTTCAGAGTGTGTTGATGAGCAATGCTATTCGCGAAATGAAACGTTTTATCAAAAATGTACACAAAATGAAACGTAACATCAACAATTCGGCATACCTGGGTGATTTGTTGGTAACAGGATATTCGATTTTTTCTCGTAATCGCATGTTTGGTAATATGATTGGGAAAGGCTATACCGTAAAAAGTGCCCAGATGGAAATGAATATGGTGGCTGAAGGGTATTATGCCGCCAAAACGGCTTACGAATTAGACGCCACAACAGCCACCCGAACTCCTATTATTGATGCTGTGCATGATATCTTGTATGAAAACAAAAATCCAAAAAAAGTATTCAAAAAATTAGCCGAAAAACTGGACTAGATTAGATTTTAGGGTTGATTGTGCTTCGCTTTGAGAGGTTAGTACTAAAGTTTTTAGAAATTTATATCTAAAAGCTAACCTTATCAAAGAACATTATTCTTATTTTCAGGATTACTTTAATTCGCACATAAATGAAAGAACTAATTGAAAAATTTTATACTGGTTTAAATAATCGAGATGCCGATACTATGATATCATGTTATCATGACGATATCGTTTTTGAAGATCCAGGTTTTGGCATCCTTAAGGGAGATCGTGCCAAAAATATGTGGCGCATGCTTTGTAAAAATGGAAAGGATCTCAAAGTTGAATTTTCAAAAGTTGAAGCCAACGATCAAAACGGATCTGCACATTGGGAGGCTTGGTATACTTTCAGCAAAACAGGAAGGTCGATTCATAATAAAATTGATGCCCAATTCGAATTTAAAGACGGTAAAATCATAAAACATACCGATTATTTTAATTTACATCAATGGGCATCACAAGCAATAGGCTGGAAAGGGAAATTATTAGGCGGTACCGGATTTTTTAAGAAAAAATTAATGCAACAAACCAACCGAATGCTTGATAAATTTATACCTTCCTGATCGCTAATATATAATTTATGAAAGAGCTTATCCAAACTTTTTATACTGCATTAAATGATCATGATGTTGATACCATGATGACTTGCTATCATGATGATATTGTTTTTCAGGATCCAATCTTCGGAAAACTAAAAGCCGATAAAGCCAAAAAAATGTGGTATTGGCTTTGCGAAAATGGAAAAGATCTCACGGCTATATTTTCGGATATAAAGATTGAGGATACCAACGGATCAGTATATTGGGAAGCCCGATATTCTTTTGGTGAAAGAAAAAGACCTGTTCTTAATCGAGTTAATGCCTCTTTCGAATTCAAAGACGGTAAAATCATAAAACATACGGATCATTATAGCTTAAAAAGATGGGCTTCGCAAGCCATGGGTTGGAAAGGAAAAGTTATGGGCGGAAGCACCTATTTCAAGAAAAAATTACAACACAGATCTAATCGATTACTTGATAAATTCCAGATCAATGCATAGACCAACCTCATGAAAGAATTAGAAATCAACACTCCATTAGTAACTACCTCCTGGCTTCAGAACTATATTAATCATCCTGATTTGATAATCCTGGATGCCACTATCAAAAAAGTGGCTTCAAAAGGTGGTGAAGATATTTCTAACCTAAAAATAAAAAATGCTCGTTTTTTTGATATTAAGAAGACCTTTTCTGATAAAAGCACCGATATTCCAAACATGCTTCCTTCGGCAAAAGATTTTGAAGAAGCTTGCAGAAACCTTGGTATCAATTCGAATCATAAAATTGTCGTTTATGATAAACTTGGCATTTATTCGAGTCCCAGAGTATGGTGGATGTTTAAAACTATGGGGTACAAACAGGTAGCTGTGCTTGACGGTGGTTTCCCGGCTTGGCAACAAGCAGATCTCCCTTGTGAAACGGCGACTGATGAAAATAAATATCCGCGAGGTAATTTTAATGCCGCTTATCAACCAAAATTGGTAGTAAATTCAGAAAAGGTTCTCAATTCAATAAACAACAACAACATTTTGATTCTAGATGCCCGATCACCTGGCAGGTTTGAGGCACAGGAACCCGAACCAAGAGATGATCTTAAGGGGGGGCATATTCCAAATTCTATGAATTTACATTATGCTCGAGTGCAACATGGCGGTAAAATGCTATCGACAAATGAGCTAAAAGAAATCCTCGCAGATTTTAATATTGAAAATAAAAAACTGATCTTTACTTGCGGTTCGGGAATTACTGCCTGCATCATCATGTTAGCTGCAGAACTAGCAGGATACAATAATGTATCGGTGTACGATGGTTCCTGGAGTGAGTGGGGACAACTTAATGGTGTACCTATTACGAGTTAATTAAAAAAATCTCTTCTCCCTTGAGAGAGGATTAAGTTGAGGGTGTTTTTTGAATTCCCCTCACCCTAGCCCTCTCCCCAAGTAGAGGGAATACTAATAATAGAAAGTAAATGTTACATTTTGAATTCCTGTTTAAAAAAAAATTACCTGTTACACTTATACTATTTTTAACCCTCTGTTTCTTTAGCCAGGCGCAAAACTCAAAATTTAGCTTAGACGATTTTTATTCCTATAATCCCACTTTAGACCATACTGTAGATTCCATTTTTAACTCATTGACAGAAAAGCAAAAAGTGGCGCAGATGATCATAAGTTGCACAGGAGAACTTGGAAAATCTGAAGCTACCGTAAAAAAAATGGCCAAAGATGATATTATTGGCGGGGTAGTTTTTCTAAAAGGCAGCAAAAAGGCACATTCGCAAACGATCAATGAGCTTAATAGCATTTCAGAGGAAAATAAAACTTTACCTCTCATTTTTAGTATGGATGCAGAACCTAGCCTATTTGCCAGCAGAATTAAAGGAGCGCAAAATGTAGGTAAGACCATCGATATTAAAACCGATGCACAATCAGATTCTGTGGTCAACATCATTAACAAGGAACTTAAAGAAATTGGCGTGCATCATAATTTTGCACCTGTTCTGGATATTAGCCCGACAAATGAAGCCATCAAATCTCGCAGCTACGGAAACAATAAAGATTCTGTGATTAATCTTGCCAATCGCTTTATAAAATGTACCCAAGAAGGAGGTATTATTGCAACCGCCAAACACTTTCCGGGCCATGGATTGGTAAAAGGTGATACGCACAAACAAAGCGTATATATCGATGGACCCTTACAAGAAATCGATAACTACAAACCCATTATAGCCGATGGTGTATTATCTATTATGGTGGCGCATATTACGGTGGTGAACAATGATACTTTTGGAACCGACGGTTTGCCATCCAGTTGCTCAAGAAGAATCATTACCGACTTATTAAAAGACGGAATGTGTTTTGAAGGAATTGTAATCTCTGATGCCTTGAATATCATGAAAGCAGTTACTATTTTGGACAATGCACCGCTTCTAGCTTCAAAAGCAGGGTGCGATATGATATTGATGCCACAAAACGAGAGAAAAACTATGAATTCTATCCTTGAAGAAATCAAAAAGGATCCAGAATATCATAAGCAAGTTATAGCCTCTGTGAAAAAAATCCTGAGATTAAAAGTTTGTGCTGGGATTCTGCAATAAACTCTCTATTCTGTGAAAAAACATCTTCTTGTTAAGTTTTTTATCTATTTTATTAAATAGCTATCCCTGTTAATTAAGTTTTTTCTATTTTTGTTAAATAGCACTTGTTTTCTATTAAAATATCATGAAAAACTTTAAATCCGGATATTACATAAATCAAGGAACTTATAAAAGTTTCTCTCCAGATCCAATAAATAGACAATGGACATTGGATGACATAGATGTTATTGATTTATTGAGTAAAGCGGATCGTCAATTAGGCCGATTAGACATGTATTCGGAATATATTCCAAATATAGATCTATTCATTAGTATGCATGTACTAAAAGAAGCAACACAATCGAGTAAAATTGAAGGAACAAAAACAAATATTGAAGATGCTCTAAAAAGCAGATCCGACGTTTCTGAAGAAAAAAGGGACGACTGGGAAGAAGTTCAAAATTATATTGAAGCACTAAGAACCGCTATTAAATCGCTTGATAAAACACCATTCTCCTCAAGGTTGATTAAACAAACCCATAAAATTCTTCTTCAGGGTGTAAGAGGTAAGCATAAAATACCAGGAGAGTTTCGAACTAGCCAAAACTGGATAGGTGGTGCTTCTATATCAGATGCAATTTTTATTCCTCCACATACTACAGAAGTTTCAGAATTAATGAGTGATTTAGAAAAGTTTGCTCATAATGAAGAATTTAAATTCCCAGATCTTTTAAAAATCGCACTTATTCATTATCAATTTGAAACAATTCACCCATTTTTAGATGGGAATGGAAGAGTTGGCAGATTAATGATAACACTCTATCTAGTGGAAAAAGAAATTTTAAAAAGACCCATACTATACCTATCCGACTTTTTTGAGAGAAATAGAACTTTATATTATGATAATTTGATGAGAGTTAGGGAAAAGGGGGATATTCAACAATGGTTCAGATTTTTCCTGGTTGGCGTAATTGAAACCGCTAAAAGTAGTATTGAAACATTTGATAGAATTCTTAAACTTCAAAAGGATGTCGACGAAAAACTACAAAAACTAGGTAGTAGAACCAATAATGGAAGAACTGTAATAATACATATGTATAAGCATCCCCTTATTGATGCAAACAAGGTTAGTTCAATTACAGGATTATCGATGCCTTCAACTTATAAATTGATTTCAAAACTAGAACAACTAGATATATTAAAGGAATTGACAAGAGCAAAAAGAGGAAAACAATATTGGTTTCCCGAATATATTAAACTTTTCAAATAAAATATTTGCCTTATAGCCATATTATAAATCATTTATCTAAAACAATCATACCATGGATAATAAAAAAGAACTAGCCCTATGGCATCAATTTGTAAGTAATAGAGACACATCTAGGTTAGGCGATCTTATCGCAGATGATGCGGTATTACATTCGCCTGTAGTGTGGACACCACAAAAAGGCAAGAAAATTGTAAGCATTTATCTTACAGCAGCTGCCAGTATTATTGCCAATGACCATTTTAAATATGTGCGCGAAGTAAGCAATAACCAACATAGCATTCTTGAGTTTACTACAGTAATTGATGGAGTTACCGTAGAAGGCGTAGATATGCTTACTTTTGATAGTGAAGGTAAATTGAAGGATATTAAAGTAATGGTTCGACCATTAAAAGCCATACAAGTAGTACATCAAAAAATGGATGAGTTTTTGGAACATATGAAAAAGCAGTTAGGGAATTAAAAAGAGTAATTTTATTGTGAAAAACCTCCAATTTGATCTAGATTAAAAACACTAACTATCATTTATGAATTTAACCCGTTTGGTATGACCAAAAAAGCATTTATTTTTTTATCAGGGATATTGTTGTTGTTTTGCTGTTGTTCATCCAATTCTGAATCGACAACAGCTGAGCCTGAAAGTGAGTTAGAAAATGATCAGGTAAAGACTTTTTCGTTTCTAGCATTAGGAGATTCGTACACCATTGGCCAAGGGGTTGAACAAGCAGAAAGTTGGCCGTTTCAGTTAAAAAATGCTACAAAAGCTTCTAAAAGAAGAATTGAAAAACTTACAGTTATTGCAAGAACAGGATGGACCACCGGCAATTTATTAAACGCCATACAAGAACAATCACCGTCGAATCATGATCTAGTCTCCTTGCTTATTGGGGTGAATAATCAATTCCAAGGGGGTAGTTTTTCAAAGTTTCAGGAAGAGTTTGATAGGTTACTTGATATTGCTATTGATTTGGCCCAATCTAATAAAAAGGTAATGGTGGTTTCAATACCAGATTATGGCGTTACTCCTTTTGGATTAAATAACAGTGAAATGATAGCCAACGAACTTGATAATTATAATGCATACATACAACAGCGCTGTACAGATATCGAGGTAGCTTTTGTTGATGTTACTACAATTTCCAGAAACCTTGGGGCTTCAGATAATGCGCTTGCGGATGATAATTTACACCCTAGTGGCTATCAGTATAACTTATGGGTAGAAAAAATGCTTCCCGTAGTCGAAGAGATTTTAAAATAGCTCAATGATAATTGTCCAAAATTGACAATAGTATTTTATTCCTGGATTCTTACCTTTCATAAAAGAAATATTTATGGGCAATCCCACACAACTTGATCGATATAAATCTTTACTCGACTTTTTGGATCAAAAATTTAAGGAGGATATTTCTATTAAGGACATAGAAGAGGTTTCGTATTACTCCTACAGAAACATTAATCGAATTTTTCTTGCCTTGCACCATGAAACTATCGGAAAATACATAAAACGAATAAAACTAGAAAAAGCTGCCCAATATCTTAAATATTCAGATAATACGATTTCAGACATTGCTTTTGAGGTTGGTTATAGTGATATTGCAGCTTTCAGTAAAGCCTTCAAAAATCAATTTAATTGTGCTCCTTCTCAATTTAGAGAAACACAAGAACTCAAACAGCAAATAATTCGAAAAGCAATAGCTGAAAATAAAAGTAGTCAAAAACCTTCTCCTGCATTTGAAATTGAAGAGCTCCCCAGTTTTGAAATTCTATATTTGACATATCAAGGTTCTTTTGAAGATATTAAGGCTATAAAACAAGTCTGGAAACAGCTCATGGAGTATGCTTTTAAAAAGAAGTTGATAGATGATGACAGTATATTTCTTGCAGAGATATTAGATGACAATGAGATCACTGATAGCCTAAATTGTCGATATAATGCCGGTATTGTAGTAGAAACTCCTTTAAAATTTGAACCGAAAGCACTCTTTAGAACTAAAACCATTACGCCCCAAAAATATGCCAAATTTCTGCATAAAGGCAGTCATGAAAACTCGTTACTCACCTATGATTATATCTACTCTAACTGGTTAACAGATATACATCTAGAATTAGAAGATAAACCTACTCTAGAATTTTTTCTGAATGATGAGAAAGACACTCCCCTGGACGAATTACTTACCGAAATCTATATTCCTGTTCAATAGCAGATTGTCCAAAATTGACAAACATTGCGACCAGTATTGAGATTACTTTTGCCTCATAACCAGAAATATGAGCAATACTACATTTCAAAAACATTGGTACCTGGGGATTTTAGGATTTGTTGGTTTCTATAAATTCCTATATGTAATTGATTATTTTCAAGGCCAAGGATCTTTGTGGGATCTATTAAACCTGTTATGGTTCTTCTGGTTTTTATACTTTTTACCAAATAAAAAATAATGGCGAAATGAACGTAGAAGAAATTATCGCGCTTTTTGAAACCTCCAAGATTTTAACCTATATTGGTTACTTCTTTATCATCAACATTTCACTTGTCACATTTGAAATTTTTCTAGATCTTTTTGCCACCAAAGAAAGACGATGGAAAGATACCGGAGCAAACATCATTATCTTTTTTCTAGGGCAATTATTAGAGAAAACGATTTTTGGTTCTATCGGGCTTATTTGTCTGTTACCATTTTATCATCTTACTCCATTAGAAATCCCAATGAATGGCTGGACTTGGGTATTAGGGTTACTTGCAGCCGATTTTACATATTATTGGATGCATCGCATCGAGCATGAACATCGCATTTTGTGGGCAAACCATAGTGTGCATCACTCTTCTGAAGATTATAACCTTACGATTTCGATGCGCTTAAGTATTATTGAAAGTGTCATTGAGTGGATCTTTCTAATCCCCATGATCCTTATTGGATTCAACTCTTTTCAGGCGATTATATCCCTGGTGTTTGTGGCACAATATCAAACCTGGATCCATACCGAACGTATTATTAAACTAGGTTGGCTTGACGAGGTTTTTAATACACCTTCAGTTCATAGAGTACATCATGGTTCTAATCACAAATATCTTGACAAAAACTACGGAGGTATTCTAATCCTTTGGGATAAATTATTTGGAACCTTTCAAAGGGAAGAAGAGAAAGTGATATACGGTTTAACCAAAAATATTAATTCTAATAATCCCATTACCATCAATTTTATTGAATATCAAAACATCTGGAATGATGTGAAACGATGCAGAACCTGGAAAGATCGGTTTAGGATCATCTTTGGAAACCTAATATGGAAGCCTTCTTATTTTAAAAAAGACAAATCATGATAAAAACCATAGCACATCAGTTAGTAGCATTACTGCGAGAAAAACGGTTTTTAGAAGCTCAGGAACAATTGTTTACCATAGATGCAATAAATCAGGAACCTGAGTTGTATAAAGAACGATCTGTATTTGGATTAAAAGCGATGATGGTCAAAGAGAAAAGATTTCTCTCTAATATCAAAAAATGGAATCATTTTGAAGTCTCTGAACCCTTAATAAGTAAGCATCATTTCACGATCCATATGATTACAGATGTACTTTTAAAAAATGAACAAAATGTACGTATTGATGAAATTATTATTTACGAAGTTGACAATAACAAGATCATTAAGGAGCAATTTTTTTACAGATAACATTTTAAACAACCTTAAACAGATTTCTGGCTTGTAGATTACTAACTAAAAAGTTGATCAATAGTTTTCATTGATAAAAACATCTTTTTACTATCCGGTAAAAACATGAAACCATATTTTTCATAAAAGGATTCTGCCTCTTCATCGATGGGATCTACCACCACTGCAAATGAAGCAATCTCTTTTGCTGCCAAATGACATTTATATAGTGCGTCCATTAACAAAAACTCTCCCGCCCTTTCAACATTATATTGCCTATCCCGAGCAAGTCTTCCTAATAGAGTTACCGGAATTGTCTTATACGATTTTGGAAATTTCTTTTGATAATTTCCAGGAATCATTTCTCGAGAAACACCTGAATTAGAAAGTGTATAGTATCCCTTTACTTTCTCTTTCTTGTCTTCATTTTCAGTAATTACAAAACAAACAGATAGTTTCTTTTTGATGTCTTGATTAGCTTGCTTCTTAATATAATTGTCCAATAATTCTTTACCGCTGTAAAAGTCTTTACGATAATGAGAAGATTTAAGGTTTTCTGTTTGTAATGACATTATTTATTTTCCTCCCTATACTTTTTGGCTGCATTTTTCAAAGCTTCATTTGGAGATTCTGGATTCATTAAGGCGTCAAAAAATATTTCACTATCTCTTTTAGATGCTAATATCGTTTCACTCTCCTTAATAATCTCTTTCGCTTTTTTTTGAACTGTTTTAAGAACGAAATCAGTTAAACTTCCATATCCACCAAGAGCTGCGGCTCTTTCAAATAATTCTTTTTGTTGTACTGATAGTCTAGTATCGAACCTAGTCTTACCAGATGTTTTAGATAATGTTTTCATTGCGTAGCGTTCTTTATTTAATTCGAATGTACGTAAAATATCCGTACTATTCAATTTTGTACATAAAAATTCCGTACAAAAGCTAGTCAAACTACCTCAAACAATTTTCCCGGCAAAGGTTTGATTACACCTTTCAACTCCATATTTAATAAAACCGAGGCAGCTTTAAAAGTTGGAATCTGACATTGTAGGGCAATGGTATCTAATACTTCTTTTCCATTACTATTTAAGAAATTATAAATTTTCTTTTCGTCTCCCTCGAGTTCTACAAATAGCTTCTTTTGCACTACTGGTTGTTGCTTTTCTTCTAGTTCCCAATTAAGCATATAAATTAGATCAGCTGCACTGGTGAGCATGTGTGCTCGTTGCGTTTTGATCAACATATTACACCCTTTGCTCAAAGGGTCATTAGCTCGACCAGGTACAGCAAACACATCTCGATTATAAGAGTTGGCTATATCTGCAGTTACAAGAGACCCTCCTTTGTCTGCGCTTTCAATGACAACGGTAGCTTCACTAAGCCCTGCGATAATGCGATTGCGCCCCAGGAAATTTTTGCGATCAAAGGCATCTGTACTCCAAAAATCTGTAAAAAACCCACCATTCTCTTCAATTTGTGCCACATATTTTTTGTGTGCTTTGGGGTATATTTGATTTAAACCGTGTGCAAGACAACCTATAGTTTGTAAACCGTGTTTTACCGCTGCTCGTTGTGCTGTAATATCGACTCCGTAGGCAAAACCAGAAACAATAATTGGATCGATGGGAGCAAGTGTCTCGATCAACTCTTCACAAAACTGGACTCCGTACCTTGTTACCTGTCGAGTACCCACAATACTCAGGATTTTTCGGTTTTTTAAGTCAATGTTTCCTTGGCCAAATAATACCACAGGACCATCGATGCAATGTTTCAATTTTTGGGGATAATTGGCTTCATCATACCCCCAAAAATTAATCTTGTTTTCCTCTATAAACTTCAATTCATTTTCGACAGCCCTATGATGATCAGGATTATGCAGATCTTTTATTTTTACTGCTCCTATCCCATCAATTTTGAGAAGATTATTAACTTTTTCAGAAAGCACTAGTTCTGCAGAACCTACTTCACGAATTAGTTTTTTGATAGAACTATCCCCCAGATTTGCCGCTTTTTTAAGGGTAAGTAACGCAATAAGTTTTTCAATCTTCATGTAATATTTTGTATATCAGCGCAAGAAACAAAAAAAATCAAAACTGTTGATAAATTAACTCGCTATTGTTTTTACCATTTTCATTTTTTCATACCTTTGGTTTAACTAACCACACACTGCCTGGGCAGTATATTTTATAAGGGGGTAAATGAACAATACTGCAAAATACATAAGCGAATTATTATATAGGTATGAATGTGTAATCTTACCAGGTTTTGGTGCGTTTTTAACAAGACGTCAGCCTGCGATTATTCAAGAAGCTACCCATTCGTTTTTCCCTCCAAAAAAGCTAATTTCTTTTAACCGCCAATTACAGAATAATGATGGTTTGTTGGCAAATTATGTTGCTTCTGCAGAAAATATCTCCTATACCGATGCGGTAGCCAAGATTCAGCGTTATGTTTTGACTCTTAACGAAAAAATGGCTCAAGGACAACGTATTGAACTAGAAAATATAGGTGCATTCTTTACTTCTGTAGAAGATACATTACAGTTTGAGCCATTACAAGAGGTAAACTATCTTACTGAAGCTTTTGGGTTAACTACTTTTGTATCACCAGTAATCAAGAGAGAAGTTACTATAAAGCGTGAAGAATATAAAGAAGAGGTTGAAGCTATTGAAGAAACAGCACCGCTAGCCTTTACTCCCGAAAAACGTCGTGAACGCCCTTATTTGCAATATGCAGCAACCGTAGCTATTGTATTAGGAATCGGTGGTTTTTTCGGATTAAAACAGATTAGCGATAACACGATAAGTTATAATAACCGGGAGTGGAAAGAAGCGAATGCCGAAATCGAAAACAGAATTCAGGAGGCTACTTTTGAGATTACAAGCCCCTTGCCTGCCGTTAATCTGAACCTCATAAAAGAAGAATCAACTAGTACAGCAATCGAAGAATCTGAAACGGTATCGGGAAAATATCATATCGTTGCGGGAGCTTTCAGAATTGCGTCTAATGCAGATAAAAGAGTAAAGAAACTCAAAGCCCAAGGTTTTGATGCCCGCCATATTGGGGTAAATAAGTATGGTCTTCATCAAGTGGTTTATCAAAGCTACGCTGATCGTCTGCAAGCATTACAAGCGCTGCGTAAAATCAAAAAAGAGCAAAGTCCAAGAGCTTGGTTATTGGTTCAGGAACAATAGTATTCTAAAATTTTTCTTTCAAAAAAAACGTCTTATCGTTCATTATTTCTAATACTTTTCACTGTTTAGTTCTATCATTTTTATTAAACAGCATAGTGTTAGTTATTCTTACGTGATTATCTTTGCCGAAAATTATTTAGTTTATGAAAGCCAGACACCCATCAGAATCTCTAGCCATACTTACCGATTTTGTACTTACAGGAGAGACCAATTCTTTAAACAATCTATTTGGTGGTGAGTTATTAGCTCGTATGGATCGTGCCGCTGGTATTGCAGCAGGAAGGCACTCGAGAAGGGTTGTGGTTACCGCTTCTGTAAATCACGTGGCATTTAACAAACCTATCCCTCTGGGAAGTGTAGTAACCGTAGAGGCAAAAGTATCCAGAGCTTTTACCTCATCGATGGAAGTATTTATTGATGTTTGGGTAGAAGATCGCCAGAGTGGTCATAAAACCAAAGCAAACGAGGCTATTTATACTTTTGTTGCGGTAAACGAAGCTGGAAACCCTGTTGCGGTCCCTCCTATCATTCCTCAGACCGATCTAGAAAAAGAACGTTACGATGCTGCATTGCGACGCAAACAACTTAGTTTGGTTCTTGCCGGTAAAATGAAACCCGATGATGCTACAGAGCTAAGGGCATTATTCATCTAACTTCATTTTACCTAAAACTATCTTAAAATCTGAAGAAAAGAAAAAAATTTCGTTGCTTTTTTATATCTTCAAATGAATGGAAATTCGTTGAAATGAAAAGAGGTAAAAATCTTATCTTCTCGCTTATCATAACGTTAGTCGGGTTAATTCTGGCTATCGCAATTTTTATAAGAATTCGATATTATGATGATCAAGAATACCCAGATGTTGCGAGTTTACCGCAATATGAATTAAAAGTCTAATTGGGCTCATTTAAAATTTCTCACTACTTATTTTTAACCATACGGTCTGCGATTAATTTTTTGACCCTTGATAATTGTTGAGGATATATTTGCCTGATTTCTTCAACATACGCCCGTTTACTATAATATCCATTCTTATAATCATCGATTGCTTTATTAATTGATGCAATAGCTTCATGATACTCCCCTTCTTGCAAATATAACAAAGCCCTGTAATAATAACTATCAGCAGATACATTTTGGAAATACTGTAATGCTTTTTCTATATTAATTCTGGCCTTTTTGAATTTAGAATCTTCAAAGTACGTTATACCCAAATATAAAAATGCACTGGGCTCTACCCAGTCCTCACCAGAATCCTCGCTTACTTTAGTAATATGAGTATTAAAATAATGTGCTGCATTCTTATAATCTTTTAGGCCTAAATATGCAATACCTCTCCAATAATCAACACTATGGCCTTGAGGTGAATCTACAAAATTTGGAGTAAGGTTATCACTGGCATCAAAGTCTTGAATTGCTTTGTTATAATCTCTATAAAACCATAAATACAAATACCCTCGCCATGGTTGCCATGTTTTTGGATCACATGCCACCGCTTTATCAAACAGAGGTTTCCATTTATGAGGCATTCCTCTTTTAAGATAAGGTACAGAATATTCTCTTAGGGCTTCACAATTATTAGGATCAAGGGTAAGAATACTATCCAATAATTTCATAGCCAAGTGTGTTCCCTGGTATGGCCCATTAAAGTCATGTTTTGCTCGTTCATCATCGAATATTTTCTTAGAAAGTATTTTGGCTTCTTCTGATGGTTCCTTCAACTTCTTGTTGTTACAAGAAAGCAAAAACAAAACTATAAAAACACTAAGGAAGTATCTCTGTAACATTTCCATTTTCGATTTTAAAGATTAAATACATGTAGTAATTAAGCGTAGGGTGATTTGCTGTACGCCAATTTTCGCTTCTCATCGACAAATCTACAAGTTGTTCTACCAAAGTAGCGTTCAAATTTGATGGTTCAAGGTCTGCATTCAATTCATTAATTATTAGATTACCTGTTTCATCTCGACAATTTATATGAAATCTTAGGTTTAGGTAACCATTATCATCCCTATTTCTATTTTGATATTGTTGCGCAATAAACTCTTTAAATGCTAATTTATTCTTCTTATATATATGAGGAGCAGCACTACTGTAAAATCCGTGAGGTTTATTCTCATCTTTACAAAGAGAGAATCCAGTGGTTCGTGTAGCCTTATCTATATATATTTCACCAACATAATCAGGATATTTTGGTTGAACTTCGTTGATTTGAGAAGGATTTGCAAAAAACAAATACATGATGCCTGATATTAGGAGCAACACCATAATCCCTATCATATATTTTTTGAATATCATCTTCTTACTAATTACATCCTATAAATCCAGCTTTGCGGATTCAATCTTTTGGCATTTTGGTAGATCAAAAATTTCATAATCGCTCTTCCTGTGGTGGGATTCACTCGTACTTCGCCTATAGATTGCTTTGTACTCACTTTTTGACCTTCTTTAACCGTGATATTCTCTATATTATAATAGGTAGTGATATAATTACCATGCCTTATCTGTACGAGACGACTAGCACCTTTTAGTTTTTGTATCGCAATTACTTCGCCTTCAAAAATGGTTCTGGCCTTTTCTCCTTTTCTGGTTTCGATTTCTACACCACTGCTATTGATTTGTATATTTGGAAGCGTAGGATGTGGTTGTCGACCAAATTTTTTGGTCACTCTACCCGTTCCCACCGGCCATGGTAGTTTTCCTTTGTTTGATGTAAAATTATCTGCCAGTATTTTGGCTTCGGCTGTTAATGCAAAGGTAGTGGCGGATCCTTTTTTGGTTACCTTTTTACCTGCTTTTTTATTGGCTTTGGCAATGGCTTCTCGAATTAACTTCTCTATTGCTTTATCGATAGCACTGGCCTGCTCTTCTTTTTGTTTGATCTGCTTGGTATAGGTTCCTTGCTTTTTGCGTATAGAAGCCATTAAAATTTGTTGTTCTTTCTTCTCTTCTTTTAATTTTTCCTGCGCTTCGCGATTTTCGACAACCAACGTTTCTTTATCTTCCTTTTGTCGAGACAAATCCCTATTTAATTTCTGAAGTTCTAGCGTATTGCTCTCTATACGATCTGCTTGCTCTTTACGATGCTCATTATATTGTTTCATATATTGCAAACGCTTATACGCTTGCGCAAAATCTGAGGAAGAAAGTAAGAACATTATTCGGCTCTGATGTGATTTACTTTTATATGATTTTTTAATCATCTTGGCATAATCTTCTTTGAGCGTTTTGAGTTCTGTGCGATAAACATCTATTTTTTTAAAGTTAACATTGATCTCACGAGTTAACAAATTAGCCTGTTGATTGGTAATTTTTATAAGATTTTCTCGTGTGCTTATTTGAGAGTTAATCGTTTCTACTTCATCCAGAACAGAACGTTCCTTTAGCTTATTGTCCTCGCGCAACTTTTTCATTTGTACAATCTCTTCTCGAAGTCGCTGTCGTTCTTCTTCGAGCTGTTGTTGTTTTGCGCTTTGCGAAAAAGATGGTGCACAAATCAATAATAACCCGATAACATATGTTACTTTCAAAAACCTCATTGAATGGTAATCTCCTTATATCCTGATGGTATTCTAAACGGAAAACTTACGCGCGCATTGTAATCTACGGCCCTATATTCTATCCCAATTGTTGTTTTCGCATTTCCTTGCATCGCTTCAATGTTAATTTCTTTCGGAAAATCCTGATTCCCTATCTTTTGGTAACTGCGATAATCGATCCTAAGATTTCTGTTCTCTATCGATTGTTTAAGTTGCTGAGCCGCCATTTTAAAACTATCCGGGTGTATTAAAAACAACCTTTCAAATAACGCTAATTCTGATTTGGGTTGAAGCTGGTATCCCAACTCTGAAATTGATGATTTGTAGGTATCATCCCTCAAATTAAATAGCGCCTGCCCCACAAGCATTTGCTGTACTTTGTCGTAGTCAAGTTCATCGGTACCTAACCACTCACTAAGTCCCTTAAAATCTCCCTCAAAATAGGTGTTATCGATTTTTTCGTAGTAACTTACTTTTTCTGGAGTGATCAGGGCTTTTGCCAATGTGATCCCCAACATCTTTACGCTCACCCAAATTGTTTTGTCTTTTTCTATACGCAAAGTAGCAGAGGGGCTGTATGAGTTTTTGCCATCGTCATACCTTATTTTTACCCTGGCATTAAGTGTTTCAAAATTAAATGACCTATTATAGTGATTAGCGATTATCTTTTCGGCACTTAATCTCTTTATTCTAGCTCCCGTTGTTGTTTTGGTTCCTTTACAAGAACTCAATACAATCAAAGAAAAACATAATAGATAGTATATCCTGTTCATTATCCGTTATGATTTTTCTGAAGTTGAATTGCTTTTTGTTGATATTCTGAAGCCTTTGTGGCATCACCAAGTTTTTGATATGCAGCACTAATTTGCTTATAAAAATCGGACTCCATTTTTTGATCATCTATTACATAATCGATCCCTTGTGTAAGGATTTCTATAGCTTCTTGGGATTTATCTAAATTAATAAGTGAAACCCCGTTTGCCAGATAAAAAATAGGTTGTGCCGGATACATTTCTAAAGCTAACAGACTTCCTATTTCTGCTTTTTCATATCGTTTCAGATCTAGTTGAAGCAGTAGAATTCTTTTTAAAAGTCCAAAATCACTGGCATTACTTTTTATACCTCTTTCATAGAAGTTAAGGGCTTGTTCTTTTCGGTCTTTTTTATAGTAAAAATGCCCTAATTCAGTAAAAACCTTAGCATTATCCTTCCCTTCGGCAACCAAGGTCATAATTTTTGTCAATTGGGATTCGTATTGTGGATTTTTATTAAGAAACGGCAAGAAATCATTAATCACCTTGTATTTGGATTCTGTATTTATTTTAGTGCTTTGTAGTGCAATTTTCATTGAATTGATCGCCTTATCGACTTTATTATCTTCAAGATAAAACTTATACAGGGCCAGATGCACTAATTCTGATTTTGGGTTTTTCTTTAGTAATAATTTAGCCATCTCAAAGGCTTTTTCCTTTTGATTACTCTGGCTATAGATATAAATCAGATTAAGATAGTTCTGCTCTGATTTTGGGTTTTCTTTTATCTTTTTTTCAAGGATAGCGATTCTGCTATTGGGATTTGTAATTTTTGAAGCAATTTTTTTACGAAGCTGATCCCGGTATGCATCAACGCCATATTCTTCATTAAGTTCATCTAATATTTCTAATGCATCATCGTATCGCTTTTCTAGAAAATACAGATTGGCTAATTGCTCCTTGAACATAGAATTAAAAACAACCAATTTTTCGACTACATCTACAGATTCTTTGTATTTACGTTGCAGAAAATAAACCTCATACAAAAGCTCTAACACATACTTGTCGTTGGGTTTGGATTTAAGAACCTTTTTAAAGTTCTCTTCTGCTTGATCATATACCTTTAGTTCTAGGTAATTTTTTCCTAATTCTGCATATAGAAAACTTGGTTTCGGGTCTATCTCGACACACTTTTCGAGTGCTTCAATAGCTTTATCATAGTTTGTAATTGCTTTTTGCTTTAGTGCTTCAAAAAAGTTCTCTTGAAACTGGTCTGAAACATCACCCAAATCATCAATATTGACTTCTTGCTGGGGTTCTATATCCTGAGAAAAGGCAATGGTATTTCCTATTCCGAAGAACAAGAATAAAAAGCATATTTCTTTCAAATATTTACTCATAAAAACCATTGAAACATTATTATCCCATCACATATTATTCCAAAACAGAATAATCTCCTATACTAACTGTTTTGAAATTTCCATCATACACTGCATTGTTTCCTATCATAGCATTGTCTAAGTTAGCATTTTTTATGACAGTTTTGGTCTGAATAAGGCTATTTTTGACTGTTGCGTTGTCTACTACACATCCTTCGCCAATAGAAACGTTGGGCCCTATGGTTGCATTTTTTAATACTACATTTTCTCCTACATAGCATGGTGGTGTTATCGTGGAGTTCTCAAGAATTACGGTCTTATCGATCAATTCTTCGCCATCATTTTGTAAAAACCCTAACATTCTTGTGTTCGTCTCTACAGTTACATTTTTGTTACCGCAGTCCATCCACTCATCGACCTGTCCTGTTACAAAAACTTTCCCATTGGCCATCATTCTTTTGATCCCATCGTTAATTTGGTATTCTCCTCCATTAATAATGTCATTATCAAGAACATATTGTAATTCGTTCTTTAAAACGGCAACATCTTTAAAATAGTAGATTCCAATTACTGCCAAATCTGATACAAATTCCTGCGGTTTTTCTACCAATTCTACTATTTGATTAGTATCGTTCAGTTGTACTACTCCATAAGCCTCGGGTTGATCTACTTGTTTTACCCAAATCACAGCATCTGCTTCTTTGTCTAGGTTAAAATCGGCTCTAATCAAGGTGTCTGCATAGGCTATAACCGCAGGACCAGAAAGAGAATCTTTGGCACACATAATAGCATGACCTGTGCCCAATGGTTCATCTTGTCTATAAATAGACGCTTTTGCACCAAGGTTTTCTGCCAATTGGGTTAAACTAGCAACCACATCCTCCCCAAAAAAAGCAGGATCCCCTAATATGAAAGCAATTTCTTCGATAGGTTCTCCTAAGACTTTGGCAATATCGGATACCAGTCTATGCACAATTGGTCTTCCTGCAACCGGAATCAATGGTTTAGGAACTGTAAGTGTATGAGGTCTAAGTCTAGATCCTCTTCCGGCCATTGGTACTATAATTTTCATTCTTTATGTTGGTTTTTTATTTTGATTGATTGTTAATACATCCCCCTTGCCCCCTTCAAAGGGGGAATTAAGGGTTTTCAAATTTTTATTACAAAGAACTCTCCAGAAGTTCAATTTTTAGTTTCTCATACTTCGGCCATAGGACTTCGAGAGCCTCAGTCCTCAAGCTTCCTACCCAAAACCTCACACCTATTTTACTCCTGTGCTTCCAAAGCCTCCTTGACCTCTAGAGGTTTCGGATAACTCGGTTACTGCTACCCACTCTGCACGTTCGTGTTTTGCAATCACCATTTGCGCTACACGCTCTCCATTCTCGATTGTAAAATTGTCATTAGAAAGATTTACCAGAATTACTCCGATCTCTCCTCTATAATCTGCATCAATCGTTCCGGGAGCATTAAGTACGGTGATTCCTTTTTTTGCAGCTAACCCACTACGTGGTCTTATTTGCGCTTCATACCCAACGGGCAATTCGATAAAAAGGCCTGTTTTAATAATGGCTCTTTCTAGAGGTTTTAGGGTTACCGATTCCGAAATATTTGCTCTTAGATCCATTCCTGCAGAGGCAATGGTTTCATAATAAGGAAGATCATGTGATGATCTGTTAATGATTTTTATTTGCATATTTAATTTTCAAAATGCCTGTCACATTGATCGGAGTCGAAACGTTTTTTAAATTGGAACATTACCGCTCAACTTCGCTCGAGATGACAGAAAGTCTTTTTTTAAACTTTTTACTTTTTTAAAATCTGTTTCAGTTCTCTTTTTTCAGAGGCGTACAAAATTACTAAAAACAGGAGTAACAACGGGATAGAAATCAAATAATTACTTTCAAAAACATAAAAAGATAGGATCGAAAAACTGATCGATAGTATAAGATACATTGTTATCTTCTTTAGGTTATAGGGAATTGGGTAATATTTTCTTCCGAAGTACCAAGACAATAACATCATTATACTATAGGCGGCCAGCGTGGCAATGGCCGAACCTAGATAGCTGTATTTTGGAATTAATAAGAAGTTAAGTGCAAGGGTTATTATAGCTCCTACTATCGAAATATAGGCGCCGAATTTGGTTTTATCAGTGATTTTATACCAAACAGAAAGGTTGTGATAAATCCCCAGACACAGGTTTGCTAATAAAATAATGGGTACAACGGTCATGGCTTCCCAATATTCAGGGCTTTTGATCATGAATTCTTTAAGGAAGTCAGAAAACGTAATAACACCTAACAAAATAACAGATCCTAAAACCACGAAATATTGAGTAATAGCCGCATACGTTTTGGGGGCATTTTTATCTGTTGCATGACTAAAAAAGAAAGGTTCGATCCCTAATCTAAAGGCTGTTGCAAACAAAGTCATAAACAGTGCGAGTTTATAACATGCTGCATAAGCACCAGAATCAAACAACCCTTCTTCACCTCCCAGGATCCACTCTAGCAATATTTTATCAAAATGCTCATTGATAGCAAACGCCAGTCCCGAAATCAAAATTGGTGCTCCATAGATCATCATCTTTTGCCAAAGTTCTTTATCAAATTTGTACTGAATCTTAAAATAGAAAGGCAACATCAATACTAACGTTACCCCACTTGCAACTACTAGAGATAAAAACACATATTGGATCTCAAAATTTTCAAAGTATATGGGTTTTAGCCATCTTACCTTTTCTGAAAGTTCTGGTAAAAAAATAAGGAAAAACACATTGAGCCCCGCATAAATAATAACGTTGACAATCTTAATAACAGAATATTTAATAGGCCTCTCTTTGGCTCTCAAATCTGCAAAAGGAATAATAACCAGTGCATCAAGCACCAAAATTAGGATTACATACCTCAAGAACTCTTTTTCAACACCAATAAGAGATGATATAGGGTCTTGACCAAAAAAAGCCAGCACTCCAAAAATCATAGTGGTAACAACTATCGATATTGCAGATGTACTTGCAACCTTATTTTTATATCGATTTTGATTTAAAAACCTAAAAAAAGAAGTCTCCATTCCGTAAGCAAGGATAACATTAAAAACAATTATCCATGAGAACAGAATAGTTACCCGACCATAGGACAATGGTCCTTCAAGGTATTTGGTATGGACAATAACCAACAGAAAAGACAACATACGTGGAAGCACAGTTGCTAATCCGTAGATAAAAGTTTGTTTAAATAATTTCTGAAATACGCTCAATTGGTAGTATCGTTATGCCTGTAAAAATACAATTTTTTATACGTGAAAAATAATACAGTGGATTACTCCTTTTTTTCTGCTCCAAATGTTGGATATACAAACTTCTTTTTTCCGTTCTCGTATTGGACAATACGTGTGTTCAAAGCAAGCATATAAGTTCCATTAAGCGTTATTTCAAAACCATAAATTTGCCCATCCTGATCTGCAACAACTGGAATTTTTAGTGCATTTTGAATCACTGCAACCTTGTAGTACAGTTTCTTGGTATAGTGCGGCGCTTCAAAGTCAGAAAGCTCATGATCTACTAGTGGATAATACTTGTATAGGTCTTTGAGTGTTTTAATTTGGGGATCATCTATATACGTGTTTTGAAATAATGGCCCCAATTTCTCGTAATCGTGATATGGATTTATATACGGATATTGCTGCTTTATTTTAAAATCCAGATCATCTACCAACACCATAGAACAATCTTTGTTTCCTCCCTTTCTTTTTATCTTAATTTCTTGAAATTTCCAAAATTCTGAATCATCAAAATCTGAACCTGTAGGTAGAACATTTTTAATCGAAAGATAATTCTCTAAAACATCGATAGTAAAAGTGTAATGATCACTAGTTATAACTGGAACACTGTCATTATTAGCCTGGATAGCAATTTTATATTCGGGATTTTCAGGAAGTTCTCTTCCTTCACCCACATAAAACGCAGGGTAAAATGTGAGATTACTTAAAGGAAAATACTGAGATAAATCTCCCAGGGTCTTTACATCGGTATTGCTGATAAATGGATAATCAAACAACAAACATAAACCTTTCCCTAGTTCTTCATAGTTTGAACAATTAGTTTCAATAAAGCCCTGTTCTATTCTTAGATCGGGATCATTAACAAACCTCACCGGTTTATTTCTGTTACAAGCTGTAAAAGAACATGAAAGCGATATTAGTATGATCAAAAAAACTCTCATCATGTTAGAAAATATATTTAACAAAAAGATATTTAAAAAAGACCGCATCTATTGTTTTCTTTCATGTGTATTGCTATAACTTTTTTTCTGATAGCTCTTCTATTTTAAAAACACCTTCTTGTTTATCTTTCGTATATACAATAACGCATTCGTTATCTTTGAGTTTAAAAGGTATTCTTTCAATACCCGCAGGTATGGCGTTTTTAAACTCTTCTTTACGATCGCTACTCATTATTAAATCAGTTTTTTTAGGATAGGTATATTGACCTATATAGACAGATTTATTTTCTTCCTTTACAAGTATGATTTTTTTGTGTTTAAAGTATGCGTGTTTTAATACTGTGGTAGAAGTATCGTCTATCGGAAAATAAAGCGTAAAACCACTATCTTTTTCAGAAATCCACTCTTGAAAATAGGGTTCATTGATTAGTATGGATGATGATATGTTTTCCATTTTCTGACTACTTGCGCATTGGATAAAAGTGCTAAATACTAATAGAACACAAATCCTGATACTTATTACTCTAAAAAAATTCATCTTTACTTGTTTATCTTTCTTTCTAGAAGACAAATGTAATGCCAAAGGTAGTATTTAATTTAAAACCTATAACTCGCCTTAAGTAAGACATATCTTGGTAACAAACGATATTCTATACTAGAAATATTTGTATCGCTTACACTATAATTTCTAAAAACTTCAGTATCCAGCAAATTATTTCCTATTACAGAAAAATCTATACCCTTATTTCTTGGTTTGTAGTTTACTTCAAAATCCAAAAAGTAATAACTATTATTATCATTCTCCAGATTATCAAAAAAGTACCGCTCGGACTGTACTTGAAAGTTTAACCTAGAATTAGGCACAAAAGACAGATCAAGAAAAGTCGTATTTTGTGTAGCTGAATTGGAAATTGTGGTCTCAATTTTTGTTGTATTCCAACTGGTGCCAAAATGATAATTAAAAAACCCCCGAAATCCTGAACGAATTTCGAATCCATAAACATAGTTTTGACTCTCTACAGATCTTAACTCTGTATTATTTACGATATTTTTGAATTCTCCTAAAGAATATGACAGCTTAACTTTAATATTATTTCTTATAAACCTGAGATATCGGTCTAAAGCAGCATTGGCCCCATAAAACTCCCTATTTGGAATTATTAATTTTGAAGTTTGCACAAAATCCTGAGCAATGATTGAATTTGTGCTCAAAAAATCATTGTCTTTTATATAGGATAATGAAATATTGGCGATAAAACGATCTCCAAAATTACCTAAATTGTACCCTGCAAATACTCTATTGGAGTTAAGTTGATTGAACTCTCCTGTTCCTCTAGAAAAATTTCTATAACCGTTAAGTAGATAATTACTATAAACATCAGATATACCTGCGTTACTACTTGTATTTTCGGCAAAAGCAAATAGCCTATTGGAAGCATTAATCTTCCAATTAAAATCAATTCTAGAATTTAATAAAAAAGGGGATTCACTTTGGTTTTGTTCTATATTGTTCAATTCGTTTACTAATTGATGTGCTTCTAGGTCAACAGCAATATCAATTTCATTTATTTTTTTCCTGTATCCAGCTTGTAGATACAAATCATGTACTTTATATACTGAGTTGTTTTGGTATTCTTGCGGTTGTAATAAAAGATTCTCATCTTCTTTTAGCAAAAGATCGGATACTAATTTATCGTCTCTAAACTCATACCCTATACTGAAATCTAACAAATCTTTATTTTCTTTACGATTCAATACATGCGCCTTAAATCCTAGATAAGTAAATTCATTTTCGCTGAATTGTTGTATGTTATTTACATTTTGTGTCGTTGGAAAAAGCTCGTCAAACAAAAACTGATCGGTACTATATTCCTGAGGTTTCTTCTCATTAATATACCTAGCGGTTAGCAATAAAATTTTACTGTTTTTGAAACGATTGCTATATTTGATCATGTGGTCATGAAGCTGATCTGTATTATCTAATCGTTCTCTGTTTTCTAATCCATTAAATACCAATTGCGAATCTGTATTTATAGAAGATTTTGTATACTTTCCTTCATATTCAAGTAATTGAGTTTCCGAAATATCATAATTTAATTCAACTCTTCCAAAACCGACATTAGTGTCTTTTCCAAAAGTATAATCTTCGGTATTTGTAAACGAAGTAGAATTGAATAAAAAAGTTTCAAAGCCTTCCCTGAAAAAATTATTGTTGTCTGAATTAAACAACCCTAGTATTTTAATATCTGCTTTTGGTGATAATTTAAAAATCGAGTTTAGTGAAATCAGCTCGGCATTATTAAAATTTGTCCTTGACTTTTTTAAGCCAGGTACCTCTGAGCTTAATGAAATAAAAGAATTTGCCCGTTGATCTTCGCCCACCATGCCGGGTTCTTCGGTATAGTTTTGTGCATCAATTAAACCTCGTACATCATCGGTAACGTCTTCTCCTATGTTATTTAAGCTTCCTAATAAAAAATACTTGTTTTTCTTTCCAAAACTTGAAACAATAGCTTCAACATCATATCGGTTTTCAGAAACAACCCCATAGCCAGGTGAGATGCTACCAAACCAGGTTCGCTTGAAATCTTCATCTAGTTTAAGATTAAGTGCTACTTTTTCACTTTCCTCTATTCCTTTAAGTAGCTTGTTATTAGAATATCGCCTTAAAACCTCTACCTTATCAATTGCATTTACATTCAGGTTTTTTGTAAGGAGTTTATATCCTTTTTTGAAGAAGTCATCCCCTTCTACCATTACTTTTTCTACTTCTCTACCATCTACCTTGATGGTTCCGGTTTCAGAAACATCAACTCCTGGCAATTTTTTAAGTAAATCTTGCACAACAGTTTCTTCACCTTGTTTAAAGGATGAGGCATTAAAAACTATGGTATCTTTTTTTTCGGTAATTGCTTTCTCTGAGGCTATAACTACTTCATCGAGTTCGTAGGTTGTTGCATTTAGAACAACATTTTTTTGGAGCGTGGATCCCTTTTGTAATGTGATTGTGAAATTTTGTGTTGTATATCCAAGGCCTGAAAAACTTAAAATTAACTCTCCTTGCTCATCGGTATTTAAAACATAATCGCCACTTTGGTTACTATACGCAAAAGCCACAATAGCCTGACTTTCTTTTTGTTTTAAAAATATATTAGCTGCCACTACTGGCTTTGCAATCGAATCTGTTACCCTTCCTGATATGACCGATTGAGCACATAAAAAATTGCCTAATAACATGCATATTAGGCAAATTAGATGTAATACTGGATTTAACTTATTCAAAGTTACTTTTTAAAAACTACAGAGTTATTATTCAAATCTTTCTAGGTTTCTATTATTAGGATCAGGGCATCGATCACAACCTTCAAGTATTTTTGCTCCTCTAGGTAAAGAGGCTAGAATTTTTGCTCTCATCTCCTTGTGTGCTTCCTTTAGAGCTTTTTTATATTCGGCCATATTTTGTAAACCATTAGTGTCTGGTTTTTTTAGTTTCTCCTTAATTTCACTAATATCTGGTTTCATATTAAATTTTGTAGCTTTAAAAACATACTTTCCACTAGCTTCTGAAGCTTCTAATATCAAACCTGGTAATCCTCTAAGCTTCCAGGGGCCATGTGAAATAGGTATTTCAGTAGTAAACCACACGGTGTACTCTCTACCTCTAAAAGGCGCTGTTGCCTTTTGGCAAGTATAATCACCTATTTTTTTACGTTCATTATGAAGCTTCCATGAGATAGGTTCAATCGAATCTTTAATTAAATATAATTTTTGAGCTACCGTTTCCCTGAAAATTAAATCACCACTTGATACATTGGTATAATAAAACGCATTTGGAAGGTTGCTTTTCATTACGGTGCTACTAACCATTCTTCCTTGTGAATCCACACTTTCTTCTTTAGTTTTCTCCGTAATTTCAACAGCATCATCGACTCTGTAAAATATAGAAGTCTGATTGTCAAAATAAAGTTTAAATGGAGTTGCAAATGAAGTTCCATTAGGATTATTTATAATTTTATTGTACTCAACTACCCCAATATATTGCTCCTGAGAAAATATAGTGAAATTAATAATTAGTAAAAAATTTAAAAACAATTTCATTTCGATTATTTTTTAAAAAATCGTTTCTGAGATTTAATTAATTCTTATTTATCTTTTTTTAGTCTAGCAAGGTACTATAAAGGTATCCAACCAATTACCATCGTGGTCATATACATCTATAACTCTTTCACAAGGCCATGCCTCTTCCTCATTTATTTGATTTTCTAAATTCATTGCATACGTAGAATATGCACTTAAAAGTATTCCTAAAGTTAAAACGATTTTTTCATCTATATATAATTTAGTTACGCTATTCACGTACAGTTATTTATGTTTACTAAAAACAAGTTTAAGAGATTAAATTTTCATCTTCGTACTCCGTTTCAAGCTAGGCTTAAAAGTGGTAACAGCGGTGGGTGCTTAAACTTGAGTGCCATACCCTTATGTTATGGCTTTAGTCAATTTCATACTCGAGATGCTTATTGCTGCTCAGTAACAATCCGACTTTTTATGCGTTGTTCCAGTAGTTCTTTGAGTTGTTCATCTGTAATGCCCAATTGATTGATCCTGTTGAGGTAATTTTTGGTTTGCTTCTTTTTCTTTTTAGGTTTATCGTGTAACTCAGGCTCCTTATAAGTTTCTTTGTTGAGTATAATGAAGTAAGCTGCTACAATAATTTTGTGGCCTACTGCCACCAGTGCTTTTTTCTTACCCCTTCTACCTGCCAAAGATGCGTATTTACGCTTGAAAAAACCGTCCTTCTTTCTGGTTGCCCCCCAAGCGGCTTCCACCAATGTACTTTGTAGGTACTTGTTGCCCTGTACTGTCCTTGCTACTTTTTTTTTCCACCACTCTCATTGTTGCCTGGGCTCATCCCTGACCAAGAGGATAAATGGTTTTGATTTGGAAACCGGGACATATCGCCCCCTATTTCACTGATAATACCTATGGCACTGTCTTTGCCTACTCCTGGTATGGTTTGCAGGTTTTCAATATCCACTTGGTAATCTTTGGTAGCAATTTCAATTTGTACATCTAAATCTTCAATCAAAGCTTCTTTGTCGGACATACTGCGTTTGATGGTTTTAAGCATAAACTGATGATGAGGGGTGAGTTTGCCGTTCAATGCCTCTATCATCTCTGTTTTACTGGCCTTGATCTTACCGTGATAATGTTTTGAGAGTAGTTTCGGATTCGTTACCCCTTCTATTAAATCTGCCAAAATCTTTGTGCCTGTTGCCCCGTCAACATTTGTCAGTACACTACTTAATTTGATGTTGGCATCTTCTAATATCTTGATAATACGATTCTTCTCACTAGCCAACTGACCAATAATTTTCTTCTTATAACGAACCAAATCCCGAAGCTCTCGGATATCTCTTGGTGGAATGAAACTTGCTTTGAGCAATCCGCTTAAAAACAACTTACTTAACCAAGAACTATCTTTCTTATCGGTCTTATGACCCGGAACATTTTTAACGTGACGAGCGTTAACCAAGATCACTTCAAAATCATCTTCTAAAACATTGAAAACCGGTTTCCAGTAAACCCCAGTACTCTCCATCGCCACGTGTGTTACCTTTTGGTTTTTGCACCAATCTCTTAAATCTGTCAATGAACTTGTATAGGCTTCAAACTCCCGAGTCTCATACTCGCTATTGCTACTACGAACCGTGGCTACTATAATGTCCTTGTGGACATCTATGCCACAGCCCACTTTTATCACCTGTGTATATTCTATTGCTGCCATAGCAGCAAAGATATTTATCACGGTGGGTATATCTGCTTATTTATGGGATTTCATAATGTATTAAATTTTAAAAATTAATGATTTGTTTTTATTAATAATTACAGAAACGGTTTTTCTTTTTTTAACTATTGAATGGACTAGTTGACATAAAGCCTTTTATTCAAACGTGTGATATCAATAAAATAATACCTACGTATCGACAAAGTGCTAGTACAATAATTTCTTTTAATAATTTAAAAAATCCGATGCTGTGAGGTAGGAAACAGAGGGGTACATCAGTTTATAAGTATAAGTATAAATATATTACAAATTTCTAAATGCTTGTTATGGTTATTACACAACCATTTTATGGTTTAATTTTAATTATCTTAAAATTAAATAGTTACATTCTTTTCTAATTCAAATTTTAACAATTTTTAATTTTCTAAAACAAAAAACCTCATAAGATAACTTATAAGGTTTTTCTATAAACAATCGGTAGAATGATATCCTAGCCAATGCTAGAATCACATCTGTTAATTATTCAATGCTTCTGCACCACCAACGATCCCGAAAAACTTAAAATTAACGCTCCTTGCTCATTGGTATTTAAAATATATTCTCCGTTTGAGTTGCTATAGGCAAACGCTACAATTGCCTGACTTTCTTTTTGTTCTAAAAATATATTAGCTGCCACTACCGGGTTTTCAATAGAATCTGTAATCGTACCCAATATGACCGATTGTGCAGATAAAAAATTGCCTAATAAAATACATATTAGGCAACTGTAATATTTCAATATTTTGTTTGTTATCAATGTATATTCTTAAAACTAATCAAACTTTTCAGTAATTTATTATACTGTACTATTCTAGATGGTACTAGTTCAGCATTTCCTAAAATGAAGAGGAAACAATGCGTTATATTTTTAATTTTGATGTAGAACATATCATTTTAATGTGCACAGAATCTTGTATTAATCAATATATTATTGATTATATAATTCTCTAGTTCTATTATTTCTTTTTGGACATTCATCACATCCATAATCTTCGGCTAATCTTGCACCTTTGGGTAAAGAAGCCCGAGCCTGAGACATCGTGTTTTCATATTCGTTTTTTACAGCATCTAAGTATACTTGCATCGGCTGAATTTCTTTAACATCATCGGGGATTGTTAAATTTTTTTCAATTATTACAGGATTTACCCCCAGTTCAATTGCGGCAATTTTATATTCGTACTTATTGGTTCCATCTTTAGCTTCAATTATTAAACCCGGTAATCCCCTAAGTTTCCACGGACCGTAAGAAATGGGTATTTCTGTAGTGAACCAAACCGTATATTCTCTTCCTCTAAAAGGAGCGGTAGCCTTCTGACATTTATATTTATCAATTTTTTTAAATTCATCATGTAATTTCCAAGGAATTGTTTCTATACTATCTTTTATCGTATAGATATCTAATGACACTGATTCCCGGAAGATTAATTCTTTATCTTCCAGATTACTAAAATAAAAAGGTGTTTTTTTACTTTTTAAAACTTTTATTCTAGTTTTTATTGTGGTACTTCCTCTAATTTCATCCTTTGGCGTATTAATTGGCTTATCTTCATCTGTTCTGACATACATGGATTGATTATTATTGAAATATAATTTCCAAGTACTTATAAACGATCTTCCTCTTGGACTATTTATTATATTATTATATGTAATAACACCAGTTTTTACATTTTCCTGCGCAATAATGCTGTTACAAAAAACAATCGCTACAATTACAAATATTATTTTTCTCATTATTATTATTATAAACCGTTTCTGTATAAAACTTCTATTTTGAATCTAAATTATTAACATGGATAGTATGTAGAATATAAATATTCACCGTCTCTCCAGGTTTCTTCACGTACCCAACATTCTCCATCAACTTTTTCATCTTCGATTATGTGGTTTTTATTTAATTCTTTAATTTGTACTTATGGCATAAGTAGCATAAGCACTAAATAATATTCCTAAAGTTAAAACGATTTTTTTCATAATTTAATGATTTGTATTTAAAATTACAGAAACGGTTTTTCTTTTTTGAATTATTAAATGTACTAGTTGACATAAAGCCTTTTATTCAAACGTGTGATATCAATAAAATAATACATACGTATCGACAAAGTGCTAGTACAATAATTTCTTTTAATAATTTAAAAAATCCGATGCTGTGAGGTAGGAAACAGAGGGGTACATCAGTTTATAAATACAAGTATATTACAAATTTCTAAATCTTGTTACGGTTATTACACAAACATTTTATGGTTTGATCTTAATTATCTAATATTCATATTTTTACAATCTTATCGAATTTAAACTTTAACAGTTCTATCCTCTAAAATCAAAAAACCTCATAAGACATATCCTATGAGGTTTTATATATTAATGTATTTGATATCATAAGATTTACACCTATGTCAGAATATCGTGTTTTAGTTATTCAATGCTTCTGCTCCACCAACAATCTCAAGAATCTCATTGGTAATAGCAGCTTGTCGTGCCTTGTTATAAGACAATTTAAGCGCGTCTCGAAGCTCTGTGGCGTTATCTGTTGCTTTATGCATGGCTGTCATACGTGCACCATGCTCTGAAGCGAAGGAATCGCGAATCGCTTTATACAACTGAGTTTTAAGCGACTTAGGAATTAATTGTTCAACAATTTCTTCTTTTGAGGGCTCAAAAATGTAATCTACATTAGTTACAGTTCCTCCTTCTATTGGAACGATCGGTAAAAACTGTTCTGTAGTCACATCCTGCGTAGCGGCATTCTTAAATTTATTGTAAACAATAACGATCTTATCGTAAGCACCATTTGTAAACAACTGCATTAACTCTTCGGCTATCGCTGCAACATTTGCAAAAGTAAGGTCATCAAACACTTCACTCTTATTTGCAACTACGGTATGTGTTTTGGCAACAACATCGTTAACTTTTTTACCTATAGCAACAAAATCTACTTGTTTACCCGCATATTCGTTTTCATATAATGCTCTTACACCTTTAATAATATTCGTATTAAAAGCGCCTGCCAAACCACGGTTAGAAGCAATCGCTACGACCAATACTTTATTAACCTCGCGTTGCTCTGCATAAGCGCTAGCGCTATCACCTTCTAGAGAAGCGCTTAAGCTTTGTAAAAGCTCGGTAAGTTTATCTGCATACGGACGCATAGCAGTAATCGCCTGCTGTGCCTTATTTAACTTTGCGGCAGACACCATTTTCATGGCACTGGTGATTTGCATCGTTGAGGATACAGAGGTAATTCTACTACGTAATTCTTTTAGATTCGCCATTTTTTTTAGTATTGAGTATTGAGTAGTTAGTAGTAAGTACCTTCCTGATCAACACCTTTCTAATATTAAACTTTATGAAGTACAGAGTGATTAAAATTCTAATATCTTAATACTCTGTACTCAATACTAAGATTTATACTTTGCTGAAATTTCTTTACAAGCAGACATTAACACATCTGTTACCTCATCTGTAAGTTTTCCGGCTTTAAGCGTATCTAGTGTATCTCTATGCTTAGCATTAAGATACTCGATATAGTCGCTTTCGAATTCTTTTATTTTGTTTACAGGAACATCTCTCAACAAGTTTTTAGAACCAGCATAGATGATCGCAATTTGATCTTCTACAGTATAAGGATCGTTTTGTGCTTGTTTAAGGATTTCTACATTGCGCTTTCCTTTCTCGATTACATTTAGCGTAGCAGCATCTAGATCAGAACCAAACTTAGCAAAAGCTTCTAATTCGCGAAACTGCGCCTGGTCTAGTTTTAAGGTACCTGCAACTTTTTTCATCGACTTGATCTGTGCTGATCCACCTACACGAGATACCGAAATACCAACATTAATTGCCGGACGTACACCAGAGTTAAATAAATCTGACGTTAAGAATATCTGACCATCGGTAATTGAAATTACGTTGGTTGGGATATATGCAGATACATCACCTGCCTGTGTTTCGATAATAGGTAGTGCTGTTAAAGAACCTCCACCTTTTACTTTGTCTTTTAAAGAATCCGGAAGATCATTCATATCCTTAGCGATACTATCATCAGCGATTACCTTTGCAGAACGCTCTAATAATCTTGAGTGAAGGTAAAATACATCTCCAGGATACGCCTCACGACCTGGTGGACGACGTAATAATAAAGATACCTCACGATATGCTACGGCTTGCTTCGATAAATCATCATAGATAATTAAAGCAGGACGACCAGTATCACGGAAATATTCTCCGATCGCTGCACCAGCAAATGGAGCATATACCTGCATAGGAGCAGGATCAGAAGCATTTGCTGCAACGATAGTTGTGTATGCCATTGCTCCTTTATCTTCTAATACTTTAGCGATCAATGCAACCGTAGATGCTTTTTGCCCAATAGCAACATAAATACAGTATACCGGCTCACCAGCATCATAAAATTCTTTTTGATTAAGGATCGTATCGATACAAACTGTTGTTTTACCAGTCTGACGGTCACCGATTACCAACTCACGCTGTCCACGCCCGATCGGCACCATGGCGTCGATTGATTTAATCCCAGTTTGAAGCGGTTCTGTCACTGGCTGACGGAAAATTACACCAGGAGCTTTGCGCTCTAATGGCATTTCGAAAGTTTCACCTTCGATAGGACCTTTACCATCGATTGGGTTACCCAAGGTATCCACCACACGACCTACGATTTCTTCTCCAACGTTGATCGATGCGATACGCTGTGTGCGTTTTACTGTTACACCTTCTTTTACTTCTGTTGAAGGACCTAAAAGTACTACCCCAACATTATCCTCTTCAAGGTTAAGTACGATACCTTCTAAACCAGATTCGAATTGTACTAATTCTCCATATTGAGCATTAGATAATCCGTATACACGAGCGATACCATCACCTATCTGTAATACAGTACCTACCTCTTCTAACGAAGCTGATGCTTCAAATCCAGATAATTGTTGTTTTAATATTGCTGATACTTCAGCAGGATTCACTTCTGCCATTTTATAGTAATTTAGAAGAATAAGATATGACTCTCATTCTCTTATTATTAATTTATATTTTAATTACTTAATTCTCTTTTTAATGTGGTAAGCTTATTTGCTATACTTGCATTATATTGTAAATCCCCTACTCTAAGAATAAATCCACCGATGATACTCTCATCAACGATGTTTTCTAAAGTAGCCTGGCTACCTGTAAGCTCTTTTACCTTAGCCAAAACTTTTTCACTTAAAGCCTTATCCAAAGGGATAGCTGTGGTAACCTTTGCTATCCGGGTATTATTTAATTGATCATATAAAACGGTGTATTGCTTTGCAACCTCTGCAAGCAAGTCTACCCTTTTATTCTGAATCAATGTTTCAAATAACTTTTTTGTGATGTCCCCAGTACCTTTAAAAATCTCGCGTAGAGAAGCCAGCTTCACTTCGCTTTTGATCAATGGGCTGTTCAATACCATTTTAAGCTCGGCGCTTTTATCAACAGTAGCGATAATACTCTGCATATCTTTCTGAACATCCTCTGTAGCTTTTTTGTCTTGAGCCAAACTCAAGACTGCTTTTGCATAACGTATTGCTGCTCTACTCATTCACTATTAGTTTAAAGTAACATCTCCCAACATAGAATCAACTAAATCTAATTGCTTCTTTTTGTCGGCTAATTCTTTTCTTACCATTTTTTCAGCAATCTCCACAGAAAGTCCGGCAACTTGATTTTTTAACTCAGCAATTGCGGCTTTCTTTTCGCTTGCAATTGTAGCTTGTGCTTGTGCAACAATCTTATCGGCCTCTGCCTGAGCTTCAGATTTCGCATCAGCAATCATATTTTCTTTAAGCTGCCTTGCTTCTTTCAACATACCATCACGTTCTGCTCTTGCTTCGTTTAAGATTCGCTCATTATCTGCTTGAAGGTTTTGCATTTCTTTTCTTGCCTCTTCTGCAGACTCTAATGCATTTTTGATCCCTTTTTCTCTATTGTTTAAAGAATCTAAAATCGGTTTCCAGGCAAATTTTCTTAATAAAACTAATAATACAACAAGGATCAGTGCTTGCCAAAAAAATAATCCGAATGAAAAATCATTAATTAATTTATCCATGTCTTTTGTACTTAAATTTTCTTTGTCTAACTATTTACTTTTAAACAAGTATTATCTGCAACCAACCGTTGCAGATAATACTTTAGAATTTTGCTTATTTCCCAAGGATTAAAGCAGCAAATGCTAACCCTTCTAAAAGCGCTGCGATAATAATCATCGCAGTTTGAATTTTACCAGTGGCTTCTGGCTGACGAGCGATTGCTTCCATCGCAGAACCACCAATTTTTCCTAAACCGATACCTGCTCCGATTACGATCAAACCTGCACCTACTAAAGCTGGAATTTCCATAAAATAAATATTAAATAATTAAACAATTGTTATTAATGATGATCGTGATCCTGAACTGCCAGTCCTATAAACAAAGCCGACAACATTGTAAAGATGAAGGCTTGTAAGAAGGCTACTAAAAGTTCTATCACTGATATAAATATTGTTAATAGTAATGATATTGGGGTCATTACATATACGTTGTCTGCTACAAATATTAATGCAATCAAACTCATGATCACTACGTGACCAGCAGTAATGTTTGCAAAAAGACGAATTAAAAGTGCAAAAGGCTTGGTTAATGTTCCCAGAATCTCGATTGGCATTAAAACGATCTTCATGAGTACTGGTACGCCTGGCATCCAGAAAATGTGTTTCCAGTATTCTTTGTTTGCACTAAACTGAGTAATAAAATAAGTAAACAAGGCTAAACAAACCGTAATAGCAATGTTTCCTGTTACGTTAACTCCCAGAGGAGTCATCCCTAATAAGTTTAATATCCAGATAAAGAAGAAAACTGTAAGTAAGAAGCCCATAAATTTTCTGTAATTATCTTTACCGATGTTTGGAATTGCGATCTCGTCACGCACATAGATCACTAATGGCTCTAATACTCTACCAAATCCAGTTGGCAAGGCTCCTTTTTTGTATGACTTGGCCAACCCTCCGAACATAAGTAACATAAGCACTCCAACGATAAGCATTGTGACTACATTTTTGGTAATCGAAAAGTCTAGTGGCTTAACATTAGTGGCGTGATGATGCTCGTCGTAATTAATGGTACCCTCTGCGTCTGTTTTGTATATTTTGCCATGGTCTAACTTATAGTGTTGATCGCCAACCTTGGCAACGGTTTCTCCATGGTGAAATTTAGAAGAAGAAAAAACCTTGAGACCATTATCCCATAAAATTACAGGAAGCGGAAAACCAACATGAGCACCTGTTTCTCCATCAGACCAAAGTGTAAAATCATGAGAATCCTGAAGGTGATGTTCTATATATGTGTCGATTTGAGATTTTGTGTTCACTTGTCCACCATCTTCTTCTTTTTCAGGTTCTTTGGCAAACAGATTTGCAACATTAAAAACCAGGGTGAAAATCAATAAAATCTTAACTACAGTACGTTTTTGCATTACGTGTAAAAATTCGGTTCCTAAATTTCGGTGCAAATGTACATAAATATGTTAGATTCTTAAACTATTTCGGGCAAATAAGTTAAGAGATGCTTAAAATAATTTAAGTAGTTTAAAATCAGTAATTTATTCTGTTTTTAATACTTTTGAGACCACATACACTTCAAGAAGTAAACATATGGTGTAAGGGATAAAAAAATCTAAGAAGACATTTTTATCGATTTCGAGTTTATTTAGTTTAATTATTGCTAAAAAAATTCCGGTTTTCACAAAACTCCCAGCCAAAAAGATAAAACCAATTTGATCTTTGTACTTTTTACTTAGTAAGATTATTGCTATTGTAAACAGAAAAGTAAAAACGGCATTGAACAAGTACGACAAGTTGATAATGGCAATATTTTTACTTAGAAAAATATGATCTGCACTTGTTTTATGAGCAAAATAACTTACCCCAATCACGATCAAAAAAAGCACAATAAATCTAATTAATTTTTGAAGCATCTTTATTCAAATATTTTGCAAAGGAAATAAATTACGCTTCAAAAATCAATTCGATTTATTGATTTTATTAAGTTGTTTGATAACCATATAAAGTGAAGTAGCCACTCCTAACAGCACAAAAAGGATGGTAAACCATTTTTCGGTTAACTCATAATATGCGTCTAATTTTTCGCCTATATAAGCAAACAAAAAAATGATCGCTCCCATTTCGAAAGCAATACCGGTAAGTATGGCAAATCTTTTAAGCTGATTTCCCTTGTCCTTGCGGTTGCGTTGGTTGTTGTGGTTGTTTTGTTGGCTCACTGCTTGTTGTTGGTTTACTTAGTGATTTTACACCACCTTTCATAGAACAAGATGCGTTAAAGTTTGCTCCTGGTTCTACTGCTAGTTTGCCTACGGTAACTTCACCTTCAATATGTGCTGTTGGTTTTAAAGATAATGTATTTGAAACCACAAGGTTTCCTGAAAATTTACCTTCAAAATCTGCATCTGAACATTCTAATGTTCCTTGAATGAAGCCCGACTGTCCTACCACTACTTTACCTGTAGTTTTAAACGTACCTTCGATAGTACCTTCAATCCTAAAACCTCCATCTGCAACAATATCGCCTACGATTTTTGTTCCTTCCGAAATTTTGTTCTGATTGCGTGAAAAATCTGTCATACTTCCTTGATCTCTTCCTTTTTTATTATCTGAAAACATAATATATAGGGGGATTTAATTATTACTCTGTTTCTTCTATTACTGTTTCTTGATTATAGCCTTCTAGATTTTTATGAATCTGAAGTATTCTATAATTAGGCGATGCTATAGTAAAATACTTGGCATCTACTTTTTTATGATATTTCTTTTTTCTGTTCCATTTTGTTAGGTCCACGCCCTTTGTATCTTCGGTTTTACCCAAAGATAACAATTCGCCCAGTCCTTCGGCTTCTAATTTGTTTCTTCTTGTATGTACAACTACAAATTGTTGATCTTTAGTATATATATCTAGCGAAACTTTCATTTTATCATACTTCAGCTCTTTCAGGATCTGTTCTATATGTTCTTTTAAACCAAGAGCTTGATTGTTTCCAAAGGTAGAAAAAGGATACACCAATTTATGATTTGTGGCTTCTTCTACATCTGTCAAAAATGTATTATTCTCTATTTGCGGTATCGTAACCTGATACATAATCTGTGCCTTTTTACCCTCAGGGCTTTGCGGATAGTTTAAGGCGACATAGTTCAATGCTTCCTTATACGCTTCAAAACCTTGATAGCGGCCAATTGCTTGTGCTTTTAACAACTCAAACTTTGGTAAAAAGTCATCTTCTCCCCCAAATTTGATAATAAGCTGATCACTTTGTTTAATAACTTCAGCATATTTTTGATCTTGAAAATCCTTATACAGCTGATTGTATCTTGATTGTGGGCTGTCCTTATCTTTAAGCTCTTCGTCAGGATTTTGCAAAATCCTTGCATATCTTGATTCACCATGATTATTAATGATATCCTGCTTATAGGCATTGGCTCTTGCGATATTATCCTGAACCGTATATATTTTATGTAAATTATACTTTGAAGGAACAATTAAACGCTCCTCTGGATTGTTTTGAAGTAAATTCTCAAATTTCTCTACAGCCAGATCATACTCTAGAAACTTCTCTTTATAAATAACCCCTAATTGATAATAAGCAAAATTGCGATCTGTATGCAGGCTGTCCAAGGCACTTTGTGTTGTGGGTAACTGAGCGATATAGGTTTGTGGATCAAAAGCAGGATCCTGATCGATAGCATATTCTTCGGGTTGTTCTTCGACTTCGGCAGAGACTGCTCCAGGGTTTGAGATACTAGATACTCTCCAGTTATCCTGCAGCTCTCTGTTACCATAGGTTCTTTTGAACGCTGTTTTCCCATAAGCCACGGTAGTCTGATTATAGAAGTAAAATGTACCTTCTGTATTTTGGTTTTTCCCTGGAGTTCCGGCAACGGATCCAGGTTGTCCAAAACGTCGCTCTGTAGGCAGCTGACTCTTAATTTTTGCTATTTCTTCGGCTTCTTGAGCAGCGATTGCTGCTGCCTTTATTTTTTCGGTATATTCTGAATAATACGCCAATCGTTCTGCAGGAGACATAGCCACAACGGTAAGTATACTATCATTAACTTTGGCAATGCCTTCGTATAAAATTACATCATCGAGGTTAATGCGTTTTTTCTTGAGTACTCTATATCTCTTAGAATCTACAATCATTCTTTGCAACGTACTGTCATAATACGCTCCTGCTGTTGCATATTCTTTTCTGTCAAAATTAATATCGCCAAGTGTATAATAGTTAAGAGATTCTAGATATTTATCATCAGAATTGGTACGAAGTGATTTGTTATAATATGCTACCGCCAAATCGATAGAGTCCAAGGTTCTAAAATATTCGGCTTTTTGATTATAAATCTTATCTAAAAAGGGTCGGTTCTCTCGGTTTTCTTCCAAATCGGTAAGCAGCTCCAGAAATTCTTCTTTATTCCCTATCTCGTAATTGAAATTTCGTGCTTTGGCCATCTCTGCATTGATCATATAAATACGAGATGTTCTTCTATTAAGCGCTATTACCTGATCAAAAGCATAATTGGCACTGTCTTTATATCCTAACTGATTAAGTAACTGCCCTTTTATATATAGGTAACGGCCTTTTTCTTCGTAATTTTTGGTATGAACGGCAGCTTTATTGATATAAGTAACTGCAGAGTCTTTTTGTTTTAGGTTAACATAAGCCTGAGCCATCATTGAAACTGCATCGGCATAGTCCTGAGGTTTCATATACTCTTGCTCGATCATCCTGGTAAGATCTTCAATTGCCTTCTCATTGTTATCGAGGCGCAGATTGGTTTTTGCTCTCCACACCTTGGCATGGTTGATTGTATTACTGGTGGGGTATTTATACAAAATGTAATTGAAAGCCTCTAATGCGGGAATAAATCGTTGTTCAAAATATCGTGATTTACCTAATAACAAAAATGCTTCGTCAATTTTTGGGTTACGTTCCTTGCCATTGATAAGCATGCTATGTTTTTGAATTGCTTTTATTGCTTTTTCTTCGGCTTTATCAAAATTTTGATTTAAAACCTCGTTCGGCAATCGTACATCTTCACTCACGATCATTCTTTCTATCGGAAGCAACTCCCAGAAATTGTCATTATAGGTAGTAACAATATCTTCCTGGCCCGAGGCATAAGCAACCCGACCATTGTATAAGGTATTATTTTTGGTAGTAACATCATGCCATGCACGATTTACGAATTTGTCTTTCTTGCGCGAACAGGCAAATCCTAAAAGTGCTAAAAGCAGTACAAGTATGATTTGTGATATTCTTTTCCCCAAACCAGATAATTTATATATACGTGTGATAACTAAAAAACTTGTCTTTTAGTGTATTTTATATTCACAAAAATAACAAGTGGAGGGTAAAAATACATTTCTTTGACTAAAAAAACAGGGGGTTACCCTATTTTTCTCACTAAAATGTCTTTTTTCTTTAAAAAAACATCACCTCACTATCCATACGGTAATGTGAATAAAAATTTCTGAACTTTTTGCTTACTACTTTATTTATTGAAATGCTCTTCTAACTCCTTAAGTGTTTTTTGGGAAGTCTTAATATCCTTTACCACTTCTCCTTTATCCAGCACTACGATTCGCTCACAAACCTCTGTAACATGCATTAGGTCATGACTCGATACCAAAATGGTTACATCGGGATTTGCAGTGAGGTCTTTGATTATTTTTTTTAATCGTATTTGTGTGGTGGGATCCAGATTGGCAAAGGGTTCATCGAGAACAATCACCTCGGGATTACCAATTAAGGTGGCTATAATACCTACCTTTTTTTGATTTCCTTTAGACAAATCACGCAAGTATTTCTTTTGTCCCAAAATCTCACCATGAAAAAAGTCTTCAAAACCTGAAAGTAATCTATCCACATCGGCTTTGTTCTGGCCACGCAACTCACCTATAAAATAAAAGTACTCTTCGGCCGTAAGGTATCCGATCAAAAAAGTCTCATCTATAAAAGCCGATGTATTTGATTTCCATTCTTCACTTTCACTTACTTTTATACCATTATTTTTTATATGCCCTGATGTAGGTTGTATAAGATCCAATAGCGCACTAAACAAAGTGGTTTTTCCTGCTCCGTTATTTCCCACAAGGCCAAAGCTGTTTCCTTTTTGTATTTCGAGATGGTCTATATTAAGGACTGTCTTTCCGGTATATGTTTTTGTAAGATTCTGTACTGCTATCATGTATTCTTATTTTTTTTGTTTGTAAGCCGAAATGGTCTTGTATTTTTCTGATTTATATATGTTTTCAATTATGTCAAATACTTTGTCTCTAAGTGCAAATCCGGCCATTCCTGCAATCGCTACCAGTGCATATCCGGCGTATGGGCTATAGGCGTAATATCCAATCGCATACAGTATCATGGGTAATGCCATTTTTGGAAGCGACAACAAGAGCGTTTTGGCATTAAATGCTTGTCTGTCGCCAAATGCCTTTCTGTTACTGGTAAGATCGATAGGAGTTTTTACATAAGCCCCTGCCCATAATACTACATGAGAATTTACCCCCATATTATAAATTGCAGCCACAAGTATCGCTACATAGACTTCCCAACCAAAATATAAATAGCCTGATGCCAAAACGGTGGATAGTAAGGTCGCAATCACCATCAACCACCATTTTGAGGATAAATACTCTTTGTATTTGATATTTTGACTCATCATTAGTGGATAGTACGAGCTATCCCAACTAGGTACAAATTGCCCAAAACTCAATAAAAACCCTCCTGTAACAAAAATTGCTGCAAAGATTCTCCATACTGGTCCATTGTATGTCTCTATGGCTCCTGTAAAAAACAAAAGCCCATAAAAAAGAAACAAGATACTTACCATCACCGTAGATCGTGCTCTTTTATTTCTTTTTATAAGCTTGATATCATTTTTAAGGAAGGTAGCTGTTTTTCCGAAGCGATTGAGCCAATCCAAATTTTCGGTTTGTACGTCTTTGGATTTGGTCGCCAATCCCGCATCCAAATACAAATCTTTTGAAAAGGATCTAAAAGATATGCCTATCAAAATTAAAAGGATTATTATCGGTATCAACGTTATTATCGACGTATCATATAATCCTTGAAAGAAAGGACCTGTGTATACAGATATATCAAAATACCCAAAATAATGCAACCCACCTAGTAGTACCAAAATACCTCCTATCAAGAAAATCAGGTTGTCTTTTTTATTTAAGATAATGTTTAAAAAGTTATTGCCATAGACCAGAGCTATCAACCCCAGATTCCACAATAATACATTCGTAATAGGATATCCATTTCTAATAAGTGTAATTGAAAATGGAACAAAAAAGAAGGCATGAATGATATTAAAGAATGAAAACAAGGTCTTTCCAAAGGCAAAAGAAACGATCTTATTTTTATGAAACGGAAGAGTAAGTAAGGGTTTTATATTAATCACCGGCATTTTTTGCAAGGCATACCTAAATATCAAATCAAAAGCCAGCCAATAGATCAAAAATTTGTTTATGGTTTCTAAAGGATCCAATTCAAAATGTTCTTTTATAAGCTTGAAAATAGCTACACCACCTACAGCAGACATAAATGCTAACCAAAGCGCCCAAAATCCCATAAATATCTTCATAAAAAGTCCAGAAGTTAAAGAGGCAGATCGCCAAAAGGATTTCCATTGTAATGTTATAAAATGTTTCCACATAGCTGGGTAGTATTTAACTATTTAGTAATCAAAAACAGGATTTTGTTACAAAACTAACTTCAAAACTTAGTTTGGGTAATAATTTTTTCTTAAACCCTCGCTGCTCTTTCAGCATTTGTTATTTTTGCGAAAAATTATTGTAATGCCAGATTTTCATAAACTATCTATACAACATATAACCAGAGAAACTCCCCAGGCGGTTTCTATATCTTTTGCTGTTCCGTCAGAATTAAAAAATAGTTATTCTTTTATTCCCGGACAATATATCACCCTAAAAAAAGAAATCGAAGGAAAAGAAATACGCAGAGCCTATTCTATTTGCAGTTCACCAAAAAGCGGAGTGCTTAAAGTAGCTGTTAAAGAAATTAAAAACGGTACCTTTTCTGTCATTGCCAATAATCAATTAACAGACGGCGATACTCTCGAAGTACACCCGCCAGAAGGGCAGTTTCTTCTTGAGACAAATCCAGATGCTGCTCATACCTATGCGGCCTTTGCTGCCGGTAGTGGAATCACTCCGGTAATGAGCATGATCAAAGCTGTTTTGGAAGAAGAACCTGATAGTCGTTTTGTATTGGTGTATGGAAATAAAACTCCCGAAGAAACGATTTTTCATGACGAGCTTCTTGCGTTACAAACCAGTTATCCGGATCGACTATTTATTGAGCTTGTTTATAGCCAAAGCCAGGAAGATAACGCACATTTTGGCCGAATCGAAAAACCTATTGTAAATCTGGTTGTTAAGAATAAGTTCAAAGACGTTTCTTTTGAAGCATTTTACCTTTGTGGTCCCGAAGAAATGATCAATACCGTAACCGATATTTTGGTTGAAAACGGAATTGAAAAAAATCGTATTCATTTTGAATTGTTTACCAGTAGTACCGAAGAGGTCGAAATGGATGCCAATCTGGAAGGAAAAACAAATATTACAGTTCTGGTAGATGACGAAGAGTTTACTTTTGTTATGGACCAGAAAAGTACCATTCTTGATGCTGCACTAGAAGAAGATATCGACGCTCCCTATTCTTGCCAGGGAGGTGTGTGTAGTTCCTGTATTTGCAGAATTGCTGAGGGCACGGCTGTGATGGAGAAAAACAGTATCCTTACCGATGGCGAAATAGCCGAAGGACTTATCCTGGCTTGCCAGGCGCACCCAACTAGTGAGTCAATCAAGATTGATTTTGATGATGTTTGATGTAGTATGTAGTTTTTAGTGCGTAGAGGGTAGTTTAGGTTTAGCGCCTCGACTACGCTCGGTGTGACAGAGAAAACCCTATAACAGCTTATTTATTGCTTCTACCACGGTTTCTGGTTTAATAGTATCCATCACTTTTTGATAACCTGGCGGTACTTTGTTCCCGTAGATAGACGTGGGAATCAGATCATATTTTGCAAGGTTAGGCAAGATCGCGTGTTGAGATGGTTGCCCAAACGGCATAAAACCGGTATATGGGTGTGTTACTCCCCAGAGTGTGATTGTTGGTACACCATACATAGCAGCCAAATGTGCATTGCCGCTATCCATAGACAACATTACATCCAAATTACCAATTAGTTTAAGTTCATCTTCAAAAGGTAATTTGCCCGCTACATTAACTACATTATTGTACTTGCTGCTAATATTATTAAGAATGTCCATTTCTCGTTTTCCGCCCCCAAAGAGGAAAATTTCAAACTGGTCTTCTTTATCCAGTTTTTCAATAACCTCAACCATTAGTTCTAATGGATAAGTTTTGCTCTCATATTGTGCAAAAGGAGCAATTCCTAACCATTTCTTGGGAGAATTTTGCGTTAAACAAACAATATTGGGTGTTAACCGTTGTTTTCCTGGAAATTGATGTTTGATAAGATCGATCGGGCACCCTAACCCCTCAAACACCTCTGCATATCGTTGGTGTGTTGTTTTTAATTGCTTAAAAACTTTGTTTTGCGATCTGGTTAATGCTTTTTTTTCTGCCCTTCCCTTATCAATCTGTACCACTTTTATTCTTTTTATTGAAAACATCGTCTTCAAGACATTAGATCGCAATACGTTGTGCAGATCGGCAACGGCATCGATGTTTAATTTGCGAAGCTCGTTAAACAAACGTGTCAGTCCAACAGCGCCCTTATGTCTACCGGTTACATCGGCATGATATACTTCAAGATTTTCTATACCTGAAAACAAAGGCTCAAAGAATTTTCGGGTAAGTACGGTAATCTTTATATCGGGATAGGTTGCCCTAAAAGTTCGCAATACCGGGACAGTCATGGCAACATCACCCATCGCCGAGAGGCGAATCACCAAAATGTGAGCCACCTTGTTTGTATCTACCGATCTGTTAGAATCAATAGAAGTTTTTTGTTGTTGTATTATGGATGTTTTTTTAGTCAAAAGAGGGTTTGTTCTTTATTTTACCACTTGCGTTAGGGATAGCAGTGGCATCCTTTTATTTTGTGCCCTGAGGCTCTCGAAGGGCACAAAATAAAAGATATAACGGATAGCCCGCTCGAACGCCCAAAACATTTACTTTTCGCCACGCAAAACAGGATTCAATTCGTCATCGTTATACATTTTCATCTGCTTGTAAACCTTCATATATTTATCGCCATTTTCGATATCCTGCAGTAAGGTATCTATGGCTGTAGAAAGATCTACGCGCTGCTCTAGTAACACATTCAATTTGGTTTGGCAAGCTGCTTTGTGGGCCTCACTTGCACCATCTCGAACCGTTTCTTCGTGCATGTGATAAACCTTGAGTGCCAAAATCGACAATCTATCAACTCCCCAAGCAGGGCTTTCGGTGTTTATCGTAGCATTAGCCTTTGGAGTTGCGTTTTTGTATTTCTCTAAAAAGTAGCTGTCGATATATTCAACCATATCTGTGCGATCCTGATTAGATGCATCAATTTGCCGTTTCAATTTTAAAGCGCCAACCGGATCAATTTCGGGGTCCCGAATGATATCCTCATAATGCCACTGTACCGTATCTATCCAACACTTACGATATAATAAATGCTCTATTGCTTGTGATTTACTATCATAAGGATTAGAAAACTCCTGATCTACCCTATCGATCACATGATATTTGTCTATAACTTCTTTGAAAATTGAATTTGCTTTATCTGTAAACATGTGTGTTATCGTTTTGAGAGGTACAAAGGTATTATATTTTGCCCCTAAAACAATAGGACCGTAAACGGAATTAGTATGAATACCCAAATATTGATCTCTTTGGCAAATTTGTGGTACTGCATCTCGAGATATGTAGCCCCAATAATAGCAAGCGGTGTGGCTGCAAAGAACAGTTCTGAGGTATTATTTTGGGAAGAAATTACTGCTATTGCAATAGCTATGATCAGATAAGCGATGATCAACCTCAATATGGGTTTTGTATTGGCCGGTTTACGACTGAATTTGAGCAGGTATATCGTAAGAAAAAACAGCATGCAAATAGATAACACTCCAGCCGAAAATAATTGATCTTTTGCCAAATATGATTCAAATGAAAATGAAATAGGATCTGAATATCCTTGAAAAGAAAAAAACGAATCATAAAGAAGTAATGTAAAACAATTGGCAAACAGGTATACCATCACTAAACCTATCATCGGAATAATCCAATTTCGATAGTTTTTGGGTTCAAAATAAGATATCGCTATATACGCCACAACTACAAATCCAATGCTCCAAAAAAATGATAACGATGCTAAACCTATATACATCGAGGCATTAAAAACTTTGGCTTTTATCTGTTTTCCATTTCTGAGATGTAATACGTTCTGAAATCCTAGCATCACCAAAAAATTTGCCAGTAAAATTGAGATATTTGTTAATGCTTCTGGTAAAATACCGGTAAGAAAAGCATACAAAAGTATGGTATACGTCCCTTTATTGGTAAGGTCATTTCTTTGAACAATAAAATGAAGGATCAACATTGGTGCTATGTATAAAACGGCACCCACGATAAACAAAAGTATAGGTAGCGTTTCTAACTCAAATCCTATCCTATAATGCGCTATAGCATATAGTGTAAGCATATACAATCCTACGACGATATAATTAATGGGTTTTGATTTACTAAAAAAGCTTGTTAACACTACTATTTTTTATATTTTTGTGCAAAACAATACTATACTATTGTTTTGATTTACTGAAGAACTAATGTATAAAAAGTTTTTGTTTGATTAATGACACTTTTGTTTTTAAATCCCTTATTTCTCCTCAAGAGAGAAAAGACCAAAGGTAAGTGTAATTAATCTGGTATTAACTTTTAAAATACTATATAAATTGAAATAATGAAAGAATTTTTTGAAGCTATCGAATCTCTTTTTGTAGATGTTTTATTTGCGCCATTTGATGCCTTAAGAGCTCTCGAGCTAGAAAACTGGACCGCAGCCAATATGGTAAACTGGTTATTTATGGCCATTGGTTTTATGGCTTTTTTCTACTGGATGAGAGAATTAAAAAAGTTTAATGATAATAACGAAGAGGACAGGGATCCTAAAGCGCATTCATTTTTGAATTAGAGCCCTCTAGCCCCCAAAGGGGGAATTCTTAAAATGATCTACTAATAAAAAGTCCATTGATTTGTAAACAAATCAATGGACTTTTTATTATTCCCCCTTTGGGGACTAGGGGGCCAAATCAAACCCAAGATCTTTTCTGTAATACATTTTATCAAAATGTAGTTTTTCGATATTTTGATATGATTTTTTAAGCGCTTCTCTGAAATCGTTGTCAAACGAAGTCACTGCGATTACTCGACCGCCATTGGTTATTACTTTATCTCCATCGAGTTTTGTGCCTGCATGGAAAACGATAGCATCTTTGATCGTATCAATTCCTGTGATCTCTTTTCCTTTTTCATAAGCTTCAGGATATCCACCAGAGACGGTCATCACCGTTGTGGCGCTTCTGGGATCAATTTCCAGATTGGCTCGATCTAATGTTTGATTCCCAACATGCTGAAATAGTGATACCAAATCTGTTTTTACTCTTGGTAGTACGGCCTCGGTTTCTGGATCCCCCATACGCACATTGTATTCGATCACTTTTGGGTCATCTCCTACTTTGATCAATCCGATAAAAATAAAGCCTTTATAATCGATATTTTCTTTGGCTAACCCATCTACGGTAGGTTTAATAATTTGCTCTTCGATTTTGGTCATAAACGCTGCATCGGCAAACGGTACGGGTGAGATGGCGCCCATACCCCCAGTATTAAGACCTGTATCTCCTTCACCAATACGTTTGTAATCTTTGGCGGTTGGTAGGGTTACATAGTTTTTACCATCGGTAAGCACAAAAACGCTTAATTCGATCCCATCCAAAAACTCTTCGATCACTACTTTTTCACTGGCAGCACCAAATTTTTTGTTGGTGAGCATATTTTCGAGTTCTGTTTTGGCTTCTTCTATATCTTGTAAGATCAATACACCTTTACCAGCTGCTAGTCCGTCGGCTTTTAGCACATAAGGAGCATTTAATGTTTCCAGAAATTTCTTTCCTTCTCTTACTGTAGCTGCCGTAAAACTTTGATAGGCTGCTGTTGGAATGTTATGTCTAAACAAGAACTCTTTGGCATATTCTTTACTCCCTTCTAGCTTTGCTCCTTCTTTTGACGGACCAATCACCGTAACATCTTTAAGTTCGTTATCATTTGCGAAGAAATCACTGATCCCCTGTACCAGTGGATCCTCTGGTCCTACTACCACCATTTTGATATTTTCTTTTAGTACCAATTCTTTAATAGCAGGAAAATCGGTAACCGCTATGGGTACATTGGTAGCTATTGCTGCGGTACCTGCATTGCCTGGCGCAACAAATAGCTGGTCGCACAGGTCGCTTTGTTCAATTTTATAGGTAAAGGTATGTTCTCTCCCTCCGGATCCGAGTACTAGAATGTTCATGTGTGTTATTTTATGGTCTCTTGAACACCCTCATCCTAACCTTTTCCCTTGAGGGAGAAGGAACCATTGTAGGATTTAGGTTTCTTCACATTTTTTACGGGATCAAAAATAGTTGATTTGTTTTTGTATTGCTAATGGTTTTGGGTAAAAACTTGTGATCTAACGAAAGATTTTCGGAAGCGGTATTATACTACTATACATATGCCAAGCTTTGGTAGCAATGATTTGGTAGCTTTTGGGGGTGTTTTATATGAAAAACTATGCGAAGTTTGTAGAGCGTACAGTGCGTAGCACGGGTTATTTTCCGTAATGATACCAACAAGCTGCTATCAATATTTCTTCATTTTCGTATTTGTAGACCAATCGATGTTCTGATGTTATTCGTCTTGACCAATACCCTTGTAAACCTCCTTTTAAGGCTTCGGGTTTCCCTATGCCTTCAAAAGGTGTTCGAATACAACTTTTAATAAGTTCATTAATTCGTTTTACCATTTTCTTATCAACTTTCTGCCAATATAAATAATCTTCCCAAGAAGACGTAGACCAAATTAACTTCATCTATTCTATTAAATCTTTTTCAACGCCTTTGCCTGCTTCCAATTCCTTGATAGCGTTTAATAAAATATCTCTATTTTTTCCAGTTAACAGATAGGTTGTTTCCTTTAATGAGTTGTATTCGTCTAATGATATCAATACGAGGTCTTTACCATTTTTGCGCTTGATAATAATATCGCTTACATCATTGACCACTTTATCGAACCAATGCTTTAGATTTGAACGAAAGTCTGTATAATTTACTGTTTCCATATTACAAATATACAAAAAAGTACTTAAAAAAGTACTTTTGATTAATTGGATGATGTTTATTCATGTCTTCCTGTATACCTGCTCTGCGAAGTTTGTAACTTCGTAGCCTACCAAGATAAACTTTTCCAGAATTGAAACTCTTTATTACGGTTATGCATTTTTGCTGCTTTTGCAAACAAATCAAGCATCCATTCCTTACGACTCTCTGGTTCTGACTTGATCAATTGTAGAATTTCTTTTGCTGCAAATTTTTTGAAATCTCGAATAAGTCCTGACAAATCATTTAGAGAACTTTGAATAATTAAATGGATATGATTACTCATCACTACATACCCATATATAACCATACCCTTATTTCGCATACAGTAATTAAGACTTTCTATGATTACATCTTTATATTTCTTTCAGGTAAAAACATCTGCCCAATTTACAACGGTTAATGTAATAAAGTGCGGTTTGGACTGATCTCTTATAAGGAGAAGTAGAAATCTTAATGACATCGCTATTGGATAGTAACAGCTACCCAACAAATCAATTTAAGCAACTATATTTTAAACGATGGGGTGTAGAAACCTTTTATGACGAACTAAAAAATAAATTGAAAATAGAGCATTTTTCTGGTTATTCCAACCAAAGCATTCAACAAGATTTTAAGGCTGCATTATTTGTAAGCAATGTACAAACTCTTATTGTAAGTGAACTCGAAGATGAACTTAAAAAAGTTAATCAAGGTAAAAAATATGACTATAAAATAAATGCCAATATATCATATGGTTTATTAAAAAATAGAGTGATTACCTTATTTCTTGATGAACAATCTGAGGATATCGATATGGTTGAGGAACTCAAAGCCTTATTTAAATCACATTTAATACCGATTAGACCTGATAGAAAATTTGAGCGGAATTCAGGAAAATATAGGTCTAGAATAAAACCTAAAATAACTAAAAATCAGAAAGATGCAGTATGAAAAATCCTTAACTTAATGACATTGAGCGCTAGCGGGGGTTTTGATACCATATATGATCGCTTATGCAGAGCTTTGGAAAAAAATTAAGAGAATGTAGAGAAGGCAAAAGTCTTTCGCAATCACAATTAGCAAAAATGCTAAATACCAATCATTCTATTATTGGTAAGTATGAACGTGATGAAGTAAAGCCAACTATCGATGTGGTTAAAAAACTTGCCGATGCACTTGATACTAATGTGGGATACTTATTAGGGGAGACACAAAACCTTAATGTGCTTAAAGATTCTACAATGCTTAAAAGACTTAATGATATTGCAAGCTTTTCTAAAGAAGAACAAGAACATATTTTATTTGCTCTTGATGCAATGATTACCAAAGTAAAACTAGGTAGCTTATAAAAAACAAAACCACAACCTATATCAAAAATAGATCGTGGCTGTTTTACCATTTTCTTACTCATACCCTACCAATCTTTGACGGCACCAGAAACATTCTGGCGCTAGCGGGGATACTTATTGGGAGAAACACAAAACCTTAATGTGCTTAAAGATTCTAAAATGCTTAAAAGACTTAATGATATCGCAAGCTTTTCTAAAGAAGAACAAGAACATATCTTATTTGCTCTTGATGCAATGATTACCAAAGTAAAACTAGGTAGCTTATAAAAAACAAAACCACAACCTATATCAAAAATAGATCGTGGCTGTTTTACCATTTTCTTACTCATACCCTACCAATCTTTGACGGCACCAGAAACGTTCTGGCGCTAGCGGGGCAATGATTACCAAAATAAAACTAAGTAGTTTATAAACTAAAAACAGCCACGTTATCGTGACTGCTTTTACTATTTATTATCGTTGTTTGCCTATCTAATACGGTACTAGTTACAAACTAGCACTAGCGACCATACTATACCCCAGCCGGGGAGTCACATTACCTTTCTCTTTTCCAGCCTTTTTAAACATCCATAATAGCCATTCTTTTCTACTTTCTTGAGTGTTGTTTGCAATACTTTCTATCATTCTTTTGGAAGTATATCGTTTAAAATCTCTTAAGAGTTCCATAGGCTTTTCATTTGCAGATCTAAAGATAAAATGTATATGACTTGGCATAAAGCAATAGCAATACAACTCCATACCTTTTTCTTTTCTACAATAGTTAATACTATCTGCTAATACCTCATAATATCGCTGTCTTGTAAATACATCGATCCAATATACCGTAGCAAAGCTTACAAAATATAAACCTGTTTTATTATGAAACTTGTATTTTCTGCTCATACTATCAAAAATATAACAAGCCAGTTTCATTTTTTGAAACTGATCGTTAATTATAAATAGAAAACAGCCACATCTTTATACAAGACCGTGGCTGTTTTTAGTGTATATCTTACTCTCGATTGCCAAGGGTTGACGGCACTCGAAAGGATTCAAGCGCTAGCCAATACGAGGACCATCTGGGTCGTAAAACAAATTACCCTGTTCTATGAAGTACAAGCCGATACCATTACATTGCTGCGTTTTTGGAACAACTATCAAGATCCACAAAAGTTGACCTTGTAAAAAACAAAACCACAACCTATATCAAATAAATAGATCGTGGTTGTTGTTATTATTTTCTTACTCATACCTGCCAATCTTTGACGGCACTCGAAAATATTCGAGCGCTAGCGATCAATCATTCGCGCGCCATCGGGGGGACAGGTCGGAAGACATTCGCGCGATAGCCAACTTATTATTAATCACTTTTCGTAGAACGAAATTTTTCAAAACCTTTAATGTTTAATAAATTAAAAACTAAAGTTGTATCTAGACCTGTTCTTTTAACTCTAAGCTTAAATGAACCTGAATTTTTAACTAAACTATCACCTACTTTAAAAAATTCGAAAAATTCTTTTTTTTCATAATAAAGGTCTATTGTATGAATCTTCTTATTAACTAACTTAATATCAATTTTCCTTCGCGCATTATCTTGATCAATGTATTTTTTTACAATGACTCCATTATAATTCTGGTAATTAACTTTATCTCTTATATTTTTATAATACTCTTCTTGAGATGACCTTTCAGGTAAGTTAAATAATATTATGATTACACTAATTACCAAGAATAAATATAAAACCAATTTCTTATTCATGTTAAATTTCTTATTCAAATACTGTTGTTGAAGTTTTCCATTCTGAAAACCCGTAATCTATACCTGCTCCAATTGAAACACTATGAACATTATAAGTATGAGTTTTATTTAATTCAAAAACACCGTCATTGCTAATACTATAACCTAAGAAAAGATTACCTCCAGCTTCAGTGCCCTGTCCAGTAAATCTTTCAGCAGTAATAGGTTCATTTGTTCTATTTTCAAAACCAAAATAATTAACATTAAAACCAAAAGCTACTCCTGGCTCTTTAGTTGTTTTTCCTGTCAAAAATGATTTAAAAGTATCACTATTGGTTGATGGGTTCTTTAAATTCACAGTACCATACTCTAAACCAAATCCATAGTACTCAGTGAAAGGAATTTTTACTGGCGAGGCAAACTCAACACTTACAGAGACTCCATCAACAAGTCCTGTACCTTTCATGTCTTGAATACCAGGTGTAACTCCAGGTAATGGAGATACATTAGTAAAACTAAAATTTCCAAACATTGATTCTCCTTGATTCCAATTGAAAATCCCCAAATCAACGGTATTCAATTGTGTTTGAGCAGCTATTGCAATATTAATAGCATCTTCAGTTCTTATACCACAAAATACACACCCTCCATCTGGATCAATGTTAGATATAGGATTGTTACCCATTCCTAAATAAGGAGAAGAAAACTCCCCGTAAGGATCCGTAGTCAACCATCTACCAATACGAGCATCCCACAAACGTAATTGAAAAGCTTCTTTCCCGGTTTCAGTATCTTTTTCTTGACCCTGGTAGGCATATCTATAATCCCCTTGTAAGTTACGTCCTGGCATGGCCATCCCGCCGGAAAACTAATCAAACGCATTTTTTTGAACCGCTTGCCTATTTTCCTAGTACCTTCCTTCCACATTTTTTTTAAAAGAACGTATGTCTTATCGACCTTGTAAATATAGTAAAATTCCACTTCCTATTGCCACCACTACCACCAAAGCTATCTTTACATAATGGGTAGTTATAGCCGCTCTTCCTATCGTCAGGGTCTATAACGCAATTATATAAAATAGCCGCACACAGGCTGCTATACTTGAACTTTTGAGGTTTAAGCTCGCGTTTTTTGGAAGCAATATTATAATACTTTAGACATATAATTGTGTCGTAGAACTGTTCCCTAGCATTGTGGGGTCATTCAGTCGCCATTAAGGCTAGTATTTTAAAAAGCTAACGGAACTCACCCGCATTTGCCAACTACTTCCGTTACCTTTTAAAATATTTTTCCGCTTCGAGTAAGGAAGATTATTATTAAAGTTGAAGTGCGCAAAGGCAGAAGCTGCCGAGCTTCAACTTTAATAATAATCATAGCCTAGTGGCGATTGAACGAAGCTGCGTTGCACGCAAAACTGGCGTAGCCGTAGCGGAGAGGAGCAGCCGACACACAAAAAGGAGTGTAACGGTTTTGTGTGCCAGACGATTTTTATGTTTTCCGATTTATCAAAATATAAACTGCTGGCATAAATAATCGGCTAGGCTGCGACCAAGCGGCGGAGCCAATGAAGTAGCGGTTTTGCTTAATTTAATATTTAGCGTTAGCGTACCTTATTGTTTTTAAGCAAAAAAGTAGCTGCGGGTGATGGAGGAACAGAACAAGGCTATTTGTTTGTAGCGTAAATTGACGACCGAAGGTGAGGAAGTTGGAGCGGTATGGAACAAGTGCTTTTTCTGCACTTGTGGAATAACAAAAAATAGCTTGTGGCGTGACGAAGGAACACCTTATTGCAGCTTATGGGCAAAGCATTTTTGATGCGCCCATAATAATATTTCGACTGAAAGGAGTCACTTGGCTTTTATCCTATGAAACAAAAATCCCGAACCTTTACGATTCGGGATGTATATAACTAACAAATAGTAAAGCTGTTAATTTTGATATTGTATTAAAGTAAGTTCTTCTACTTTTTTAAATTCTACATCTGATGTGATCAATGGTAAATCTAAATATAAAGCCGTTGCGATAATAATACTGTCTGGAAGCTTAGTATTGTAGGTTTTTCGTATTCGGATAGTTTCCTTTTTTATCGCGCCATTGATCGTTATTACCTTACATTGAGCAACAAAACTTTCAATAACTTCTTCTTCTTTTTCGGTAATCCCTTTATACGCCAATAATTCCAATTCCGTAATAACAGAGATGTAAAATTGCTTTTGGTTAAGGAGTTCTGCGAGGGTTTGATCGCCATTTAATAAGTATAAAATGATGTTGGTGTCTAAAAAGAGTTTATTCCCACTCATTGCGTAGGTCTCTTTGGATACTCAATGCATCTTTTTTTAACTTGATCGCTCCACAATATTCATACACATCAACCCCTTTAGGCTTTACCTCTTTCATTAATTGTTTTAAAATATTTTGGATGCTTTTTTTTGTGGCTCCTTGTCGTAATACGGTTACCATAATTCTATTGTTTTTTACATTCATAACAAAGATAACTTTAATAAATTTAACTAGTTTAACTTATTTAATATTGCAAAACAATATTTATCCTATCGGATGGTATTTATCGATATCGGTTTGTAAATCTTCTAGGTCATTGATTAAATACGCTTCTGTAGAACTTACATAGCGATGTCCTGCAAAATATTGTACTTCTCGAAGGTTGTATGTTTTTAGCCAACCAGTTATTACCGAAGCTCGGATTTGTTTTACATTTTCAACTTGTTTGTTTTGTTTGTGTAGTTCTTTTATCAGTTTTTGCATTACATTCTGTAGATTTAAACTACTTCCTTGAGTTACAAAAAACAAGTCAGTTTGCTTATTAGTCTCTGATAAAATTGCCTGCCGCACCTGCAAGGTGTATTCCATAATATCAAGTATTTGATGGGATTCTAAGGGTAAGGTTCTTTCGTTACTTCTACGACTACCTTTTATAAAGATTTTACCTTCTCTTAGCTTGATATCTTTTATGGTTAGATTTTGTAAATCATTAGTATTTAAACCTTGATACACCAGTAAACCGACGATAATTTCATTTCGCTTTTGGGATGGACTTTGACTCGATAATTCTTTGTAATCGTAGTATATTTTTTCAAGTTTCTGTTTGCTTAAAATATTATACAATACCTTTCGCTTAATACCTTTTATTTGAACATTTAGTACTGGATTTTCTACTACAAAACCTAATTCTTCTAAATAGTCGTAATATCGTTTTAAACTGGCTAAAACAGTAGCAATAGTAATTTGCTTAACTTTTCCCTTTTTACTTTGTATGTAATGTGTAATGTCATTATAACTGACCGCTTCTTCTGTAAGATTTTCTTTAACTAACCATTTCTTAAAGAGTTTAATATCTTTTAGGTAACGTTCACTACTTTTAATGCTATACCCTTTTTGGAGTAGATATTTAATAAATTCGGGTTGGTCTTTTTCGTTTTGTAACCGTTGTAAGATTTCCAGTTCTGCATCATTGGTCACTTTCTTTTTACGGGTTCGACTGTCTTTGGTTTTACCGAGTTTAATTGCCATTATCTTGATGGATTAGGTGAGTATATACTTGTGTTGATTCTAAAGAGGTGTGTCCTAAAAATCTACTGATATTTTCTAATGGCATTCCGTTTGTTAGAAGATGAGTAGCGATACTATGCCGTAATACGTGCAATCGTACATTTTTCTCTTGTAAAACAATATCATCGGTTCTTTGTTGTAATATTTTTAAGCGTATGGCAATAGATTGTGCAGTAAGTTGTTTACCACGTTCATTGATGAAAAAAGCACTTTCTCTTTTGTCTCTGATTAATATAGGTCTACCATCATATACATACTCTTGTAAATACTTTAGATTAGCTTTATTAATAGGTACAAATCTTTCTTTATTGGCTTTTCCTTTTCTGACGTGTAATAGCTGCCGATCAAAATTAATATCATCTACTCGCAAATGATACCCTTCATTTCTGCGTAATCCACAACCGTAAAAAATAGTTAGTATAGCACAGTCACGCAGCGCAATCGCTTCAAAAAAGTATTGAGGTTTGGCGTGTCTTACATTTCTTGGATATGCTCGTGTCGCTTTGTAAAGTTGTTGTATTTCTTGTATGGTTAGGGTTTCGATTTCCCCTGTATCATCTTCCTCCCAATCGATATTTAATATAGGTAATACCATACGACCACTTTGGCGCAGATAATCGGTAAATTTATAGAGTGCCTGTAAATGTTTATTTAAACTACCGTTGCTTAATGCTCCCCCTTTTCGGTCATTACTACGTTGTTTTACGTTGTTGTAATGTTCTTTGATAATTTGATTGTCTAATTGACTGATGTTATTAATATTATTCTGCTCAAGATGATAGAGTAATTCTCTTATATGATTAGGTAAATTATATACCGTAGATTCTGCATAGCCTAAAATGTCGAGCCATTCTCTAAATGATTTCTCGATATACTGGAAGCTCTCGTTTTTAAGTAGTAATTTTTTCATCCCTTATATCCATTTTTTAGATTTGTTGCGATTTAGTCTTAAGTGATTGATTTACTGTGCGATATTTCGCAAAAAGAGTACTTGCGAGTTATTTGCGCTTTGCGACTTATTTTTTCTTGATATTCTGCAAAGCCTTGTCTAATGCAGTTTGTATATCTTTCTGCAAGGTTTCGTAATCTTTGGATATCACTAATTCAAAGGTGTAACTTCTTGTCTTTTTATTCGTATTTCGTTTGATGTAGCCTAATAGTTGTAATTGCTTGTGGTAGTTACGTAACGTACTTTCTTTGATGCGTAATTGTGTTCTAATTTCAATATTGGTAAATATCTTCTTCTTTTTTTCTTTTAAATGTGCCTTGAGCCGTTCAAGATAGTTTCTGCAACTTCCTGTGAGTTCATCGCTTTTACGTAGTAAAACTTCTTTTAAAAGCATATTGGCATTTTCTATATCTTCTAAAGTAGTTTCGATATACATTTCTCCAGTTTC
>CANMLL010000018.1 GCA_947498775.1 uncultured Aquimarina sp.
CTTGGTAAGGGGAATGGAACGATTAGGCTATATCATCGAGGGAATGGAATTGGCTAAAGATGTGGGTACACCGTAGCTACATGTAGGCGGGATTCTTTTTTGGTATGCTTGTTGATTTAGATTTAATTGTAACGTTAAAACTAAGTAATATGAGTAACAAGCATGATGCTAATGTACGAAAAAGTACATTGGTGAATTTTCAGATTGGACTTATTGCAAGTCTGTTATTTTCCTATCTAATGTTTGAGGTGTATACTGCAGTACCGGTTGTTAATCAACCACCACCTATTACAATTGATGATGGCGAAACCCATGTCTGGGATGGTAGATTTACCGAGTTTCAGGAGCCAGAGGAAAAAATGATTGCCGAAAAGCAAAGCAAACCTGTAGTGGATCCGCAGGAGTTTGAAATTGTAAAGAACGATGCCACCTTAACGGCCATCGATGAAGAGTTTAAAAGTGAGCCTACAGAATCTGCTCCTATTGATCCTAGTACTATTGTGGATGTTGAACCTGTAGAAGAACCAGAAAGCTATCCTTTTACAAAAATAGAATGGGTTCCGATCTTTCCTGGATGCGAAAAATTAGCAACGAACAAAGAAAGAGCTATATGTTTTTCTGAAAAAGTAGGAAGAATTGTTTCCAAAAAGTTTAATACAGGGTTGGGTGAAAAATATGGATTAACAGGGTTACAACGAATTTATACTCAATTTGATGTTGATCAGAATGGGATAATTACTAATATACAGGTAAGAGCCCCACATCCTAAATTAGAAAAAGAAGCAAAGCGAGTTATTGGGTTATTTCCGCAGATGACACCAGGGAAACAAAGGGATCAAAATGTAACTGTGAAGTACCAGTTACCTATTGTTTTTAAAATACAGGATTAAACCCGTTTTATGTATTAGAACTTTGTTATGAGGGTTGCAAAAATCAAGAAAACTACTGTATTTGAAGTAGTTTCAACATGAAATAGATTTTCTAATACATAGCATACAGGTTAAACTAAATGAGGTTGTTAGAAAAGTTGCTTTCTCTGTCATTTAGAAGAGTCGAAGGACAATACCTTTGGTTTTTAAAACAATTCGACTAAGCACATCCTTAGGCCAGTCGAAAGGTTCTATTGAAACAGTGCTGTAAATAGTATGCTTTTCAAACAACCTCATCTGTTAGTGGCATACAAAAACGTTCTAAGTTGTTAAAAACAGAATAATGCTTAGTTATAAAGTTGTCTAAAAATCTTTTAAGGCATATCTTTGCACCACTTTTAAAAAAAGCTATTTAGAAAAGTGCAAGATTTGAGCGTAACCCAAATTAAAACTGCAAAAGTTTCTGTTGTTCAGGATTTTAAAGAAATCACAAAAATGCGTTTAGCATTGAGCGTGGTTTTTTCGTCTGTTGCGGGATACCTATTGGGCGCAGAAGTAGTTTCTTGGGGTACCCTATTGCTTTTGGCAGTGGGAGGCTATTTTATGGTTGGTGCTTCAAATGCTTTTAATCAAATCATAGAAAGAGATTTGGATAAGTTGATGGATCGTACCAAAAACAGACCCGTTCCTTCAGGAAGAATGTCTGTTAACACTGCTTTTGCCATCGCTACGCTGTTCACTATTGCCGGGATAAGCGTTTTGTATACTATAAATCCTAAAACCGCAATGTTTGGGGCGATCTCTATATTTGTTTATGTGAGTTTGTATACGCCTTTAAAAACAAAAACACCATTATCTGTTTTTGTAGGAGCCATTCCTGGAGCAATTCCTTTTATGCTGGGTTGGGTAGCAGCAACAAATGACTTTGGAATAGAACCCGGAACCTTGTTTATGGTACAATTCTTTTGGCAGTTTCCACATTTTTGGGCCATTGGTTGGTTTTTATATGAAGACTATAAAAAAGGAGGCTTTTTTATGCTCCCTACCGGGAAAAGGGATCAAGGTACGGCTATGCAAGTAATTCTTTACACCGTTTGGACTGTTGTAACTTCTTTAATACCAGTTTTTGGAGTTACAGGCGATCTTTATCTTACTCCTGTTTCTGGAGTGTTAATTCTGGTCTTGGGATTGGTGTTATTAAGATCCGCAATTCGCTTATATAAACAAAGAGATGCTAGAGCAGCAAAGCAATTAATGCTAATGAGTGTTTTATATATTACACTGTTACAGATCATCTATGTAGCAGATAAATTTATTCGTTTATGGATTTAACACAAGGAACAACTCAAGAAAAGATAAATAGATCCAAAAAAACCATGATGTGGTTTGCAATGATCAGTATGGCAATGGTATTTGCAGGTCTTACAAGTGCGTATGTGGTTAGTAAAACACGAAAAGATTGGGCAACAGACTTGGTTTTTCCAAACGCTTTTGTGTATAGTATATTGGTGATCATAGCAAGTAGTGCTACATTTTACATGGTAAAAAAGGCAATTGAAAATGATAAAAGAGGTCTTGCAACCATATTGTTATTATCTACACTTGCACTAGGTATTGTGTTTGTTGTTTTACAGTTCGAAGGCTTCGAGGATATAATGAGTCAGGGCTATCATTTCACAGGGCCAACGTCAAATATAGTTTCCACATTTATGTTTATCATAGTGGTTACCCATTTGGCGCATATTGTTGGAGGGCTTTTAGTTCTTTTAGTAGTAATTTATAATCATTTTAAACAAAAATATAAAGTAGGTCAAACGCTAGGGTTAGAACTAGGTGCTATGTATTGGCATTTTGTTGATTTTCTGTGGGTTTATCTCTTTTTATTTTTGTATTTCGTGAGATAAGAAATATCCATGGATACAATATTGTGAAAAAGATTCTTAAAATGAATGATATTTAGCCCAATTAAAAAATAGATTTGAGCAGGTGAAATGATAAAATTGATTATTTTTGTGGGAAATTTAACAATACCAAATTCTTTATATGGAAACAGCTGTTACTAAAACAGATACCGAAGATAAGATCTGGGGAGGTGGTAACCAACCACTCAAGGCAAGTTATGGTAAAATGATGATGTGGTTCTTTATCCTTTCGGATGCACTTACATTCTCTGGTTTTCTTGCCGCATATGGTTTTTCAAGATTTAAATTTATAGATTCGTGGCCCATAGCCGACGAGGTGTTTAATCACTTTCCTTTTTTGCATGGAGTGGATGCTCCTATGTACTATGTGGCGTTGATGACTTTTATACTTATTTTCTCTTCAGTTACAATGGTATTGGCGGTTGATGCCGGTCATCAAATGAAACAAAAAAAAGTAATCATTTACATGTTCTGGACCATCATTGGGGGTTTAATATTCGTTGGGTCTCAGGCCTGGGAGTGGAAAAACTTTATCAAAGGTGAATATGGTGCAGTAGAGACTAGAGGAGGTCAGATTTTACAGTTTGTAGATACAGAGGGACATAGAGTGGGACTTGAAGAAATTGCTATTTTGAACTCGAATAGTGATAGAGTACAACATGATGAAAAATCTGGTATTTGGTATAAGAGTGAACCTACGCTTCCTACCTACACCATCGATGAAATAAGGGCTGGTTTTGCCAAAAAGACCGATGTATTAATTAGAACTCAAACGCTTACTGCAGAGGGAGAAAAAACAATTCTATCAAGAGAAGAATCTTTAAGAAGATTACAAAACGATGCTATCGGTATTGTTGAAGGGGCAAACTTACGGCATAACGAGTACGGTACACCTTTATTTGCAAACTTCTTTTTCTTTATTACAGGTTTTCACGGTTTTCACGTATTTTCGGGTGTAATCATTAATATTATCATCTTTATTAATGTAATTCTAGGTACTTATGAGCGTAGAAAAAATTATGAGATGGTAGAAAAAGTTGGTTTATATTGGCACTTTGTAGATTTGGTATGGGTATTTGTATTTACATTCTTTTACCTGGTTTAATAAAAATATAGTAAGTAAAATAACATGGCACACGATACAGCACATCACGAATCAAATACAGGAAAAATCTGGAAAGTGTTTTTTATACTTTCGGTAATTACTATTGTTGAAGTTTTTTTAGGAATTATAAAACCAGCATTTTTAGTTGAGACCACGGTAATTAGTATGAAACTTCTTAACTGGATTTTCATTATTCTTACCATCTGGAAAGCTTATTATATCACTTGGTCATTCATGCACATGGAAGGAGAGACAAAGGGATTAAGAAGGGCAGTAGTTTGGACTGCCATATTTCTGATCTGTTATCTAATTTTTATATTACTTACAGAAGGGGATTATGTATACGAAGTATTCAAAGCAGGATATAAAAGCTGGGACTTCTAATACTCAAAATGGATACGTTAAAAGCATTGTAAAAAGACGGTTTTTTAAACCGTCTTTTTCTATTTTTGCACAACGTATTTGAGCAAAATTTATATGAAAAAATTTCTTGTTTTAGGAATCTTGTTTGTACTACCACTGGTAGCATATTTATTTTTTGCTTCTGGAGTACATAATTTTGCTAAACTTCCGGTTTTAAATACCAATGTTGGAAATATAGAAGGTTTTGAATCTCTTGATTCAGAGAAAATCACATTCGAAGATAAAATCACGGTTTTGGGTTTTCTAGGAAAGGATATCTATAACAAGCAAGGAAATGCCTTTAACCTCAATCAAAAGATTTATAAAAAAAATCATGGCTTTCAAGATTTTCAGTTTGTGATGGTGTTACCTTTTGGTAGTGAAAAAGCTGCCAAAGAACTTTTAGAAGAATTGGATGATATAGCCGATGTTTCTGGATGGAAATTCGTTTTTGGTACGCCAGAAAGTATAAACGCTTTATTTGATAGCCTTCAAACTCCTCATGAGTTAGATGAAAGACTGGCAACTCATTATGTGTATATTATAGACAAAAATCAGAATTTACGAGGAAGAGATGGTGCTTTAAAAGAAAACGAATCAAAAGTATATGGGTATGATGCTAGTGCTGTAGCAGATTTGGCAAATGTAATGAATGATGATATCAAAGTAATACTTGCCGAGTATCGTTTGGCACTAAAAAAATATAAAGCGGATCGTAAAGAAAAATAATAATTTCTAACAGATGAAAAAGTATTCATACGTCGGTATATCGTTTGTCATTTTGGTTTTTGGAATCATATTCGTTCCCCGAATTGTTCATAGGATAAAAAGTACTTCTGTAGTTAAAAATGATAGGATGAGCGCCAATAATCCTGTTGCAAACGAAAAGCTTTCTTACATAAAGATTAATGAAGAACCACGTAAGGTTCCTGAATTTGCATTTTTAAATCAGGATAGTATTTTGGTAACCAATCATGATTATAAAGGAAAAGTATATGTGGCAGAATTCTTCTTTACCAGTTGCCCAACGATTTGCCCAAAAATGAATAGAAACCTGGTTTACCTTCAGAATCAATTAAAAGCATATGAGAATTTTGGAATAGCTTCATTTACAATAAATCCAAAATTTGATACACCTCGTAGGTTAAAGGCATATGCTGAAAACTATAAGGTAACTGACCCCGATTGGCATTTTTTAACCGGAGATAGAGAAGATATTTATGAGCTTGCCAATGCTGGATTTAATATTTATGCTGCCGAAAACCCAAATGTCCCTGGAGGATTTGAGCATAATGGATATTTTGCGCTAATTGATCAAGAAGGGTATGTAAGATCAAGATATGATAAATCTGGAAACCCAATAATCTATTATAGAGGTACGATTGGTGTCGATGAAAAAGTTGATAAAAATGGAGAAAAAGAGCAAATCACTATTTTATTAGAAGATATAAAAAAACTTTTGAATAAAGATGAGTAAAACTATCGCAGTAGAACAAAAATATAATAAGTGGATCGTAATATTATCAATTGCTATTCCTTTAGTAGTGGCTGCATTATTTGGTGTCAATTTAAAAAGATTGGGGTTTGACGTAGCACCGTTAACATTTTTACCGCCAATCTATGCTTCAATTAATGGATTAACTGCCGTAATTCTTGTGATTGCTCTTTGGGCTATCAAAAATAAGAAGATAAAATTGCATGAAGGGTTAATGAAAACGGCTATCTTATGTTCTGTACTTTTCCTGGTGATGTATGTGGCGTATCACATGACTAGCGATTCTACCAAGTATGGTGGAGAAGGAATGATACGTTATGTATATTATTTTATCCTAATTACCCATATCGTGTTATCTATAGTGGTAATTCCTTTTGTATTGATTACCTATGTAAGAGCATTGACAAAACAATTTGATAGACATAAGAAAATAGCCAGAATAACATTTCCGATTTGGCTGTATGTTGCTATTAGTGGTGTTGTCGTATATATAATGATTTCTCCTTATTATATGTAAACAAATGTTTTGTTGAGCTTGTTGAAACAAACTATGAGAACAAAAATTTTATATATATCAATTCTTTTACTTTTTGCTACTATAGATACAGAAGCACAGTGTGCGATGTGCAGAGCTGTTTTAGAAAGCGAAGAAGGGCAGGAAACTGCAAAAGGCATTAATAATGGTATCGTATACTTAATGATCATTCCTTATGTCCTAATAGGAGTTGTGGGATACTTCATTTATAAGAATAAAAAAAAATCCGCGAGTATTAAAAGTTAATGATATAGTATAATTCCTACTTTTAACATTTTCATAACACTTTAGCATGTAACAAAAATGGTGTCGGGCTAGTCTTATGTACAAGACTGCACTAACCAATTCAAAAGTCTTCAAGGGGAAAATTAGAAGATTGATCTGAAAAATAGAGTATTTATTTCTGTTAGTTAGTCTCATTGATCGAGGTGTATGTAACATCTCGTAAATTATTAATCAAGAGTTATGATTGAAATAAAAGACTTGCATAAATCTTACCAGATGGGGAGCAATTCGCTTCATGTGCTTAAAGGAATAGATTTTAGTGTAAAAGAAGGTGAGTTGGTCGCTATCATGGGATCATCAGGTTCAGGGAAATCTACATTATTAAATATTTTAGGAATGCTGGATGAGGCGGATAGCGGGAGTTATTTTTTGGACAACGTTCCTATCAAAGGCCTAAACGAAACCAAAGCAGCACAATATCGCAATAAATTTTTAGGATTTGTTTTTCAATCCTTTAACCTCATTAATTACAAGACGGCTTTAGAGAATGTTGCTCTGCCATTATACTATCAGCGCAAAAAGCGTAAAGAAAGAACAGATAAAGCCATGAGTTATTTGGGTAAAGTCGGTTTAGCAGAATGGGCAACGCATCTACCCAGTGAACTTTCTGGGGGGCAAAAACAACGTGTAGCTATTGCAAGGGCTTTGGCTGCAGACCCCAAAGTGTTACTTGCAGATGAACCCACCGGTGCTTTGGATAGTAAAACTTCGTATGAGGTAATGGATATCATTCAGGGGATTAATGATGAGGGTAAAACGATTTTGGTTGTTACACACGAACCTGATATTGCCGATATGTGCAAACGCATCGTACATCTTAAAGACGGTGTTATTGTAGAAGATAAAAAAGTAGAACAGGTAAGAGCTTCTCAATATGTTTGATCGAGATAGATGGCAAGAAATATTTGAAGCTATTAGTAAAAATAAGTTACGTACATTTCTTTCGGGATTTACCGTGGCTTTAGGAATACTAATATTTACCGTTCTATTAGGTTTGGGCAATGGGTTGCTTAATAGTTTTCTGAGCAGTTTTGTTGATGACGCGCAAAATATTATTTTTATTAATTCAGGAAATACCTCGAAAGCGTATAAAGGATTTCAGGAAAATCGCAAAATCCAGTTCAAAAATGAAGATTTTGAGTTTATCAAGAGTAATTATATTGGCAAAGTTGAATTTGCAACCCCAAGAATTTATCGAAATAGCCAGGCAAAATATAAAAAAGAATCAGGAAGCTACAATATAACAGCAGTTCATCCAGATCATCAATATCTTGAAAAAACGATAATGATGAAGGGAAGATACCTTAATGAAGATGATGTAAATGAGCGTACAAAGAATGTGGTAATAGGAAGATTGGTCGAAAAAGATTTGTTTAAAAACGAAAGCGCCCTGGGAAAAATGCTTAATGTAGATGGGATTCCATTTAAAGTAGTAGGTGTCTTTCAGGATAGTGGAGGGGATAATGAGGAACGTATCATCTATATTGCATATAAAACGATACAGTTACTTTATGGAAATAATGATCATATACGTCAGATCAACCTTACCTATAACATGGCCATGAGCACAGAGCAGGCTATTGCCTTTGCAACTCAGATTGAAGAAGATTTCAAAGAAAAATTCAAAGTAGCTCCCGATGATCAAAGTGCGATAAGAGTGCGAAGTTTTGCCGAAGATATTAAAGAAACTATGGTGATTTTAGGAGGAATTTACTTCGTGATCTTCATTGTTGGGATCGGTACTTTGATATCAGGGATTATTGGTATCGGAAATATAATGACGTTCAGTATAAAAGAACGAACCAAAGAATTAGGAATTCGAAAGGCATTAGGAGCATCCCCCAGATCTATAATAACAATGGTGCTTCAAGAGTCTATCTTGATTACATCTGTTGCTGGATACGTGGGTTTGATACTAGGGATTTTGGCATTAAATTTAATTGGAAACAACCTTGAAGAATTCTTTATTTTAAATCCTAAAGTAGAAACAGGTGTTATTGTCGTTGCAACCGTTACTCTTATTTTATCAGGTCTTATGGCAGGATATATACCGGCAAGAAGAGCAGCTAGGATAAAGCCAATAATTGCATTAAGAGACGAGTAATTAATAAAACACTATGCTATTATGAAATTTATTTTTGAAAGAGATACATGGCAAGAAATTTATGGAGCTATTCGAAAGAATAAGATAAGAACAATAATCACTGTTATTGGTGTTACCTGGGGTGTGTTTTTATTTGTCATACTGTTGGGTATGGCAAAGGGCCTTGATAATAGTTTTAGGAGTCAGTTTAATGATTTTGCTACAAATACTATGTTTGTATGGGGGCAACAAACCAGTATACCAAACGGGGGCTTTAAAAGAGGAAGAAGGATGCAACTTACATTAGATGATGTAGAAGCGCTTAGGTCCAAGGTGGATGATATAGAATACATAACACCGCGTAATGTAACCGGTCAATGGGGAACACCGCCTGGTCAATTTGTTAGAGGTTCAAAATCGGGAGCTTTTAAGGTATTTGGAGACTATCCAACAATTGATAAAGTATCCAAGAAAAAGATTTTTGACGGAGGTAGATTTATTAATGAAGAAGATATCACCTACGAAAGAAAAGTTTGCGTGATCGGAGAAGATATCTACAAACAATTTTATGATAAGGATGAAGACCCTATTGGTGATTTTGTAAGAATTAACGGAATCTATTTTAAAGTAATCGGCGTTTATAAACCCACACAGTCAGGTTTTGAAGGGGATGATTCTATATATTTGCCTTTCACCACATTTCAAACTATTTTTAATCAGGGAAAAAACATCTCCTGGATGGTAATTACCGCCAAAAAAGACAAAAACATTGTCAATACTGAAACCACAATTAAAACATTGCTTAAAAGAATGCATAATGTGCATCCAGAAGACACGCAAGCTTTTGGTAGTTTCAACTTAGGAGAAGAGGTAGCAAAAGTAAATGGTTTTCTTGCGGGGATGCGATTAATAACCTATATAGTTGGGATTGCAACGCTTATTGCAGGAGTGATCGCAATAGGAAATGTACTTTTAATCACTGTAAAAGAACGTACACGAGAGATTGGAGTGCGTAGGGCATTGGGAGCAACTCCGGCAGAAGTACGAGGGCAAATCATGTTAGAATCTATTCTACTTACATTTTTGGCAGGATTAATTGGTTTTATTTTTGGAACCCTTGTGTTATGGGCAATAAATACTGCCATAGGTAATAATGAAGATATCCCGATATTAAATCCTACAGTAGATTTCTTTGCAGTGGTAGGAGCATTACTTTCTATAGTTTTATTAGGAACATTAATCGGTCTTATCCCTGCTCAAAAAGCAGTAAGTATTAAGCCAATAGAGGCATTAAGAGAAGAATAAATAATAAAGAGAATAATCTATAATCAATCAGAAATAAAATGAAAAAAGTTTTTAAAATCCTTTTGGTAGTGTTTTTGTTAGTAGCCTTGGGTTTTTCAGGAAAATATCTAATAGACTCCAATAGTAAATCACCTATAGTATTTACTACAGAAAAAGCATTCAAAACTTCTATCGAAGAAAAAACAGTAGCAACCGGAAAAGTGGTTCCCGAAGAAGAGGTAGAAATCAAACCTCAGGTATCAGGAATCATCGAAAAAATATATGTAAAAGAAGGCGCCGAAATAAAAACAGGAGATTTAATAGCCAAAGTTAAAGTAGTGCCAAACGAACAATCATTAAATAGTGCAAGAGGTCGAGTTAAAAATGCAGAAATAAGCTTAGCAAATTCCAAACAAGATTATGAACGTAACAAAGCTCTTTTTGATAAAGGAGTAATCGCAACTCAAGATTTTCAAAATGTTCAATTACGTTATGATCAGGCAAAGCAAGAAGTACAAAATGCAAAAAATGATCTTCAGATTATTCGTCAAGGATCTACAGGAGGAGCCCAGGCAATTACAAATGTTAGAGCTTCTGTTGCAGGTACCGTTTTAGAGATCCCTGTAGAAGAAGGTGATCAGGTAATTCAAAGTAATAATTTTAATGATGGAACCACAGTGGCTACTATAGCTGATCTTGGTAAGATGATTTTTGAAGGAAAAGTAGATGAGGCTGAAGTAAATAAACTTAAAATCGAGATGCCGCTTACGGTTAGTTTGGGAGCAATTAGAGATAAAGAATTTGATGCAAAGCTGAAATTTATCGCCCCTAAAGGGACTGAAGAGCAAGGAGCAGTTCAATTTAAAATCGAAGGAGAAGTATCTCTTGATGAGTCTTATTTCATAAGAGCAGGATATAGCGCCAATGCGTCTATTGTTTTAGATACCAAAAATGATGTTCTCGCTATAAAAGAAGCATTACTTCAATTTGACAGAGAAACTGAAAAACCCTTTGTAGAGGTTCAAACAGGAGATCAGGAGTTTGAAAAAAGAGATATAGAGATCGGTTTGTCTGACGGTATTAATGTCGAGATTGTATCCGGGGTAACCGAAGAAGATAATATCAAGGTTTGGAACAAAACCGAACCTGTGAAGAAAGAGGGAGAAGAAAATCAAGATTAAAAATAATAAATATATATTAGCCTGTTTTTAAAGGAATTAAACTTTGAAACACAGGTTTTTTATGAAGTATTTGTAACAACATCGTTCAATAATATACATATAGGCATTATGCGAATAAAAATTTTACTTTTATTAATAGCACTTTTAGGAGTGTTTGGGACTCAGGCGCAAGAAAAAAAATGGACGTTGCGCGAATGTTTAGAACATGCAATCGAGAATAACATTACTATTAAACAGTCTGAATTAGATGTAGAGAGCGCGGATATTAACAAATCGGATGCATTTGGTAATTTTTTACCAACTCTAAATGCTTCGGGATCTAATTTTTGGAGTTCGGGTTTGAGCCCTGATCCAATTACCGGAACTAACAGAACACTAACCTTTAGAAGTTCTTCTTATAGAGTAGATGTTGGAGTAACTTTATTTAATGGTCTTAGAAATGTAAGGCAATTTCAAAGAGCAAAGCTTAATCAATTATTAAGCCAGTATAATCTCGGGAAGTCAAAAGATGATATTGCTTTGTTTGTAGCTAATAGTTACCTACAGGTATTATTAAATAAAGAATCACTAAAAGTAATTGAAAAGCAACATGAAATCACGCTAGAACAGTTAAATAGAACCAAAGAGCTTGTAGATGCAGGGGTATTACCTCAAGGAGACTTGCTAGAGATAGAAGCGACTTCGGCAGATGAACTAACTAGAATTGTGCAAGCAGAGAATTCTGTTCAAATCTCATTAATAAGCCTTGCACAAACCTTGTTAATTAAAAATTATGAAGATTTTGATATCGCAGATCAAGAATATTTGTTGCCGGGAGCAGAGATTTTGGATACTCCAATAGAGCAAATTACTACAAAAGCAAGAGAGGCGAGATATGAAGTACAAATAGCAGAACAAAATAAACGTATAGCCGAAAAGGATTTACAAATTGCCAAAGGAGCATATTACCCAACATTAAATGCTGGTTTTAATTATGACACCAGAGAATCTGGTGCCAGGGGTGTTGATAGAATTTTGGATGTTGATAATCCTTTTGATATTATTCCAATCGGTACTGTAGAAGGTACTGGGCAGACGGTTTTAGGACAAAATCCTAACTTTGTTTCTGTCGAACTTCCTAGACGTCCTTTCTTTAAACAACTATACGATAATGATGGGGTATCCTATGGAGCGTCTGTGCAAATTCCTGTTTTTAACGGGTTTTCGGCTAGGAATGCAGTAAAAAGAAACAAAATAAATGTAAAGCGAGCAGAATTTCAGTTAGAACAGGCAGAGTTAGACCTGGATAGCAATATTTATCAAGCATATTTGGATGCAAAAGGTGCAGCAGAAGCTTATGAAGCTTCTCAGGTCTCGGTAAAAGCGCAAGAGCGGGCTTATGAATATGCAAAAGACCGTTATGATGTTGGATTAACCAATGCATTTGATTTTAGCCAATCAAAATTCAGGCTAGAAAACGCACAAAGTCAAGAAGTACAAAATAAATTTGATTATATCTTTAAACTTAAAGTTTTAGAACTCTATTTTGGAGTTAAGATTGCAGATATAAAATTATAGATAAGTGCCTTTCTATTTTATTTTTGGCTATTGTCTAAAAGATTGTAATTTCATTGTACAGAATTAATGAAGTAGTTTCAGCTTTTTTAAATTCGCTATAAAGAATGTCTTTTTTCACTCAATTTTCGTCTTTTTCTTACTTCGTAGCGCGCTAGGAAATGCAAAAAACACTTCAATTGATCAAAAAATCACTATTTTTCAGTAGTATCAAAAAAGTTTATGCCACTTCAATGTTAAAATAAGTCATGAATAGAAAAACACTACTTTTTATTTTACTTGCCATAATAGTATTAATCATAGTGCTTATTACAGGAAAAAAAGCGGGCTGGTTTGGTAAAAATGGAAATTATAAAGAGGTATCCATAACCAAAATCGAAAACATTGATATCATTGAAACCGTTGCTGCAACGGGTAAGATTCAACCAGAAGTAGAGGTGAAACTTTCATCTGAAGTGTCGGGAGAAATCATTAATTTGCCTGTAAAAGAAGGTCAACAAGTGAAAAAGGGAGATCTTTTGGTTCGTATAAATCCAGATATTATTCAGTCGGGATTAAATAGATCACAAGCGGCCTTAGAAAATGTAAAAGCAGGGCTTCAGCAAGCAGAAGCAAGTCTTAAAGAAGCAGAACTTAATTATAATCGTAATAAAGGATTGTTTGAAAGAGGTGTCATTTCTAAAGCAGATTGGGATGCATCTGTATCTTCCTATGAAGTTGCCAAGGCTGCAAGGCAGTCGGCCTATTATAATGTAAAAAGTGCCCGGGCAACCGTTAATGAGGCAAAAGATAACTTAAATAGAACTACTATTTATGCGCCAATGAGTGGTACAATCTCTAAATTGTCTGTAGAATTAGGAGAAAGAGTAGTGGGTACGCAACAAATGGCGGGTACCGAGATTGTTCGCGTTGCAGATCTTACTAATATGGAAGTAGAGGTGGATGTTAATGAGAATGATATTGTTAAAGTGACCATAGGTGATTCTACAATCGTTGAAGTTGATGCTTATCTTAAAAAACAGTTCAAAGGCCTCGTAACAGAAATAGCTAACTCGGCAGAGAATGCCACAAGTGCAGATCAGGTTACCAATTTTAGAGTTAAAGTTCGTATTCTTGAGGAATCATATAAAGATTTAATAGAAAACAAACCAGAAAACTACGCTCCATTTCGACCTGGTATGACAGCAACCGTAGATGTTATTACAGACAAAAGAGTGCAGGTAATAGGAGTTCCTATAAGTGCAATCGTGATCAAAAATGACACTTCTAGTGTGCAAGAAAAAACTGCTAAAGAAAAACTATCAGATTCTGACGAAAAATTTGAGTGTGTCTTTGTTAAGAATGGAGAAAAAGTAAAGTTGAAGGTTGTTAAAACTGGAATCCAGGATGATAGTAATATCGAAATCACAAGTGGTTTAACCGCAGGAGACGAAGTAATAACCGGACCTTATAACGTAGTTACCAAAATACTAAAAACAGGCGATAATGTAATTTCTGAAACAGAAAAAAAGTCTGATAAATAATTTTTTGGAATAGGTTATCTTTGCCAAAATTTTAGAGGATGGCCTATATACTTTGTATTGAAACTGCTACAACCAATTGTTCTGTTGCTTTGGCTTATGATGACAAGATAATTGCGCTTGAAGAAGACTATGATGTAAAATACTCTCATGCAGAACGATTACATACTTTTATTGACAAAGTTGTTAAGGAGGCAGGATTATCCATAGAAGATCTTTCGGCGGTTGCCGTGAGTAAGGGGCCAGGATCATATACAGGATTGCGTATCGGTGTTTCTGCGGCCAAAGGGCTTTGTTATGCATTAGAAATACCGTTATTATCTGTGTCTACTTTACATTCTTTGGCCTTACAAATAAAGCCAAGTGAGAAAAATGCTCATGTAGTCCCAATGCTTGATGCCCGAAGAATGGAAGTATATGCTGGGGTATATTCTGGCATTCATAAAGAAATAAGAAAAACAGAGGCTGAGATTTTGACTGAAACTTCGTTTTCAGAGTATTTGGAAAGCGGAAAGGTTTATTTTATAGGTAATGGAGTACAAAAGTTTGCGGAGATATGCAGTAGTACGAACGCTATTTTTGTAGAAAACAAGTTGCCATCTGCAAAAGAGATGGCAAGTATAAGTTATTCTAAGTTTCTAAAGAAGGACTTTGAAGATGTTGGTTATTTTGAACCGTACTATTTAAAAGACTTTATAGTAGGGTAGGTAGCATTTATATTTTAAGAACAAAAAAGCTGGCTTTTAATTACGCCTAGTGCTCAAAAGACTTTGAGAAGGACTATTTTCAGAGCTTTTTAGTGCATTATATCTTGCAACTAATCTAATCAAATCTTCTTCCTTTTTTAAACGTATTTTTTCTTTCTTTAGATATTCTTTAAGCTCAACCTCTTTATCGCTAAACGCGGCAAGCATATCTTTCTTGTTCATTGGCAATTCCATAATTACGCCAGCTTCTTCTAAATAATAGGTGGTAATCATTCTAAGCTCTCCAGAACCGCCGGTCTGCGTAAGCGAATTCTTAATTGGCTCTTTAACTTGAAGAGTAAATTTTTTATAAATGCGGTACTTATCATTTAACTCGACAAGAACATAATAACCATCTCTTTGGAGTCCTCTTTGAGATTTAAAATCACAGTAATAAAAATAATCGCCGTCGATTCTAGCATGAACTGTCGGGCTTTTTATGACTTGAAATAGTTTATCCCCTTGGGTATACTCTAATCCATCAGAAAACACATTGTATTTGAGTTTTGCATCAAAAGTTCCTGCTCTTTCATCGATAACACTGGATTCTTTATATCTTGATTTCATATATATAGAACCATCATATTCATCAAAAGTGGAAACTCTTTCTGTCGAGGTCAATAAATCTCTGGGTAATTGAGCAAATAGTGCGGGGGTAATTGTTAAAAATAACAAAAGTAATATTTTTCTCATATTCATAGATTTGGTTACGATAAAACTAATGAAATATCAGTTAAAATGCAATTAATGTGTTTTTTTACCATAATTTTTATGAATATTACAATGCACTTCATGAAACCTTCAATTATTCAAAACAAAAAGGATGTTTTAACACAAAATTCACATAAAAATTGTATGGTAAAACCATAATTTTTGTAAGATTTCAGCTACGAAAACGTTATAATTCATGAATTTCCGTTATTCTTGGTGATGATCTCTTGGTAATTTTAACTAAATACTCTTGCTAAAAAGTTAAATCTTTTGTATTGTCAAGTACATACAATATATGGCGAAATGATTTGAACTTTAAATCCCTAATGTAGGGTTTTATTCCTTCCGGACTCACTTCAGATTTGGGTTCAAAACCCTGCAATTTTATTGCATCACTTTAGTACTGCGAAAAAATCTGTTTTTCAATACTGTTACTAGTTAAAAGTTATTAGGTTAAAAGTTGTCTGTCTGTCATCCATCCCTACACCAAATAACTTTTAACAAGTAACAAAAAGCAATGTATTGCGTATAAAAAACCCTGCACTTGCAGTGCAGGGTGGTTTAGTTATATCATTATCGTTCTTTAGTTACGTCTAGTGCTTAGAAGGCTTTGAGAAGGGCTGCTCTCTGAGCTTTTTAAAGCGTTATATCGTGCTACAAGTCGTATTAGATCTTCTTCCTTTTTGAGACGTATCTTTTCCTTCTTCAAATATTCTATAAGCTCTCCTTCTTTATCATTAAATGCGGCAAGCATATCTTTTTTATTCATGGGTAATTCCATAATCACACCAGCCTCTTCTAAAAAATAGGTGGTAAGCATTCTAAGCGTTCCTGGCTCATTGGTTTGCGCAATAGTATTAGCAGGAGGTTCTTTTATTTTTAGAGTAAACCTTTTATAAATACGGTATTTGTCGTTTAACTCGACTAATATATAATAACCGCTTCTACTAAGTCCTCTTTGGTTCTTAAAATCACAATAGTAAAAATAATCGCCGTCGATTCTGGCATGAACTGTTGGGCTTTTGATAACTTCAAACAGTTTAGTGTCTTGGGTATACTCTAATGCATCGGAAAACACATTGTATTTGAGTTTTGCATCAAAAGTTCCTGCTCTTTCATCGATAACACTGGATTCTTTATATCTTGATTTCATATATATAGAACCATCATATTCATCAAAAGTAGAAACTCTTTCTGTCGAGGTCAATAAATCTCCGGGTAATTGAGCAAATAGTGCGGGGGTAATTGTTAAAAATAACAAAAGTAGTATTTTTCTCATATTCATGTAAATTGGTTACGATAAAAGTAATAAAATATCGGTTAAAACGCAATCAATGTACTGTTTTACCATAATTTTTATGAATATTACAAGACACTTCATGAAACCTTCAATTATTCAAAACAAAAAGGATGTTTTAACATAAAATTCATATAAAAATTGTACGGTAAAACTATTATTTTTTGTAAGATTTCAGCTACGTAAACCCTATAATTCATAAATTTTCGCTGCTTTTGGTGATGATCTCTTCGTAATTTTAACTAAATACTGTTGCTAAAAAGTTAAACCTTTAATATGTTCTAGTACATACAATATATAACGAAGTCATCTGAACTTTTAATCCCTCATATAGGGTTTGATTATCTCCTGGCTACTCTGATAAAAAAAATGTTTAGAAAGCATACCTTGTGGGCTTGCTACGAGAGTATTGATTTCTGGGCTGCAAAAATACATTTTACGCCCTAATTTCACTCTTTTTTTCCATCGTAGTTATGGGCACATACTATCCAAAAATAGATGTATAATAGCCACAAAAGCCTATTTTTTACTTTCAAATAAAAAGTTCAAAATGACTTCAGAAAAAAAAGACTACAAAACATGATTTTGTAGTCCATTGTTGTTAGGTATTTCTCTTCTTTTTTTACCGCCTTATACTTCCTGCATTACTTAAAAGACTTCTAGTTCGCGTAGAGTCATTACTTTTTAATGCATTATATCTTGATACAAGTCTTATCAAGTCTTCTTCTTTCTTGAAACGAATTTTTTCTTTCTTAAGGTAGGATTTTAAATCTTCTTGTTTATCACTAAAAGAGGCTAACAGCTCTTTCTTATTCATCGGAAGCTCCAAAATCACATTATTTTCTTCAAGATAGTAGGTGGTTAAGGTTCTTAGTTCTCCGGGATAATGAGTATGGGTCATTTCATTATTAATCGGATCTTTTATCCTAAGCGTATATTTTTTATAGATTCTGTACTGGTCATTTAATTCTACTAGGATATAGTACCCCGATCTGTCTGCACCACGCGTATTTTTAAACTCACAATAATAAAAATAATCTCCATCTATTCTGGCATGTACCGTTGGGGACTTATGTATATTGTATAAATTACTACCCTCTTTATACTCTAACGCATCAGTAAATATATTGTACTTCAATTTTGCATCTATTGTACCTAACTTTTCATCTATAATACTAGCTTCTTTGTATTGCGCTTTAAGGTATAGCGAACCTTCATATTCCTCATAATCTGCAATTCCCTCAGTAGGAGTTAACATATTTTGCGGAAGCTGAGCATAAAATGTAAGGTTTGTTAAGAAAACTGAAATAAGTATAATTTTTCTCATGTTTATTGATTTAAGGTTATACAAAATTAAAAAAAACAATGAATTCTATATAGGAAACCCATTTTTTTGCATAATTTTTAAGAATTATGCAATAAGTATAAGGGAAACGACGTTAATTATATGTTAAAAAATAATTAATATTGAAAAATTCACATTGTTTATATGTGGCAAAACCATAAATAATTGATCTAATATGCTGTTTTTCAAAAGAAATTAATCCAATAAATGGATAGCTTTTTTAACTTCTTGGACTGGATATTTGCAAGAATTGTTTACACAAACATAGATCAACGTTTCTCCTTTAGAAAATCTGTTTTTCAATAATGTTCTTTCAGAATCAGACGTGCTACCGGCCAATAATTTGTTTGGGATATAAACTTTGTTTAAATTCTGTAATTTATTTTGTAATTCATTACCAACAATAACTATTTCATAAAAGTTAAAGACAAAATTAACCATTAGATCAAGCCAGTTAGAATAACCAGAAGGGTAGGATTCGATTTGTGGTTTGATATTGTGTAACATTTGTTGACTTATCTTTTTGTACTCAGCTACATCATAGTAATGCGATAATAGAAATAAGTTTTTGGCCATTATAGAATTTGATGCAGGGATAACATTATCACTAGATTCGACAGTACGAGTAATAAGTTGTGGATCTTTATCAGAAGTAAAATAAAACACCTCTTTTTTATTATCAAAAAAATGAGTTATGGTATATGCTGTCAAATCTTTTGAAAGATCAAGCCACTCATGGTTTAACGTATTTTGATACAGTAGTATAAAAGCTTCTATTACCGTTGCATAATCTTCTAAGTATCCATTAATTGTGCTTTTTCCATTTTTATAATTATGAAATAAAGAAGAATCAGGTTTTAACTGATTGTTTTTAATAAACGTTGCATTCTTTATTGCTGCATTTAAAAATTCTTTTTCTCCAAAAACTCTATAAGCATCAAGATATCCTTTTAACATCAAGGCGTTCCATGAGGTAAGTGTTTTATCATCTAATCTTGGTTGTGATCGCTTTTCTCTGTGTGCGAGCAATGTTTTTTTCCAGGATTCTATTTTTTTAATTAACGATTGATTAGTAACCTCATATTTTTTACAAAATTCGGTGCTGCTTTCTTTTCTAATCAGTACATAATTTCCTTTTTCCCATAAACCATAATCATTTATATTATAATACTCTGAAAAAAGAATAAAGTCGTCACCAAGCAGAGTTTTTAGCTCTTCTTTTTTCCAGACATAAAAGGCACCTTCTTCTAATTCGCCAGTATCGGTTGTGCTATCGGCATCTAGAGATGAATAAAAAGCACCTTCTTGGTTGGTAAGTTCGCGAGATACAAAATCCAAAGTTTCATACACTACACTTTTATACCATGGATCTTTTGACACCAAATATGCATCAGAGTAGAGGCTAACCAATTGCGCATTGTCATATAGCATTTTTTCAAAATGCGGTACGTGCCATTTGTCATCTGTCGAGTATCGCGAAAATCCCCCTCCAATGTGATCATAAATACCACCGTAGGATATTTTGGTCAGCGTATTTGTTACATATTCGATCAATTCGTTATCTTGGGTTTGATGTGCATATCTAAGTAAGAATTGATAATTATTGGGCATCATAAATTTTGGAACCCGTTTGGTACCTCCTTTTTTATAGTCGAACTGCTTACTCCATTTTTTAACGGCCGAAGTGATAAAATCTTTTTCAAAACTCAGCTCTTCTGTATTAACTTCAACAATATCTACGGCTTTGATACCCTGTTCTAGTTTTTCAGCATATTCTATCAGTTTTTGAGGTTGTTTTTTATATAAATCTGAGATCTGTTGTAGAGCATCAACCCAATTTCCTTTTGGGAAATAGGTACCTCCCCAGACTGGTCTCCCGTCAGGCAAAGTAATTACATTAAGAGGCCAGCCACCGCTTCCGGTCATGAGCTGTACTGCACTCATATATACCTGATCTATATCTGGTCGTTCTTCTCGATCTACTTTGATATTGATGTAGTTGCTGTTCATAATTTCTGCAACCTTGGGATCTTCAAAACTTTCATGTTCCATCACATGGCACCAATGGCAAGCAGCATATCCAATACTGATGATGATTAGCTTATTTTCTTTTTTTGACTGATCAAGTGCTTTTTCTCCCCAGGGTTTCCAATCAACAGGATTGTGCGCATGTTGCAATAAATATGGACTGGTTTCATGAATCAGATCATTGGTATAGCGATGTTCTTCCATAGGAGGTTTGTTTTGACTTGTGCAAGCGGCTGTAAGTATTAGTAAAGGCAAAAACCAATTTTTCACAACGGTTGATTTTGAGATTGTCTAAAAATATAAAAAGCATCCCAAATAATCAGGATGCTTTTTATCAAAGAAACGATAAACTTTTTAATTGATCTCGAAAGAAATTTTAAGGTTCACCCTAAATTCTGCTATATCGTTATTTTTCACGACAACTTTTTGGTCGGATACCCATGCAGATTTGATGTTTTTTACTGTTTTACCGGCTTCTTTTATTCCGTTTTTTGCTGCATCGTCCCAACCTTTTTCAGAACTTGCAATGACTTCAATAGTTTTAACAATTGCCATTTTTAAAATGTTTTGGTTAATATTTTATGATATTCTCTAAGATACGAGATACTTTGCTGTTTTAAAATAAAAACGCACATTCTTTTATTGGCAATTTTCGATGTAATTAACGATTATTCGTTCAACTACCCATTTAGTGCCTCAACATACTCAACTTTGTCTTTTAGCATTTCTTTAAGCATGTTTTCGATACCATTTTTAAGGGTAAATGTTGAAGAAGGGCAACCACTACAAGCGCCTTGCAGGATTACTTTTACTCCTTTACTTTCTGGATCATAAGAGTCAAACAAAATATTACCTCCATCACTGGCAACTGCAGGTTTGATATATTCTTCAATGATGTTTACAATATCTTTAGAAATATCATCAAGGTTTTCAAAATCAGAATCGGCTTGTTTTTCAGCTTCACTTTTTGAAACTACGGCATTATCAGATAAAACCTCTTTGCCTTGTTCTAGATAATTGCGCAAAAACTCTCTGATTTCCAAAGTAATATCATTCCAATCTGCCATTTCATATTTGCTTATAGAAATGTAGTTCTCATCGATATAGACTTCTTTTACAAATGGAAAATGAAATAGTTCTTGTGCAAGTGGAGCTTCTTTGGCGTCGTCAATATTTTTAAATTCATGTCCAGCAGTTACCAGCTTCTTATTGGCTACAAATTTAAGTACGGCAGGGTTAGGAGTGCTTTCTGCATAAATAGTCACAGGCATTTTTTTACTGGTTTGAGCTTCAGTAACTGCCGATTGGCCACTATTGAGATAGTTTTTGATCTGTTCTGCTACTTCTTCCTGCACATCTGCCCATTCTACAATGTCAAATTTGTCGATCGCAACAAAATTCTGGGCAATAAATACTCTTTTCACAAAGGGTAGATAAAACAATTGCTGTGCTAGCGGGGAGTTTTTAGCATGATCTATATTTTCAAATTCGTAACTGGTATGTTGTGTTAAAAAGTGATTGGCTTCAAATTTTATAATACCAGGATTTGAAGTGGGTTCTATCTTTATTTCAAAATTCTTTTCCATGAGTTAATTTTTGGCAAATTTACTAAAAAGCAATACGATATCATCAAAGGATTAGTGCTGCTAACATTTTTTAACAACTTACACTTAATAAACTTAAAATCTTGAATTCTTACAAAAATTTATATCTTTGAGATCATTATTGATTAATTATATTTTATAAAATTATCGTGAAGCCCCACAATATAAACTGTTTTTAATAGTTTACATGTAATTCACAGAATCTGTTTGTCCCCATAAAAAGCAGTGCCTAAATGAGCTTTAAAAAAACTTATGTAATATTTTTAATGTTACTATCTCAGTTTGTGTTTTCACAAGAAGGGATTCCTGTATATGCCGATTATCTTTCTGATAATCTTTATTTGGTGCACCCTGCGATGGCTGGTGCTTCTAATGCCAATAAAATTAGACTTACCGCAAGAAAACAATGGTTTGATGTAGATAATGCTCCTAATTTGCAGTCTGCAAATATGAATTTTAGAATGGGAGACAAAACCGGTCTTGGAGCCATTGTATTTAAGGATGAAAATGGACGTTTTTCTCAAACAGGAGTCTATCTTACATTTGCATATCACCTTTTATTCTCAAGAGACAGAACAGATCTCAATATGCTTTCTTTTGGATTAAGTGGTGGATTTATACAGTCTAATGTTGATCTTAGAGGGCTAGATGATATTGCAGACCCAGATCCTGTGATTTTGGATCGGATACAAAAAGATGCTTATTTTAATGTTGATTTTGGATTGGCCTATCATTATTTAGAATGGTACGCTCACTTTACCGTAAAGAATTTAATACCCACTACTCGTGATACTTTTGATAACAATACACCTATACAAGAACCTAACGACCAACGTAGGTATGTAATGTCTTTTGGGAGAGTGTTTGATTTTGGAGAGAAATGGAGTTTTGAACCTTCGTTGCTCTATCAGGTGACCGAACGTACCGAAGAAAGTAGTATCGACATCAATGCCAAAATGTATCGAGATTTGAATGAAAAAACAACATTGTGGGGCGGATTGTCCTACAGGCGTAGTTTGGATGGAGCAGAGTTTTCTGAAGATGGGGTTTCGGTCGAAAATCAACAATTACAATATTTTACTCCGTTTCTTGGAGTAAATTATAAAAAATGGATGGTAGGATATACCTATAGTTACCAAGCAAACTCGGTAGTCCTTAGTGATGGTGGATTTCATCAACTTACTTTAGGATACGATTTTGGGAAACGTAAAGAACGTTGGAACTGTAATTGTCCTGCTGTGAATTCGAAGTAAATATTATATTTATTGTTCTCAGGTTTGGATTCAAAATCCTGCAATTTTATTGTAGCACTTTGGTAATTCGAAAAATTCTATTTTTCAATTTCATTATTCGTTAAAAGTTATTTATATGTCGATCGCTGATACTTGTAACCTAATAACTTTTAACAAATAACAAAAAAGCAATTTATTGCGTGTAAAAACCCCTGCACCTGCAGTGCAGAGTGGTTTAGTTTACTTTTACTGAAGTTCCTTCAAACTCTAAATGGTTGCTTTTTATTGAAACCAATGAAGATAATTCATAAATATTTTTATAACCATACCCATAAAGATTTATAAATGTAGGAATGTTTAAAGCTAATGGAGCCTTTTTGGTAGCAAAATGAACCAGATCACCATCGATATTGTTATTACAATAGATTAATATTCGGGTGTCTTTTGATGGAATATGTTTTGCCAATTCGTCTTTAGTGAAATCCGAAAAATTGATATGGATAGCTCCTTTAAGATGCTTTTTCTGGTACATCGCTTCAGAACGTGTGTCTAACAGGACTGTGTTTTCATCTTCCATATACTCCAAAAAAACTTCCAATGAAACTAATCTTTCTTCTCGATATTGCAATATCTCTTCAGATATTTCGAGAAATGAATTATAATCTACTTTGGATTTTGGTAATTTATTTTTTTTCTGCGCTTGCATGGTAAATGGTATTAGTGCTAGAATTAGTATGCGGATTGTGGTTTTCATAAGTGTTTCATTTTTATTCTTCCCAGGAGAATGATTTTTTCTCTCCCTGTTTTTTTATGGCATTCAGCAATGCAGCTTCCAGATTCGAGTCTTCTTTTTTTCGATTGTTTTTGATATACGTAATACGCTTTTTGTTGAGCTGCTGAATCTCTTGTTGTATTGCTTTACGTTTCTTGCTTTTTTCTGTAATGTGTTGTTTTAGTTCTGTTTTTGATTTTTCTCTAAGTTCTTTTGGTAATTCATCTTTGGCTACCTCTTCAATTTCAAAAGATTCGTCTTCGGCAGCATCAATAAGATCCCAGCTTTTGTTTTTATAAAAACCAGAACTTTTACTAATGGTACGACTCACGGCGTTGGCTGCACTATAAGATGCGGCATTTTTGTCCTGCTCTCTTTGTACCATTCTCTTTTGTGCACCCTTGTTCCCGTAGTATATGTAGGTGTCATTTAGTTGGTTATTCAGTTTCAAAATAATATCGTCATAAGGAGTTGCAATATGTACGGTTTGGACATTATGATCTATGGCACTATATTCTCCCTGGGTGATATCGGCACCGTGTTTCCACATGGTATTGATTCCTTGACCGTAGTTGCCGCAAAAAATGGTATTGATAGTGATATGTTTTTCTAAAGCATCAGTTGCTGCATCTTTATAATTTACAGGACCTTGGGTAAAGGGTTCGTTTCCGGCAATAAAAATTAGCTTAAGGTGATCGTTGTTCTTTTTCCAGTCCAATTGGTTAATCGAAGTGTTGATCACTTTACCACAATATTCGTTTCCGCCGTTAGTAGTAAGTGCAAAAAGTTCTTTCGAAATCTCATCCAGGTCTTCAGAAAAGGGTAAAACCTGTCTTATAAACCCTTCTTTTGATGATAAACCATCGTTTCCGTATTCATAAAGTGCTATCTGCAGCTTTATTTTATGAAGACCACACTTGGCATATGATAGTTCATTTACAATCTCCCAGAGTTGTGCCTTGGCCTGATCTATTAACCCATCCATACTATTGCTGGTGTCCAATAATAATGCTACCTGTATATTTCGGGTATTGGGATCGGTTTTGGTGGTGTGGATCTCGTGTGTGTTTTCTTTTTGATGAGTAAGCTCATTATGCCGTCTATTGTTTGCAGTGCAAGAAACGTGAATGAATAAAAGTAATGCACTGCATATAAAAAATGTTCTCATTGTTTATTTATTTTGAAGTTTAACGTAAAACTAAAGCGAACTTTTTTGCTTAAAAATCCAAAATGAGTGAAATATCCCTATGATTGAGTAAACGCATTTGCGCGATTAGTGAGGTTTGTTTTTTGTATCATAAAATTGCTTTAAAACCCGGTTATTACAAGAGGTGTATTTTATAATCCCATTTAAATGAAGTAAGTTTATCGTATTCTAAAAGAATATGATGAAGAAAATAGGTGTCATACTAGTATTAGGGTTCTTACCTTTTTTGGTTTCTGGGCAAAAATTTCCTACAGCTTCAGAAACGATGCCAATGAAAATTAAAGGGTCGGTAAAGGAGGAAGGCACCAGAAAACCAATTAGAGATGCAGAAGTTACCGTACTGGGAGGAATCAGTATAAAAACAGATGCCTTTGGAGATTTCAGGGTAGAAGCCCGCGTGGGCGATGAGTTAATTATTAGCCATGACAGCTTTACAACTGTTCGTTATATCGTTAGGGATAACCAGAGAATTGATGTTTTGGTTGAAGATCACCCTGCCCAGGAAGCAAAATTGGAAAAAAAAATAAAGCGCAATGAAGCCTCCTATAAAACGAACCTAAAAGCAGCCAAACAATTCTTAAGAGAAGATGCTTCTACAAGTATAGCGTATATTACCAAGGCCTTGGAAACTGTGCGCGATGACGATCCAAAAGCAGATGATAAAAAAGCGGAACTATACGAATCCTTGGCAGATATTTATGTTTTCTGGAAACAATCTGATTTGGCAGAAAGCAACTATCTGATAAGCTTAAATAATAGGTATAGCACTAATGTAAAAATTAAATTAGGTAGTGCCCAATTAGAAAGTAAAAATTATCAAAAAGGCTTAACAACATTCAATGAATTGCTAAAATCCAGATTAAATTCTAATCAAAAAGTTCTTGTGCTTGAAGGTTTGGGAGACAGTCATGTCGGATTGAAAAAGAATACTGATGCGATTGCTAATTATAACAAAGCACTCTCATTAAGTCAGCGAAAAGGATTGGATGATAAAGTAATTTCATTAAATTCAAAATTAGCCGGATTATTACAACAACAGGGAAATATTGTTGATGCCGAAGAGTATTTAGATAATTCGGTGCAACTGGCGCAACAGAAGGATAGGAAAACGGCCGCAAGACAACGAAGTGTGGCAGCCGATTTTTACAATAAAAGTAAAAGTTTTGACAAAGAGATACAACTTAGAAAAGAAGCGCTTGAAGATATTGAAGATATAGAAGAAGAGGAACAAAACGATTCTGGTGTTTCATCTGCAGCAGAACAAGATAAATCACTCACTCCACAAGTACAGAATTATAAAATAGCCAATGCGTTTGCTGCTCAGGAAAAATATGATGAAGCAATTACGTATTTGGATGAAAGTATTAAAGAAGCCGAGTCAAAGAATGATCTGATTGTTCAAAAAGATGCCACCCGAAAGTTAGGAGAAGTATATAGAGAGAAAGGAGAATTAAGAAAAGCATCTGAAGCTTTTGAAGAATACGAAGTAATTATTGATAAGCTATATATTCAAAAGGATCAGGAGATATCACAAGCTGCCCGATTTAGAAGAGAGTTAGCAACCAGTGCAAATCGTATTGCAACCTTAGAAAGAGATAGAGAGCTTAGTGAAACCCGATATGAGTTGGCTTTGGCGTCCCAGCAATTGGTAAATCAACAAAGCATACGACAACAAATAGTGATTTATTTTTTGATAGGTCTTACCGTATTATTGTTACTTGCCGCCTACTTGATGTATCGTAATATGAAACAGCAGCGATATGCCAATAACCTTTTGGCTCTAAAATCATTGCGATCCCAAATGAATCCGCACTTTATTTTCAATGCCTTGAATTCTGTAAACACTTTTATAGCTACTAGTGATGAGCGCACGGCAAATCGATATTTAACAGATTTTTCGGTATTGATGAGATCGGTTTTAGAAAATAGTGAGCAAGATTTTATTCCGTTGGAAAAAGAAATCGAACTGCTGCAGGTATACGTACAATTAGAGCATTTTAGATTTCAAGACAAGTTTGATTATCATATTGATGTAGATTCTGAAATTAATGTTGGTGAATATATGATTCCTCCAATGTTATTACAACCCTATGTAGAAAATGCCGTGTGGCATGGGCTACGATATAAAACAGAAAAAGGAACGTTGACCATCAGCTTTAAAAAGATCAGTAACGATAGTATTGAGATTAAGATTATTGATGATGGTATTGGTAGAAAAAAGTCAAAAGAGCTGAAAACTACAAATCAAAAAATGCAGAAGTCTAAAGGAATGGGTAATATCAAAAAAAGAATTGCTATTCTTAACAAAATGTACAAAGACAAAGTTGATGTGATTGTTTCAGATCTTGAAGAAAATACCGAAGGTACCAAAGTAAAATTAATCCTAAAGAAGGATAAGTAAAGAACCCAGGGGGAAGCCCACGAGGCATTTGTAAGAAACTGATTTTTGATTTCGAGGCAAGCCTCGAAGCATTAAAATCTCGATTATCGAGTAAAAGTAAAAATTGAATGTATGAGTTTAACGGCAATTATTGTTGACGACGAGGCAAACAGTAGGACAATTCTTAGAAACTATTTGGGCAAATATTGTCCCTCTGTCAACGTTTTGGATGAAGCAGCAAGTGTACAGGAAACATTAACCTTGTTAGCATCTCATACTCCTGATGTTTTGTTTCTGGATGTTGAAATGCCTTACGGAAATGCTTTTGATCTCCTAGAACAAGTGCCTGATCGTACATTCGAAATTGTTTTTGTTACTGCATACGATCACTATGCCGTAGATGCTCTAAATGCTCAGGCGACCTACTATTTATTAAAACCGATTGCCATAGATAATCTTATCAAGGCTGTGGATCACGTTACCCATATAAAACAGCGAGAGGCAGCCCTGCAAGATGCAGTTTTGGTTCCTAAAATTCAAAATGTAAAAGGCAAAATTACAATCCCCCAACAAGATGGTTTTGAGGTGTTGAATATCGATGATATCCTATATTGCCAAGCAGATGATAATTATACAAAAATATATCTTAATCAAGGGCAAAAGTTAGTTAGTAAAACTTTGAAGTATTTTGAAGATTCTTTAACTACGCATGGTTTTGTTAGAATTCATAAAAGTTATTTGGTTAATATTACTAAAATTACAAGATATAGAAAAGGGAAGGGAGGAAGCGTTGTTCTTACTTCAGGAAAGGAATTAGCGGTATCTTCTTCCAAAAAAGGAATATTACTCGACTATTTTAAGTAATATTTTTTTAGTTAAAAATCCAATTTGCCCAAGGTGTAATCAACATCTGTGGATTTTAAAATCTCTTCTAACGGGCCTATGTTGCTATTGGTATACAGGGAGTGTGTTCCTTTTTGAGATTTAGGATTTAAAAGATTGAGGGTTTCTAATATGGTCTTGGTTTGTTTGGCAACAGCCTGACCAGAATCAATAATCATAACTTGATCAGAAAGCATTTTCTGTAAGACAGGGATGAGATAAGGATAATGGCTACATCCCAAAACCAAATAATCGATATTTTTTTTGATCATTGGATCAATATATGAGTTAAGTAGCGCATACATTTCGGGGCTATCAATTTTACCGTCTTCAATAAGTTCTACCAAACCGGTGCCGATGACTTCAAGTACTTCAATATTTCTGGTATACTGGTCAGAAGTCTTTGCGAATAATTCGCTAGATAGTGTTCCTTTGGTAGCCAGAACCCCTACTTTTTTGGTTTTAGTACGAATTGCTGCTGGTTTAATTGCGGGTTCAATACCAATAAAAGGAACTTGGTAAGTAGCTCTTAATTCTTTTATTGCGTTGGTAGTGGCGGTATTGCAGGCAACAACAATAATTTTACAACCAAACTCCAGGAGTTTTTCTGTATTCTTGATACTTAGTTCAAGGATTTCTGTTTTGCTTCTTTTTCCGTAGGGGGCATATTTGCTATCTGCCAAGTAGATGGTGTCTTCTTGAGGTAATAGACGAGTAATCTCTTTCCAAATAGAGGTTCCTCCAACTCCGGAATCAAATATACCTATAGGTTGTTGTTGCATAATTACACTCCAAAAATAAAAAAACAGTAAGAAGTACTCCTTACTGTTTTCTATATTTTTATTTGGCGTACTTAAATATTAGATACCTAAATCTTTTTTCACATCTGCCATCAGGTTCTTACCATCTGCCATAATTACTCCTGTTCCGGTAGTAGAGTCTAATACATATTGAAAACCTTGTGCTCTGGCAACCTTTTGGATAGAAGTACGGGCTTGCTCATAGATAGGTTTCATTAACTCTATCTCCTTTTTCTGAAGATCCTGAAGTGCATTTTGTCTATAATCATTAATGCTTTTCTCAGTAGCTTGAATTTCTTGCTGTCTTTTTAGATTTTCCTCATCAGTTTTAGTTTCTGCTTCTTGAGAATATTTCTTAATAGTGTTTTGTAATTCTAGCACCATATTTCTGATTTCGGCATCGTATGTTTTATTAAGTTTTTCGATTTCACCTTTTGCAGCTTTAAAAGCAGGCATTGATTCTACAAGCTCTTGTGATGCAATATGTGCAACCTTGGACTGTGCGTTTACAAAACTTGATGTTCCTATAGTTAGTGCAAAAGCTATAAGTAATGTTCTAAATTGTTTCATTTGTAATTAATATTAAAGGGTGTTATAAATTTATAAAATTGTTTTTCTAATTATTTGTGTCTCCATTTCCTTCTTCCTTAGAATCAGATGAAGTCCCGTCTTCTTTTAGTTTTTCTTTTTGTTCTTTTAGCGTATTAATAGAGTCCTTTTTTCTTTTTTGCAGCTCTAATAATTTAGCTCTTCTTTCTTCAAATTCTTTTTTCTTGGCAGCTCTTATAGAATCTCTTTCTGCTTTACGCTCCTCTAGCAACCTTTCTCTTTCTGTTGTCTTTTGTTGAACAGCTCGCTCTCTATCACTCACTTCTTTCTCTTGTTCTGCATTTCTTTTTTCGTCTCTCTCAAGAGATTTTTTTTCTTTTTTTGTAGTTAATTGCTTTCTTTTTGCTACTCTGTTCAGTCTTAGTAAAACCTGATCACTAATATCATACCTATCGGCAGAATATAACATGACTAGGTCTGCAGATTTGTCAAAAATGAAATCGTATTTTTTGTTTTTTGCAATTTCTTGTACAGCAATAAAAACCTGATCTTGTACCGGTTGTACCAATCTTCTTTTCTGAATAAACAGATCCCCGTTTGGTCCAAATCTTTTTTGTTGATATTCTAGAATCTCTTTTTCTTTAAAAAAGATATCTTCTTCTCTTTCTTCAATGAGCTCTTTGGTTAACAAAACCCTTTCATTATTTAGGTCTTTGCGCATTTCTTCTACATTTTTAAGCTCTGCCTCGATCTCTACTTTCCATTTTTGTACTTTGTTTTCGAGATCTGCTGAGGCTTCATTATAGTCTGCAACATTTTCAAGAATATAGTCCATATCGATATAACCAATTCTAATACCTTTTTGAGCTTGAATTGTGTTTGCAAAAAATAACCAACTGATTGCCGCAATTAGTAAAAGACCCTTTGTTTTCATAATTCTGTGTGTATATTGAAATAATCGTGCCAAAACTAAAATTGTTGCCCTATAATGAAATGGATCTCTTGCCCGTGTGGCTCATTAGTACCAGGAACAGGATCAAATCCATACCCAAAATCAATACCTAATAATCCAAAAGCCGGCATAAAGATACGTATTCCTGCACCAGCAGAACGATTTAATTGAAATGGATTAAATTCTTGAAAACTATCATAAGACGCTCCACCTTCCAAAAAACCTAGCAAATAAATAGATGCAGCAGGTTTTAATGTAATAGGATAACGAAGCTCTAACGAATATTTGTTATAAATTGTTGCACCATCGCCATCAAAATCTTGATTATTTGGCCTGCTTAATGGTATTAATGATTGATCTGGATATCCTCTAAGGGCTATCAATTCGCGACCATCTAGAGCAGTAGCTCCTAATGCAACACCACCTAAGAAAAAGCGTTCGAATGGAATATTACCTCTAGCATTATTATAGGCTCCCAGAAAACCATATTCTGCAGATGTTTTTAGAACCAATGGTTGTTTTCCTAGATTGACAAGACGGGTATACCATGTTCCGTCAAACTTAATTTTATAATATTCTAGCCATTTAAATCGCTCCTGATCAATTTCTCCGATTTCGTCATTGATTTCACCGCTCCTTACAATATCTCTTGAGTCTGATGGATTAAGATTACTCTGTTCTTCTTGCAGCGCATCTCTTTCTTCGGCCAAGGCACTATAGTCGTTACCGTCCCATAGAGAGTAAGGTAGTGAAAGTTTTGCCACCAGGTTAAATTCTGAACCACCTGTTGGAAATATAGGGTTTACCGTTGTGTTATTACGATTTATACCTATGGTATAGGATAAATCATTAGAAGATCCATTTCCAAAAGTAAATAGTCGGGTATTGTAATTCTTGAGGTTGTAATTTCTGATACTAATAGCTTGGGATAATGTAAAATAATTATCGGGCCAGTTTAATCGTTTTGCAATACCTATAGAACCACCTGTGATAAGAAATTTACTGTCTGTGTCACGCTCACGAGTTCTATTGTTAAATAAAAACTGTATGGTGTGTGAGAATGATGTAGAAAGTTGATAAGGTCTTTTACCTCCTAACCATGGTTCTATAAATGAAAGACTATACGTTTGGAATAGTCGACTGGCTTGAGCCCTTAATCTTAATGTTTGCCCATCTCCCATTGGTAGGGGGCTATAGGCTTCTCCTTTAAATATGTTCTTTATCGAGAAATTATTAAAAGCGAGGCCTAAGGTTCCAACGAAACCACCACCTCCAAATCCACCCTGGAGTTCTATTTGGCTGGATCCTTTTTCTACAACGGGGTAGTTAATGTCTATGGTTCCTGCTTGCGGATTAGCATTTTTAAACTGAGGTTCTAATTGTTCCGGATCAAAGAAACCAAGTTGCCCAATCTCACGAACTGTTCTCACTACTAAATCTTTACTATATCTTTGACCAGGTTTGGTACGTAAGATTCTGTACACTACATGATCATTTGTTTTATCGTTTCCTGTTACTGTAATATGATCAAAGTATGTAAGTTTTCCTTCACGAATTCTAATTTCAAAGTCGATGGTGTCGTTATAAACTTTGGTTTCTACAGCATCAATACTTGAAAACAAATATCCATTATTTTGATACAAGTTTGTAAGATCATTTGCATCTGGTTTGGTATTATCGGCAATTTGTTTTTCAAGAAGAATACCATTATACACATCTCCTTTTTTAATAACCAGTTGTCTAGCTAACTGCCGATCGGTATACACACTATTTCCTAAGAAATTAATATCTCCGAAATAATATCTATTACCTTCTTCTATGTTCATGTTTAGTGAGACACTGTTATCACTTTCTACAATTAGAGAGTCAGATACTATTCGAGCATCACGATATCCTTTTTCTTTATACTTTTTTACAACATTTTCTTTATCTTCTTGATAATCGGTTTTAATATATTTTGATCGTTTCCAGAATCTGAAAGCTTTCTTTTGCTTTGTGTTTTTCATTGCTCCACGAACCCGAGAATCAGACAGTTGTTCGTTTCCTGTGATATTGATTTTATCAACTTTTACCCGGTCACCTTTGTCTATTCTTACAAGCATGTTTATCTTATTGCTGGCTACTGTATCTTTTACGGGTGTGGTATTTATGACAACTTTGGTATTGAGAAACCCATCTTTTTTGTATTTATTAGTAATAAAATTGCGTGTTGTAGTTATTAGGTTTTCTGTAACTTTTGCTCCTTTATTTAAACTATTATCTTTAATTAACTCTTCTGCTTTACGTTTTTTCACCCCTTCGATGCGAGTTTCATTAAGCTCAGGGACTTCCTGTATGTTAATTTCAATATCAGCAACTTCACCTTCAATATTAGTGATATAGAAATTAATATCACTAAATAGTTCAAGATCCCATAATTTTTTGATTACTTGGCTTATTTTATCTCCAGGAAGGAAAATACGCTCTCCTTTTCTAAGGCCTGTAAAAGTGATTACGGTTTTTTCATTATACGTAGTTGTACCAGTTACCTTGATCTCACCAAGAATATATGGTTTCCCACTAGTACCAGGTATATTTTGTGCGGTAAGCGATAATGAATTTATGAATAATACTACTAACGTAAAATACGCAAAAGGTAATTTTTTTGTCATTTCTTTAACTGAGCTGCTCACTAGTTTTTCCAAATCTTCTTTCTCTTTTTTGATAATTCAATATAGCCTCAAACAAATGTTCCTTTTTGAAATCGGGCCATAAAACTTCTGTAAAATATAATTCTGCATACGCAATCTGCCATAATAAGAAATTACTAATACGTTGTTCTCCACTAGTACGTATCAATAAATCTACATCGGGTAGGTTTTTGGTATACAAATGCTCATTAATGACTGCTTCATTTATAAGATGTGGCGAAATTACACCATTTTTAACTTTAATACTTATTTCTTCGATAGTTTTTATAAGCTCTTCCCTGCTTCCGTAACTAAGGGCCAGGGTAAGGGTCATTTGGTCATTAGATTTTGTTTTTTCGATAACCTCAAGAAGCTCTTTTCTTGCTTTTTCAGGAAGTGACTTCAGGTTACCAATGGCATTAAGTTTAATATTGTTTTCCTGGAGCGTTTTAATTTCTTTTTTCAGAGAACTCACCAAAAGTTTCATAAGGGTGTCTACTTCTAGTTTTGGTCTATTCCAATTTTCTGTAGAAAACGCATATAACGTAAGATATTTTACTCCTATTTCTGAACAACTTTCGACCGACTCGCGCACAGCTTTAGTTCCGCGTTCATGGCCAGCAGCTCTAAACAGGCCTTTCTTTTTGGCCCATCTTCCATTACCATCCATAATAATGGCAACATGTTTAGGAATATTAGTGTTTAATTGTTTTTTATCAACCATTTTTAGAAAGCACAATAACACGGTATCCTACCCCAAGTGTAAGATATTGTTATGCCTGTAAACATATACCAGTCATTGTTATTTAAATTACCAAATCCTTCACCAAATCTACCTTCTGGATCACTACCATCAAGATTGTCTGTAAATGTGTATCTGGCACCAATTTCTGCGCCAATTACAAAATCTCTACCCAATGTTTTTTTTATTCCCAGAACCATTGGTATTGCAAAGCTCCATTTATCTGCATAGGAATCTATTTGATTATTGCTGTCAATAGCTTGAGCACCATAATTAAATGTTGTGATACCCGTATACAAATAGGGAGTAAATTGTGGTTTGCCATCATACAAAAACCAATCCCAAAAATTATACTCCATACCTATAGATAGCTCTTTTATAGAATTGTCAAAGCTTAATCCTCTTTGTTTTCTTCTATTATCACCTTTACTGTCATCTGCATTGATTTCGGCATACATAAAAGAAGCTCTAAAGGCGTGTCTCTTACTTCGGTTCCATTTTCCTATAGCACCAAAAGCAATATCATTAGGAGCAATATAGTATGTAGATCCTACATCACCTATGTAGTTAGCTCCCCCAGCTATCAATCCTACTTCGTAAGTTTGCGAGGTTATAGATTGTACAAAAAACAGAACAATTATAAATGATGTTAAGTATCTCATAGATTTTCAAAAGTTTGCAAATATAACAATTAACTTTACTACACAAGAATTTGAGTAAAATAGTATGAATTAAAAAACACTTTTTAGTAGATTTTATTGTTTAATTACGTTTATCTTCTCCCCATAGCATCTTTTTGCGCAGGGTTTTTAGGAAACTGTCATTATGCAAAACGACCATATTGATCTTAAAAGGAGCTTTTTTAATGAGTACCGTTGTTTCGTTAGGTAGTGTATGTATTCTAGAGTCCAAAGAAACTAAATACGTATCTTCTCTACCAGAAATCTGCAATTTTATTTCTTGATTTTCTGGAATAACCAAAGGTCTTGCATTTAGATTATGGGGAGCAATAGGGGTAAGTACCATGCTTTCGGCATCAGGCATTATCACAGGTCCTCCGCAACTTAATGAATATCCGGTAGAACCTGTAGGGGTGGCTATTATTAAACCATCTGCCCAGTAAGAATTGAGAAACTCATCGTTAAGGCTGGTATGCACTGTAATCATAGAGGTGGTATTCCTTCTGCTTACTGCGATCTCATTCATGGCAAAATTTAGTACTCCAAATTCCTTAGTTTCGGGCAGCGTATTAACAGTAACAAGGCTTCTTGGAGAGATGTAAAATTTTTTATTTAAAATTAAATCGATACTGTCTTTTATTTCTTCTTTTTGAATGGTAGCAAGAAAACCAAGTCGTCCGGTGTTAATTCCTGCTATGGGAATCCCTAAATCCCTAACGTAAGTAATTGTTTTTAGAATGGTACCATCACCACCAATGCTAAAAAACAAATCGTATGAGGTGTCTAATTCTTCAAAAGTGCTAAAATGAGAATAGCTCTTATCAATTTCATCATGAAGATTTATGAGTTCTAAAAAATTCTTTTCTATTACGACTTCTACATCATTTTTGTCAAGTGTCTCCAGTAATTGCTGAATATATATTCCAGAGTTTTTATGATAGAACTGACCGTAAATACCGATCTTCATGATATGCTGATTTGTGTTAGTTGATTAGATAAAACCTTAAATGTTTAAGTATTTTTCAAGATATTCAGATCTTTCTTTAAGATTGGTTAAAAATGTATCTTCGTGGTGTTTAGAAACAATGTTGTAACTATATCTTCTAAATGTTTGTACAATATTATTAATATCGGTATCACTTATTTTTACAGTAATTTGAGCAACATCATTTTCCATATTAGAAATAAACAACCCCAGTACTTTTGCATTGTTTGACTCTATAATTTGTGCAATTTCACTAAATGAATAATCCAGAACACCTTTTTCTACAATTAAAATATTTCCGGGTTCACTTAAAAAAGGGGTTTCATTAAACAGGTTCATAATATCTCTGAGCTCAAAAAAACCTAAATACTTATTATTGTCATCAAGAACAGGCATAATATTAGAATTATTTTGTGCAAATGCTTCCAAAATATCCAGCCAATTGTTTTCTTTTCTCACAAAAAAACCTTCCAGAGCATATTGATATGCTTCCAAAGTTTTATCTGTTTCAAAACATCGTATATCCGCTTCAGAGATACAACCCATATATGTTTTTTCTTTTATTACAGGGAAATGAGTATAAGTAAGTTCATTAAATAACAATTGCGCATCTGTCACCTTTACGGTTATATCCATAGGTGCTATTTCATTAACTATGTACAAATTTGTTTTCATAATTTATCTGAAACTATATTATGCAAAATAATCAAAAATTATACAATCGAGGCGTTCTCAAGTTCGTATTTTTGCTTTTTTAGATAAAGACATCAAAAACCATGACAAAATTAAGTGTTAACATAAATAAAATTGCAACTTTACGAAACTCCAGAGGTGGTAATGTTCCCAATTTGGTTGAAGTAGGCAAAGATATTCAGGATTTTGGAGGAGAAGGAATTACCATACATCCACGGCCAGACGAGAGGCATATCAGATATCAGGATGCCTATGATTTGAAACCAATAGTACATGCAGAGTATAATATCGAAGGAAATCCTATACCCAAGTTTATAGATTTAGTTTTGTCGGTTAAGCCAACTCAGGTAACTCTGGTTCCTGATGCAGAGGATGCCATTACCAGCAATTCAGGATGGGATACTAAAAAACATAAGGATTTTTTGGTTGAAGTAATATCCGAATTTAAGCGTAACGATATTAGAACCTCAATATTTGTAGATCCGATAGCGGGCATTATTCAAGGTGCTGCCGAAACAGGTGCAGATCGAATAGAGCTGTATACCGAAGAATTTGCATCAGCGTATTCAAAAGGAAATAATGAGGCTATAGTTCCTTATGCAAAGTGCGCGCAGCTAGCAATTGATATGCAGCTTGGTGTTAATGCAGGTCACGACCTTTCTTTGGATAATATTAAATTCTTCAAAGAGAACATTCCCGGACTACTGGAAGTCTCTATTGGACATGCTTTGATTAGTGAATCTATATACCTGGGGCTGGAAAATGTGGTCAATATGTATTTACATCGTCTTAAATAATAACTTCTGCTAAATGAGCTCTAGTATCCTATAATATTTAAGAATAGGACTATGATAAATTCTTTGCGAGAAGTAATAACTAATACTATAAATAAATGAAATTGTATTCAAATGTTTTTGGTGAAGGAGCGCCATTTATAATCCTCCATGGATTTTTAGGAATGGGAGATAACTGGAAAACTTTAGGTAGAAAGATAGCAGAACAAGGTTTTCAGGTTCACCTGTTGGATCAACGTAATCATGGCAGAAGCCCACATAATGATAATTTTAATTATAGTATTATGGCAGATGATTTAGAAGTATATTGTCAAAAATCACAGTTAAAAAATATAAGTTTAATTGGGCATTCTATGGGAGGCAAAACAGCAATGCTTTTTGCAGTAAATTATCCCAAAGCGGTCAAGAATTTAATTGTAGCCGATATAGGTCCAAAATATTACCCATTGCACCATCGGGATATTTTGGATGGATTAAGTTCTTTGGACTTTGATGTTTTGAAATCCAGGGGAGAAGTCGATCAAGAATTAAGTAAATATGTGCAAGATATGGGTGTGAGAATGTTTCTTATGAAGAACCTGTATTGGAAAGAAAAAGGGAAGTTGGCGTTACGTATAAATCTCGATGCATTGATTAAGAATGCTTCAGAAATAGGGACTGAATTGTCAAATGATAAAAGTTTTCAAGGGAATACCCTCTTTCTAAAAGGTGAAAAATCTAACTATATCCTAAAAGAAGATGAAGTTAGGATAAAAAACCAATTTCCAAATTCATTACTTACAGAAATTCCTGGAGCTGGCCACTGGTTGCATGCCGAAAATCCAACCGATTTTTTGTCTAATGTATTAGAATTTGTTAAAAATTAGACCAAAAATACTATGTATGCATAATATTTTGATCATTTCGTTGTATAATTGGTATTTTCTTTTAAATTTGAAACTTCAATTTTTCAAAATCCTAAAAAACAAAAACAATTTTAATTAATTATGAAAAAACTATTATTATTAGTTCTATTCGTATCGGTAACCATGGTTACCTATGCCGGTGGATATAGAGTTAGTGTGCAAGGACAGAGGGCGATAGCTATGGGGCACACTGGGGTAGCTGTTGTGAATAGTGCTGAGCTTGTCTTCTTCAATCCTGCGGGACTTGTATACCTAGAAAACAAACTGAATGTAAGTGTTGGAGCAAGTGGTATTTTTACCGATGTTGTTTTTCAAAATGAACAACTAGGGATCTCTGCAGAAACAGATAACTCTGTAGGTACTCCCCTTAATGTATATGCTTCGTATCAGGTGACCGATTGGATGTCTGTAGGTATTGGGGTATATACTCCTTATGGTAGTGAAGTAACATGGCCTACTGATTGGGCGGGATCACAATTAGTTAATAATATTGATTTGGCAGCTATTTATGTTCAACCGGTTGTTTCTTTCAAGCTTTCGGATCACTTTAGTATAGGTGGTGGGCCAATTTATGTTACCGGTTCTGTAAACTTTAACAGAAATGCCTCTAGAACAACTACAGATTTTGAAGGAAATAGATCTAATATTACTATAGATGATTCTGGTGTTAGTAGTTGGGGTTGGAGTATTGGAGCCATGGTTAATCTTACAGAAGATTTTCATTTAGGTTTCAGTTACCGTAGTGAGATTATTCTTGAATCTGAAGATGGTGTAGCCACATTTTCCAATTTTCCAAATTCGCCAGCTGCACCACCAAATGGTGATACCTCATTTAATGCAGAATTACCATTGCCTGCAGAGTTAACGGTAGGACTTTCTTACGAGTATAAGAAATGGTTGTTTGCATTTGATTATAACAGACAATTCTGGGATGTATATGAGTCATTGGATCTTACTTTTGGTAATGGGCAAAGTTCTATAAATCCACGTAATTATAAAAACTCTTCTGTGTATCGTTTTGGATTACAGTATCAGGCTACAGAAAAGATTGCGCTTAGGGCAGGGTATTATCGTGACGAAACTCCCGTGCAACCTGGATTCTTTGCGCCAGAAACACCGCGTAACGATTCTGATGGATTCTCAGGAGGATTTAGTTTTGCTATTACTCCAAAACTAGCGATAGATGCATCTTTCTTCTATTTGAGATTTGAAGAGGTAGAGGAATCCTATGACTTTGGTGATGGAGGATCTTTTGGAGGAACCTATAAATCAAGCGCATTTGCGCCAGGACTTGGTTTAACTTATAAAATGTAATTAGCGATGATAAAAAATAACATAAAATATTTAGTAGTTCTGGCTCTTGGGTTGATAGCTTGTGAACCAGAATTTGACAATCCGATTGAAGATGCAGGGACCTATAGCAGTGGTGAAGCAGATTTTAGTAACTATGTGGCATTAGGAAATTCACTTACGGCTGGACTTGCTGATGGTGCTTTATACATTACTGGTCAAGAAAATTCGTATCCTAATATATTATCCAAACAGTTTGCCTTTGCTGGGGGAGGTGAGTTTACGCAGCCATTAATGGCAGATAATGCAGGAGGATTATTGTTAAATGGAAGTCCAGTTTTGAATCCAGATGGTTTTAATAGATTTCCTAATAGAAGGGTGTTGGTTTTTGATGCAGATGCAGTTCCTATTGGTCCTGCAATATATACTGGTGCTCCTGCCACTACCGAAATATCTACCAATTTAGAAGGTACTTTTAATAATATGGGTGTTCCAGGTGCAAAAAGTTTTCATCTGGGGGCAAAAGGATATGGAAATATTACCAATTTAGCAACAGGGCGAGCAAACCCTTATTATGTAAGATTTGCTTCTACTCCTGAGGCTTCAATTATCGAAGATGCAGTAGGTCAGGCACCAACTTTTTTCAGCCTTTGGATTGGGAATAATGATATCCTAAGTTATGCCACCTCTGGTGGTGTAGGTGTGGATAGAACAGGAAACCCGAATTTTCAGGAATACGGAAATGATGATATCACAGACCCTGGATTCTTTGATACTACCTATAGAGGATTAGTTGGAGCACTTGTGCAGAATGGAGCTAAAGGGGTATTACTTAATTTACCTGATGTAAGTTCATTACCGTTTTTCACAACGGTTCCTACAAATGCAGTACCATTAGATGCGCAGACTGCTACAGTTCTAAATACTAGATTTGCACTCTACAATACTCAAATTCTACCTAGATTGGCTTTGTCTGGTGTAATTTCTACTGAAGAAGCGGCACAAAGGCAAATCAATTTTGTAGAAGGGCAAAATTTTGTAACTATTGTAGACGAATCTTTAACAGACATATCAACTATCTTACAAAGTCCTGCGTTTGGTGTGGATGCTCAAACAGCAAGTCTTTTGGCTCAATTAAGACAAGCGACTTCAGAGGATTTGATTCCTCTTACTTCATCTGGTAATATAGGTGTTGATCTTTCAGGTGATGGAACCCTGATTACAGGAGTGTCTGTTCCGTTAGGTGACGCAGATGTATTAACCTTGGCAGAACAAGCTTTAGTGGAAAGAGCACGTTTATCCTATAATGCAACCATCGAAGCATTGGCTACAGCAAATAATTTGGCTTTTTATGATGTTGCTGCTGACTTATCACAGGCTGCCAATGGAGGTATTCCTTTTGACAGCGGAGTAATTACTTCTCAATTCGTTAGCGGTGGTGGTTTCTCTCTTGATGGGGTGCATCCTACACCAAGAGCCCATGCATTGGTTGTAAATGGAATTTTGGATGCTATAAAAGCTACCTACGGTGTAAATTTACCTAGTGTAAATCTATCAGATTATGGAACAATCACGGTTAGTAATGAAGTGAATTAAGAAACACAATACCAAATATAATGTAAAACCTGCTATCTTTGGATAAGCAGGTTTTTTTTATATTCGTAAACGAAAAATATTGATAAATGAAACTTATACTAAAATTAGTATTAAATGCTCTTGCAGTTTTACTTTTGGCCGAAATCCTTCCTGGAGCTTATGTAGACAATTACATTAGTGCTTTAATAGTGGCTATCGTCATTGCAATTTTAAATGCGATAGTAAAACCTATTTTGGTAGTTTTAACATTGCCGGTTACCGTGGTTACTTTAGGGTTATTTCTGTTAGTGATTAACGCCGGAATCATTTTACTAGCCGATTATTTTATCACTGGGTTTAGCGTAAAAGGGTGGCTTTGGGCACTGATCTTTAGTGTGTTGTTAATGATATTTCAATCTATACTGCATTCTATTTTACTAAAAGATAAAAGTTAACTGTTTTTCAAGTAGTTAAAAATTTGTGTTGATATAAAAAAGTATTACTTTTGCAAGCCAATTTTTAGTAGTAAACGTAGTAGATTATGAATATTTCAAAAGAGCAATTAGACGAGTTAAATGCTATAGTAACCGTAGATATCGCCAAAGAAGATTATAACGATAAAGTAGATAATATCCTTAAGGATTATCGTAAAAATGCAAATATTCCTGGGTTTAGAAAAGGGCATGTTCCAATGGGCCTTGTTAAAAAACAGTACGGAAAAGCAGTTCTTGTAGATGAGGTTAATAAACTACTGCAAGATGCATTAAACAAGTACCTTACAGAAGAAAAACTCGACGTTTTAGGGAACCCTTTGCCTAAAGAGAAAGAAAACTTTGACTGGGATGCAGATAATTATTCTTTCGAATTTGAACTTGGATTAGCACCAAAATTTGAAGTAAAGCTTAGTGGAAAAAAAGCAATAACACATTACAAGATTGTTGCTAATGAGGAGATGGTTGATAATCAGATCAAAACCATTCAAAAACAATATGGTAAATTGGTATCAAAAGATGTAGTAGAAAAAGAAGATGTGGTAGCGGGTACTTTTGTGAATGAAGAAAAAGAAATTAGCAATACTGCCACAGTTTCTCTCGAAAAAATTAAAGGGAAAAAGAATCTGGATAAATTTATTGGAGCCAAGGTAGGCGATGTGATTACATTAAAGACCAAAGGGTTGTTTAATGACAATCATGACTTGATAGGAGCATTAAAAATTAACCATGATGAGGCCCATGATTTAAATATTGAAGTAACTTTTACTGTTTCTGAAGTTAACCAACAAGAACTAGCTGATTTGGACCAGGAGTTATTTGATAAATTATATGGCCCCGGCAATGTAAGCACTGTAACAGAATTAAAAGAAAAAATCAAGCAAGATGCCGAACTTCAATTCGTACAACAGTCTGATCAACAATTGCTAAATGCTATTACTGAAAATGTATTAGAAAACACCAAGTTTGAATTGCCTGTAGAGTTTTTACAAAAGTGGATACGGGCAACAGGTGAGCAAGCGCTTACCGAGGATGAGGCGAAAGATGAATATGAAAAAAGTGAAAAAGGACTTCGTTACCAACTTATAGAAGGCAAAATAATTAATGATAATAATCTTCAGGTAACTTTTGATGAACTTAAGGATTTTGCAAAAAATCTTATCAAAGGACAAATGGCTCAATTTGGGCAAAATTCACCAGAGGATAAAGAGTTGGAAGATATTGCGGCAAGAATACTTTCAAATCAAGATGAAGTTAAAAGAATTTCTGAGCAATTGATGAGTCAAAAATTGTTAAATTATTATAAAGAGAATGCTAAACTCAAAACAAAAGAGGTTAGCTTTGACGAATTCATAAAAGAAGTTTACAAATAATCAATGTTGTAATTTACTAAGGAATTTATACTTATATTTAGGGCGTTAAACCATGATTAGTTTAACGCCTTTTTTTATAAATAAAATTTTCAGAAAAGAAATATGGATTACGGTAAAGAATTCGAAAAATATGCTACAAAACATCATGGTATCAATAGCAATTACTATGATCAAACCATAAGCAGTATGCATCCCGTTGGGATGACTCCAAATATTATCGAAGAACGCCAAATGAACGCTGTTGCTATGGACGTTTTTTCGCGATTGATGATGGATCGTATTATATTTTTGGGTACTGGTATTAATGATCAGATAGCTAATATCGTGCAGGCACAATTATTATTTCTAGAGAGTGTGGATTCTTCTAAAGATATTCAAATTTATATTAATTCTCCCGGTGGCAGCGTATATGCAGGACTTGGGATTTACGATACCATGCAATTTATAAAACCAGATGTGGCTACAATATGCACCGGTATGGCGGCATCAATGGGGGCAGTATTATTATGTGCGGGACAAAAAGGAAAACGTTCTGGGTTACCTCATAGTCGTGTTATGATACACCAGCCATTAGGAGGTGCTCAAGGACAAGCAAGTGATATCGAAATTACAGCCCGAGAGATTCTAATTTTAAAAGAAGAATTGTACCAAATTATAGCAAAACACTCAGGACAAACGTATGATAAAGTTTATGCCGATAGTGATAGAGATTATTGGATGAAAGCCGATAAAGCTCTTCAATATGGTATGATCGATGAAATTTTGACCCGAGAATAACCTAATTTTCTTGTTTTGAAAGGAAAAGGAATTCTTCCCGACTTTTTATATACAAGAGATGAAAATGAAGTTAGCATATTATTAACGAGATATTTTCGTTATATTAATTATGCGAATTTTACCTTATTACTCAACACGAATAAGGTAAAATTATAATTGAAACTAAATAACTATGGCCAAAGAAGATTTAGAATGCTCTTTTTGTGGGAGGAAAAAACCTGAAACGAATCTGCTTATTGCAGGGTTGGATGCGCATATTTGTGATCGGTGTATCGTTCAGGCTCATGGGATTGTTGTTGAAGAAGCAAAGGACGAAGAGACAGGTGAACTTAGTAGTGAACTAATGTTACGCAAACCAAAAGCAATCAAGAAATTTTTGGATGAGTATGTGATAGGGCAGGAGTTTACCAAAAAAATAATGTCGGTAGCAGTATACAACCACTATAAAAGATTGCTTCAGCCGCAAACAGATGATGATATAGAGATTCAAAAGAGTAATATCATCATGGTGGGGCAAACAGGAACTGGTAAAACGCTAATGGCCAAAACTATTGCCAAAATGCTAAATGTTCCTTTGGCTATTGTAGATGCAACTGTACTTACCGAGGCAGGTTATGTGGGAGAAGATGTAGAAAGCATCCTTACCAGATTACTACAGGCGGCAGATTATAACCTTGAAAAAGCGCAAAGAGGAATTGTATTTATTGATGAAATAGATAAAATAGCCCGCAAAAGTGATAACCCAAGCATTACCAGAGATGTTTCTGGAGAAGGAGTACAACAAGCCTTGTTGAAACTGCTAGAAGGAACTATAGTCAATGTACCACCAAAAGGCGGTAGAAAACACCCGGATCAGAAGTTTATCGAGGTAAATACCGAAAATATTCTGTTTATTGCCGGAGGAGCATTTGATGGGATTGAAAAGATGATCCAGAAACGATTAAATATGCAAGCAGTAGGATATAGCGCTTCTAAAAGCGAAGATGCTATAGAGAAAGACAACTTGCTTCAATATATTATTCCGAAAGACTTAAAAGATTTTGGTTTGATACCAGAAATAATAGGGCGATTACCTGTGCTTTCTTATATGAATCCTCTGGATGCAGAAACACTTAGATCTATTTTAACGGCTCCTAAAAATGCAATTATCAAACAATACAAAAAGTTGTTTGAAATGGATAATGTATCATTTTCTATTACAGAGGGTGCCCTAGAATATATTGTTGAAAAAGCAATGGAGTATAAATTAGGAGCTCGGGGACTCAGATCACTTTGTGAGGCGATTTTGACCGATGCAATGTATGAGCTACCCGAAGGAGACGAAACCGAGTTTAGAGTCACAAAGGATTATGCAGATAAGAAACTTAACAAGTCTACAATCAAAAAGCTTAAAGCAGTTTCTTAAAAGTTCAAATGACTTTAGTAATAAATGAGTTCTATAAAAAAACACCTTTGTACAAAGTACAAAGGTGTTTTTTGTTGGTTGAAATAGTTGGAACCAATCTTAGTCAGAGTATGATACCCTTTCCTTGTTGTTTTTAATAATGTCCTCTGTGTTTTTTAAAGCTATATTGTTACTTTCTTTTAGATCAATGTTAAAATTGTTTTGACGAATCAAAGCCTCATAAAAAGTTACTTTTGATATTTCGCTATAACAAATGTCATCTTCTACGGCACTGTTTGTAACATGTACTACTTCTGATGAAGAAATATCGATGTTGTATGCTGTTGCTTTTTCTGTTTTAGTATCGTAATCGGTAGTAGCTGCAACTTCTTGTGCATAAACTCCTGTAATTAAGAATGAAAAAATAAAGAAAGAAATAACGGTTTTCATATTTTGGGACTTTGATAAATTCATAACTATCTGGTATCAAATTTAGTATGAAAAAAACAGGCACAAAAAAGATTTACTGATTTTTAGATTAAACGCTTTTTTTGAACGATGAAAGACTACTTTTTTTGTTAAAAAATACAATTCTTACACAATTTTTTTACGGTAAAACCGTATTATTTTTTGATTTTGATACTTAATTTTTGCTTAAAAAGATCAGATTATACAAATCTGTTATCCAAAATTATGAAGAAAAAGAATTCACTTCATTAAGTGTAAGTAATTCATCAATATAGGTTCTGGTATTGGACAATCTGGGTATTTTATGCTGCCCACCCAGTTTATCGTTCATTTTTAGCCAATCATAAAACAATCCTTTTCTGGCTTCTTGAACCTTCAACATATTTAAAGTAGTGTTATTGTAACGTTTTGCCTCATAATCGCTATTTACATTTTGTAAATTTTGATCGAGGATAAGGCCGAACTCTTTTAGGTTTTTAGGAGATTTCTTGAATTCGATGACCCATTCATGAGCACCTTTTTCTTTTCCTTTCATAAAGATTGGCGCAACCGTATAATCTACGATTTCACTATCAGTGACCTTGGTAGTTTTTCGTAACGCATTTTCTGCATTTTCAATGATAAGTTCTTCTCCAAAAACATTAATATGGTGTTTTGTTCTGCCCGAAACTTTAATCCTGTAGGGGTTAACAGATGTAAAACGAATTGTGTCCCCAATTTGGTACCGCCACAAGCCTGCGTTGGTCGTAATAATAACTGCATAGTTTTTTCCTATTTCTACATCAGATAGCGGGATTACTTTTTCATTAGGCGTTCCATACGTATCCATCGGAATAAATTCATAAAATATGCCATAATCCAGCATAAGTAATAATTCTGAAGAGTCATTATGATCCTGGATCGCAAAGAAACCTTCAGACGCATTATATATCTCATAGTACTTAAAGGAGTTCTTTGGTAAAATTTTAGCGTACTGATCTCTGTATGGATCAAAATTTACTCCGCCATGAAAATATACTTCAAGATTGTTCCAGATTTCGAATAGACTTTCTTTTCCTGTAGCTTCCAGTACTTCATTAAGCAAAACAAGCATCCATGATGGAACACCAGCCAAACTGGTAACATTTTCCTGGATAGTCTCGTTCACAATAGCTTTCATTTTGAATTCCCAATCACTCATTAAGGATATTTCGCTACTAGGTGTAGAGCTAAAATCTGCCCAAAATGGCATATTATCAATAATAATTGCAGACAAGTCACCAAAAGAAGTGCCATTTTCCTTATAAAGTTCTTTACTTCCTCCTAGCCGAAGGCTTTTACCTGTAAAAAGTTGAGAATCCTCATTATTGTTAAGGTACATACACAAAAGATCCTTACCAGCAGCAAAATGACAATCCTCTAAGGATTCTTGACTAACCGGAATAAATTTACTTTTTGCACTGGTGGTTCCACTGGATTTTGCAAACCATTTGATGCTAGTGGGCCAGAAAATGTTGTTTTCTCCTAAACGGTTTCTTTCTATCATCGATTCGTAATCTTCATAGGATCGTAAAGGAACACGCTCCTTAAATTCTTCATAATTGCGTATGGAAGCAAAATCATAGTTTTTTCCAAACTCAGTATTTTTTGCCGTTTCCAATAGTACATGCAATAGTTCACGCTGAACTTCATTGGGATACTTAAGGAAAAGTTCCATCTGATGAAACCGTTTTTTTAAGAACCAGCTGGCAATAGAATTAACTAAAGGGATTGGCATTTTTTGATGTATATTTAGACTGAAATTGTTTCGGTTGTTGTCAACTAAAATAATAAAAATAATTACATTCTTCTTATCAGGTTAATTTATAACAAAATTTTATGCAGTATCAAGGAGTACTTACCAAAATGCAAACAGAGATAGGAGATCCTATTCAGTATTATCTGATTTTTGAGTCAGATTTTATTCATGTAAATCAGTTGCTTGATAAAAAATTGAGCTTAGAGTTTGTAGGTTATCAATGTCTCGCTTGTGGAGAGAATAAAAAAATATACAGGCAAGGATATTGCTATGATGATTTTTATGATCGTCCCGAAGTGGGGGACTGGGTAATGCGTCCAGAGTTAAGTACAGCACATTTGGATATTGAAGATCGGGATTTAGAGTTTGAGAAAAAAGTACAGCTTCAACCACATATTGTCTATCTGGCAAATTCTAGCAATGTTAAGGTTGGTGTTACCAGAAAATCTCAGGTCCCCACAAGATGGATTGATCAGGGAGCCCATGAAGCGATAGAAATTGTTGAGGTGCCTAACCGATATTTGGCGGGGATAACAGAAGTAGCCCTAAAGGATCAGGTTTCTGATAAAACAAATTGGCGCACTATGCTTAAAAATGAAATTGTGGACGAAGATCTGCTGGCGTATAAAAGGAGACTCAAAGATTGTATTCCTGAAGAAGTGAAGGAGTATTTTATTGAAAACGGCAAAGAAACCGAGCTCCATTTTCCGGTGTTGAAGTACCCTGATAAATTAAAAAGTCTTAATCTCGAAAAAACACCAGAGTTTTCAGGGATTTTGAAAGGTATTAAGGGACAATACCTAATTTTTGAAGACAATACTGTTTTTAATGTGCGTAATAATGAAGGATATGTAGTAAGATTAACCGTAAATTGATTATTAGGTATTACTTGTAGCTAAAAGTTGTTCTTCGCCATATATTTCGCATTTCTTTAATGTGTTTTTAATGTCTTCGATGGTAGTTCTGGGATTTATCAGGCACATTCTAAGTACCACTTGCCCTTGTAACACTGTGGTAACAAGGAGTGCTTCTTTGGAAGCGATTATTTTTTTAGAAATGTTTTGATTGATGCGATCCAACTCTTCTTCCAAAAGGTTTTGGCCTATTGGATTGTATCTAAAATTAATAATGGCTAGTGTGGCAGGTGATGTTATTTCCCAAAGCGCGCTTTTCCTTAACAGTATTTCTGTTTGTTCGGCTAGATCAATGTTGTATGTAATGGCTTTTTTGAAAGATGCTAACCCAAACGTCTTTAAAGACATGTAAAATTTTAAAGCGCGAAAACGACGGGTTAATTGAATGCCGTGATCATAAAAATTAATTTCAGACTCATTACCTTCAATATCCCTTAGATACTCGGGTTTTTCACTAAATGTACTACTTAGCCAATTATGATTTTTGACCAATAAACATCCTATTTCGTAGGGTTGAAAAAACCATTTATGGGGATCAACCGTTAATGAATCTGCTCTTTCGATTCCCTTAAGTAATTTTTTTCCGTTGGATGCCAAAATTGCCGCACCACCATACGCACCATCTATGTGAAACCACATGTTTTCGTTCTCGCAAATATTGGCAATTTCATCGAGTGGATCTACTGTGCCAGTATTGGTGGTTCCTGCCGAAGCAATAATGCAAAATGGTTGTAATCCTTCTAGACGATCTTTGGCTATGATGTTTTTCAATTTATTAAGGGATATTTTGAATTCCATATCTGTTGGAATGATACGAATTTGCTCTTTTTTGAACCCTATCACTTTAATAGCTTTGATATTTGACGAATGCGCTTGATCCGAAAGATAAATGGTAGCCTTAGAAAAATCATTCCTACATTTTATTCTTCGTGCGGTTACCAGGGCAGTCAAATTTGCCATCGAGCCTCCACTTGTAAAAATACCGCCTCCTTGTTTGGTCGGAAACCCAAAAATCTCGAGTAACCAGTTCATGGTCACAATTTCTAGTTCGGCTGCTGCAGGTGATGCTGCCCAACCGCCAGAAAAGATATTGAATCCAGTGGCAATCGTATCGGCCATTACGCTGATGTAATTACTTGGTCCCGGAACAAAAGAATACGATTTTGGGTGTGATACAATATTACTATTAGGAATAACCTGATCCATTACAAAATCCAATACTTCATGTGCCGGTGTAGACAAATTAGGAATATTCTCGGTCAATAATGAATCCATTTCTGCTCTAGAGGCCTGAGCAACTGGTTTTTTGGAGTTTTGAGTTTCAAAGTGATCTACTATATGGTCTATGATCTTATACCCATACCGTTGCATCTCTTCTTTTGATAATGTTAATTTGTAATTGGGGTTATTTTCTGTGGTCATTCTATAACTTTATGACCAACAAAGATAAAGGTAATTCAAATTAATTTACTTGTATAATCCTTTAAAAAAACGGTATGCTCAATAAATAGTTTAGTGGCATTATTCTACTACAAACTTGATGCTTTGAAAAACGGAAATTAAGATTAAGGCTATTCCTGTAATTCTATGAAGCTTGGTCTTTGAACCTTCTTGTTTCTTTGCCATTTTATTACCCCATCTTCCATAGAAATACAGGGTTCCGATTTTTCCCAGATAGATGCCTAGAAAGAAAAGGAAAAGAGATATTATCGAATTTTGAACGGTGAGCTCAAAAATGTACTTGTTGATTAAAGATATTGCCAAGATCCAATAGATAATTACGGGGGGATTTAATATCGCCAAAGAAAATCCGGTAAGAAATTTAGAATTTGATAGTTTGATTTTTCGTTTGCCATTAGATTTGACCGTGTTGTTTGCTAAAAAAATAAAATAAATTCCGACCAGAAAGAAAATAACAATAAATAGGACTTGAATCCATTGATTTTCCAGAAAGAAACTGGATAATTGCATGCTACAATGCAGTGCAAAAAATGCCAAAACTACTTCACCAACTCCGGCAGCAAGTGCTACATAAGATGCTTTTTTTATATTTTCTTTTATAGAAGTGTTGATCACGGCGATATTAACTGCTCCTAAGGGAATGGCACCCACTATAGCGATAATAGTTCCGAATAAAAGATACAATGCTGTCATATTTGTTTAGTAGCTTTTAAGCATATATTCTTACACTCAAAATGAATAAAAAAAAGAAAGCGGCAATTGCCGCTTTCTACCCTAAGTAAATTTGATAATTTAACATATTACAAATTATAATCTTTTAGAAATTTCCATTCATGCCAATGCGCATTTTTTTAATGATCTCCTCAAAATAAAGGATCGTCCAAATAATTTTTTCGGTATCCGCATAAGGAACCAGTTCTTCTATAGTAACATAGGAGATTTCTAAGGCTTTTTCGGTGGTTTCTTTATTGTTTTTAAGAATTTTAAGATGACGAGAATCTTCTTTGATCCCTATGTCTCTTAATCTTACTCCAGCTTCATTAGTTAGTGATAAAAGAGGTAGTACAGTGATAATCTCTTGCACTCGATCTTGGTAAAGCTGAATAAGTTCTCCTTTTTTTAAGTCTTCCAAATCTCCAATAGTATGAAACTTATTAACTTGTTTCTTTTGAGAGAAAAATACCGCTTCGTTTGCTTTTTGTGCAAAAACGGTACTTATTGTTAACAGGAAGAAAAAACTAATTATTAATCTAAGCATAATTGTAAAATCTAAATTTGATCTGTATCTATTTTTATTATATAATGTCTGAAAGCAAAACTTTGGTTGTTATTGCATGACCATATAGGTGTTTAGTGATTTCTTTAATTGGAATCTTGGGTTTACATTGCTTTGTGGATCGTTAAATAATTCTTTAACACTTACAAAACTTTTGGTAAACCTGTTGTATTTAAGAATATCTAATGCTGATTTTTTAATAGTATGGTTAGCAACACTAACTCCTTCTCCGTGGATATTGAAAAAACTATTATCCATCATAAATGCTTTTTGGATTAATGGGAAGGAAGTGTACGATTTGTCAAATTTAACAACATCAGAAAAACCAGATATCTTTGAATTATGGATGTAAGTCAATGCAGAATTGGTCGCGAAAATAGCCGCAGTAGTATGCTGATAGTTAGTTTTATCTGATAGGTTAACAAGTGTAGCGTTAGTGATAGTGATGTCTGTTACCGCACTAGGGCGTATATACCCCAAATCTTTATTGTATCCATCTATTTCTATAGCATAAGAACCTTTTGGACTTGTGACATAGGGATGACGAATGGCAATTACATTGTTTAGGTTGCCTTTGAAACCTTCTGAAATCTGATAGTCATCGTCTTGTGCTTTTAGAGAGATAAGGTTTTGCATATTATTTTTCCCACCATGGAAATTAAATGAATCTTGACCAGAATAACTCACCATGATATTATCAATAATAGAAGAAGAACCAATACCATATAGTGATAATCCGTTGGATTCTTCGTTTCTTTTATTGCTATTACCAGCAAATTCAATTCTTACATGGCTAAGTATTGTGGTTTCTTCATCAAGTTGATTGCCGCCGTAGATAGAAAATTGAGGTTTAAAGTTTCCTGTCATTAATCCGTTTCCAGAAACAGTATTCACCTTTCCTGATCCTGCAATACTAATACCACCCCAATCTCCATTATTTCTTGATTTGGGACCTTTGTTTGAGGTAAAAACGATAGGGTATGCCTTAGAACCAACTGCAATTAATTTTGCTCCTTTGGTAACGATAAGGTTGGCAGGGTTTTCATGATCACATCGAATTATTGTTCCCTCTTGAATCGTTAAGGAAGCGCCATTGGTCACATACACATCACCAGACATTAGATACACGATGTCATTTCTTAAATAGGTATGGTTAGTAATAATGTTTGGGAGTTTCTCTTCAGCTTCTGGATAATCTGTTTTATTAGGAGAAAAATTTGTCCAACCTTTGGACCATCTGTCATTATTCTCATTAAAATTTTGAGCGGTCGTTATTAAAGAAGAGAATAATACTATAAAAGCTGTAATTAGAGAACATCTTTTTTTCATGATATTTTATTTTAGGTTAAATTATTAGGAGGAAATTTCTTTCTCCCGATTTTAGGGACGACTAAGATATATTAGTTTTGTTAAAGTCGGTTACGTGTTTGCCGTAAACTTTGTACGTTTGTCGGTATTTTAACAAAAATTAGCAAAACTTTATAAGTAAAATTCTTACATTTTGTATATGTATGCTGCTGATAATCAAAAAATTAACTAACGTTTAGTTCTTTGCGTAAAAGGATAAACAAAGCATAAAGACCATGAGTAATTTTGATAAAAAAGGGGTTTTTTCCCCTAGTTTTGGCATTTTTTTGAGTAATTTTTATGGATAAAAGACAAGCTTTTATGGCTAAAAAAGACCATTTTTTTAACATTATTGATTAAAATATACTAGGAAATATCGTTTTTTAACCCCAAAAACTAGTTTTTTAAGATCATGAAGAAGCTTAATCCGATTAAAAACGAAAGATAAAATTTAGCAAATATTACTATGTGTCATTTTGAACTTGATTACCGATACCCCCTATATGCCTTTTGGAAAGCTTTTTCACATTTTGCTTAGATAAAGCTTCTATTCAAAAATTTCCACCGGCTCCGATTCTTATTTTTTTGATTATTTCTTCAAAATATAGAACTGCCCAAATAATTTTTTCAGTATCGGCATAAGGAATGAACTCAGAAATAAGATCACTTGAGCTTTCCAGAGCTTTGATAGTGGCTTCATGATGTTTATCTATTGATTTTAAATGATCTGAGTTTTCTTTAATTCCGATATCCGAGAGTTTAACTCCCGCTTCATTTGTTAATGCCAGATAGGGGAGTATTGTTGTTATTTCATATATACGTTCTTTGTATAATCTAATTAACGCTCCTTTCTTTAAATTTTCTAACTCATCGATCGTATGAAACTTACTTATTTGAATGTTTTGATCAAAGAATACATTCTTTTTTGATTGACTATGACCGTATGAAACCATAAAAATGGTGAGAATAATAATATGGATTGACTTCATCTTGACGAGAATTTTGTTGGTTACCTATGTTATACCATTTGTTATTTGAACCCGTTTTACATTAGAACTTCGTTATGAGGGTTGTAAATACAATACATGCAGTAGTTTTCCTGATTTTGGGATAGCAAGGCTATGGTTACATTAAAAAACTAAGTGAAGCGACTGTATATGCAGTAGTTTCAACATGAAATAGATTTTCTAATGCAAAAACCGGATTGAATTTACCAAGACAAAATATTCTTTCTGATTGAAGCAAAAAATTCCTAGTTTTCTTTTCCAAATAAATTCAAATAACAAATGGTGTTAGTCAAATTTACTGCATTACGGTATAAGTATCAGAGTCTTTTAGGGTAAATTTTGGATTTTTTGGTCAAGCGGATTGGTAAACAAATCTTCAACATTTTTAAAAGTGTTGCTATGCCTATCTATTATACTTTAGAAGTTTTTCTGTACTTACGTCCAATCTATATTATATCTCACTAATAGTCATGACTTACTAAATGATTAACCCGGCTTTAAAAATTTACTGTTTAAAATCATCTCGTTTTGTTAACAAGAAATAAAAACATGTTGGTAATGATTACGAATCGATAAAAAATGTATTCGTTCTTAGTTTTTATTTTTTGTAGAGTCTTTTTTCTTTTTCTTTCCAAGAAAACCACCTAAAATATTTTTAGCAGTATTTTTTAAGGTTTCTTCCGTCTTGGTCGAAGTTTTTATTGTGTCTTTGTTATTGGATCCTATTATGCCTGAAAGAATTTCTTTGCCTTTGTCTTTTATTTTGTCTTTTGCTTTATCTTTTTGCTTGGATACTATTTGCTTAGAAAGTTCTTTAATTGCAGAGCCAAGCTCTAGATCAACTTTTGGGTTTGTAAAATTTCCAGAAATCCCAATAGGGAGTGCAACAGTCATGGTATTGGCTTCTTGATCATTAAGCTGCGACATTAGGCTTCCAACTTCGTTGCCTAAATACTTCGCTGGTACATCCAATGTTACATTATACTTCATGCTTTGATCAAAGCTATGTTCTCCACCAGCTTTAATTTTTATGCCTTCTACATCAAAGTCAAAGGGTTTGACATTGATTTTTCCATCATCAAAACTCAAATTGGTTTTAATATCTTTCAAGTTTAGTTTATCCAATGCCACAAAGTTGAGTTTACTATCTAGCTGAGATAAAAGTGGTGTTTTGGTCGTAGATACTTGCGCGTTTAAAATTTCGGCAAGAGCCTTTCCCTTTAATGAGGTTAATACAGGGGTTAAATCTTCGTTTAACCTTCCATTTAAATTGATCTGCGTAGTTAGATTACCTGTTAGTGCTCTGGCAATAGGTGCTAATCCCTTTATCAATTCTAAATTATTAAAAGATTGTACGATATCAACCTTGCTAAGATCCAGTGCCATATCAAAGGTAGGAACTTTGGATTTGGTAGATACATTGCCGTTAAACGCCAATCCACCGTCAAAAATGTTTGATGTTATATTTTCCAAATAAGCAGTTTCGTCTTTTATTTTTACAGTTCCTTTTGCGTTAAGAAGTTGCAAATTATCATAGATTACCTTTTTGGTGTCAAAATTTAAAGTAGCATCCAAAAAAGAAGGTATTCTAATGGTTTCATCTTCGACGGAAGAACTTTTGTCTGTAGTTTCCTTGGTTTCAGATTCTTGTTCGCTTACCATAAAATCATTGACTGCAAAAACATTAGAGGTTACGTCAAACGCTCCTTTTAAATCCTGTTTCGCAAATAAAAATCCCATTAGATTAGTAATGGTTCCGGTAGCAGATACATCAGATTGCCCGGTTGTGGCCTGCATTTGATCCAAAGAAATGGTTTCTGGGTTGAAACTTACATTGGCTTTAGATATTTTTAGTTCACTTGGCATTTCGGCAGAAGTATAAGTAAATCCTGAAATACTTGCAGTTCCAGAACTTCTCACATTTTGATATTGTTCTTTTTCTAAAGATTGCATATCAAAATGCGTTTTGATATCTGCAGTAACAATACCATTAAGTTTTTCTTCAAGATCAAGAGGGTATGCCTGATTAAGGTTTTGAAGGTTAAGGGTGCCCTTTAAGACCATATCTACAATCATATTTTTGGTAAGATTACGTAGACTTCCGTTGGCAGCAAATGAATCCTGATCTATTTTGAACGTAAGATTTCCGATTTTGATATACGTATCATCTGCCAAACCGGTTTCATTCTTAATTTGAGTGTCAATATTGATGTTTTTAACTCCTTTTGGTAAATCTGGATACTTAAAAGAGGCATTGTGAGATAACATAGTGATATCCATTTTTGGGATATGGGTATCGTCTGTTTTTCCTTTGATCACCCCATTGATAGAAAAATCTCCACTAGTTTGCACTCCATCCAGGTTCTTTGCATACGTTTCAGGAATAACCGCCAAAAAGTTTTTAAAGTCAGATGTTGGTGTTTTAAAGCTTAGATCTACATCTGTATATTTTTCAAATAACTGAACAAACCCTGTAAACTCTAATGGCAAGCGATTAATAAGCGCTTTATTTTCTTTGAAAGAATACTTTTGGTTTTTAAGATCTAACTCTATTTGTGCATCAAGTAGGAGCTTGTTCTTATTCAAATATTTGGTATCATCTAATCCAAATGAAGCTTCAGCATCTGTATGCGTGTCTAGAATTACTTTATCTCCAGAGACTGATCCATCGCCACTATGGTTAAGATGAGCCATCTCTAAAATTGTCTTGCTTACGTCATCTTTAAATAAGATCTTACTGTCATTAATTTCATAATGCTCCAAGGCAAAGGTAAAATCTCCACTTCCTTCTTCAATAGGAGTTTCTTGCTGTGTTTCCCCTTGTTGTTTAGAGATATCAAAATTTGAGTTGCCTAAAGAATCTGTTTTGATTGCAATATTTGCCTCATTGATTATTATTTTTTGAACATTTATAGCCTCGGTTGCATCTTTGAATAGTTCATTTACAGACATATCTAAAGCTATTCTTTTTGAATAGGCCAGCGTGTCTCCTTCAAAAGGGGCATAATTTATAATAGATAAGTCGTCAATAATTACAGATGCCTGCGGAAAACTGCGAATAAGGCTAATATCAATATTGGCAAAATCTACCCGGGCGTTAACATGTTCATTTACGAGATAACGCACTTTGTCTTGTATGGTTCCTTTAAACAAAAAAGGAATAGAAACAATACCGATGATTACTAAAAGTAAGATTATGCCGAAGATTTTGAGGGCTTTTTTCATGTGTTTACTTTAGGGAGTTATAAACTTCTTATAAAATAACTATTTACAAAGATACTATGTTGCATCTTTACGTTAAGGATTTGTTAGAATTTAAATTTCCATGTCCAGTTCACCGCCTTGTTTGAGGTTAAATCGGCGTCTTAAAAAATATACTGCAGCATAAAGTATTGGGGTGTCAAGAGCAGCAACCAATACCTTAAACAGAAAACCGTTGAGTAGTAAAACCCCAAAACGATCCCATTCTATGATGCCGGCAGAACACAAAAGTAATAGCACTGTTAATGTGTCTATAAATTGCGAAGAAAAAGTAGAGAAATTATTACGTAGCCAAAGATGTTTTCCTTTGGTGAGACGTTTCCAGAAATGAAAAATCTGAATATCGATGTATTGTGCAAAAAGATACGCCATCATCGATGCAAAAACTGCAATGACGGTAGCACCAAAAACCTTATTAAATAACTCATCGTTAATTGGTGACCATGAGGTTGCCGTAACAGCTGCCGAGGCAGAGACAATTAATAATGAAAAGAAAGAGGCAAAAATCCCCGCAGTAACAATTTGATTAGCTTTTCGTTTTCCAAAGATCTCACTTATGATATCGGTGATCAAAAAAGTAATTGGGTAGGGCAGTATACCTACCGAAATTTCAAAAGTATATATCCCTAAAAAATCCCAATAAAAGAATTTTTGAAAAATAAGATTAGATACCACTAATGATGAGATAAAAAGTGATCCCAGGATTAGATATATTCTATACGCTGTTCGTCGGTCTTTAAGGTTCAATGAAGTTTCGCTCAAAATAGTAATACGTTAATAATACTTCATCAAAAAATAAGGTGAAGTGGTTTTGTTTTGTTTAATTTGCTTCTAAAATAAGGAGTTCTGATCAGAATATAAATACTTAAGCTTGAAAACACCACATCTCATACATATTTCGTTAGGAAGTAACATAGGAGATCGATTAGATTTTATTCAAAAAGCAATTGATGAAATCTATAAGAAAATTGGCAATGTGATAGCGATCTCAAGTATTTACCAAACCCCAGCCTGGGGATTTGATAGCGATGATTTTTATAATGCTTGTGTTTCAATTCATACATTTTATAAGACTCAGGAAGTTTTGGATCAATTAATGACGATCGAAAAAATATTGGGAAGAAATAGAAGTAAAGCAGTAGGCTATCAAGCTAGAACTATCGATTTAGACATCATTTTTTCTTCGGAAGGAATTATAGAAACCGAAAAATTAAAGGTTCCACATCCAGCGATACAAGAGCGAAAATTTGTGTTAGTTCCCCTAGCTGATATTGCTGGTAAACATGAACATCCAATACTGAAACAAACGGTTTTACAAATATTAGAAAGTACTCCCGACTCATCTGAGGTAGAAAAGACTGAAGAAAATCTTGTAAATCCAAAGGATCAATATTCTTTATCTCATTTTCAATATCTCACCATCGAAGGAAATATTGGAGCTGGCAAAACGAGCTTGGCAAAATTAATTGCAACCGAGTTTAATGCTAAACTTATCCTCGAGCGTTTTGCAGACAACCCTTTTTTGCCCAAGTTCTACGAGGATATGGAACGGTATGCATTTCCGCTTGAGATGTCTTTTCTGGCAGATCGTTACCAACGACTTCAGGAAGATATAGCACAATATGATCTATTCAAAGATTTTGTGGTGAGTGATTATGATGTGTTTAAGTCCTTAATTTTTGCAAAAGTGACCTTACAAGAAGAAGAATTCTTGCTGTATAAACGGGTTTTTGATTTGATGTATAGAAATCTGGCAAAACCAGACTTATATATTTATTTATATCAAGATACGAAGCGTCTTCTTGAAAACATCAAAAGGAGAGGCCGGGAATACGAACAAAAAATCCCCGCAGAATACCTTGATAAAATCAACAAAGGGTACCTGCAATTCATTAAATCTCAATCAGAGTTCAATGTAAAAATCATTGATGTGTCCGAAAGAGATTTTATATCTAACAGAATAGATTATATTTCTATTTTAGAAGAAATTTGTACTTAGAAATTAGCTTCCTCGAAGCTCCGTGGCCACCTTTTGTACTTCATCAAGAACGCGAAGTAGATTACCGCTCCAAAGTTTTTCTATTTCTTCTTCAGTATACCCACGCTTGACCAATTCTAAGGTTACATTAAAAGTTTCTGAGGCATCGCTCCACCCTTCAATGCCACCACCGCCATCAAAGTCTGAACTAATTCCCACATGATCAATACCAATCTTTTTAACCACATAATCTATATGATTCACAAAATCTGCCACATCAACGGCAGGAGGAAGGTCGGTTATTTTTTTAACCTTTGCTCTGCGTACAGACAGCATTTTCATATAGAAATCATAGTATTTCTCTTTTTCTTCGGTGCTTAGTTTTGCAACCTCTTTACGTTCTAACCAGGTTACACCCATAGAATCTGCTATCTTTTTGGCTATAGCCAACAACTTTTCATTTCTTTTTTCGAATTTTTCGGTATTCAAGTACGAAGTAAAAGCAACAGTTTGTACAACACCCCCATTTTCTTTTAACCATTGTAGTTGCTCATCGTCAAGATTACGACTGTGATCGCAAAGTGCCCTGGCAGAAGAATGTGAGGCAATAATAGGAGCTTTGGTAAGCTCAATAATTTGTCGCATCGATTCTTTTGATGGGTGCGAAACGTCGATCATAATACCATATTTATTCATTTCTTCAATCACTTGCTTGCCAAGATGACTGAGTCCATTATGCAGCCAGACTCCATTGGCTTCTCCTGTATTAGAATCACAAAGCTGACTGTGTCCATTATGAGATAACGACATATATCTTGCACCAAGATCATAGAATTTCTTTACGTTAGTAATGTCGGTACCTACTGGATAACCATTTTCGATACCGATCATAGCAACCTTCTTTCCTTTTTTGTGAATGCGTCGTGCATCCTCAGATGTAAGAGCCAATTCTATTTGATCGGGAGCAATTTCTTTGGTTAATTTATGAATAGCGTTAAATTTTGACATGGCAATTTCATGAGCCTTTTTATAGCCTGCTGTTGTCAACGAATCTTGCCCTGTATAAACTATAAACCAGGCCACATCGAGTCCTCCTTTTTTCATTTTAGGCAGTGTAACCTGAACGTCTAGATCTTGGGTATAATTGATAGAATCGGTAAAGTTTTTTACGTTGATATCGCAGTGCGTATCTAACGTGATAATTTTATCGTGAATTTCTCTGGCTTTGGCGATCAATTGATCTTCAGAAATGGTATTCTTGGTAGTGTTTTCTTGTTTACAAGAAGTAAGAGAGAGCGTAATAAATGTAAATACTAGAAAGTTCTTCATTTTGAGTATGATTGTGTGTGAAACTTATCTCGCTCTAAACTTACAAAACAAATTTCAGATGATATCTTAAGAAAATAATAACTGCCCAAAATTAGTTTTGGGCAGTTAACAACAATTCAAAAACAAACTCTAATTTTTAACGAGTTTATGAGTGATCCTACCTTTTTTGCCTTCAATAATTACAAAATACACGCCTTGACTGAGGTTGCTAGTGTCAAAGATGGTTGTTTCAGTATTCGAATTAAGAACATCAATCTTTTTCCCTAAGAAATCTGTGATTGTAATGTTTATAGATTCATTAGTTCTTGATGTCTGGGGATATTTTATATTTAAAAACCCAGACGTGATTGGATTGGGGAAAACACTTATTTTTCCAGAGAAAAGGTTATCAATGTCATCATCGGCATTGTCACTACCACCAGATGTAATATTAATATTGTCTATCGCCATATCACTTCTATAACTTGATCCCGTAGTACCCTTAAGTTGTAATTTGATAACAGAACCGTTGTAGTCAGACAGACTCACGGTTTGAGAATTCCAATTATTTCCTTGGTTACCATTTTTACTCCAGATAGTGGTCCATGAACCTCCATTATCAACAGAAGTTCTAATTTCCAAAGTTCCCATATTAGATCCGTACATGTGATAATCAAAACTAAGCTGTGCACTGGTTTCATTAGTTAAATCTATACAAGGGCTTGTTAGTAAAGCCGTTTTGTTAGGGTATCCGGTTCCGTTACCTGATGCTTCGGTAAATGTATAATTGCTTCCGTGTGTTGGGCCCGAAGGTCCTGTGTTTGATGAAGGAGTGCTGTTACTATCTAATGACCAATCGATATCATCGTTGGTTTCTTGAGTCCATGATCCAAAATCGGGCTCAAAGCTTTTTCTGTACGGAAAACTTGTGATCCCATCACATGTACCTGGGGGATTAGTGGTTGTTGAAGTTATCTTTATATTGTCAAAAGATAAATCACTTCGCCAGCTACTCCCCGTGGTTCCTTTGAAACGTATTTTAATTACAGAACCCGAATAAGTAGCAAGACTCACGGTTGCCTGGTTCCAGGTATCGCCTTTATTTCCGCTCTGAGACCAAACAGAAGAGTAAGAACCTCCGTCATCTGTGCTAACCAAAACTTCTAGGGCTCCCATATCGGTACCTAACATGTGGTAACCAAATTCTAGTGATAAATCAGATTCGTTGCTTAGGTCAAAGCAAGGACTGTCAAGTATAGCAACTTTATTGGGACTACCAGGTGGTGATACATTTGTAGAAGCTTCTGTGTATAAATAATATGACCCATTTTGACCGTTAGAGGGGCCAGTGCCATTAGAAGGTGTTCCTCCAGAATCTCGTGTCCAATTTATATCATCTCCAGCGGTATTGGTCCAATCTCCAAAACCGGATTCAAAACTTTCGCTGTATGGAAAATTACTGATGTTCGCACATACAGGAGGGGTGGTTGTGTCAAGCAAATATGCCCTGTCTGATTCTAAAGAAACAACAATAGCATTTTGTTGTTGTTGAGTGAAACCACCATCCCTGCAACTTTTTCGAGTATAAGACATTACATTTCTTGTATCAGGTTGATATTGATCTCCATTGGCATCGGTCCCAGAGCCCGTGTAATTGCAACTAGAATTGACTAAGCTACTTAATCGTGGGTCTGCTGGTGTATCACAAAAAAAATCTCCGGCATTGTTGCAATTAGTTCGCTGTACCAATTCTCGTCCGTTGGAGGTAGAATGTGTATGAAGTACAGAGAAATAATGCCCTAATTCATGAGAGGATGTAGATCCATTTTGTGAACAGGATGCATCTAATATTGCTCGGTTTCCGGTTCCTGGAAACTTAGCAAATCCACAGATGGTAGAACTCCCCGAAGTTACTTCTGTGAAGTAAAAAATATTGATCGCTTTGGTAACTTCATATTGTACTAGTTGGCTATCGTTACTTTTATTAAATGTCGGATTCCAGTTACTGTTATCAATAAATCTGGTCGGCCCATATGCATAAAATGAAATATTCATGGGTGCATAGGTTGCATTAAGTTCATCCATAACATTTTGAATCTCTGCACTAGAAACAGCAGGAGAACTCCCGTTTGAGTTACGCGAAACATGATGTTGGATCGGCAATGATACTGGAGCGGACAATGCTTTGGCATTCGAAATCGATGTAAGCCTTTTAAGCATAAAGTTACCATAGTCCTTAGGAGGTTCTGCACCACATTCCTCTTGTGCAAATCCAATTTTGACCACAGATAACATTAAAAAGGTAAGAAATACTACTAATTTTTTGTTTGGTTTCATGAGCTTCTACATTTTAGGTTAGATATTAAAATCATTGTGGTTGTTATTTATAAAGACGTAGAAAAAAGAAAACACCCTAGTTAGGATGTTTTTACTGTTAGTATAACCTATATGGTTTTAAGTGAAGTGTCCCCCCGCTTTAAAGTTTATTAAATAAATCCCAAACTACTACTCCCGCACTTACCGAAATATTAAGTGAGTGCTTACTTCCGTATTGAGGGATTTCAATTACCGTATCACTTTCTGAAACGACTTCTTGTTGTACACCCTTGACCTCATTTCCAAAAATGATTGCATAGGTTTGATCAGGTTTTGGATTAAAATCATTTAGCATCACTGCATTTTCGGTTTGTTCGATCGAAAGTATTTTTACTTGCTTAGCTTTAAGATTTTTCACCAGTTCTAAAGTGTCTTTTTGATATTCCCAGTCAACAGTATCTGTTGCTCCTAGAGCGGTTTTTTGAATATCTTTATGAGGGGGAGTTGCTGTTATACCGCATAAGTATATTTTTTGAATTAGAAATGCGTCTGCTGTTCTGAAGACTGATCCAATATTATTTAAACTTCTAATATTATCCAGTATTATGATCAAAGGAGTTTTTTGTGCTGCCTTAAATTGCTCAATGGTTTTGCGATCAAGTTCGCTATTTTTAAGTTTTCTATTTTTTTCCATTGATGCAAAAGTATTATTTATTCATTATATCCTTGATTCATTTTTTCATCAAAACATATTGTGAATAAAATTGAATAACTCATAGAAGCGATATTTCAAAAAAAATAAGAGAATAGTTACTTTAGCATGATTGATAAAATTACAGGCTGAATGGCAGGAAAGAACGGCAAGAAAGTAACTCCATTAATGAAACAATATAATGCGATTAAGGCAAAGTACCCTGATGCGTTGTTGTTGTTTAGAGTGGGGGATTTTTATGAAACTTTTGGTAAAGATGCGATCAAAGCAGCAGCGATTCTCAATATCGTTTTGACCAAAAGAGGAAATGGAAGCGAGCAGGAGACGGCACTAGCTGGTTTTCCACACCATTCTTTGAATACGTATTTGCCAAAACTAGTCAAAGCAGGAGAGCGGGTTGCAATTTGCGATCAGCTTGAAGATCCAAAACAAACCAAAACCATTGTAAAACGTGGTGTAACCGAATTGGTAACTCCAGGAGTAGCACTAAATGATGAGGTGCTACAAAGCAAAACAAACAACTTTTTGTGTGCTTTGCATTATGGTAAAAAAGAATTAGGAATTGCCTTTTTGGATGTGTCTACAGGTGAGTTTTTAACGGCGCAAGGAGATATAGCGGATATGGATAAGTTGATGCAAAACTTTACTCCTAGCGAAGTGTTGATAGCCAAACCAAAGAAACAGGCATTTTACAAGGATTTTGGAGAGGATCATCATTCGTTCTTCATGGAAGATTGGGTGTTTCAGACCGATTATGCAAAAGAAAACTTGAATAATCATTTTGGTACCGCTTCGCTAAAAGGATTTGGAATTGACCATTTGCAGGAAGGGATTATTGCGGCTGGTGTGATTTTACATTATTTAGGCGAAACACAACACCATAAACTACAGCATATCACTGCAATCCAGCGGATCGTCGAGGATCAATATATTTGGATGGATCGATTTACGATTCGTAATCTCGAGTTATACCGTGCCAATGCTGCAAATGCGGTGACGCTTTTGGATGTAATAGATAAAACTATTTCTCCTATGGGTGGTAGAACGTTAAAACGTTGGTTGGCGCTTCCACTTAAGAATATTGCCGCCATACAGAAACGTCATGAGGTGGTTCAGTTTTTCCTGGATAATAGTCCCTTACTCCAAAAAATTCAGCATCAAATCAAGCAAATTGGTGATATAGAGCGATTAATTTCCAAAGTAGCTACCGGAAAAGTAAATCCTCGTGAAGTAATTCAACTTAAAAACTCTCTGGAAGCGATTGTCCCAATAAAATCACAAGCATCCCAAAGTGATAATGAAGCTTTAAAAGTAATAGGGGATACGCTGAATGATTGCGAATTACTTCGTAATAAAATCAAAGAAACGCTTAATGAAGAAGCGCCAGTAAATGTGTTAAAAGGCAATACGATCGCCAATGGATATTTGAATGAACTAGACGAGTTACGATCTATTGCGTTCTCGGGAAAAGATTATCTGGATAAGATGTTGGAACGCGAAACAGAAGCTACAGGGATTACATCATTAAAAATTGCTTCAAATAATGTATTTGGATATTATATCGAGGTTCGAAATACACATAAAGACAAAGTGCCCGAAACCTGGATCAGAAAGCAGACCTTGGTAAATGCAGAGCGATATATTACCGAAGAATTAAAAGAATATGAAGCCAAAATATTAGGCGCTGAAGAAAAGATTCTTGCTCTGGAACAACGATTGTTTAATGATCTGGTGGTTTGGATGAGTGAATATATTAAACCTGTTCAGCTTAATGCAACATTGATTGGGCAATTGGATTGTTTATGTTCCTTTGCACAGCTTGCTCAAGAAAATCAATATGCAAGGCCGTTGATCGATGAATCTTTTGATCTGGAGATAAAAAATGGCCGTCATCCTGTGATCGAAAAACAATTACCACCTGGCGAACCATATATTGCTAATGATGTATTGTTGGATAGAGAGCAACAGCAGATTATTATGATTACAGGGCCCAATATGAGCGGTAAATCGGCAATATTACGGCAAACAGCCTTGATTGTCTTATTGGCGCAAATAGGATGTTTTGTTCCTGCCGAAGAAGCAAAAATAGGAGTGGTCGATAAAATATTTACCAGAGTAGGAGCCAGTGATAATATCTCGATGGGTGAATCAACGTTTATGGTTGAAATGAATGAAACGGCCAGTATTCTTAACAATATCTCAGATCGTAGTTTGGTATTGCTTGATGAGATTGGTCGTGGTACCAGTACTTATGATGGAATTTCGATTGCCTGGGCGATTAGCGAGTATTTGCATGAGCATCCTTCAAAACCCAAAACCCTTTTTGCTACACATTATCATGAGCTAAATGAGATGAGCGAGACTTTTGATCGAATAAAAAATTACAATGTTTCGATAAAAGAGCTTAAAGACAATGTACTTTTTCTTCGGAAACTTGTTCCTGGGGGTAGTGAGCATAGTTTTGGAATTCATGTGGCAAAAATGGCAGGAATGCCTCAACAAGTAGTATATAGAGCAAATAAGATGCTTAAAAAGCTTGAAAAATCTCATAGTAGCAAGGAGCTTACCGGCAAGATTAAGGGAATGCAGGAAGAAGATGAATTGCAATTGAGTTTCTTTAATCTGGATGATCCTTTGTTGGAAGAAATCAAAGAAGAAATCCTGCATATTGATATCGATACACTTACTCCGGTAGAAGCTTTAATGAAGCTTAATGAGATTAAACGCATGCTAACCAGAAAGAAAGCATCTCAGGTATAAAATTTTCAATTCTTTTTTATAAAAACACTTTGGTATTACTAGAATTGTATTAAATTTGCATCCGCAATCAAGGAATTGCGAAGTTCTTTTTCAAACTGCGAAAGTAGCTCAGGGGTAGAGCATCACCTTGCCAAGGTGAGGGTCGCGGGTTCAAATCCCGTCTTTCGCTCCACTTTGACTTCGCTCATTGGGCGTACACGAGTTACTTAGTTGAAATGTAAAGTCTATGCTGAAGTGGTGGAATTGGTAGACACGTTGGACTTAAAATCCAATGGCCTGTAAGGCCGTGCGGGTTCAAGTCCCGCCTTCAGTACTTAAAGCCTTCAAAATCTTTTGATTTTGAAGGCTTTTTTTGTTTTAAGAAAATGGATGATATACGATGAAGTGGTTTGAACTTTTTTCAATGTATCATAAAAACCTTCTTTTTCCCTCAGTTTTCGTCTTTTCCTTACTTTATAGCACTGCTATGAAGTGCAAAAGAACACTTCAATTGATCAAAGAATTACTTTTTTTCGCCAGAATTAAAAAAGTTTAAACCATTGCTATGTACGTTATGCTTGATTTATTTCGGCATATCAACCTTTTAGAAATCAATGTCTTGTGTATAATATCCTGAATCAAGTTCAGGATGACAGACTTAATATGATGAACTACGGATATTCATATTAAATATTTTATCACTGTTATATATGATCATTTTTGACTTTATCTTTTATTCGAAGAAAAATAGCCTCCATTATGGGTTTCCGTAAAAATTGAGCCTATAAATTTCTGAATTTTGCAATATGATTAAATGTTGGAAATGAATAAAGAGGATGTGCTACTAGACGAATACGAGAAACTTATTTTTGATAAGTTAAAAAAGGGATCAACACAAGTTGATGTTTCTAATTACCTTAAAGAAAAAAACATCGAGCCGCATAGTCTTAGATCTATAGAACATAGAATTAATGGGCTTAAAAAGCGATTTAAGGTAAAAACGCTTATTTCATTAGTGTATGTTTTAACAAAAAAAGGTCATATCTAGGATAACGATTATTGAAAATTCATAAAATCTTTAGTTGGATACCTATAAACGAGTTGTCAGTTTTCAGATATTGGCAGATGTACATAGGTAATAATCGTACTATGAACCAGAAGAGTAATAGCATACCATTACTTACCTTAGATCAGTAGGGCTTTGCGTTTCTGCATTGGGTTATGTTTTATCCTGCTGCATACCTTGTTTCGTATCAGTGCTTTTATTAGCATTTTTATTGGCCTCGGATTTGGGTTCAAAATCCTGAAATTTTATTACAGTACTTTAGTAATTTGAAAACATGTATTTTTCAATTTCGTAATTCGTTAAAAGTCAATAGTTATCTACATGTTGGTTGTTGATACATGTAACCTGATAATATTTAGCTAATAACAAAAAAGAAAAATATTGGGTATCAAAACCTATGCACTTTCAGTGTAGAATGGTTTGGTGGGTAATAATTTTTATATCTTATGCGTTCTAATATCCAAATCCAATACCGTAGTGGAAGACAAAGATTATATCGAACGATTAAAAAGGGAAAACAAATTACTTCAGGATAAGCTAGATAAAATCAGTGCTGGTAAACAAAGAAAAAGGCGTTTTAGATGGTGGTTATTAAAGAAGTCCAGCATTCCTATTTTTGGTTCGCGACTTAAAAATAGTATTAGTAATGCAATCACTGAGTATAAAGAATACAAAACAGTTTCTGTAGACACCGTTTCTGATGTTTCTTCTAGTGTTATCTGGAGAATTACCAGAATAGGACTCTTTGCTTTTATGGTTGCTGTGATCCCTGCTACGGTGTTAATTTTTCAGACAATGCTATTACGAAGTCAAAACGAATTCATTAAAAATCAAAATCACCTGGTCGAGGCTGATCGAAGATCTTCTCTGGTTTTTGTAATGAGTGATGTACTTTCTGATTTTAATGAAGAATTGAAATATAAAGGATCCGGTGGGGGTAGTATAAGCAAAACCTTAGAGGCCAGAATCATAAGCCTTTGTATGGCCATGAAACCATATAAGTTTATGGAAAATGGAGAATTGATAGAAAAACCAATTAGCCCCGAACGAGGACAGTTGTTGTTTAGTCTTTTGCAAAGTGATTTGAGTCCAGAATCTTCAAGAGATATTCTTAATTCTGCAGATTTTACCTATACAGATTTGAGAAAAGTGAACTTGGGCAGGGGAGCAAACCTGAAATATGCACGATTAGACTATTCTGATCTTACCGAGGCACAAATGCCTGCAGCTAACCTCGAAAGGGGAGAGCTTAAAGAAGCACAAATGAGTAAAATAAATCTATCTGATGCTATTCTAAAAAGGGCTAGACTTAATAATGCTAACCTGCACAGAGCAGAATTGCTTAGTGCCGATCTTACCAATGCTAATTTGTATGGAGCAGACTTGAGTGGGGCAGATCTTTCTGAAGCAATACTATGGGGAACCAAATTGGATAATGCAAATCTAACAAATATTATTTTGGATAATGCTGTTGTAGACCGGCAAGATTGGATTGAGTATATTGATTCTTTGGGGATCAAGGGAGCCGGAGAAATAGAGAATCGATATAGGATCAAAAAACAAGGAAAACAGCAATTTGTATTAGTTCCTAAGAAATAGGTTTAATAAAATGTCTATAATCTTATCATGATAAGCATTTATTATTCCTGAATTTGATACTGGATATTGATTTAAATTCGGTAGCCTGTTATAGGTTATTTGAAGGTTTCTCCCTCTTTTAACCTGTATCCTATATGATAGAAAATCTATTTCATGTTGAAACTACTTCAAATAGAGTCGCTCCACTTAGTTTTTTAATGTAACTATACGATGCTATGCCAAAATCAAGAAAACTACTGCATGTATTGTATTTCCAACCCTCATAACGAAGTTCTAAGGTAAACCTGGTTTACTATTTTAAAGATGAGTTCATAGTAGACAAAATGATTAATCAAATAATTCTATATTGTTTTTTTCGAAAAGATACTGCCATAAATTTTCTCTACCAGCCAATTGCCTGCTGGAAAATATAAGGCAAAAAATAAAGCCATACCTAAACTAAAGTTTTGCGGATTAAAAGTGTGATCCAGAATGTTATCAGGATACACATACGAGGTTTGAAGCCAATATCCAAGAAACTCTAAGATTCCCATGGCTACCAAACCATAAGCATATTGTTCAAAAAATTTGTACTTTTTTAAGAGTATCGAAATTGGCACCATATATAAGACATAACAAGTTATCACTTGCCACCGTAAATCGTGCAATTTCCATTTCGGTGCCAAAACGATTCATGCCCAATCCCCATGTCACATAAACTATTGCGTAGGTGAGTAGCAGTGTTTTTAGGAGTTTTTTTTAATGTTTTTAGATGTTTGTTCAGTAGTTCTTTCATAGTTTAGAGATCTATTTTGGCGATCATTCTAAAAAAAGGCTTTTTTAGAATTTCAAATTCTTTAATGGCACTATCCAGGAAGATTTTTTGTAATTCTTCAATAGAAAAAGCCCGTTGTATAGCAATTAGCCCATCTTTTTTTGCAATATGTGAAATAGGAAGTAGATAGGCTATTAATTTGAATAAGTAGTACGCTATTTTATTTCTATAAAGCTCGCTAAATATAACATGTTTTATAGATCCCGATTGAATTTTTTGTAAAAAAACAATAAGTTCATCATTGTTAAAATGATACATAAAATGACTGCTTATAAGAAGATCACAATCTGGAACTGTAAAATTTGGATCTAAAATATCAGCAACTTTATAATCAATATGGGATGGATTTGAATTGTTTATGGTCGCATAATCGATACTATTGGGGTTTCCATCAATACCTGTAAAAATAGCCCTTACTTGATTTTTAGTTAATTTTTTTGATAAAAAATTAATGCTATCTCCACCGCCACAGCCAAGATCCACAATATGTATTTCTTTTTTGTTTTTATTTTTAATACAATATTCTAGAACGGCATCACTCAATTGCTTGTGATTACCAAAAATCGAATTGATTAATTTTAAGCTCTGCAGTACACTTTTGAGGGGTTTTCCTGATAAGGATAAGTTGTCAAGTTGTTCAGAAATATGTAAACGACTTTGCGAGTTTATCATAGTATTAAATTAATGATAAGATTGGATTTTAGTCCTTAGAATAGTAATAACTTTACAAAAAAAGAAATTTTATGATGTATACGAGTATAAATGAGGTTGTTAAAAATCGAAGGTCGGTTTTTCCGCCGCAATATAATAACACACCTGTTTCTAAAGAATTTATTCAGATGTTATTAGAAAATGCCAACTGGGCACCGACACATAGATTAACACAACCATGGCGTTTTAAGATAGTACAAGGAAATGCAAAAGATAGGTTTGGAGCATTTTTATCTGATACGTATACAGATATTACTTCGGATGATGAGTTTTCGCCATTTAAGCACAAAAAAATTCGCAATAATTGTGAATCTGCTAGTGCAGTAGTAGTTATATGTATGCAACGTGATCCAAAAAAACGAATTCCTGAGTGGGAAGAAATTGCTGCTACGGCTATGGCTGTTCAGAATATGTGGCTTACTTGTACTGCTAATGGGGTTGGGTGTTATTGGAGTAGCCCTAAACTAATAGATTATATGAGCGATTTCTTTGATTTTGAAGATGGAGAACGCTGTTTAGGTTTCTTTTACTTGGGTAATTATGATCAGGATGAAGATATGACTTCGAAACGAAGCAGTATAAATGATAAAATCCAATGGATGGATTAAAAAAGGGCCACCATTTCAAAATATAAAAGCCATTCCAATACATTGGAATGGCTTTTTTTAATTTAATTCAGTATTGTTACTGCTTCTTTTTAAGAGCATCTGTAGCAGCATCTGCCGCTTTTTCTACTCCTTCTTTAGCAGTTTCTTTTGCAGCATCTACCGCTTCACCAGCAGCGTCTTTTGCAGCATCTACTGCTTCACCAGCAGCGTCTTTTGCAGCTTCAACTGCCTCATCAGCAGCTTCTGTAGCAGCATCTTTTGTAGCTTCTGCAGTTTCTTTTGCAGCATCTACCGCTTCTGTAGCAGCATCTTTTGCAGCTTCTTCTGCTTCTTTAGCAGTTTCTCTACAAGATGTTACTGATAGAGCAAACGTTAGAGCCAAAGCTCCTAAAAATACTTTTTTCATAATAAATAGATATAGTTAATTTGGTTAGTTAACGCCAAACATACTATTTTATTTCGTTTATTTAAAAATAATGATGGGGAAAAAATCCACACTTTTAAGTTGAAATGGTGGGTTTTAGCGATTAACTGTTACCTGAAATTACAACAAATGGAATTATATTGCGTTCTTTTCGGTGAGGTATTTCCAATATCGTTTAGGTAGATGTTGAAGGTGTAATTTCTTATTTTTTCGTGATTTTATGTTTACATTTTTATAGTAAATGCTCCATAACTTTTGAAAATCAGTTTCCTGATCACTGTAACTGTTCTTAAGAATTTTGGTGTTAATTCCTGTTAAGTCTTCAAAAGTTATGATTTCGACAGAATTTAGGTCGTAATAAATTCCATATTTTCGCACAATATCAAAGATCAACCATTTTTGATCTGCATAACGATCTTGGAAATGATGTATGATTAGAGGTAATACATTAAAATCGGGAGCTATTGTAGCAACATATAGATCGTCTTTTATTAACTGAAAACGAACAAAAGCTTCTATTCTATGTTTTTCTCTACCGACCATTCGGGCCACCTGGCTTATTTTAAGGATATCTTTATTACTAAAATCAATATTTTTTTTGTTTACTTGATTTACAAAAACACTTCTGATGTAATTTAATAGCGTGTTTTCTACACCTTTGATCTCGCTTAGAAAGGCTTTAAAAAAGTTCTTTTGCTCTGTCGGATCTGTTTTTTCCTTAAATCCGGCCCATACTCTTTCCGCTTTCTCTTTTTGAGTAATAACTTGCTCGGTAATCGTAAAAAGTTGATTATTGGTCTGCGACTCTTTTCTAATTATTGGATCTAATATTTTTTGCTCATACGCTATAAAAACACAGCATAAAAACCCATCAAAGGTGCCATCGTATAGAAGTATTGTTTGAGGATTCATAAAATAAATTTTAAGAAAACAAACTTAATTGGTTGTCGAAATACTTCTTGTATTTGCTATTAGAGCGTTTCAGTATTTTACTTTTTAAAGTTATAGGAGAAAGCTCTTTTTTATAGAAGTCCTTAGAATTACAGGTTATAAAATATTGAGCTCTATTCAAAGCAATGCCAATAGCTTTGAGATGAGACCAATCAAGATTTCTAAATTTTCTGGCCTGCATTATCTTGTATACTGATTGCATACCTATTCCGGGTACACGAGCCAACATTCTTTTGTCGGCTGCATTAACGTCTATAGGGAATAAATGCATATTACGCAGGGCCCAACCTAGTTTGGGATCGATATCTAAATCCAGATTTTTGTGAGAGTCGTTAAGTATTTCGTTAATAGAAAAGCCATAAAAACGCAATAGCCAATCGGTTTGATACAGTCTGTTTTCTCTAAGTATAGGAACCTCTGTCCCTAAAGAAGGCAAACGATTATCGGCAAGCACAGGAACATATCCAGAGTAATACACTCGCCGCATGTTGAATGTTTTGTAGTAATAAGTGGCAGAATACATAATATCTCGATCACTTTCTCCTGTTGCACCAATAATCATTTGAGTACTTTGGCCCGCAGGGGCATATCTTGGAGTACTTTTTATTATTTTTCGTTCTGTTTTGTACTGAATGATTTCATTTTTTACCTTTTCCATAGGTTTTATAAAATCTTCGTGCTTTTTATCGGGTGCCAGAAGTTTTAAACCAGATACGGTTGGGATTTCAATGTTTACACTTAAGCGATCTGCATAGAGCCCTGCTTCTCGCATAAGTTCGTCACTGGCACCAGGAATTGATTTTAGGTGAATATATCCATTAAAATTTTCTTCCAAACGTAACTTCTTGGCAACATTAATTAAACGCTCCATAGTATAATCTGCATTTTTGAAGATGCCAGAACTTAAGAACAATCCTTCTATGTAATTTCTTCTATAAAAATTGATGGTAAGATCCACAACTTCCTGGATTTTAAAAGCTGCGCGTTTAATATCATTACTTTTTCTGGTCACACAATAGGCGCAATCATAGATACAATGATTGGTAAGAAGAATTTTTAATAGCGAAACGCAACGTCCGTCTTCGGTATAACTATGGCAAATACCCATACCAGTGTTGTTACCAAGACCCTTGTTTTGGTTGGCTCGTTTACCGCCGCTACTGGCGCAAGAAACATCATATTTTGCTGCATCTGCCAGAATTGAAAGCTTTTCTTGTATTCGATCAAACGACATAAGATCGCGTAGTTGATAATTGGATCAGGTTGTTAATGGCTCTTAAGATCTCATCTATATCAACCAATATCTGATAATCGGTAAATCGCAATACTGTAACTCCTAAGGAAGAAATAAATAGTTTTTTTGGAGCATCCTGATTATGTATTTCCTGAAACTCATGTGCGTATCCATCGATTTCTAAAGCGATTTTTAACTTTGGACAATAAAAATTAAAGTGATAATTACCTATTTGTCGATTTTTTGTGAAATGATATCCTTTTTCCTTTAACTTCATATGAAGAATATCTATTGCTTTAATGGTATTATTCAAAGAATGGCGAATAATTTTTTCGGGTACTTTTTGATGTACAGGAATGACTTGTGTTGACATAAATTGTGTATTTAGTTGTAATTTTTCCAAATTTATGGAAAAATTCCATAAAAATTAAAATATATTTATGTTAAAATTGGAATTATTCCAAAATATTTTATCTTTGTCACTAATTATCCCAAATCCTAAAAAGGCGTGTATATGAGATAATAATTAAAATCCTTGTTTATGGATAATTTAACTGACCAAACGATTAAGCGTTTTAAACAAATTCGCGAAGAGAACCATTATACCCAATCTGATTTTGCCGAGGTTTTACAGATTAAAAATTCGACTGCAGATATTGAGAGGGGTAAGACAAAGATTTCGGGGAAAGTTGTAGCCAGGCTATTGCAAGAATTTGATGTTAATCCTTTGTGGTTATTTGGAGAAAGTAGTCAAAAGAATATTCAACTGCATCTTGGAGATGTATCTCCCAAGGTAGTAACCATTGATTCTCAAAACAATGAGAATATTGTTTTGGTGAATGTAAAGGCTGCCGCTGGATATCCTCATAATGTACAAGATCTGGATTGGTACCAGCAATTACCGGCATTTGATATTCCATTGCCCGAATATCGTAACGCAACCTATCGCGGTTTTCAAGTAGAGGGAGATAGTATGTTGCCCATTTTAGAACCAAAAGAATGGGTAATTGGTAAGGCTATTAATAACCTTTCTGAAATAGGGAACAATGCAATTTGTGTTGTAGTGTTAGCCGATAGTGTAGTTGTAAAAAAAGTAAGGAAAAATGAAGATGCTTCTGTGATTACATTAATTTCTTTGAATTCAGAGTATTTACCGTATAACATTCAAACACATCAGATAGTTGAGTTGTGGGAGGTAAACAGTAAACTGAGTTTTAATATTGATACCAATTCAGATACGGCTAGTATTAAACAATTACAAGAGGCAATGGTTGCGCTTACTTCTGAAGTAAGAAGTTTGAAAAATTAATTAATGAGGCCTATTTTTTTTGCGTGTTCTATGGCTTCGTCAGAGTTGTGAACAAGTAAAATAGGAGCAGCATCAAAAGATTGAATGATTTTTTTGATTCGTTTTTCTTTGCGACGATGGTTTACATTTCTTAAATAAATTGCCAAAATACGTCCAGGAAACTCTTTGGCTATTTTGGTATAGATATCTGCGTCTTTTTCTCCACTGTCACCAATTAGAATAAACTTCATTTCAGGATACATTTTCAGAAGATTTAAAATCTCTGATTGTTTATGGGGCATTTTGGGTTTGGGAGTCTTATCAAAAGGAGTTCTAAAATCTCTTAACAATATAGGCCCTTTGGGGAAATTATTTTTCTTAAAAAAAGCACTTAAATAATCATACAAATTCCAAGGACTGTTACTTACATAAAAAAACGGATTTATAGGTTTGTTGTTTTTGCCAAGTTGTAGTTTTTTATAAAATTTTACGGTTCCATCTATAGCTTTTCGTTTATCAAAATTTTTAAATACAGTATTTACAATTACTCTCCATTTAAAGAAAGAAGCTACTCCTGTATGTAAAATAGTATCATCAATGTCGCTAATCACACCAAATTCTGAATCTTCAGAAGGAATAAGCATTGCACTTACAAATGTATTGTTGTTGCTTATTTCTTTTTTCATCGTTTCTTTTTTATAAGAAACAGAATAAGTAACCCATCCATTTTTGCTTAAATGTTCAGAAAGTGTAGGAATATCAAGTTCTAAATGATAATACCCTTCATGATCGGTTGAGGTTTCAAGGATTTGCCCATCTGGAAGTTTAAGAATTATGGGAATATTTCTAATTTCATCACTTTCAAATTGTCTGTAAATATTCCGTAAGGTTTGTAGTGTTCCCTGATTATCACTAAAATCTATATTTTCATCTTCTAAAGCTCTTCCAGTGGCTCGGAAAAGCTTGCCTGTTCCATATCCAAGGTAGGTATTGATACTCAAAGCTTTTTTTCTGAACATATAAAAAAGGTAGATTTTGACATAAAAATAAACAACCTCACCCAAAGGAGCGAGGTTGTTTGTATGTTATTTTTAACTTTTTTTATTTTATAGAGGCTTCGATTTCTTTAATTTCAGCCTTTACCTCTTCCAAGGTTCCTTCAATTTCTTTTACCTCTTGCTTTACTTTTCCATCCATAGAAGTCTCATAGGTCACGGTGGCAGTTGCCAATTCATTCTCCATTTTAATGGCAACTTCAATTTTCTTTTCAGAAGCATTATCTGAAGTTTTAATAACTTCTATGCTGTGATTTGCTACTGCAGATTCTTCTTCGGTATGCCCGCCCAAAATAGGAGCAATTACAAGACCTACAAGGCATGTTAATTTGATCAAAATGTTCATAGAGGGCCCTGATGTATCCTTAAAAGGATCACCAACGGTATCACCAGTAACTGCTGCTTTATGAGCGTCTGACCCTTTGTAGGTCATCTCTCCATTAATTTCAACTCCAGCTTCAAAAGATTTTTTAGCATTATCCCAGGCTCCACCTGCATTATTTTGGAAAATTGCCCACATTACTCCCGATACACAAACTCCGGCCATATAACCACCAAGAGGTTCTGCACCAAAAACTAATCCAATAATAACAGGGGTAATAATGGTGATTAATCCCGGTAAGATCATTTCTTTTAGTGCGGCATTAGTAGAAATAGCTACACATTTTGCATATTCTGGAGTTCCGGTTCCTTCCATAATACCAGGAATTTCTCTAAACTGACGACGAACTTCTTGTACCATTTCCATAGCTGCTTTACCAACTGATTGCATGGCAAGAGCAGAGAAAACTACAGGAATCATACCACCAACAAATAACATGGCTAATACATCTGCTTTAAAAATATTAATACCGTCAATTCCAGTGAAGGTAACATAAGCGGCAAATAATGCTAAAGCGGTCAAAGCTGCAGATGCAATTGCAAATCCTTTTCCTACAGCTGCGGTTGTATTTCCAACAGAATCTAAAATATCAGTACGTTCTCTAACTTCTGGGTCTAATTCACTCATTTCGGCAACACCTCCAGCATTATCGGCAATAGGACCAAAGGCATCAATAGCTAATTGCATTGCTGTAGTAGCCATCATTGCAGAAGCAGCAAGTGCTACACCATAAAATCCAGCCAATTCGTATGAACCATAGATTGCTGCCGCAAATAAGAGTACAGATAAAAATGTAGACTTCATTCCTACGGCGAGCCCAGCAATAATATTTGTACCAGCTCCGGTTGAACTATTTTGAACAATATCCAATACCGGTTTTTTACCAAGACTTGTGTAATATGAGGTAACCATCGAAATCAATGCTCCTACCGCAAGGCCTATTAGAGTAGAGTAAAATACATTCATTGAGGATACTTCTTTCATTCCTTCACCAAAGAAACTCATTTGTAACGTTTCGGGGAGCATATATTGAATTAAGAAATAACTGGCAATTACTGTTAAGATTATTGCAGCCCAGTTTCCTAAATCCAAAGCTTTCTGTACTTGAGCCTCTTTAGCGTCATTATTTTTGATACCTACTAAAAATGTTCCTATAATAGAAGCCAAAATACCAACTCCAGCAATTACGATAGGGAGTAGGATAGGTCCCATATTTCCAAAGGCATCTGTAAATTGAGTGCTTTGAGACATATCTCTTATCAAATAATTACCTAGTACCATAGCCGCTAGTACAGTGGCCACATAAGAACCAAATAAATCTGCACCCATTCCTGCAACATCACCTACATTATCACCTACATTATCTGCAATAGTCGCGGGGTTACGGGGATCATCCTCTGGGATACCAGCTTCAACTTTACCAACAAGATCGGCACCTACATCGGCAGCTTTTGTATAAATACCTCCACCAACACGAGCAAAAAGAGCAATGGACTCTGCACCAAGCGAGAATCCAGCCAATGCTTCTAATACTACGGTCATATTCTCATAAAAAGAACCTTCATCACCCATAAATTGGCTGGTAAAGAACATGAAGAATAAACTTAGGCCAAGTACTGCAAGTCCTGCTACACCAAGACCCATTACCGTTCCTCCTCCAAATGATACCTTTAACGCTTGTGGGAGACTGGTTTTTGCGGCTTCTGCTGTTCTTGCGTTGGCATCAGTGGCTATGCGCATACCAATGTTACCGGCAAGAGCAGAAAATATCGCCCCAAAAACAAAAGCTGGGACAATCATCCAGCTTGTAGTTGGTACTACTAATGAAATACCAAAAAGTGCTGCGGAAGCAATAACAACAAAAATCACTAATAATCTGTATTCTGCAGCAAGGAATGCCAAGGCTCCTTCTTTTATGCTTTTAGAAATTTCCTGCATTTTTTCACTACCCGGAGCTTGTTTTTTTACCCAAGCCATCTTGATAAGCATAAAAAGTAATCCCAAAATTGCCAATGCAATTGGCACAAAGATCATATTTGATTCCATTAAATATATTTTAAGTTAATTAGTCGCTAAAAGTAGTAAAAATACCCTAAATAGAAAAAGCATAATATTTCCTGTAAAATAGTATGCTTTTTTATGCTTTTGGGATAAAAATTTAGTAGATACTAAACAATCCTTTTGGTTTATCTTCAAGTTCTTCAAAACGCTTTACACAGGCCGTGATAATCTCCTTAGCTTCATCTATATTTCCCCAACCACCAACATCAACTTTCTTTTCTTCTAAATCTTTGTATACCCTGAAGAAGTGCTCTATTTCTTTTATTAGGTGTGGGTTCATTTCTTTTAGATCTGCCAACCTATTAGCAATTGGATCAGCAACAGGTACACAGATGATTTTTTCGTCTGGTCCCTTTTCATCGGTCATATGAAAAACTCCGATTGGTTTCACTTCTACCACACAACCAGGGAAAGTAGGCTCTGTTACCAATACCAAAACATCCAAAGGATCACCATCTAAGGCGAGTGTTTCTGGTATGAAACCATAATCAGCGGGATACATCATAGAAGAAAATATCATACGATCATATCGTATTTTTTTTATCTCAAAATCGTATTCATATTTGTTTCGACTTCCTTTTGGGATTTCGATAAGTACATCAAAGCTTTCACTATTCGCTGCGCTCATAATTTTTGTTTTCTATTTAATGGGCGGCAAAGATAGCCATTACAGGGGGTTAGTTAAAATTTATGAGAAGAAATTATTCTTTTTTTAAATTATTCTTAATGAAAAGATAAACTAAAACGTTTTCAAGAATAGAGTAAAGCCTTGAAGAATAGAAAAATTAACTATTTTTTAATCCCTCATAGAGAGTTTGATTCCCCAGAACTTGCTTAAATAGCAAAAAAATGTTTTGGAAGCATACGTTGTGAGGATGCTCCGAGGTCATTGATTTTAAAAATAAAACCCAAAAGATCCGGTAACTCCAAATTTACGGGCATCTGGATTGTCAAAATAGTTTCCTCTAAAGTGAAAATCAATTCTAAAGATTTTAAAGATGTTTCCGACGCCTAGGCTATATTCCCAATACACTTCATTTTCGGGCGCAATTAAAATTTCGCCCGAAGGTGCACTTAATAAAAGATTTTCTTCAGATAATTGACCCCAAGCTCCTCTTAGCCCAACTAGTTCTCTTAAATTGAGTTTTCGCAACAGCGGTATTCTAGAAAATATTCGTCCATTAAAATTGTGTTCTAGGTGAAGCGTAGCATAAGTGTCGGTTACAAACTCGTAAAAGTTTAGTAACGGAAATGTATTATAGATAGATAAGTACGTTTGGTTTCCTGGGATTACGCTTAACAAACCGAGAGGAACATCTCCAAATGTTTTTCCTACTTCAAGAGTGCTGTTTAGTCGACCAAAACCACCAATGTTCCAGGGTTGTTGATATAAAAATTGAATTTTTTGGTATTCAAAATCACTTTCTATAATATCTTTAAGTCCAACACTATAATTAAGAAATAAAGTAGCAAAATCTCCATCATTTACGACAACTCTATCAACGCCATAGCCCGTGGTTTTGCGGCCAGGAAAATAGGCTAATGAGGTTGCAATTTCTGTTTGCTGTATTTCGGTTTCAAGTTGTCCGGTTTCGGAATCAATAAAATCAAGGCTGAACAGAGAGCGATCTGCGGGTTTTAGATTTCTAAAAGATCCGGTAACACCTATGGTAAAGTTTTTTCTAGGTTCTAGTTGCATCGAAAATGCTGATAAGTTAATAGAAGTTAATCTATCATTATCTCCTGTAGCAATAATTGAAGATGAAGCAAGACTTCTTCCTTCAACATCATTGGTGTTGGTTAAACTTGCTCCTAATTGTTCTACGTCTCGTCTGTTTCCGGCAGAAATGATAAGTCTGGATTTCCTGTCAACCAGGTATTTCCCGGATATTCCATATTTAAATTTATTGTCCTTAAAACCATAGGCTCCATATCCTTCGACCCGCCATCTATCATTGGATGTAAAATAAGTTCTACCACCTGCGCGCAGCCTCCATCCTTCGATATCATTAAAACCTACTGTAGAAAACAAAGGTCCAAAGTCAAAACCATCAAACTCTACATATCCTGTGGCCAAAATAGTCCCTATGTTATATAGTCTTTTGAATGCTTTGACGGTTCTAAGGGTGTCCAACAATTTATAGACTTTTTCCTCATCTTTATTAAGTTCTTCCATTCTGGCATTTGACCAAAAAGAATCTTCGCGATTATAAATATCTTGATCGTAAGGGTCTACCTGGCTTTGATAGAATTTTTTGCTTTTTTTGATATCAAATTTATAATTGTCATATAAAGTGGTTCTTTTTCCATACACTCCCCGAGATTTTTCCTTCTTGCTAAAAGCAAAATCGGATTGAAAATAATCTTTGGTAATTAAGAATATAGAGTCATTAAGTACATCAAACTCTTGTTCGATATATAAATCTTTTACCCAATTGATATTGGCACTTTTGGTAACCTTTAAGTTGATCTCTTTTATTGCCCAGGTCGTGTCATTTACCCAAAAATCTCCTTTGAAGGTAAGCTCATTTTTTCTTCTGGGATAATAAACAATGTTGTAACACCATTTATTGCCAATATAGGCACTATCTGTAAGTACATAGTTATAGACACCTATCCCTGTTCGAGACAACGGGCTGGTAAAACTTTTATCAAAGAATTTTAAATAATTGTCGTATATATCGTAATCTGAGTATAAATCTTTTACAAAGGCTATTAGAGTTTGGTTATCACTAAATCCTGCATTTTTATTTCCTTTAAGTACTTCTTTGGATTCATCGCTAGTATTATCTCCATATACTTTTGATATGGCTTCATTCAGAAAAATCGGTAGGTAAGTTTTTCCTGTAACTCTAGAAGTATCAACATCTTCAAAAATGAATTCCATACCATTAAATATTCGACTATTGATCAGAGCGCTATCAATGGTATTTAGGTCAAATTCAAGCTTTTCATATTTATCATATTGATATTGTTTGAATTTTTTGACTCCATTTTCACGCCTGTTATCCCAGATTTTTCGTAGGATATCTATAGCGGGATTGTCTTTTTTTGATGTTTTTCCTTTAAAGATAAATACGGCGTCCAAAGCGGCAGCTTCTTCCTCCAGAATTATTTTCATGTTATAATTAACACGCTTTGGAAGAGCAACATTTTTTGTTTGAAAACCTATAAATGAAATTTTGAGCGTGGTATAGTTCTCATCAGATTCCATATAAAATCTACCATTTTCATCGGTAATCGTACCTACTGTAGAGTTTACAAAAACCACATTAGCAAATGGTATAGGTTGATTATTATTGTCATAAACCTGACCACCAACTTTAGTTTGCGAAAAAAGAAATGTACAACTAAATATGGTTAGAATTCCCCCTAAAATCAAATCTCTCATTCAATGACATTAAAATTAGTACTTGTAATAGTTAGTGGATCACATCAATTTTCAGGCCATTCTTAATATAATTAACACCCACAAATTGATGAAACGTAAAATGAAAAGGTTCATTTTATTTGTACATCACTTTTTTTACAGCTTTTACAACATCTGTGCTATTTGGCAGCCATTGTTCAAGTAATACTGGTGAATAGGGGGTAGGGGTATCGGCAGTATTAATTTTTATGATGGGCGCATCCAAATAGTCAAAAATGTGTGATTGGACTTGATAAGTGATTTCTGAAGAAATATTAGCAAGAGGCCATGCTTCTTCCAGAATAACTAGGCGGTTGGTTTTCTTAACTGAAGTAAAAATAGCATCTAGATCCAAAGGACGAACTGTTCTTAGATCTATTACTTCGCAAGAAATATTTTCTTTAGCTAGCTCATCGGCAGCCTTATACGCTTCTTTTATAATTTTCCCGAAGGAAATAACAGTAACATCGGTACCTTCTCTTTTAATTTCTGCCACTCCCAGCGGTATAGTATATTCTCCTTCTGGAACCTCACCTTTATCACCATACATTTGTTCACTTTCCATGAAGATTACAGGATCATCGTCTCTAATAGCTGATTTTAGTAGTCCCTTTGCATCTTTTGGATTAGAGGGAATGACTACTTTTAAACCAGGAGTATTGGCAAACCAATTTTCAAATGCTTGAGAATGTGTAGCACCTAACTGACCTGCAGAGGCAGTTGGACCCCTAAAAACAATAGGAATGTTAAATTGTCCACCGCTCATTTGGCGCATTTTGGCAGCGTTATTAATGATTTGGTCAATTCCTACTAATGAGAAATTAAATGTCATAAACTCAATGATAGGACGATTGCCATTCATGGCACTTCCTACGCCAATTCCTGAAAAACCTAATTCAGAAATAGGGGTGTCAATAACTCGGTCTGGGCCAAACTCATCGAGCATACCCTTACTAGCTTTATAGGCTCCATTATATTCTGCAACCTCTTCACCCATTAGGTAAATGGATTCATCCCGGCGCATTTCTTCACTCATTGCTTCGCAAATTGCTTCTCTGAATTGTATCGTTTTCATTGATATAATAATTATTTTTGTGCTACACGAAAGGCAAAAGTAGCAATTTAAACCCTTTGAGCATGATTGAATATTAAAAATTTTATTATGCACGCATAGTAAATTCGACATTTTATTTGTACCTTCGCAATTATTATTAAATTCTCAAAAAATACCTATATAAAATGAAGATATTAGTTTGTATTAGCCATGTGCCAGACACAACTTCTAAAATTAATTTTACAGACGGTGATACCAAATTTGACACCAACGGAGTGCAGTTTGTAATTAATCCGAATGATGAGTTTGGTTTAACCCGTGCAATGTGGTTTAAAGAGAAGCAGGGTGCTTCCGTAGATGTTGTAAATGTTGGTGGAGCAGAAACAGAACCTACGTTACGTAAAGCACTTGCTATTGGGGCAGACAATGCGATTAGAGTAAATACTGAGGCTACAGATGGTTTTTTTGTAGCAAAACAGTTGGCAAAAATTGTTCAGGATGGAGGATATGATCTTGTGATTGGTGGTAGAGAATCTATCGATTACAATGGAGGTATGGTACCTGGTATGATTGCAGCGCTTACAGGTGCTAATTTTGTGAATACTTGTATTGGTTTAGAAATAGAAGGTGACACTGCAACGGCTGTTAGAGAGATTGATGGAGGTAAAGAAACATCAACTACCAAATTACCATTGGTTGTTGGGGGACAGAAAGGACTGGTAGAAGAGAGTGATCTTCGTATACCTAATATGCGTGGTATCATGATGGCTCGTAAGAAGCCCCTTAATGTTGTAGAGCCTATTGATGCTAGTCAAGAAACGAAAGCTGTTCAATTTGAAAAACCGGCTCCAAAAGGCGATGTGAAATTGGTTTCTCCTGAAAATGTTCAAGAACTTATAGATTTATTACATAACGAAGCAAAAGCTATTTAAAAGAAAAAATATGTCAGTTTTAGTATATACAGAAAGCGAAGGAGGAAAGTTTAAAAAAGTAGCTTTCGAAGTAGCCTCTTACGCAAAAGAAGTTGCTAATATGTTAGGTACAACCGTTACTGCGGTAAGTATAAATGCAGGAGAAGCTAGCGAATTAGGAACGTATGGTGTAGACAAAGTGTTAGAAGTAAACAATGATAAGTTGGCTACTTTTAATGCAAAAGCATATGCAGATGCAATAAAACAAGCAGCAGAAAAAGAAGGAGCAAAAGTGGTAGTGGTAAGCTCTTCTGCTGATAGTAAGTTTTTAGCACCCTTATTAGCTGTAAACCTTAATGCAGGATATGCATCGAATGTAGTGACATTACCAGAAAGTGCATCCCCCTTTAAAGTGAAACGTACTGCGTTTACGAATAAAGCATTTAGCATAACCGAAATGTCAACCGATGTTAAAGTAATAGGGTTGTCTAATAATGCATTTGGACTAAAAGAAAATTCTGGAGCAGCTTCTGCAGAGGGATTTGACCCTTCATTATCAGATGAAGACTTTGCAATAACAGTAACAGCTGTTGACAAGGCCACAGATAAGGTATCTATTGCTGATGCAGATGTTGTAGTATCTGGAGGTCGTGGATTAAAAGGTCCAGAAAATTGGCATATGATTGAAGATCTTGCTGATGTGTTGGGAGCAGCTACAGCTTGTTCGAAACCTGTAAGCGATATGGGTTGGAGACCTCACGGAGAGCACGTTGGGCAAACAGGAAAACCAGTTGCTTCTAATCTATATATTGCTATTGGAGTTTCAGGAGCTATTCAACACCTTGCAGGGATTAACGCAAGTAAAGTTAAGGTGGTGATTAATAACGATCCCGAAGCACCTTTCTTCAAAGCTGCAGACTACGGAATCGTAGGAGATGCTTTTGAGGTAGTGCCTAAACTTATCGAAAAATTAAAGGAATTTAAGTCGAATAACGCATAATTTTCATAAATTGTGCCCAATTAAGGGCTGTTTGAACTTTGGTAAAAGTCCGCATGTTCAAACAGCCCTTTTTTTATTGAGAACAATATGAGTTTAGTTCGACTGAACATAAAAGGAATATCTTACAGTCAAACCCAGAATGGGGCATACGCACTAATTTTAAGTGAGGTGGATGGAGAAAGAAAGTTACCAATAGTGATAGGAGCTTTTGAAGCCCAATCTATTGCAATAGCGCTGGAAAAAGAAATTAAACCTCCCAGACCTTTAACCCATGATCTTTTTAAAAACTTTGCAGATCGATTTGATATTATCGTAAAACAAGTTATTATTCATAAACTTGTAGATGGAGTTTTTTACTCTAGTATAATTTGCGAACGAGATAAAATTGAAGAGATTATAGATGCCAGAACTAGTGATGCTATTGCACTAGCATTACGTTTTCAAGCGCCAATATTTACGTACAAGAATATTTTGGATCAAGCAGGGATTTATCTTAAGGTAAACCCTAAAAAGGATGATGAAAATGACCCAGAAAGCTTGTTGGTAGATGAGTTGGTATCAGAAGACGTAGAAATGGTTAGCAAAGAAACTGACTACAAAGATTTATCTCTCGAAGAACTTAACAAAATGCTAGATCAGGCAGTCGCCAACGAAGACTATGAGCTTGCTGCGAGAATAAGGGACGAAATTTCTAAAAGAGGCTAGATTTGTACATCGTAATCATACACTTTTTAGGGGATCTAATTATATTTTTTAAATGATTTCAATTTCTATGAAGAAAGGACTACTTGCTTTTCTATTTTCATTATCTGTTTTTACCATTTTATCAGCACAATCGATCGAGAAAAAATGGATCCTCGAAAATGTTAAAGGATCTTCTGAAGATGTCTATAAAGGCCAAAAAGATGATTACTTTCAATTTGATAAAGGAGTTTTTTCTTATTCATTTAATACTACATTAGAATCTCTTAAAGGAGACTATTTGCAACAAAATAATATTTTACTTCTCTTTCCAAATATTGCAGAAGATTCTATTATAAAATATAAGATTCATAAACTCACAGATTCTACATTGGTTTTATCCAAAAATGGAGTTTCATATTCTTTAATTTCGCCAAAAGAAATAAATGCTACTCCTCAAACTTCAGAGGTTAGCACCTTAGTTCCTAATCAAGGTTTTTCCTTCAATAGCTTATGGAGAGGCATTTTAGGGATGATCGTACTTTTGATTATTGCCTATTTATTTAGTGCTAATAAAAAAGCCATAAACTGGAAAACTATAGGAATTGGTCTTGGTGCCCAATTGTTATTGGCTTTTGGAGTATTAAAGGTCAGTTTTGTGCAGAAGGCCTTTGAGTTTGTTGGGAAAATATTTGTTCTAATTCTTGACTTTACAAGGGCGGGAAGTGAATTTTTGTTAGGGGATATGATGAACGTAGATAGTTTTGGTTTTATCTTTTTGTTTCAGGTATTGCCCACTATAATCTTCTTTTCTGCTTTAACATCGGTATTGTTTTATCTTGGGGTTATCCAAATTGTAGTAAAAGGTATGGCCTGGGTGTTAACAAAATTGATGGGTATTTCTGGCGCAGAAAGCTTAAGTGTTGCAGGGAATATATTTTTAGGGCAAACAGAAGCTCCTTTGATGATTAAAGCTTACTTAGAACGAATGACACGTTCTGAAATTTTGCTCGTAATGATAGGAGGTATGGCAACTGTAGCTGGTGGCGTTTTGGCCGCATATATAGGTTTTTTGGGAGGAGATAATCCGGTTTTAAGATTAGAATTTGCCAAACATTTATTAGCAGCCTCAGTAATGGCTGCACCTGGAGCTATAGTGATTTCTAAGTTGCTCTATCCACAACAGGAACCTATCGATATAGATGTAAAAGTATCTACAGATAAAATTGGATCGAACATTCTTGATGCCATAGCCAACGGAACTACCGAAGGGCTTAAGCTAGCAGCAAATGTTGGGGCGATGCTACTTGTGTTTATCGCATTTATTGCAATGATTAATTATGGTTTTGGGAAAGTTGGTGAGTTAACAGGCCTTGATCAACTTCTGGCTAATTATACCCCGTATGATAAATTTTCGCTTGAAGCCATATTAGGAACCGTGTTTGCTCCTTTGATGTGGTTAATAGGTGTTGCCAAAGAAGATATGATGCTTATGGGACAATTATTAGGAATCAAACTGGCGGCTAGTGAGTTTGTAGGGTATATACAGTTGGCAGATCTCAAAAATCCAGCTAGCCCACTACATTTCACGTATAATAAATCGGTAATTATGGCAACCTATATGCTTTGTGGATTTGCAAATTTTGCTTCGATAGGAATACAAATAGGAGGTATTGGTTCTTTGGCTCCCGGTCAGCGTAAAACACTTTCAGAGTTTGGAATGAAAGCGCTTCTTGGAGGTACCATAGCTTCATTGCTGTCTGCAACGATTGCGGGAATGATTATAGGATAAATATTTCTTCTGAATTTTATGGGAAACATAATTTTTTTAATGATTTTATAACTATTTTATAATCTTAAGGTTGAACTATATCTGGAAACCTATTTTTTGTATATTTGAAAAGCACTTAATAAACTTTAACAATAGTAAGGAAGAATATGAAGCAATATCATGATCTCGTGCGTCACGTAATTGAGAATGGAAACGCAAAAGAAGATCGAACAGGGACAGGTACAAAAAGTGTTTTTGGCTATCAAATGCGGTTTGACCTTAGTGAGGGATTTCCTATGGTTACCACCAAAAAACTGCACCTTAAATCCATAATTTATGAGCTTTTATGGTTTCTTAAAGGGGATACTAATATAGCCTATCTAAAAGAGAATGGTGTTCGTATTTGGAATGAATGGGCCAACGAGAATGGCGATTTAGGACCGGTTTATGGACATCAATGGCGTAATTGGAATGATGATGAAATAGACCAGATAAAAGAGGTCGTAGATGCACTTAAAAATAATCCAGATAGTAGACGTATGTTAGTTTCAGCCTGGAATCCAAGTGTATTACCCGATACATCAAAATCTTTCTCTGAAAATGTAGCCGATGGTAAAGCTGCATTACCCCCTTGTCACGCTTTTTTTCAGTTTTATGTCGCAAATGGTAAGTTATCTTGTCAGTTGTATCAACGTAGTGCAGATATATTTCTTGGGGTTCCTTTTAATATTGCATCGTATGCCTTGTTTACAATGATGATGGCACAAGTATGTGGATATGAAGCTGGAGAGTTTGTACATACTTTTGGGGATGCGCATATCTACAATAATCATATGGAACAATTAGAGCTTCAATTATCAAGAGAGCCACGTAAATTACCTAAAATGATTATCAATCCAGAGGTGAAAAATATTTTTGGCTTCGTTTTTGATGATTTTAAATTAGTTGACTATGATCCGTACCCGCATATAAAGGGAACGGTAGCAGTTTAACACCCAATTTAAAATGATACCTATGAAAAGACTATTACTTTTGTTATTAACTATATCGCTTTCTAGTCTTTCTTTTTCTCAAGATGGCATTGTATTATCTCAGGAAAACGCCAATGAAAAAGGAATTACACCAATTTGGCCGAAATGTGAACGATCACGCCAAACTCCTGCAGAATGTTTTGATCAAAAATTTAGAACTCATATCATTAAAAATTTTGAATATCCTGATGTAGCATTACCAGGAAAATTATCCGGTACGGTTACTGTAGATTTTATAATAGATAAAAAAGGTAAGGTAGAAGTTATCGAAGTTAAAGGAGCTCATCGATATCTACAAAGAGAAGCTATTAGAATAATTCGGGCAATTCCTAAAATGGAACCCGGAAAATGGGGAAATAAACCAATTGCAATTGCGTATTCTGTTCCTATTACTTTTAGACCTCCACAAGAATAATTTAGTGTATTTTAACATTGGATTAACCTTGCCAGAAGTCTAATAAAAATAAAAATCAGTAAATTTGGGTGTATTCGTAAAAACGAATACACTTTTTTTTATGATAATTACTGATAATTTAATTACTTCTTTTCTAAAAACTCGTTCTGATACGGAAGAAATTTGTGCTCCCCTCGAGATAGAAGACTATGTAATTCAACCTATCGTTGATGTTTCACCCCCAAAGTGGCATTTGGGACATACTACTTGGTTTTTTGAAGAATTTATATTAGCCAAATATGATACTGGATATAAACGGTTTCATCCAGAATATGCTTATGTATTTAATAGTTATTACGAAAGTGTAGGAAAAAGAGTAATACGTACCGATAGAGGTAACTTGTCAAGGCCAACGGTTAGTGAGGTATATGAGTATAGAGATTATGTAACAGCTCATTTACAAACCTTCCTTGAAGAAAATCTTAACCAAAAGATACAAGAATTGGTTGAAATCGGTATTCATCATGAGAAACAACATCAGGAACTATTATTAACCGATATAAAATATATTTTGGGAAACAATCCTTTGTTTCCAAAGTATAATGAAACGTTCACAGAAAACCCTATTACAAATCATGCATCAGAGTATATTACGTTTGAAGAAGGAATTTATGAAATAGGATACAAAGGAAATGATTTTTGTTATGATAATGAATTAGGGGTTCATAATGTATTTCTTCAGCAATATGCAATTTGTGATGCATTGGTCTCTAATAAAGAGTACCTCGAATTTATTGCTGATCAGGGTTATGAAAATAGCCTTTTGTGGCATGCCGAAGCATGGGATTGGTTGAATAAAAATGATATAAAAGCTCCTTTGTATTGGCATAAAATAGAGGGACAATTCTGTCAATATACATTACAAGGTTTAAAAGATCTCGACCTGAATGCGCCTGTAACACACCTTTCTTATTACGAAGCTTTTGCTTTTTCTCAATGGAAAGGAGAACGTCTTCCTACAGAGTTTGAATGGGAAACAGCCCATCAATTTTTTAAATGGGGTATACGATGGGAATGGACAGAGAGTGCGTATTCGCCATATCCTAATTATAAAAAAGCTCCCGGAGCACTGGGTGAGTATAATGGAAAGTTTATGGTAAACCAAAAAGTGCTTAGAGGCGGCTCAGTTGCAACTCCTCAGGATCATACAAGACCAACATATCGTAATTTTTTTCACCCACATCTTAGATGGCAATTCACAGGACTTAGACTTGTGAGAGACAAATAATTCTACTCTTTTTATGAACTCCAAAGACCAAAAAACAATAATTTCGACTTTCGAAAAGGAAGTGTATGAAGGCTTGACAGCGTTTCCAAAATATTTATCTTCAAAATATTTTTATGATGAAGTGGGTGATGATCTTTTTCAACAGATTATGGCATTGCCAGAATACTATCTTACCCGAACAGAATATCAGATCTTCAAAGTAAATAAATCAGATGTCGTTAAGAGCTTTGATCCTGATAAAAAAGGATTTGATTTAATAGAGTTAGGTGCTGGTGATGGTAAAAAAACCAAGATTCTATTAAAAGAATTGCTCGAAAACAACTATGATTATACCTATATGCCTATTGATATAAGTCAAAATGCTGTAGATGGGTTGGTAGAGAATCTAAATCAGGAAATGCCAGAAGTAACCACTCAAGGGCAGATTGGAGAATATTTTGAAGTTTTAGATCGATTAAAGCATATGAGCGATCGCAAAAAAGTGATTATGGTTTTAGGATCAAATATCGGTAACCTGTTGCACCCAAGAGCTATTCAATTTTTGAAGAAACTTTGTAACGCTATGCATCGTGATGATCTTATTTTTATCGGTTTTGATCAAAAAAAACACCCCCAGAAAGTTTTGGATGCTTATAACGACAAAACTGGTGTAACAGCTGCTTTTAATAAGAACGTATTGGCGAGAATTAATAAAGAGCTTACCGGAAATTTTGATCTGGATAAATTTATGCACTGGGAGACCTATGATCCCGAAAGCGGAACGGCTAAAAGCTATTTGGTGAGTAAAGAAAAACAAACAGTTGATATTGATGAATTATCTTTGCAAATTCATTTTGAAGCCTGGGAAAGCATCCATACAGAGATCTCGCAGAAATATGATGATGATATCGTGAAGTGGCTTGCAGAAGAATCTGGCCTGGAGATTGTAAAATCTTTTACCGATAAGAATGAAGACTATAAAAACTATTTAATAAAAAAATCATAGATAATAAAGAACCTGAAAACTTTTTAAAAATGAAAGCAATTTGGAATGGACAGATAATAGCAGAGAGCAATGATACCAAAGTTGTAGAGAATAATCATTATTTCCCACCTGAAACAATTAAAAAAGAATTTTTCACGCCTAGTACCACGCATACAAATTGTCCGTGGAAAGGCGTAGCCTCATACTATACAGTAGCGGTAGAAGGAAAAGAAAATAAAGATGCCGCCTGGTACTATCCTGAAACTAGTGATCTGGCTAAACAAATCAAAGGCTATGTTGCCTTTTGGAAGGGAATTGAGGTTGTAGATTGATATCATATACAACCTCAATTTCTCGATGTGTTTTTATAAGACAAGCAAACTATTATCTGCAGCTGCATAGTCGTTCCATTGGTACCCATCAGCCTCAGTTTCGTTGGCCCATCGCCCGTCTACAACATACTTAAATTGAAATTGGTTATCCTTAGGAAGATCAATAGTTCCTTTAAAGGTTCCGTTTTTTAATTTTTTGAGTACAGTTGCTTCTGTGTTCCAATCATTAAATTCTCCTGCTACACAAATGTTAGATGCTTCTTTTGCAGGAACTACAAAAGTTACTTTACATATTGGTTTTGTTTTTAAGTACTGTTTAGTAATTGCCATAATTTCTAATTATTGGTTAATAAGTTAAGTGTGAAATTACAGTAAAATTTCAAAAGTAAAAAGAAGCAAACATCAGATTGTCAGTTATTTATTAACGATAACGATATAGTTGGTCAACTACTTTATCAATATCTTCAAAAGTGTTATAAAAATGTAAACTTACCCGTATTCCAGAACCACGGAATGAGGTAATAATATTTTGATTGGTTAAATGATCAAATAACTTTTGATCTCCTTTTATATTAAAAATAGAACTATGATGTTTGCGTTGCATTACCTGTCCTTCAAGCAGGTTTAATTTGGCCAGTGCTTCCTTTGCATAGTTGCTCAATTCGTTAATTTGCTTTTCTATAGTTGGAAGACCGATGTTACTCAAAAAATCTAGTGAGTATTGTAAACTGCCAAAATTGAAAGTGTCTAAATGACCACACTCAAATCTTCCGATCAAACTAGTATATGAAGAGTCATAAGTGGTTTTTTTTGCAGCATTTTTATAACCGATAGGAGTAATTTTATCTAAAACTTCTTCATTAAATAATAAAAATCCATTGCCATAACCTCCTAATAACCATTTGTATCCACTGCATCCAAGAATGTCAATCCCAGAAGTTTTAAAATTAAAAATTTGGGTACCGCAAAACTGCGTGCCATCTGCAATGATGAGAAGATCGGGATATTTTGATTTTAGTTGCTGAAGAAAATTAATATCAATAGCAATTCCATTAATATATTGTACTAAGCTAAATACAAAAATATCCGGATTGTGTTGTGCAATGGCAGCTTCAATATTTTCTTCTAATATACCATCTACTTTTGCATAACATACTTGAAATCCTTTACTGGTAATTCCAAAATTTACCGAAGGGTAATCCTGATCCAGTAACAATACTTTTTTATTTTTATCCAATCCATTGAGAATGATATTGAGACCCACGGAAAAACTTTGGATGAGAACGGTGTTTTCTGTTTTGCAACCAAAAAAATTACCAACAGACTGTCGAACTTGATTTAAAAAGATACCGTTAAGGTCTCTAAATGTGCTTGCCCCAATCAAAAGATCCAAATCATGCTCTTGTCTATAATCTAATAGCGAATCATATAGGAGTCCAGAAGAGGCAGTGTTGAGGTAGGTATTTTGAGATAAAACAGGAAATTCTTTTCTTAAATTCTTCATAAGTAGCTTTAGGGCTTTTTGGTAAAAACTATATCTTTACTTGCCGATACTAAGTTAGCATTAATATGTTTTCAAAAAGAAAAGAAACTTTACAAATTGACCCGCAGCAACGCGAATTATACGAACATGCGCGTAAACGAATTATCCAAAAGAAGAGATTGTTTCAGCATTTTATAATTTTTGTGGTCGGATCTTTTTTTATGGCAATTCTGAACCTGGTCTTTGGGTTTGGTAAAGAAATTACTTTTTTTGGAGCATATTGGTTTGTAGTTGGAATCATTTGCTGGGCATTTCTATTTGTACTGCATTTTTGCAATGTATGGTTATTTAGCACATTTATGGGACAAGAGTGGAGCGATAAGCAAATGGAACGGCTTATGGCAAAACAGAAGGAAGAAATTGCGCTTATCCAAAAGGATATTAACCTTATGTATCCCAAAGATGAACTTATTAAAAAGAAAGAGGAGTTTATTAAAGGAAAAGCGTCAGAAATTGTTGAAGAATTAAAAGAATCAAAGCCAATGATCACGATGATTGCCGCAGCAGGAGAAAATAATGCCTTAGGGAAAGATAATGACCTTGTTTGGCATTTACCAGATGATTTTAAACGTTTTAAGAAACTTACTACTGGGCATCCCATTATTATGGGGCGTAAAACTTTTGAGTCTTTTCCTAAATTACTTCCTAATCGTGTGCATATTATCATTACAAGAAATAAAGACTACCAGGCAGAAGGTGCTATAGTGGTTCACTCGATAGAAGATGCTTTTGAAAAAGCTAAAGGAGACGAACAACCATTTATAATAGGAGGAGGTGAAATATATACAATGGGTATGGATTATGCGGATTGTATCGAATTAACAAGGGTGCATTCAGATTTTGAAGCAGATGCATTTTTCCCAGAGATCGATACTAATATTTGGAAACTTGAAAAGGAAGAGTTTCATGATGTTGATGAAAAACACAAGCATCCATTTACTTATCTTACGTATAAAAGGAAATAGTGCTTTCTCAAAATATCATACATCACTTTGAAGAATTACTTTCAGAAGAAATTATAGTACAACAACCTTTATCGGGAGGAGATATTAATGAAGTTTATCTTTTAACAACCAATAACCGAAAGGTGGTTGTTAAACTTAACAAAGCAGTTAGGTTCCCAAAAATGTTTGAAGCCGAAGCTTTTGGTTTACATAAACTAAGAGAAACAGATACATTTAGAATACCTGAAGTTTTACATTTTGGGGTATTAAAGGATGTCTCTTTTTTGATACTCGAATATATAACCGCTACCCAACCAGCAGCTAATTTTTGGGAGGTGTTTGGTAGACAATTGGCGGCATTACATCAGCATACCTCACCTTATTTTGGTTTCGAAGAAGATAATTATATAGGAAGCCTTCCACAATATAACCGTTTGTGTAAATCAGCTTCAGAATTCTATACCACCCAGCGACTGGAACCGCAATTCAGCCTGGCGTCTCAAAATGGGTTTTCCTTTTCAGAAATCGATACTTTTTATAAAAACATTAGTAGCGAAATTCCTAATGAGCCATCGAGTCTTATCCACGGTGATTTATGGAGTGGCAATTCTATGGTAGATAAAGATGGAATGCCTTGTCTTATTGATCCAGCTGTAGCCTATGCGCCAAGAGGGATGGATGTTGCTATGATGCATCTTTTTGGAGGTTTTGATACTCGGTTGTTTGATGTATACATTGAAGTATTTCCTATGGAAAAAGGATGGAGAGATAGAATCTCAATCTTTCAATTGTATTATTTGTTGGTTCATCTTAATTTATTTGGAAGCTCTTATTATAATGGGGTTAAGAATATTGTAGATAAGTATTTGTGAAGAATTATAACACATTAGTTATGGATCCCGGATCAAAGCTGGGATAATAGTTTATACCTAACTCAATTGTCATCCCAGTGTAGGAAGGAATCCATTTCCTGGGCGAATTACATCAAGGATAAAATTACGACCACTAACTTTATGTACTATAAACATTATGCTTACTTTTGTCAAAATTTTAAACACACAGTACATGAACGCATATATATTTCCTGGTCAAGGGGCTCAGTTTTCAGGAATGGGTCTGGATCTATATGAAAATTCAGAAATGGCTAAAGAACTTTTTGATAAAGCTAATGATATATTAGATTTTGAGATTACTAAAATTATGTTTGAAGGTACAGCGGACGAGCTGAAACAAACCAAGGTTACACAACCTGCTATCTTTTTACATTCTGTGATTCTAAGTAAAGTGTTAGGAGATAGTTTTAAGCCCAATATGGTTGCAGGGCATTCATTAGGAGAATTCTCGGCACTGGTAGCCAATGGAACTCTTAATTTTGAAGATGCTTTGCAGTTAGTATTTAAAAGAGCATTGGCGATGCAAAAAGCATGTGAAATACAACCGTCAACTATGGCTGCGGTATTAGGATTAGATGATAATGTAGTTGAAGAAGGGTGTGCTGCAACAGAAGGTATTGTAGTGGCTGCTAACTACAATTGCCCTGGACAATTGGTGATTTCTGGAGAAGTTCAGGCAATAAATAGAGCTTGTGAATGGATGAAAGAAAAAGGAGCACGCAGAGCATTGGTATTACCAGTCGGAGGAGCATTTCACTCCCCACTTATGGAGCCAGCACGTGAAGAATTGGCAGCAGCAATAGAGACAACAAGTTTTAACATGCCAAACTGCCCAGTATATCAAAATGTGACGACAACTGCTGTTACAAACCCTTCAGAAATCAAGAAGAACTTGATTGCACAACTTACAGCACCGGTAAAATGGACACAAAGTGTTCAAAATATGATCAAAGACGGAGCCACATTGTTTACCGAAGTTGGACCTGGAAAAGTATTATCCGGGTTAGTAAAAAAGATCAATAGTTCTGCAGAAACTGCAACAGCAGAGATGTAGAAGACAATGCCCTAAAAAAATAGAAAGAAATGTAACAAAATTGGATGTTTTTTGTCTTATAGTTTTACATCAATTAAAAGATCATGAAAACGAATAATTTCAAATCATTTACTATGCTATTGCTTATCGCAATAGCATTTTCTTTTTTTACGCAACCAATATTGGCTAATGATACTACTGGTGATATTGCCGGAGTATGGGAAATGAGGGGCTACGGATGGATTTTGGATATAGACGATACTACAGTTTCAATTTATGATCGTACAACCAAATCCTGTTTGCCTAATAGGCAGTATCCAATTACAATGATTGGTCAGGGGGTAAATCGCAAAGATGACGTTTTGGTTTTAAAAATTGGTATTTCTATCTATACTTTAGATAAATTACCCAAACTTCCGGAAATATGTGGGACCAGGCTTTCGCGAAAGCGTAAACAAGACCCTTTATACAATTTTGATGTATTGTGGAATACGATTAATGATCATTATGCTTATTTTGAAATAAGAGGTGTAGACTGGAAAAAATCATACGATACGTATCGTAATAAAATTAATGAAAACACATCTGAAGCTGAGCTTTTTGCAATCTGTTATGAGATGTTGGATGAGTTTAATGATGGACATTTAGATATAGAAGCACCTGATAAAATAATGCAAGGTGCCGCTAAGATTGCAAAATGGAACCCAAAACCTGATCCCGATATCAAAGAACTTTATAAAGCTATTTATAAGAAATATATACCTAAGCACAACGCTCATAATTTTACACGTACAGTTTGGGGTAAAATAAATGATAAGGTGGGGTATATGCAGGTAAATAGTATGTCTACGCAAGCACATTATGGACTCAGTCAGGGTATGTCTGCAAAAGAAGCAACCAAAATATATGCTAAGGCTAGAGCTGCAAGTATAGACCCAATACAAGATGAAGTTGATGGTATGCATAAAACGATGCAAAAGGTATTGAGTGATCTGGCAGGTACAGAACATATCATCCTGGATGTGCGATTTAATGGTGGGGGATTTGATAAGGTTTCATTTACTATTTTGCAATATTTTGCACAAGATTCTTTTACTGCATTTAGTAAACATGCCAGGAATGGAGATAGTTTTACATCTACATACACATATGAGGTAACCCCAGCAAGTCAGGTGTATAAAGGCAAATTATATGTGTTACAGAGCCATTGGTCTGCTAGTGCAGTAGAAACCATGTTGTTGGCCTCTTTACAACTAGATAATGTATCACGTATAGGCTCATCATCTGAAGGTATTTTTTCTGATGCTCTGGAGAAAGTGCTTCCAAACGGATGGGAATTTACACTATCTAATGAGGCATATTTAACCCCTGATGGTAAAAATTACGAAGCACAAGGCATACCAGCAGATATTGATCTTGATTACCCAGAAGATGAACATGATTTTTTTGATAAATTAACAAAAGAACTAAATACCATCGGAGATCAAGCTATAGAATATGTTCTGAAAAAAGCTGCCAAAGAGTAAAGAAAATCACTTTTTAATTCTCAATTCATCTTTCATAAACTGATCTATGTAAGCAGCAATTTCTTCACCTTTTTCTTCCTGTAAAAAATGGCCAGCATCTTTGATCGTGATTTTTTGCTGTTCATGACTTGTGGGGAGTAATCGATAGAAGAATTTTTGAAACCCACCTAGAACTTTGTCTTTGTCAGAAAATAGCACTAGTGCAGGTTTGTTCCATTTTGAAAGTACTTCTCTGGCTTTTTGCATGGGTTTTACTGCCGGATCTTTGGGATTAGCAGGTACCAAGAGCGGAAAAGCAACGGCACCACCTTTATGTTTTTTGCTAGGAAACGGAGCATTATAAGCATTAAGTACCTCTTTTGACAATTTATGATGTGAAGCGTATTGTACAATACCACTTATAGGTAGTGAAGGATGATATTTTGCAAATATTCTCCATATTTTAAATGGAAGTGGTAATTTTTTACCTATCGGAAGAGACGTGTTTAAGATAACTACTCTTTTAAATCGTTCTGGATATTCTGCCAAAAGAGAAAGCCCTAACAAACCGCCCCAATCTTGCACAACCAAAGTAATATTATTAAGATCCAGCTTGTGAATCAAATTTTCTAATGACCTAAAATGAAGATCAAAGCTGTAGTTTTTATGCCCTATAATTTTATCGGATTTACCAAACCCTATAAAATCCGGAGCTATACATCGATAATCTTTCAGAATAGGAATAAATTTTCTGTATAAATATGACCAGGTGGGTTCTCCATGAAGTGCTAAGATAATTTCACCTTCACCTTCATCGATATAATGCATTTTTAGCTGCTCAAAATCAACAAAATTCTCTTTGTAAGGAAAGTCTTTAATCGATTCGAAACGGGAAAAATCGGGCTTTAAGATTTGCATAGTTACCTTTTTATTATTCAATGTTACTGCCTTTAAATTTGGTTTGAAGATATTTTTGCTTCCATTCCCCATCTTTATAATTTCCTATGATAAAATTATACGTAGTATTGTCAACATATTCCCACATATCGGTGATCAAAGAATCACCATATTCATATTGATAGACTATATTTTTGTCATAGATCTTTACTACGCCTTCAGTAACACCTCCAAAAACATCGAACTCCCAAAAATGTATAACTTTGGTTATTTCATCATATTTTCTAATACCATGATTTCGTGGACCATATTCGGTTTGTTCCTTATTCGTAAATCCTTTGGATTTTGCAATGACTATAGTGCTATCCAAGTCAAATTCAAAGATGATTTCTTGTTTAAATGTAGTGCCATCTTCCCAATTTCCTTCAGCTTTCCAAACTTTATTAGTTAGGTTCTTGAATATATAAAGATTAGCTTCTTGACCCCAAGAAGAAATAGAGATCGATAATAATAGTAAAATAATAACATTCTTCATGATCAATAATCTTTACGAATTATTTGGCAAACAACCATTGAATAGCTGGAGTAAAGTGTTTTTGCCAAAAAGCTTCATTATGGTCACCTTTTGGATCTATAATGGCTGTGATATTTTCTTTGGGATGCTTAGAAGAATAAATCTGGTCGTACATCTTTTGTGTATTCACGGTCATGCCGTTTCCTTCTTTTTGCCCCACCAATAAAAACAGACGTGCATCTTTGGGTATAGGGTTGTTTTGGGTAAAACTAAAGACCTGGTCAGAGAACCAATACGAAGGAGAGAAGATACCTGCTTTACTAAAAACTTCAGGATACTTATACATGGCATAATGCGAAATGAGCCCACCCATCGAACTCCCCATAATTGCCGTATTCTTCCGATCTTTAAAAGTTCTATACGCATTGTCTATATAAGGTTTGATTTGAGTAACAATAAAGTCCATATATTGTTTACCTTCAGCTTTTCCAAACTCTTTGTTCTCCCATGGGCCAAGCTCGTTCATGCGCTTTTCTGCCCCGTTATCAATTCCTACCACAATTAGTTCGAGACCCGATGTTTTGGCAAGTTCGTTTAGGCTTTCGTCTACGCCCCACTCACCGGCATACGAGGTTAGATCATCAAATAAATTTTGTCCATCATGCATATACAAAACAGGGTATTTTTTATCAGTTTTCATATAATCTGGTGGTAAATAGATCCTTATTTGTCGGTTTCGATCTAATCCAGCCATCTCGAATTGTTTGTCTAATACAATAACATTGGGTTGAGCGGTTGACTTTTTTGTTTCTTCCTCTAATTTCTCAACTTCACCAGAATTTTTGGATAGGGAATCTTGCTTTTCTTCCTGCTGTTTACAACTCAAAAAGAATACTATGAATAAAATTGCTAATATATATGTGTGTTTCATTAGGTGCGTTTATTTTGCTTTCGCGAAAGCTATTTTTACAGCTAAACCAGTTAAAACTGAAGCCATAAACCATTTTTGCACTCGAATCCAAATAGGGTTTTTAGAAAACCAGATCGCCATTTTGGCTGCAGAAATAACAATAAGAAAGTTGATACAAAAACTTATGATGATTTGTACAATTCCTAACTGAAAACTTTGTGAAAGGATCGATCCATACTCGGGTTTTATAAACTGCGGAAAAAAAGACAGATAAAACAATGCCATTTTGGGATTAAGTACATTGGTTAATAATCCAATATTGAATAATTTGATGGGCGTATCCTTTTTTAAAGTCGTATTCCTATCAAAAACATTTTTTCTACCAGATCTTAAGGTTGAATAGGCTAAATATAATAAATAACAAACCCCAAGAAATTTTACAATAACAAAGGCATAAGGCACTGCAAAGAAAATAGCAGTCAGCCCAAAAGAAACCATAAGGATATGAAATATAAATCCAGATATAACCCCGAATAACGAGATAATCCCTGCTTGTTTACCCTGGGATAAAGATCTTGAGATTAAATAAATCATATTGGGCCCGGGGGACAGTACCATGATAAGAGAAGCAATTGCAAAAACAAGGAGTTCATTGATGGGCATCATAGTTTTATGGCTTTTTCAATATTAAAAATATTCTTTTTTTCTTAGTAACACGTCACATTAACGTAATCTTTTAGATATATTGCAGAGGAAGGTGCCCTTTCCCAGAATTGGTGTTGCTGGGCAAGAGGCATGTTTTCTAGGCTTCCATACCTTAAAAAGGTGGTTCGAATGATCTTTCTCTGCTTCGTCCTGCATTTTTAATGTTTGGCAGTGCTTCAAAGATAATAGAAGTTAGCTATTTGTGACCTGTTACTACGTTGGTGCTGTGTAGAAGTATCTATTTATAGATCCCGATCATCTTAACAATGCTTCGAAGCGTTTCAAAATGCTCTATTTCTTTGTTGGTTTGCGAGGCAATAATTAAATCTTCCTTTCTTTAGTTTTGGTGTCCAAAATTTGTAATAAAGTAGGCATTCTATAATTACCGTGCATAGATTTTATCATTTCATGGGCATTTTCCAGGTCGACACCTATTGCGGATATATATAAAGGCTTTTTGCTATCTCCTCGTAATAGTTCTTTTACATTCTTTTTATTTTCGTGAAATCCTGATTTTGCAACTCCGATAATTGGTATTTTTTTGTTCAAGGCTTCAAATAAATGACCCCCTAGTCCAAGTTTTCCGTTGTCATTTAATACAACAAAACTATCTACGATTATATAATTGACCTGATTTAGATCAATTTGTTTTATCAAACTTAATATGCAAGGTAATTCTCTTTTGTAAAAGGCTCCAGGTTCATAATCGGCGATGCCTTCTATGGTTTCTGAGTAGATCTGAGCTGGAATATTATCAGACCAATTTTCAAAACTCACACATACTGTTTTTGCTTTGTTGTCAAAATAATACGTATCAAAAGTTAAGATCATTATGTATAAAATTCAGGATATTAAGTTATGAATTTTGGCATATTGCAAAAGCATAATAGTCTTGGCATCTTTTATTTCTTGAGAATACATCATTTTTATGGCTTTGTCAAAATCTAATTCGAGTACTTCAATATTCTCTTGTTCTTCTGGGATTCCACCACCTTCACTTACTTTCATATCCTGAGTATATTCAGCGATGAAGAAATACAATATTTCGGTAACCGATCCCGGAGACATGTAGGATTCAAAAACTTTTTTGACCTTGGTGATTTTATAACCGGTTTCTTCTTCTGTTTCTTTACGTATGCAGTCTTCGGGATTATCTTGATCTAATAATCCGGCACAGGCTTCGATCATCATACCACTATCATTGCCATTAATATAGGTTGGTAATCTAAATTGACGAGTAAGAATGATCTTTTTGGTATTTGTATTGTATAATAGAATCACAGCCCCGTTCCCCCGGTCATATGCTTCTCTAGTATGCGTTTCCCATTGGCCATGCTTATTTTGATACTCATAGGTCACCTTATGTAATGTGTACCAGTTATCTGATAATACTTCCTTTTTGCTGATTTTTATGGTATCGTTGTTCATTTTTGCTGAATATTGAGTGCGAAGTGGTTTAAAACAGGTCAATATTAGTTTCTAGATGTAAATGTCTTATGAATAATTTTCCATGTTCCATTTACTTTCAAGAGTAGTAAATAATCCACAGCTATTCTATCCCTGTCTGGCATTATTACTTCTATTTTTGCAGAGGCAGCATCATTTTCATAGTCTATTGATATTATTTTTCCGATACGATTATTCTTCTTACCTTCTTTAAAATTGCTTATATATTTCTTGCCTTGTATACTTGCAAGAGAGTCATTTTTAACATAATATAGATTAAAATTTTCTTGAAACGCATTTTTTAACCTTTCAGGTTCCCCATTTGCGGTTCCTTCAATATAATCCATTAAGGTTTTGTTGATCATTTCAATTTCTGACTGTGCGGTTATTTTCATAAAACCTATGAAAATAAAAAAGAACATTACTATTTTTTTCATTGTTTGTTTTTTTGAGATAGCATTGGACCTAATTTTTGACCACCTAGCAAATGCATATGCAAATGAAAAACAGATTGACCAGCATCTTCATTAATATTCATAGAAAGGCGATACCCAGTTTCTGAAATTCCTTTTTCTTTTGCTAGTTTTTTAGCAACCAAAAACAGTTTTCCAAGTACCAAAGCATCTTCTTCTGTGATGTCATTGATGGTTGCTATTTCTTTTTTTGGTACAATTAATAAATGAACAGGAGCTTGCGACCTCAAAGGCACAAAAGCGATGATATCATCATCTTCATAGATAATTGTTGCAGGTGATTCTCTTTTAATTATTTTAGTAAAAACAGAGCCGTTTTTTATTTTTTTAGCTTTCTTTTCTTGGTATTCTTTACTTTGACTCCATCCGATAGTGGAGAAAAGTAGTAGTGTTATGAAGCTGAAAATTAGTGTCTTTATCATTTTTTTGTTATGATATTTGATGAGTTCAATATAAAGTACGTCTGTTTTTTAATCTTCTTATTTAGATTGGAGTTCTTTTAAGATCTTAATCCCATTAGTATTACTAGGATCTATCGCTACCGATTTTTTGTAATTCTTTATAGCTAGTTCTTTGTTTCCATCTTTCAAGTATGCTTCTCCTAAACTATCATAAACATTGCCTGATTCTGGAAATGATGTTACATTAAGCTTAAAAACTTCAATAGCTTCTTTTACTTTTTCGAGTCCTAATAGTTGGTACCCAATCATGTTCATTTCCATTTCCTTAAGTTCATAGGTTTCTGAAGTTTTCATTTTTTTGAATTCTTCTAGCCCAGGAGCGATGCCTCTATCCATAATAACACCTAATAATGAAGATGCCACAGATTTTTTTGGTGTATCGTAGGTTTTCCCATAAAGAATACTACTTATGGATCTACTCATTGTTCTAAGATCAGTGCCACCTGTATTATTGAGTAATACAATAAGATGTTTATCGGAAGGAATTCGGGAGATAATGGTATTAAACCCATTAATACCTCCACCATGGCCAATTACTTTAATACTATCGTTAGTTTTTCTGAGAGGTTGGTAGTGAATGCCCCATCCATAACCATAACTAGCTTGTCCTGTAGAAATATCTGGAGTAAATATAAGTTCTTTGTATTTTTTGCTTATTAGTTGATCTGTATATAATGCTTGATCCCAGAGGTATAAATCCTCTACCGTAGAATACATCGACCCGGCTGCATAAGGGATAGACATGTCGAGGTAATCTGAATTTGTATACGAAGTTCCGAATTTATTGTACCCAGTAGCTCTGTTTTTTAGAATAGTACTATGATGATCAAATCCAGTGTTATTCATTTTTAGCGGAGTGAAAATATTTTCTTGTAACATCTGCTCATACGTTTTACCTGATACCTTTTCTATAATTACACCCAGTAAAAAGTACCCCGAATTACTATATGCAAATCTATCGCCCGGAGTGAACTGTAGCGTAGAATCTTTAAATACTTCTACAAACTCATCAGGCGTATAGGGATTACGCATATGATCATTAAAGAAATTTTGGAAAGAGGTGTAATTGGGTATACCGGCGGTATGGGTGAGTAAGTGGTGTATGGTAATGCTATCTCCGGTTGCTTTGGGGTAATCGGATAAATACGTAGTGATAGGTACATCTAATTTCAATTTACCTTTTTCTACCAATTGCATTATGAGCATACTAGTAAATTGCTTAGTAATTGATCCTAGCCTATGCTTGGTGTCTGGTTGATTTGCGATATCCCACTCCATATTGGCTAATCCAAGTCCTTTTTTGTAAATGACTTTACTATTTTCTGCCACAAGCACAGAACCGTTAAATTGTCCATATTCATTATAAAGACTCATTAATTTGTCAATTTGTTCTGTTTTGGTTTGTGCAATAACAATAGATGGGAGAATTAATAGAATGAGTATGCCAAATAGGATTGTTCTTTTTAAAAAATGATTTGAGTTTAGTTCCATGATGATTTGTTTTTTGACTGAATGATTGTATTTATAGGACTTTCGCTATGAGTATGTGTTGTAATAAAGCAAAACTGTTACAGATATAATTTATTAAAGTCTTTTTCTTAGTTGTCATACATTTGCTGTTATAATTACACTTGCTTTTATTTCATTGGTATTTCAATTTCTTCTCCCCAAATATATTTACCAAACCACTGCCAATTGTGCCACATAGCCGCAAGCCTCTCTTTGGGTTTATTAATTCCATGTCCAAATCCTTTGTATATAATTAATTTTGAATCAATTCCTTTATCCTGAAGCCCTTGAAATAATTCGTAAGCATTTGCGGTAGGAACCCTTTTATCAAATTCGCCATGTTGTATTAATGTTGGTGTAGAGGCATTATTTATGTTTGTCATCGGAGAGGTCTTTTCATATATCTCTTTATCCGACCACGGAGTAGCCTTTAAATATTGTCTGGTGAATGGATGAATATCTGTATTGACATAATATGTCATCCAATTTGAAATACCGGCCCCTACAGAAATAGCCTTAAACTTATCTGAATTAGTAGTCAAAAAGGCTGATATATATCCCCCTTGGCTCCATCCCATCGAAGCTACTTTATCTCCATCTATAATACCTTTGTCTTCTAAAAACTTAACACCAGATAATACATCCCAAGAATCTCCAACCCCAAGATTTTTAACATTTAATGATCTGAATTTTTCTCCATAACCAGCAGATCCTCTATAGTTTGGTCTTAATATCAGAGCTCCCTTATTAAGCCATTGGATCATAGGATAAACATAGGAGGGAGTAGGATTTGGCGTAGATATTCCAGTTGGCCCACCATGGATAATGACCATAAGGGGATACTTTTTATTTGGATCATAGTTTTGTGGCTTATGCAAAATACCTTCAATAGTTGCACCATCTTGACTTTTCCATGAAATAACTTCGCTTTTGGCAACTGACCAGTCGTTAATTTGAGTCGTAATTTTGGTAGTTTGCTTAATGTCTTTTGAAAGGTAATCATTGTGAAATACTTCAGCTAAACTATTATCATTACTTCCCGTATATGCTATTTTTTTACCATCTTTTGAGAAAGTGTAACTCCAAATTCTTTCAGGTCCAAAATTTAAAATTGTTGTCTTGCCATTTTTTGGATTTATTTTTACCAATGGCCTTTTAGTTTTTTGCCAGGCAATACCAAATATTCCATTGCTATTCCATTGTAATCTATAGATATCCTCATCAAAATTCTTTGCAAGTTGTTGCTTATTTGTTCCATCTATATCAATTCTAAATAACTTACCGTTTAGATAATAGTTAGAAGTGCTATCGTTGAGGCTTGTATTATAAAGGATGGCTTTTCCATCTGGAGACCAGTCTATCAAACCATCGTAGCTAAGATTATTAACTAGCTTTTTATGAGTTTTTGATTCAATATTATAAATAGAAATATCTGCCTTAAAAAAAGTATTTCGTAAAGGGTCTGGTTGATGTTCAAAAGCAATTTTTTTTCCGTCTGGGGACCACTTATAACTATTAATAGAAAAAGAGGTGTCTTCAATCAATAATTTTGGTTCTAACTTTTTGGTATAAACAGAGTCATTAATTTGAGAGGGTAGTGGCTTATAGCCAAACTGAAGAGGGTTAAAATCTGCAATCCAAATTTGATTTACACTATATTCTGCATCCTCAACGGCATAGCTGCCATATTTTTCTTTTCTTTCTTTTTCCTTTTTAGATTTATCTTCAGACTGAAGAAAAGTAATTTTTTTTCCATCGGGTGACCATTCGAAATCGGAAATATCATTTTCAGTATGTGTTACTTGAATAGATTCTCCTCCTGCTGAACGGATTATATGAATTTGAGTTTTCTCTCCTCGTTTTGATAAAAAAGCGATCCATCGGCCATCAGGTGACCATTTTGGATTGGAACTGTTATCTTTAATATTATTGGTGAGCTGAAAAGGAGTTGCTCCATTTTTTGAGATCCATAGTTCAGTGTCATATCTATTTTCTTTCCAGTCTATAGATCTTGATTCAAACACTACATGATTACCATCAGGAGAAATAGTTGGATTTGAAACAGATCGTAATGAGAGAACCTCTTCAAATGATGGGTTTTTTAATGTCTGTGCTATAGAAGAATATGCTAACACAGTGAGTGCAATAAATAAAGGAAATTTTTTCATTTTTCAAGGATTATGTGATAATAAAGTAATTGGATTGAATTTATTTCTATTGCATTTTGAAAACCTTTCCGTCTTTCATCACAAAAACAACATTTTCCATAGTATTGATTTTTTTAGTTGGATCTTCATTAACCGCAACAATATCCGCCAGAAAACCAATAGCAATTTGTCCTAATTGATCCTCCATATTAAGTATTTTTGCATTGGTAATAGTCGCACTTTGTATGGCAGCCATAGCAGGCATCCCTGCCTCGACCATAAAGCCAAATTCTTTTCCGTTTTGGCCATGTTTAAATACTCCAGCATCAGTACCAAATGCGATTCCGACACCCCGATCATAGGCCTTTTTAAAGGTGTTCTGGATTTTTGGACCAATTTCTAGAGCTTTGGGAACAATAATGGCAGGGTAGTAGCCATCTATTGCTGCTTTTTCGGTTACTTCTTTACCAGCTGTAATAGTAGGAACCAGATACGCATCATGCTGTTTCATTAAATCCATGGTTTTTTCGCTCATAAGCGTACCATGCTCGATAGTTTTTACACCACCCAAAACGGCACGTTGCATCCCTTCATCGCCATGAGCGTGTGCCGCAACATGAAAACCGTAGTCTTTTGCAGTTTCACAAATGGCTTTGATTTCTTCTACGGTAAACTGAGGATTAGAACTACTTTTTGCTACACTTAACACTCCGCCTGTGGCTGTAATTTTGATTAAATCTGCACCATTTTTATAGCGTTGGCGGACTGCTTTTTTTGCATCTTCTACACCATTTACTACACCTTCTTTTGGGCCTGGGTCTCCCATCAGGTCTTTTCTAGAACCATTAGTAGGATCGGCATGCCCACCTGTGGTTCCTAATGCCTTTCCTGAGGTAAAAATACGAGGGCCATCAATTTTTCCGCGAGCGATAGCCTTTTTGAGCGCTATGTTGACACCACTTCCTCCCAAATCACGAACCGTAGTAAAACCCGCCATGAGACTGGATTTAGCATAGCCTACAGCATTGAAGGCAACGTCTGCTTCATTATTGGTGTAACGTTGCAAATAAGCTTTTGGGTTGGATTCACTTTCAATATGTATGTGCATATCAATAAGGCCAGGCATCACTGTTTTTTCTTTAAGATCGATAGTAATATCATCTTTTTTGCCGGTAACATACCCATCCTGAACTTTGATAATTTTATTTCCTGAAACGACTATAGTTTTTTCGGTAAGAACATTGCCGGCCTTGGTATCAATTAATTTTCCGCAGTGTATGTAGGTGTCTTGAGAAAAAAGGAAAGTATTGGTTAGTACAAACAATAGCGTAAAAAAATGTTTCATAATAGATGAATTTGTGTAAATGTTTACGCTAAATATAGCCCAATTGAGCGAGTTAACAAAACCATCTTGTGGCTTCGGTTTAGAGGGATGTTTTTAGATAAAGAATTCGCTTTCAAAAGATGAGTTCAATTACTTAATATGGTCTTAGATCAAACCCGGGCTATTTGAGTAGTGTAGTCAAATCTTTTTCTATATAATCGGGTATTGTGTTGATATCGATAATTTCATCAGACAAGTTTTGTTTCTTTTCTTGCAGCTGTACGATTTTTTCTTCAATTGTATTTTTTGATATAAAACGAGCAACTGTTACAGGATTAGTTTGCCCTATTCGATGGGATCTCGCGATGGCTTGTTTTTCAATAAAAGGGTTCCACCATGGGTCTAATAGAATTACATAAGACGCTTTGGTAAGATTTAACCCAACACCTCCTGCTTTTAAGGAAACAAAGAATAAAGGAATGGTATCATCTTCTTGAAACATCTTCACAACCTGTTCTCGATCTTTGCTTTTGGTTTGCCCGGTTAAAGTCACAAAATTTATGTTGTGGGTTGTGCACCACTCTTCATATAATGTAAGATGCGAAACAAAAGAACTGAATATCAAAACTTTTTTCTTCGATTTTATAAGTATTTCAAGATAATGAGTTACATCTTCAAATTTTCCAGAATGTTGTTGCGCATCTGAAGTTACTAATTTAGGATGATTTGCTAATTGGCGTAGTTTGGTTAGCGTATTAATGATATGAATTTTATTCGTAACCATAGTATCCAGCCCCAAAAGTAGATTTCTGGCGGCAGATTTTTCAGATTCATAATATTTTGCTTGATCAGGAAGCATTTCGGTATAGATAATTTGCTCAGATATTTTTGGAAGATCTTTGGCGACCTGTTCTTTGGTACGTCTTAGAATAAAAGGTTCAATTAGTGTTTTTAGTTCCTCTGTACGCTCCTGATCTTGATGTTTTTCTATCGGAATTTTAAAATGCTCTTTAAAAAAAGGAAAATTGCCTAACATTCCCGGATTGATAAATTGCATTTGCGACCATAAATCGGATAATGAATTTTCTATGGGCGTACCACTAAGTGATATTTTATGTAACGCATTAACCTCATTAATATCCCGAAAAATTTTGGAATCCTTGTTCTTGATTTGCTGACTTTCATCGATGATTAAATATGTGAAATTCACCTTTTTTAAACTAGAAATGTCTCTGGATAGGGTAGTGTATGTGGTTAAAATGATATCGTAGGTTTCTAGATACGGAGTGACTTTGTTGCGGTCTGCACCCACATACTTTACCACAGAAAAATGAGGTGCAAATTTTAGAATCTCTTGTGCCCAGTTAAATAGTAAAGACGAAGGCAACACGATAAGGGCTTTGAGGTAAGTTTTCATCTCAAGAGGATCACTAAATAGGTCTAATCGTATCTTTTGCGTCTCATGAGTTATCGGTTCAATTTGTTCTTTGGCAAAGATGAGCATCGCTATGGTTTGTAACGTTTTTCCTAATCCCATATCATCGGCCAAACAGGCGCCAAGATGATTTTCATAATGATGCGCAAGCCATTGTACGCCTTCTTTCTGATAGGGTCGCAATGTTGCTTTTAATAAAGATGATGGCTCATAAGGGATGCTTGTTGTTTCTTGCAAAGGAATTTCTTCGGGCAGAACCAGTTCTTTTAATAGCGTATAATTACTTTTTTTAAGAAGGATACTGTTATTCTTTACCTGGCCAAAATCTGCAAGTTTTTTATATCGAGACATCCACTCTAGTGGAATAATAAAAACATGCTCTTCATTTATTGGAAAAAATCGATCGCTCTTTTTGATAAAGGGTATAAACTTTGAAAACGGAATCTCTTCACCGCCAATAGTAACAATCCCTTTAAGATCAAACCAATCATTTTCTTCTTGATTATGAATCTGAATTTGATATGGTGATATATCTATGTTTTTATTTTCAAGTAGTGGTAATTTCAACTCAAACCCCTCTTTTTTTAGTTGATTATGATAGATTTTGAGCCATTCTAAGATTTCAAATGGATCTTTAGAATCCTTTACTTCAAATACCAAAGTATTGGTGCGATGCAGTCCTTTAGAAATCAAGAGGTCAGTAATTTCTGTTTCGGCTTTTGGGTTGCGTTTGGTCTGAATGATCTTGATTTGATCTTCGTTTTCAAAAATAACATCAGAAGATACCGTTTTTGAACCGTGATAGTCAAAAATGGTTTGCCCGTAGACTAAGTACACTTGTGCTACATACGTATCTCGAATAAAATCTTGTATAATTTCTATGCCATAGGATGTTATGGTTTGATATGTGCTAATATCAAAGCCATTGGCAATAACATCGATATTTTTGATAACGGGAACAATTACTTTTTCGAGATAGATGTTGATGTGCTTTTTGGCAATGGTGATTTTTTCTTTGTTGAAAAAAGGTTTTAGTTTGTTGGCGTTTAAATTTTTAATCTGATATACGGTATTGTCTAGAATAATCCAAGAGGGGTCATTAAGCAAAATTAAAATCTTATGATTTTTTGGGATAATGGTTGTGTTTTCATTATCTAGTGTAAACGCATATTCTATACCTTCTTCTGTCTTAGTAAATGCAAGTTTGGGATGAAGTAACCTATTATCATTAGAAAGTCTAAACGTCTGGAAAGGATCTTTTCTTTGGGCGTTAAATGTTATTGGGTAGTGATACGTACTCACCAGAGAATAAAAAGTGGCTAATTTCCTACTGATATATGTAAGAATAACCGTTTTTGTCTTTTGGTCTTGTAGCAACTCAGTAAGACCAAAATTCTTTCTTTTTTTAACAATAAATCGTTGGGCGAGTGCATTTGGTTTTAAAATCGAACATATTTCGAGGAGTTGCTCATGCGGGGTATCTTTAAATGATATCGTATAACTTTTTATAGTATCGGGAGTAGCTTGCTTTTGGGCATACCCTAGACCTGTGTCAGTTTTAGAAACTATAAATGCTTCTGGTAAGGGAGGTATTTCAGAAAATTTATGGCTATATATGTTGTAGCAAATACATAAGGAATTCATCGTGATTTTGGTAGTAGGTTAGTGAAATTTTGCATGGTGCATTCCGTAAATTAGAAACGTTACTATTTCATAATTGGTATTTCATCTATATAACAATTCAATATCTCCTAATCGACGGTAGCCTAGGTTCTCATTATGGTGTTTTGCATAAGCGATATGAGATTCTGAAAATAAATTCAGAATGGCGTCAAATACTATTTTACTAATCTTTCACAAAATTAATAACTGTATTGGTTATAAATTCGATTTGTTCGTCATCTAGTTCTGTATGCATGGGCAGTGAGAGCACCTCTTTTACCAATTGATTAGTTATTGGGAAATCTGCTTCATTATATCTTGTATCTTGATATGCTTTTTGGCTATGCAGAGGAATTGGATAATAAACTCCGCACGGAACCCCATTATCATTAAGATGCTGCGCCAATTGATCACGTTTACCATTGGTTATTCTTAATGTATATTGATGAAACACATGGCAATTGCAGGTATCACAGATAGTATTATGATTGGTGCCGCAACTATTGCCTTCTACTTTTGGAGTAATGATATTTTCGATACCTTCAAACGCTTTGTTATATTTTCTGGCTGCCGCTCTTCTTGCATTGTTGTAATGATCAAGATTAGGAAGTTTGGCTCTTAAAATGGTAGCTTGTATAGAATCCAAACGAGAGTTTACACCCACTACATCATGATGGTATCTTTTGTACATCCCATGGTTTACAACCCCTCGGATGGTATGCGCAAGATCATCATTGTTGGTAAAAATAGCTCCTCCATCACCATAGCATCCTAGATTTTTGGATGGAAAAAATGAGGTAGAGGCAACATGGCCAATGGCTCCTGTTTTTGTTGTAGTACCGTTTGAAAATTTATAGGAAGATCCAATTCCTTGTGCATTATCTTCAATTACGTACAGGTTATGTTTGTTGGCAATAGCCATAATCTCATCCATGTTTGCACTTTGACCAAAAAGGTGCACCGGTACAATAGCTTTGGTTTTTGGTGTAATTGCCTTTTTTATTGCTTCTGGGTCAATATTAAAGGAATCTGGCTCAACGTCTACCAATACCGGGGTTAATCTAAGCAAAGCAATTACCTCTACAGTTGCGGCAAAAGTAAAATCAGCAGTAATGACTTCATCACCAGGTTCTAAGCCCAATCCCATCATGGCTATTTGCAAGGCGTCGGTACCATTAGCACAAGGGATTACATGTTTCACCTCAAGGTACTCTTCTAATTCTTTTTGAAAACTATGAACCTCGGGTCCGTTAATGAAAGCTGTAGAATTTATAACATCAAGTACAGATGAATTTACTTGTTCTTTGATTTGCTCGTATTGACCCTTAAGATCAACCATTTGTATTTTCTTCATGTATGCATGTATTGTAACCTCACGAAAATACAAAATATTGATACTATAGCCAATGCAATTTTAGATAAAAGAAATGTATTTTAGCAGTTCTTAAAAATTAGTGCTTTTGGGGGTTTTATACAACATCTTTATTTCGATTTTTAATGGAATTCTTCCTCTTCTGGGATTATTTACTCCTAAACTGAAATTATTTGTTGAAGGAAGAAAGCTAACTTTTCAGAAACTAGAGGAGCATTTTTCCGGTCAAGATCGCACCTTGTGGTTTCACTGTGCTTCTTTGGGGGAGTATGAACAGGGCGTTCCCGTAATGGAAGAATTAAAAAAGAAATATCCTGATTACAAATTACTAGTTACTTTTTTTTCCCCATCGGGATATGAAGCAAAGAAAAATAGCACTCTGGCCGACATTATTGTGTACCTTCCAATGGATACCAAGGCAAAAGCAAAACGATTTATACAATTGGTAAATCCAGATTTGGCAGTTTTTATAAAGTACGAGTTTTGGCCCAATTACCTGAAAGTTTTAGAGGTCAACAATATTCCTGCTGTTTTTATATCTGCTGCATTCAGAGAAGATCAGGCATTTTTTAAATGGTATGGGGGTTTTATGCGAAAGGCCTTAAAAACTATAGATTACTTTTTTGTTCAAGATACCATATCCAAGACATTACTTGAAGCTCAAGGTTTTACCAATGTTACTTTGAGTGGAGATACGCGTTTTGATAGGGTATCACACCAGATCGAAATGGATAATCAAGTAGATTTTATTTCAGAATTTATTGATAAACGACTTTGTATTGTAATTGGAAGTTCGTGGCCCGAAGATGAAGAGGTTTTTATTGAATTTGTAAATACTGCTTCAAATGATGTGTGTTTTATTATTGCTCCGCATGAGATTAAGGATAGTAGTGCGAACTCATTGAAACAAAAAATCAAGAAAGGCGCTATCTTATATTCCGAAAAAGATGGGAAAGATCTTAAAGATTACCGGGTGTTTATTATGAATACGATTGGATATCTTTCTCGTGTGTATAGTTATGGAGATATTGCCTATGTAGGTGGGGCTATGGGGACTGGGGGGCTGCATAATATTTTAGAGCCGGCAACTTTTGGGATTCCAATTATTATTGGTAAGAATTTCGAAAAATTTAGAGAAGCCAAACAGCTTCAAAAATTGGCGGGTTTGTTTTCGGTATCCAGTCCTGAAGAATTTTCACAGGTTATAAATAAGCTTGTAGAGGACAAAAAGTTTAGAGAAAAAACAGGTATGATCGCTGGGCACTTTATAAATAGTAACACAGGGGCAACGGCAATAATTATTGAATATTTGGATACGAAAATCGAATAAACTGAATAGCGAGACGCGAGAAAACTAAACGGTTACTGCCTGCCGCAAATATCTTCTAAAAGGAAGCATTTCTTTGTAGACCTCGATGACTTGCTCTGTAAAATTGTCTTTAAGAACATCTTCTTTAGTAAATTCGTGAATTACTGCAAATGTTTTGTGCTTCAATAAATCTATATGTTCGTGGTCTGCGGTATATCCTTTTGGAGCGGATTTTAACATACCGTCATCGGGATATAGATTTCCGAAGGTGTCTTTAAAACTTTTTTTATTTAAAATTTTAACCAGCTCCTGGCCATTATAATCTATGGCTTCTCTAATACTGCCTAATATTTTGCTTTCGGGGCGCCAATATCCTCCGGCCAATAGGCATTGAGAGATACCGATTTCAATATAAAAATCCCCTTGTTTGGTTTTTTGATCTAACCCTGCTCCAAAATGATCCTTATATACAGGTTTATTTGGATGAAAAAGAAGATTATTATTAATACGATTAATTCCCTTTTTCCCGGGGGTAGGATAGTATTCTGGATCTATGGTTACCAGTTTTGTGTCCAGTACATCGAGCCATTGTACAAATGAATTTCTAACCGTGTGATAGCGTTTTCGGTTTACATCCATCCATTCCTTATGATTGTTCTTTTGTAAATCCTCAAGAAACCGAAATAGTGAAGCAAAATCCATAACTATTCAAAATCTTTTAGAACAAGCCATGCAACTCTGCATCAATACGGCTTATGATATCACCAAGCTCTTCAGGATTATCAACAAAATTAACATTGTCGACATCTACTATTAGAAGGTTTCCTTTGTCATAATCGTGAGCCCAGGCTTCGTATCGTTCATTAAGTCTGCTTAGGTAGTCTATGCTTATAGTATTCTCATATTCTCGCCCACGTTTGTGGATCTGTGCCACCAGGTTAGGAATACTGCTTCTTAAATATATTAATAAATCAGGGCCTTCTACCACATCTTCCATAAGATCGAAAAGGGATCGGTAGTTTTCGAAGTCGCGATTGGTCATTAACCCCATGGCATGAAGGTTTGGTGCAAAAATATAAGCATCTTCATAAATGGTTCGATCCTGGATAATATCTTTTCCGCTTTGTCGAATATCAAGAATTTGCCTAAACCGACTATTCAAAAAATAGATTTGAAGATTAAATGACCAACGTTCCATTTTATTGTAAAAATCCTCTAGATAAGGATTTTCCAGTACATCTTCAAAATGAGCTTCCCATTTATAATGTTTAGCGAGTAATCGGGTCAATGTAGTTTTTCCTGCACCGATATTTCCAGCTATAGCTATATGCATATTCGATTATTTTTCTACGGGGTTTGTGTCTAAGTTCGGCCGTAAATATAATGGATTTTATGAGTAAGATGAAGGGTATCAGTAAGAATTTGGATATAGAGGCTAATTTTGAAGTTTTACTTTGACGGGACCACCACTGGATACGTAGCTTCCACCAACCTCGTCGATATTAATATCTAATTCATCTCGGGTGCTAATACTATTGAGATCTACTTTAAGTTTGTCATAGGTGTCTATGTTCTTTATATTAACATCAATCTCGTCTGCATTACTTAGGCGTACAGTGATAGAACCATCGGTATTCACTGGGATAACTCCATAATTGCTTACAGGTATAGTATTGGCATGTGCTTTTGGGATTATTTCTAGATCCCTGATTACTATGATCACTAGACAAATAGCGATAATTGTAAAAATAAATTTAGTATATCGATCGGTTTTCATAATGTTTGTTTTATGTTACTATTGATAATACCAATAAAGATGCCAAAAGACTTTACTTTCTTATATAATCTTTGTTTTGATCTAAATAATTCTCCAATGGCTCGGCCTCCAGGATAGTCAGTTTAAAGAAATTTTTTATTACCATTTATCATTTGAATTTAATAGTATAAATGTTCTTTTTTATCTCAATGAAAAGAAAAATAAACCGTAGTTAAGGCTATGCTTAATTTTATTTTCCAGTAAATTCAGACAACAAATGGTATGTGCATATAGACCGAAAATATTAGAAATAAAAAAAGATGCCACCGGGACATCTTTTTTATAACAATGCTTTTTGTTATTGGGGTTTGAGTAATTCTTTATAACGATCCTTATAGATATAAAGCATAAGAACATTAAGCCCTAAAAAAGCTACTCCTACGTACCAATGTTTTATATCCAACTTAAGATGGTACAAAAAGGCATTAACAGATACACTCATTAGAATTACCATCATTAATGGAGCAAATCTATTTGCTAATAATGCGATACCGGCACAAATTTCAACAATTGCTACTAGCATCATTGTTTTGGATGATACTAAAACTCTTAAAAAACTTCCGGCAATTTTTGTTGATGGTGCAGGAGGGTCCATAAAATAAAACAATTTGTTGCACCCAAAGAATAGAATGGCCAGGCCAAATACTATCCTAATTCCCAAGATTACTTTTGGATTCATAGATTGAATTTTTTGGTTAATCATACTAATAAGTAACGTGTTTACTTTTTTTAAATTGCCGGCGAGGAAATGATTATCATGCAATTTTGAGGGAGGAAAACCATAGAAAACAGCAATAACAGGTATTTTGGCAGTTATTTTTAACGTAAAATCCTACAAAATTAGTTTGAATTATCTTTAAATGATTTAGAATCAGTGCAAAAACAAATAAAAAAGATTAGTTTTGCACTTTTTTTAAGCAATAATATACCTCAAAACGCGTTTTGGGGGCAATAACTAACCAAAGACTACTATCATGACCAAACCGGCCAGTAGACTGTATTTTCTAGATGCAATACGTGCATTTGCCATAATGATGATGCTACAGGGGCATTTTGTGCATGCGCTTTTAGGCGATACCTACCGGGATGAGAACAGTACTATTTATAGTGTATGGGAATATTTCAGGGGAATGACCGCACCTACTTTTTTTACGATTACAGGTTTTATCTTTACCTATTTATTATTAAAACAGAATACAGTTGGATTAGATAACCCAAGGGTTTTAAAAGGCATAAAAAGGGCTGTCAAGGTTATTTTTTGGGGATATTTACTCCGCTTAAGCTTCTATGCTGTGTTTAATGGAACTTTAAACCCTTCATTTTTTTATGTAGATGTCTTGCAATGTATAGGCACTTCATTGTTGCTCTTGATTGGGGTATATTTGATCTTGTATCGCTATTATAATCAAAGGTTATTTCAGAATACAATACTGGGATTAGGAATTGCTATTTTTCTTTTGCAACCCGTATATGGTGAGTGTATACTTGATTTTTTACCGCAGACCATTGCAAATTACTTTACAAACAAAAATGGATCTATTTTTACATTGCTTCCCTGGTTTGGGTATGTTTGTTTTGGAAGTTTTATGGCGACACTATTTTTAAAATACGGAAAACATCAGGCTTTCTATACCTATACAGCTATAACACTACTGTCTATTGGATTGATGCTAATCTTCTATTCGTCAAATCTATTCATGTTATTACATGATATTACAGATCTTATGATATTTAGATCAGTGGCATATAATAACTTTTTGTTTATTAGATTAGGAAATGTATGTATTCTTTTTACCATATTTATCTTGTTAAAAAACTATATGTCGCATCCTGTGATAACCAAGATAGGAGGGAGAACACTTTCTATTTATATCATTCATTTTTTTGTGCTTTACGGAAGCTGGTTCGGGCTGGGGCTGAATAGTTTTTTCTATCATGATTTATCACCCGTCGAAGTAACAATTGGAGCTTTGTTATTTGTAATGGGGATTTGTGCTTTGGTGTTGTATTATTATAAATATGAAGATAAAATAAAGATTCAAATGCAATACGTTTTAGAATCTTTTTATAAAATCATTCATATTAATATACCAGAAGTCTTTTTAAATATTAAAAATAATATTGCCAAAAAATACAGAAGCATTCTATATACTAGACGATAAAAATAGATTTTGATTGACCTTTCTTTATAATTCTTTATTTTTTTATTGGTTTAAAAATCAGTATCTTATAGTGGTCTAATCAATACTTGTTTGTCATGCCAACTATAAAATCATTGAATAAATGGGCGAATGCACATACGTATTACCCATTGGATTTGTTAAGAATTGCTTTAGGTGTATTTTTATTTATAAAGGGAATAAATTTTATCAGTAATAGCCAGATTCTTGTAGACCTTATTAAACCTGTTCAGAACTTAGCCGGGTCAATGATAATGATCCATTATGTAGCCCCTGCTCATTTAATCGGAGGCATATTAATAGCTTTCGGATTACTTACCAGATGGTCTGTTATGGCGCAACTTCCATTATTGATAGGAGCTATCCTTATTAATTTTATTGGTGAAATGAATGCAGCAAACCTTATTATAGCCAGTCTAATATTTCTTCTTTGCGTATTCTTTTTGTTATATGGATCAGGAAAGCATTCTGTAGATTATTATCTAAAAATGCAACAATAAATAAGAAACTTTCAATAAAAAGCATTAAAAAACCGCTTGAATAGCGGTTTTTTAATGCTTTTTATATGCCGGCAGTATTTACCATCCGGATAAACTGGATTTTGTAGAATACACCGGAGCATCTAAATATATGGTATCTAATGTTTTATATGAATGAATACCATCTTCAAGCTTAGAAATTCTCTTTTTATTCTTTAAAATTTGTTTCTTTATTTTTTTCCACTCTTTTCTGCTAAAAAAATGCTTATCTTTTTTAGAGATATTTTCAACAGAGGACTTCAACAATAATCTATCTGCAGCTACTGAAACATCATCAGAACTATATTTTTTTTCCTGAATTTGATTATCAATGGTTTTTACAGAAGAAAGGTCGCTTTTAAAATCCTGACCATGTGAAATACCACAAATGCACAGTAGTACGATAAGCATTAAAACTTTTAATTTCATTTCCCTAAATTTTGATAAGTGTATGATACTTTTTTACATTTTTCTTTTAAGAATCGTAGTATAATATTTCCCAAACAATTATACTTTAAAAACTCAAAAAAAAGTAATATTCACTCCCCGATATGTTATATTATATATCTGAATATTAACGGTATAAAAATAAGAATAATACTTGATTTAGTGATACGGAAAAACCGCAATTTTTTAGGGTAGTATTCAAAAATCGATATAAGGTTTATAAAATCAGACGAAATGAATAATACCTCGTTTTCAATCAATTAATGATTATAGATTAAATGCCTTTTTTACGGCATCTACATGATCAAGTTTTTCCCAGGTAAAAAGTTCTACTTCTTTTTCTATTTTGCCAGAATACGGACTTTCAAAAACTTTAGTAACGGTTCGGGATTCTTTGCCCATATGACCATAAGCTGCGGTTTCCAAATAAATTGGATTACGCAACTTAAGACGTTTTTCTATAGCCGCAGGACGCATATCAAAAATTTCCCCTACCTTTTTTGCAATTTCGCCATCTGATAATTCCAATAAGCTACTACCATGGGTGTCTACAAAAATCGAGGTAGGTTCTACTACACCAATCGCATAGGAGACTTGCACCAAAACCTCACTTGCAACGCCTGCAGCAACCAGGTTTTTTGCAATATGCCTAGAGGCATATGCTGCAGATCGATCTACTTTACTAGGGTCTTTTCCAGAAAAAGCACCTCCGCCATGAGCTCCTTTACCTCCATAAGTGTCAACAATAATTTTTCTTCCCGTTAGACCAGTGTCGCCATGAGGTCCGCCGATTACAAATTTTCCGGTTGGATTGATATGGTAAGTTATTTTATCATTGAATAACTTTTGAACATACTCGGGTAATTGAGCTATCACCCTGGGCATTAAAATAGAAATGATGTCATTCTTAATTTTTTTAAGCATAACATCGTCACTACTATCAAAATCATCATGTTGTGTAGAAACCACAATGGCAACAATTCTTTGTGGGATATTGTCATCACTATATTCGATAGTAACCTGGCTTTTAGAATCAGGACGCAAATATGGGATTTCATTACCTTCACGTCTCAGATTTGCCAATTCGATCAGGATCTTATGAGAGATGTCAAGTGCTAGAGGCATGTAGTTTGCCGTTTCACTAGTTGCATATCCAAACATCATACCTTGATCTCCTGCTCCTTGCTCTTCTTTACTTTCACGATCCACCCCTTGATTAATGTCTTGAGATTGTTCATGAATTAAAGAAATTACACCGCAAGAGTCTCCGCTAAACTGATAGGCACCCTTAGTATATCCTATTTTATTGATTACTTCTCTGGCAATATGTTGTACATCGAGATATGTTTTGGATTTTACTTCGCCAGCTAATACCACCTGACCGGTGGTAACTAAAGTTTCGCAAGCTACTTTCGAATTTGGATCAAAAGCTAAAAAATTGTCTAATAGCGCATCACTAATTTGATCTGCTACCTTATCCGGATGTCCTTCAGATACACTTTCTGAAGTAAATAAATATGCCATTCTAAATTGTTTTATCTTGGATAATAAGACGAGATTGCAATACGAAGCTTTCGATAAAATAATCTTTTCGAACTGCTTTAGCATTTATAAAAGCTGAACTCACTAAAATATAGCTGTTTACCAATAAAAGTTCAGTGTGCAGGGTTGCAATCAGTCAAATCTATCCCCAAAAATATTTCGGCAAAGGTAAAAAAAATGATAATATTCTAAAGGATTTAACGTATCATTAATTTTCTTTAATTATACAGTGTTCATTTATTGCTTATTTTCTGAAAAAGACAATTTTATAAGGAAACTTGTTGTGGTAAGAAAATAATTACTAGTTTTGTCTCAAGTTTCTTATACATTTTTAGATAGTTATTAAGAAAGGTGGAGGGAATAGACCCTGTGAAACCTTAGCAACCCTTTATTAGTAAAGAAGGTGCTAAATTCTAATCCCAATGAGTTGGGAAAAGATAACTTAACATAATTACATTTCTGTAATTGTAGTTTCCTTTCTTTTTAATCTTCTATGGCCATTCACTAAGTACTAAGGTGTTTGATGTATTTGAGTTTTTATTAAGTATTAAAATTTAAATTAGAAAATTATGAGCACTCAAAAATTTGCAACAGGAGCTTTGCATGCGGGTCATGATGTAACTGCAAATGGCGGAACAAGGGCAGTTCCTATTTATCAAACAACATCCTATGTTTTTAATAATGCAGATCATGCTGCAAACCTGTTTAGTCTGTCAGAATCCGGGTTTATCTATACCAGACTGAACAACCCAACCAATGATATACTAGAACAACGTCTTGCTGTGCTAGAAGGCGGTATTGCCGCAGTAGTAACGGCATCAGGAACAGCAGCAATTAATACAACACTACTAACTTTATTAAAAGCTGGAGACCATATCGTTGCATCTAGTAGCCTGTATGGGGGGACTTACAATCTCCTGAATGTTACTTTACCTAGATTTGGGATTACTACTACATTTGTAGATCCGTCTGACACCAAGAATTTTAAAAATGCAGTACAAGAGAATACACGGGTATTTTTTGTTGAATCGTTAGGAAATCCAAAGTTGGATGTGTTAGATTTGAAAGTCATTTCAGAGGAGGCTAAAACATATAAAGTACCACTTATCGTTGACAATACCGTGGCAACTCCCGCATTGCTTAACCCTATAGAATATGGAGCTAATATCGTAATACATTCCCTTACAAAGTATATCAGTGGAAACGGAACATCATTGGGAGGAGTGATTATCGATGCAGGGACTTTTGATTGGTCTAATGGTAAGTTCCCAGAATTTACAGAGCCTTCTGCGGGATATCATGGTTTGGTATATCACGATGCTCTTGGACCGGCTGCATTTATTGCAAAAGCAAGAATAGAAGGATTACGAGATCATGGTGCGGCGTTAAGCCCGTTTAATGCCTTTCAAATTTTACAAGGTTTAGAAACCTTAGAAATTAGAATCAAAAAACATAGTGAAAATGCATTAGAGCTTGCAAAATGGCTCGAAAAACAAGAAGAAGTAACCTGGGTTAAATATCCTGGTCTAGAAAATGATGCTTACTATTCGTTGGCCAAAGAATATTTGCCTAAAGGGCAAAGCGGTATTATAACCTTTGGAGTAAAAGGAGGTTTCGATTCTGCCAAAACGGTGGCCGATGAAACCAAAATATTCTCGTTATTGGCAAATATTGGGGATTCAAAATCTTTAATTATTCATCCAGCTAGTACCACACATCAACAGCTTACCGAGCAACAGCAAGAATCAACCGGTGTTACCCAGGATTTAATTAGGTTATCGGTAGGATTAGAGGATATAGAAGATCTAAAGACAGATCTGAAAGCTGCTTTTGCAGAGGTGAGCGAGAAAGTTAAATAATTAAGTAGAGATCTTCTTTATGCTTCAAAGAATAGACATTTCAAACTTTGCTACGGTAAAGGGGGAGTATATAAATACTATTCCATTAACGTTTGAAACCTTTGGTAAACCTTTATTCGAGGCGCCTATCGTATTGGTGAATCATGCACTTACTGGAAATTCAACCGTATATGGTGAAAATGGTTGGTGGAACGGCCTGATTGGAGAGAGTAAATGCATAGACACTAATCGATATACGGTGCTATCTTTTAATATACCTGGAAATGGATATGATGGAGTTGAAGAAAATCTGATTAATGATTACAAAACATTTAGCGCAAGAGATATTGCTGCAATTTTTTTAAGAGGTCTAGAAATTCTGAGAATAGAAAGTTTATACGCAGTTATAGGTGGATCTGTAGGTGGCGGTATTGCCTGGGAACTAGCTGCGATAAAGCCTGGTCTAATTAAACATTTGATACCTGTTGCATGTGATTGGAAGTCGACCGATTGGTTAAAAGCAAATTGCCTGGTTCAGGAACAAATATTGCTAAACTCAAATAATCCTGTACATGACGCTAGATTGCATGCAATGTTAATTTATAGATCTCCCCAATCGTTCAAACAAAAATTTGATCGTACCTATAATGATGAAAAAGATATGTTTAATATCGAGAGCTGGCTCTTACATCATGGAGAAAAACTGAACAAGCGATTCAGTTTATCTGCGTATAAAGAACTTAATTATATCTTGGCAAATATTGATATTACTGCTCAAAGAGAAGGGTTTCTGGAAGTAGTACAGGAGATTGAGTCCAATATCCACATTATAAGCGTGGATTCTGATGTGTTTTTTACAGAAGCTGAAGATAAAATTACATATCAGGAACTAAAAAAAGTGAAACAAAATGTTACTCATGGGATTATCAACTCGATTCATGGACACGATGCTTTTTTAATAGAATTTGAACAGCTTAGCGAATTGTTGAAAGGTGTTTTTTAAAAGGAAAGAAAAATGAAAGTTTTAAAATTTGGAGGAAAATCATTGGCCAACGGAAAAGGAATTGATACCGTTGTGGATATCATTCATAATAAAGTTAGAAACGGAGAAAAAATAACCGTTGTACTTTCTGCACGAGGAAATACGACCAATGAACTTGAAGAAATTCTTGAAAAAGCAAGTAAAAATGAAGACTACAAAGAGCAATTAAAAGCATTTAAGAAATATCAGATAGAAGATTTTCGAAGTGTTGATTTTGATAATGAGTTTAAAACCCTGGATAAACTTTTTGAAGGAGTTTCCTTATTGGGTGATTATAGTAAAAGAATAAAAGATCAGGTCCTGTCTCAAGGAGAGGTGATTTCGGCTAAATTGTTAACACAATTACTTCGGGAGAAAAACATAAAGGCTAATTTCACAGATAGTCGAGAACTGATTAAAACAGATGGGCGATTTGGCGATGCACAACCGTTAAACAAATTATCCAAAGAGAATGTAATTAATCATTTTCAGAAATATAATGGAAGCACGGTGAATGTAGTAACTGGTTTTATAGCATCAAATACCAAAAATGAAACCACAACCCTGGGAAGAAATGGTAGCAATTATACGGCCTCATTACTGGCTAATTATTTAGAGGCCGAAGAACTTCAGAATTATACGCATGTAAATGGGATTTACACTGCTAATCCCGATTTAGTGCCAGATGCAAAAAAAATCGAAAAACTTTCGTTTAATGAAGCTAACGAATTGGCGTATTTTGGAGCAAATATTTTACATGCAAAAACTATTATTCCGTTAATAGAAAAGAAAATACCACTACGTATCTTAAATACGTTTGATTCTAATGGTAACGGAACATTAATTACTTCTGAAGCAAGCGAGAAAGGAATAAAATCACTTTCGGTATTAGAAAATGTGGCATTGATCAACCTCAAAGGTAGAGGGCTTCTAGGAAAAGTAGGGGTTGATGCCAGAATATTTAGAGCGTTGGCACATAAGAATATCAGTGTAAGTATTATCTCGCAAGGTTCCTCAGAGCGGGGTATTGGATTCGTAGTAGATGCTGATAAGGCAAAGGAAGCAAAAGATGTGCTGCAACAAGAATTTGAGGCCGATTTTTATAAACGCGATGTAAGTGCTATTTCAATTGAAGACGACGTATCGGTTATTTCAATCATAGGGCAGGATTTAAGTACTTTTCATAAACCCTATAATGCCTTGATCAAAAATCAAATAGTGCCCTTGTTGTTTAATAATACGGTTAGTGGTAAAAATGTGAGTCTGGTTGTTAGAAAAAGACAATTGCATAGGGCCTTAAATGTAATTCATGGTGAGATTTTCGAAATTTCAAAAAAGGTGAACATTGCCATATTTGGTCACGGACTGGTAGGAGGGACTTTGATTGATCAAGTTTTACAGTCTGCATCACAAATTGAAAAAAGAAAGCAGATAAAACTGAATATTTTTGCAGTAGCGAATTCTAAAAAAGTAGTATTTACCAAAAATGGACTAGATGTAGATTGGCAAACAAAAATTGAACAAGAAGGTAAGCCTTATGTGCTAGAAGATATCATCAAATTTGCAGATAAGCATCATCTTGAAAACTTAATTGCGATTGATAATACTGCTAGCGAAGCGTTTACCAAGAATTATATCAATTTGGTAAAGCATGGTTTTGATCTGGTGTCCTCTAATAAAGTTGCCAATACGTTGAGTTTTGATTTTTATAAAGAGCTGCGTATAAAACTTGAAGAAAATCAAAAACAATATTTGTATGAAACCAATGTAGGAGCTGGGCTTCCGTTGATTGATACTATCAAGTTATTACACTTGTCTGGAGAAAATATCACAAGAATCAAAGGAGTTTTTTCAGGAACCTTGAGTTATTTATTTAATACATTTTCTGCTGAAGAAAGACCGTTTAGTGAAGTGTTACAAGAAGCAATTGATAAAGGTTTTACAGAACCAGATCCTAGAGAAGATCTTTGTGGTAATGATGTGGGCAGAAAATTGTTAATCCTAGCTCGCGAACTGGATCTAGGCAATGAGTTTGATGACGTAAATATTCATAATCTTATTCCCGAAAACCTAAGAGAAGGAGAAGCTTCTTCGTTCTTAGAAAGACTAGGCGAATTGGATGAAGTATATCAAAAAGTTAAGGAAGAACAAAAACCAGATTGTGTTTTGAGGTATATTGGTGATCTTTGGGGTGATTTATCACAAGAAAAAGGAAATCTGGATGTAAAACTGGTTTCGGTTCCAAAAAGTAGTGCGTTAGGACAGGTAAAAGGATCCGACTCAATCTTTGAGATTTATACCGAGTCCTATGGAGATCAGCCTATAGTTATACAAGGAGCGGGAGCAGGTGCAGCAGTTACGGCCAGAGGGGTTTTTGGCGATATATTGAGATTAGCAGATAAAGCATAAAAAAGAATAGTTTTTAGAAAAAATAAATAATGAAAATACAACTTAAAAGAATAGACAACGATTATCATTTCGAATTAAAAAATGAAAGAGGTCATATCACCCATATTGATAGCAAGGCCGAAGTAGGAGGGCATGATTTGGCTCCTAGTCCAATGGAATATGTCCTTATGGGGGTTGCGGGTTGTAGTGCTATTGATGTAATTTCAATTCTTAAAAAACAGAGACAGGAAATAACAGATTATAGAGCCGAAGTAAATGGTGCCCGTGTAGAAATTGATGGGGCAAAACCTTTTAAAGAAATTGATGTTATCGTATATCTAGAAGGAAATATTGCTCCAGAAAAAGCCAAAAGAGCTGCACAGTTGTCTTTTGAGAAATATTGTTCTGTATCAAAAACTTTAGAACCAACAGCCAAAATAAAATATAAAGTGGTTGTTAATAATGAAGAAGTATGAGTAGGCAAAGTAAACATTTTGAAACACAAGCAGTAAGAACACAAACAGAGAAGACCCAATTTCTAGAGCATTCTACACCGATGTATCTTACTTCAGGTTTTGTTTTTGAAGATTCTGAAGAGATGAGAGCGGCCTTTGCTGAAGAAAAAGAGCGCAATCTTTATAGTAGATTTAGCAATCCTAATACCACCGAATTTGTAGATAAGATTTGTAAGCTTGAAGGTGCCGCAGATGGATATGCTTTTGCCACAGGAATGGCAGCCGTTTTTTCAACATTTGCCGCGTTACTCGATGCTGGTGATCATATTGTTTCTGCACGATCTGTTTTTGGATCTACACATACACTGTTTACCAAATATTTTCCAAAATGGAATATAGAAACTAGCTATTTTAGAATAGACGAGGTTGAAAAAGTTGAAAGCTTAATTAAACCGAAAACCAAAATAATTTATGCCGAATCCCCAACAAATCCTGGAGTTGATGTACTCGATTTAGAATTGTTGGGCAAGATTGCAAAAAAACATAAGCTGCTTTTGGTTATTGATAACTGCTTTGCAACTCCATATCTGCAAAATCCTATAAAATTTGGAGCTGATTTGGTAATCCATTCAGCAACCAAATTGATTGATGGGCAAGGAAGAGTTCTGGGAGGTGTAACGGTAGGAAAAAAAGAGTTGATTAGAGAAATCTATCTGTTTTCTCGTAATACAGGCCCCGCATTATCGCCTTTTAATGCTTGGACCTTGTCGAAAAGTTTAGAAACCTTGGCTGTTAGAGTAGACCGTCATTGCGAAAACGCGCTAAAACTTGCCACATTTTTAGAATCTTACTCAAAAGTAAATTGGGTAAAATATCCATTTTTGAAATCTCATCCGCAATATGAGATTGCCAAAAAACAAATGAAACTTGGAGGTAATATCGTAGCCTTTGAAGTAAAAGGTGGTGTAAAAGCTGGAAAGACTTTTTTTGACAGTATAAAAATGTGCTCATTATCTGCTAATCTTGGAGATACAAGAACAATTGTTACTCACCCCGCTTCTACAACTCATAGTAAGTTGGCTGAAGAAGATAAATTAGTCGTTGGGATTACCGATGGGATGGTGCGATGCTCTGTGGGATTAGAGCATATTGATGATATCATTCGGGATATTGAGCAGGCTTTAGAGAAATTGTAATAAAACAAAAGAGGCTGTCTAAAAAGTATTTAGGCAGTCTTTTTATTTTTGGTTAATTTTAATAATTCAAGCTATTGGGTTAA
>CANMLL010000019.1 GCA_947498775.1 uncultured Aquimarina sp.
TTTGCAGTAAATTTTCTTCGTTTCATAATACAGTAAATTTAATCAATTTTTGAACTTAAATTACTGCCCTAATTGAGGGGGGAATTATACTATTTCTTCAACAGATGATTTCATATCATACAAATCTGGGTTATTTAGTTTTTCTCGTACAGAAAATGTTCTTAAAATATTTAAAGATTCGTCTAATCTCTTGTGTTCTGTTTGGGTTTTATTTTCCTTGAGTGAATTTATAATATTCTCAATTTCGACTTGCGGATCTTGTGATTTACAACTGCTTAATAGGAGTAGTGAGTTAATGATTAAAACTGTTAGTTTCATATTTTTTAATAAGGCATAAGGTTTACTATATGTATCGTTGCGGGGCAAAATGTTACCTTATCTTCAGTTTTTCTGCGCATTGTTTGCTAATTTTCCTCTATGACGATTGCTGTTTTATTCTAAAAACTCACTGACCCTTCGATCCTTTCCATATCCGATATGATCACATAGGATATAGTGCTACATACAGGCTTTTTATATTTCGTTCTCTTTTTGGGTCTCATCAATTTCTTGTTTTCATTTTTCCAAAATTTTAATAACTGAATAAACAAATCATACTATGTAATTGTTCAGGTTTTAATTTCTCGGATACACACATCATTGAGATTATAAATTCCAATTGAATTCTCAAATATAACTCGTCTAAAGGTATTGAAATTCAAATAACCATGCATACGGGAAACTTTTCTGTGCTATTGTAGTACTAATATCAGGACATTCATAATTGCCTTTTAAAGATATATCGCGTTATAAATATTCCTTGTTCATCGGTTTCACCAGCATCGCTTTCTACCGCACTGGTTACAAATATTAAATCCCAGCCATTGGCCAGCATCGACGTTAATTTTGATGATATCACCGCATCATTGGCAGCAATATTTTGAAAACGTATACCAGCGATATTATAGAAATTTAACAATTTTGTTTCTTCAAAGTCTTTGACACGAATATCTTTTCGCTTTGATTTATTTCGAGTATTATCTTCTTCAGTTTGTTCTGATGAGAATTCTTTATAATCCCTTTCTGCATTGGACGAAATAAGTCGTGAACGACCTAAACCCATTGGGACTATAGACTCTACACTTGTAATTACTTTGACCTCAAATTGTGGGGTAGTATTTTCTGATTCGTTTTGTGCTAGTGTGCCAAAAATTGTCACAAAGGCGAATATGCCGGTTAAAATTAATTTTTTCATAAGTTTTTGATTATGTATTGATTAATTTTTTGAGGTATACTTGAAATGTTGGCCACCAACAGAAGCCTCAACCATTACTCCTCCTTTGGTTGATGTAAATACTGCTACGCCTTCTTGATACGCGACATCAACAGAAGCTCCTTCTTTTAAAACGACAGCCGATGCCTGAGCGTCGAACTTTAATTTTCCATTGGTAAAACGTTCAAAGAACTCCTGATTTTCAAAGAAGATAACCTCACTGTATTGCTGTCCTCCAAACTGCAAACCAAATGATGCTTGTTTTAATTTTGCAGTTCCAACAGCTTTCTTATTTTTATATACAACACCGTTGCCCATGGCACCACCAATGGTTATGGCAGCTTTGGTGACTCTGGGAAATACGGCATATCCATAAGATTGATCACGATAAGATTTCAGTTTAGGTGTTTTTTTGATCATTGCTTGTAGTGCTTCTTTTGCTTCGCTTTCTAGTTCAGGATTCCATCCTCCTATTTGAGCATTCATTGTTAAAGGCAATACAAAACTTAATAGTACTACTGCGATTTTTAATGTTTTCATGACATCTGATTTTAATGTTGAAATCAACTCCCTTTTTAATGTTTTAAGTTGGAACTAAAATAGGCTACCCTAATTAGTATTAAAATGATTATAGTCATGTTGTTTGTGTAACTCGATTCCTTTGGCCAGAGGAAGTGTTTCTGACCTGATCAATATCATATTTTTTGTAGTGATGGTTCATTATTTTATGTCGTTTTTAATGCACTATTCATAAAACAAAATAACAATGAAAACACTTATCGTCTATTTTTCGTTTACGGGCAATAATGAAGTATTGGCCAAGACTATCGCCAAAGACCTTGATGGAGATGTGTTACAGATCACCGAGCCCAAAAAACGCGGGATGTTTAGGATTATGCTGGATATGTTGTTTAATCGTTTTCCTAAGATTGATAACCAAGAGATCTTATGGCAGAAGTATGACCATGTCCTACTGATGGCTCCAATCTGGAACTATCTGATCGCACACCCTATGAAATCGTTTATTAGAAAAAACAGGGAACAGCTGAAAGATTACTCGTTTATTACACTTTGTAGTGGGCGAGAGACACAAAAAGAGAAAATTACAAAGCAGTTAAAAAAGTTGGCCAAATATGGACCCAAAGCCATCATAGAATTCGAGATCCTGAAACTACCGACATACGAAGAGCAAAAAGATTCGATATACAAAGTGACCCAGGATGATTTGAACACTTTTAGACAAGAGGATGTCTATCAAAGGCTTTTAAGATCGTATTCAGCCAAAGAAGAAATAGTACAATAATATGAGTTATCAAAAAATGAACTATTATTTTATCACAATACTAAAAGGAGTAACATTTAATGAAGCTGTAGAAAGAGTAATTCATGAGCTTAAAAATGAAGGTTTTGGTGTGTTAACAGAGATAGATATGAAAGCCACCCTAAAAAGAAAATTAGGTGTAGATTTTTATAACTATAAAATTCTTGGTGCATGTAATCCACCGTTTGCTTATAAGGCATTGCAAACCGAAGACAAAATCGGAACCATGTTACCCTGTAATGTAATCATTCAAGAAAAAGAAAAAGGCAATATCGAAGTGTCTGCTGTTGATCCTGCTGCTTCTATGATGGCTATAGATAATGAAGAGTTAACTACAGTAGCACAAGAAGTAAGAGATAAATTAAAGAAAGTTGTTGTGAGTTTAACCTCATGAATTCTATGATATAAAAAAGAAATGTCATGACCACCTCAAATGAAAAGATAAAGGAAGAATGTTGTCCTCCATTTAACATAGAGAAATGGGACGGAAAGACGTTGGTTTGGGATCAAAAACCGTTTATAAAAGCGTCGGTTCCTACGATGTTTCATATTCCTTTTAGTAAAAAGTTGGGTAAAAAGATCACAAAACTCATGCACCAGGCCGAATACCAGGATAGTTTAGAAAAAGATAAAACAAATACGTTGTTATTGTTTACCGATCCACATCCCTTTAGATCAGATATGTATCTCTCTGTAAGTGGTCGGGTTCCGAAGGCCAATAATGTAAACCTTTCTGGAGCGTATATTTCCAAGGTTTTTGATGGCCCGTATCGTGCCATACCAACATTCATGAAAGAAATGGATCGCCAGCTTAAACTTGAGCATAAAAAGGCAAAAAAGTATTATGTGCATTATGCCTATTGCCCAAAATGCGCCAAAGAAAGGGGTCATAATTACATGGTACTTTTTGCAGCATTGAATTAACTAACCCCTAACCAAAGAAGAAAGCATGGGCTATGATATGGATCTCGAAAAAATTAGTATTGATGATTATGGGAGTATTTTAAAAGGGACTCATCTGATTCCTAGTTGGAAGGTGCTAAAAGAAAACTTGGAAACTAATCTTGAAACGATAAAGAAACTAGGGATTCATAACCTTCAGGAATTACAAAAAACACTGAAGCACAAAGATCGACTTCAGCAGTTCTCTCAACAAAGTGGTTTGCCAGAACCATACCTTAACGTATTAAGAAGAATGATTAACGGATATGTTAGAAAACCAAATAAGATCAAAGATTTTCCTGAAACTTCCGAAGAAATTATATTGAGATTAGAAAAAAAAGGGATTAAAAATACACGTCATCTATTTGAAAAAATAATAACACGAAAGAATAGAGCACAACTTTCTAAACAAACAGGAATTAGCAATAAACAAATTTTAAGACTAACAAAGTTAACCGATCTCTCCAGAATTCGATGGGTGAATCACACGTTTGCCTACGTTTTGTATGAAGCAGGATATGATACGTTAGAAAAAATGGCAAACGCCAATCCAGATCAATTATTTGAAACTGTAAAACAATTGAACGCCGAGAGAAAATTTTATCAAGCACACATAGGATTAAATGATATGAAAATGCTTGTCGAATCTGCAAATATGGTATCCCTTGATATAGAATATTAATTAGTTATTTTCCTCTTACTGCAAACTATCTCTACTTCTAGTAGTTCTACTCCTTGTAGAATTGCTTTCGTCTCTACTACTTTTGGTAGTTTTACTTCTTGAACTTCTGCTTCTAGTTGTGTTATTTCTGTCGTACCTACTTCGGTCTTCATATCTGCTACGGGTGCTTCTATTACGGTTATAATATCTATTGGTACTATGATAACTACGAATATTATCTCCGTTAAACCCTCGTATTCTTACATACCGAGAACGATGCAGATTGATATGACTATACCTAGGCGGTAGTACATTTACTGTAATCCAGACATTATTGTCAAAATAGAGGTAATGCCGCAAGGTAATATCATAGTAAATATTATAATCAGGAAAATATACGTACCGCACCACCTCGACACGATTAGGATAAAACCAAGGTGGAGGTGGGTTATCAAAACTCGAAGAAATAACTACAGGTCCGCAACTTTGTATAACCAAAGTGCTGATAAATATTACCAATATCAAAAATTGCTTATTTGTTTTCATTAGTTTAACTGTAACTCCTTTCTGGCTAAATAAAAATCTACCTTCTCACAAGAAGTATCCTTAATACGATCTTCCATTTCCTCTAAGGTTTTTGGTGGAGGTACAATCACTTTGTCTCCTTTTTTCCAGTTCAGGGGCAGGGCAACTTTATGTTTATCTGAAACTTGTAAAGCCTCGAGTACTCTTAAGATTTCATTCATATTACGTCCAACATTCAAAGGATAATACATAATAAGACGAATCTTAAGATAAGGATCGATAAAGAATACGGCCCTTACAGCAGCAGTTTCACTCTCATTGGGTTGCAGCATACCGTATAATTTGGCAACCGTCATATCTAGATCGGCAATAATAGGAAAATCAAGGTATACACCTGTTTTTTCTCGTACATTATTAACCCAGGCAAGGTGCGAATGTATACTATCGATACTTAATCCAATTAATTTGGTATTTAAAGCTTCAAATTCTTGTTTTCTCTCTGCAAAACCACTCAATTCTGTGGTACATACCGGAGTAAAATCTGCCGGATGAGAAAATAAGACAACCCATTTGCTTTCTGCAAATTCAGAGAATCTTAACTTACCATGCGTCGTGGTAGCCGTAAAATCTGGAGCATCATCACCTATCCGAGGCATGATGTTCATTTCTATGTCTGTTGTTTCCATAATTTTTAATTTTTCAAATATGATTTTGACGAATTCTTTCTGTAATACATGTTATAAAATTATCTCGCAAAACTCATTGATACTATGATAATTATCATCTTTGGAGCTTCATTTCATTAGTAAATTTGATAATGATTTGTTAATTAAAATTTGCAGTTTTTTTAAATACCTAAACAGAGGTATTTTGGATATTCAACTAGAATGAAAGTCATCATGGAAAAGCAAAAAGATAAATATTTAGAAGAAACAAAACTACTTGATTATTCTTCAAAAATAATCCAGGATCTGATACAAAAAAGAGAATGGGCAACGCTTCCTGCCAAAGAAAAAATTAAAAATGCATACAATTTTGTTCGGGATGAAATCCCTTTCGGATACAATATAGAAGACACGATTCCGGCTTCTCAAGTAATTAAGGATGGTTATGGGCAATGCAATACAAAAGGTATTTTGTTTATGGCATTATTACGTGCATTGGGGATTAGGTGTCGATCACATGGTTTTACTATATATAAAGACTTGCAGAAAGGTGCAATATCAGGGATATGGTACCTTTTATCACCAAAAGAAATGGTTCATAGCTGGGTTGAGGTAAATTATAACGACACATGGTATAATATGGAAGGATTTATATTAGATACCAAATATCTTACTAAACTACAAAGTAAGTTCAGCGATTGTTCTGATAATTTTTGTGGATATGCAGTAGCCACAGATGATCTTAAAAACCCTCAAATAAATTGGGACGAGAATGACACATATATACAAAAAACCGGGATAGCAAAGGATCTCGGAATATTTGACAATCCAGATCAATTCTTTGAAAAATACTCACAGGATTTGGGTAAAATCAAAAAGATGATATTTAGAAATATTACCCGTCATTCTATGAATAGGAATGTCAAGAGAATAAGAAATGCTTCAGCTTTTATATAAATAATTGTCATAATTAAACCACTATCATTCCACCATCAATTACCTGAGTGGTTCCTGTAATATATTTACTTTCATCTGAAGCAAGAAATAAGACTAATTCTCCGATTTCTTTAGCTTCAGCATAGCGTTCAAACGGGATTATGGCTTCAAACCCTTTTTGAGCCTCCAAAGGATTATCTGTAGAGAGATCTTTTTCGATAGATCTCATCATTCGGGTATGAACTGGTCCAGGATGTACAGAATTTACCCTGATATCACGGTCGGCAAATTCCAAGGCAGCTGTACGCATAATTCCAATTTCTGCATGTTTACTGGCCACATACGCTCCCAAACCTTTAAATCCTTTTAACCCAGCAACCGAAGAGGTGATAATTACACTTCCACCATCAGTCATTTTCGGAATAACGTGTTGACATCCCAACCATACTCCCTTTACATTCACCGCAATGATTTTATCAAAAGTGCCCTCGGGATAATCAGTAATGGGATATACATTACCTTCGATCCCTGCATTATTAAAAAAGATATCAATTTTACCAAAAGCAGATAATGTTTCTGATACATAATTTTGCACATCTTCAGACCTAGAAACATCTGCTACGCAATACTTGAGATTTGGAGAATCAAATTCTTTGATAGTTGCTTTTAATTCATCCCCGGCAATATCCACCAGCATTACTTTTGCACCATGATCCAGAAATAATTTTGCGGTAGCTTTTCCAATACCTTGTGCCCCTCCGGTGATGATGGCGACTTTGTTTTTTAGCCTTTCCATTTTGTTGTGTTTTTAAGATTACTTAGAAGAATCCAGTGCAAATATTTTCCAGTGGGTATCATTTTTGGATTTGGATGCCACAAGATTAGATGACAAAAAATAGGACTGTATTACAGGGGGTTTTCTTAGTCTTTCTTTTTTATACACAAGATGAGTAGGCCCTATCAAAAATGTTATATCATTCCCCGAAGTATTAATAACCACTTCATCATAGCTATAAGAAACCATATTTTTACCCAAAAGATCGTTTTTACCTAATTCTTCTTTAGAAACTTTAAGCACGATAGCATACCCGTTTTCAAAATTGGTAGCGTTAAGATATTTGGGTTTAATCACTATTTCTCCGCTTTTATCAATATATCCGTAGTAACTGATACCATCTACTTTTTTTGTGATCAAGCATCTTTCATTATTAAATATAGGATACGTCTTTTCTTTTTCTATTTCAGATAGCACCAGATCGCCTCTATAATCGATTACTACCTTACCAGTTGTATTGATAAAAGCCCATTTATTGCCTTTTCGTATGGCGGCAAGCTCTTCATAAAAAGGAGTAATCTCATCTACATTTTCAACAATTTGGGAAGATGCTGTAAAAGGAAGTATCATTAAACACGTCATTAAAATAAGTATGCTTTTCATCACCATATATTTTTAGAATTATAGTCCTAAAAATACCATGTATAAAAGGGGGATACAATGATAAATGTCATGTTAACGAATCATCTTTCAATTTCGAAACGAGTAAAAGCCTTTGGGATTCCTTCTTTAAAAGAAACATGGGCAACCTTAGCATATTCTGGTCCAATAAGGCACCAGTCTAGCAAAGATTTTAGCTGAATCTCGGTTCCTTCGGCTTCGATATACACATCTCGGTTAGGAAGGTTTTTTACAAACCCATTAATCCCCAACGCTCTGGCTTTATCTTGTGTGCTTTTTCTGTACCAAACTCCTTGAACTTTTCCTTTTACTGTGATGTTATAATGTTTTAACATGAATAACGGCTTTGTTTAATCTTATCGTAACTAAAGTACTAATGTTTGGAGTGATCATTATACAATTTGATTACATTCTTCCAGTATTCTAATAGCTTCGTCATCGGTTACTGTATTAAACTCATCATAAAATTGTCCTACTGCTCTAAAATTATAAGGTGTTTGCAAACAAATTACTTCATCTATATAAGGCGAGGTTTTTAACTTCTCTACTGCCGAGGGTGGTGCTACCGGGACGGCAACTACAATTTTGTTTGGTTGATTTTGATATATGAGCTCGATGGTGGCCAAAATAGTGTTGCCTGTAGCTATTCCATCGTCTACGACAATCACTATTTTATTCTTCAGGTTTTGGGGTTTTAGATTTTTGTAATACTGCTTTTGGCGACGAGCCAACAATACACGTATTCGTTTTGTTTCTTCTTCAATATATTCTTCTGAAGCTTCTATGGCAGCACTTAAAATTCTACTGGTAAGACTTACGGCCCCGATAGCATATTCTTTATTATACGGATGTCCAATTTTTTTGATAAGTGCAACATCAAGAGGTGCTTTTAATACCCTTGCTACAGCTGCACCCAAAGGTAAGCCTCCACGAGGTATAGCTATAACTATCACAGCTTTATTTTTGTAGGAGCACAATTCTTTTGCTAACTGTATTCCTGCTTCAATTCTGTCTTTGAAGGTGTCAATCATCTTCTAATATTGTTTTTTATAAACCAAAGCGCTGATGTATTTGCAACTTCTTCAAGTTTTCCCGGTTCTTCAAAAAGATGTGATGCTCCGGGTATGATCTTCAACTCAAGAATGCACTGCAGTTTTTGATATGCTTTTTTATTTAATTGGATTACGATATCATCTCGACCTCCTACAATCAATAAAGTTGGGGCAGTAACCTTATGTAGATCTTTCATGGCAAGATCTGGCCTGCCACCTCTAGAGATAATGGCTTTAATGTCATTACCTAAAGAAGCGGCAGCTCTCAATGCCGAAGCAGCACCCGTGCTTGCTCCAAAATATCCAATGTGTAAACCTTTTGTGAGCGCATAATTTTTTACCCAATTAGTTACTTCGATTAATCTCGCGGTTAATAAATCTATATCAAATCGATTTTCATAAATGGTATCTTCTTGCTCTGTTAATAGATCGAATAACAAAGTTGCCAATCCTTTTTGTTGTAACACTTTGGCAACATAATTGTTTCTTGGGCTTAATCTACTACTTCCACTGCCATGCGAGAAAATTATAATTCCCGATGGGTTTTCTGGAATGGTAAGGTTGCCGTGTAAAACAACGGTCCCAACCCTAATTGAAACAGGTTTATGTTTGTCTTCTAGTATCATCTTTTCTAACTATTAAGTACTTAGTTTTAAAGAAGCCTTGTGTTGCACCAGAGTAATAGCTAATACACCGTAACCAACTGCTATAATAAGGAATGAAATAACACCTCCTAAAAACGGTAAAAATGTTATTAATCGAATTATTATGGCAATAGCTAGGGCCAAAGAAACCAGGGTCCAGAAATTCCATGATTTCTCATTTCTGCTATTTAAGTAATGTGCGATTAGTAAAGCAACTACCAAATGCCCAAATAATAAGCTAAATAGATATAAAACAGTTAATAACAACCCTATCGGAATCCCGATAACAATCATAAAGGTTATCAAAATCAATAAAGGAACTCCTATTAGATAAGCAATACCGTATCCTAAACCTTTAAGTAGGTCTTTATTCACATAGGTAACAGCTTTAGAAAACCAATTTTTAAATAATGCATTAAAAAGTGCTATGATCAGGAATGCAGAAAGAATGTAGAAAATCCAAAAGCCTAGTGCGGCTATTCCAAAAAATCCCCAGGAAAACTGATGTTCTTCTTTTGCCAAATCTTCATTAAATGAAGCAGAAGCATTGATAAGAGAATTTTTAAAATCAACTTCGCGATCTTCTGCCCAATATTCTACATCAGCATAAAATTTTGCATTTTCTCCAATTATGATGGTTTCTGCCACGATTTTCGAAGGGCCTCGCACTTCACCATTTATAGTGACTGTTCCTCCATAAAATGAAGCTTCCTTAGCTATTTTTCCATTCAATGTGATTTCACCACCGCATACTTTGGCCAACCCTTTTGTTTCACCATCAATAGTTAACTTACCTCCACAAGAAATAAGGTTGCCATAGACTATAGTCTCTTCCGAAATAAGAATTTCTCCTCCTGCAGCAACGAGATCATCACCTACATTAGCGTCAATGGTAAGGCTACCTCCTGCGGTACGAATATCATCTGCTACATATCCGTCGATCATAATTTCACCTCCAGCAGCAATCAAATCCTGTGTTATAGAATCTTTTAAAGTGATACTACCTCCGGCTGTAACTAAATCTCCGTCTATTTTCGAGTTTACTTTGATTTTTTCGCCTGTAAGATATACATCGTCATTTTGTTCTTCTGAAACTGTAACCTCTTCTTCGGCTTCAAATTGTGCAAAGGATAGAATCGGAAACAGTAATGCGAGTACTACTATTATGTTTTTCATATTATTTATGGTTTTGGTTGTAGCTATTAATGTATCAATAACATTAAGGTTACAAAATGATATTTGTCATTTAAGTCCATTTTTTTAACAAGAATAAGGTGACAAAAATCAGTTTCTGAACACCACTCCTTTTGTACCTTGATAACATACAAGATTTGATATATGACTACGCAAAAGGATTTTATAGCACTGGATATATCTAATCCTATTTGGAGTCACTTTTTTACTGTGGCGCCCTTGGTTATCATTGGGACCAAAGAGGATGATGGATACGATATGGCTCCAAAGCATATGGCAATGCCCATTGGCTTTAAGAACTACTTTGGATTTGTATGTACTCCCAGGCACGGGACATATCAAAATGTATTAAGATATAAAGAATTTTCAGTAAGCTTTCCATTACCAAATCAGGTACTGTTGGCTGCATTAAGCGCTTCACCAAGAACCCAAGGGATTTCAAAATCAGATCAAATAGTGCCCGCATTGCCTACTATAAAAGCTAGTGTAGTAGACGCATTATTGGTTGTTGATTCTTATCTGCATCTGGAGTGTGAATTGTTTAAAATCATTGATGGATTTGATGAGAATAGCATTATAACTGGTAAAATTAGTGCAGCCTCAGTACATCCTAACTATTTAAAAGTTTCTGAAAAAGATGAACAAAAACAGCTAAAAGAACATTCACTATTGGCGTATTTGGCAGATGGACGTTTTGCTTCAGTTTCTGAGACATTCAATTTCCCGTTTCCCAAAGATTTTTCTCGATGAAGAACGATAAGTACATATCGAATAGAATTCAGAACCATCTTGACAATTGCAAAGAAAAAATATTGTCTTTTTTAGATGCTTTGGTTACCATAGAAACTCCTTCTAGATCTATAACAGCACAACATCAGGTTTTTGATTTCCTGAAGAAAGAACTTGAAACCATAGGATACAAAGCGATCCATTTTCCTGGGAAAGAAACGGGAGGGTATCTATTTGCATACCCTAAAGACAGAGAGAAAAAAAATCCAATACAACTTTTAATGGGGCATTGCGACACTGTTTGGCCAATAGACACAATTAACAAAATGCCTTTTCTTATTAAAGAAGAAAAGATAAAAGGCCCGGGAGTTTATGATATGAAGGCAGGGCTTACTCAAATAATATTTGCACTGCGAGTGATTAAAGAATTATCATTGAGTTTACAAGTGGCTCCTATAGTTTTAATTAATTCTGACGAGGAGATTGGTAGTAGGGAATCAACAAATGCGATCAAAAGATTGGCTAAGATCTCAAACAGGGCTTATGTCTTGGAACCACCGCTTGGTTTAGAGGGGAAACTTAAGACTGCCAGAAAGGGAATAGGGCGTTTTACGATCACGGTAAAAGGAAAAGCTGCACATGCAGGCTTGGACCCTACCAAGGGGATCAATGCTATTGTAGAGTTATCACATCAAGTACAAAAACTCTATGCAATGAATGATACCGAAAAAGGAATCACTGTAAATGTAGGCATGATTGAAGGTGGTATTTCACCTAATGTAGTTGCACCAGAAAGCAAAGCAGTAGTTGATGTACGGGTGTTAAATGAAAATGATGGTCAATACATAACCAGGAAAATTAAAGCATTACAACCAAATCTTCCTGATGTAGAATTGCATATAGAGGGAGCAATTGGAAGACCGCCTATGGAAAAGACCATCCGCAATCAGGAATTATGGAAAGTGGCGAAGAAAAAAGGAAAACTTTTGGGAATTGAGTTAGAACAAGCTACCGCGGGAGGAGGCTCTGATGCCAATACAACAAGTAAATTTACCGCCACCTTGGACGGATTAGGAACACCGGGTGATGGAGCACATGCCGATCACGAATACATTTTACATAACAGCATTGTAGAAAGGACAACATTACTTACACTTTTACTTCTTGCAGAACCCTTAAATCATTGAATCATGAATCATCGATATATCTATACTTCACTCACAAGAATTTCTGACCTTGCCGAAAAAGGTTTTACATTGAAGAAGTTGCCAAAAACCCAATGGGAGACAGGAGATTATGTGGTTTGTAAGATTTTGGATGCTGGTAGTAATACGTTGAAGCTTGAGCTTCCGAATGGGAGAATGCGCGGTGTCATAGGAGGAGAATCTATTGTAGGAGCACTTGGTGAACGTTTTGCAACATTAGAAGCTACCGGAACCTGGAAAAAAGTTGAAGAGGATCTCGAGATGCATGTTTTAACAGGTGCTGGTCTACTAGGGAAAATGACCTCGAAGTCAGTTTTTATCCCAAACATGATGAAAATAGGGTATGTAGCGCATGCTTTTAGAGGAAAAGAGAAACTTACGATGGATTCCTTTGTCGAACCGATAACTGAAGTACCCTATTCTACTCCAACAATTCTCTTGGTTGGCACTTCAATGTCTGCCGGTAAAACGACCTCGGCAAGAATTGTGACCAATCTGTTTAAATTGAATGGACTAAAAGTGGTTGGAGCCAAACTCACGGGAGCAGGACGTTTTAAGGATATTCTGGCAGTTAAAGATGTAGGGGCCGATGTGGTTTTTGATTTTGTAGATGTAGGATTACCATCCTCAATTTATCCAAGAGAAAAATATAAAGAAAAACTGAAGCTGTTGCTAAGTAAAATCGAATCACAAAAAGCAGAGGTGGCAGTGATCGAAATAGGAGCATCACCGCTAGAACCGTATAATGGTGATATCGCGATTAATGCAATAAGAGAACAAATAAAATGCACAATTCTAAGTGCTTCAGATCCCTATGCGGTTTATGGGCTTATGAAGGCGTTTGATATCATTCCAGATATTGTAACAGGGATTTCAACAAATACCCTTGCAGGACGAAGAATGGTAGAAGAATTGTGTGATGTGAAAGCCTTGAACTTAATAGATCCAACTACTACTGAAGAATTAAAAAGGATATTGTCATTAAAAACAGGGTTTTCACTTTAGCTATATTTAAAAAAAGAGATGTCCTAAGCATGATAAAGATCATAGCTTGTAGTATCATATACTAGTACATTGTCCTTTCAACAGAAAAAAATGAAAAAGATAATAGGCCTACTCTTTTTGTTTATCACCTTCGGAACCGTCTACGGACAAACCATAGCACCACATATAAATAAGAAGAAGACCGAAAATGTAATCACCCTTACACCAAAAAAAATTGTAATTATTGGTTTAACAGATAATCTTGAGGCTCGCAAAACTTTTGAAAAAAAAATGAAAGAAAAACTAGTAAGTCATGGTATTGATGCTTATCGAAGTACCGAGGTTTCTTCGATGGTTTTTACAGAGGCGAGCAAAGCAGAAGAAGAGTTAAATGAGCTTATAGAAATCATTACTCAAAAAAACTTTGATAGTTTTATGATTACCACGGTTACTGGCGTCGAAGAAAAAATGGATGCCGTAAAGGGACAGCTGGAGAGCTATAAAATATACCACCTTGAAACCGACATCTATATTTTTGAGGAAAAAGAGATTGTATTGTTATGGGGAATGTGCCTGGATATTTATGATTATCAATTGGTACAGCTTAAAATAGAAGATTATGTAAATGCAATAGTGCTTCAGATGCAATATGAAAGTATACTACCAAAAAAAGAAGAAACAGAACAACTTCGAGTTTCTAATTAGTAGTTTTTTGTTTGTAAGATGATTATGGTCATATTTTTCTTATGTAGAGTTCTATATTTTAGTAAGTAACCTCTTAAATAACTTAAAAATGAAACGACCAAGAAAAGTATTATGGATCATTTTATCGGCTATTGTACTGTTCTTCCTGTTTTCGATTTGGTACAAATTTGAATATTCTATGGAAATAACCGAACCGTATCAGGTAAATACTCCGGATTTTGAGCGTAAACTTCTAATTGCTACTCAGGGAAGTGCATTTAAAGATAGCATAACCAATAGAATAGTAAGTCACTACAAATCCGATTCGGTATTTATCAAGGTTATCGATGTTTCTTTGTTGAAAGATATGTCACCCGAGGAATATTCGGGGATTGTGATTATCCATACTTGGGAAAATTGGAAACCACCTTTCGCCGTAAGACAGTTTATTGAAAAAACAATGGATCAACAAGAAAAAATGGTTGTATTGACTACTTCGGGCGAAGGCACCTATCATATGAAAGAAGTTGATGCAATTACAGGAGAATCCAATATAAAACAAGTCCAGGATTTTGCAGATAAGATTATTGCAAGATTAACAGCGATTCCCAAATTGAATTAGATATTTGTGATCTCTAAAAAAACAATTTATCAAAAATTATATTTTTTAGGTTTTTAGGTAATTCATCTCTTATATCTTGCATTTCTCCTGGTGATATATATTTTCGCAATACAAAGAATGTGGTTCGTATATAATGCTCTGCTATTTCATTGGATTCAAAATCATAGATAGAGGTAACCCCATCATAGGATCGTACCAAATCAATAAATTGTTCCATGTGTTTTACTTTGTCCTTTTTGGCCTTTATTCTCCATCCGTTTACGTAAACTGCTTTTAAAAACATTGGTAATTGCGCCAACAATTGTAAAGATTCTTCAGTAGAAATAATTTCTCGTAACCCATGTAGCACAGAAGATAAAATTCGTGCCGCTTTATCTGGATTGTCATCTAGGTTCATTTCATGAGCATATTCCTTCAAAAAGGTATACGCTTCTTTTGCATATTGATTAAAATTGAGTGCCATGACTGAAAGGTTTTTTGATTTTCGGTTTGATATAAATTATTGATATATAAAGTTATAGACTTCGAGGAAGGATAGTCATGATAATTGTCATAGTATTTGAATATTCTGTCTTATACTTTAGATCTTGTAAAAACAGAAAACCCTAAAAAACGAAAACATGAAAAAAATTCTTGTACCTATTGATTTTTCTGATTATTCAGAATATGCATTGCGGGTTGCTTCAACAATTGCCAAACAACAAAATGCAGAAATTATAGTATTGCATATGTTGGGGCTTTCTGAAGCAGTTCTTACCAAAAATGAGGCCCAGGAAGTAGCAGAAGCTGTGTATTATATGAAACTTGCTGAAAAACGCTTTAAAACTTTCCTGGACAAAGAATATCTAAAAGGAATTAAAGTAACAGAAACTGTTCAGAATTATAAAATATTTAGTGAAATCAATGAGGTAGCTCATGAAAATGATGTGGACCTTATCGTAATGGGGTCTCACGGTGTAAGCGGTTTACGAGAAGAAGTTTTTATTGGCTCTAATACCGAAAAAGTGGTGCGTTCTTCAGATATTCCTGTGTTGGTTATTAAAAATCCTGGAGACGATTTTAAGATGAAAGAGGTCGTATTTGTATGCGATTTTAAAATAGAAAACCTTCGCCCATATCACAATGCTATGAAGTTGTTTGAGGCCATGGGGGCAAATGTAAATCTATTATATATAAATCTACCTGGGGACCAGTTTAAAAGTTCAGGACAGATGGAAGAACGTGTTAAAGAGTTTTTGTTTAAGGCAGATGCCGGAAACCTGGAGGTGCATGACAAAGTTGTTTATTATAGCGATTATACTGTAGAAAGTGGAGTCTTTAATTACAGTAACAAAATAGATGCTGATGTGATTGCCATACCAACGCACGGCCGTAGAGGGTTAGCTCATTTCTTTAGTGGAAGTATAGGAGAGGATATTGCTAATCATGCGAATAAGCCGGTGATTACTTTTAAGATTTAAACCCATTTTCAGAATAGTGCGGATATAGCCGGTAAGGATGATTTTCACCATACCGGTTTTTTTATAAGGTACCTAATGCAATCTCTATCATTTTTTTAAAGGTGGTTTCGCGTTCCTCAGAAGAAGTTCTTTCACCCGTTACCAAAGAATCGGAAATGGTAAGAATCGCCAATGCTTTTACATTAAATTTTGCGGCAATCGTATATAAACCGGCAGCTTCCATTTCTACACATAGTATTCCAAAATTGGCCCAATGTTTATAAGAATTAGGGTCATCATCATAAAATTCGTCAGAGGATAATACGTTTCCGGCTTTTATTGGGATATTATGATCCTGGGCATATTGGGCAGCTTTCATGAATAATTCAAAATTGGCCGTAGGAGAATAATCAGAATTAATAAATCTTGAATTGTTGATTCCTGATGTCGAGGATGCGGCCATTGCGATTACAATATCACGTATGTTAACCTCTTTTTGATAAGAGCCGGCAGACCCCACACGAATTAGGTTTTTGGCTCCATAATCATTAATTAATTCATGGCAATAGATCAACGCAGAAGGGATGCCCATTCCAGTTCCCTGAACAGATACACGTTTGCCTTTATAGGTTCCTGTATAGCCTAACATTCCTCGTATCTGGTTATAACAAAAGGGATTGTCAAAAAAAGTCTCTGCAATCCATTTGGCACGCATGGGATCTCCAGGAAGCAAAACGGTTTCTGCAATTTCTCCTTGTTTGGCTGCAATATGTACGCTCATTTTTTATTAGTTTGAAGTTACAATTGCTATTCCCGATGAGGTACCTATTCTTGAAACTTCTAAATCAATATATTTTCTAGCAGTTTCGATATCTCTAATACCTCCCGAAGCTTTTATTTTTAACTGATCACCAACTTCATTTTTCATAAGTTGAACATCTTCTAAAGTTGCTCCGCCTGTACCAAACCCTGTTGAAGTTTTTATATAATCTACGCCAGCGTTAAGGGATAGTTTGCAAGCAATTTTCTTTTCTTCATCGGTGAGGTAACAATTCTCAAAAATTACCTTTAAAACCTTATCTCCAATTACCTTTTTGACAGCTCTAATCTCATCTTCTACAATTTTATGATATCCTGATTTTAACAAACCAATGTTAAGTACCATGTCAATTTCATCAGCACCCTGATCAATACATTGTTTGGCTTCAAATACCTTAACCCGAGTAGTCATTGATCCTAATGGAAACCCAACAACCGAGGCTACTTTTATATCGGTATGCATGAGTTCACTATCGGCAAGAGCAACATAATAACTATTTACACAAACAGCATAAAAATTGTGTTCTTTTGCTTCAGTGCAAAGGTTTTTAATATCTTGTACAGTTGCATTTGCTTTTAGAAGGGTATGATCTATGTATTGATTAAGTTGCATGACTATTAATATGAATTGATAACGCTTATAATATCATTTTTTTGTAACACTCCCGATTGTCTCCACAGTTGTTTTCCGTCTTTAAACAAAATCATAGTTGGTACACCACGAACTTGATATTTTGTAGATAAGGGTTGGTTTTTATCTACATCGATCTTAAGAATTTTGATGTTATCTCCTAATTCATCTTTCACTTCTTTTAATATGGGAGCGAGTACTTTACACGGACCACACCAATCGGCAAAAAAATCAACCAAAACGGGAATTTCCGAATCTATAATATTGCTAAAACTACTTTTCATAGATTTAATTTATCTTCAAAATTATGATAATCAAACGAGTTACCCCACTTCTGGATGGTAATTAAACTTTTTTATTAGATGCATAATTTTTTTGATAGGAATTTCTACAGAATAGGTTCCTGTATATGATGGGCAGATCACACAATCGTCAAAATAATACTCGACGATATCATCATTTACTACAAAATTGTTTTTATATGCTTTAAAATCTCCTTTTGATAATTCCCAACATTCGTAATACAACTCCCCTGACTCAATTCCTTCTTTTATAAGGGTATTTATAGTGTTGTATATTTCTTCTTCAGAGTTGGCCACAAAGAAATCATCAAAATACACAAAAGAGTGATCTTTTAGGTCAAAGTTTACACAATCAAAAAGATAGGTCGAATACCGCATGCCCGAATAATAGTTCTCTTTATAAAGCACGGCACTCAACATTTTATCATTCACATTATAAATTTTGTAATCGATAATTCTTTTATCTCTAAATCTATCAATTTTTAAGGTATCGCAAAGTAATTCCTTGTCTTCTAGGATTTGATTTTCAGTTTTTTCAATATTCAGATAGTTTTCTTTGATGAAATTGTTAAAAACTGAGTATCCACGATCAATTTTCTCGTTAAGGTATGGATATTGGTAATCCAGAATATATAGATCCTCTTCTTTGAAAAAACTTTTTGAAACTAACAGTTGTTGTAGATTGGGTTTATCATCTTCTGCCTTTAATAAGCGCTCTCGTTTGATAGCCTTGGTTTTCTCCTTGTTAAGTTCTTTTTCTGAAAAAACTAATGTAGAGTCTGTACTATTTTGGTCTTGGTTTTGCTCGTTTTCTATGGTTTGAGGCTCAGAATTTTTTTGAGGCGAAGTCTCTTTTTTACAAGCTACAAAGCTTAAAAAAATAAGACATGTGATTAATGTTTTCATAAGATAGATAGTTATGTGATCAAATAGTTTATGTACTATTTAATGCATTTTTTGATTAATTTATATGCCCAATCATAATGACTGGAAGTAGCTGAAATCAGATAGGAGGCCAACGAAGTAGTACCTGTCCATTTAAATTTTCGTTTTTCGAATATCTCTTCTTCAGAATGTTTATTGATTATTTTTTGGAGTTCTTCAAATGAATCTTGTAATTGTTTTTTAACTTTTTCTAGGGTCTCATTAGTATATCTTTTCCATATTTCTCGATTAAGCTCTGGTGTCATTTTCCAGGTATATCCTTTTGCGGGCATATCGGGTTTATTTCCTGCCATACCAACAATATACCAATCCATCATCATTAAATGCCAATGATGAAGATGGGCCAACACATCTCTAACATTTCTATTCAAAAGTCCTTTAGGAAATTCAGAAGCCAATTTCTCCTGTGAAAAGGAATTAACATAATCAAGTAACCTTTTGTAATTCGCATTACTAAACTCAATCAATTCTTTCTTCGTTTTAGGTCTGGGCATATTTGTATGTTTACATCATAATAAATGTAGTCGAGTTTCTTATATAAAAATATGATATTGATCAGCTAATTGGCAACGTTAAAAGGGTGATTTTTAAAAACTCACGTTATGAAGATATAGTATAGAAAGTTATTAAAAAAGCGAGTAACTCATAAAACTCAGGTTAAATTAAAATCACAAATTCTCGTAAAGCTTCAATCGGTTTTTTAGGATGTTCATTTCATTCTGAATCTGATTGACACGTTCTAGCAATCGAATAATGACTTCAACTCCTTCAAGATTAATTTCCAGTTCTTTATTGAAGAGTAGAATTTGTTCTAATTTGGGCAATTCTTCTAAGTGCAAAAATGGGGTTTGCTTAACTTCTATAATTTCTATAAGCCCAAATTCATGCAATGAATGTATGAATGAGAATTCTACCTGGTGACTGGTACAAAATTCTACGGCCGGTATAAGTTTTTCCTTCATCATTGCAGTATTCTTTTATGTTTTGGATAACTCTCTAAATAGTTCTTTTTGTCTTTCGGAAAGGTTTTTTGGGATTTTGACCGTGTATGTAACATATAAATCCCCAAATTGCCCTTCTTTTTTATATCTGGGAAACCCTTTTCCTGTAAGTTTTACTTTGGTACCATTTTGCGTTTCGGGCTTTACTTTTAATTTTACTTTTCCGTCCAAAGTATTTATGGTGATATCACCTCCTAATACTGCCGTAAATAGATCGATATCTTTATTGAGGTGTAAATCACTTTTATCACGTTTAAAAATGCTACTATTTTCTATAACAAATGTGATGTATAAATCTCCATTTGGTCCACCACCCATTCCTGGCCCTCCATGCCCTTTAATTTTTATGGTTTGACCATTTTCAACACCGGCAGGAATAGTGATTCTGATATTCTTTCCGTTAACGGTAAGCGTTCTTTTATGCGTTTTATACACGTCCATTAAATCAAGACGTAGTTCTGCATTATAATCTTCGCCTCTAAATTTTACCTGACCACGGCTATAGCTTCTGCCTGCTGCTCCAAACATCGATTCAAAAAAGTCTGAAAAATCACCTTCAGTAAAATCACTGTAATATTGTTGTCTACCTGATCCACTATGTTGTTGTGATTGTCTAGCTTGTTCAAACGCTTCCGCATGTTGCCAATCTTTACCATACTGGTCGTACTTTTTTCGATTTTCAGCATTACTCAATACCTCGTTGGCTTCATTGATTTCTTTAAATTTCTTTTCTGCTTCTTTATCATTTGGATTTAGGTCGGGATGATATTTTCGAGCTAGTTTGCGGTATGCTTTTTTGATATCAGCATCAGAAGCATTTTTGGAAATACCAAGTATTTTATAATAATCAATGAACTTCATTTTCCGATTAAGAATAAGTATTCGTTATTATTTTTCAAAAATCAACTTAAGCCTGCCTAGCATAATTAATTCTGACTTATTTTTACCAGAAAATGCACTGGCAATTGTATTAGCCGTATCCCAGATCAAATCTTTTATACGATCTGTGAAACGTGATTTATGTTCGTTGTAGAAAGATTCGAACTCCTGAAAACAGGATTCTGCATTAGGGGTTTCATAATCCATCCAGTCAAAAACAATTTCAATCTGAAAAGCAGCATCAGCACCAAATTCATCTTCGATATCATCTACGTCTAACCATTCTGATTTTACGATTTTTCTAAGCGATTCATATTCTGACTCACGAACTACATTATCTGAAGCAGCTATAGCGTAGAATAGCTTTCCTAAGTTTTGATAAAATGTAACTCCTATGTTTTGTGAAGTTTCCATGGGTATATTCTTTAGTAATTTTTATTAAAGTAAAGTTAATATGAGTTCTTGAGGATTTTTATGATATTAATCAGTTGTAATCATGTAAAATGATAAAATTATCGAGTTATCAAATTACTTTGAATTAGCATAAACTCACTCAAATTAGTTAAATCGATAGCACCAACTAATATGTCATTATCGGTGACCGCAAAAAAGTCTTTTTTTTCGGTATTGATTAGTTTAAAAATTTCTTTTAAATCTGCACGAACATCAATATGTTTAAAAGATTTCGACATAACATCTTGTATTGATAAACTTTTGTTTTTAGAATTTCTAATGATGTCCTTATGATAAAGAATACCTGTAATTTTTGTGTTTTGGGTGATCACAAAGTTTTTTTCTGTACCAGAAAGCAAAAGTTCGATAGCATCTTCAATGGTATTATCTGGTTTTAGGACAGAGATGTTGGTAAGCATAGCTTCGTGTACTTTATGACCTTTCAATAATGCGAGTTGTCGTACCATTTTGTTTTCGCCATAGGCACCAAAAAAAATGAACAACGCAATGACAATAAGAAACGGATTATACAGGATACCCACAAATACAAAAACCAGTGCAATAAATTGCCCGATACCAGAAGCAATATTGGTGGCCGTAACACGATCGGTTTTCATGGCGAGTATAGCTCTTAATACCCGGCCACCATCCATAGGAAATGCCGGAATAAAATTAAATATCGCTAAGGCTATATTGGCTGAAAAAAGATAAATCAATAAGTTTTGAGGAGTAACATGACTCAATGCTTCTTCAACTTGTCCAGGGTCCTGGTCAAAGAAAAAAGAAGTATTTATAAACAATGATAGCACCAGAGCAATTAAAATATTTACAGCAGGGCCTGCCAACGAAATCAAAAGTTCTTGCTTAGGGTTTTCTGGTATGGTTTCCATAGCGGCAACACCTCCTATTGGTAGCAATGTTATCTTTTTGGCGGTTACCCCAAATTTTCGGGCAGTAAGTATATGTCCAAACTCATGAAACACCACACAGACAAATAGAAGCATGATAAAAACAATGCTCATCATAGCATTTTGAAATGTCCCCCCCGATTTTAGTTCTAAAAATAGTACCCATAATAAGATGAAGATGAAGGTCCAATGGATTTCAATGTTAACATTGAAGAGTTTCCCTAAGTTTAATACACCTTTCATGATTCATAATTTTTGGTTAAAGTATCCAAAGGGGCGTTAATAAGAAATGATAGATATCAGTTTTTATAATTGATTGTATTATTTTTGAAGTCTCATCATTTAATGAGTTTTTGTAAGAATTATCTGAAGGATAAAGATTATATTTATAGACCAATTTATATTTTATACAAACAACCAATTTAAAAAGAATAAACAACCAAAATCCTTGTATGAAGGTATTTGAAAAACAGAGTAATGTTTTTAGAATTCTTTCTGAAGCAGTTTCGGAGGGAATTGTAGTAGTAAATAAAGATCAAATTATCGTGGCCACTAATGGATCGGCCGACGAGATATTTGGATATGATACTAAAGAACTTTTAGGAAAAAGCTTGAATGTGCTAATACCACAAAAATATCATCACAGTCATAAAGATCATTTTGAAGGTTTTGTTACCCATAGTGAAAAAAGAAATATGGGTCGAGGCAGAGATCTTTTTGGTGTAAGAAAAGATGGTACAGAGTTCCCTGTTGAAGCAGGACTTAATCCCTTTACTATTTATGATAATGATTATGTAATGGCATTAATTATCGATATCACTCAACGTAAAGAACATGAACAAAAAATCAAGGAGTTAAATACTCAACTCGAACATAAAATAGAAGAACGAACAGAAGAATTACATCATACTATAAAGGAGCTCAAAGAAGAAGTAAAACTTAGACAGGAAGCCGAGGCCAAGATGAAAGAGTCCTTAAAAAAAGAAAGAGATCTTAATGAGTTGAAAACCAAATTCTTATCACTGGTTTCTCATGAATTTAAAACGCCTCTTGGAGGTATTCTTACCTCTGCAACATTAATTGGAAAATACACCAAAGAAGAACAGCAACTCAAGAGAGATAAACATCTGGATACTATAAAAAATAAAGTAAAGTACCTGGATAATATCCTTAATGATTTCTTGTCTATTGAACGTTTAGAAACGGGCAAAGTAAATTATAAGTTTAGTCATTTTCCCCTTAGCAAAGTGATTAATGAAGTAGTTTATAACGCCAATATGTTGCTTAAAGACGGGCAGCGAATAAACTATCCCATTGATATTGATGATTATATGGTTGAATTTGACGAGAAGATCATAGAACTCGTTTTATCTAATCTTATCCATAATGCCGTAAAATATTCTGGAGAAAATACGGTAATCGATTTACAAGTAAGTTTTGAGAATGAGATGCTCGCCTTTAGGATCATAGATCAAGGAATTGGTATTCCAGAAAAAGAACAACAGTTTATTTTTAAACGATATTTTAGGGCAGAAAATGCTTTGTTGGACCAAGGAACCGGAATTGGATTAAACATTGTAAAAAGTCATTTGGAAAACCTTGGTGGGAGTATTACTTTTACGAGTAAAGAAGGCCAAGGATCAACATTTATCGTTAAAATACCTATTATTACTAATCACGGCAAACAATGAAAACCATTTTATTAATAGAGGATGATACAGCGCTTAGAGAAAATACCGCTGAACTTTTAGAACTTTCAGATTATAAAGTAATTACATCTCCAAACGGAAAAATAGGTATAACCAAAGCAAAAGAAGAAAAACCCGACATTATTGTTTGTGATATTATGATGCCCGAGGTTGATGGTTATGGTGTTCTTGAGGCTTTGTCCTACGATAAAAATACAAGTCAAATCCCCTTTATATTTTTATCTGCTAGGACAGAACATAAAGAAATACGAAGAGGAATGGATTTGGGAGCCGATGATTACCTTACCAAACCTTTTGAAGAAGAAGAATTGCTTAGTGCTATCGAAAGTCGTTTGGCCAAAGCACAAATCATTGCAAATTTACTCGAGGAGCAAACTCAAAAAGTAACAGGTCATAAAGAAGACAGTGGGCTTAGAAATCTTCATGAACTGAAGAATTTTTTTGATGATCATGGAGAGATTTCTGAATATAAAAAAGGAGAAATAATTTATAAAGAGGGTGAGCACTCTAATAAGGTTTATTTAATTCTGAAAGGAGTGATTAAGTCCCATAAGATGGACGAAAATGGCAAAGAATTGATTACAGCATTATACAAAGCTGATGATTTTCTTGGGTTTACCTCATTTATAGACAATGTTCCTTATCAAGAATCATCTACCACTGTTGAAGATTCTGAATTGGCGGGAATATCAAAAAGTAATCTGAAAGATATTTTGGAGAAGAGTAAGAATATTTCTCTGGAAGTAATGGAATTACTTACTGATAACCTTTCAGAAATAAAAGAACAACTACTACAAATGGCATACAGCTCTGTACGCAAAAAAACAGCCCAAACAATACTTCAATTTGCCGAAATCCTTAACAAAAAGCCAGAAGAAAGCATAAAAATTTCTCGAAATGACTTAGCAAGCGTGGCAGGGATTGCTACCGAAAGTTTAATTCGTACCCTATCAAGTTTCAAAAAAGATGGCCTAATAGAAATTGAAGGCCGTAATATTAGGATTCTAGATTTAGGAGGCCTTCAGTTGGTCGAATAAAAAAACATTCTACAGGTAAACTGATTTTTGTCATACTTTTCATCAACGCATCCTGATACATTTGTTGTATTAGAAAGTATTAAAGATGAAGAACATCCTGATTCCCACGGATTTTTCGGACAATTCATGGAATGCCGTTATATATGCGTTATCATTTTTTAAAAAGATAAAATGTAATTTTTATTTTTTGCATGTATCCACTTATGAAGAAATGATAGGAGGAGAGTCTTTTTATGATACAAAGGATACAGTGGTCGAAAAAGTGGCGCACAGTGATAAAGAACAAATGCAACGATTATTAAAAAAAATCGAAAAACAACCTCTTAATACAAAACATCGCTTTTTTAAGATTCACGAATACATCTTTTTTATTGATGCCATAAGAAAGCAAGTAACCGAAAAAAATATTGATTTTATTGTTATGGGTACCAAAGGTGCATCGGGTCTTAAAGAGAAGACTATTGGCAGTAATACCGGTGATGTGATTACCAAAGTAAAATGCCCTGTCCTGGTAATCCCAGAAAAAGCTAAGTATATCAAACCCAGAGAAATTGCATTTCCTACCGATTATAATATGTATTATAAAAGTAGGGTATTAAATACGATTACAAATGTTCTTAGAATGAACAGTGCCTCTCTTAGAGTATTGCATATTGCCAAAAAAGAACAGGAATTAACCGATTTACAAAAAAAGAATAAGGATTTTTTAAATGATTATCTGCAAGAGGAAATAGATCATAGTTTTCATTTTTTGTCTAATCCCAATATCGAAGAGGCTGTACAGTGTTTTGTAGAGAGTCGGGATATTGATATGATCACCATGATTGCCAAAAATCTTAATTTTTTTCAACGTATTTTGTTTCATCCAACTATAGAGAAGATAAGTTATCACACCAGTGTTCCATTTTTGGTATTGCATGAATGATTTTTATTTGACGCTATTAAACTTCACAAAAAAACACCCATAATGTCTACAAGCTTAGTTAATAAATACAATATACCTGGACCCCGTTATACAAGTTATCCAACCGTTCCGTATTGGGATAATACTACTTTTTCATTAAAAAATTGGACAAAATCAGTACAACAATCATTTGAAGAAAGTAATAATACAGAAGGGATAAGTTTATATATTCATTTACCATTTTGCGAGAGCATGTGCACCTTTTGTGGTTGTCATAAAAGAATTACCAAACGGCATGAATTAGAGATGCCTTACATTCGTACCGTATTGAAAGAATGGCAACTGTATTTAAATCTGTTTGAAACCAAACCAAAAATAAAAGAACTGCATTTAGGGGGTGGTACACCTACTTTTTTTTCTCCCACAAATTTAGAATATCTGATCAATGGTATTTTCTGGCACGCAGAACGAGCAGAAAACTGTGAGCTTAGTTTTGAAGGTCATCCAAACAATACAACTCGGGAACATTTGCAAGCTTTGTATGATGTAGGGTTTAGAAGAGTAAGTTTTGGTGTACAGGACTATAATGAAACGGTACAAAAAGCTATTAATCGAATACAGTCTTTTGAAAATGTAAAATATATTACTGAAGCCGCAAGAGAAGTAGGGTTTACTTCTGTGGGTCATGATATTATTTTTGGATTACCTTTTCAAACCGAAGAAGCAGTAATCAATACGATCCTTAAAACAAAAGAATTGCTTCCTGATCGGTTGGCGTTTTACAGTTATGCACATGTGCCATGGCAAAAAGGGAATGGACAACGTGGTTTTGATGAATCTAATCTACCAACAGCCGAACAAAAACGTAAGCAGTATGAGATAGGAAAAAAATTATTATCTGAAGTTGGTTATGTAGAAATAGGAATGGATCATTTTGCCTTACAGACTGATTCACTATATCAATCAATGAAAAACAAAACACTACATCGTAATTTTATGGGGTATACCGCTTCAAAAACACAAATGATGATTGGCTTGGGAGTTTCATCGATTAGCGATAGTTGGTATGGCTTTGCTCAAAATGTAAAAGGAATAGAGGAATATCAGCATTTAATTAATGAAGGGATTATTCCGGTTTATCGCGGGCATATTTTAAATCAAGAAGATGAGATTATAAGGCAGCATATACTAAATCTGATGTGTCATTTTGAAACCAATTGGGATCAGAATCACCTATATTTTGATACATTTCCGGAAACGTTGATTCAATTAAGAGAAATGGAATCAGATGCCCTGCTAGAGATATCAGGTTTTGGGATTAAAGTAACAAAAAAGGGCCAACCTTTTGTACGTAATATCTGTATGGCTTTTGACCTTCATTTGCAACGTAACAAACCCGAAACGAGTTTGTTCTCAATGACCGTATAATTACTATCTTTTTTAATTATTTATAAACCTTACTGTGTAACTTTTGTTACTGCAATTAAGGTAATTGAAATATATTTTTGTGGCATAGGACACTATGATTGGTTGTTGATGGGAGTAGTTTATCATAAGCATGCTACTTCCTTTTTTAAAAAAGTTGAATGAAAAGTATTTTTATAATGATGTTTTTATCAGGGTTATTTTTCGGAAAAAAGCCTCAAGATTCTGGAAGGATAGAAGTTTTGAATCCAAGTACATTTAAAGAGGCAATAACAAATAAACAAGTGCAACTTATTGATGTACGCACTCCAAAAGAATTCAAAAATGGACATATAGATGGTGCAATAAATATCGATTTTTTTCAGAAAGATTTATTTGAAGAATCTTTTAAGAAACTAAATAAAGATCTTCCCGTATATATCTATTGCCGTTCTGGCGGAAGAAGTCAGGTGTCTGCCAGAAAGTTGGTAAAAATGGGATTTACAAAAATCTATGATTTAAAAGGAGGGTATTTAATCTGGAAATAATAAATTACAGGCACCCCAGTTGTTTCACTTAAATAATTGGGGTACCTGTTCTTAATTTTTTTATTTCCGTTTTCCAAAACCATACATAATCTGCTTAAGAAAGTTTTTAGGTATTTTTTCATCCCCAGGAAAACCAATTTCAATAGTGCCACTATCTTCAGGAATATAATTGGTTTTAAAAATATAATCCCAAAGGCTTAAACTAATCCCAAAATTAACTCCATAAGAACCTTTTGGTAATACATAAGAATGATGATACAAATGCATCACTGGATTATTAAAGATATACTTCATGGGTCCCCATGTGATCTTAATATTAGCGTGATTAAGATGGCCAATTGCAATGGCAAAGAAATGAACGATATAGGCTTGTTCGGGTTCAAAACCACCCAATATCATTACTCCAAGAGTTTTTAAGGGTTTATAAAAAATATTTTCCATCCAATGGTAGCGCAGGTGAGCGGCAAATCCCATTTCTTTTACAGAATGATGTATTTTATGAAACCTCCATAAGAATGGATATTTGTGCAATAAAACATGGGTAAACCATTGTACAAAATCAAGGATGATAAAGAATACAGATAATTGTACCCACATAGGCCAACTAGAAATATCTATTATTGTAAAAGTCGTTGCAGAGATGCCGAGATCTCCGAAGACCAATCCCAGAAATCTATAAAACCCACTTACTGCTATAGCAAAAAGGAAAAAGTTAAAATACATATAGCATCCATCCATCCAGAAATCTTTCCTGAAAACAGATTGATTTTTTCGCCAGGGGAAAGCAATTTCTAGTCCCCAAACTAATAAAGAAATTGCAGTAAGTCCCCAGAAATAATTTGTATACCAGGGGACTTCAAATAGTATAGATTTCCATGTCCAGTGAACACTGTTCATAAATGCATCTGTAAATGCGGCGATATACTTTTCCATACTCTATTTTTTTAATGTTGTGATACTATCTTGCTCAAAAGGCAACTCCTTAAAATAACTCCATTCTACCCAAGAACCATCATAGTTCCTTACATTTTTATAGCCCAATAACTCGGTTAATACAAAGGTGGTATGCGCTGATCGGACTCCACTGTGACAATAGGTGATAATAGCGTTATTTTTTGATATACCCATTTTATTATATAGATATTCTAGTTCTTCATATGATTTAAACTTTTGAGTCCTGTTGTAATCAATGGCTTCTGCCCAATCAATTAGCATACTGTTAGGAATTCTTCCTGCTTTGTAAGCTCCTGTTTTTTGCCTTTTACCACTATACTCATCTGTATTTCGGGTATCCAGAATAACAATATTTTTACTTGAAGCAAGGACCTCTAAGATTTCCTCCTTACCAATCCATAAGTCGAAAGGACTATCCGTAGGTAAGGTGAATTTAGAAGAAGTGACAGCTACAGTATTTGCATTAACAACTCCACCAGCTTTTTTCCAAGCTTTTAGTCCACCATTTAGTAGTTTTACAGACTCAAAACCATAATTCTTCAAAACCCACCAAAGACGGGCTGCATCGCACTCTCCTCGATCATCATATACAATCAACGTGTCATTATTTTTGATTCCCAATTTGCCAAATAAGGTTTCAATTTTTTCTTTTTTGGCCATCATACCTTTATAAGGGGATGAGGTGTCTTCTATATGTGGTCGGTATATATTGAGTGATCCTTTGATATGCGCTGTTTTGTATGCTGAAGGCTTTCTAAAATCAATTATTTTTATGTTATTTTGATTAGAAATTAATAATAATTCTTCAGCCTCTATAATATGTTCTGAATTAAAATAGGTTTTGGTTTCAGCTTCAAGTACAGAAGTGTCTGTTGTATCAACTTTTTCCTTGGTTTTAGAACAAGAAAAAATTAATAATCCAGAAATGATAATTATACTAATCCTGTAACTCATACCATTCTATATCGGTTAATACTTCTCGTCTTCCTTTTTTGTTTGGGGGATAGTTCGTTACAAGATAATTTACTATAATTTCTTCATTACCACCTAAGTCCCATAAGTTTTGAGTTTCCTGCATCCAACGTATCGTTGCAATCCAACGTTCTCTGTTCATTCGGTTTTGTATAACAAGTTTCGAAGAATGACAATTTGTACAATTGTTTACCACTGTCATCAAACCTTCGGCATCAATAAGTCCTGTTCTAACATGTACTCCATTTTCTATTTTGTCTTCATCCTCTTCTATAGTAGTTATATATTCTGGTTCAGGTGTAGTTTTTTTGAATGCAGATAGTGATGGATCCGCAATAAGATAAATTCCAACAACAGTAATCAGTCCAACCATAGCGAATACTACTAATAGGAATCGGTAAACAGTTTTTACCTGTTGTCTGAATTGCGTTTGCTTATCCATCTACTTCACTTTTACTGCTATGCGATGACAGGCATTATTTAAATATCCTTTAGGGTTCCAACCGGGTAAAACCATAGGTTGACTAATACCATTTGAGTCGGTAGCGCGGGCCCAAACTTCGTAATATCCTTTCTTTGGAAAATCTATCGAAGCAGAAAAATGATGCCAGGCTAATCGATTCAAGGGTTTTTCTAAAGGACATTCTTTCCAGGTAGCACCAAAATCAATTGAATATTCCATTTTGGTAACTTCAAGTTCTCCTGCCCATGCATGACCTCTAATGTTTAATTTTTTTCCTTTGTTAATCATTGCACCAGATTTAGGATAGGTAATTAAAGATTTTACGGGCATAGATTCGATAATGCACATATCTTCATCTTTTACCTTATCTCCCGGAGCTACAGATTCACAGGGTACTCTATATGCTGTACCTGTCATTTTGGTGCCATCATGCACTTTGTCGCGGATACTGATTCTATTCACCCATTTACCAGATGCAGATGCAGGCCATCCTCCGGCAACTAATCTTAAGGGATATCCGTGAGCCAATGGTATATCTTTACCATTCATTTTAAAGGCCAATAAGGTTTCTTCTTGTAGGGCTTTGGCTATTGGCACTCCACGAGAGATAGGTTCTTTTTTAGGGTCACCACTTAGGTGGGTATCTGCTGCATGATATCCTATATATACAGCATCATCAGTGATGCCTACATCTTCCAAAATATCTCGCAATCGAACACCGGTCCACTCTGCACAAGAGACAGCTCCTACTGTCCATTGATTTCCTTTTGCCGGAGGATCAAATTCGCTACGGCCATTACCACCACACTCCAAAGTAAGTTGATAGGTATACTGCTTAAATTTTGATTTCAATTCTTCAAGCGAATATGTTTTTTGCTGTTTTACAGATTCACCATTAATAGTTAATGTCCATTTAGATGCATCGATGGATGAAGGAATAAGCCCGTTATTTCTAATAAACATATATCGGTTTGGTGTAATTTTATCGTCTAGCAAATGTGCTTTTGCTTCAATATTCCAGGGTTTATCATTAAGCACTTCCATTCCGTTGTCCTTATCGAACATTTTATAAGGATCCTGTTGTAAAACCAAAGGAAGATATCCTTTGGGCATTATGGATCCAAAAACAATATCGGCACCAATGATGGTTGCCATAGAGCTTAATACAGTTTTCTTAACAAAATTTCGTCTTTTCATTATATGCAGATACGTTTTTGATGGTTAAATTTAAGGTTTTTCTATATCTATTTATGTAACCTTTGTTACAATATAAATTTAAGAGAAGGGCACTTATAAATCCCATCATTAACCGTTTCAAAATTTGTTTTAAGATGATATTTGTCATCGTTTTTTATGCTTTTGGAGTGTACTTTTATTGAGAATTTTAAACCTTAAAATCATGAGAAAAATAATATTGTTTTTTACGATGGTTCTCACAACTGCAACCATATTAGCCCAAAATCTTGATCAGGTAAGTTTAATTTATGTAGATGGTGATATGATACAAGTTACTAATGGTGATCAAGAATTGCTTCAAGAAAGTACTATGCTTGCCGACTGCACAACTCTTTATTCTGACGGAAGTTTTAAGACCGCAGATGGTCAACAATATCGGCTTAAAGATGGTGAGTGTCTTGATATGTATGGTATTCGATATAGAAACGAGTATCAATATAGATATAAGATAAAGAAAGAAAATAAGGATCTTACACAAACGCAATTGCAGAGTAGATATCAAAATAAATTTCATTATGTAAAAGTAGATGGAGATGTTTTTAAAGTAAAGAACCTTGTTCAAGATCGAATTCGCAAACCGATTACTCTTAAAAATAATATAGTTGTGGATCCTTTTGGTACCTATCAAACACCAGATCAACAAGAAATACGCTTTAAAGATGGAGAATGTTTAAATATGAATGGAGTAAAATTTGAAGGGATTTATGAATACCGAAAAGTGTTAGCCAAAAAAAGTAAAGCATTGCAAAAGAATAAAAAATCTACTGCCTTATAATAGGTGAAAAGATATTAAACCTGAAACCTTTCGATTGTAACCTATATGTAAGTTATTTTCGGAAGGTTTTTTTATTAATGGCACTCAAAATCTGCTGATACGATTTCGGTTACGGGTTTTGGAGATACATATGGGATACCCAATCCCAGTCCTCGTACAATGAATAGTAAACCGATTATAATAATAAATACCGGAATCGCTTTTTGAACATGTTGTCGCACTTTTCCATTCAGTAAGTTACCGGCATATACTGCAATAGTCATTAAAGGAATGGTACCTAATCCAAAAAGTAGCATATAGAAACTACTATCAAGCATATGGCCAGTGGCGATGGCTCCAAAAACTGCCATATATACTAATCCACAAGGTAGAAAACCGTTTAAAAAACCAATAGTCAAAAAAGTATCAGGGGTTTTCTTTTTAAGTTCTTTTCCCAACGCATTCTTAACTTTTGAAATGATTTTGTAAATAGGCTTGGAGAAACTATATTTCAATAATATTGAAGACGGGATTAACACCATAAGAATCATTAAAACTCCAATTGCAATAGATAATCCCTGTTGTAAGCCAAAAAGGTGCAAGCTTTTACCAATCAATCCAAAAAATAACCCAATAATGCTATAGGCTAGTAATCTGCCGAAATGATATAGAGAAATCTGATAGAATTTTTGAATTGAATTTGATTTATTAACAGGCAGCATAAAGGCAATAGGGCCACACATTCCTAAACAGTGAAAGCTTCCTAGTAATCCTAATATGAATGCAGTTACTAACATTTAGTAAGTAAATGATTGTTTAAATAAATACGAAGTATTTTCGTACTTCCAGTCAATGATGATATTCCAACGCCCTTCTATTAAGTTATCATTAGATATGATATATTCTGAATTTGATAAATCGATAGGTATTTCAAAATCCAGTTTCTTATTTGATGGACGGTATAGAGATATGACACCGGTTATATCTCTATAGTTTTTATCCTCAGGAAAAGTAATAACCAAACCTTCAGGTACTTTTTTGATTATAACATTATTTTTTAAGGCCTTCCCGTTTTTTTCGGCATCGATTTCCTTTTGAAAAGCAAGTTCTTCCTTATAATATTCTTCTGCAACCAGATCGTGTTGGTATTTATCGTTAGTATTCATTTTTACAACGAAATACATAATAAAAGAAATGAATCCTATAAATACGAGTACAATGGCTGTTCCCCAGTTAATTTTCATGATGTTTAGTTTTTTAGTATGTGATTTTTTGAGAGATGAGGTTTCTACTTTTGGCGCATATACTCATCATCTTCTTTACAACGTTACTTTCCTTTTTCTTTCCTCTTTATTTTGTTATAATTTGATTATTAAGATTTTGTGGGATGATTTGACGGAGCACTTCTTTATTCATAGCTCAAATTCAGAATCCCTAATCCGTTATATTGGAGCCACTCACAAACTCAAAGAGAAGCGTCCTAAAACACTCACATACTTATCTATAGCTTCTTGGCCCTAAAAAAGCAGCGGTAGTAGTTTCGATTAATTTATCATTGCTATATACGCCTATCTTCACTTTGTCTTTGTCTCCGCTAAGAGCAGAAGCGTTAACTTCAATAAACAGCGTTCCTTCAGCCAGTCCTTGCTTTGGAACTGTAAAGTTTATGTGCGTCACAAGTTCTATTTTTCCTTTATGTGATAATAGTTCAAAATGAACATCTTCGATATCATCAGTAGTTTTGTTAACCAACTTATAGGTGTACACGTTGCTAATGATATTATTTTCTTTTCTTTCATAGAGTTGCCCTGGCAGCCTTAGAATATTGGCTTCGACATCATTTCTTAAGAATGACATTCCGATTAAAACACCGGTTAAGATGAAAAGCACAGCACTATATCCTTTAAGTCTAGGTGTAAATTTGAATTTCGCTTTTTTTGCAATATTTTCTTCGCTGGCATAGCGAATTAGCCCTTTGGGTAGATTTACACTTTCCATCATGTGATCGCAAGCATCAATACATGCCGTACAGTTGACACACTCTAATTGTGTTCCGTTTCGAATATCGATTCCGGTAGGGCAGACATGCACACACTGGAAGCAATCAATACAATCCCCCTTTCCGGTAGATGGGCGATCTTCATTCTTCTTAAATTTTGCTCGGCCCGTTTCTTTTTCCCCTCTTTTGTAATCATAGGCTACAACAATAGATTTTGAATCTAATAGTACACCTTGCAAACGACCATAAGGACATGCGATAATACATACCTGTTCTCTAAACCACGCAAATACAAAATAGAAAACACCCGTAAATATTAATAATGATATTAATGTACTAACATGTTTAAACGGCCCATCGATAATGTATCGTAATAGTTGATCACTACCAATAAGATAAGCCAGAAAAATATTGGCTATCAAGAAGGAAATAACAAAGAATATGATCCATTTGGTTACACGTTTTCTTATTTTTTCAGTATTCCAGGACTGTTTGTCCAGACGAATTTGTTTACCACGATCACCTTCGATCCAATATTCAATTCTTCTAAAAACCATTTCCATAAAAATAGTTTGTGGACAGACCCAACCACAAAATAACCTTCCGAAAGCAACGGTAAAAAGGGTGATAAAAATTACTCCAATAATCATCGATATTACAAACAAATGAAAATCTTGAGGCCAAAAAGGAGCTCCAAAAATATTGAAACGACGTTCTAATACATTGAAAAGTAAAAACTGATTTCCGTTAATTTTAATAAACGGAGCAGAAAATAAAAAAATCAGCAACCCGTAACTAACCCATTTACGATACTCATAAAATTTACCACTAGGTTTTTTAGGATACACCCAGGCGCGTTTTCCTTCCTCATTTACAGTAGCAATCGAATCTCTGAATTTTTCGTTTATTGGTGTTTCCAATAGAGTTTTGGTTTTATAAAAATTTTGAAGTCCCTTCTCCTTGGGGAGAAGGTTAGGATGGGGGGATTTTTAATGAACACCCTCACCTTAATCCTCTCCCTCAAGGGAGAGGAAACTCTTTCTTACATATTTTAATTCATAGCATTTGTTATAGCCGTCGAGTCAGAGGCAGTTTCTAGAATCTCTTCTTCAGCAGGTTCTTCCTTTGGTGTATCTGGATCAACCCATATTTCCCCTTGAGCTTCTTTAGGTTCTGCAGGAGTTGTACCTACGAGTGTGAGGAGATAACTTGCTACCTGAGCCATTTCAGCAGGTTTCAAGGTTTGTTTCCAGGCAACCATTCCCTTACCGTCTCGTCCTCCTTCAGAAATCGTACGGAATACATTTTTAATTCCTCCTCCTAGAATCCAATACTCATCGGTAAGATTAGGTCCAATACCGCCACCACCATCAGCCTTATGACATGCCACACAGTTGGTTGCAAAAATTGCTTTTCCCGCACTAAGATCGGATGCATCGGTTAGCAGGGTTACGGTATTGATATCTACCAGATCTTTGGCCGTCTTTTTATATTCTTCTATAGCAATTTTGGCTTCGGCAATTTCAGTTTCATATTCTTCGGTTTGGGTATAATCATTAAATACATGGAAACGAGCTAGATATATCACTCCGAATATAATTGTGGCATAAAAACCCCATACCCACCAAGGTGGAAGATTATTATCCAGTTCTTTGATACCATCATAGTTATGATCTAGAATGATCTCTTCTTCTTCTTCAACCGGTTTGCTGTCTAGAAGTTTTAAATAGGTGTCCTTAAACCATCTAAATTGGCTTTCCTTTTTTACTTTTTCGGCAAGTAAATAACGTTCTTGCGCTTCCGGTTTTAACGATTGAAATAGTACATTTTTGAATGCGGCAAAACTAATTTCAATAGCGATGGCAAAAAGAAAAACTATTCCAATAATTAACCAGGCAAGTGGTTCTGCTATAAAGGCCGATGCTGAACCAGAATCAACCGTAAGCTCTATTAATATATATGCAATGAGTAAAAAAGCAAGTACTCGTAAATATGATGCGGTCGTCCTCATAGTGTGTAGTCTTTATCGTTTTCGGTTTCTAATGGAATGTTACTAACTTCTTTGATGTGTTCTTTTTTGGCCGTGAATACCCACCAGAATAAGGCGGCAAAGAAGATGAAAAATATAAGCAGGGAAATCATGGGATAGATCTCTATGCCTTCAATACTTTCCATATGACCTTTTACAAATTTTAGCATGACGTTAGTTTTTTAATAGCTATTTGCAGTCCCTTCTCCTTGGGGAGAAGGTTAGGATGAGGGGATTTTTGATTAACACCCTCACCTTAATCCTCTCCCTCGAGAGAGAGGAAACCTAGAATTCAATTACTTATTACCTACAATTTCTTCGGTTTTTACCTTAATATCGGTTCCTAATCGCTGTATATAGGCAATTAAGGCAACCACTTCTCGGTTTCGCATTTCAACAAAATCCAACCCATTTTCTTTTGCATATTTTTTATCTGCTTCATAGGTTTTGGCAAAATCGGGATCAGTGTACAGATTTTTTTCGATCTGAGTGGCTTGTTCATCCATCCACCGCTGCGCTCTGGCTATTTCCTCTGGTGTGTAGGGCACTCCAAGGGAGACCATTGCTTCCATTTTTGTTTCTGTTTGCGATCGATCGAGCTTGTTTTTGATTAACCATTTATAACTTGGCATGATGGAGCCGGATGAGGTACTTTGTGGATCATAAAAGTGATTCAAATGCCAGTTATCTGAATATTTTCCGCCAATACGCATCAGATCAGGTCCGGTACGTTTACTTCCCCAAAGGAAAGGATGATCGTATACATATTCTCCAGCTTTAGAATACTCGCCATATCGTTCTACTTCACTTCGGAAAGGACGTATCATTTGCGAGTGGCAAGACACGCAACTTTCTCTGATGTAAAGATCTCTACCTTCAAGCTCAAGAGGGGTGTAAGGTTTTACACTGGTAATGGTTGGAATATTCGAATCTACCATTAACGTAGGTATGATCTGTACAGCACCCCCTATTAGGATAGCAATAGTAGCAAAGATGGTTAATTTTACCGGTCTTCTTTCTAACCAGGTATGGTATCCTTCTTTTGCGGTTCTATGTCTAGTTACTTTGGTTAACGGAGCGGCCTCTGCCAACTCATCGGTCACTTTACTACCATTTCTTACAGTCTGAACTACATTATAAAGCATAATGAAAACCCCCAAGATATAGATACTTCCACCTATAGCACGCATCCAGTACATCGGGATAATTTCGTTTACGGTTTCCAAGAAATTACCGTACACAAGGCTTCCATCGGGATTAAATTGTTTCCACATAGAAGCTTGTACAAATCCTGCAACATACATTGGCAATGCGTACATGATGATTCCTAATGTACCTAACCAGAAATGTGCGTTTGCCAATCCTGTAGACCATAATTTGGTTTTAAATAATCTAGGAATTAACCAATACGCCATTCCGAAGGTTAAAAATCCATTCCATGCCAAGGCACCCACATGTACATGAGCAATAACCCAGTCGCTAAAGTGCGCAATAGCATTTACATTTTTTAAAGAAAGCATAGGGCCCTCAAACGTTGCCATACCGTATCCGGTAATAGCCACTACCATAAATTTCAAAACTGGATCTGTGCGTACTTTATCCCATGCACCACGAAGGGTAAGTAATCCATTGATCATACCTCCCCAAGACGGAGCGATCAACATTATCGAAAATGCAACCCCAAGATTTTGTGCCCAATCTGGTAAGGAAGAATATAATAAGTGGTGAGGCCCTGCCCAGATGTATATAAAGATCAGCGACCAGAAATGTACTATTGATAATCTATATGAATATACAGGTCTGTTTGCTGCTTTTGGGATGAAGTAATACATTAACCCCAAGAAAGGTGTGGTTAGGAAGAATGCTACTGCATTATGCCCATACCACCATTGCACCAAGGCATCCTGTACTCCTGCGTATACTGAGTAACTTTTTAAAGCACTTACCGGAAGTTCAAGACTGTTAAAAATGTGAAGAACAGCAACTGTTACTACGGTTGCGAGGTAAAACCATATCGCTACATACAAATGGCGTTGTCTTCTTTTTAGAATAGTCCCTATGAGATTCCATCCAAAAACTACCCAAATTACTGCAATTGCAATATCAAATGGCCATTCTAGCTCGGCATATTCTTTTGAAGTTGTAAATCCTAGCGGAAGTGTAATTGCGGCTCCTACGATAATCAATTGCCATCCCCAGAAGTTAATATTACTAAGGAGATCACTAAACATCCTGGTTTTCAACAATCGCTGTGTAGAATAATATACCCCTGCATAAATAGCATTACCCACAAAAGCGAAGATAACTGCATTGGTATGTAATGGTCTTAATCGACCAAAACTTAACCATGAGATACCATCGGTGAGGTTGGGGAATAAAAACATAAATGCCAGCAGGAGTCCGACTGCCATCCCCACAACACCCCAAAGCATTGTGGCATACAAGAATTTTTTTACGATTTTGTTATCGTAATAGAACTGTTCCATTTCCATATTAAGATTGTTTAGTTTTAGGTGGTACTGAAGATTTTTCCTTGCTTTCTTTTACGAGTTCGTCTTCAAAAAGCATACGTACAGAAGGAGTATAGACGTCATCGTACTGACCATTTCTAACCGAAAAAATGAATGCTACGAAAAAGATAATGGCAACAACAATGCTAATCGTTAAGAGTACATAAATAACACCCATACTTATTTTGATTATGCCTCAAAAGTATGTGTGAACCTTTTCTTAAAAAATGACATTTGTCAGGTTTTATTTTGAAAAGAAAGTACGGGCTCAATTACCAGTAAAATTTAACTTTTCTTGAATTATTAATTGAAAAAGTATTTATTTTCCTTTGAATTGCAACCTTCCAGTTTCTATTTTGATTGCTGTTTTGGCCAAAATTGTAAATATAAAAGCTCCCAGGGCCCATATCCCAATAGTTACTCCTATCTCGATTCCTGTTGGGGTGTATTCCGCAATTTTTCCATAAGGCCCAGGGATAAATCCAGGTACAATTAATCCAAATCCTTTTTCGATCCAGATAGCTACAAATAGAATGAAACAAGCAAAATATAATACATTCAGATTATTACGCAGTTTACCGAAGGTAAGAATTATAGTTGCCAACACATTCAAAGGAATCGCGGTCCAAATCCAAGGTAGTAAAGCTGTTTTACCTTGCAAACCAAAGAATAAATAATAGGCACTTTCACTATGATGTGTTGGGGCATAAAATTCTTTAAATAATTCGGATACCAACATGATCAGGTTGATCTGAGCAGCAACAGCAACGATCATTCCGATTTTCTTAATGGTTTTGTCTTCAATTTTGAATTCTGTAAAGTTCCTGATAATTGCCAGCACCAAAATAATTAGAGCAGGTCCAGCAGCAAAAGCTGACGCTAAAAATCGAGGGCCTAATAGTGCATTGTTCCAAAATGGCCTTGCTTGTAATCCCTGATATAAGAAAGCTGTTACCAGGTGAATGGCTACTGCCCAAAAAACGGACAAGATTGCTCCCGGAACATATATTTTAGGGTCTGGAGTTTTTCCTTGATATCGTCTAAATAAGATGTAAAAAGGGATCGAAATATTCAAAAATAAATATCCATTAAGAACAATAACATCCCAGGTGAGCATAGAATTTGGGAAATTAAACACTCCAATCCCAGGTATCATGTGCCATAATACTGAAGGTCCTCCCATATCGGCAACTACAAAAGCCAAACACATAATGAGTGCCGCTACAGCCAATCCTTCACCAATAAGTACGGCTTGTTTAAAATCTATATCCTTTAATACATAGGTAGGCATCACTAGCATTACAGCTGCTGCTGCAACCCCAACCAAAAATGTAAAATTGGAGATGTATAATCCCCAACTCACGCGATCGGTCATCCCGGTTGCACTTAAACCAAATTCTAACTGCACGGAATAGCAATACATACCTACAAGCATTACAAAGGTTAAAAATGCCATCCATAAATGATATTTTTTTGATCCTTGGGTAGTAACATCCAAACTGTCTTTTACTAAACTTGTAAAAACTTTAAGTCGTCTCATTTTAATATTTTTTTGGTGTGCCCCTAGTGGTTCAGGCTTTACACTATATCTTTTTGTTTATTACTTCTCGACTACGCTCGAAGTAACAGAAAAGGATAAAGCTTGTCCTGAGCTTGTCGAAGGGCTTCAATCCTTCACACAATCTTATCAATCCATAAAGTACCAGAACTTTGGTTCGGTACCCAGATCTTCTTTTAACCTAAACACTTTTTTATTCTCTAGTACCCAGCGTATAGTGCTATCAGGATCTAATAAATTTCCAAAAATTCGTGCACCTGTGGGGCAGGCTTCAACGCAGGCTGGATTTTTACCGGCTCTGGAGCGTTGCACGCAGAAAGTGCATTTTTCCATCACACCTTTTTTGCGCATACGATTTCCCAGATAATGTTGGTTTTTATTTACTTCTTCTTCGGGAACTTTGGGAGTGCTCCAGTTAAATCTTCGCCCGTCATATGGGCAAGCAGCCATACAATATCTACAACCTACACACCAGTCATAATCGATAACAACGAGTCCATCATCTTCTCTCCAGGTAGCCTGTACAGGACACACATCGACACAGGGTGGATTATCACAATGAAAACATTGGGTACCCATATAAAAATGTCCTTCAGCCGGAACTTCGTGATAGTAGTTATCATCGGCATCATCGAACTTAAAGCCTTTTCCATCCTTCATTTCGTGAATACGAATGTATTCCATTTGCGAATTCCTATCCTGATTGTTTTCTTCTACACAAGCACTTACACAATCCATATACCCTTGACATTTAGAAATATTAAATGCATAACCAAACAGTACATCTTCTTCAGCATTTTGAGAAGACATAGTAATCGTTTTTTCTTTGCGTAATTGATAGGAACGAACCAATCGTTCTACAGTGGCATTCCGTTCCTTATCAGTCATCAATTTGTAGTTGCCCTTGAATTGTTCTTCCCAGTCTATTTGTGCTTTTTCTTTGGCATCTTCTCCGGTGGTAACACTACATGATGTGCTAACAGCTCCGGCTCCAATTAGTAAACTCGCAGTTAGTTTCCTAAACGCGGTACGGCGATCCATTTGTACATCAAAAACTTGATCAAAACCGTCTTTCTTTCGTTCATCACCAATAGCAGCATCTACAGCAGCATCAAAATCTTCATCACTAATTTGATCGTTGGCATGAGAACCACACCCTCCGGAAGTTTTTCCACAACCACACGATCCGGTAGATTGTTTTTTGGGACTACTAAGGTTTAGAGAAAACCATTTTTTGTTATCACTCATAAATTAATATTTATAAAGTTGAATGCTCCGTCATATTGAACGGAGTCAAGATATTTTTCATTATACACTTCGACTACGCTCAGTGTGACAGGTATGTTATATTGTATCTTCAATTTTATATTATTCTCTTTCTTTTACTTTTTGAGAATTAAACCCTGCCGGCCATCTGGTGTCAAAACCAGGTTTATGTGGGTTGTGGCAATTCACACAGGTCATTGATGCTCTTGGTGGTGCCCAACCCGCAACTTTTTTACCATGTGCGCCTCCTTTCCAATCCTTAAACTGTTTGCTATGGCATTGACTACACAACTTATAACTACGATTAAAATCGATCGAATTACCGGTTAAACTTTGTAGATTATTCATATCCTCACCATTATGACAGGTAATACAATTCATAGTATTTAAATCGGCATGTGCTAACTTTATGTCCCAATGTGCCTTTTTAATAGTATCATTGCTTTTTAATTCCCGTAATGGTTTTGTGTGACATTCTGTACAGGCATATGATTTTATCTGACTCTTTCTTTCGGGAATTAAAAACGTATGTACTCCTTCTGTAATTTCTATGGTTTCAATTCCTTCCAAAAGTTGTTCTGAAGAAATAGAGGTGCCGTGATAATTTTTACTTTCGGCTTCTATTTTATCGGTGATATTATGATATTCTCCTTCGTTATGTTTACAAGAAAAAAGTATACAAATGAAGGTACAGCCTAAAATATATATATAATTTTTTTTAATCATTTTGACGGCTATTAGTTCTTGTGAAAATTTCTACATCAACATACTCACGAGTATCAGGAACGTGACATTGCCGACAGTTTATTCTTTCTGGATGCGTAACCCGAATCTCTTTTGGTGCTGCCGGGCCTGCATGACAGGACAAACAGTTCTCCCTCATTTGGATATCATGTGGCATCATCGGAGGGCTGCCAAGCAAAGCATTATTTACACCTACTTTGGGAGCATTCGCTTTTGCAAAATTTGAAGCGGTAAAAAGTGTTTCGACTTTTTGGGCTACATGACATTGCCTACAATTAATCAACTCGGGATGTGGAGTTACGGGTGCATAGGCATTAAATTTTTCTACAAATCCTCCATTTTGATGGCACTGTAAACAAGCATTGCCTCCTATGCCTCTTTCCCCTTTAAGTAAAGGATGCGGAATACTTGGTGGTGCTCCGGGGTATGCTCTATTGTTATAATATGTTTCTAAACTTCGTTGATGTGTTTCGTCAACAGGCATATTAAGATATTCTAAAGCAAATTCTGATCGCGTAAATACTCCTTTTTCTGAAGGAATTTCAAGAACAGGAGTCCCATTCGTAATAGGAATGTATGCTTCTTCTAATCCTTTTTTATAGCTATAGTTCCAGATGGCTATAAACGCTATGAATAAAAGGGTGAATAATGATATGATACCTAGTCTTTTTTTCATAACCTATGCTTTTTCGACTTTAACAGCACATTTTTTATAGTCTGGTTCTTTAGAAATCGGACAAAAAGCATCCAGAGTAACGTCATTGATCATCATGTTTTCATCAAAGAAGGGTACAAAAACCTGGCCTTTGGTAGGCAACCCTCTTTCATTTATTGATGCGGGTAATATACATGACCCTCTACGCGAAATTATTTTTATATTTTCTCCATTTCTAATTCCCAATGCTTTTGCATCTTCTGGATGAAACTCGGCATAAGCACTTGGCATCGCTTTATGTAGCACAGGAATCCTACGTGTCATAGAGCCCGTATGCCAATGTTCGATAACTCTTCCGGTATTGAGCCAAAAAGGGTATGTTGCATCCGGAACCTCGGGAGCGGGTTCATAAGGTCGTTGCCAAATCACAGCTTTGCCGTCTGGTTTCCCATAGAAATGAAAATCTTCTCCATTAGAACATGCAGGATCATATTTTGCATTGAAGCGCCATTGTGTAGATTTTCCATCTACATACGGCCAGATTACCCCCGATTCTTTCTTTAGAACTTCTAATGGAGCCATTCCATGTTTTGCTCCTTCATGAAACTGTCTGTATTCGTTGTAAATTTCTTCAACATGATTTTCTTCACTATATGGAAATAAATCACCATAACCCATTCGTTTTGCAACTTCAATAGTCATCCATGCGTCTGGAGTTGTTTCTCCTGGACCCTCTACCATTTTATCCCAATGTTGCGTTCTTCGTTCTGAGTTTCCGTATAAACCACTTTTTTCTATGTGCCATGATGCTGGTAAAATAACATCAGCAACATCAGATGTTGGTGTTGGAAAAACGTCTGAAACCACTACAAAACAAGAGTCTTTTTCCATACCTGGACGATAACGACTTGTTTTAGGTAATGAAACCAGTGGATTTGTTACTTGGGTCCAAATAAATTTAATATCTCCACGATCGACTGCTCTAAACATTTCTGTAGCATGATACGTTGGTTTAGCAGGAATACGCTCATAAGGCACTTTCCATATTTTTGCTGCCAGACGTCTATGTTTTTCATTCATTACAACTCCTTTTGGCAACTTATGCGTAAAAGTACCTACTTCTCTTGCAGTACCACATGCAGAGGGTTGTCCTGTTAATGAAAAGGGTCCATTTCCTGGCTGTGAAATTTTTCCCGTAAGTAGATGAATATTATAAACTAAGTTGTTCATCCATGTTCCTCTGGTATGTTGATTCATTCCCATACACCAGTAGGAAACTACTTTTTTATTTGGATCTCCATAAATAGCCGCGAGATACTTTATATCTTTTACAGATACTTTGGAGTATTTGGCTACCTTTTCTGGAGTGTAGTCTTCTAAGAACTTTTTGTAGGCTTCAAAATCTATTGTTGAGGGTTTGTCTTTAAATTTGTAATTATCTTCCAGACCATAACCCATATTAGTTAGTCCTTTGCTGAAATTGCAATGTTTTTCTACAAACGATCTATTTACCCATCCGTTATTAATAATTTCGTAACAAATAGCATTAGCAACGGCCAAGTCGGTTTGAGGTTCGAATAATATAGATGTATCAGAAGCAGTGCTAGACCGTGTTGTGCGTGTAGCAAAATCAATAATCTTGGCGCCTCTTCTACTTTTTTGTTCTAACATTCTAGAGAATAATACAGGATGCATTTCTGCCATATTATTTCCCCATGTGATAAAATAATCTGCATGCTCAATATCCTCATAACAGCCCATAGGTTCATCGGCTCCAAAAGAGGTTAAAAAACCAGCTACGGCACTAGCCATGCATAACCGAGCATTACAATCCAGATTGTTTGTGCCAATAGCACCTTTCATTAATTTAGATGCAACATACCCTTCGGGTATTGTTGATTGTCCAGAGGTATACATGGCTACCGCATCTTTACCATGTTTCTCAATAGTTTCTTTCATCTTATTGGCAACAATGTCCAAAGCCTCATTAAGAGGTGTTTTTATGTATTGTCCGTTTTTCTTTACCAAAGCATGGGTTAGTCTATCTTTTGATTGGATACACATGGTTTGATGATATCCTTTTACACAAAGTAATCCTTTGTTTACAGGGCTGTTAGGATCTCCTTTTACGGCTACAGCTTTTCCATTTTCGGTACCCACCAAAATACCACATCCCACACCACAAAATCTACATGGACCTTTTTTCCAATCTAAGTTTGCACTATTTGGTATACCTTCTTCCTGCTGATCTGCAAATAGTATTCCTGGAAACATAGTTGCAGCTGCTGTCATTGCAGATAACATTGCCATTTTTTTAATAAAACTTCTTCTATTGGTTTGCGAGGTGTACATAGTGTTAGTTGTTTTTTGGTGTATTAAATCCAGAAACTAGAGCCAGTAGTTTTAGGCTATTAATAGTTTCTAATTTTTCTTTTAGAAGGTTTTCTTCACTCTCATTTTCAGTTTCAGTAACCAAAATGAGTACCTCTTTATTCTGAGCGGGCATGATTTCGCATTGTTCTATAGAAGATAGCGCTTGAATGAGTTGTTCTTTCTTGCCCGAATGCGGGTGGGCCAAATAGCTCTTGATAGGCATATTTTTGGTTTAAGGTTTTTTATAATGATATCTAGAATCGATAATTTCTATTTCTTTATTGAAAAATTAATTTTTCAATACAACCTCTTCATTAAGTGACTAATAAGGTAGGTATTTTTATTCAATATTTTTTTTGAAATCTGTGGTAAAAAGATTAGGATTGATAATCAATTGTGCCCATCCCCAATTATTGGTATTGTCATGAGGTCTTCCTCCCTTAATCAGGCTCATGCTTTCTGAAGCAAACATGTGTGAATACCCTAGGTTCAGTTTTACATTTTTTATGATTTTTTGAGTAAATACAACATCTACTTCTGTACCTAGATATTTATCTTCGTCGGCAGTTAGATCTGCATTGGCCATAAAATAGTGTCCTTTTAATAATAAATTAGATTTCTCTCCGGTTGTAAAAACAACTTTACCATACACGTCATTCAGCCCCACATTATTAGCATGATTACCTACATAGAAGTAATCCATATATCCGTTGAATTTATGGTTGGTGCCATATAGCGGGAAAAAAGATTTGTTTTTATCGTCTCCATCCTGATCTGTTCCGCTTAATACCTCTATACCCAATCCATAAAGTATTTTTCCTGGTTTATAGGTAACTTCCAGAGAGGCTTGATAGGCACTTAGGTCTGTATCGGCATCAGCTTTTCCAAATTGATAATACGCACTACCTGCAAAGTTGATTTTACCAACGGGGAATGTAAAGTAAGAGCCTGCGGTTTGTCTGTAAAAAGTTCCATTGGGTTCATCGTTGGCTACTCCCGTAAATTTTTGAAATCCAGTATTCAAAAAGAGGAAGCTGGCAGAAGTCTTTTCCCAGTTCTTTTTTAGATACGCATATTGCATAGCTTTGTATGTAAAGAAACCTTGGATATTAAATCCGCTACCTTCATTAGGTTGTCCTTCTTGGCTGAAAGCGGCTCCAATATCAGCTTTAAATGTTTCACTTTCATACTTAATCAATGCTGCGTCATGAAAGCGTCCTTGCATGGCCCAATCCAGCCCACCAAAAATACGTTGGTCATCATAAGAAATTACTTGTCTACCGGCTTTTAAGGACCAGTTGTCGTCAAGGAAAATCTGTCCCCATGCCTGAAATAACGAAAATGAATCGTTTCCATCATTAAGTAATATTTGGCGTGTATCACCCCAGGTGCTTACATCCTGAATACTAAGAAACAGCTTAAGTCTTTCTTGTTGATATCCGATATTAAGTCTTGAACGTTGCGTTACAAAAGCTGCTGGATCTGCATCATCGGGGAATAAATTGTTAAAACCATGTCGGTATTCGAATCGTGCTCTTAGATCAGCATCGACTGTTAATTGTGAAAATGTGTTGGTTGTAAAAATTATAAAGAAGAAGGTGAGAAGTGGTTTGCTTATTTTCATCAAAAGTGTGATATTGGTTTAGTATCACAAATGTTAATCTAAAATTTTTGTTAAAACATGATTTTTATCATGTATTAATTCATCCGATTTTAGATGAGTTACTATATTCTAAACTGGTACTGCAATACAAACATCCATTTACGACCATTTTCCTTAATTCTATTTCCGTGATTATAAAATACAGGACGATTTTGAGTATTTAAAGTAAGCTTAGAAAAGTGACCATTCAAAAACCAGTTAATCCCCAGATCAAGAGCTGTCATTGGATCAGACAACCGATCAAAATCCGAATATTGAATTCTTCCATAGGGTTGCAGCTGTCCTGTACTATTATTTTTACCCATTTTTGGAAACAAATACCCTAGTTGGTAGAGTAATGAAGTTCCTGTTCCTAAAACAGGAAATGCATTTCCCTTACCGTTCAAAGAAGCATTTTCTGAATCCAAACCATTTGTTGAATTATTGGCCCCAATTGAACGTAAATAATTTGGGCCAAAATCATATTCGAAAACTCCCAGATATGAAGTTAATACAGTGCCTTTCTTTTTGTTAATAGGTAGATCAAGAAATATATCGGCTGAAAGTAAATTCATGTTGTGAAACCTCTCTTGCCCTTGATTAAGTGAACAAAGGGCATCAGACTGAAATTTGAATCCCAAACCAAGAGAGAGTATCTTTTTTGCTCCCAGATACGTTCCAGAATACGAAGCATATTTGTTGCTTTCAGATTCTAAGAACGCATATTTTATATACCCTGCATATTGCATGTTAGAAGGGCTTCTGGCAAACTCGGCAATACCTTCTTTTGGATTGGTAGGAATAGTGCTATTTGTTGGTATTGGAAATGGTTTGGATACCAGGAATCGATAGTCGAATTTATAAAGTTTACCCTTGGTAAAAATACTTAGATTTCGCAATAGGTCATCAGTTGTGTTTACCGTAGGAAGCGCGATAAACGGAACATCAATTATCATTAATTTGGAAGTACTTGGTGCAGAAAAACGGGATAAGCCATTCCATAAGGATTTACCACCGCCAATGCTGAGTTTTTCTGAAAAATTATATTCGGCATATGCATCCAAGAGTTTTATAGCAGGTCCTCTGGAGGAAAGATAGTTAAGGTTGTTTGTTCCGAATTGTGTATAGATAAAAAGGTGATCTGAAACCTGACTTTTGATACCAATACGAAATCTTCGAATCGATATATCTGCAGTTGTTTCTTCTAATTCATCATTGACCAAACTGCCTGGATTATTTTGGTTAACTCTACCGGATAATTGAACATAGGTGTGTAATCCAATCCAATGATTTTGATCTCCATTTAAATACCACTTAAAGGGTTTGTTAGCAAAAGATTTAGCCTTTTGATTCTCAATTTGTTGAGCATTGCTGTGGTTAAACAAGGATATAAGAATCCCTATGAAAATCAATATGGTTTTTTTGAAATTCATTAATAAAAATGATATGGAATGATTATACCATCATTAAGAGCACTCCAAAATTTCGGAGTGCTCAAGCTGACAGCATTTAGAAAATTAGTATTTAAATGTTAGCAAAGTTATTAAACGTGCTCTCCTAAATGATGGTGCTCATCGATTAGTGGTCCACCCTCTATGATTTGCTGAGATGCCTGGTTGGCAAACTTTTCAAAATTAAGATGGAAAGAGTGTGCCAGTTGAATAGCTTTACTCACATAAGCTCCTTTTTGCAACCAGGTATTCATAGGGTCAAGAATTTCTGAAGGTACACCAGGACAATATTCTGGCATGAATAATCCAAAAATAGGATGTTGTTCATAATTAACCTTGTTTAATTTTCCTTCAAGAATTGCAGATATCATGGCTCTGGTATGTCTTAGCCTGATACGAGATCCTACACCATAAGGTCCACCGCTCCACCCAGTGTTGATTAACCAAACATTTACTCCTGCTTCTTCCATTTTTTTACTTAGCATCTCTGCATATACCGTTGGGTGTAATGGCATGAATGGCTCTCCAAAACACGCAGAGAATGATGGTACAGGTTCAGTAATTCCAGCTTCGGTACCAGCAACTTTTGCAGTATATCCTGAAATGAAGTGATAGGCAGCCTGGCCGGGTGTTAATTTTGATACAGGGGGCAATACACCAAAAGCATCACAAGTTAAAAAGAAGATGTTTTTAGGATTTTTTGCGTATGACGGTTGCTGAATGTTATCAATATGATATATAGGATAGCTTACACGTGTATTTTGGGTAATGGAGCTATCTTCAAAGTCTACCTCACCATTTTCTTTAAAAACTACGTTTTCCAGAATAGCTCCTGGTTTTATAGCTCTATAAATATCGGGTTCTTTTTCTTCGGTTAGATCAATAACTTTTGCGTAGCAACCTCCTTCAAAATTGAAGATCGTATTTTCTGCTGTCCATCCATGTTCATCATCTCCAATAAGTTTACGATCTGGATCTGCTGATAGTGTAGTTTTTCCGGTACCAGATAGTCCAAAAAAGATTGCTGTATCACCTAGTTCGCCTACATTGGCAGAACAGTGCATGGGTAGTACATTCTTTTCAACAGGAAGGATCATATTTAAGGCAGAGAAAATTCCTTTTTTCATTTCACCTGTATATGCAGAACCTCCTACTAATGCAATCTTTTTGGTGAAGTTTAAAATAGAAAAGTTTCCTTGTCTGATTCCATATGCTGCTGGATCTTTTGCTTCGTATCCAGGTGCACAAAGTACCAACCATTCTTCTTGAAAGTTCTCTAATTCAGATTCCTCACAGCGCAGGAACATATTGTAAATAAACATGTTTGACCAAGGGTATTCTGTAATCGTACGTACATTCATTTTATACTCTGGATCTGCACAGACATAAGCGTCTCTTACATAAAGTTCTTTTCCGGATAAGTAATTGATAATTTCATCTTGAAGAAGGTCAAACTTATCGGGATCAATGGGTTTGTTAGTTTTACCCCACCAAACTTTATCTTTGGTGTATTCATCTTTTACCAAGAAACGGTCTTGTGGAGATCTTCCTGTGAACTTTCCGGTATTGATAGCAAGAGTCCCATTAGGAGTTTCTTTTCCCATCCCTTTTTCAAGGACGATTTCCTGAAGTTTTTCTGGAGAAAGATTATAGTGGACCGTAGTGTTCTTTAATCCGTATTTCTCTAAGTTTACATTTGTTTTTAATACATTTTCCATTTTCTAAATAATTTAAATTTTTAATAATTTGTCGGTTAAAAGGGCCATAGTATTGGCACCAGGAATAGGGTCGTTGCAAAAAATAGTATGAGTAAGGGTGTTCCCACTTTTACATAATCCAAGAATTTATAGCCTCCAGCAGAAAGTACCATGGCGTTGGTGGTGGTTCCGATCGGAGTTAGAAATGCTGTCGAAGCACTTATAGCGACTGCAATCATTATAGGTTTAGGAGAAATTCCTAAACTAGTCGCTGCCAGAATTGCAATTGGAGCCATTAATACTGCTGTTGCAGAATTGTTGATGAACTGGCTAAAAATAGTAGTTAGTAGGAAGATACCTCCCAGCAATGCTACCGGATGGATAGCACCCAAATAGGTCACTAAACTATCAGCAGCCATTTGTGCAGCACCGGTTTTTTGTAATGCAGTACCCATAGGGATCATGGCAGCTATCATCACCACACTGGTCCAGCTTATTCCTTTATATGCTTTAGAAATAGGTACACAACCAGTTATCAAAATAATACCGGCACATACCAAAGCGGCAATTGCCCCGGGAACTATTTTGAATACTAATAAAATGATCATCAATAATAAGGTTCCTAATGCGATGTATGATTTTGGAGTTAGGTTTTCTACATTTTTAGCCATTCCTTCAGGGCTTCCACAGATAACCAAGTTTTCATACAATTCTTTAAGCTCTCCAATATCTTGCCATGTGCCTCGTATCAAGAAAGCATCTCCAGCTCTAACAATGATTTCCTTATCCTGAAGAGGTTCATTGTTTCTTGATGCTCCTAAAAGTTGAATATTAAATCTTTCGAAATAATCACCGACTTTGATTTTTCTGCCTACAAATAATGATTTGGGAGTTACAATCACTTCGGCCATGCCAACTTCCTGATTAATGAGGTTGTTTTTTAGTTCTTCCTCTATGGGATCTAATCTCCATAATCCTAATCTGAAATCGATCATGATCTTGTTAATGGCTTCGGTTTCTCCTTTTACTGTGATGATATCGTGATACATAAACTCTGTATCTTCTTGAGGAAATTCTATAAAAGGAGGTGTTTTTTTTAATAGGTTTGGATGTCTTCGTTTTAAGCGAATGATCGAAACCTTATAGGTGTTTTCAAAATCCCATGCCTTGATCTTTGTACCAAGTAATGGAGATATGGACCGAACTCGTAATCTGAAATAATTCTGGTCTACTCGATACGCTTCAATCCACTTATGCAATTCTGAATCAATGTTTACAGGTCTATTTCTGGTTTTATAATTTGGAAGTATTTTATAGCCAAAATATCTAAAATATAATATGGATATAATCAATAAAGGGAGTCCGATCAAAGCAAACTCGAAAAACGAAAATCCACTGAAACCCTGTTCGATAAGGGCATTGCTTGCAATGATATTTGGAGGTGTTCCTGTTAATGTTAGTAATCCACCTGTATTAGAGCCAAAAGCAACTGGCATTAGTAATTTTGAAGGTAGGGTTCCAATATTCCAGGCTGCTGAAATAGTTACAGGAAGTAAGGTTGCTACCGTTCCTGTATTGCTTACAAAGCCTGATAGTATTCCAGAACCCAAAGTAACAATTACCAGTAGTTTAGGAACGCTTTTACCTGCCCATTGGATAAATTTATTACCAGCCAAAGCTGTCCATCCGGTTTGAGCAAGACCTTCACCAATAATAAAAAGCGCAGCAATCATAATTACTGTGGCATTACTAAACCCACTAAAGGTTTCTGTAATGTTTAAAATACCTGTTAGGAATAAACTTAGCATGGATAATAATGCTACAACATCTGGAGGATATTTGCCCCATATAAATAAACTTATAGTGATCACAAAAATGATTAACATGATATACATCTGATACCTCTTTTGAAGTTTGTTTTGAACGATCCTTTATCAATAAGGTTCGTCTCTTTTTATCTAATTGATTAAAAGCTTTGGGAGCGTTTTTATAATTGTATTTAATCAATAGTTAAAAGCGGTACTTCGGTATGAAGTGTCAAAAGTTTGGTAAGTCTGCCTTCAGACGGTTTGTTTTTCTTAGCATGATTTCTAGGTAAAATGGCTAAAAGATCGATCTCCTTATCATTTATATAGTCAAAAATTCCTTTCTCGATATCTGCATTTTCCTGAAAAGTATGGTGCGAATAGAAATTTTCTAAATAGTACTCTAGTGTACTCTCATTTTTTTCATCGACTTCAGAATATCCATAACTTTCGTTTTCATTACAGATTGTTAGGACATGAACTTCAGAATGAAATCTTCTGGCTATATCTAGAAGCACTTCAAGAACTGAAGCGTCATCAATTTCATTTTTTCCTAATACCAGGGCAATTTTTTTGATTCCAAATTCTCTGGTATTTTCGGGAATTGCAATTACAGGACAATCGGCTTTTACTACAAGCTTAGAAGTATTGGTAAGCGTTGTTTCAGTATCAGAACCTTTGGTGCCCATTATGATAATATCGGCCTGATGTTCTTTTTGAGTTTTTAGTATATTTTCTACCAAATCTCCAGATTTCAGAGCCCAATTTAGTGTACCTCTAAAAAGCGGATAATCTTTTTTGATTTTTTCTATTCTATCTTCTAATTTTTTTTGGATAGGAGCTTCTTCTGATGTATAGATATGTGTTAATAAAATTTCAATGGTCTTATCATCGCTTGCAAAATTAACTGCATACTCAAGAGCGCTTTCGGTGGTGGTGGACAAATCGAACGGAACAAGAATTTTGGTGATGTCTTTCATGTTTTAAGTTTTTAATTAAAGGTCAATGTGGTTATACCTTGGTGTTGGTTTTATTACTACAAAGTTTGCCCTATTAAAGAGATCATAAAATGATATTGGTCAGGTTTTAGTTTTTATTTCCTATTCAACGTTGTCGGGATTCACTAATCATTTATGAAAGTCAAGACGCATGACATTAAGAAATAAATTTAATGCGCTTTAACCAGCTATAATCTGGCTGTAGCATATATTTAGTGGATCGACCAAAACCTACTAATGGATCATGCTCTATAAACTCCATAGTATTAGGTTTGATAATATAGCCTCCCCAATGCGCTGGTTTTGGGATTGATTGGTTCTTGAATTTGGTTTCGTAATACTCCAAGCTATTCTCTAGTACTTTACGCGATGGGATAACTTCACTTTGTTGTGATGCCCAAGCACTTAGTTTGCTTCCCTCGGGTCGAGATTCGAAATACCCTTTAGAAAGATTTTCGAGAATTTTTTCGGCATTTCCGGTAATTAGAACTTCGCGTTTTGCCGCGACCCAATTAAAAGCAATAGAAACATTGTTGTTTTGAGTAATAGCTTTTCCTTTTTCACTATTGTAATTTGTAAAAAATATGAATCCTTCCCAGGTAAATCGTTTTAATAAAACAATTCTACTCTTCGGGAAACCGTCTATACCTATAGTAGAAAGTAGCATAGCATTAGCTTCATCTTCGGGATGTGAGATATCTACTTCATGAAACCATTTCTGAAAGTGTTCGAGTGGGTTATGATCTTTTGAAGTACTCATTTTTGGGATTTCAATTTTCTACTGGAAATATTTGTAAGTGTGGTGACATATACTACGATCGAAATTGAGCTTAAAGGCATCAATATGGCCGCTACGATTGGTGATAATTGCCCGGTTACTGCAAAATATAAACCAATTATATTGTATAAAAAAGACAATGCAAAACTTGATTTAATAATTTGTATCGCTTTTTTTGAAATACTAAGATAGGCTATGATTTTATCAAATTGAGAAGCATCCAGGATAGCATCACAAGCGGGAGAGAATACATTTACGTTTTCTGAAACGGCAATACCTACATCACTCTGTGCCAAAGCACCCGCATCATTAAGTCCGTCACCCACCATAATAACTTTTTGTTGATGTTGTTGTAGTAAGTCGATATAATTCAGTTTGTCCTGTGGTTTTTGATTGAACAACAACCTTGTTTTTTTTGGTAATATTTGTCCCAGATATTCTTTTTCGCCTTCATTATCACCAGATAGTATAGAAAGATTGTAAGTTTTTGATAAAAGATCAAATACTTTTTTAATTCCTTTTCTATATTGATTATGAAAAATATATTGCCCCTTATATTGGTTATTGGCACTTATATGTACTGAAGTATTTAAGGTCTCAGAATCGTTGAGGTTTCCTACGAAACCAGAAGAACCGATTTTGATGGTGTTTTGTGCAGATTTGCCTTTAATGCCCTTTCCTACATGCTCTTGATAGTCATCTAATGTTATAATATTATGTTGATCAAGAATACTATAAAGAGCTCTACTTAATGGGTGATTTGAAGCACGAAGTGTATTTTTGAGCAGTGATTCTTCTTCGGGAGTTAATTGTAGTCCTTGATATTCGACCTTACCTTTTTTATTAGTGGTTATGGTACCTGTCTTATCAAAAATCATGGTATCGGCCTGTGCTAGTTGTTCGATAACATCAGCATTTTTGAGATAAAACTTACTTTTACCAAAGATTCTTAGAATATTTCCCAATGCAAAAGGTCTTGCCAATGCCAATGCGCAAGGACAGGCAATGATAAGTATTGCTGTAAATACATTCATTGCTTTTGTAATATCTACAAATAACCAAAATACAGTTGCCACTGCCGCAATGCATAAAATAGTGATGGTAAAGTATTTGCTTAAGGCGTCTGTAAGGTTCGTAAAGGATATGGATTTGTCCTTATTAAAAACATCATTACTCCATAATTGAGTAAGGTAACTTTGTTCTACAGATTTTAGTGCTTCGATTTCAATAGCTCCCGATAATTGTCGGCCACCTGCAAAAAGTTTGTCGCCCGATTGCTTGATAACGGATTCACTTTCACCGGTAACAAAGCTATAATCGACTTGAGCATTACCTTCGATAAGAATACAATCTACTGGGATTAATTCTTCATTTCTTATCAGTAATCGGTCTCCTTGTTTGATATTATATACTTGTATGTTTTCTTCTTTTCTTTTTTTCTTCTGCTTTGCTTTAGCAATTCGTGTCACTGCAATTGGGAAATAGGATTTGTAATCCCTTTCGAACGATAAAAAAGAATACGTTTTTTCCTGAAAAAGCTTTCCGAGTAACAAAAAGAATACGAGTCCGGTGAGGCTATCAAAAAAACCGGTTCCCAGGTCAAAAACAATTTCTGTGGTACTCCTAATAAAAAGTACTAAAATCCCTAAGGCAATAGGGACATCAATATTTAATAATTTGGATCGTAGTCCTTTATAAGCAGAAATAAAATAATCTTGTGCGGCATAAAATACAACCGGTAACGAAAAAGCAAACATGAGCCATCTAAAAACATGTTTGTATTGCTCTAGCCAGTATTCTGATACTTCAAAATATTCGGGAAAGGACAAGAACATCACATTACCAAATGCAAAACCGGCGATACCCAGTTTATAAATCAGACTTCGGTTAATTTTTGTTTTTCCGGTTGTATAATCATCAAGACTAATATAGGGTTCGTATCCAATAGCACTTAATAAGATAACCACTTCTTTAAGAGAAAGCTGTTCTTTGTTTAAAGTTATACGAACGGTTTTTTTAGGAAAATTTACCTGTGAAGATACAATAGCGGGCTGAAGCTTGTGTAGATTTTCTAAAACCCAAATGCAGGAACTACAATGTATATGTGGAATATAGAGCGTAATAATTTGAGTATTCTCATCATCAAACTCTACTAATTTTTCAATAATATCAGTATTATCGAGATAATCGTACTTTCCTTCAATCTCTTTAGGAATGGCTCCAGGAGCAGATTGCAGGTCATAATAGCAGGATAAATGATTACTCGAAAAAATATCATATACAGTTTTACAACCATTACAGCAGAATTTTTTTTGATCAAAGTGTATAATTGTTTTACCGCAATCGTTTCCGCAGTGAAAACAAGTTGACGCTGTCATAGACTCATTGTTTACTACAAAAATGAAAAAGTATCATATGGTGTAAAATGATAAATGTCATAGTTTGAGCAAAATCGACCTATTAGTTTTGGGATTCCATCTTAAACTCATTTATGATGAAAAAGATATTAATACCTACAGACTTTTCTGAAAATGCATGGAACGCGATAGTATATGCGAGTGAGCTTTTTAAAGATATAGAATGTACTTTTTTCTTATTACATAGTTATACCCCCGCTATTTTTTCTTCTATAGAAGGAGTCCCTGCAAATACAGGAATGGAAGATGCAGCAATGGTGTTTTCTTTGAATAGCCTAAAAGAGTTAGCATCCAAAGCCAAAAAAGAATTACGGGTTCAAAAACATTATTATGTGAATAAGGTCTCGACAAATACTTTGGCAAACGAGGTAAAAGAAATAGTACAGAAAGAAAAAATAGATCTTGTAATCATGGGAACCAAAGGAGCGACAGGAGCAGCTTCGGTTTTTATGGGTAGCAATGCGGTTCGGGTTATAAAAACAGTAAAAAATTGTCCTGTTCTTGTTATTCCAGAGGGGTCTGATTTTATAGTCCCTTCAGAAATTGCTTTTTCAACAGATTTTAAACGTTTTTATAGTTATAACGAGTTACAACCTCTTGTTGATTTTGCTAAGTTGTTTGACGCAACTATAAGAATCGTCTATATACAACAGGAAGAAGGGACGCTGACCAAAGAACAACAATTCAACCTAAACATGTTGGATAAGTATCTTGGTGAAGTAAAACATTATCAACATACCTTGACCAGAGAGGATTCTGTTGCTGATTCTTTGAAAGTATTTACTAAAGAATTAGATATATATTTATTGGCCATGCTCCATTATAAACATAGTTTTGTCGAAAGGTTAACAAGAGAACCAATTATAAAACGAGTTGCATTTCATATCCAGATACCATTTTTGGTGATACCAGAACTGGGAATGAGCTCGGCATTTTCGAACAATAGTAGTAAAGCTTCTCAACTCGAAAAAGTATAGCTGTAATTAAGTAAATAGTGATTATTTGATTACTAAAGGACTCATCGCACAACTCGTTTGGAGGTGAGTCTTTTTATTGGTCTCAGATTTGGGTTCAAAACCCTGCAATTTTATTGCAGCACTTTAGTACTGCGAAAAAATCTGTTTTTCAGTACTGTTACTAGTTAAAAGTTATACTTTAAAAGTTGTCTGTCTGTCATCCATCCCTACACCGAATAACTTTTAACAAGTAACAAAAAGCAATGTATTGCGTATCAAAACCCCTGCACTTGCAGTGCAGGGTGGTTTAGTTATGATCAGATACTGGATAATCCTCATAAAAATCATCAAATGTTTTGTTGGTAGTATATTGATCCTTTAGAACTTTGTATACCATAACGATCACCATAATTTGCCCAAAACAGGTGAGATAAAAAACCCAACCAAACGAGATATTCATAACTACCATAATAGTAATGAGTAGCAATATCACCGAGGTAATAAAAACCATAGACATGGCAGAAACTTTCATTTTTTTTATTTTCAAGATACCACTTTTTGACAAGAAATACTCTTAATGATTCCCCAAAGTCAATGGTTTAGCTGACAAAAATCATAGTTTCTCCTGCAGTCATTGTATAGTTTTGAATAGAACCTTATCAAAGTTAGTAGACAATGAGAAAGATATTGATACCTACAGATTTTTCAGAAAATGCGATAAATGCAGTTCGGTATGCCATAGAACTTTTTAAGTATGAACGCAGTGATTTTTTTATTATGCACGCATATGCAGACGAGATATACGATCATAACACCGTGGTATCCAGAGAGATTTTTGATGAATTAAAAGAAACTGTGCAAAAGCATTCTGATACAGAATTAAGTGCTGTAGTAAAGGAGATACGTGAAATATCACCTAACCCAAGGCATACATATCATACTTTGTCTGTTTTTGGAACTTTGATAGATGAGGCCAATGACCTTGTCGATAAAGAAAATATAGATGTTTTAATTATGGGCACCAAAGGAAAAACAGATGATAGAAACCTTACTTTTGGTAGTAATACATTACAGGTGCTTAAGTATGTAAAGAGCCCCGTATTAGCGATTCCAAGTGGTTATACTTATGATCAGCCTAAAAAGATTTTGTTTCCAACAGACTATATGATTCCTTTTAAACGAAGAGAGTTAAAATTGTTAAGTACACTTACCAAAAGTTTTAGATCGACAATTAACTTTTTGCATATTTCAAAATTTGAAAACCTTTCTATCAGGCAAGAAGATAATAAAAGTTTTTTAGAAGGATCCTTACCAGATGCAGAACTAAAATTTCACAGAATAGAAGCAGATGATCTTACCAAAGCCATTAATGAATTTATAAAGGATAATGAAATAGATTTTTTGGTAATGGTCAACTCGAGACGCTCTTATCTTGAAAGTATATTATATCAATCTACCATCGATAAAATTGGGTTACATATTAAGATTCCTTTTTTAACGATGCAAAATTTACAACGATACTAAAAATAAAGTACGATGAAACGAATTTTATTACCCACAGATTTTTCAGATAATGCATATAATGCAATTAGATATGCCATGCAGTTTTTTAAGAATGACAAAGCTACTTTCTATTTATTGAACACATTTACTCCTGTATCGTATCATGCAGGATATCTTATAGAAAACCCAACATTATACGGAATGGAAGATGTGGCTATGGTAAATTCAAAAAGAGATATAGAACGTACCGAAGAAAAGATCAAAAAAGAGTTTAACAATCCTAAACACGAATTTGTAAGGTTATCAACTTTTAATACGCTGATTGGCGAAATTAAAGATGTCATCCAAAAGTACAATATCGATCTAGTAGTAATGGGTACCAAAGGAGCCACAGGCGCAAAAGAAGTTTTTATAGGCACACATACTATGTATACCATAAAAAAGGTAAAATGTCCTGTTATGGCTATTCCTTCTGGTTTTGAGTATGAAGAGCCAAAAGACATCCTGTTTCCAACCGATTATAACCTTAGTAAAACCAATAGATACCTGCCGTTTATAAAAGAAATATGTGATACTCATGTGTGCAGGCTTAATATTTTAAATGCATATTATAATGTGCCATTAAAGGATGATCAAAAAGAAGTAAAAGATTTCTTAGATGATTTTTTTAAAGGAAATGCTCATGTTTTTCATATCGAAGAAGGAGTAGATGTTATAGAAGCGGTAGCGGGTTTTCAGGAAAAATATAAAATCAGTTTATTAGTGATGATTCATAATAAGCATTCTTTTTTTGAAAACCTTCTTTTTAGGCCGGTTATCAATCAAATAGCATATCATACGAATATTCCTTTTTTAGTGATTCCTTCAGAAAAACGAATACAGTAACTTAAAGAAAGAAACCAATGAAGCGAATATTAATCCCTACAGATTTTTCGGCCAATGCCTGGAATACCGTATTGTATACAATGGAATTGTACAGAAAAATTCCGTGCGAGTTTCATATTCTAAATACCTACGAATTAAAACCCTTACAGCTGTTTAGCACTGTAAGCTCACAACGAGTGGGGCACTATTATGATGCCGTAAAAATGGAGTCAGAAAAGGGTACAGAAATGATAGTAGATGATATAGGAAACGCTAATCCTGATCCTAATCATGTTTTTAAAACTATTTCAAAATCAGGGCCTTTGACAAAAATAGTACAAGAAATGACTCATGATAATCATTTTGATATGATTGTCATCGGAACCAAAGGAGCTACAGGAGCCAAAGAAGTTTTTTTAGGAAGCAATACCCACAGAATAATAAAGAATATTGATAATTGTCCAATTCTTGTAATACCTGATGATGCATTTTTTGAAGATATTTCTAAAATCGGATTTGCAACAAATTTTGAAAGAATGTATTATAGATCCGAGATAAATCCAATATTGGATCTTGCAAAATACCAAAACGCCTCAATTAGGATGATACACGCCTATGATAAACCAGGATTAGATACAATACAAACATACAATTCTACTTCTTTAGAACAATACTTCAAGGGTGTAAAGCATGATTTTCATGTCATTCATGACTTTTCTAATATAGAAAAAGCCATTCAGGCATTTGTAGAAGAACTAGAAATTGATGTGCTTGCAATGATCAACTATGAGCATAGTTTTATAGAGCGATTAACTAGAGAGGCTGTTATCAAAAAGATAACGTTTCATACTACTATTCCTTTTTTAGTGATTCCTTCTGATAACTGAGAATTGTCATAGATTTTTTCATGATTTGAGCATAGTTTTATAGTATAATTCATAAAACTAATATCATGAAACAAATACTTGTCCCAACCGATTTTTCTGACAACGCTTATAATGCACTATATTATGCAACTCGCTTATTCAAGAATGAAGCATGCCGATTTTATATTCTAAATACGTGTGATATAGAGACGCCTGTTTTGACTAGTATTGTTGATACCAGTTATGCAGATCAACAATTAAGTAAAGAATCTAATGAAAAATTAACAGAAACATTCCATTCGATTGTTCGGGATACAGAAGATTTTGATCATTCTTTTGAGATAATTTCAAGTACTAAAAAACTACTGGAAACCATTGAAGATACGGTAAAAGATAAAGGAATCGATCTAATAATAATGGGTACCAAAGGAGCTACAGGAGCCAAAGGCTTTTTTATAGGAAGCAATACTTCTAATATCATTCAAAGAATCAAGTGTTGTCCTGTACTTGCTGTTCCCGAGGAGTTCAATTTTGAAGAAACGGTAAACGCTACTTTTTCTAATCAAAATTCAATGTAAAAACTATGTTTTATAACTGAAAACAGTTGTAAGGTAAAAAAAACACAAAAAATGAAACGTATATTAGTTCCTACAGATTTTTCTAATAATGCTTATAACGCACTTTTTTATGCAACTCGTTTGTTTCAGGATGAAGCTTGTGAGTTTTTTATTCTTAACACCTTTGATGTTGATACACCAGTTTTGACCAGCAGAATTGATACTAGTAAAGGAGATATTTTGTACCAACAATTAAGTAATGAATCCCAAGAAAAGCTTACGAAAACATTGCATACTATAGTAAGAGACACAGAAGATTTTGACCATACTTTTGAAACCATATCAGTTTCCAAAAAATTGATCGAAACTATTAATAAAACTATAAAAAATAAGAAGATAGATTTGGTAGTCATGGGCACCAAGGGGGCTAGTGGTATCAAAGAAGTTTTTATGGGCAGCAATACGGTTAAAGTAATTCAAAAGATTAAAGGTTGCGCTGTGGTTGCCGTTCCCGATCAGTTTGATTTTGAAAAACCTGTTGAGATTGCTTTTGCAACAGATTTTAGACGATTTTGTAGTGAAGAAGAGTTAGAGCCTCTTATGAAGATGGCTTCTTTGTTTGATGCTAATATAAGGATCATGCATATTCATGAAGACGAAAAATTAGATGAGGTTCAAGAGCATAATTTCAAAAAGCTCAAAGAGCACTTAAAGGATTATAACTATAGTATGCATTGGGTGTCAAGATTTAATCAAAAGTCTGAAGTGATCAAAACATTTATAACCAAAATGAATATCAATATGTTGGTGATGTTACGTTACAGGCATAGTCTTATCGAGGGTATAACGCGTGAACCAGTTGTTAAAAAGATAGGTTTTAGGGCAGTTATACCATTTATGGTAGTTCCTACAAACAAGTGATAATTGTCATAGTTTTCATGAGGTAGTACCTATAAATTTATCCTATAAACTTTTAAAACGTAAAACAATGAAAAAGAAGATTCTATTGCCTACAGACTTTTCAAGTAACGCATGGAACGCTATACAATATGCATTAGAATTATATAAGCATGAAACCTGTGATTTTTATATACTTAATGCGTTTAATGCTGCAGGATATGCGTTAGAAAGTATGATGGTTCCCGAACCCGGAGAGAAACTATATGAAGAAGCCAAAGAAAAGTCAGAACAAGGGTTAAGTAAAATCCTTGAAAGATTAAGCTTTCGGGATGACGCCTCAGAACATAAGTTCTTTATGGTATCCCAATTTAATGGTTTGCTAGATGCGATCAAAGATGTGGTTGATAAACAAGACATCGAGATGATTATAATGGGTACAAAAGGAAGCTCTGATGCTGTCGATGTGATTTTTGGAAGTAATACAGTTATGGTGATGGAAAAATCGAGAAACTGTCCAGTACTGGCAATACCCGAAGATGCTATTTATAAAGAATTAAAAGAAATTGTTTTTCCAACAGATTATAGAATGAATTTTAAACGCCGAGAGCTTCAAAATATCATCGATGTGGCAAGTATGAGTAATGCCGCAATTTGTGTTTTATATGCATCTGATGGTGATGCTCTTGATACAGAACAGGAAAATAATAAAAAATTACTCGAAGAATATTTTGATAATTTAAGATATACATTCCATATACTTCATAATCTTGATGCACCATCTGCAGTACGTTGTTTTGTAGAAAGTAGAGAGAGCGATATGATCGCCTTTTTTAACAGAAAACATAGCTTTTTTGGAAGTATATTTTCAAGACCAATGGTGAAGAGTTTAGGGCGATATGCCAAGGTTCCGGTATTGGCATTACATGATTTAAGAAGTTAAGTAAACCGAAGATTGAGTTTTTCGACTATGCTCGACATGAGAAGGTAGAGAATTTTTATAACCCAAAACATCAAAAAATGAAGAATATAGGAGTCTGGATGGATAAAGAAAAGGCACATGTTATTACCACAAAAGATAATGGCGAAGATATTGTAACAATTACTTCTAATATTGAAAACTTTCGCATACATGGGGGATCAGGAACCCGGCTAAAAGGAGGCCCACAAGATGTAGTGCAGGACAGTAAGTATTTAGAACGTGAAAAACATCAATTCAGAGCATACTTTACAGAGATAATCCCCCATATAAAAGATGCTGATAATGTAGCTATTTTTGGTCCAGCAGAAGCGGGAGAGAAATTTAATAAAGAACTAAAAGAGAACCACAAAAATATCTTTAATAAAGTCCAGGGCGTTTTTAGAGCAGATAGTATGACTGATAATCAAACAAAAGCTTTGGTAAGAGATTATTTTAAAAAAAAATAAGTAAAATATAGTATAACATCTGTTAGTACATGCTTTATTTTTTCTAGTCAGGTAATGCTTAGACAACTCAAGCTTCGGTAGGTTGAGTTGTCTTGCTTTTAAAAACGTATATATGGATAACCAGAATTTTGAGATTATAAAGTCTTCTGGTCAAAGAGTTAAATTTTCTCTTCATAAACTCCGTAACTCTTTAAAACGAAGCGGAGCCGATGATCGTGCAATCGAACAAATCTTAGATACAGTAAGGGACGAATTGTATCAAGGAATTTCAACCAAAGAAATCTACAATAGGGCATTTGCCTTACTCAAAAAGACAAAACCTGTTTTTGCATCAAAATATAAGCTCAAAAAGGCAATTTATGAATTGGGCCCAACAGGCTTTCCTTTTGAACGTTTTGTAGCAGCTGTACTGCAGTATTCGGGGTACAAAGTAGAGGTTGGACAAATCATCTCCGGAAAATGTGTACCGCATGAAGTAGATGTGGTTGCTCGAAAAAACAGCACCTATATCGTAGTTGAATGTAAATTTCACGGAGAAGAAGGGCGTAACTGTAATGTAAAAGTTCCGCTATATATTCATTCTCGATATCAGGATATTGTGGCATTTCATCAGAATCAGAATCAAAAAGAAATAATTCCGGATCAGGGTTGGGTAGTTACCAATACACGTTTTACCAAAGATGCGATCAACTACGGAGAATGCGCAGGGTTATATTTACTTAGCTGGGATCGTCCAAAAGAAAATGGACTTAAAGACAGAATCGATCGCTTAGGACTATATCCGATAACCGTTTCCACGCTCTTGACCAATCGCGAGAAACAATTTCTACTAAGCCGAGATATTGTTTTATGCAAACAATTAATTGATGATGTATTTTATTTGGATCACCTGGGCGTTTCTGAAAAGCGTAAAAAAAAGATCTTAAACGAAATCAAAATATTGTGCAACGCTTAAAAAGAAGTCATTATGCCAATCATTAAAATTCATTTTCTGGGAGCAGCGGGTACGGTAACTGGGTCCAAGTTTTATATTGAAACCCCTCAGAAAAATATATTGATTGATTGTGGGATGTTTCAGGGAATCAAAGAGCTACGTGAGTTAAATTGGAAAGATCTGCCTATTAGTGTAGAAAATATAGATGTCGTTCTGCTTACTCATGGTCACCTGGATCATACCGGATATTTACCCAGGTTGGTCAAACAGGGTTTTAAGGGAGAGATTATTGGAACAGCACCAACACTTGCCATTACAGAAATAATTCTAAGAGACAGCGCAAAAATTCATGAAGAAGATGCAGAGAAAGCAAACAAAGAAGGGTATTCAAGACACGACCCTGCATTGCCTTTTTATACAGAAAAAGATGCAGAAAAAACCATACAACATTTCAAAAATAAAAAAGAAGATGAATGGATCTTTTTATCCCCAGATATTCAATATAGATTTCAGTATAATGGCCATATCATAGGAGCCACATTTATAGAAATAAATCTTTTTGGAAAAGTAGTTGTATTTTCTGGAGATGTAGGAAGAAATAATGATCTGTTACTTAGAGCACCCGAAAGACCAAGATGGGCAGATTTTTTGTTTGTTGAGAGCACTTATGGTAATAGACTTCATCCCAATGAGGATATTGAAGAAAAATTAATCAAACTAATCAATACTACACTTTATGAAAAAGGAACTTTAATTATTCCTTCGTTTGCCGTAGAAAGATTACAAACCTTGATGTATCTGTTGTGGAAACTTTACCAAAAAAATCGAATTCCTAATATACCGATATACGTAGATAGCCCGATGGGTAATAATGTACTTTCTGTTTTTGAGCTTTTTTCAAATTGGCATAAATTACCTATGAAAGAGTATTATGCAGTTTGTAATCATATCAATATTGTAACCTCTTATCGAGAAACCTGGGAGGTAATTGATAACCCCCAACCAAAAATTGTAATTGCCGGAAGTGGTATGGTAACCGGAGGACGAGTGCTTACCTATCTAAAACAGTTAATAGATAATCATACTACATCGGTAGTTTTGGTTGGTTTTCAAGCCGAAGGAACCAGAGGGAGGTTATTGCAAGAAGGTGCTCACGAGATCAAATTATTTGGCAAATATTATCCGGTAAAGGCCAAAATACATCAAATAGAAAGTCTATCTGCGCATGCAGATCAACAAGAACTGTTAGGTTGGATGAGCGAGATCAAAAACATACCCGAAAAAGTATTCCTGGTGCATGGCGAGGCTACTGCTGCAGATACATTAAGAGTGAAGATACAAGACACCTATCGATGGAAGGTTCATCTTCCAAAATTATACGAGGTTGTCGAAATTCTTGTGTAATAAGTTTGATTTTCTGATTGCCGTTTTACAAATATTTAGAGTTCCTTCTCGCCAAGATGAGTTCATAATAAGGCGTAACCAGAAACTGAAGCTGATGTGAAAAATAAAAATACTTTTTCAACAGATTTATACGTATCAGGGCTTTTCTTAAATATTTCCTAAAAATCTAATAACCTGATAATTATCATTTTTACAACCGCTGTATTTCTGTACATTCTTTTTCAGCTTTAAAACCTTGAAAAATGAAAACAATAATAAAACCTATGTCTGAAAAAGAGCTAAAAGAAATTCATTTAGATGCTCTCGAATGGAAATCAAGCCTGTATTTCATTGAAGGTGAGGTGCAATTTATAAACCAATTGCTTAATTCGTATGTGTTTGAACCTACTACACCCAATCTTTTTGAACGATTACAGGAGTTCAAAGAACAAATAACTAAGGTCGAAAAGGAAATACAGCTAGTACACCAAAACATCAGAAAACATGAAAGTGAGTTAGGCGGCATGCTTGATTGTGATACAATCTCTTGTGATCATGCCTATTATCACGAACACGAATTGCTGAAAAACTCCTTTAACGAGTTCTACAAGAAATTCAGAGAACTAAAATCTAAAGTCTTTGGTTATGCAGGAGGAATCCTGAAGACAAAAAAGAAGAAAAGTTAAAAGTTTATAAACTGATAATTATCATTTTACTAGGATGATTGTCAAATTAACTTTAGCATACTTAAAATCAATTAATAACATCAAAAACGTAAAAACATGTCACTAATTAAATTTAACAAAAACAGATTCCCATGGTTCAACGACAGAATTGCTACGTGGTTGGATACAGATGATTTTTTTGCAGATGATTTTTTTATCAGAGATAAAGATCTTCCCGCAATGAACGTAAAAGAACACGAAAATGACTTCGAAATCGAACTTGCTGTTCCCGGTTTTTCAAAAAAGGATATTGAAGTAACTATGGAGAATGAGATACTTCATATTTGTGCAAAAAGCAGCAAAGAAGAAGTAGAAGAAGAAGAAAACTATACGCGTAGAGAATTTAACTATAGCTCTTTTGACAGAAAACTACAGTTACCTGCTAGTGTAGATCAAAACGAAAAGGTTAAAGCGAAATACAAAGATGGAATTCTTACACTCAATCTTATAAAAAAAGAAGAGGCTAAAGAACCACCAAAAAGGATAATTGATATTGCTTAACCTTAATAAAGGCAGAAAAAATGGGGGTATTGTTTTCTGCCTTTTTATTAAAACATAAACAGATGAAACCAAAAAAACCAAATGTAAAATATGTAGAGTGGCGAAGTCCAGAAGAATTACATGAGGCTTCGCTGAACTGGATATCCGAACTTAAATTCATCAAAGATGAACAACATTTTCTGGATGAACTTATCAAAAATAATATGTTACAACTTATCTCGGGGAAAACTTTTGAGAAAAGCAAGAAGATAATAAATGATTTATCTAAAAAAAGAAAAGTAATAGAACCTCTACTGAAGAGAATTATTAATCATTATAATGAGCTTACTATCCTAGTTGATGGGATTGATCAACCTGTTGAAGAAAAAAAATACAAAGAGGATCATCGAGAATTACTAGTTGATGTAAGCGAATATCTAAATGATTATAAAGATATTAAAAGAAGCATTTTTGACCTGATCAAAGTTATTATGAAGCAGAGCAAGCAAAAACGATTGTTAAACTAGCATATTTTGATAAAGCGTATTGTAAAAATCGTCATAGTAACCATTTTAGTATTGTTTGCGGCATTTTGGGTATGGTATGAGTATACCTATTCGATGGATACTGTAATACCTTTTGAAATAAATAATCCAAAATTAGAGACCAAAGTTTTGATAGCATCACAAGGAAGCAGGTTTAAAGATTCATTGGTTCAGGGAATCCTAAGACATTATCAAAAAGATACTATCTATTTTAAGGTGATTGATGTATATACCATGTTTACCGTAAACATTGATAAGTGGGATGCCTTGGTAATTATAAATTCCTGGGAGTATGGCAGTCCACCTCGCAACGTAAAGAAGTTTATAAAAAATCATCCAGATCAATTAGATAAACTTATCATTCTCTCTACCGTAGGCAGCAGTAACATTGCTTTAAAAGATGTAGATGTAATATCAGGAGAATCTATACTAGAAAAAACACCAAAATATACCAATATTGTGGTAGAACGATTGAATAAAATAATAAAATAAACCTAGAAAACATGAACAAACCATTTACATATTTGCTACTTATTGTAGGGTTATTTTTTAATTGCACTTCTAGTGAGTTAGTCGAAAACTGGAAAAACCCAGACATTGATACTTTTGAAGCTCAAAAGGTTTTGGTAATTGGTATTGCTTCAGAGGATGCTAATCGAAAACTATTCGAAAGAAAACTTGCTTCAGAACTGAAAAAAAACGGAGTCAATTCAGTAAAAAGCCTGGATTTCTTTGAGGAAAATTTTACCACATCCCCAAAAACAGAAGAAGAGCTAATGGCACTCGAACAGGATTTGATCGAGGAAGGATTTGACGCTATTTTACTTTCCAAAGTATTAGGGGTAGAAGACAAAGTAACGGTTGTAAAAGCATATAGAAATCTTGATAAAACATTCAATAGTTTTAAGGAAGATTATTATGAGAACCAAGAGATCTACCATGACGAAGATTACTATGAAGAATATCAAATTTTTCATGCCGAATCATCACTCTATTGTATTTGTCCAGATAAAGAAAGAGAATTAATTTGGAAAGGATCAATTGATATTACAGAACCCGAAAACACCAAAAAAGCGGTTAGTGATTATGTAAAAGTATTGATTTGGGCACTTAAAGGACAACAATTATTAATTATAGAAGAGTTAGCAGATGAAGGTCTTGATATATAGTGCCAAAGATTTTGAAATTCCTTTTTTAGAAAAGGCAAATAACGAAGTGCATCACATAAAATATATTCCAGAAAGGCTTACATTAAAAACAGCCAATCTGGCATTAGGCTTTGAGGTGGTCTCGATTTTTTCTGCAGATGATGCATCTTCTATGGTACTGGAAAGATTAAAAGATTTTGGAGTCACCCATATTGCACTTCGTTCTACAGGTTATGACAATATTAATCTTACCAAAGCAAAAAAACTCGGTCTTAAGGTAGCCAATGCAGCAGGATACTCACCGTATGCAATTGCAGAGCATGCCGTAGGGTTATTACTTGCTCTTAACCGAAAATTTATACAATCAAATCAACGCGTGAGTGATTATAATTTTTCTCTAAGCAACCTGGTTGGATTTGATCTTAACAACAAAACAGTAGGTATTATTGGTACAGGTAGGATAGGAAAGGTAATTGCCAAAATAATGCATGGCTTTGGTTGTAGGATTATAGCTAATGATATTTTCGAGAATCATGATTTGAAAACAAAATATCGTGTGACCTATGCCGATCTGGAATCTCTATGTAAAGAATCTGATGTTATATTTTTGTCAACACCGCTCACTACCCAAACCCATCATATGATTGACGTAAATACCATTGAGAATATGAAAAAAAATGTACTGCTAATAAATATTGCCAGAGGAGCTGTAGTAAATACCAAAGATCTGATCAAGGCTTTAGAATCAAAAAGAATTGCGGGATATGGTAGCGATGTTTATGAGCACGAAAATGGTATTTTTTTTATGATCGCTCCAAAAGTAAATCAAAAGATGATTTGTTACAGAAACTTATAAAATTACCCGGTGTACTAATTACTGCTCATCAGGCTTTTGCTACACAAGAAGCATTAACCAATATTGCCGAAGCCACATTTTACAATATTAATTGTTGGCAGAATAATCAAGAAAGTAAAAATGAACTTACCTTAGAATTAGTGGGGTAGCTTCTCCTTTAAAACCCCATATAAAAAAGTACCTAGAATAGCCGATAATATTGCAACTATAATTGGGACATAACCTGCTCCTAACAATACAAACATTGGCCCCGGGCAAGCACCTGCAAGTGCCCATCCTAATCCAAAAAGTATTCCGCCAATTAGGTATCGGGCAACACTTCGTTCTTTAGGAGAAATAGTAATAGATTCGCCATAAAAAGAGTTTATGTTATTCCTTTTAATAAGTTGAATGGAAATACTACCTAATACTACAGCAGAGCCAATGATACCATACATGTGAAAAGAACCAAATCGAAACATCTCATAAATCCTGAACCACGAAGCAGCTTCAGATTTAAATAAAACAATTCCGAAGAAAATACCGATAACTAAATATATAATTGAACGCATCTGTTTAAAAAATTAAAGGGAAAATAAAATGTATCATGACAAGACCACCTATAAAAAAACCTATAACTGCAATAAGCGATGGCAATTGCAGATCACTTAGTCCTGATATGGCATGCCCTGAGGTGCACCCTCCGGCATATCGAGCACCGAAACCAACTAGCAAACCACCAATAATTAGCATTAACAAGCTTTTTGGATTCGTAAAGGCATCATTAGAAAATAATTGCTCAGGCATATATGATTCACCAGCACTTACAAAACCTTTGCTTTGAAGATCAGAAATTACTTCAGGATTGAGATCGACTGATGTATCTGATGACAAAAAGTTGGAGGCAATAAAACCGCCAATAATTATTCCTGTTATTACAATAAGGTTCCAGCGCTGTGCTTTCCAATCAAACCTGAAGAAGTCTGATACTTTTCCTGCACCGCAAATTGTGCACATGGTTCTAAGATTGGACGACATGCCAAATCTTTTGCCAATAAGCAGCAATGTAACCATTACCAAGGTCATTAATGGTCCTGAAACATACCAGGGCCAGGGATCATACATCCAATTCATTGTTATATATTTTGAGGCAAAGAAATTAAAATCTGAAGGGGATATCAGTAACTTTTGTTACACAATCCTAATTAATTTTGTAGATAGTTATTTCTTATTATCAATTTTAAAGTTTCCTCTCCCTCTGGACTACTGTGTGTACACATCTTTTGAATGTTGAAATTATGAATAAAAACTTGGTCAAAACATCCCCGCAGCACCCTTCAAAGGGGGAATTAATATCCCCTTGAGGGGATTATAGGGTTGTTTTCAATACCTTTTAATATTTATGTACACACGGTAGCCCTATGGGAGAGGATTAAGGTGAGGGTTTTTAATGTGAAAACCCCCTCATCCTAACCTTCTCCCCAAGGAGAAGGGACTTTACTTGCTTTATAAATAGCGCTATCTACAAAATTAATTACGTGTTTTTTTAACACCACAAAAAATGAAGTTTTGTGTTGTATCAAAATATATTTTGTGATCGATATAGGTGCATTTCATCTTTATCAACGAGAGATTTCTCTGAATACTAAGTGATTTTGATGCCACTGCATTTTCTTAGATCGAGTTTAGGTTAAGTTAAGTAAATGATCTACAAAAAAGCTATCGCCACCACCAACATCAATGATTTTTGCTGTTTTAGGAATTTTAAAATTTGTGATAAAATCTAAGGAAATCTTAGGAGTTTTCTGATACCAGCTTACCTCCTTTAAATTTTTAGTTTTATATATGGTTTCCCAATGTTCTTGCTTATTAAAATCGTTCATTTCTTTTTATCATCATTCTTTTCACTTTAAAGTAGTAGGACAAACGTAATCCGTGGTTTCAATCCCTACTTCTTTAATATCCTTAAAACCTCCAGCTATATCAATAAGATTGTGTATACCACGACTCTTCAAAATAGAGGCTGCTATTACGGATCGGTACCCCCCGGCACAGTGTACATAGAACGTTTTATCTTCTGGAAAATCTGTTAAGTAATCATTGATAAAACTCAAAGGTGTGTTACTGGCTTTTTCAAGATGTTCTGCAACAAATTCACTTTCTTTGCGCACATCAAATACCGGAACTTCTTTGGTGTCTGTAATATTTTTAAATTCAGAAGCTGAAATAGAGGTTATGGTATCATATTCTTTACCATCCTTTTTCCAGGCTTCGAATCCACCTTCTAAATATCCTAATGTATTATCAAACCCCACGCGTGATAGACGAGTAATTACCTCTTCAACACGTCCTTCTGGAGCAACTAATAAAATGGGTTGTTTTACATCTGCAATAAGAGCACCTACCCATGGGGCAAAGTCTCCGCCTATTCCGATAAATGTTGATCTGGGAATATGACCTTTAACATATTCGTCTTGATGTCTTACATCTAAAACTACCGCACCTGTTTCGTTTGCTAAGGCTTCAAAATCTTCGGGTGATAATGGATTAATACCTCGTTCCAGAACTTCATCGATATCGGCATACCCTTCTTTATTCATCTTAACATTAAGAGGAAAGTAAAGAGGAGGAGGCAACAATCCTTCGGTTACTTCTTTTACAAATTCTTCTTTGGTCATATCAGCCCGAAGTGCATAATTCATTTTCTTTTGGTTACCTAGGGTATCCACAGTTTCTTTCATCATATTCTTACCACAAGCAGAACCGGCTCCGTGGGCGGGATATACAATCACTTCGTCAGCCAAAGGCATAATCTTGTTTCGTAAACTATCAAATAATGTTGCCGCAAGCTCTTCCTGGGTCATGTGGGCTGCTTTTTGAGCAAGATCAGGTCGACCTACGTCTCCAAGAAACAATGTATCACCACTGAAGATCGCATGATCTTTACCATTGGGATCTCTAAGAAGATAGGTGGTACTTTCCATGGTATGACCTGGTGTGTGCAATGCAATTATGGTAATATCACCTAGTTTAAATTCCTGGCCGTCTTTGGCAATTGTAGCATCAAAAGATGGATTTGCCAAAGGTCCGTATATGATCTTTGCTCCTGTTTCTTTTGCCAAAGTAACATGCCCACTTACAAAATCTGCATGAAAATGCGTTTCAAAAATGTATTTGATTTTGGCATTGTCATCATTAGCTTTTTCGATATAGGGTTTTACCTCTCTAAGAGGATCTATTACAGCTACTTCTCCATTACTTTCAATATAATAGGCTCCCTGTGCTAGACATCCAGTATATATTTGTTCTATTTTCATTAGTTATATTCTTTAAGTATTCTCTAATTTTGAGTAGAGAAACTGTAGGTGTATTGTTTTTTTGTCAAAAATAAGGCAATTATTGCTTCAAAACAGTAACAATTGTTACAAAGCTTGGTTTAGGTAAGTTCTTTAACAATTATGTAGATCCCCATTACCAAAACGAACCACCCGAATCCTTTTTCGAGTTTTTTTCCTTCAATATAGTTTGATATGTACATCCCTATAAAAATACCAACAATTGATATAGTAGTAAAGGTCAATAGAAAGGGCCAGTCTATGTCGAGATTTTCTACATCACCAATAAAACCGATGAGTGATTTTATGGCAATAATAAGTAATGAAGTTGCTATTGCCTTTTTCATAGGTAATTTTGCTAGCAATACCAAAGCCGGAATGATTAAAAACCCACCACCGGCTCCTACTATTCCGGTTAGAACCCCTACTACAGCTCCTTCTAAGAGAATGATAAGGTAGTTATACTGTACTTTTTTCTCATGTTTTATATCTTTCGTGTTGTTTTTTATCATTGAAATGGAGGCTAATAACATAATAATAGCAAAGAATATCATGATTCCTATTTCTTTGGTAACCGTAAATTCACCAATGCTAAAAAGGTAGCTGGGTATGGCAGGAACCAAGTATTTTCTGGTAGTATATACCGCAATAAAAGCAGGTACAGCAAATACAATTGCAGTATGTAAACTTACTAGCCCTTTCCGTAAGTTGTTAACAGCTCCTACCAATGCAGAGAACCCTACTACAAATAGAGAGTAAGCTGTTGCAGTAATAGGGTTAATATGCATAAGATAGACAAATACAGGTACAGTAAGTATAGAACCGCCTCCACCAATTAGGCCAAGTACAACGCCAATTATCAATGCTCCCAAATACCCAAGTATTTCTGTTATGTCCATTACTTACTTTTTTGTCAAAAGTAATTTCAGGAATTGGTCAATGCAGTAACTTTTGTTACAGAACCCTAAATATTGATCATTTCAATAGTATTACGGTTAAGTTTTACTTTGCCTTCTTTTTCTAATTTTTTAAGAAGTCTTGAAATAACGACTCTAGAGGTATGAAGATCGTATGCAATTTCTTGATGGGTATTATTGATAATATGATCGCTATTAACTTTGGATTTGTCTTTGAGATATTTAAGTAAGCGGTCATCCATTTTAAGAAAAGCAATGCTATCAATAGTTTCAATGGTTTCCATTAAGCGTTTATGGTAACTTTCAAACACAAAGTTTCTCCAGGATTTATATTTTGTGGTCCATACTTCCATCTTTTCAACAGGTACCATGATTAGTTTGGCATCGGTTTCTGCAATAGCTTTAATTTCACTTTTATGATGACCTAAACAACAAGATAAGGTCATGGCACAGGTATCTCCTTGTTCTAAAAAATATAGTAACAATTCATCTCCATCAAGATCCTCTCTTAGGATTTTTATGGCTCCACTAATAATCAATGGCATGGATTTTATATAGCTACCAGGTTTTATCAATTCAAAACCTTCGGGGACTTCTTTGAAGGTGCCAACCTGATTAATTTCTTCTAAGAGTTCATCTTCAAAGAAGTTACCGTAGTTGTTCTTTAATTCCTGAATCATTGTTGTTGATTTTTTAAAAATAATGCTATTTGTTTTTTGGCTTCCAGATACCCTAGCTCATATACTTTATCCAAACTGCTACTACTAAACAGGCCATGATTCAGTAATTCTTTTGGTTGTATCACAATATCACAGTGACCAAACTTGACTTCGGCATTGGGTCGTGCTCTCAGGTAATACGCTCGTTGCATCACATTATACGAGTGTTTGAAATCAGTAATTTTTGGTTTTTTGATAGGTGTAACATCAATACCAATGATGAGGTCGCATTTTTTCTCTAAGGGTTCAACAGGGAAGTTATCCAGAATTCCTCCATCGGCAAATAGTTCTCTATCGATCATTACCGGAGTAAATACTCCAGGAAACGCTGCAGAAGCCAGTAATGGTTTTATAAGAGGGCCTTTGCTAAATATTTTTACCGTGCCTTCAACAAGATTGGTTGCCGTTACAAATAATTTCTTCTGAAGAGCTTCAAATGAGTTCTCGGGAAAAAAAGCTTTAAGATCATCCTGAAATTTTTCTGAATCCAAAAATCCCGCTTTTTTTCGGGTAAACCGATTAAACTTAAACAAGGAGGTTTCCTTAAAAAAGCTTTTAATCTCTTCGGGAGCATGCCCCCCGGCATATAAGGCACCTACTATAGCCCCAGCACTGGTGCCAGAAACATACTTAGGGGTAATGTTGGCTTCTTCAAAAGCTTTTATGGCACCGATATGCGCCACTCCTTTAAAACCACCTCCTGATAAAACCAAGCCTATATTTTTTAGGTTTTCCATTGTTTACATCTTATAAAACCGGGCTGAAAATCTTTGCAACTCCCTCTTTCAATCTATCTCGCCAAGGCCTTTTTACAAAGGTATTATAGTTTAGTTGAATACTTTTGTTACAATCATTTAAAAAATCATTTTTAAGTGCTATGGCAAAAGTATCATCATAAATAACTGCATTTATTTCATAATTATGTTCAAAACTTCTGATGTCCATATTTGTAGTCCCGATAGAGGATATAGTATCGTCTGCTACAATAATCTTACTGTGCAAAAAGTTTTCTGGAAAAAGATGAATACTAACCCCTGCTTTTAATAAAGTTTCAAAATAAGAACGTACACACCAACGAACAATACTACTATCTGACTTATCTGAAAGCAATAAGCGCACATCCACGCCACTTAAAGCAGCAACCTGCAGTGCTTTTAAAATTGCTTCTCCCGGGATGATATAGGGATTGATAATATATACATATTTTTTTGCTTGATTAATGATTGAAAAATAAGCCTGTTGTGTCGAAGAAAAATCAGAATCGGGACCGCTATGCACAATTTGAGCACTAGAACTTCCAACTTTTGGATGTTGTATAAAGTATCTTGAACTCAAAATTTGATCATCGTTGGTGGTAGCGTACCAATCCATGGCAAATACTGCATGTATACTATTTACTACTGGGCCCTCGAGCCGAATATGTCTATCATGCCAAATTCCCAAATAAGGATCACCTTTGATATATTTGTCTGAGACATTAATGCCTCCTGTAAAGGCTATTTTATCATCGATGATAATGATTTTACGATGATTTCTGTAATTAATAGAGGATAGAAATTTTCCAAATCGAATTGGTAAAAAACTATATACCTCGCAACCAACCTCTTTTAATTGTCTTATATATTTCTTATTTAAAGAAAAGCTTCCGATACCATCATACAAAATACGTATAGCAATTCCTTCTTTACTTTTAGATTCAAAAAGTTGTAAGAGTCGATTTGCGAGTTCACCATTTTCAAAAATATAATATTGTAGGTGGATAAATTTTTTGGCTGTTTCCAAAGCCGAGAATATTGCATTAAAAGTGGCTTCACCATCTTTAAGTAAGGTAATTTTGTTATTAGAACTTGCAGCAAAGCCACTATTTTTTGAAATCAAATCTATAACCCTGCGATGTTCTTGATACTCTGAGGCAGGCATGGGGTCATAGCTTTTTTCAGTTTTTTGAACATAGGATACAATTTTTTGGTTCTTTTGTTCGAAAAGCTTGTTCTTTCTTCGATTTCTTCCCAGAGAAAGGTATAATAACATTCCACCAACCGGAATTGTAAATACCGCAAGCATCCAAGCTAGCGTCTTGGTTGGGCGCATTCCATTTAAAAGTAATCTGCCGATAATAAAAATCCCGACTAGAATATAGAGTGCAAGAAAAATAGAAAAAATCATTGTTAGAGAATGGTTTTTGGCGCAATCAACTATGCATAATCAATAATGGAACCCGTGTGCCATAACTAATTTTTGAAGTTTCAGATCCTTTAAAGAAACGTTCCATAAAGGTTTCTCTTTTTATAAACATAGCCGTAAGGTCAACATCCATAATTTGCACAAAACTGTTAATTGCCAAAGCAGTGGGAACATTTATAATCGAATGAAAGGTATGATTTATACTTTTAAAGAATTCTTTCATGTGTTTTTTGTCATCGAAATCGGCAATAGTTACGGTATCATCTTCTTTAATTTTTAAGATTCGCAGGGATGATTTGTATTTTACCAAGGTATCCATTAAAGGTTCAATCCCGTTGGTATCGAAATGATCTTGATAGTCTATTGTATATAAAACTATCTTAGGTTGTTTAAAAGAATATCCCTGGGGTATTGCAAGTACAGGGCAATCCACTTTTCTTATCACGTTTAGTGTATTGCTTCCAAAAACTACCTCTGTTGCTCCAGTTGCACCATTGGTTCCCATTACGACAAGATCTATATTTTTGGACCGTACAGCTTGTTTGATAGCATCTGTAAAGATATCATAATCTGTAATGGTATGAAACGTATAGTTTTCCTTTGAATATTCAGACTTTAATTCTTCAACCATGATGGTGAGCTTTTTTTTAACATCACCAATTACCGATTGATGAATCGAAGTATTAGCTGGTGCTGCCATGAGGTCATCTGTAGTGTAGCTGGATGCCTTTTGAACATTTAGAATGTAAAATGTACACAGTTCTTTTTTAAAAAACTCCATTGCATAATCAATAGCATTTTTTGCATTATCAGAAAAATCGGTAGGAAGCAGGATGTTTTTCATTGTAGATAAATTTTACATTCTAAATGTAGCCTTGATACTAGAAGTGTACTATGATATTTGTCACATAATGCAATAACAAGAAAAAGAGACTCTTAATTTTATCTTAAACTTACTGTAAAACTTCCAAAAAATGTAACAATACCTATTTACATTGTGTCTTATCTGATATGAAGAAAATTTTATGGGGTGCAGTACTTTGGTTTGTTTGCATAACGCAGGTTTTTGCAAATACAGATGTGCTACTACCCAAATTTTTCTCTCCCGAGGATAAAATTGTTTTTTCAAAAGCCGAAGTTCTTAATGAGTATACAGCCAGAATTCCTTTCAAACTTGTTGATCGTTTAATGATTGTTGAAGCCGAAGTACTTGGAAAAAAAGGAAATTTTATAATCGATACCGGATCAGAAACCTTAATGCTTAACGAGGTTCATTTTTCTCTTGAACGTCATTTCTACTCAAAAAGAAAACAAACGTCAGGGGTGATCGCAGTCATTGATGATACATTTGAGAAAAATGTGAAAGAGTTTATTTTACAAAATTTCAATTTAAAGAATAAAACCTCGGACATAGTTGATTTGTCTCATATAGAGAAATCCAAAAAAATAAATGTACTTGGAATAATTGGGTACAATATCCTAAAGGATTACGAAATATTTATTGATATGCACCTAAATCAAATTACACTTGCCAAAGTTGATAGGCGCGGCAATACATTAGATAAAAATGTATATGCTGAAAAAATTATCGATAGTATCGATTTTAGGTTGAGAAAACATACTATTGTAATAAATGGAACTATTGGGGTCCAAGAAGTTAAATTTGGATTAGATAGTGCTGCCGAATTTAATCAGATTAACAAGAGAATAGGAAAAAAAGCATTGAAGCATTTTTATCCTAAAAAACGATTGGTTTTAATGGGGGCCAGTAACAATAAGATTGAGGTTATGGCAGGAAAATTGTTTCGCGTAAAATTGAGTGAAACCGTATATTTTGGTCCAATGAACACGCTGTTAACTAATTTAAATAAAATAAATGAAGCTTTTGGCACCGATTTGGATGGTGTTTTAGGGTATGAATTTTTTCAACAAAAAAGAACTATTATCAATTATCAAAAAGAAAAGCTTTACTTTGTAGGTTCTCCAATTGTAGGAAATTGAAAAAGAACATCACATATATTATTTTTTTGGTTGTAACTTTTATAACCGCGAATACCCATGCACAAACTGAAGGAGTTAAGGGATATACTATAGAAGGTGATGAGGTGGTTTTTTCTTTTGATAAAAGTGACTACCAAAAAGCCACCACCGATAATCATGGAAGCATCTTGGATTTTGAAGATCTCGATATTAAAAATGTTGTAGTTTCTGGGGAGTTTAATAACTGGTCAAAAAACAAATGGCGTATGACCAAGGTTGACGAAAACCGATTTGAATTAAGAAAAAAACTTAGTGATTTTACAGATGAGTTTTCCTGGGAGTTTAAATTTGTGATAAATAATGCCTATTGGGCAGAGCCATCAAAAAGTATTAGCAATACTGTGCAAGCTTATAAACAAGGGCATGCCTTACCTACTTACAACTTAAAAATGTATACCGCATATCCTGATGAAGAAGGCAATGTTACTTTTACACTTAATGGCTATGAGACGGCGAGAAAAGTAGTTTTAAGTGGAAGTTTTAACAAATGGGATGAGCAAATGTTTGTCATGGTAAAAACTAATGATTGCTGGGTGTTAACATTAAAAATAAGCCCGGGAGAATACCAATATAAATTTATTGTAGATGGAACTTGGATTATAGACCCTGATAATCCACAGAAAAGCAGAAATGAATTCAATGGATTTAATTCTGTAATTAATATTAAAGGAATGGCTAAATTCTTACTCGATGGTTTTCTGGATGCTCAAGAGGTAATTCTTTCCGGTTCATTTAATGATTGGTCAGAAAATGAATACAAAATGACCAGGACCCAAAGCGGCTGGGCAGATACACTTATGCTTACTGGCGGCAAACATCATTACAAATATATAGTAGATAAACGATGGATATTAGATCCTAACAATCCTGTGCGGGAATATGATTACAATGGGAATGTTAATTCTGTTTGTATGGTGAAATAGGATGTAATTACCCACCTATGGTAATCATACTTCGATTGTTATGTCCGTCTATTTTCTTAAACTTATCCAGGGTATCCATCCCACTGCGAATCTTAAATTTAGCTTGAATTGCTTTATCAATAATTGGATTTATCGATTTTCCATTACGCAGAGGTGTTAACAAGTCTGATTCTGCAGAAGAAAACAAACAATTCTTTATTTGTCCGTTGGCAGTGAGTCTGATTCTATTACAACCATCACAAAACGGATTGGTTACCGAACTTATAATAGCAAATGTACCTTGATACCCTTTGATTTGATAGCTTTTTGTAGTGTCGTTAGGAGCATCTTTAAGTTTTATGATTTCATCTTTGGTAAAGGTTGCATTTACTTCGGAAAGAATTTCTTGCAAAGAAACCATTTTGTCCATATTCCATCGGTTGCCATCAAAGGGCATAAATTCGATAAACCTAATATGTAGAGGCAATTCTTTTCCTAAGTTGATAAAATCTATGGTCTCATTGTCGTTGAATCCTTTCATCAGAACACAATTAACCTTTACATTAAATCCTTCTTTAACCAACAAAAGAATGTTTTGATACACTTTATCAAAATAAGATCTTCTTGTGATGTCTTTATTTTTATTGGCATCCAAAGAATCCAGGCTTACATTTAGATTTTTAATACCACTTTTTTTGAAGAGATCAACAAACCTATCTACGATAACTCCATTGGTGGTAAGGGTTAGTTCTACCGGTAAAGAGGCAAGCTTTTCTATAATGGTAGCGGCGTCTTTACGCACTAGTGGTTCTCCACCAGTAAGGCGAATTTTGGTAACCCCCAATTTTACAAAGGCTGCAGCGATGGTATAAATCTCTTCATACGTCATGATATGCTCTTTGGGAGATAATTGAATCCCTTCGGCAGGCATGCAATAGGTGCAACGCAAATTACATCTTTCGGTAAGTGAAATACGCAGGTAGTTATGTTTTCTACCAAAAGTATCAGTTAATATGTCTTTTGTTTTTTCCAAAATTTGTTCTTTAATTAATCGTGACGAGCCCCTTTCAAAATTCTGAATACATGCAAAATCTCAGGAAAAATGGCCTCCATTGATTCCTTTGCACCATTGGTCGAACCAGGAAGTGCCATCACAAGGGTATTTTTTATGGTTCCCACTACACTTCTTGATAGCATTGCATAGGGCATACGGTCTTGCCCATATTTACGAATGGCTTCTTCTACACCAGGAATAGTCCTATCTAATAAAGGTTTTAATGCTTCGGGAGTTACATCACGTTTTGATAAGCCAGTACCGCCGGTATAGATGATTAAATCTGCTTCTTCTCCATGGTATTTTTTGGCTTTTTCCTGAATAGTTTCCACTTCGTCTGGAATAACGCAGTAGTCCAGAATTTCTACTTCACATTGTTCTAATTTTGAAACAATCGCTTTACCAGCTTTATCTTCTTTTTTACCTTCAGAAATAGAATCTGAACATACAATTACAGCAGCTTTCAGATCTCTTCTAAATTTATCTTTGTAGTCTGATTTTCCTCCTTTTTTGTCTAATAATTTGATATGATGAATTTCAACCCATTTGTCAATAGGTTTAAGCATGTCATACATGTTTAGAGCTACAACACTCGCTCCGTGCATAGCTTCGACCTCTACACCGGTTTTATAGATGGTTTTTATAGTTACCAAAACAGTAATCTCAAGATCTTTGATGGTATACTCTATCCCAGTATACTCGATAGGCAGGGGATGGCAGTCTGGTAATAAATCCGGAGTTTTTTTAACACCAAGCAATCCAGCAGCCTTACTCATAGCAAATACATCACCTTTGGGTACAGTATTATTATGTATAGCTTCAATTGTTTCGGGGCTACTTACTTTTACAACGGCTTGCGCTGTTGCTGTTCGTAAAGTTGATGTTTTATGGGTGATGTCTACCATAATTTTGGACAAATTTTTTATTTTTTGGTGTCATCCCAGCGTAGGCTGGGATCCATAGTATGTACATATTAGTATTTAGATTCCGGTCTATGCCGGAATGACAAATTAGTACTTTCCTAAGTGTTTTGTTTCCATTGGTGGGTTTGGTCCTCGAAAATTTCCTTTCCAAAAACCGGAACATCAGCTTTTATGGCTTCGACAACATATTCCAAAGCTTCAAAAACTACTTTTCGTCTGGGCGAAGACACAAAAACAAATAGACAAATCTCACCTGCAGTTACGGCACCCAAGCTATGATAAATATGCATACAGGTAAGGTTGTACTTGGCAAAAGTAGCTTCTCTTATTTCGTGAAACTTTTGATTGGCCATTTCTTCGTATGCCGTATAATCAATAGCAGTAATCACTTTACCATCGATTTCATCGGCACGTACTTGCCCCAAAAAGATGTTATGTGCTCCTATACTAGTTTTTGTTTGGTGTTTTGCAATAGATTCGCCTATAAATTGTGACGAAATAGCCCCTTGCACAAACACATTTTTTGGTTTCTTCTTTTCCATATAAATTTTATACTTCTTTTAATGTTTGTTGTTCATAAAGTGCGATGGCACCTCCTTTTATATGAGATACATGCTTAAATCCATGTTCTATAAATATTTCAACAGCTTTTTTGCTTCGAACGCCCGATTGACAAAAGACAATGATTTCTTGCTCATTGTCAAAAGTGTTTAATTCTTTCTGAAGAGTATTTATAGGAATATATTTTGGATGTAAGCTTTCAATCTTTGGTTGTTCATGAGTTTCCCTTACATCTATAAAAAGTGCGTTTTTTATGGTTAGTGCATGCTCTGGAAGTATTTCTACCACGGGTTTTATTCCACATAAAAGTTCGTAATCCATCGTTTCAAAATCTTCTTGGACAGCCAATACTTTTGATATTTCAGGATCAACACGGTTCACAGAAAATGTCGAAAATCGAGTAGAAAGACTATCATACATCAATAATTTTCCACTAAGGACATCTCCTAGTTCAAGAATTATTTTTAGAACTTCATTGGCTTGCAGACTACCTATAATTCCCGGGAGCACTCCTATAACTCCAATTTCTGAGCAAGAAGGAACACTTCCCGCTTTGGGAGGTTCGGGAAACAAACATCTATAAGAGGGACCGTTTTGATAGTTAAAGACAGATACTTGACCTTCGTACTTAAAAATAGCTCCGTATACTAATGGTTTACCTGTAATCACACAGGCATCGTTTACCAAATATCGGGTAGAGAAATTATCGGATCCATCTACGATAATATCATATTCAGAAAACAGCGATATCGCATTTTTTGTGGTTAATTTTTCTGGATATGCGTTTATGACTATTGTGGGGTTAAGGTCTTCAAGACGATTCTTGGCGGCCAAGGCTTTGTTTTCTCCTATCGAACTATCTCCATAAAGGATTTGACGATGAAGATTTGAAGTTTCAACAATATCAAAATCTACAATTCCTATAGTGCCTATGCCAGCTGCAACGAGATACTGAAGGGCAGGACAACCTAATCCGCCTGCACCTATGACGAGAACTTTGGCCGTAGTAAGTTTTTCTTGACCCGAGGTTCCAATCTCGGGAAGAATGATTTGTCTGTGATATCTATTATTTGCCTCCATTCAAATTTTAATTATCCCCCTGCAAAAGGAGGTAATAGTGCTACTTCGACTTCATTATCAATTCTATAGTTGTTGTTTACCAGTTCTTGATTAATAGCAACCTTGAAATCCTTGTCATTTAGTTTCGGATATTGATTTTTGAGTTTCTTTAAAAGATCAGAAACCGAACAAGCCTCGGTCTGCAATTGTTCTTCTGTAATAGAAGTAGCTTCTGCCAGCATCCCAAAGTATTTAATAGTCAATTGCATTCGTAATGGTGTTTAAATCCTCGATAGCATTAATATTTTTTATCAAAGGAAGGTCTTTTTCCTCTACAAGAATCGTTTTGGTATTGGATTCTGAGACTAATTTTCTTAAACGTTTTTCTCCTTTTGACAGCAATTTAAGACACTTTTGTGCACAACGTTTTTTGTATAATGCTATGAGTGGAATGGTTTTTCTTTCTGCTTCAAATTGAACGATATCATAATCTTCAGTTTCAAACTGAAATAACTTTCTTAATAGCGAAGTAGTCACAAGAGGTACATCACAACTTACTACCAGATTGTTTTTGGTTTCAGAATTCGTTAATCCAGTATGTAACCCTGCAATCGGACCAGATTCTGGAATGATATCCTCAATTCTTTTTACTCCAAAAGTATCGTATTCAGAATTACTACTTACAATAATAATTTCTTTTGCTATGGGTTGAAGCGCTTCAACGATGTGTTGAACAAAAGGTTTACCTTCTAGCAGTAATAACCCTTTTTCGGTCCCCATTCTAGAGCTTTTACCTCCTGCAAGGATAATTCCTGTTATGTCTTTGTCTACATTCATAAAGAAATTTGCTTCAATTCATTGTCAAGAAATTCCCAACATTTTTGATTAATCTGATCAAAAGTATTGATTACCTCTTCGCCATATTCAGTTAGATTAGCACCTCCACCACCTTTTCCACCAATTGCGGTAATCACAAGGGGCTTTTGAGCGGTCTTATTCATGCTGTCCATAAGATTCCAGGCCTTTTTATAAGACATATCTAGTGTACTGGCGGCTTTACGCAAAGAGCCGGTTTTGGCAATAGCTTTTAGTAATCGCACTCTTCCTTCACCTAAAAAAACTCCTTGTTCAGATTCTATCCAAATTCTACTTTTTATCTTATAATCCATGATGCTAAATAAAGCGTTTGGTTTTTAAAGATACAACGAAATTTTCGTGCAGGGTGTCGCTTTATTTAAATTTTAGCAAATAAAGATTTTGGAAGGCAGTTTTTTTATGATAATAATCATTTTTTGAAGTTTTTATGGCAAATTAATAACCTGTAATCTATCCCCTGGATTTACTTTTGAAACTTCTTCGGGGAGATATACCAAGGCATTGGCCAGTGCAAAAGAACGAAGCATAGAAGAGGCTTGACCATCAAGGATGGTTACTTTATCATTTTTAAGAGAAGCTTTTAGAAACTCTGCGCGTTCTCCTTTTTTAGAATATTCACTGTTTGAAATAGAAGTGGTGCGTGTTAAGTGGTACTCCTGCAGGCCAGAGATTTTCTGCAAGGCCGGAAGCACGTAGATATAAAAACAGCTTAATGAGGAAGCCGGATTACCAGGCAATGCAAAGATGGTGGTGTTGTCTTTTTGAGCAAAATAAAGGGGCTTACCCGGTTTTTGTTTTACCTTGTAAAAGATTTCGTCGACTTGTAGATCACGAAGTACTTTTCCTACAAAATCATAGTCGCCAACCGAGATTCCGCCAGAAATTAAAACCACATCGTATTGTTGTATTGCTTTTTCTATAATAGAACGAGTAGCTTGGTATTCGTCTTCAACCTTATAAAATGAAATATCTGCAAAACCTGAGGTTTTTAATGCAGAAGATAGCATTACAGAATTGCTCTCATAAATCTGTCCGTGTTTTAGTTTTTGACCCGGCGGTACTAGTTCATTTCCGGTAGCTATGATTGCAATTGAAGGTTTTTTATAGACTTCGATATGGGTGATTCCCAGCGTTGCCAAATAACCAATGCCCGCAGCGGTAATAGTTTTCCCTTTGGTAAGTGCGATTTCACCTTCTTTAATTTGTTCTCCGGCTGGTCGAATATTGGCATTTGGTTTTACAGACTCGTGTAAGATCACTTTATTTTCACTGATGTCTACTTTTTCTTGCATAATCACTAATTTTGCTTCAGAAGGTACCGGAGCACCTGTAAAAATTCGAATTGCTTCACCTTTTTTTAATTCGGGATCTTTGTCATCTCCGGCTTGTACTTCACCAATAAGAGAAAAAGTCTTTTCTTCTGTAGACCCCAAAGCATATCCATCCATTGCCGATTGTCTAAATGGAGGCATGTTAATAGGGGATAAAATGTCTTTTCCCAATACAAAACCCAAGGAGTCCGACATCGATATGGTAATAGTTTCTTGAGTTGGTTTTATGCGATTGCCAACGAGTTGAAGTGCTTTTTCTACAGGTACCATGGGTTCGTATTAATTATGGTTGTAAAGATACGTTGAATTGTGAAGCCTAGTGAATTCTTTTTAGAATTTGGAATAAAAAAAACTTCTCATTTTGAGAATGTCTTTATCTCTTAAATGAACCTACAGGTTATCATTATTCCGTTTTAGATGGTTACATCAAAATATTATCTTTTGGTTGTAGAGGCTCTGGCAGGTTAGTTTCTGCAAGCATTTCCCTTAAATCAATTTCAATAGTCTTACAAAGTGCAGTCATAGAAATATCCTGAGCAACATTCTCGAAGGGGTTACCAGTAGCTCTTCCTGATTTTTCAAGTAAAATGAAAACCGTACTTACTAGTATGGATATCACCGGCATTGTTACTGTCATGTGATTAAGTAATGTAAATGGTAATATCAAAATGAATATCCACATGGATAATTGGGTAAAAAAATCATATTGTTTGGGAAAAGGTGTGTTTTTTATTCGCTCACATTTTCCTTGAAGATTGTACAATTCAGTTATTACTTCCATAATGGCTACGTGCCTGAAATCATCGATTAAACCTTGTTCAAAACCTTCTGTCAATTGTTTTGCCTGGTTAAGATTAAGTTGAGTAGGTTTGTTTACTACATTAGCAATTTTCAAATATTCGTTGGGCTCTAATAACGGTTCTATTTCTTGCCAAGAATTCTGTTTTCTTAAATGAAGTCGTAGCGCATTGATCCATGCAATATGTCTATAAACAATATCCTTGGACCATTCTTTACGTTTGTCTTCTTTTACCCTACGGAACTCTTCTGACGGGTAGGTTATAATCTGTACAGCTAAGCTTCGACTATAATTTACGATGCCACCCCAAATTTTTCGAGCTTCCCACCAACGGTCATAATTGGCATTATTACTAAAGCCAATAATAATAGAAAGACCTACACCCAGAATACTGGTTACCGAAGTGTCAATTCGTATTTCTTCTAACCCCAACACCTTAAAAACAAGTAGTACGGTAGTTGTATACAGAACTAAAAATACTAATTCTCTTTTTATATAAATAAGACTTCCACTTACGTTTTTTAAAATAGAATTAGGCAACGATGTATACATAAGATTTGGAAATTATTCTAAAGATTAAAAGATATTTTTAATTTTTGAAGACTGACAAAATTTTTATACAACCATGATGCTGGAAGTATTGCGAATAACAAGCCAATAAGTGCTACAAAAAATGTGGCTATCACATTTATATCCATGGCTTTAGAAATCACAAAAGATGAATACACAAAAAAGACACCTATCCCCAGAAATGCAAAAATCCCTAGTACAGATGCACTTTTTAATATTTTGTAGCTCCATGTATAGTTTGGAATTTTTCTTACAGCAGCCAAAATAGTAATGCCCAAAATTAGCTTAATAGCCGCAAACAGAAATGAAAATTGGATGTTTGCAAAAACTCCTGCAAACAATCCCTTAACTTCTTCTGGTATTGCTTTGGTACCGGTAATATTTGTCATGGGTTTTAATAGTTCATCCGGCGAGATAGATGCTAATTGAGACGATACAATAGGTTGAGCTACCGATGCCATGACCAGTACGAAACCTATTATTGTCCAAATTTTTTTGATTTTGTATAATTTAAATACCATGATATTTCATTTTTCTTTATTATTTCAATTCAAAATATGACTATCAACAATTAATTTTATTATCGAAATACTTCATCAACATTAAAAGGGTCTCCTTCGTAGATTTTTACCTTAGAAATTTTATCATCGGTAAATACGTACTCAACTACTCGGTCAAAGTAGTATTTTTTGCCGTTTCGTTCTGCGAACTCTTGAGCAATTAAAACTGCTCTGTTGGTACCATTGAGCCAATCGTATTCTTTGGTCATTTTGTAAGTGCCATTGGTGATTTCCAATAGTTTTCCAAAATTTTCAAAAAAACCATCACGCCCGATGTGCTGGCCACTTAATTGATTTTTACCACCCATTTCTAAGACGATATCTGTACTTAACATTTCTTTGGCCCCTTCAATATCACCTGTGTAAGCTCTATTGATAAACTCTTTGGTTTGTTTTACATAATCCATGATGCTTATTTTTTGTTTTTACTCTAAATATGATCTTAGCATCCAAGCCATCTTCTCATGACTCTCCATAAAAGCAGTCATAAAATCACTGGTTCCTGCATCATTATAAGCCTCAAGAACAGTATCTAAATCCTTTCGTAGATGTGAAATAATAATCTCGTGGTCTATTACTAGATTTTTCAACATTGTGGTTGCATCGCTATCTTCATCTTCTCGCTCTTCTAAACGCGTTAATTTAGAAAACTGTTTGAGTGTTCCTAAGGCAGGATGCCCTAACGCTCTTATTCTTTCAGCAACTTCATCTATTTTTTCTTCTATATCTTGATAATGCTCTTCAAAAAGTTCATGTAATGATTTAAACTGCATTCCAGTCACATTCCAATGGTACTTTCTGGTTTTTGTGTAGAGCACCAACTCATCTGCCAATAAATGATATAGTAATGAAACTGTTCCAAAACGTTCTTTCTCTGATAGTCCTGTATTTAACTTTTCCATTTGTAACTAGGTTTAATTGATTTCGATTTTCTTTTTTTCAGCTAATATTTCAACTTCCTTTTTATGAAGTTTTATTTTTAAAAGACCTTTGTCATATGTTGCTTCAATATTGTCTTCTTTTACAGAGGATGGAATGTTAAAAGCTCTATGAAAAGATGTGTGAGCAAACTCTTGATGGGCATACGATTTTTCATCATTCTTTTTTTCTTCTTTATGGTCACCCGAGATAGTAAGTACGTCCTTTTCTAAATGTATCTCTACATCTTCTTTATGCATACCAGGAATAGACAACTCTATCTGAAAATGTGTCTCGTCTTCAGAAATATTTACTGGTGGCAAAATACGTTCTGGATGCATTTTTTTCCATGCAGGGTCATGCAACATTAGCCTGCTAATTCTATCACTCAAAGGTGAGGTAATTGTATGTTTTGTGAGAATAGCCATGGTGTATTTTTTAAAATTTATAAGATTTTTATTCGTATTATATTTTATTTTTTATCCAGTGAATGCAGTTATCTTTCCATTTCTGTAAATAAGGGTTGTCTAATGCTAGTGCAAAACCATGTCCGCCTTTTGGGTATAAATGCATTTCAACTTCGACTTCTTTTTCCCTTAAGGCATTATAATAGGCCAAACTATTTTCGACAGGTACAAAAGGATCGTCGTTACAGTGCACCAAGAGTGTCTCTGGGTTTTCTTGAGTGACTGTTAATTCTGTAGAGTAATAATGAACTAAATCCTTATCAGGTTGCTCACCCAAAAGTAAATCCCTCATTCTGGTATATGAAAAAGGTGCTGTAAAGGTTGTAACAGGATATACAAGAACTGAAAAATCAGGACGACTACTGTGTTTTTCAACAGGGTCTAGGGCATCTTTATCTCCGCCGTCAAAATGATTGTTGAGCGAAGATGCCAAATGCCCTCCTGCAGAAAATCCCATTACAATTATTTTGCTCGGGTCTATATTCCACTCGGTGGCATGATGTCTAATCTGCCTTATGGCTCTTTTAGCATCTAATAAAGGCACTTGATGCTTATTGGTAATGCTTTTTGAGTTGGGTAACCTATGTTTCAATACAAAAGCATTATATCCATGTTCATTTAACCATTCAGCAATTTGTTTGCCTTCATTATCTGTTAGCAATACCTCATAACCGCCACCGGGAACGATGAGTACAGCTCCTTTGCTTGTTGCTTCTTTGGCTAAATAAACATGAATCTCTGGGATTTGAATATGAGTGATACCCGTAAAAACAGCAATACTTGCCACTTCTTCCTTTTCGTTGGTTTCAATTCTATTAGGGATTTCTTTATCCCAAAGTGGTATGATTTTATTCATGATTATAAAATTCTAAATTAAAAGAGCCCAAAAATGCTTCTTGTTTTTTTAGTAAATTTCGGAGTATACTTCTGATGCATTACAGGATTTTTACCCAAAATAATATCACTTTTTCGTGTAATGTTATTTATGTGCCTAGGTGTATTTAATTATTTTTTGAACTTTGAATGCGCTCTGTGTTATTAAGGGCAAAGCGCCTTAAATATCCAAGTGATTTAAACTTTTTTCAATTCGCTATAAAAATGTCTTTTTCTTACTTCTCAGCGCTGCTATAAAATGCAAAAAAGACTTCAATTGATCAAAAACCTACTCGCCAGCGCATCAACTGGTTCCTTCCGCATGGTCGGCCCTGCTAGAATCAAAAAAGTTATACCAAGTATGATTTTTATAAAATCTATAATAGCTGCACAATTGGATAATATACTATGGTCAATAGAAAACTCTTGTGCTTTTTTAAGTGGTCTATATTAATATTTTTTTGATTTCATGTTTTAACATTAAAGCAAGAGTTCTCCTGAATCGGCATAAAGTGTGGTTCCTGTAAATATTTCTGCTAAGTCAGACACCCCAAATAGAAACGCGCGAGCTATATAATCTGGGGTGGCCACTTTACCTCTCAGCGGTAATTCTTTCCCATATCCGTCAAACGGATTTTCTCCAAAAGCTATCGCTAACCCTTCTTCCTGGTCTTCCATTCCTTTTGTTTTGGTCATTGTTGGGCTAACGTTTAAAACACGTATACCTTGAGCTCCAAACTCTCTTGCCATTGCCGAAGTCATCGCTTCAACACCACCTTTACTTGCGATGTAATGTGTAAGTCCTGGTCCAGGTCGTTCAATGGTGGTTGTAATAGTATTGATGATTACGCCTTCAGTTTTGTTGTTGAGCATTGCTTTTGCAGCTTGCTGGGCACAGAAAAAGGCTCCTTTAAGATTAATGTTCATCATAAAATCCCATTCTGTTTCATTCATTTCTAATGTGCTTGCGCCTGGAAATACACCTGCAATATTAAGCCAAGCATAAAACCCGCCTGTGGCTTCATCAATATTTGAAACGGTCTGTTTTATATCCTCTATTTTTGATATATCTAGTGTAAAGGTGTGCACTTTTCCTTTAGTATAAGACGCTATCAATTCTTTTGTTTTATTAAGCCCTTCTTCATTCATATCTACCAGTACAATGGAAGCATTTGCCTGCGCAATCCTAATTGCAGTTGCTTGGCCAATACCGCTTGCTGCACCAGTAATAACAATTGTTTTTCCTTCTAAAGAAATTAAATCTGCTAGTTTCTCGTTAATTGTTTTCATTAGAGTATATTTTTTAAGTTAAACTGATTTTTTTTAAAGAATTCATTTAAACTGGGAATACCCGAGTTTTTTATAAAATTGTTACCAAACGACTACTATTGAAAACTTACGTTTGCATTGTAAAGTTTCCTTTCTTTTGAAGGATACACACTAGGTAGCATTTTGATTCATTTATCTAGAGGTATACACTTCTTAGATTACTATAAGATGGTTATGTTTTTTCTATTCTCTGTCTATTTTAATAGTTTGTTGAATTAATTATTCAATACATCTCTGATACTTTCTGTTTTTTTAAACATTGCGCTGGCATACGGACATAAGGGTATTATTTTTATATGTTGTTCTCTAGCCATTTCTACGATCTTAAATAATAATTGCTTCCCTACATCTTTTCCTTGGTAGGCAGGTTCAATTTCTGTATGGTCAATAATAATAAGATTTGATCCGGCTATTGAAAAAGTCATTTCACCTGCCTTTTCATTATTATCTTTTGCAATAGCAGCCCCTTTTTGTTTCCGTTTGTTTATTTCTATAGTCATAGTTTAAATTTTACGGTCTGTATCTAAGTTTTTCTATCATATCAGATGTCAGTGGGTCAGAGTATACTCCATAGGCATCAATTAACAGTCCCTTTATTTTGTATGTATCCGAAGAGATAGCAAATAATATAGACGAGTCATCTGGATTAGAATCACCTTCAAAACGATACATTACATCTACTTCAAATTCATCTGCTAATATTTTATAGTCTAGTGCCCTACATTCTAAACAATCTTTTTTTAGGTTTAAATCTTCTGTATATCCTTTATCTTGTAAATCAGCAACGGCCTGTGATAATGTGTCATAAACGTTTTTCATTTTGATAATTTTTATATTGAACTCATCTTGACTTTTTCTATTTCCTAAAAAATGACTAAAATTCACCCATATTTCGTTACTTTTCTTACCCGTAGCGCTGCTATGAGTTTCAAAAAAGCGCCTTATTTGGTTAAATTTCAGCTCATTTTCGGTTAAAAACAAAAAGTCAAGATGAGTTCATTAAGTTAAAGCAAGTTTTTCTTTGTTTTTTGTTTTATTTTTAATCAGGGCAAACCAAGCAAATCCCAAAAGTGAGGCAATTATAGAAGCGGTGATGATTCCAACTTTTGCAATTGCTAACAAATCGGCATTCTTTATTGCTAATTCTGCAATAAACAAGGACATTGTAAAGCCTATACCTGCAAAAATTCCGACACCAGTTATACTTTTCCAGTTTGCACCATCTGGCATTTCCGAAAATTTTAGCTTTATTAACAGATATGACATGCCCGTTATTCCAATGACTTTACCTAATACCAATCCGGTTATGATACCTAAACTAATCGGATGTAATACCATATCCATAAAATTTCCCTCAATACGAACACCAGCGTTGGTTAACGCAAAAAGTGGTAGAATAAAATAGTTTACAAAAGGAGCAAGTTTGTGTTCTACCCTTTGCAGCGGTGTCCCTGCGCGTTTTGTGCTTTTATGTATTTTTGAAAGAATTTTTTCTTGTTTGTGGGTAAGTAATTTATCTGTACCTGAACAAGTATCATCAAACTCTGCAACCCAGCTTTTTAATTTATTTTGATATTCGGTTTCTTTTATTTTTCTAGTTGCAGGAATGGTAAGTGCACCAAGAACACCAGCTAATGTGGCGTGAATTCCTGATAGTAACAGGGCTATCCATAATCCTAAAACGCCTACAACTATGTAAAACCACATATTTCGTACGCCCAGATAATTTGCCAGAACCATTACAAATAAATATGCGCCACCCGCGATAAGGCTTTGCATATCTATAAATGGTGTTAAGAAAAATGCAATGACCAAAATTGCACCCAAATCGTCTGCAGTTGCCAAAGCAGTAAGGAATATTTTTAGCTTATCCGAAACGGCTGTGCCTACAAGACCTATTAATCCTAGAGTAAACGCGATATCAGTAGCCATAGGAATGCCCCAAGCATTTTGCGCTTCAGTACCATAATTGAAACTAAAAAATAACAAAGCGGGAACAACCATCCCACCTAGAGCAGCAAATATGGGCAAAGATGCTTTTTTAATGGTAGATAGTTCACCTTCTAAAAATTCTTTTTTTATTTCAAGACCAATAGTGAAGAAAAATATAGCCATTAGACCGTCATTTATCCAAATATGAACGGGCTCAGTAAGTGAAAAACCTTCAAATCCTATCGTGAAGTTAGAATGAAAAAAATGTTCATAGCTTTCGTGAAAGCCAGAGTTTGCCCAAACCATAGCGATAATGACCATAATGAGTAACAATAGCCCATTGGCATAGGAACGGTCAAAAAGTGATTTTATGGCATTGTTCAGTTTATCGGCTGGTGTGATTTCCATAATCGTTTTCTGTTTTGAATTTACTTTCTATAAGTTTTATCTCAAATTGATATTACTTTTTCTTATACTAATACGTGCACTTATTTTTTCAATCATTTTTAAAAAACGAGTACGCCTAATTAAAAACTATGGTTATAGCAATGGTGATATCAGCCTTGATACCTTTTCTATAAATTTTTGGGATAAGGATCTAGTGGCCCATTTTGACAAAATAATTTCATCTGCCACCCTTAGATCATTCTCGAACTGGCTAGATAATTTGTGCGCTATATCTTTATTATATATTACGGCATTAACTTCAAAATTAAGGTGAAAACTGCGATTGTCTAAGTTGGCCGTACCTATAAATGACACATGGTTGTCAAAAACAGCGGTTTTTGCATGTACAAACCCTTTTTTATACTCATATAATTGAATACCCGCTTGCAGCAATTCTGAGTAATAGGATTTTGATGCGACACTTACAATTTTCGAATCTGCGTTTTTGGGAACTAACAGTTTTACGGTCACGCCACTCATAGATACAATTTTGAGCGCATCTAAAAATGCTTTATCAGGGATAAAATATGGTGTGGTCAGTAAAATTTCTTTTCTGCTTAGCAACACAGCTTGTATGTAGGAAAACAAAATATCAGGATAATCTGAATCTGGACCGCTGGCCAAAATTTGCACAAAACAATCTTTGATTTTGTCAGCTTTTTGTCTTGATGGAAATAGTATTGATGAAAATCCAATATTTTGCCTAGAACAAAAATTCCAATCTGTCAAGAAAATAAATTGTAAATTATGAACTGCCAATCCTGTTATTTTGCAATGCGTATCGCGCCAATATTTTCGATTCTTAGTATGTTTTCTATTAATATATTCATCGGATACGTTGATGCCTCCTACATAACCAACACGACCGTCTATGACAATGATTTTTCTGTGGTTTCTATAGTTTAATCGATTGGCAAAGGTTAGGAAATGTATTGTGTAAAAAGAAAACGCTTCGATACCGGCTTCTTTTAGGCGATCTACAAATCTTTTTCGTATTCCACTACTTCCAAAATCATCATAAATAAAACGTACAGTTATCCCTTCTTTGGCCTTTTTAATTAAGATATCTGCAATTTGATTTCCAATTTCATCATTTTGGTAGATATAGTATTCTATATGAATATGATTTTTGGCTGACTTTAGACTTTTAAGGACTTCTTCAAACTTTTCTTCGCCATTGATAAGTACTTCAACGTCGTTCTCGTTAGAGTTTAAGTGCGTAATGTTTTTGGCATTGGCCAATGGATAAAAATAATCTAATCTTGTTCTGTAATTTTCTACTTTTTTAGAAGAGAAAGCCATCGCTTCTTCTTTTAATTCGGGAAAAGAATCGTTATCGATATTAATTTTCTTTTGATAAAGCTTCTTTTTTCGATAATCAAATCCAACTGAAAAATAGAGTATAATGCCCAATACGGGAACCAATATCACAATCATTAAGTAAGATAGTGCCTTATTAGGTGTTCTTGCATTAATTATAATTGTTATACAAGCAACAAATAAGAGCATATAGTATAGATAAATCATTGCATCTTTTTTCTAGTTTGACGATGAAGAGCTAATTGTTACCTTATAATATTCGGTAGAGTGCGTTAAGCAATATGTAAAAATTTGGGAATCGATACATGCTCGATTCCCAAAAATTAATACAATTCTTCTACTGTATTTCTATAGTTTTAGAAAACTTTGAAGATGCTTCACTTTCTGAAACCTGTTGTTTATTTGTTGTTTTGTGCAACTGCCTTATTCTAAGTGACCAAAATATACTTGCGGTTCCAACGGATATGAATGAGATACCGACCCACAGTACAATGGATATTCCTGCCAAACTTGGGTTCCAGAGTAATACAAAAGAGAGTAAGCTACCCAAAATACCAATAACTAAAAGAAAACTCCAAGACGTATCTGCCACATTTTTCAAATCTAGAGAATACCCTATCGCCGAAATAGAACGGAACAATAAAGCGAAACCAACATAAAATGTCAGAACGTTCATGGAAGCCAGAGGATTAAGGATAAGCAAGAATCCTACAATGACATTCAAAATACCTAGCGCTAGAGACCACCCCCAATTACTCATGGTATGGCGATTTGAAATTGCAAAAAACATTTCAATGATTCCTGCGATTACAAATGATGTACTAAAAAAGATAGATAATGTGGCAAAGCTCTGCATTGGTGTAGCCAAAACTACTGAGCCAATAATGATTAAAAACAAACCTATTAGTAAAGGAATGTACCAGTTTTTAATGGATTTTTGGAATTGTGTGGTGAAACTTGTTTTCATTTTAATTGCTTTTAACTTTTGTTAAGAAGAAACTCATTTGAAAAGATAACAGACCTATCTTTTCATTCAAAAAAATCTGCTACTATTTAAGATGAAATAGGATGGGTCGTTTTAGGAATCTCTATAATATCGCCAACCTGGCGTTCTACAGACTGAAAAATAGTATGATAGGTTCTTGTCTTAAAATACCACTGCCCATCATTTTTAACTAACTCATCTTCGTAGAAACTTAGGTTGTTGTTACCAGAACCTGATTTTGCATTTGCAGTTTCATGCACGTAAAACCTTGCCGTTGCAGTGTTGCCGTTTACATCGATAACATTACAGGTGGTCAATTGCACAAAAAATTCCCATTGATCCAGGGCTGCAATCATATTAGCACCCATCGTTGCTTTTCCTTCAAACTTAAAGTTAACCGGTGGCCCAATAATCCACATAGCGCCTTCATCTGCCCAAAGATTTTTAAAGCCTTCACCGTCTTTTTGATTGGCGGTATCAGAGAATTTATGTGCTAATTCGATGATTTGAAATTTGTCTAACATGTTTTGTATGGCATCTTTCATTTGATATTATTTTTTTAAGGGATTAATAATATCAAAATTAAGTTCTATTACGCACAAAATTACTATCCTAAAACCAGTAATAATTGCACTTATTCGTGTAGAATATCAATGGTCTTAATTTCGTGTTATGCCAAGTTTTTTCATTCGGGATTCTAGGGTTGTTGCGGCTATGCCTAAGATTTTGGCAGCCCCTTTTGCACCACTTACACGCCATTTTGTTTCTTCTAAAACCTTAAGGATATGAGCTTTCTCGATTGCGTCTTGTTTGTCTTTTATTAATTGTATACTAATCTCTTTGACAGGTGGTAGTGTTAAACCTTGTTGTATTGATGTATCTGTTGCTCCAAAGTTTAGCAAAGCATTTTTACCTGGATAAATGTCCAGCGTTTTACCTTTTTGGGCAATGATGGCTTGTTCTACATTATTTTGAAGTTCTCTTACATTACCTGGCCAATTGTAATCTCTAAACCTGTGTAATGTTGACTCTGTAAAACCTTTGAAAACCAATCCATATTTTTCAGCAAATTGTCGGGCAAAAAATTCGGCTAGCAATACAATATCTTCGCCCCTTGCTCTTAGCGGTGGTACTTGAATAGGATAACTATTTAATCTATAAAAAAGGTCAGGTCTAAAATTACCTGTTGTAATTTCTTCAGATAATATTCTATTGGTAGCAGCGATAATTCTAATATCTAATTTTATGGTTTCATTACTACCCAATCGTTGCACTTCTCGTTCTTGAATAACCCTAAGTAGTTTAGTTTGTAAATCCAGGGGCATCTCACCGATTTCATCTAAGAATATAGTACCGTTTTGGGCCAGTTCAAATTTACCTATCCGTTGTTGTACTGCACCTGTAAATGATCCTTTTTCATGCCCAAATAATTCGGACTCTACGATCTGTGATGGTATTGCTGCACAATTAACTTTTACTAAAACTCGATCATTACGTTGCGAATTTTCATGAATGGCGCGTGCAATCAATTCTTTCCCGGTACCTGTTTCGCCTAAAATCAAAACTGTTGCGTCTACTGATGAGACTTCTTGGATTTCTTTGAAAACAGATTGCATCACTTCACTTTCACCAACAATTTGGCTAAAATTATAGGCCTCTTTTACAGCAACCTGTAAATAATCTTTTTCTAGTTTTAATTGTTCTGAAAGCCTAACCACCGATTGTGATGCCAGCATATGTTCGAGTGAGATGCGTAAGGTGTTTTCAATATTAGCAATGATATCTATAGCGGTTTTTTGATAATCAATATCAGGATTAAAAAGATAAAGCCTGAATTCTCTATTTCCTTGTTGTACACTTAAACCGCAGTACAAAAGGGAAGCAAAATTTAGTTTTTCTAACATACTATTTATTATGCTATCCTCATTTTCTGCATAGTTTTTAAAACCAATACTAGGTAACTTAAGGCTCGTTAGTTTAGCTTCAAGTACTTCCAGTTTTGCAGAATTTAGCTGCTTTACCATTGCAAATTCTCCTACAGTAAGGCTTCGCACTTCTGTCCTAGAGAGCCACTCATACCTATGTAGTTCTGTTTTGTCCTTTGATTTATCGAGTACCATGACATAATTGAACGGTACAAATCGTTGCAATTCCTTTAGAATAGAAAGGAGCTTATTTATCATAGTACCTTCATTGGTAGCTATCCTCGAAATGGCCAACTCTAAGAACTGGATGTTATTTTTCCAAACAATTTTGTTATTCGCCAAAATGTTCGACGTAGTAACGGCAACTTGTTTATTTATAGCCTCATAAAGGTCTAGATGTTTTTGTGTATATGTGTGTTCTGTTTTGGATTTGAAAGCAAGCATTCCAAACTTCTTTCCGTTGTAAATAAGGGGTCCGCCCATCAAAGTTTTAATCCCTGCGGCGAGCATATCCTTATGCCTTGGATGTGCAGTAATGCTTACGAGTTTTTCTAAGGACACAATTACAGGCCCGTTGTCCATCAACCACGATACAGATGTACCTTTGTGCTCATAATGCTGTTGCTGTCCAATCGCATTGTTGTCAATACTCAAGTCAATGGTATTGAATTTCTCATTAATAAGTTCAAAATGGTGCGTTTCTTTTTCATTTAATATAAGAACGCCTACATGATCAAATGGTAATATTGATTTTATAGTCCTATCAATGGTATTATATAGCTGAACTGCAGTATTTGATGAAGCTACCTCTGAGGTAATCGTCATTAGGGATTCACTAAATTCTTTTTGCTTAATGATTTTTTCATTTGCTAAAATATTGCTAAGTGCTATTGAAATTTGATCTGCTATTGCTTTGAATAAGGGTATGTCTTTCTCTGAGTAGAAATTTTTACTTTTACTATTGAATGCAAGCATCCCAATTTTTTGATTCTGATATACAAGAGGACCTCCAAAAACTTGCTGTATACCCTGCGCTTTCATAAAAGGATAAAATGGATGCTCAGGAAATTCATCCATTAAGTCGTCGAGTGTATAAACAATTGGTCCTTTGTTTACAAAAATCTCCACAGAACCATTATTGAGTATATATCCACCCAGATTTTCGTTATTTAAATTCGTATTCGTTTTAGTATTAATGTCTAAACTTTCTGTTACACCAAGATCACGATGGTACTTACCACTTTCATCAAAATTGAATAGACCGAATTCATCAAAATTGACCAACGGTTTTACATTTTCAAAAATTACTTTAAACAACTCTTTTCGGTTTTTGATGCGTGCCACTGCTGCACTTACTCCTAATAATGTTTCTTTAAATTGTTTTTCGGCAACTAGTTTTTCATTCGCTAAAATGTTACTGACTGCAACCGACATTTGTTCTGCAATAGCTTGAAATAGCCTAAAATCCTTTTGGTTATAAAAATGCTCTTGTCTTGAATTAAAACAAAGCATCCCAAAGGTTCTTCCACCATACTTTAATGGTCCACCTAAGAGCTGTTTTAAACCTGCATCTAACATGTAAGGAACCTGCGGATAATCTTGGTGGTTTTTTAAAGGAAAGATACCTGGACCCTTCTGCATCACTATGTCAATAAAAGAATCGGGGTGTTCTTACAGGGCGTTTACCCCAAAAATGTCTTCTATAATTGATTGTGCGGGTGGGTTATCTAGCAGTTGGGCATCTACCAATTCATAATGGTATTGACCATCGTCTGTTATTACAAATAGCCCACATTCATCATAAGGAAAAATTGGCTTTATTTTTTCATATATGATCTTTAACAAGTCTCTTTTATTATGAACAGAAGAAATGGATTTTGTAATGTCTAAAAGCGATTCTTTAAACTGCTTTTCTGCGACTAGTTTTTCATTGGCCAAAATATTACTCACGGCAATGGATATTTGCTCGGCCACAGCTTGAAAAAGGATTAGGTCTTTGGTTTGATAAAAGTTTTCTTTTTTAGAATTGAAGCAAAACATACCAAAAGATTCACCACCCGCCTTTAATGGGCTTGCCATGATTTCTTTAAGTCCCGCTTCAAGCATTAATGGGGTTTGCGGATAATCTTTATGGTCTTCCAGTTTAAAAATAGCAGCATTACCTTGCATGATGGTATCAATAAAAGAACCTTTGTGTTTATATAAAGCATTAGCACCAAATTTTGCTTCAATCGCCTTTTGTGCCGGGGCATGACCCATTAATTCTGCGTCAATGATTTCGTAGTGATACTGTTTGTCTTCCGTGAGTACAAAAAGGCCATACTCATCAAAAGGCAAGATGGGTTTTACTTTTTTGTGTACTACGGTAAGCAACTCTTTTGTATTACTAACTGCAGCGATTGCGGTGCTAATAGAAAGCAGTGATTCTTTAAAATCTTTTTCCTTTTTTAGCTTTTCATTAGCCAAGATATTACTTACCGCTATAGACATTTGTTCTGCTATGGCCTGAAAAATCTTCAGGTCTTTTTTCTCATAAAAATTTTCCTTTTTTGAATTGAAACTGATCATTCCAAACTTTTCACCTCTGGAAATAAGTGGCCCTGCTATAACTTGTCTTAACCCCGCTTCGTACATCAGTGGTCCTTGATGAGTATAGGATAAATAGTCCTTTATCAAAAAGAGGTTTGGCCCTTTTTCCATAATATCTTCTATGGGCGAGCCTTTGTGTGTATACAAGGCATGACTGCCAAACTGCTTTTCAACAGCCACTTGTGCGGGGGCATAATCTAATAACTCTGCATCGATGAGCTCATAATGGTGTTCACCATCATCTGTTAACACAAATAGCCCATACTCATCATAAGGAAACACGGGTTTTATATTATCGTAGATAATTCTAAGCAAGTCCCGTTTATCATTGACCGATGAAATTGATTTTGTGATTTCTAATAAGGATTCTTTAAACTCCTTTTCTTTCTTGAGTTTTTCATTAGCCAGAATATTGCTTACCGCAATCGACATTTGCTCTGCTATGGCCTCGAAGATATTTAAGTCTTTTTCTTTATAAAAGTCTTCTTTCTTTGCGGTAAAACAAATCATTCCATATTTTTCACCTCTGGAAACGAGTGGTCCGGCTATGATTTGTCTTAAACCTGCCTCATACATTGGTTTTGCTTGATGATTATCATAGGATAAATAGTCCTTTACCCAAAAGAGGCCTGGTCCTTTTTTCATCATATCTGCTACGGGCGAATCTTTGTGTACATATAAAGCATTACTGCCAAAATGTGTTTCAATTGCCACCTGTGCAGGCGCATTGTCTAGTATCTCGGCATCGATGAGTTCATAATGGTGTTTTTTGTCTTCAGTAAGGACAAAAAGACCGTATTCATCATATGGAAAAATAGGTTTTATATGGTTATACAAAACTTTTAAAAGCTGTTTTGTATCGTTTATAGATGAAATAGCTTTGGTCAATTGCAATAGGGATTCTTTAACCGCTCGCTCATGCTCTGCTTCTTCTTTGTCAATGATATTTCTAACCGTAACCGCAATGCAATCGGTAATTTTTTGGAATACGGGAAAATCTTCATTTTTATAAGTGCCTACTTGTTTAGACCATAACATAAATATCCCAAAGACTTCTCCTCCGTATATTAATGGCGAGCTAATAATTTCTTTTAAACCACCTTGTTCTATGTACTCAAAATGTTGATGCGGATTATGTTTGTATTGTTCTTTCCAGTCTGCAAAGGACAAAATTCTAGGTTTTTCCAGAAAAACATCAAGCGATTCTTCTGGCTCAATGTAACCAACAACGCCAGCTTGTTGTAAAAGTTGTACTGTATCACTTTGAACGTCAAAGTCTACCACCAAGTCCCTATGCCAGCCATCTTTTCGAATGTGCAAAAGTCCTATGTCATCAAACGGAAATATTACTTTGAGTTTATTGAAAACAACATCTAATAAATCACTGGTGTTATTTACAAAAATTAAGTCATTAATAATGCTTAACAGTTGTTCATTAATTTGTCTATCTGGCATGAATAATCACTTCGTTTCTTTTTTCCAACTTTTAAGGTGAAAATACGAATAAATTAGAGCATATAAAACTGAACTCATCTTGACTTTTTGTTTTTGACCGAAAATGAGTTGAAATTTGACTAGATGAGGCACTTTTTGAAAGCTATAGCAGCGCTACAGATAATAAAAGTAACGAAATATGGGTGGATTTCAATCATTTTTTAGGAAATAGAAAAAGTCAAGATGAGTTCACTAATTAAATTGAATTTAAAGCTATATAACACCAATAAAAAAGTGTGCTGTTCTGCTATAAAGTGGTAAAAACGAATTTTTGCAGCTCGTTTTCTGAGTCTTAAAGTTTAATGTTGGCCCAAATATGAGGCTATATTGCATAAAAAAGCCTGAACTAGCACAAGAGTATGCTGTTTCAGGCTTTTAACATAACTAAAAATTAACCAACCCTATTGGCGTGCAAGTAATGGTGGTGTCCCTATTTGACTTTTCATTTCTTCTGCATTTGATGCAACGCCCAAAAAGTTAGACATGGCCACTGCATATTGCCCCATATGCTCACTTAATAAGTTTGCAATATGCTTTCCATTAATCTGCGTATTATTTGCTAGTTCTGCCAATACCGCTACCCATGTTGTTACTACCACACCAGCAGACGCCAATCTTTGGATAGTAACCTCGGTAATTAGTGGGTTAAAATCTGCTGATGCGTCTATAACTGCATATACCTCATAACCTTCTGCGGCCGCTGCAATAGCCGGAAAAGCAACGCATACCTCTAGTGCCAAACCAGAAATTACTAATTTTTTTCTACCAAGAGACTTAACTGTTTCTCGAGATGTTTCATCGTTCCAAAAGTTGACAAAAGGACGGTCTATAACGCTCTCTTTACCAAACATATCTAACAGTTCGGGCATTGTGGGTCCGTTAGGACCTTGAGGCCAGCTTGTTCCTAATACTGTAGGAATATCGAAAGCTTTTGCAGTTTTTGCGTGACCTAAAATATTATTTTTTAGAACTGCCGGAGCTATAGAAGTTAAAAAAGAAGATAAACCTACTTGGTGATCTATCATTAAAAAAGCACAGTTGTCTGGTGTTAGTTCGTGCTCAAATGGATTTGATTTTGTACTCATAACTTTTTTTAATTTAAAGATTTATATATTTTTTTGTGCAAAGAATTTGGTATTTATCCCAAATCTGATGAGACAAATTTCATTTAATTTCTAAACTGGGTAGTAGGACTTTTTGTATGAATAATTTCACTTAATTAGAAAAGAAGAAGTGTAACTTTGTTTTGGTTATCGGACATCGATTTTTTCCCGAAATTGTCGTGAATTTCCCAATAATTTTTCAATTACTTTTCGTGAAATTAAAATCAATTAGAAAATGTGCATTTTTAAGAAGAGGATAATGTATTGTATGTCAGTTTTTTAAAAATAGTTCGATTTTTAAATTTCAGTGGCACGATTTTACAATTAGTATGGTAAAACATAATTGTCATGACTACGAGCCACAAAATTATTCCGACACTTGATATTAACTCTTTCACTACTATTTTGACACCTACAAAAAGTGAGTCAATCAATAAAAAGCCACCCAAAAACTCTCAATTTTTTATCAGTAGGCTTACTGATATTGACTGTAATAATCTATTGGATTCGCCTTTTATTTATGATTTTTTCACTATTTATTTTGTTGAAAAGGGGGCACTTCATAAAATAAATCAACTAGAGAATTTACAATTAAAACCTAACGAGATTTTCTTTTCAAAACCTGGTGAAGTAAAGACCTGGCAAAAAATGAAAAATCTTGATGGGTATATGATATCCTTCACGTTAGACTATTTATTGCTGATGGTTAGCAATAAAAATTTTATAAACACTTTTGATTATTTGCTTCCAAACGCAAAACGAAAGTTTACGTTAGAAGGCCCTTTGCTATACTTTTATCAAACTATTTTTAGAGAGATCATTAAAGAATATGCGAATTTTCAAAAACACTCTGACCAGATGATTAAGCTTTGGTTGTTCGTTTTGCTTATAAAAACCAATCGCATTTATGCCAAAGACAATGAAAGCGATGGTCTTGGGACATCGTTGAAATCGGCAGATTTCATTTTCCGACGGTTCATGCTATGTGTTGAAGAGAATTTTACTGAGCTGGCTCAAGGTAATGTGTATAAACCTATGATGATAAAGGAATATGCATCTAAGTTAAATGTAAACCCTACATATCTTGGGGAGTGCGTGCGAAAGGCTTGCGGTAAATCGGCAAAATCTATAATTAACAAACGTACCATTTTATTGGCCAAATGCCAGTTATTGCATACGCATAATAATATTGCTGAAATTGCCTATCAACTTGGGTTTGAGAGTTCGGCTTACTTTATACGTGTATTCAAAAAATTTGAAGGTATTACCCCACTGGAATATAGAAATAGAGAGCGACCTAAGTTTGCTGTTTGAAGGGTAAAATTGATGCAAAAAGAAGTGACATATAGCTAAAACCGAATATTTCAAAAACTCAGCTTACAGTATCTTTAACGTATAACGATAGTGGACACCAATCAATAGTAAGGATTTACAGCAGTTTGATATACTTACCCGTCTGGGTTTAATTTTGGTATTTGTTAGGTAGCATCAGCATATTATTTACAAAAAACAACCGTAATTCGTTCAATAGAAAATTGGTTGACAGATGTATATATGTGATCTTAGTTTGCCCTTTCGGGCATACATTTCGATAATTTCAGGAGCTTTTCACTAAGCTACAATGGTGTGCCAATCTGTAGTTGATACCTTTGTAGCCTTGTCATTTTTGTAGTTCTCATTTGTTTCCAAATAAAAACATAGACTTTTCTATAGTACCAGAAAAATTGCTTGCTCAACTCAAATAGAATTTTAAAAACAGTAAGATAGAAGAGCTGGCCAACTAAGATGAAGTTTTTTAATCCTCAGGACTTACTAATAACTTATGAAACGACTTAATTTTTTCATCTTCATTAATCAATTTATTCATGCATTGCTCTAAAAAGTGAAGAAAGGTTTGCTTTTCTTCTTTGGTAAATCCTTCGGTAAGGTAATTAATTACCCCAAGACGCGAAGGTTGCGTTTTATTAACCAAAGTGACTCCTTTTTTTGTTAATGATAAACGTTTTTTTCTTCTATCATCACTATCCTCGTATTGTTTAATTAAACCTTTATCTAAAAGTACATTTAATAAATTGGTAATATTAGCTCTGGTAACATTTAGCGATTCTGCCAGCTCACTGGCCATAAGAGCTTTTTCATGTTTTTCTCGTTTAAAGAAAGGGAGATTAGGATTATTAGCCAAATGTAATAAAATAAGCCATTGTTGCGTAGTTAGACCTACCTTTTGATATACTTCATCACCGATTTTTTTTAATTGATTCGACAGGTCAAAAATGCTTAATACTATAGATTCTTCTATACTTTTTTTTATCATAACTCTTTTTCATTATGGTGCATAGCACGTTATCATCATTAAGGCAATTATAATTTCGACGAAAATAATACACCTCAACTTAATTTTGCAGCTTTTTAATAACTTTTAATTGGGTTTTTATAAATAAGTTTTTATCCGGGGTTTCGTTTTTAAACGTATTTGAAGGGTAATGTGTATATTCTTGATACGAAGGAGCATATAACTCAAAACGTTGTCGGGCATTGTAATTTTGCATAGAAACCTTAGAGCGATAATCTCTTAAAGCATGAATATCCAGATAACTATTTGTTACCATGCTTGCTCCGGTATTTGCTTCAGACAGGATATGTCCTTCAAAATGCACAATTTTTGATCCACCATTGGTACTAGAATGAGGAATATCAATGCCTTTGATTCCTCCAGAATTGGCCGAAATCACATATCCCATGTTTTCGATTGCCCTGGCGCGTTTTGCTATTTCTTTATGAGTGAGTTGCGGACTTCCAACCTCTGATGAAGAATGTAAAAATACCTCTGCGCCTCGCATCATCAAACAACGGGCAATTTCGGGGTATAGGATTTCTTCTGAAGCAATACAAGCTAATTTTCCGAGTTTGGTGTCGGCTACAGGAAATAAAGAATCTTCACCATAAACCTTCACATACTCATCTAATACATCATGAGGTGTAGGGGCAAACATAGAGTTTAAACGGCGATACCTTAAAATTAGTTCTCCTTCATCATCAATGATAAAACTGCTCTGGAAATACAGATCAGGAAAATTAGCATCTACTTCATAAAAATTGCCTGATAAGAAGATAGATTCTTTTACACAAAACTTCTGCATTTGGATAAATAAATCATCATCAATGGTAATGCAGGCTTTATCTTTCCATTGCGGTATACTTTCTCCAAATGGGAAACTAGTTAGAAAATATTCTGGGAGTACTACCAATTTTAAATCCGGACCGATAAATCGTTTAGATGCGCTTATCTGTGCCAAAACCGTCTCAAGGGATTCTTGCATGAGTTGATAACTTGAAAAACGATCTTCACAAGAATTAACTGCTTGACATTCACATTGTAGAGCAAGGGCTTTATATCTGTTAATCACAGGAAATTTTGTTTAATTTTATTAAAAATACGGAAAAATAGTTAATATTATTAACTATTTTAGTAAAGAAATCGGATAAAGTTTTGTGTAAATTTTTAAAAAAATGAAAACAGTTAAAGATATCGATACATTCGAATTGTTCAAACAATATATTACCGGTGACTTTGATAATATTCGCCAAGTAGAAGAAGAACGTGTCAAAGGTGCCCAAATTCATCCACATGCCAGACATGTAAATAGGGTAGCAGATCACAAAATCATGGGAAAACCCAAGAATATTTTTGAAAGAGGTTTCTGGCTTATCGAGGAGAGCTATTATAAATGGCCGGGTAAAGAACTAGAGATTAAGCCCTATATTTTTTACTTTTCTGAGCGTGATAAGAATAGTATGAGACTTAGTGTTTTTAATTATCCGGATATTTTTGAAGCGGAAGAGATTAGGAATGATAATGAGGCTTTGCAATTGTCAATTGATGATTTGATACCTTCCCCAACATTTAAAGGTGCAGTATACCATCGAGATGGAGATAAATTTCATACTAATGCACCGCAAGACCTAGGTAACGGAATGACTTTTACACTTATCGAAACCTTTGAAGCCGATAAGTTACTGGTCATGGAATTGTTAGAGAAAAATGGCCAGCAATTGACGCCATATGATACTCCTTTGATTTATGATCGAGTATAAGCTTTCTTAAGCAGAAAAGGTTAGTGAGTTGTAGGTGTTTAGTCTACCATCTTCAAATCCAATTTGGTAAGCGGTTTGTTTTTTGGCGGCGTTGTTTTTTCGATAATTTGCCAGCTCACCCCAGCTTCATCTGTAAAAACGAAAGAGCGTTCTCCAAATTCATTTTTTTCAATTGTTCTGGGTTTTAAATTGTGTTTGGTAACCAATTCATAAACCATATCGAGCTTTGGAGTATAAAAAGAATGTAGTGTGATTCCTTTTTCTCCTATGCGCTGGTGCGAAGATCGATCTGTTTTCAAACCAATGGGCATAAAGAATTTTAGTTTCCCACAAATATTATTGGGTGATACAAACCCCCAGTACCAATGACTGTCCCCAGGATTCATCTGAAATACCCTTTTTGGACCTTTCAACCAATCTCCGTCTATTTCAGGCGCTTTTTCGGCTTTTAACCCTAAAGCAGTCGATAAATATGACATGACTTCTATTGAAGGTGTTTTGATCATAAAATCATGGTGAGTAAACTCACTGGTTTTTAATTTGGTGTCTTTTGAAACTGTTCCGTATCCAGGAATATGATATCCATAACGCTGAAAAAAAACGTGATTGAAAAATTCTCCATAAACCGCATTTTCTCTTACCAATACGGGTCGGTTAAAAAAATCACGCTCTCCAGTATCTAAACCAAACAAATCATCTGCGATTGGTTCTGTCGGTAACCAGGGCTTTTTTCCATCAACTCTTGCTGTTTGATAGATGTCATACAATCGATAAATATTTTCTGTACGCATGACAGCCATTCGCATTCCAATAGTTTCTGGCGGAGCATATCCAACTCCGGAACCCAGTAGTTTTTCCCAAACCAGAATACGCAAAAGACCATGACTGTCAATGTCTCCATTCTGTAATCGATACGAAGTTAAGGCAGAATTTACCCCATAAATCTTTACAGCTTCCGAAGCCTTGATATGAGCACTATCAATGACTTTAAAGCCATAATCTGCAAAATATTTTTTGGCATATTCACCATCGTCAGTACCCATCATTACTTCATAAACCCCACTGATTCCAGTATCAGGCAGCGGTTGTTGTGCCTGCATAAAAAAAGGCGCTGTAATCAGAATAGATAGAAAAAAAGCTTTTATCTTCATTTTATGCAATTTGTGGTTTCTTGCTAAAATTTGTTTTCACTAATAAAAAGGTAATCATAGCAACGGCACATAAAATTAACATTGTCATTATTGCCGGAATATAGGAACCATCGGCCACACTTTTCTTTCCTAAGAATATAATACCTGCAACACTTGCCAAAGTATCTACGGTAAGCACAATTCCCAGTATTTTTCCGTAGGCCTTTCCATAATATAATTCGGCTACTATGATTTGGATCATTGTAAACACACCGCTATAAGCAATTCCATAAGTGATTGCATACCAATATGGAGACCACTTGCCTGGATCTGTTCCCATCAAGTACAAGAATAAGTTTCCTAAAATCAATAAACCAATTGATCCGGTCATCACCATTTTTTTATTAAACTGATCACTCAAAAAACCAAATAGAAGTTTACCAATTACCCCAAAAAGGAACAAAGCAGAACCTACATTAGTTACTATAGAAGAGGATAAGCCAAGCTCTTTTTGCAAATAAATGTCCTGGTGTTGTCCCATCCCAATGATACAAAACCACAGTATTCCAGTGGCAATAAAAAGCACATACAGCGTAGGGCTTTTTAAAGCTTCTGCAAGTGAGACTCCTCCGGTGATTTTGCTCTTGGGAGCTTCATCTGCTCCATCGGGCCATAATCCCATTTCTTGGGGATTATTTTTAACTACTAATAACCAAGGCAAGATCATAAAAACGGCACCAATCCCTGCTAATAATAAAAAGGTATTCTGCCATCCCATAGCATCAATTGAATCGCCGGTAACCTTATTAAAAAGAGCACCACCCAAACTTCCTCCAACCAACAGTATGCCTACAGCTTTTCCTCTGTGTTTATGAAACCATTGCGTTAAAATATACATGCTGGAAAACAATCCTGCTCCGGCTAAGCCTATGGCTAAAGCAATGTATAAAAGATTAAATTGAGTCAGGTTTTCCATAAAACTCATTCCCGTCAATGCCGCAACAATAATAACTGCACCTGTGATGATAATGCGTTTAGGATTTCCTTTGTCAAGAATAACTCCAATTATGGGAAGTAATACTGCCAATGCCAGATAAAAAATTGAAACCGGGCGTGTTACTTCTTCCCGAGTCCAGGAAAATGCATCAATAAGACTAGGATAAAATCGTTTTAATGATAGCGTTACAATACCGTTTGAAGCGGAATAAATAATACAAAGTCCTAAGAGGACCCACCACCCATGGAATATTTTTTTAGTGCTCATTGATTATATAGTTAAGATAAGTTTTCCGAAATTTTCTCCTGTGTATAACATTTTTAAAGCCGAAGGAAAGTTTTCCAAGCCAGTAACGATATGTTCTTTTGGAGTAATTTTTCCTTTATCAATCCAATCACCAATTTCTTTAACTGCATTCGGAAATTGGGGAACATAATCAAATACAATAATTCCAGTAAGTGTTCCTCTTGCAGTTACAATTTTCATATAATTTTTTGGACCATACATATCTGCAGCATTATATTGAGAGATCGCTCCGCAAATTACTACCCTGGCACCTTGTGCAAGGTTTTGTAATGCAATATCCAATGTAGGTCCGCCTACATTATCATAATAAATATGGATACCATGCGGAGCATATTTTTTTAACTGACTATTCATATCCTCGGTTTTGTAATTGATCGCATGATCAAATCCACATTCATTGATTAAATAGTCACATTTAGTATCACTACCAGCAGAGCCAATAACGGTACAGCCTTTAATTTTAGCTATTTGTCCTACTGTTGACCCTACAATACCTGCGGCTCCAGACACAAAAACAACATCCTCTTTAACTGGTTTTCCTTTTTCCAAAAGTCCAAAATATGCAGTCATGCCTGGCATACCCAAAACCCCTAAATGATAGGATAATTTTCCCTGAGAAATATCTATAGTTGTCAGATTTTTACCATCAGAAATACTATAGTGCTGCGCACCCAATAATCCAGAAACATAATCACCTTCTTTAAAAGAAGTATTTTTGGATTGGATTACTTTTCCGGCAGAAAAAGTACGTATTACTGCTCCGATTTCAATCCCTTTAATATAGGTTGTCCCTTCGTTCATCCAACCACGAATAGCTGGATCCAAGGAGATGGCCTCAATCTTTATGAGTAACTCGCCATCTTCAAGGCTAGGAAGTTGTTCTGTAAGGGTGTCAAAATTATGATCTTCAATAAAACCTTTTGGACGATTAGCGAGTATTATTTTGGTATTGATCATAAATTTCTCAAAAGGTTATTGGTAATTTCCATTAAATTTAGAAAAAAATAGTTAATATTATAAATAATTAACTAAATTAACTATTTATTTTAATAACGAGTGCTTGTACCCTTGATAATAAATAAATACGTTTATGTAGGTAAGTTACGAATCCATGTCCAAATTTTGGGTAAAGGACCTGCTATTGTTTTATTTCATCCGTCTCCACATTCTTCGGCAATGCTGTTACCTTTAGCAAAAGAACTGGCAACACATTATACTGCAATTTGTGTAGATACACCAGGGTATGGATTATCAGATCCTTTGCCAAAGCCTCCAGAAAGTATTGAAGATTATACTCAGGTTTTTGATGATTTATTTAAAAAGTTGAATATAAAAAAGTTTGCACTTTATGGCTCTGCTACAGGAGCCCAAATAGCAATCAGGTATGCCTTGAATTATCCAGATAAAGTGTCTCATATATTTTTAGATAATGCAGCACATTTTGACGATCACTTGCGAAAAGAGATTTTGAAACACTACTTTCCAGACTTGAAACCAAAGATGGATGGTAGGCATCTACAAGTATTATGGAATATGGTAAGTAATATATCTCAATATTTTCCGTGGTGTTTTCAGACTGAAGAATATAAATTGAATACTCCCAAATTACCTAAAGAGATATTACATCACATTACAATGGATTTTTTAAAGGCTGGAGAAAACTATCACTATGCTTATAAAGCAGCATTTGATCACGAAAATGCCAGGAATGTTCAACAATTGAAGGTGCATACTACGATCTTTAGGTGGGAGGGTAGTATTATTCTAAAATATATAGACACTTTATTGTCTTTTAATTTTCCTGAGCATATACAATCGGTTTCAACTTCTGAAAATGCCTTGAGACGAAGGAAAGAAATGGCAGATTTTATAAATAAAAAAGCTTCAGAGAATACGAATTATATAGTGCCAAAGGATGTGGGAATTATTGCTGATGTCAAAAACGATATTAGATCTTCATTTGAAAAACCAGAACAAACTCCACCAGAGATAAATGAAGATGGTTCATATTTGTTAAATGCCTGGTCAGAAATAAAAAAACAAAACACAAACTTAAAACCAAAGGAAATCCAATCGAATATAATTGAGTGGTATACTTGAAAAACAATAAATAAAAACAGATGAAATTGATATGGACAGTATTGATAAGTATGTTACTTTTTAGTAGTAACACATCACAATCAGAAACAAAAGCAGGAGAAAAGTCAAAAAAAGAAACAAAAGCTACTTCAATGTCAAATCTTGAAGGAGAATGGGATAATTTTCAGCAGATATGGCTTGAGAATACTAATACAGATATGCACCGCATAGAAACGGATAAAAAGCATAAGCATTATCATTTGACTATTTCGAAAACCAATAATAAGGATGGTTTTCAAATGGAAATTACAGAGGGTAGAAACGGTAAGAAATTTGTAGAAAAAATTATTTTGCCTGCAGATGCTTTTTCTTCTGAACAAGTAAAGATTGATGAAGACACGTTATATGTTAAGGGTATGAATCATTTTGATCATTTATCGAAGCCATATCGCTTTGTAAGGGTAAGACAATTCTCAGGTTGGTTGCAATATCCAATGGAAAAATACGAAGATAGCACCTATTTTCAGCGTAACTTACAATTACATGATCAAGGCGGTATGGCAGCGTTAGATATTGAAGGTGTCGATTATACCGTAGAACTTACTCAATTGATTTATGGAAAAAAGATTAAATTAATGAAAATTGCTATTTATGATATGCCCCTTGATAGTGTAGGCATCAACAGTAAATCTATAAGTTATGCATGGACAAGCCCTGAAGCTACACGTCTAGGAATCAATCTTCGTAAAATAGTCTCTGGATGGACACTTATCGAACCGGATTATGTGAACTCAAATACTATGAAAAAGAAAGAGTAATTTAAATGAGTTCAATATCTATTTCTTGATCTGATTTGTAGTTTTATGAATTAAATTGGTAGATTGTTTTTCTACTCCAGATGTGGTTGCATATTTTTTCCAGTCAGAAATAATATCTTGTACGTTATCAATAATTGTATCAGGATTTTTGATGCTAAATTCTTTAGCCAGTACTAAGAGATGTTCTCTATTGGGAGCTTTACTTTCTCCAGCAATCATAGTACTGTGCATGCCAAGGGAAGAATTAGAAAAGGTCAGATCATATGCCGGAGCTAGTTTCCAATTACCCAAATGATCCATTAAAAACGAAAAGTTCTTGCTATGGTCATCACGGTTATGCGCATAGAGATTAAATGTGGCTAGTCGTAGGATATTTTCGTGAGCTTTTACATGATTTTCAAGCCTGAAAGCGCAATCCATAAGATGCCCATAATCCATATTGCTTAGTCTGAAATTATCATGCAGCAGCCCACTTGCAGAATGCATATGTAATCGCTTACCATCAATTCGATCAAATCGCTTTGTGCCAAAATAGTGTTTTCCGGAGTTCCCTGTAAAAAGCTTGCATGGGTGCATTTCTATACCCACATCCAAGGCCATTTGATAATAAGCGTATTCAATATTGGCAATATCAACCAGATCTGCAGAAGAAGGAAACTTAATGATCCAATGTTCATAGCCTGCTGGTAATTCATCGGTTCCATGAATAAGATGATCCGTTAAAGGGTTATAACCAACAAAAATCTTTGGTCTGGCGCCTCCAGATGATCCTCCCATATCAAAAAGCTCTTCTATTACATCACTACTGGTTCCCTCAAGCACGAGATTCATTTGATTTGCAATTGTGTCTAGTTCTAGTTGATTTGTATACTCGGCTGTAGAGATAATCTCTGGCCGATAGATCAAAGCTCCCATTGCTTTGGTTCCAACATAAGCTAACCTATCCAGCGGAGTTACTTGGCTAGGTGAAATATTTCTTGATGATAATGTTCTGTCTAATAATAATCGCCCCCATCCATCAGGTAATGAATCATTAAAAACACCAAACAAACCATCAAAAAATGATATATCTGCGGATAACAACTTGTCAGATATTGGCATTTTAAATGGGGATATCTGTATTCTCTTGTCTATGAAACTTGGATAATATCTGAAATAGATTTTTCGATTTGCGCTTACCAGTTCTCCAAGTTCAATTTCCTGCCCTTCTAGACTAATGGAGACAATTAATTTTTCTACATTCATTGCGATCTCCTTGTTTTACTGCTGAACAGTTTTTCTATATCATTTTCATTGTCTTTTGGAGTTAAAATAGCATCAAAATCATCTAGTCGATCAAGAATGAGTAACAATTTCAGAAAAGATTCTAATGAAATTTGTCCAGAGCTTTCAAATCGTTTGATACTTCCTAATGAAACACCAGAACGCTCTGCCAGTGCAGTTTGAGATAGTTTTGCTTTTTTTCGTAAATCCCGATGCTTTGAAGCTGTATCTTTTATGATATCTGAAGGTGTTTTATAGATGCTGTATTTTCCCATATTGGCTAATATATTATCCAAATATACGAATTAATGCATAAAATAGCTAAAATATTAACTATAAACTATAGTGTATATAACGGTACTTATCCCATCACTCCTTTGACCAATCCTCCATCTACAGAGATAGTTTGTCCGGTAATATATCCGCTATGAGGAGATAATAACCATAGGGCAAGGGATGCAAAATCTTGGGGTGTTCCTAATCGGCCAACCTTGGCTTGTTTTTCGAAAGTCGCACGAATTTCTTCTACCGCAACCCCTTTGATTTCACTGTTTTTTTGAAACAGATCTTCCATACGTTGCGTAGCGTGATATCCAGGCCCAAGAATATTCAATGTAACCCCAGATTGTGCGATTTCTTGAGATAATGTTTTTACATAACCTACAATGGCAAGTCGCATGGCATTACTTAACACTAAATTTTCAACGGGTTGCTTTACCGATACACTTTCTACGTATAACAATCGCCCGTATTGCTGCTCCATCATTTTTGGGAATAAAGCTTGTGTAAGGGCAATTTTCCAACGTACAACAGATTTATAAGCGGCATCCCAATCAGAAAGAGTAGTATCTAAAACAGGCATTGCCGGAGGACCACCGGAGTTAATTACAGCTCCAGTCAATATTCGTTCTCCAATAACATCAAGAATTTTTTGTAATGTACTTTCTTCGGAAAGATCTCCAACCACTATTTCTATTGCATCACTGTTTTTTTGTAAAACTTCTAGTTTTTCTTTGGTTCGTGCGATGGCAATCACTCGAGCTTTTTCTTCAATCAATTGCTCAGTAATAGCTCTTCCGAATCCACTAGTTGCACCTCCAACCAGAAACAATTTGTTTTCAAGATGTAAATTCATGATATGAATGTTGATTTTAGGTTTGTTTTTTCTATCATTTTTTTAAATAAAAATATAACACTTATCGCTATTAAACACATCACGATACCATACACACCTGCCGTTGCTGCCATTTTGGGCTCATTTAGGAGCGTGGTTGATATAGCAATGGTCATTCCTAATACATTATTTTGCATACCACTTTCAATAGAAATTGTTGCAGCTTGCTGTGTTGACAATTTCACAAGTTTTGCACTCCCAAAACCTATGGTGAGTGTAAAGATGTTCAATAAAACAACTCCTATAAAAGATGCTTGGATCAGTTGCCAGCTATCTCCAATTTCTTCAAGCTTCATGACCATTAGCGCTAATGCTAGAATAATGACCAATACCGAGCCCCATTTGATAGCCCGTTTACTGTTTTTAGCAAATATGGGAAGTTTATAGTTGATAAACATCCCAATAAATACAGGAAGAGCAGTAAGTTTAAAAATATTAATGATCGTTTTATCAATTGGTAATCGAATACTCTCTCCTGAAGCTCCAAGAATTACATCTAGTGAAAAATTAATTATAAATGGAATTGTAAAAATTGTAATAATACTGGAAATAGCCGTTAAGGTAATCGATAAAGCGGTATCGCCTTTGGATAAATAAGAAAACAGATTGGATACTGCACCACCTGGACAACAAGCCACAATCATCAAACCCATAGCTACCATTGGTTGCATAGGAACGAAAGACACAATAACAAATCCGATAATAGGTACAAAAACGATTTGGTTGATAAGCCCTATACAAACTGCTTTGGGTTTTACCCCAACTCTTTTAAAGTCCTTTACAGTTAGTGTCATCCCCATACCCAACATGATCAAAAAGAGCAGGATTTGCAAAATGCCTGGGATATATGCTAATAAGTATTCGATCATCATTTACTTATAATCTTCACGAACAGGTTGAAAAATATCTACAATGGTACAATCGGTAATTGCATTACCAGAATGTACTGCATTTGAAGGGATCACGACCAATTTCCCTGGAGTAATGAGTTCTGTTTTTCCTTCCAGAGTGAACTCAAAAGTTCCTTCGGTTAAATAAGAAAGTTGTTCATGAGTATGCTGATGTTCTGGTAATTTGGCGCCTGCTTTGATCGTCCAATGTGAAAAGGTCATTCCTTCCATATGGATCATTTTGGCGACAAAACCCGGGATCATTTCTTTGGATGGGATGTCCTCTAATTGTGTGAATGGCATAGTGATAGTTTGTTATAAAGTTAATGCATTCTTCGTTAAACGGGAATGGCAATTTAGTTTGATTAATAACCTGAGTTTCTAAGACTATTATAAAACTTAGACTATATGATTGTTTGTCAAACGCTATTGCCTCCTCTCCCTATGGGAGATACTTCTGAAACCTATGAAAGCGGTAATAAAAAATGCGATAATTGTTTTCATAAGATTTCTATTCTATTTTTATGAATTTATTAGCCTTTTAAACATACTCTAATCACTTGCTACAGAAATAACCAATACAAACCGGTTAACCTTGTTGACTCTTCCAAGTGCTTAAAATATTACTGGAAGAAGCGGGCCAAACATCAGGATGATTACCCAAAAATTCTAGAATTTTTTCAAGATAATGTATGCGATGAGGTTGCCCCAAAACCCACGGATGAATATTAAGGCTAAGTATACGACCACCTTCTGTATTAGCTTCATTTAAAAGAAAATGAAAGGCATCTTCAACTTGATTAAACCAATCTTTGGCTGAATGTAAATTGTTTAAAATCACAAAATGATCATCCAATTCTGAAGATAAAGGCATGGCGGTCAATTTGCCTGTTTTTGTATTAAAGTCATAAGGCATCTCATCATTTGCCCAATCACAAAAATATTCTATTCCGTTAGTTGCGAGAATGTCTGGCGTGTTTTTAGATTCATTTTTTGCAGGACTAATCCATCCTTTAATATCTTGACCAGTTAATTTTCTTAAACCATCTAAAGCACGTTTTACTAACTCATTTTCTTCAGCTATATCCTGTCCGCCATAATGTAGTTTATCCATATCATAGCCATGACATAGAATTTCATCGCCTCGCTCTGTTAATTTGCCAACTAAATAGGGTAAGCGTTCAGCTAATCGTGTATTCATGGCAAAAGTAGGCGTGATATTATAGGTGTCTAGTGCTTTGAAAAAGCGATAAATACCAACACGATTTCCATAATCTCGAAGGCTATAGTGTCTTAAATCTGGATAGGGTTTGGTCATACCACCAGGCACTTTAAAGGGAATACCTTTTTGATTTAACGGAAAGAACTGTAATCCCACATTAACCCAAAGCGCTACTTTCTTACCATTAGGCCAATTGATTGGTTTTCTATCGGTCAGCATGGACCATTCGTAACGGTCATGATCCATACCATAAGAGCGATGAGAATATGATAAATAGTTTTTATCCAATGTTGCCATACTGTGCTTTTTTTTCGGTAATATCTGTTATTACCTTATCATAATAATGTTCAAGAAAATAGGATGCAATCTCTTTTCCTGTAGTCACCCAAACATCGGGATGTCCGGTTATATATTCCAAAGCTTCTTCGTAAGCTTTAATACGATGCGCATTACTTACTTGATAATTATGGGTTGGAATACACATAATTGTTCCACTTTCCTCACCTTCGGCGTACAAACGATCAAAGTTTTCTTTAAGTTCCTGACCATAACGCCTTGGCGTTACCTTTTGAACTAAATAGGCAATAGTGTCATTCATTTCTAAAGAATAAGGAATAGATACAAAACGTTTACCACTTCTTAAATTTATGGGTGTTGGTTGATCATCATGAAAAAGATCGCAAGAATAAATGCCTCCCTCATCACCAAAAAGTTCTGAACCAACTTCAGCAAAAAGATCTAAGGTGTTTTCGGAATGTGAAAGTGCCGGTGCTAAATAACCTGCACATTTTTGTCCAGTATGTTTATAGATGGTCTCCATAGAATCTTGGATCATCTCTCTCTCTTGAGCTTCAGTCATACCATAGGTATAACGTGTGTTGTAAATGCCATGACTAAAAAATTCCCAATCACGTTCTTTGCATAGTTTTATAATTTCTGGATGATGATCGCACAATGCTGTAGACAAAGAGATAGATCCTCTAATACCATATTTATCTAAAAGCTTCATTTGACGTATATGTCCAACTCTGTTTCCCCAATCTCTACTTGTGTATCCTGGCAGTGCTGGATTGGGTTGTGGCCATGGCGTTCTAAATGGATTATTAGGAGGATTTAACTCATAAAATTCAATATTTGGTGCTACCCAAAAAGCTACTTTTGCACCATTTGGCCACTCTATTTTTGGTCTGTTTTCATATGGCCAATAGTCGTAATACTTTGGATCTTCCTTCATTATTATTTAATTAAATCTTTTAACCATGTAAAAACTTCAGACACCTCCATAACATCGCTGTATTTTAAAGACAAATCTGTTAAGTTGGCAAAATGATAACTCTCATGCTTATCTGCGACACATTCTTCTGGAATTATAGTGCGGTATCCTCTTGATAGAGAGTCGACGCCAGCAGCCCGTATGCATCCAGAGGTAGACCCGCCAGTTAAAATAACAGTATCTACTTGATGCCAAACTAATAAGGATTGCAAAGGTGTTTCAAAGAAAGGTGAAGGCATTCGTTTTTGATAAAAGACATCTTTTTCTTTATCCAAAATTAATCGGTTATCCAATTCTGATCGCTCTGATCCGAATTTAATGTTCTGCAAGCTGTCTGGAGTATCTGTACGTGTTCCCCAAACACCAGCATCTTCTCCAGAATCCATATAAGCAACGTTAGTCCAGATGACTGGCCAACCTAATGCTCTAAACTTTTCAGCGAGTTGATTTATGTACTCCAATTGTTTTGGGTCATTCTCGTATGCTGTTTTAAATAAATCTGTTCTGGTATATGCTTTTTGAAGGTCTATATTAACCAAAGCGGCTTTTTTTCCAAATCCGAATCGTTTCCTAGCTGGATTAGCTTTGATTTCGTAGTATATTTCTCTTGCTGTTTTATCGCTTTTCTGCATGTAACTAAAGTAATTAAATTTGTGAATTCATTTAAAATTTTAATCTCTGAGGGTTAATTCCCCGCTGCTTGCAGCGTATTTGATATATTTGTTTTATGTCAGAAAGTGAATATAT
>CANMLL010000020.1 GCA_947498775.1 uncultured Aquimarina sp.
AATCAGGAAAAAATGCCCGTGGGTGTTCTAAAGTTTTCATAACGCTAAGCTAAGCTTATTTGTGGGTACACCGTAGCCTAATTGAGGGGGGAATTATACTGTTTCAGAAAATAGAGTACCCAATTCTGGGAAATTACAGATTACTCTTAAAAACACTATTACTATACATAGAAATAGCTTAACTCCTACAATAGTTAATTTTCTAAAAGATCATCTGAACTTTTTAATACAGATTATGCCATTAAAAAGAAATCTGGAAGAAGCACTTGGAAAACAGAACGTTATTTTAAACTCATTGATGAAACTGAAAATACCATTGAAATACCGAGAGGATTTACTGGTAGATTAATTCGATTTTGTAAGACACAAAATATTGACTATGAATTCCTAGATCAAAGAAAGAAGCTTAATAACGTTACATTTTCTTCTTCAATTAAGTTATTGAAACATCAGTATCGTCCTATTGAAATCACCTCAAAAAAAGATTTTGGAATTATAGTTGCTCCGCCTGGCTCTGGAAAGACAATTATTGGACTAAAAATAATTGAACAAAAGGAACAACCTACATTAATTATTACTCATAGAAAACAAATTGCAGAGCAATGGATCAGTAGAATTGAAACTTTTTTTGGAATTCCTAAAAGAGAAATTGGTAAAATAGGTCAAGGAAAAATGAAAATTGGAAAACATGTAACAGTGACGTTAATTCAATCTTTATCGAAGAAACTTGCCAATCCAAATGAGAAATTAACTTCTGCATTCGGGACTATTATTATTGATGAATGTCATCATATTCCAGCTAAATCTTTCCGTGAAGTTATTCATAAACTATCACCATATTACCAATATGGGCTAACCGCTACTCCTTTTCGTAAAAACAGTGACGAAAAATTACTTTTTGTGTATTTAGGCGATATTATTTCAGAAATAAAGCCACAAGATATTGGCCGATATAAAAAAGCAAGGATTGTAATTCGAGATACTCAATTAACTGTTCCTTTTAATTCTAAAACAGATCATTTTGAGACACTTTCAAAAATACTAATTCACGATTCGGAAAGGAATAATCTGATATTAAAGGATATTGGGTATGAATTAGATAAGGGCAGAAAAGCTGTTATTATTACAGAACGGAAGGAACACATTCAAGTACTTTATCAATATCTAAAAAATCATTATGAAATCATTCCTATTTCTGGTGATGACAGTACTTCTTCTAGGAATTCAAAATGGAAAAGTATTGAGCAAGGAAATTATCAAGGCATTATAACAACAGGTCAGTTTTTTGGGGAAGGCACTGATATTCAAAGCGTATCCTGTTTGTTTCTTATGTATCCTTTTTCATTTAAAGGTAAGCTAATTCAGTATATAGGAAGAGTACAACGATCTGAATTAACACCAATCATCTACGATTATAGAGATAAGCAAATTCCATATTTGAATAAGCTTTTTTTAAAAAGAAACATATACTATAGAAACTTAGACCGTCAAGCTTCATTATTTGATGACATAGAAGAAACTTTTGAAGCAAAACCAAAGCTTCAAGATGATATTGACAAGGTAATAAAGGTTCCGATAAGTGACTTGGATTTTCATTATGGAATGGTTTGTTTTTTATATAAATTATCAAATCAGGCTTCTATTCAATTTGAAATTGAAAATGAGGAAATGCAACCAGAATTTGAGGTTTTGAAACCCTATTTTTCTAAAGTTTTGAATTCCAAAATGATTACTGTTCAAATTCAGATTGGATTTGAAGAAAATGTAATCGTTTCTCAACTAGCAACCTCAAAAGATATTAACCGTATTAACAAAGAATTAATAGATAGTGTAAAATTCCAGTTTGTTGAACAGCATTTTATCAAAAGCGGAAAGCCTAAAAATACTGATGGGGATGAAGAAACTCCAAAAATAATAAGTTCTTTTTTGGGCTCTGAAAATGAATTACTGGAAGGGATTTTAAAAAACAGTAATTATGTTCACCACAAACAGCTTTTATATTTGGCGAAGCATCACCAATATCAAAGGCTAAAAATTAGATTTGTTTTGTATCCGTTTTCATTTGTTTTCTTACTGGAAGGAGAGCAAAAATATCATATCGTTCTAGAAACATTAGATACCAAAGAAGCCACTTATGTTTGGCATCTTTCCAAACAAACTTCTCCATTTAAGGATGAGTTGGAATTGATAAATCAAAAACTGAATTGGATTCGGAATAATGGTCGTCAGTCTTTTTTAGAAACTAAAAATGAAAACTTTAGTAAAATCATTCACGATTACAGCGAAGATGAAAAAGGATTCTATAAATGGAAGAATGCTGTAGAGGAACGATTAGTTTAAAAATTTTAATATGGTATATCTATTTTCTTTTGTTATCCTTAATAAAATTCTTTTGAAAGGATATGTTAAGTTAATCAATCGAAACAATTATTTTTGTTGTGAAAAGAAAATGTATCTAAAGACTACTATTACACGAATCATTAATTAATATACGACATAAGGACTTAAACGACCATGCTACATTTAATAAATAATACAATTAATCAAATTGAAGAAAATAATATTTTACCTGAGCAAGAAATACAAAAAGCCCAATATATAGTTGAAAACTATGATCAGGTAATCCTTTCTCAAGGAAAAGAACATATATCCATTCAGGTAGAAAACGGTATTGATGAGTCTATTGTGAATATTTTGAATAAAGGTGATGCAGGTGGTCTATTATTAAAGATAGATGGAGCTTATTCAGAATGGAATATCAAGGGGCTCGTAGCACTTTATATTATTTCAAAAGAATATGCTGATAAACCACTCTCGGATGGTAAAAAGTATACTAGAGCAGGAATGATCAAAAGAGTATTGGATGAACGATTGGATAAAGCCAAAAAAGCAGATTATAAAGTTATTTTGTCTGATAATCTTTTTGGAGAGCATACGTTGATTACTGAAAAAGGAAAATCACATCAAGTGACCCTGTGGGATTTTGAGAAAAAAACTGGATATATTGATAATATAGATTGGAAAACCAATAAATTATGTACAACAAAACATATTTTGTATCTATTTAATTATCTGGAAGAGAACTCTCATAAAGCTCAAAAATTAAACAGAGTATTCCCTTTTATAGAAATATACACAGATCCACTGAATGATTATAGAATATCTTGGTATTATCCAGAGCAATTAAGTAGCGATGAAGAAAATTTATTGGCTTCACATTTTGGCTCTAAAAATTATATTGATGAAACCAAAATAGGATCTTTTTTTTCTTTTCTTCAAAAATCACATGATTTTGAACGAATCAAAGTTAGAGAAGAGGTTTATGAAAAAGTAGAATCCTATTTTGATGAATTGGAATTAGTTAGGTTGCAAGAAAAAACTGCTTTTGATTATTCTGCTATAAATGCTAATTTATATCCTTATCAAAAAGAAGGAGTCGAATTTTCTGTGTTTAAAAAGGGTGTCATTATTGCAGATGAAATGGGTTTAGGAAAAACCTTACAATCCATCACGGCTGCTATTCTTAAAAAAGAAGTATTTGATTTCAAAAAAACATTAGTAATCTGCCCCGCATCAGTAAAACATCAGTGGAAAAATGAAATTTTAAAGTTCAGTAGTGAAAAAGCGGCAGTGATAGAAGGGAGCCCGGAGGTTAGAGCTAATGAATATGCCACAAATTCAGATTTTTTTCACATTATAAATTATGAAACTGTATTGAAGGATTTAACCGAAATTAATAAATCAGGATATGATTTTGTAATACTGGATGAGGCACAAAAAATAAAAAACTATGAAACAAAAACAGCAATAGCTATTAAAAGTATTCAGAAAAAACATGCATTAGTCATTACTGGAACACCATTAGAAAATAAATTGCTAGATATCTATTCCATTGTTCAGTTTTTAGATCAAAAATTGCTAGCACCACAATGGGAGTTTTCTTATCAACATTGTATTTTTGATAGTGAATATAAAAACAAAATTCATGGATATTATAATCTAAGAAGTCTGAAAAAGCGATTAGGTTCTATCTTAATTCGCCGAGAAAAACGTGAGGTATTTGATCAATTGCCTAATGTTGTACAAAAGAATATATATGTAAAATTATCAGATGAGCAGGCGGCTATGCATGCTAATTATTCTGCCGGAATTGCAAAAATCCTAGGTAAAAAATTTAAAACTACTTATGATTGGCAAAAGCTTATGCTATTACTCACCAATATGCGAATGGTGTCTGATTCGAGTTATCTCATCGATAAACAAACACACAATTCTCCTAAATTAGCAGAACTAAGGCATATTTTAATAGAGCAACTTAGTATAAAAGAAGATCCTAACAAAAAGGTAATTATATTCTCAGAATGGGTTACCATGCTTAGGTTAATCGGAGAAATGCTTAAAAAAGAAGGAGTGACATTTACCATGCTTACAGGTAAAGTTCCTGTTAAAAAAAGACAAGCATTAATCAAAGAGTTTGAGGATAATAACGATTGCAAAATATTTCTGTCTAGTGAATCAGGTGGAGCTGGGCTTAATTTACAGGTAGCGGATACAGTAATCAATTTTGAAATCCCTTGGAATCCTGCTAAAAAGAATCAGCGAATAGGTAGAATAGATAGAATTGGACAAAAGAAACAAAAGCTACATGTTTTTAATCTTCTATCCTTAGAATCAATAGAAATGAAAATTGCAACAGGATTACTGTTAAAACAAAATCTTTTTGAAGGTGTTTTAAATGAGGGAAATCTTACGGATGAGGTAGATTTTTCAGAAAAAGGGAAATCACAATTTATAAAACAGCTAGAAGAAGTCATAAATGATAATTCTAATTATGATACGACAACATCAGAAGATATTTCGATTACTCATGAAGAAACTGTATTCGAAGAGTCTATTTCATCCAGCCAAGAAGAGTTAGCAATAGTTGAAGTTGTTTCTGATTTAGAAAAAGAAGAAATAAACATAGAGAAAACCAGTGCCTCGCAACAGAAAATCGAAAAAATGGAAGAAGTAATGACTAAAGGGATGGAGTTTTTGACTGGATTATATCAAATGAGTACTGGTGAAAAAACGACCAATACAAGTACTCCTAAAGTTAAAGTGGACAAAGAAACAGGGGAAGTTTCTATTTCTTTTAAAATGGACTTTGCAAAAGAGGAATAGTTTTCTAGGTAATCTGATAGGTTGAAATATCCAATATAAGAACAAAAATTTGTTAAAGAGAGATTTATGTGCCATAATAAGTATTAAAAATTTAATGGGATAATATTCTTGTGTTACAAAAAATAGATAAGAGTATAATTCTTATGAAGCAATTAATAATGCAGAATGTGATTTTATAAACGCATGTAATTCAAATAAATGGTTAATAGAATGGTTAGATATTTCAATCTCTCTCGCTACTAAAAAAAGCTTCACAGAAATGTGAAGCTTTTTTATTGTTGTAATATTTTGAAGACTTGACAGGACGAGAAGTTTATCCTGAGCGAGGTACGAGTCGAAGGGAGTCCTGTTCCCGCTACTACAATACCCTATGCCAGGGCCATACTAAAGTCTTATTCTCCATTTTATGTGGATGGCTACGGCAGATTATAAACAATCTGACACCGCCCGCTCTACAGTACTATTAATTATTGCAATTATATTCCAAATGCCTTATCAAAACCTTGTACAACGAAATCATTAATAGTTTCATCGTGACCTCCAGGCCTGGCGATTATGTTAGCATTCTTGGACTGCAAAAATTCAATTTCTGCAACTGTAAGTCTACCAACAGCTTGGTCGGTTTTCCCATAAACATAAGTAATGTTAGATAAGTCATCAAAAGTATTGAGCAGTGCTGTATATCTGTTGATTACTTTGTTATGGTTAGTTTTGTTTATTCAACTTACTCTATCCCAAATGTTTCTTTTAATAGGTCTGCTCCTTCCCATATTGCCTCATCGTGACTTCCACCTTCAGAAAGGATTAGATTTGCACCTTTATCATTTAAAAATTGAATTTCTTGAGCAGAAAGTGGCCCAGCTACTTCATCCCTATCGCCATAGACATAGGTTACCTTTGAAAGGCTTGAAACGTTGGTGAGTCTATCAGTATATCGATTAAATGCAAAACCAGCAATTAATCTACCCATATTTCTTTCTTCTACAGTATCATTATCAGGATCATTTTCTAATTGAATGGTGTAATTACCATCATTGTCGTAGATATGTATTGGAAATTTCCCTTCACTAAGAGCTTGCCAAGCATCATCGTCGACATTTAGACGATTACTTAGTATAAGATAGCCGTCAGCAACATCAACTCCATGAGTAGCTATTAATTCCTGGACAATGAAAGAACCAAATGAAACCCCAAGAACATATACCGTTTTTCCTTGTTGGTTTTTGAAAAAATCAACAACACGTTTGATATTGGAGATACTTTGCAAATCATACTGTTTTGCTTGTTCAAAAGTAATGTCTTCACTTGTGAATAGCATTGGGTTTTTTGTTTGCACCTGATGCACCATCACATATAATGCTGATTGGATTCCTAGTTCAGTTATCACTTCATTTGATGCCTCATCATCATCAAGTTCAATACTGGGTCCTCCCTGAGCATGAATGACCACAATGTCTCCTTCTAAATTTCCATAGAATTTAGCAATATCTGAAATCTGATCAAATGTGTTGCTACTGTCATTATTATCATCAGAGTCGCAACTCATAAAAAGTAATGATAAAATAAGTGCTGTTGTGTACATGCTAAAATGTTTCATAATAGTTTAATTTTTAAATGTTGTTTATAATAAAATTTGATAGGGTACACCTTAATCAGGGTAACCTCCTTACTAGTAGTGAGCTGTATTTCTAGAACTCACGAATTGCTATACTCGGTGTATGCATTAGAACTTTGTGACGTAGTAGATTTTCCCATGCATAAAACCGGTTGAAGATCAAAGGATACTGTCAGGGTAGTAAAATACCGCGACTAGTTAATAAAAAGTACATTTACGAAGGTTAGCTTAAAAATCTGCCGTAATAGTAGTTAATCCTGCAACACCAAAATTGCCAAGTACCAATCCATTAGTGGCTGTATTCTTAATATTGCCAACAATATTTACGGGTGCAAATAAAGAAGATACTTCGGGTTCATCTCCTTGGTTACTAACTACATTGACATAAAACTGAAATGTAGTGAAGTTAATATTGTTGATATTTATTCGTACCGTTTCACCAGGCTTTATCTCGTTAATAAAAATAGATATTTCTTCTTCTTCATTTATAATTCTGTCATTGGCTAAGACCAAGCCATCGGAAATTAATACGCCATCTTCAAGAATTTCTATCTCAATCAAATAGAAATTTTGCTCATCGGCGAAGCCAGTAGAAGTAACTCGAATACTATCATCAGTTTTTACGATATCTACAATAGGTATGGGTTTTAAAATTTCTTCTTCAGATATAAGTATGCTTTGATCTTGTAACATCACTTCTAGCCAATAGGTGTTTCCAATAATGGGAGTGATCATTTCCGAACTTGTATACTCACCATTATCTACCGTAAACGAATCCGAAACTAATGAGACGGTATTGGATACATCTCTGGTAAACAAGGATATTTGTGCATCATTTACAGCATTAAAGTTGGTATCTGTTACTGCCACTGTTTTTTGAATCTGAACCGAAACAAATCCTTCCTCGTTGGTCAATAATCCAGAAATAAATACCTGCTCTTCAAATTCAAAATCTGAAGGGATATCTTCAACACAACTTATTAGCGTGAGTAATGAAATCAATGTTATGTATATATGTGGTTTTTTCATCGTTTTAAAATTTAAAATTGTAGGATATGAAGGGTATTGGAGCGCCAATAAAAGAAATTTGGGATGTTTCCAATTGGTTACCGTCAAAAACAGAGTTAACGGAAAATGCATTTTTACGTCCGTACACATTATAAAAGCCAAAATTCCAACTTCCTTTCCAGTTGGTTTTAGGATTACCAGTTGGTGTATAGGTAAATGAAATATCGGCTCTATGGGTGTTTGGAATTCTAAATGCATTTCTATCAGAATACGTAATAAATGAATCTCCATTAAAAGTCAGTCTGCCGTTGGGCTGGGTGATAGGTCTTCCTGTTTGAAAGGTAAAAAAAGCTCCCACTTCCCATTTATTAGATAGTTTGTAATTGGCTGTAATATTAAATATATGAGGTCTGTCAAAATTTGAAGCAAAATAGGCACCGTCATTAATCTGTTCTGAAGAGAAACTACTTTTTGTTTTCCGTTTTGATACTGAATAGGTGTAATTTGCATTTCCGGTTAATTTCCCCTTATTTTTATAAGCAGCCAATTCTAATCCATAAGAAAAACCTTTGGCAGGTACTAATTCGGTTTCCAGGTTATCAAGTACTCCTAGCCGAGCTCCATTTTTATACTCTAGTATGTTATCAAACGTTTTGTAATATCCTGCTATCGAAAAATTATAACCCTGATCCTTGGTATCGTATGCATATCCGGCAGAAAACTGATTCACTTCTAAGGGTGAGATGTGCTCTCCAGACGGTTTCCATACATCGTTGGGTAAAACTATAGTTTGACTGGAAATTGAATGAATGTATTGAAACATTCTGTTATACCCTACTTTAAAGGCTTTTCGATCAGTCAGATCATATTTTAAGGATAGGCGGGGCTCTAACCCAAAATAAGTTTTTGATATTTCGTTATTCTTAACATTTCTATTTCCTATAATCGAGCTTTGCGTTTGCGGAAGGTTGGGGTCATAAATAGCTATATTTTCTTCTCCAAAATTTGCAAACCAAGAGTATCGTAAACCTGTTTGTAATGACAGTTTGTTCCATTGTTTTTCGATACTATAATACGCAGCCAGTTCTAATGCTTTTTCTTTATCAACAAGCTCTTCCACTGTGTTAAAACTTTGTTCGGGAATAAACTGATATAAATTACCAGAAAGACCAAACCGCATTGTTGTAGCTGGATTTGGATAGTAGGTAAAATCGGGTTTAAAAAGCCAATTTTCAATGGATCTACCAACAGTTTCTTCAATATCTTTCTCCTCTTCAAGATCTTCTTTTGTTCCCTGGTTAAACTTATAATTACTATAAATACCCGTGATATTGGCAAATAATTTATTAGAAAAGATATGATTCCATCGTAAGGTAGCCGTAGTATCTGTCCATCCAAGATCTAAATCAGAATCAAATCCTCCTTCTCCAGTATCATCTTGATTAAGTTTTATGACGTCTGCTGCAAATAAACCTGAGGCATATAAGGTGTTATTTTTATTAATATTCCAGGTAAGTTTGGTGTTTAGATCATAAAAATGAAATTTATCAACAGCTTCATTACCTGGAAACAACGGAAAAAATACATCAAAATACGATCGCCTGCCAGAAGCTAAGAAACTTATTTTATCCTTCTTAATAGGCCCTTCTAAAGTAAATTTGGAAAATAACAACCCTAAACCACCTTCTCCTTTAACTCTTTTTGAGTTTCCGTTTTTTTGTCGAATTTCTAGTACAGATGATGCTCTACCTCCAAAACGTGCTGGGACTTCGCCTTTATATAACTTTATTACCTTAACAGCATCTGCATTAAAAATAGAAAACAATCCAAATAAATGAGAAGTATTGTATAATGGCGCTTCGTCGAGTAGAATTAAATTTTGATCGACATTACCACCTCTTACATTAAAACCACTAGTGCCTTCACCAACGCTACTAATTCCTGGCTGCGTTAATATCGCTCTGGTAATATCTGGTTCGCCTAAAAGAGATGGTAATTTTTTAATTTCTGAAGTTGTTAAACTAGAAGTTCCCCCTAGAATTGGTGTTACCTGACTTTTATTATTTTGATTCGTCTGTATTATAACTTCATCTAACTCACTCGAAGATGGCTGAAGTTCTATTTTTATGTTCATATCACTTTTTAATTGAACCGTGATCTCTTTGATGATATAACCCAAGTGTGAAATTTCAAAAAGATAATCTCCTTTTGGTAAGGTTATAGAATAATAGCCATATTCATTGGTAAATACCCCTTTGGTACTATTTTTTACAATAATACTGGCCCCCAAAAGTATTTCACCTGTACTTGCATCGGTAACGACCCCATTAATGGTAAAATCGTCACTTTTGCTTTTTGTTCTAGAAAGAATAATATGATTTTTTTTGATTTTATAAGAAATTGTAGAATTCTTAAAAAGCAATGCAATTGTTTCTGCTACCTCCTTTTCTATAACTTCAATACTAAAATGTTGATCAACATCGATCACATCGTTATTTAGAATGAAATTGTAAGATGTCTGTTCTTCAATTTTATGTATAATAGATTTTAAGGAACTATTTTCTTCTGCTAATGTTACGCTGTTTTGAGAAAACCCATTGAATGCCAGGAGTTGAAAACAAAAGATTAGATAAAAAAAGAAAGATAATTTCATTAAAAAAATGGTTTTCCTATACCTACTTTTTGGACGTAGTATGCCCTGAAAAAGGTTTATTTTCATAAATTTGAATAGTGTTAATTTATACTGATTTCGCGATTAGCATTTTTTAGCATGTATAGTGGGAAAATGGCAGTTTTCCCACTTTTTACTCGATAATCGAGATTTGAATGCTGCAAGATTTGCCTAGTTGTTGTTTATTGTATTATCCACTCATTAGTTTTTGTGTTTAGGTTATACATAAAGTCTTTTGAAATTTTAAGAATTTCAAAAATCTCATCGATGGGAGTAGTATGATCAAAAGAACCTGTAAATTTAGTAGCTGCGATGTCTTCATTTTTAAAGCGGATTTGTTTACCAAAATGCGCTTTTAAGTCGATTGCTATTTCTCTGAAGGTTTTATTTTCGAATTGTATTTTTCCTTCTTTCCACGCGATTGTGGACTCATTACCATTCATTTTGGATTTTACCACTTTTTTGGTGTTCTTGTAAAAGGTTACTTTTTCATCAGGAATCATCACTACGCTTTCTTTAAACTGTATATCAGAGGTAACTTTAACCTTGCCTGTAAGTAATTTTGTTTCTGTAATTTGACTATCTATATACGATTTTACATTAAAACTAGTACCCAAAGCTGTTACCGTAATATGATCTGGTGTAGTTACTGTAAAGGGGTGCAGCGTATCTTTTGCAACTTCAAAAAATCCTTCTCCTTCTAGTTGTAAAGTTCTGGGAGTTTCTAAATCATAGGATAATCTACTTGATGCATTTAACCAAACTTTGGAGCCATCTGGTAGTGCAATGCTCCTTTGTTCACCAAAAGTAGTCTGTACGACTATTTGATTCTTATTCGAAGATATAGAATTGTAGAAATATGTTCCAGAAAGTATTACGATCAGTATGGCGGCGTACTTTAGTATGTCTTTCCAAACTACTGTTTTTGGTTTGACGGCAGTAAAAAAACGTTTTTTAGCTAGTTCGACAGAAGGGTCTTGCTCAGAAGTATGCGTATGAATAGCAGTTATTTTTTTAAATAAATCTTCATCAAAATCTGTAGAACCCATCCATTTTTCTACTTTTTGAATCGTTATATCGTCGGCAGTTTTGGAGATATATTCCCAAAGTTCGGTTTCTGTAATTTTAAAATGTTCCATACCAAAAAGGTGTTAACTACTTAAAAGACGTTTGTCAAGTAGTGCTACCCTATTGAAAACCTGTTTTTTTCTTAAAAGTAATCCTTTAAACCACTCTTAAATGCCGTTAAAGCCTTTGAAATATGAAGTTCTACGGTTTTTATAGAAATATCTTTTTGTTTGGAAATTTCTTTGTAGGTCAACCCTTTATCTCTCGATAACTTGAAAATCTCTGTTGTTTTTTGTTCGAGAGTGGTATAAATATCTTCAATACGTTGTACTAATTCCCATTGTTTATCAATCTGAGTTTCAATACTTGTATTAAGAGCATATAAATTGGTATGTTTTTCTCTAGTTTGTTTTTTTCTATAGTCATCTATAATTTTATTTTTGAGAGTAGTAATTATAAATGATTCTATAGCACGTTCAGATTCTTTGATATTTTCAAAGTTTTCCCAAAGCTTGATAAATGTTTCTTGTACCAACTCCTCAGAAAGGTCAGTTTCTTTTAAAACTTTAAAAGCGTAATTGTACAATCTGTTATAGTGTTTGTCAAACAAATCGGAGAATTTGGCCTCTTTGATGGTATAAGATGTAATTTTTTTATTCAAATAATTGGAGTAATTGTGGATTGCTAATTTATATAAAAAAACGCTCGAAATTCCTTTCTGTTACATTTTACCTCTTCTCCATAATGCTTTCATATCAAAAAGGAAGGTTCTGATATACAAAAGTGCCTTAATAAAAAAATGAGTGTCTATTGTTTGATTATTAGTTGTTTACTAAATTGCGTTAATGAACTCATCTTGACTTTTTGTTTTTGACCAGGATCGACTGACAGGGAGAGGCCAGACGTAGCGATGGTAATGAAGTTTGACCAGATGAGGCACTTTTTGAAAGCTATAGCAGTGCTACAGATAAGAAAAGTAACGAAATATGGGTGAATTTCAGCCATTTTTTAGGAAATAGAAAAAGTCAAGATGAGTGCATTAAAATATTTGTAGTAAGCATCCTTGGTAATACTATTAATTTTATAAAAACACGTAAAGTCTAAATAAACGATGAATAGTATTTTAAAAAATAAAATTATTAAAGTTTGTAATACTAAGATTGCCTCCAAAGGAGATAATGTAGGACTTTCGTTCTATGCTTTTTTCGCTAACAAGAACGATAATCCTGAATTGCTGATGGAAGCTGCAACATGGTGGATTCTTGATCATAAATTGGATCATTTTGAAAAAGCTGTTAAGATTAGGAAAATGGTCTTAGAAGAAAACTAGAGTTCAATAAACCGATTCCTGCCTAAACCTTTAATAAAACTATTAGTATAGGATATCAATAACATAGATTATATAGAGTAGAAAACCAAAAAAAGGTTTAATTGTTACACCTCATGAAACGTCATAAAAGTAAGAATCCTGTTAAAAACCAGTTCCCAAAGATTTGCTGGATGTGGTAGAACAAAAATATGTATGGTATCATTGGTACAATGATAAGTTGAAAGGGATTTTTTATACCATATTTTTTATAAGTATAATACTTATTGAATCTGTTACCGCTCCTAAACAGGATTTTGATGGTGGTTTACATATACTTTTCGGGTGGTTTGTGGTGATTTCTACGCCTATACTATTTTCATTGATATATTATATTAACTATGCACTACAACTAAAACAACTAAAAACGCTATTATTATTTTGATGAAGGCCACCTTTTTGCAAATCCATATTTAAGAAGTACTTGGATAAAAGATGTAAAATGCGCTATGAAATGAAATGGAAGCCATTATTTATTACTTAAGATTAGTAAGAATACGTGGAGAAAGAAATTGTTTGTCTTCAGAAAAGCATATTCCACTCAAAATTGAAAACGTTATTCTACAACTATCGTATGTACATTTTAATCTTAATAATTTTTCAATGCTTACGTGGATCTTAATGATTGGTTCCAAAATAGAAAGTAACCCGTTTTTTGATTGACTTTAAAGTAATTCCATTTCTACCGGATAATTATTTTTAAACTTCGACAAAAAGTAAAACATATCGACAAAAGTGATGAAGGGGGAGTTGATTTTGTGGATACTAAATGGTGTTTTTTTAATTAAAATTATAGGGTATTCTTGCCAAGAAACTCTTGAAACTAGTTGTTCTAAAAGTTTTAATAACTACTATTTTTAAATATACAAGAACTATTTTTTTCTAGTTTATCGTGTAATAAATTTCCTAGAACCCAAAGGGGTAAATCACTATTAAGATTGGGTTTAAAAACTAATGAAATTGGGGTAAAAATCTGATAATCAGAACGATTAATTTTAAGTACTTCGTGCAAGTAAAATTAAAATGATCGATGTCAGAACTATTAAAAAAATCATTAGACCTTCTTAGGCTTACAGTAAATGACTATGTTGATAGTACCCCAGAGGGTATTATAGAAATAGTAAATATAGCCGCATTAAATGATGGTGATGATTTTTTAGAGTCATCATTTCCAATCATATTATCAATTGTAAATATACAAGAGGATACGGTAGCAAGAAATCCTTATTTGTATGAAAAGAAAGTTGATAACTCTACCCCAGATAAGTATTTGAATCCCGCACAACACTTAAATGTTTCGATCCTTTTTACTGCTTATTCCAAAGAACAGAAACAAGACACATATTTGGAAGGAATAAATAAGTTAGAAGGAGTGATTCGGTGTTTTCAACAGCAAAATGTATATACGATGGAAGGCACAAAGCTTATTCTGGATTTACAAAGTCAAAATATTAACGAACTCAATCAATTATGGTCGATGCTGGGAAATAAATATATGCCATCGGTACTCTATAAAATGAGAATGCTCACAATTCAACACGATCCGGTAGAAGGAGATCAAGTAATAGAGAAAGCAAAAATCAAATTATGGAAAAATGATCCAGAAGACGTGACAGGACTACTAGAAGAAACAAATGATATCACTGTAAACAATACATAAATTTAGAAATTATGATAAGTTCAATTAAAACTCCGGGGGTTTATATTAATGAGATTAATGCATTTCCTCCTAGCATTGCCCAGGTGGCAACCGCTATTCCAGCCTTTGTTGGCTATACAGAAATGGGGCCAACCACGCCTACCAAGATCCGTTCTTTATTAGAGTACGAACAAATTTTTGGAGGTGCAGCAAAACCAGAAAGTATTGTAGTTGACACCTCAACCGATACGTATACAGTACAGGAAAGCAAATTTAAGCTTTATAATAGCCTTAGATTATTTTTTGCCAATGGAGGAGGTGAAGGATATATTGTTTCTATCGGAAAGTATAAGGATAATCCCGACTTTTCATCACAATCACCTTTTAATAGTGGTATAGATCTTTTAGAAAAAGTAGATGAGCCTACTTTAATTCTCTTTCCTGATGGCGTTAACCTGGGAGCGACAAACCTGGGTCTTGTACATCAGCATGCATTAATGCAATGTGCAGATCTTATGGATCGGTTTACTATTATGGATGTTATCCAAAAAGACGGAAATGGATTGGATACAGATAGTGAAGAATTTAGAGATGCTGTCGGAAATCAAAACCTTAAATATGGAGCGTCTTATTACCCATATTTACAAGCTAGTTTTGGGTACCAGTTTAGATTCATGGATATACAAGGCAATGGTGTAGATTTTAAGGTGGAGTATCCTGATTTAATAAGCAATATCACAAGTTTTGAAAATTTAGATAGCGATATAGATGGTCTAGAAACAGGTTGGGATGCAGCAGGCATGCTTACTCACAGAACAAAACCGGATGCCGCTACATTACCTATTGATAGTGAGGCCAAGGTTTCAGATTATGTTACCAAATGTTGGAGCATGCTAAAACTTCTTGAAGATCCTTCTTCTTTTGCCAATACAGGACTTCAAACACTTACAAATGACTTGATTGCGACGTCTTTAAAAGTATCTGCGCAAAAACTGTTTGATTTTGAGGATCAGTTTGATGGCCTTAAAGATGAAACAGACACCGCATTAACGTACACAAAAGTATTAGGTGGAGCTATAGCAGATGATGATTTTAATGACGATACCTGGAAAGGTGGAAACGCTGATTTTGCGGTTTCTGCACCTGTTAATTTATACAAAGATTTAATAACCACAAACCCTGGTGCTGGCGATGATGTTGTAAGTTATCCAAAAGTACAAGGTGAATTAGAGAAACTGCATACTCAAATTGTGAATACTATTAGTGGTATTTTAAGTACAACTGAAGGGTATGAACTCAAAACCGAAAACGATTTGGTGTCGCAATTACCATTATATCCAACCATTCTTTCGGGATTGAACAAAACCATGAATACAGTACCACCAAGTGGTGCAGTAGCAGGAATATACGCCAATGTAGATGCAACTAGAGGTGTTTGGAAAGCTCCCGCAAACGTAAGTGTAAATGGTATTATAGGATTAACAGATGATATCAATCACAAGGAGCAGGGCAATATGAATATCCATGAATCTGGCAAATCTATCAATGCGATTCGCAAGTTCACAGGAAAAGGAATGCTCGTATGGGGCGGCAGAACATTAGATGGTAATAGTAATGATTGGAGATATATCAATGTACGTCGCCTTGCAAATATGATCGAAGAATCTGCAAAGAAAGCTTGTATGGCATTTGTTTTTGAACCAAACGTCAAACAAACTTGGGTGAATGTAAAAGGTATGATCGATAATTATCTTACTACCCTTTGGGGTGATGGAGCACTTGCAGGTGCTAAGCCCGAGGATGCCTTTTTTGTTAGTGTGGGACTAAATCAAACAATGAGTGCCCAAGACATTTTAGAAGGCAGAATGATTGTAAAAATAGGATACGCACCATCGCGACCTGCAGAATTCATCATTTTAGAGTTTACGCAAACTCAACAAAGATCATAACAAAATATATTAATTAAAATTTAAAGATCATGGCAGATTTTCCATTACCAAAGTTTCACTTCAATGTAGAATGGGGTGGTACAAGAATAGGATTTCAAGAAGTATCGGGACTAAATAAAGAACTGGAAATCTTAGAATATAGAGAGGGTTCGAGCAAGGAGTTTTTTAAACAAAAAATGCCCGGAATGCAAAAACTAAGTAATCTAACCCTTAAAAGAGGGGTGTTTCATGACGATAACGAGTTTTATGATTGGTATAATACGGTGGCATTAAACACAGTAGAAAAAAGAGACATTACAATTTCACTATTAAATGAAAATAATGAACCTGCATTAAAATGGACCGTAAAAGACTGTTTTATAGTCTCCTTAAAATGCACCGATCTAAAGGCAGATGAAAATGCAAATGCCATCGATACGGTAGAAATTGCAAATCACGGATTCACCTTAGAACACGTATAGGTTATGTCGGATGCTATGCCATTAATCGGGTTTCATTTTTCTGTGATATTTGAGTTACTTCCACAGTTTAGTATCGATACTAAATTTCAAAGCGTAAGTGGCTTGAAATCAACCATGGATATGGAAACGATTTCGGAAGGAGGACAAAATCAGTTCAAACATCATTTTCCGACCAGAAATACTGTAGAAAACCTTGTGCTAAAACGAGGGCTTACAAAAGAGATTTCTGGTTTGAAGATGTGGGTGAACAAAGCATTACAAGACTTTGTTTTTCATCCGGCAAATTTGGTGATCTCCTTACTTAATGAGGACAATGCACCCATAAAAGTATGGTACTTGTCGCAGGCGATTCCTTTAAGTATAGATGTTTCGGCGTTTAATGCTGAAGAAAACGGGATTGTGATAGAAACTTTTACACTCAAGTATCAGTTTTTTAAAGAACTCCCACTTCCTTAATACTTCTGGTCATGCCAATAGAAATTAAAGAATTACATATCAAAATTAATGTCGAAGAAAAATCTGGAAATAAAATTTCAGAATACAATAACGACATGAATATCAAGGAATTAAAATCTGATATCGTAAAGAGGTGTACACGTAATGTCTTAGAAATACTAAAAGAAAAACAAGAAAGATGATAGAGGGGGCTTTAGGAATTATCGATAAAATGAGGATAGAAGTATATCCAAATCAAAAATATAAGGATGCTGAAGCACTCAAGACCATTTTTGTACAAGTCAATCCAGAAAGTTATACCATCAATCATGAGGTAGAATTTTGTGAAGGCCAAGCAATGGGAGCCTCCAATCAAAACCTGAAATTTAATAAGATAGGAGGTCAGGAGGTTTCATTTGATTTTATATTCGATAGCTCTGGGGTAATTCCGCCAGCAAAGATAAAGGATGGTAAAGTAGAAAAACTACCGCTTACCGAAGGCCTAATAGATGTACTTAAACCAGCTATAGCAAATCCTTTTGAGGAAGCAGCAACTATAGAAGAAGAACTTGATGAGTTTAAGCAATTACTATCAGGATACAATGGGGATAGCCATGAAACAAGATTTCTGCGAATATTATGGGGAACATATAAATTAGAATGTAGGCTTACTAATATCCAGATTGAATACAAAATATTTAGAAGAGATGGTAGACCTATTCGGGCAAATGCAAAATGCAAGTTCAAAGAAACCCAGTCTTATGAAGAAATGCAGGCAGAGCAAAATCAGCAATCCCCAGATGTAACCCATCAAAGAACTGTGAAGCAAGAAGATATATTTACGCTAATGGCAGAAAGGATTTATAATCAGAACCAGTATTATGTTGATGTCGCCAAAGCAAATAACCTGCTTAGCTTTAGAAAACTAAAAGTTGGCCAAGTAGTACGGTTTCCACCAATAAAATAAAAATATATGCCAGTAACACCATACATACCAGATTATGATGTGCTTCAGATAGAGATATTACTAAACGGCGAAAACAAAGGGCTGCACACGGTGTTGAAAAAGGCTGATGTTCATTACGAACTTAATAAGATCCCCTATGCGAAGCTAAGTTTTATAGCATCTAATCCGGATCTGGAAGGTGAGAGTAATCCATTAGAGAGCGATAATATTGCGGTAAATGATGAGATTGAAATAAAAGTCAATGTTGGACAAGAAGCGCAAACAATGTTTAAAGGAATAGTTTTTAAACTAGAAAGAAATGTAGATCCTACATCAGGTTTTGAAACCAAAATAGAATGTAAAGATCCTTGTATTAACCTTACTAGTCAATTGGAGGATATTGCTGATGAGACTTTTGAGGATAGAATGGGTAGATTTTTACAAGCTATAGAGGTCACAAATGAAGCAGAATTAGGATCTTGGGGTAGCGAGATTGTTAGTAAAACATCAAATAGTACGCCTTGGGATTACCTTATAAGTTACCTGGATTCTCTAGGACAAATGAGCACCATTAGAGAAGGGATATTTACGGTCTATGATAGTACTGCCGAGTCAGAAGAGGAAGTATACATAGCAACCAACGGGATTAATGTTTTTGAGTTTGAAGGCAGGGAAGAAGAAACCGTATCTAGTGTAAGAGTACAGTATTGGAACCCCGAGACACAAAGCGTAGAAACTGAAGAAAGCGATACAGATGCGACTACGACCGAAGGAACAGAAGTGATTGATATAACGCAGTCTAATTTTAGTAGTGAAACGTTGCACCAGATGATGTTGGCAAGAGTAGCCAAAAACAATCTTGCAAGTGTAAAAGGTAAAGTCAAAACTTTTGGAAACCTGAAAGCGCAGTATGGGCAGTATCTAAAATTTGAAAAAGTAAATCCTGTCGTTGATCAAATACCGCTGTTGATTAGTGTAGAACATCATACTATTGAAAATGCATGTTGGAACACCGAATATAATTTTGGATTAGAGAATACTAATTCTTTTGCCGAGAATATTGCTCCTACGGCCAAAACAAATACGACCCGTTTGGGACAAACCAATAGCGTGCAGGGATTACAAATCGGGGTAGTAACCCAAATCGAAGAAGACCCCGCAAATGAATTTAGAATTAGAGTAAGAATTCCTTCAATTTCATCAACGGGAGATGGTGTATGGGCTCGATTGGCATCATTGCAGTCCGGAAATGAATTTGGTGGGTTTTTTATACCTAACGTAAATGATGAGGTGATTTTGGGATGTTTTAATAATAATCCCGATACACCAGTGATCCTTGGGAAACTATACAGTAGTGCCAACCCCCCGCCATATCCTATAGAACCTGATAATTATATTCAGGGGATAGTGTCCAAAGAAGGTACCAGGATTGTAATAAATGATGAAGATAAATCTGTAGAAATTAGTACCGAAAAAGGGAATAAGCTACTTATAAGTGATGATGAAAAAGGATTCGTCATGGAAGACGAAAACCAAAACAAGTTAATGCTTAATGCCGATGGGATAACGCTTGAAAGTGCTAAGGATTTAATTCTTAAAGCTACAGGAGACATAATCGCCGAAGGAGTAAAAAGTACACTAAAAGCTACAGGAAATATGGAACTTAAAGGAGCAATGATAAAACTTAATTAATATGGGAGCAGCAGCCAGAGCAAATGATATGCACGTATGTCCAATGTCCGATGGACCCAAACCTCATGTAGGAGGCCCAGTACTACCGGGTAGTAATACAACAGTTATGATCGGTGGCCAGACAGCAGCAGTTGTTGGGGATTCTTGTACCTGTAGTGGGCCACCAGATACTATAGCCAAGGGGTCATCGAGTGTGATGATTGCAGGGAGCCCTGCAGCAAGAATGGGAGACAGTACAGCGCATGGCGGAAGTATTGTAATGGGATTTCCAACGGTAATTATAGGAGGGTAGTTAAATAAGAAAACATGGAAAAAGAAGATTTTTTAGGAACAGGATGGAGCTTCCCACCAACATTTGATCTCAATGAGAGAGCTGTCAAAATGGTTAGTGATCAAGAAGATATTGAACAAAGCTTATCAATTTTATTGAATACTAATTTAGGTGAAAGAATATTAAGATCAGACTATGGTTGTGGGATTTCATTATTGCCCTTCGAACCCATTACGGTTACCTTTTTAACCAAAATAAAAAGGATTATTGAAAAAGCCATTCTAATACATGAGCCAAGGATAACATTGGATGAAATTTTTTTCACTAACCCTAGAGAGCAAGAAGGAATGATCAATATCCAAATACAATATACTATTCGTGCAATCAACTCTAGGCTCAACTTTGTATATCCATTTTATATTAAAGAAGGAACCTATATCAAAAGCTAAAAAAGATGTCAAATTGCAATCCAGACATAGAAATTCATAAAATACCTGGCAGTACTCAAGTACATAGGATGCTAGAGGCATTGCAAGTCGATTTTGTAAAAGTCGATGAACGTGCTCTAGAGGACTTGATCATTGCAACCAATACCTTATCTCAGCATATAAATTTTTATAACAAGGATAACGTATTACTAGGAAACTGGAGTTCTTTCTTTCAGTGGGAAACCACATCAGTCTTTGCGCAAATTGCAACTATTGATATGTTACAGTATGTAGCCGATTTTAAAGTGAAAAAAAGAAAGCTGCTTTTCATTTCTGACATAGAAAAACAGAAGGAAGAAGTATATCCATTCTTTGAAAATCTAGGGCTTAGAATCAAAGATGTATTCAAAAAAGTCAATGCATTACCATCCTCTTTGGCGATAAAAGAATATTATACAACAACGTTCCCAACAATAGAGAAATTAATTGATACGATAATAACCGAAGTTCATGCTTCAACGGATTTAATGTTTTTGCTTCAAAATCATCTTTTCAACAAAAAAATACAAAACCTGTTTGGATTAATTACCGACTGGAAAAATAGAAGCTATACAGAGTTAAATAAAAACATAGAATCATATCCAGAACATTCTCCACAATATGCACTATATGTAACATTTTTAAAACTTTTTGGCATTGCCCAGGAGGACTTGAATACGTTTACGCAAAAACATTTAGATTTTTATTATAAAAATGTAATTCGACTGGATCTGGAAGATGCCCAACCTGATTATGTGCATCTAAGTATTGAACCCCACAAAAACGAACCGCTATTTTCTATAGAGAAAGACAGCATTTTTTTGGCAGGAAAAGACCCAGAGGGTAAAAATAAATATTATGCCGCTACACAAGACAGTACAATTAATCAGGTAAAGGTTTCAACAATTTTTGGAGGACATAAAAAAGATAACACTTACCATTTTGAAGACCTTACCAAAAAAAATGCAGCTGGAGAAAGCTGGAAAGCCTTTTCTGCAAGTACTATTGTTGAAGAAATAGGGATGGCAATAGCGAGTCCGTTGTTTTTTTTGAGAGGTGGAACAAGGACTATTAAACTCACTTTCAAGAATGGAAATAAACTTATATCACTGACTCCGGGTAATTATTCTTTTTACCTAAGCGGAGAGGAGGAATGGATAGAAATAAATCAGATAGGAAACCGGACCAAATTGGATGATAAAAGAAACAATGATGTGCCGACTTTAACATTCACAATTCCAGCAGAAGAAAAGGCTATTGTTCCTTTTAATGCTGAAATTCATGAAGGGGTTCAATTGAATACAGAATACCCGGTATTAAAGATAGTTGCAAAAGATGGTAAGTTAAATCAGGTAAAATATAATACTATAGATATAGATATATCGGTAAGTGGTTATAAACAATTTAGTCTATATTCAAATACAGGCATAATAGATCATATTAAGCAATTTCAGCCATTTGGTTCAATACCTAAAGCAGGATCAGCATTGGTTTTCTCCTGTAATGAATTTTTTCAGAAAAAAGGAGCAAAGGGAAATCTGATTGTTGATACAGCAGATAGACAAAAAATTGGCAGAAACCCTCAGACAAATGAATTAATAAGATTATCAGGCACCATAGGTTGGAATTTTATAAATAATACCAACTTAGAGGTCTTGAAGAATGGCCTATGGAATGAAGAGGATAATTGGAAACCAAACCGGAAGTACAATTTTGAAAATCCAGGGATTATTTCTCATAATCTATTAGAAAATTTAACCCTAGTGCCTGATAAAACACAAGGTTTTGCCAGAATTACTTTAACAGATTCTACATATAAAGGAGAAAAATATCTAGAAGAATATATTAGACAATCCAAGAAAGATAATCCTATTCTGCCCTATATCCCGACCATAGATGCAATTACTCTGGATTATGAGGTGAGTTCAACAGATAATGAAGTTGATTTATATTTAATTTATCCAAGAGGGTACACAGAAAATGCAGACCCAGAAAACCCAGAAAAATCATTATTGCAACCTGAAATAAGAAATGAAGGAACACTATTTATAGGACTAGATGATGTAGAGGCAGGAAACAGTATTAGTTTATTATTTCAAGTAGCGGAAGGAAGCGCAAATCCACGACAAGATCCTGTAACTATAAAATGGAGTTATTTGAATGAAAACAAATGGAATGTTTTTGAAAAAGAACAAGTTGGGGATGAATCAAATGACCTAACGCAATCCGGTATTATACAATTTAACGCTCCAGAAACTTTAGACTTGGCCAACCAAATCGAGCTACCTTCTGATATGTTTTGGATAAAAGCCGAAATAGAAGAAAGGGTAGATGCCGTTTGCGATATTGTTGGCATTCACCAACAGGCATTAAAAGCTGTTCTGTTTGATTATGAAAATACAGGATTGTCTTTTACAGAAAACACCGTTGCTAAAACGGTTTCAAAATTATTCAAACCTAAAAATGAAATTAAAAAAATTGAACAACCGTATGATTCTTTTGGAGGCAAGATAAAAGAAACAGATACATTGTTCTATCAGCGTACAAGTGAACGCTTGAGACATAAGGATAAGGCCATTACACTCTTGGACTATGAAAAATTAATATTAGATAATTTCCCTAAGGTGTTTAGAGTCAAATGCCTGAATCATTACCGATATGATTCTACCGAGATCAATAGTACTAGTGCTGGTTATGTTACTATAATTCCAGTGGCCAAAGGAAATACACAAGAAGTTCCTAATTACTGGAAACCTATAGTAGATATAGGTACGATGAAGCTTATAAAGACATTTTTACAAGAAAAAACATCTCCCCATGTGCGTATTAACGTAAAACCTCCTGTTCTTGAACAGTTAGAACTGGATTTTAAGGTAAAATATAAAGTGATTCCTGGTGCAGACTCAAGATTGTATACCCAACAATTACGAGATGAGATAAATTCATTTTTAAGTCCCTGGGCATACAAGCAAAACACCATCATCAATTTTCAAACAGAAATAGAAAAGTCAAAATTAATTCAAATCATAGAACAACAGTCTTATGTAGAGTACATCACAGATTTTAAAGTACATCATTTGATTTTGGAAGAAGATTCAGATCAGACTAGTTTGAGAATGAATGATGTAAAAGAAATAATTCCTCAAACTGATTTCACACTTTTTATTCCAAATAATGAACATAAAATAGTTTCAATCGATAATTCTTGCTGCACATGAATACCGAATATCACATAGAACGAAATAGAACGCTGACGCAAGCTCAGGATTATAACTTTCTAAGAGCCGAAGGGCAGAACTATATAGAATCCTTGTCTCATAAATTATGGACCGATTATAATACGCATGACCCCGGGATTACTATTCTGGAAGCTTTGTGTTATGCCATAACCGAACTAGGGTATCGAACTAATTTTAAGATCGAAGATTTGCTAGCCGATAAAGACGGAGTGATCAAGAATCAAACATTTTTTTCTGCAAGAAATATATTGACCAATGCTCCTTTAACAATGTTAGATTATCGAAAAATGATCATCGATATTGAAGGAATAAATAATGCCTGGATCATGTATTCAAAAAATGTGATGGATGCCGCAGGATACCCAGAACCTCTTGAAAACAGAATACCTATTTATGTCAATAAAAAAGAAGATAAACTAAGTTTTTCTGATATTGATAAGTTCGGGAATTCGTTGAATCGATTACCAATACGTGGGTTGAACAAGGTAGTTGTAGAGCTTAGTGAGGATTTGGATCTGGGAGATTTAAATAAGGTTGCTCTGGAACACTCCTGGTTAGAAGAAGATCGTTTTATTGAGGTTAGTATTACCCTAGAGTTTGATTCCTGGAATCATCCTAAGGCAGATTGGCTCAAACTTATGAATAAGCCTGGTAAAATCGAATTTAAAACTGTCGAAGAGCTAGAAGGTCATATAAAAATTACGGTACAAAGAACTCAAAATAATGCTCAGACGTTAACATTGCTTTTGCATCCTCATGACCCTGTAGAGTTGGCATTTGTGAAAGACTATTTTGATACAGAAAAGCCAATCACAGATGCTATAAATAATCTATATCTCAAAAAAGAAAAGGTAAACGTTATTTATTCAGAAATAAGAACAGCCTTGTATGAGAATAGAAATCTTACAGAGGATTGGATGTGCATAGAAACGGTTACCAATGTAGATATAGGGGTATGTGCAGATATTGAATTGGATAATAAAGCTGATGCCGAAGAAATTCTGGCAAAAATTCAGCAAACCATTGATAATTTGCTTAATCCTCCCATTAGATTTTATACGCTTAATCAATTATTAGATGAGGGGATGAGTCCAAGGCAAATATTTAATGGTCCGGCACTCACCCATGGATTTTTAATGGATGAAGAAGTTCAAAGTTCTCAAATTCCTGATTGCATTCATGTTTCTGATATTATCGCGGCAATTATGAATATAGAAGGAGTAAAAGCTGTGGATAATGTATTACTGACTGCTTATGATGAAAATGGCAAACCTATAGAAAATGCTACAAGTCAAAGCTGGTGTCTACCTCTAGATGGGGAGCATAGACCAGTTTTTGATTTCAACAAGTCTAAACTGCTTCTTTTTAGAGATGGTATACCATTTATAATCCCAGAAAAAGGGATGCTAGAATTTAGTCAAGGGGTTTTTTATCTAAAAGCCCAGAATAATACGTATAAATTACAAAACCCGGATAAAGATTTTCCTGTTCCAACCGGAACCTATTATGATCTGGATGAGTATTATAGTATCCAAAATGATTTTCCGGTTACTTATGGTATCGGAAAGGGTCATTTGTCTGATAAATCCCCGGATATAAGAAAGGCACAAGCAAAGCAATTGAAAGCATACTTGCAACATTTTGATCAATTACTGGCTGACTTTTTTAGTCAATTGCATAACGCAAAAGAATTATTAGACATCAATACCATCCAGGATACTTATTTTCCAAAATATATAGAAGGAATACCAGGGGTAGAAAAGGATGACCTGGCAGAGGAGATTTACGCATCTACGTTAAAAAATACGATTGAAAACGGCATTTCTGAAAGCGGAAGGTCATTGTACGAGAATGATGCCCTGTTTTATGATCGCAGAAATAGGATGCTGGATCATTTATTAGCAAGATTTGGAGAATCATTCAATGATTACGTTTTTATGATGTATAGCATGCAACAAAACGCTAAAGGGATTGCAGAACTAGCCCTCCAGGAACAAGAACTTATTGATGACAAGCAAAATTTTCTGAAGCAATACCCAAAAGTGAGTTATAGCAGAGGATTAGGGATTAATTACTTACAAGAAGAATCATCAGATCCAGCATTTACATGGGGATTAAGTAAAAGAGGAGGGTATGAAAAAAGAGTGGCAGGACTTTTAGGAATAGACACTATACACCTAATTGATATTGTAGACACAGATCCCAAAAACTCCTGGAAGTACGAAACAGAAATAGGTACTTTACAATTTTCGCTTTTAAATATTGTTCCGCTTTCTCAAGAACAAAGATGGGAACTAGCACAGCTTCTTATAAACAACATAACATCGTACAGAATTTTTAAGTTTACAAATACTTACATCTACTTTGTAAACAAGGATGGAAAGAAAATTGCACGACTAGATAAGAAGTTTGACTCTTATGAAGAAGCCGAAGAATTTATTCCTGCTTTGTATCAAGCGATCAACTCAACTCTCGAAAATTTTTATTGTGTAGAACATCTTTTGTTAAGGCCTCAGGTAAGTGAGAATTTAACCGATGATGATTTATGGGCTGTGTGCCTTAATGATGATTGTTTTTCTGAAGCTAATAATGACCCTTATTCCTTCAAAGTAACATTGGTATTACCAGGATGGTTAGCCCGATTTAGGAATAGATATTTCAGGCAGTATGCCGAAAAAATATTTAGAAAAGAGGCTCCAGCCCATGTATTGGTCAAAGTATGTTGGGTAGGGAGAGAAGATATGATAGAATTTCAAACGGCATATAATAAATGGATCGTGGCGTACCGAAAATTTAAGACCAAAGATTGCCTTCGTACACTAAGCCTGAATGAAAAAAAAGCGTATAACAAGGCTTTGTCTGGTTTGAAAGCTATACTAAAAGAATTGAACACCATCTATGATGAAGGAACGCTATACGACTGCAAAGAAAGTGAATTAGATAATCCTATACTATTAAATAACAGTTCCTTAGGAACTCTACAAAATATACAGCTATGATACTAACAAATGATAACTATCCCATTTTTGAAGCGGATCAAGTACTAAGTCAAAAGCATTTAAACACATTAATAAGTTTTCTTGAAGAACAGGACAGAGCTTCTCATATTCATCTTTTGGGTATGGGTATCGCCTGCGGATTAGAAATTGGTAAACCTAATACTACTACGATACAAATTAATTGTGGGTCTGCTTTAACATCTTTGGGGTATCTTATTCCTCTTGATTCGGTGGAGTATACGCACTATAAGGAAACTACAATTGCAGAGAATTTTTTAACTCCTGACCTCGAAAAACAACCTTATTTAAGCAGTTTATATGGGTATACACAAAGATATGAACCATTTAAAAACTGTCAGGAACTGTTACATAGTGATGCTGAAGATGAGGATAAACAAGCATTAACCGCTACAGTATTGGAAAACAAGGTGGTTATGCTCCTATTGGAAGCTGCTTTAATTGATGAAAAAAACTGTGTTACCGTAGATTGTGCAGATAAGGGTAAACGACTGCAATTCAAAGCACGACCATTATTAATAGAGATTAATACCCTGATTGATAGTGATTTTGTGCTAAACCAGTGCTCAACACACTATTTTGATAATTTGGTGCTGTCAAAGTATAACGTTCCTAAAACAAAATTGGTGACCGCAAGCCAGGTACTAGATGGAATTGATAATGCTATTGTCAAAAACAAACAAAAAATAAGCGATGCTATAGAAAAAGTACATGATCATTATTTGCAAGAATTCGGAACAATAGAAAATTATTCGAAGTTAAATAATGTCATTACGACTATAAACTCGATACATTCTCAAAATCAAAATAATATTTATGTACAATATGTCTGGGATTGGGTGCAAGATCTTGCTGCTGCTTATAATGAGATAGCTTCATTTCATAAGTGTAATCATGCATTGTGTTGTCCTGATAAAAGTAAATTTCCTTTTCATGTATTATTGGGGACAACAGAGTTCTCTACAGCAAATATCCCTTTGGAGAGTCAGTCGAACATTTTTAGAACTCCATTTATTAAGACAGGTATCCTTTCTGAAGAACAAAAACAAAAGAAAGAGATATTAAAAGGGTTATTGGAGAGATTAATTCATTTAGTTAACTCTTTTAGTTTACAACTCGATGCTACCAAAATTAGGGGGATAAAAATAACGCCCTCGCTCTTAGGAAGTGCAGAACTTTCTACACAAGCAATGCCTTACTATTATACTCAAGTAGGTGAACTTAATGAAAAATGGTCACCGGATCTTACGCTTAAAAACAAAAATAAACAGATTTTAAGCTATCATGCAAACTTGTACAACAGTTCAGATGATCATGTAAGAAATCCTATAAATTACGATACAGAACCTTATGATTTCTTCAAAATAGAAGGGCATATCGGACAAGACTATGATCAGGCATTAACTGATATTATAGCACAACAACAGCAATATCGATTACCATTTAAGGTGGTGGCACTAAATGCAGTAAACTTTGAAGGAAAAAATATAGATATAGCTAGTCAAACAGAAATCTGGGATGATATGGAGTTGGATTATGACCTTGCCAAAGAAAAAGTGTATAATATTACAGAATATGTAATTACCTGGATAAAAGATAATAAAGAGAAAATCCAGGCAGAATACCCCTCAATGACTGATGTGGTTATTATTAGTCTTGAAGGAATATTGGTAGAAACCAGAAGTTTACTGGTTGATAGTTTGGAGGATTTCTTGCCAAATTATGAACAGTTTTACGAAGTTTTCGATAAACTCAACTCACTATTTTTATCTCATCGATTATGTATCTCACTAATTCCAGACTTATCAGAGAAAAGTATTATTGAGGATTTTGTAGATCATCTAGATGAGATTAACATGCTATTTCTTGAAGACCCGTTTACTATAATACATGAGGAAGCAAACAGACGTTGGGAAGCAAATTTCAAAGAAACATTTTTATCTACTTTTTTAGAAAAGCATACTGCAATCAATCATCGTGCAGGAGTTTCAAGAGGAGGAACCTTTGTTATGGTATATAAAGATAATAGTGTATTCGAAAAAAGAGGTATTACAATAGATACTTCATTATTATTAGGAAGAATAGACAATTATATGCAGTTGTTTAATTTTGATGCCACACAAAGGCAAGGGATTCTTGCGGCCAATGTAGTCAAAAAAAGAGCCGAAAGACGAAAATACAAGGCGACAAAAACTCCAATAAACGATCAATACAAAAAAACTTCTGATAGAGTAAGAAATGAGGTGCTAATTGCTGCAAAAGAAAGTATGCAAGATCTTCCAAAATCGACCAGAGAATTTGTAACCAATAAAATGATTACGGCTTTTGATGCTAGCGTTATAGAGAATATCAACGTAGTAGCAGAAAGAGGGTTTACCATTAGAGGGCCAGAGCGAAGCATTCCGGAGCAAAAAATCATTGCAGATTTTTACTTACCCTATATCTGTTGTGGTAAGGGAGAGAATATAAATATCGTAATACCGCCGATTGTAAATGAACCCATAGTCGCCGATTTTGAAGGGACTGATTTTGACGGTAATGACTTTTTTACAAACGATCAATAATTTAAAAAATATAGAATCATGCCAACAAGACAAGAAGTATTAGACGGGATAGAAACCATAAATGATAATGGAAATAATACAGCACAAGAAGTAAGAACGGTGCTAAGATCATTACTTGATTATACAGAGAATGATGATATGCCAAATCCAGGTAATAATGTAGATTTCTTTCATTTCTGGACAGAAGACGGACCTGTTGAGAATGATCTTTTTTCTATCTGGTATTCTTTTAAAGGGATTCAAAAACAGACAGTAAATTTCACCTTTAGGATAGAATCTAGAGGTGAGAGTTTTAACGATTTCTCATTTAATGTCTCCGATGAAATTTATGAAACTTTAATCAATATTGTTGAACAAAGAAATGATAATCTTCCACTTAGGTTTTCCGTCCCAGTGTTTGATAGATTTGAAATTGATAATCGAGAGGTTGGATTTCTTCGTTTGGATTTATCTACTCCCAATTTGGTGTCGTTAACTATTGATAGTGAAATGCAAAGAACAACACCTATAAGTGTTTTCACCTCCATTCATTTTCACGCACCAAAATTCAATTTTGATCAATTAGGATAATCGTAAGAAATATTTATGCACCTTATCCAAAAACATAGTATCCATGTGGATTGTACAAAACGATCTTTGGGAAATCAGCTAAAAGGTGAACTGGGAGATGTTATGTCTCAAAGTTTTTACCCAAAGCTTGATTCCCTTTTTGATGACTATGATCATTTGGATAAGGTATGGGAAATCGAGCGTCTACCCATAGAGATTACTATTACCAATCCAAAGCAATGGAGAGAAGAGCTACTATCCCAAAGTTTGCAAAAAATAGAGGAGTTTCTCAGGTCGCAAATGCCAGAGTCGTTTATTCCAAATTCAGGGAATATAACAGTATATGATACTATTGGGACAACACAAGAAAAATATGTTCAGAAACTGTTTATTCAATATTTAAAAACAGGAGCATTACCGGTCAATACGATTTCAGAAAGATTATCAAAAATCTATGAGGTTTTGATAGTAGATGAGATTTTTGCTAAAGAGTTGTGCTCAATATTGCACAATGATTATCAAACGATTTTACGATGGAGTCTTAATATTCCAGAAGCAATAAAAGAAAATATTGCAAATACTGCGAATATTGCAAGTGTAACACATTCATTGATACTTCTTAAGAACCTTCTTACAGAATTATTCAAAACAAAAGACAGATTTAAAGAAGAAATAATCAAAAACTCACTTCATTATGAAGAATTTCTTGAATTCTTATTTTGGGTTAGTAACTTTTCAGGAAAAGAGGATCTGTCAGTATCAAAAACGAATGAAATCAAGACCATCGCAAAAAAATATTTTGCTATAGATATTGAGTCATTTCAAAATATTTTAAATCGGCTAATTTTTTCTGCTGAAATGAAAAAACAACCTGTTTTTTTTAATCTGGTACAGCAGCTAAAGTTAAACCTAACCAGTGAAGAACGTATTTCTAAACAGAATACTACAAAGGATATAGCAAAACAACATAACGATATGTTGGATGCACTACTGGAAACGGTAAATGATACTTCAGAGAAGAAACCTCTGGATTCTTGGTATATCCAAAACGCGGGGTTGGTTATTTTACAACCTTTTTTATTAGAATTATTTAGAGAATTAAAATATCTGGAAGGGGATTCCTGGCTCGATGAGCAATGTCAGCATAGGGCAGTGCTTATAACACAGTATTTAATGAATAGTGATGATGAAATATTTGAGAATGACTTGATACTTAATAAAATATTTTGTGGAGTTCAGCCTACGGATACCGTTCATACCATTTGGAAAATAAAACCTAAAGAGAAAAAGCTGTGCGAGCAACTTTTGGAGTCGGTGATAGCTCATTGGAAGATACTCAAAAATACTTCGGTTACTACGTTACAAGAAAGTTTCTTGCGGCGAAAAGGAAAACTAGCTATTCACAAAAATGGGCATTACGCGCTTACTGTAGAGCAAAAAAGTATAGATCTACTAGTAGATAAATTACCATGGGGTATAGGAATGGTTAAGACACCGTGGATGAAGACTTATTTAACATGTTATTGGAACTAAAAACGATCGAGATGATAAAAAATAAATACACAAAAGAGCTTGTTATTCCCAAAACTCAAAAGCTAAATGAAACTACGAATAGTAGGAAAGAGGTTAGAAAAATACAATCCTGGCTTTGTTTACAAGAACGAATACGACCAGGTATAGGAACCATGACAGCAATAGATGGTAGTTTTGGACCAGCTACCAAAGAAGCGGTAAAGAATTTTCAGAAAGGGGTGAATAGTACACAAAATGGAGTTGTAACTCCTTCGCTTTTTGAGGAATTGTCAAAACCACTTCGTCATGCATTTGAAGGAGTAACAAAAAAGGATACCATTCGCTCAACAATAGTAGCCGTAGCCAAAAGGCATTTAGAACAAAAACCATTTGAGTTAGAAATCCATAACGAAACTAATTCTGGGCCCTGGGTACGTGGGTATATGGATGGGCATGAAGGACAGCAATGGTTTTGGTGTATGGGCTTTGTGCAAACAATTATAGATCAGGCATTCTCACTACATAATAAAAATTTTAAAAAGATGATGCCCCACACTTATAGTTGCGATACCGTTGGTAATAGAGGTCTGGAAAAAAAATGCTTACTAAGAAATAATAAAGTAAAAAAGAATCCCAGCTTGATAAAACCTGGAGATATTCTCTTGGTTCGAAAATCCAACTTCGACTGGACTCATACAGCAATTATTGTTGATGTTCAGCAAGATACATGTACAACCATAGAAGGTAATACTAACTCTGGGGGCTCCCGAAATGGAGATGGCGTATACATGAGGATTAGAAACTTTAGACAATCGATACTCGATGTTTTTTCAATAGAAGAATGGGTGTCATAACATAAAATGATAAACGTATGAAAACTTTTGAGATCGTTTTATTGGCTACAGGTGGTATTCTTTTTCTATTTTCATTACTAGTAATAGTTATGTTTATAAAGAAAGATAAACCTTATGTTAAAGCTATTTGGTTAATTGTAATATCTTTTCTTATGATGGGATTTTCATCAATAGCTGAAGCTGAGTTTTTTGGACTTTTTAAATATGAAAAAGAAAAAAAATTAACCGAATTAGAATTATTGGCAAAGGCACTAGAATATTGTCCTAATAATGATAATATCAAAACTGTTCTGAATGATAAATTACATCAATTTGAAGATACAGAGAAGGCTACAAAAACAGAAGAAAAACTCATTTTGGGAGATATATATTTATCGGTCGGAGATGAATCCAAAGCCCTGGCATATTCAAATGAAGCACTTTCAAAAGACAGTACTAATAAAAAAGCCAAAACTATAAAAGAACTGGCCAATACACAGCGTCTAATAAAAAAGCTCCCAACGAGTGATAAGAAAGAAGCTTTACGTATGCAAGTCGAAAAGAATATGAAGATCCTAAAATCAGATCCTACCATTAATAAAAATAGGATTAGCAGGATGCAACGAATCTATGAGTATAAAATAGATTCTTTACAGACAAAAGCCAAAAAAGCTAATCAATAAAAGGCAATGATATGGAAACGACATTTCAAAAAAAAAGCCAAAGACAGGATACAGCAATTATACAAAAAAAGCGAAATCCTTTTTTTGGTAAGATGGCAATCCAAAAAAAACTGACCATAGGGGCGGCTAATGATGTTTATGAGATAGAAGCCGATCGAGTTGCAGATCAAGTGGTTGGTATGTCTGATACTCAAGTACAAACAAAACCACAAACAGGGGCTTTGATTCAACGTAAATGTGCAGCTTGCGAACAAGAAGAAAAATTACAAATGAAACCTTTAGGAGATACAATCACACCTTTGATTCAAAAATCTTCAATGTCGTCAGGAAATGAAAGTACTGCTTCAGAAGCTGTTACAAATCAGATTAATAGTAGCAAAGGAGGAGGAAAAAGCATGGGGGCTTCAACCCAAAGCTATATGGAAAGCCGTTTTGGCACTGATTTTTCAGGAGTTAAAATTCATACCGATAGTAGCGCAATACAACTTAGTCGTGATTTAAATGCTCAGGCATTTACCGTAGGTAATGACATTTATTTTAATGAAGGAAAATATAATCCTTCAAATTCTGAAGGTAAACATTTGTTAGCCCATGAGTTGACGCATACAATACAACAAGGAGGGATTAAGAGGAAAATGATTCAGAGAAGTCCAAGTGCAATAGCATTAACTGGAGCAGCGTTATTAGGTTTTATAACTGGTTATGGACTTGCTTTTGCTGCGGATTATCTTAGTATGACAAGAGCAAGATCATTACGTTTTGCAAGAAGTATGGGTACTGGATGGTTAAGAAGTTTACCGGATTGCCCTTGTACAGCACCTTTGACAGATAGACTAAATTGGGAACAGGATTCCAATCCAAATTTAAGCCATTATCACCCAGGTGCTACATATTCTTTTAGGTCAACAAAACACTCTGCTCCTGGAAGGCACGGTCAGCAATGTACTTATGATACCAGTAAAAACCTAATCAAATCTGGAGCAGGTGCAGGTACACCAGATTATTACTCACCGAGCGACACATTTGATATTCCATATCATGTAGTCTATGATGTTAAAACATGGGATGAGCTTGGCTCAAGTACTTATAATAGGTACTGGCAACCTAATGTAGGTGTTGGTTGTCCATAAAATGTACTTAATAAATTCTATTAGAAGTAAAATATGTTGGTATTATGCAAGCTATAATTTTTGAAAATAAAACTCAATCCAAAGTTAACAAAAAACCATTTGTTGCTCCAACTCCTATTGTTCAAAAAAAACTAGCTATCGGGGCTTCTAATGATGCCTATGAGGTAGAGGCTGATCATGTTGCAGATCAAGTAGTAAATATGTCTGATACCCAAGTACAAACTAAACCACAAACGGGATCCTTGATCCAGCGGAAATGCGCGGCTTGTGAACAAGAAGAAAAATTACAAATGAAACCTTTAGGAGATACAATCACACCTTTGGTTCAAAAATCTTCAATGTCGTCAGGAAATGAAAGTACTGCTTCAGAAGCTATTACAAATCAGATTAATAGTAGTAAAGGAGGAGGAAAAGGCATGGGGGCTTCAACCCAAAGCTATATGGAAAGCCGTTTTGGTACTGATTTCTCTGGAGTTAAAATTCACACCGATAGTAAAGCCGTACAACTTAGTCGTGATTTGAATGCTCAGGCATTTACCGTGGGTAACGACATTTATTTTAATGAAGGTAAATATAATCCTGATAGTAATTCTGGGAAACATTTATTAGCTCATGAGTTGACACATACGATACAACAAAAAGGAATTCAAAAGAAAAGCATTCAACGGGAAATACATTCGGGACATGATGATAATGGACGGTATGCTTTTAATGATACAACATGTGAGTTTGACTATCACCAAAATTGGTATTTTCAATTCAATGTACCTCTAAGTGATTCAGAGAAGACCAGATTAATGAACCTAGCAGCTACTCAAGTTCATGATACATGGTCAGAACAATATCCATTGATCCCAGTTTCTCTTGCTGGTTTTATAAACTGTCCTTGTAAAATAAACGGGGTAAAAGTTTCTGTAAATATTCACCCATCAGAAGGAGAAAGGGAAGGAAGAGGTATACAGGTAAGCATTTTGCCAAGTGTACGAGCATTTGTAAATCCTGTTTTTAGTACCATGTCTCTGCAGCAAACAGATTTTGCTGGATATACACATTCTACAACATCAGGACATCAGTATACGGTAGCTCATGAATTTGGTCATACAATTGATATTACAGATGAATATAATGGTTGGGCTGGATTTTTTGTTCCTTCGGTTCAAAGGGATGAACGAGCTATTATGAATAGTGGTAACCAAATTCGACCAAGACATTATCAGTATTTCGGAGATATGCTTTCTTTAGAAATTTTAGGTTGTAGATATAATCCTAATGGATTAAGACAGCCCGAAAGAGAAAATCCTGTTATAAGAGCGACAACATTATCTGGTTTAACGTCTTATCAAGACGGAATGAATCTGTTTTCTCCAAATTCACGATATAATTTTGGATCAAACTATGATTTAAGAGTTTCAAATCAGAGGTTATTTGGACTGTTTTACCCTCAAATTGGTGGCGTTAGATTATGGAATCCTGATACAGGAAGTCAATCTGATTATGGGATTACGGCAGGTATAAGACTAGGTCAGATAGCACATCCCTTAGTTTTTAACTTAAGAACTGGTATCGTCACAAACCCCTTAAACCCATCATCAAGCTTAAGGATGCCAGTAAGTATACAAGCAGGGCTTAGATCATCTAATTATGAATTTGGAATTCATTATACACCAGTAGTTAATCTTTTAGATGGAGATGTCACCCATTTATTGGGAGCGGGTCTTAGATTTTAAACTTTTTTTGAGATGAATATAATGTCAAATGATACTATAACTGGATCAAAAACGAATTCTAAAAATACGTTTTTAAATCCGGTTATTATCCAAAAAAAACTAACTATAGGAACTTCAAATCAGGGCACCTCTGAAGCATCGAACGAAATAACTCAATAAATAAATATTGAAAAACTGGTGTAAAAGAGGTAGTATACTAGAAGGAAGCCCTCGTTCTCTTATAGAAGTAATTCCGGATAACCTAGAAGCTGAAACATGGTTTGGAAACAATAACCCTAGATTTTTACCTGAATATATCTTAACATCAATTTATTAACCTTAACTGTATTTATCATGCCATTCAAAAAATTAAAACAATATATCATACAGCAGTGTAACGTAGATGACAAAGCTACAGCTGTACCCATAGACTTCAGAAATACATTTTCTGAAATACTACAACGGGATACCACGCAAGAAGAAGCATTAATCATTTTACTTGCATTAGTTTCTCACGTGACCCCTGGTTTCTATGATCAGATTATCAAAGAGCTACATCCCGATGGTGGTGAATTCCCCGAATGGGGAGGAGTAAAAGATGAACACTACCGGAGTATGCAACCTACAGGAGAAACAATACAACACCTACTTGGTAGAGAAAATATACAAAAACGTTTACATCTTCAACATTACTTTCAGACCGAACACTGGTTTTATAAAGAACAGCTATTATACATTGCCCCTGTAAAAGAAGGAATGCCTTTTATGAGCGGTAAAATTATTCTACCACCAGAGACTCTAAATCTATTGATGTATGGTGAGGTTTTAAAACCAAGATTTGGCCCGGATTTTCCGGCCAAAGAATTAACGACATTGATGGATTGGGAAGATTTGATATTGAATGACAATACATTATTACAAATTAACCAATTACGTCTATGGATAAAACACCAGCAAACACTTCGCAAAGATTGGGATATGGCCAAGCGCATTGCTCCGGGGTACAGAGCCCTGTTTTGTGGACCCTCGGGAACCGGTAAGACATTAACTGCTTCTCTTCTGGGGAAGGAGTTTAAGAAACCTGTTTATCGAATTGATTTGTCTCAAGTGGTTTCAAAATATATCGGTGAAACCGAAAAAAATCTGGAAAATATCTTTATTAGAGCCGAAAATAAAGATTGGATCCTGTTTTTTGATGAAGCAGATTCTCTTTTCGGAAAAAGAGCTACCACAAGATCTGCACAAGACCGATTTGCGAACCAAAGTGTTAGTTACTTATTACAACGGATCGAGAATTTTAACGGAGTCGTAATTTTGGCAAGTAATTATAAAAATAATATTGATCAAGCTTTTATTCGTAGATTTAATGCAATAATTCCATTTACAAAACCTAACGCTTCTGAAAGATTGCAATTATGGAAGAAAAGTGTACCAAAAACGATAATCATAGAAGATGAGGTTTTACCTGAAATATCTAAAACATATGAATTAACGGGGGCTCAAATTGTAAATATCATTGCATATTGCTGCCTTCAGGCTATAGAAAGAGAAGAAAAAACGATGGGAATCCAACATTTACTAGAAGGAATTAAGGTAGAGTTTCAGAAAGAAGAGAAAATTTTTAAATATAATGGTAAAATTGTAGTGTGATATAGAAATATGATCGGTTGCGTTAGATAATAGGAAATGAAACCACGCTATTTTTTAATAATTTTAACAAAAACTAAATTTTGGTATCCTATTTTTAGGAATATCATAATCATGCACTTTATGCAATATACTATTCATTCAAAGATTTTATGATAAAGTTTTTGATGTTTTTAATCGGTATTGGTTCGGTTTCGGTAGGCTGGACTCAAACAAATATCAGGGAAAAAAAATCTTTTGTAGTAGGGACTACTTCTGAAGAAATTAATATTGATGGCGACCTTAGCGAAAAGGTATGGGGTACATTAACCCCGGCCAAAGATTTTGTTCAGTATTTTCCCTCAGATTCATTGCCAGCAAAAGCACAAACCGAGATTTATATGTGTACAGATAAGAAAAATCTGTACATAGGAATAAAGTGTTATGCTGAAGGAAATAACTGGATTGTAAACTCATTGCGAAGGGACTATCGTGCAGGAGGTGCAGATAATATAACGTTGTTATTTGATACATTTGACGACGGAACCAATGCTCTTTATTTTGGTGTTAATCCTGAAGGAGTACTTAGAGAAGGTATTATTAGTAATGGAGGTAACGTAATTGCAGATTTTTCTACCTCGTGGGATAACAAATGGAGAGGTGAAGCCAAAAAGTATGATGGGTATTATACTGCCGAATTAGAAATCCCCTTTAGTACCTTACGTTATCCAACACCTTCAAAGAAATGGGGGTTTTCAAGTTATCGATTTGACTCACAATCTAATGAGATTAGTACATATTCTCGAACACCGCGCAATCAAATTTTGTTTACCTTGGCCTATCCTGCAGAAATGATTTGGGAAGAAGAACTAACCACAAAAAGTAGTGCTGTCTCTTTGATTCCTTTTGTGTCTTCTGGGTTTAATAAAGATTTTGAAGACGATACTCCGGCAGATGAATTCTTTGAAATAGGGGGTGATGCAAAAATTGCACTCACACCTGGACTTAACTTGGATTTAACGGTGAATCCAGATTTCTCTCAGGTAGAGGTAGATGAACAAATCACTAATTTGGATCGTTTTGAGATCTTTTTCCCGGAGCGAAGGCAATTCTTTCTAGAAAATGCAGATCTCTTTGGGCAGTTTGGTTTTTCGAATATTAATCCTTTCTTCTCAAGGCGTATAGGAGCCGATGAGGATGTTGTAACAGAAGATCTGGTACAGAATAGAATATATGGAGGCTTGCGGGTGAGTGGTAAACTAGATCCCAATACAAGGGTGGGTCTCTTAAATATGCAAACAGCGGCTAGCAACGAACAAGGAATCCCAAGTGTTAATTATGGAGTAGCGGTAGTACAGCGTAAACTCTGGACCCGTTCTAATATTGGAATTATTGCTGTAAATAAACAAGCTTTTAATTTAGAAGACCTGGATTTTGATATCGATACGCTGGATATCAATAGATACAACAGGATGGTCGGAGTGGATTTTAACTATGCTACCAGGGATAATACCTGGTTTGGAAAAACATTTGCACATACTACTTTTTCTCCGGATACTGATATGGCAATTGCTCAAGGGAGTACCTTAAATTATAATACCAGAGAGTTTGGTGTATTGTGGAAACATGAATATGTAGATGAAGACTATAGCGCCGAAGTTGGTTTTGTTCCTCGAACAGATTATTTCAGAATTAATCCTGTGACCGAACTTCGATATTATCCTCAAAACGATTTTTTAAATAATCATACCTACCGAGCTGAAGCTGATATTTTTTGGCGACCAGGTTTCGGTAAAACAGATCACTTCTTTTCTGTAGGATGGGGAGGAGAGTTTACAGAAAGGGCTAGGTTTCAACTCAACCTTAATCACAACTATGTGTATCTTTTTGACCCGTTTGACCCAACAGGCACAGATTCGCTAGAACTTGATGCCGATCAGGATTTCTCGTATGTCAGTTTCACAGGAAATTATAGAAGTGATAATCGTAAAGCATTTAGTTGGAGTATAAGTCCTTACATTGGAGAATATTTTAATGGTTGGCGATATGGCACTCGTGGTAGTTTCAATATTCGTTATCAACCTAAAGGTTCTTTTTCATTGAATTATGCGGTTAACGTTTTTGATTTACCCCATCTTGATGGCAGTAGAGAGACTTTTTTAATAAGTCCCAGAATTGATTATACCTTTTCAAAGAGCCTGTTTACTTCGCTATTTGTACAATACAATTCTCAAGATGATAATACCAATATCAATGCACGTATACAATGGCGGTTTGCTCCGGTTTCGGACTTAATTTTGGTCTATACCGATAATTTCCTGACAGGAGAAGTTGATCCTCTGGATCGTTTTGCTTTTGATGTACGTACGCGTTCTATTGTGCTCAAGGTTACGTATTGGCTTAATTTATAGTTACCTATGTAGACGATCTAAGATTTCCATAACCTCATTCTTTTTTCGTACAGATACAGGTATGTTTTCACCATTTTTCAACATGAGATATCCTCCATCGGTTTTAATAAAAGCGCTAATACATTGCAAATTGACCAAATGGCTTTGATGCACCCTTAAAAATTGATAATTTTTGAGCATATCGGCAAAGTATTTTAAGGTCTTGGTTACAAAGATCTTTTGCCCATCCTGAATATAAAAAATGGTATTGTTACTATCAGATTCACATCTTATGATGTCGTCAAGACCAACAATAATGATCTTATCAAGAGTGTGTAATGATATTTTATCAGGCTTTTGCTCTGGTGCCGATAAGGTATCTTTTAAAATGTTAAGACGTTCTTTATTGGGTTGGATTTGCTGTTTTGCCTTTTCTATGGCTTGCGCTAGTTCTTGATTAGAATAGGGTTTCAATACATAGTCGATAGCTGCAAATTTAAAGGCTCTTATCGCGTATTCGTCACTAGCGGTAACAAAAATGATTTTTGATTTTAGTTCAGGAAAAATTTCTAATACGTCAAAACCAGTTCCGTCTCCAAGCATAATATCAAGAAATAAGATATCAGGTTCGGTGCTTCTTAAAGACTTTGCAGCTTCAACGACACTTTGAGCGGTATCAATAACTTTTATGTCTGGATGGTTGGCCTTCAGGTCACTTTTTAATAGTTGTAACGCATCTGGCATGTCTTCTACAATAATTGCTGTAAGCATAATGTTTTTTAATAGTCGGTTTCTAATGGAATTTTGAAAGCTATTTGGGTTCCGGCAACTGTATTTCCATTATTAATAATCTCCTTAATATTCAATGAATCTTTTCCCGAAATAGATTCTAATCTTTCTCGGGTTACAGTTAATGCCATAGATTGATGATCGGTTTTTGTTTTTGTTTTTTGCGATTGAAAAATACCCTGCCCATTATCCAATACGGTACAATGTAAAAACTCTTCTGTAGTATGAAATTGAATCTTTAACTCGCCATCTCTACTACCTTTCAAAATACCATGTCTAACGGCATTTTCTACAAAAGGTTGTATTAACATTGGCGGAATTAATATTTCTTCGGGATCCAAATCAGAATCTATAGAAATTTCATAAGTAAATGGTTTACTGGCCATTAATTGTTCTATTTCTATATAATGTTTCAAAGTTTGTATCTCTTGGTCCAGGGTTATGCAATCTTTTCTAGAATTATACAAGGTTTCTCTTAACAACGTAGCAAAGGTGTTAATAGTACTATTCATGCGCTTTGGATTATTGGTTCCCATTGCTTTTATTCCGTTAAGTGCATTAAAGATAAAATGCGGATTCATTTGCAAACGCAAAGCTTTTTGCTCTAATGATAGTAAGTGATTTTGCATTTGTAAGCGCTCACGTTCTTCCTGGTTTTTTTGTTTTACTCTTCGGATATATGACAAAGCATACCCTCCTACAATAATCAATATAAGAGCTAATACCGCTAATTGAAACCATGCTTTTTTATAAATAGGGCTATCAATAAAAAACCGGAAAGTTACTAAATCACTTTCTTCCCATCTATAATTTCTTGATTGCGCAGAGAAATAATGTGCTCCATAGGCAAGACCTGCCAGGTTTTGTTTATTCTCTGATGACCACGGGCTCCATTCAGAGTTATTTAATCGAAAACGGTATTGTATATCGTTTGGATGATCGAGATCCACAGTTTTGTAGCTAAACGATAATTCTGTTTGATTGGGGCGTAGTCGTAAAACATTATCGCTGTTCGCCCACTTGTTTAGGTTAATAGAATCTACACTGCGATAGGCTATCTCTACATCTTCAAAAAATAATCTGGGTTTGATAGTTGCCTTGGTGCTTTCTGTAGGTTTATATTTGGTGAGCCCATAGATGGCTCCAAACCAAAGGTTTCCTTTTTTGTCTTTGGTAACAGCATTAAGGCAGGTTTCTATTCCAAGAAAACCATCATTTCGACCAAAATGAAAAATATCTACAATATCATTGGATTGGTTAAGTTCAATTTTATCAACTCCTCTTTCGCTCCCCGCCCACAAATTACCTTGATCATCAAATATCATTTGATAGATATTATCAGAATAAGGTCTTTTTCTCCCTTTTAATTTTTTGACAGAAATATCATCAAGGTTCGACCACCATATTCCTCTACCCGCGGTACCGATAAAAATTTTGTTTTTATGAAATAGTAAGGTACTAATTGAGGTTTTTTGATTTAAAACGTTGCCCAGATGGTTAACTTGACTATTTTTAATATACCCTAAATGTCCATTTTGAGTTGCATACCATATTTTTCCAAGAGAATCTTGTCTCATATAGCTTATCTGCAAATCCTTAATACCACTTTTTCTGTTAAACTTCTTTTTTGTTGATAAGCGCTTTTCTTCGGCATTGTATTTAAACCGAATTATACCAGTAGAATAGGAGGCAGCCCATATCGTGTTTTTATCTACAAGAACAGTTCTGATCCAATCCGATTGTAAACCATTGTCACTATCAATTACATGATTTGTAATTATTGTTTTTTGTATGGTATCAATTTTTACAATCGAATCGTTTTTTGATTTTTTTATAGCGCTACTATCAATTATTATAGTATCTTTTTTTTTGATTTCTTTAAAAAGAATTCCTTTGCCGTCTGTTCCGGCCCAAATATTTCCTGATGCATCATTTGTAATGGTTTTGATTTTTACCTCAGATATACGTTCGTCTTGTTCTATATGGTGAATACCCAGAGAGTCTATCTTTATAAGTCCCGCTTCAGAGTTAGATGCCCAGATTTCATTTTTGGTTGCGTGAATAGCATATACCCGATTACCTTTTAGACCAGTATTTTGATCATAATGTATAAAGTTGTTTTGAAAATATTTATAGAACCCGCCTCCAGAAGTAGCAATCCATATATTAGATTGACGATCTAATATACTTTTCCTAATATGCGAAACAGCCAGCCCATTTTTACGATTTATATTTCTCAACCGTCTACGTTTGTCTCCATCTACAATACTGATTCCTTCATTATCTGTGGCAAACCATAATTCGTTATCATTGTGTACAGAAACATTGGTTACCCGAAGAGGTTTTGAAATCCAATAATTACCATAAGATTTTGCATTTGTATTCAAGACCAAAATACCTTGATTAAAAGCGGCGGCAAAAACCTTGTCATTATAAAAAATTGCAGCTGTAAAATCATGAGCACTATGTCTTTCAATAATGCTGGCATTTTTATTAATCGCATTTAGTTTCCAAAGCCCTTTGTTGGTTGCCACCCAAAATAATTTACCATCAAAAACAATATCATTAATTATACTGGTGTTGATTTTTGAGTTTAATTTTACTTTTCTTAAACCAATGTCGTTTTCGTATATATAAATCCCAACATTGGTAGCTAGATACGTTTTGTTTTTTATTCTACAGATTTTATTAATTCTAGGCCCTTCAAGATTTATAAATTTATTTTTAGTTTTTATAGAAAGCCCTCCTTTAGTACCAATAAAAAGGCTGTCGTTTACAAAAGTGAGGGTATGAATATAATTAGATTGTAATCCGTCGCCTTCATTCCATATCTTAAATTCTTCTCCATTAAATCTACAAAGTCCACCTCCTTGAGTCCCAAGCCATAAGTAGCCCACTTCATCTTGTACGATATCATAAACTTGCGATTGAGGTAAACCATCTTCAAGAGTAAATGCCCTAAGTCTATTATTTTGCGCAAGTAAAGAACCGGTAGAGAACCATATCAGAATAGGAAATAAAAATAGGAGCCGGTCTTTGTTCATTAAATAATACTTGAGGTTGAGAACAAATATAATCAAACTGATTTTGGGTTTAAATAGTAAATACATATAAATGTATTAAAAACAAAAACCGACAATACCTAAAAAGGCTTGTCGGTATAATAAACAAAAGTTTCCCCCTTTTTGTTTATCAGATTGCGTCGTGTTAAAAATAAAATATTTAATAACCTGTTATAGCAGTAGTTTTAGGAAAACCAATGGTATTGTCGTTCCATGCATAGCTCTGCTTTAGATTTACATATTTTATATCTGATGTATTTTTATAAAATGTTTGCGTTTGTAAAATATTCCCTGCAATGCCATATTCTTGAATTGGAAATATATATTGAAAATCGGTATCAGAGTTTTCACAGTATACATTTTTAAGTTCAGGCAATTCAATAATATCATTGTTTTCCCCAACCATAAAATAGTAAGATTCCACATGGGCACAACATGCCAGGTATTCGACCTCCATCTTAATCACCTCAGAGATCCCTTCTAATCCGGGATTCTCTAAGGTGGTAATAAAGATGTCCTCAAAAAGCTCTGTGTCAGAAATGGTAAGCGTAGATATGATATCGGAGCTCTGGTCTGCGCGAACCAAACTAACTACATAAGCAGGATAGTCCTTTCCCTGATCTGAAATTTCAGTAGTAACAATATACTTTGTAGTATCAATAAATCCTTTTTGGGCATAGACAAATTGAAAACTTTGAAATAGAATAATAATTATGGCTACATTTTTCATAACAGCTTATTTTGAGGTTGGCTATTTAATATAAAAGTAATGCCATAATTGATCTTAATACCTGATCTTTTAGAATTCGTTATGGTTTAATTAGAATTCGTTTTTTCATAAGAACAATTGTGCTTTTTTGGTTTTTATACGTAACTTCATAACTATTAAAAAAGAATATTGAAGTAGGCATATTTTAGGAGTTTGCATATCAATAGAAGAATTGTTAAACTGATTATAGGGTTAAAATAATAAACATATATACCAATGAAAACAATACGATACCGCTCTAGAGGACAAGAAGTTCATTACTTAGAAGAGATTTTGACTAAGTTGGGATATAAAGTATATGTATCCACCTTTTTTGGGAAAGATACGCATGAGGCTGTAAAAGATTTCCAGTCCAAAAATGGCTTGGTTGTAGACGGTATTGTTGGCCTCAAATCATGGTCAAAGCTTATAGAAGAAGAGAAAAATCTAATAGCATTTAATGATAAATTTTTATCAGAGCAGGACATAGAAGATTTTGCAAATCAGTTTGGATTAGAATTAGCTATGGTAAAAGCTGTCAATGAAGTAGAAAGTAGGGGCAAAGGTTTTTTGGTGTATGGAAGACCAGTAATTTTATTTGAAGGACATATTTTCTGGAGAGAGCTTGAAAAACGAGGAGTGAATCCTTCTCAATATGTTTCTCAACATACCAAAGATGTATTGTATAAGAAATGGACAAGAACACATTATAAAGGAGGGGTAAGAGAATATGATCGTCTCGAAAAAGCAGCAGGAATATCTGATCTGCCAGCTTTTCATGAAGCAGCCTATTGTTCAGCTTCATGGGGAGCTTTCCAAATCATGGGATTTCATTATGATCATTTAGGATATGCTTCGATAGATCATTTTGTCTCAGAAATGTATGAACATGAGCGAGAGCACCTGAAAGCTTTTGGTAAATTTATTCAGAAAACCTCTTTTAAAGGGAAAAAATTGATCGATTGGATCAAAGAAAAAAATTGGGTTAGATTTGCCGAGGGTTATAATGGTCCGGGGTACAAAAAGAACAAATACGATATCAAATTGAAAAATGCCTATACTAAGTATAGTGATGCCTAATGTATTTTGTACTCCTTCAAAAGTTGCCTCCTATCGAAGTATGATTATTGATGGCAATAATCAACTTTGGGTGAGTACTGTAGAGAGAGCAGTGTATTCTTTACAATCAAACCCCAAACCACTTATGACCGGAATGCCTGTTCTTACCGAGATTAATATTGATAATAAATCACATGCAATCGATCAACAACTCGGTTTTCAGAAACCTCGCAAACCAGGTTGCATTTCAATTCGATTACCTACCCCGGAGATGATATTGAATATCAATACAAGATGTATGATCAGAACATTTTTGAAGATGAAATTATCGAAATTCCATGGTCAGTAGTTTTATAATGCCTAAATCACATTCTTATTTTGATGAAATCAATAAGCTCTTGATCACGCAAATCCAAAAGCTTTACTGGAACGAGGTGCTCCAGAAATATAATTTGGATCACGAATAATAAAATTTGCTTTTATATTTTTATATCCATGATTGATAACTTCGAAAATGAATTTTTTGGGATCGGTATCCAGAATGGAAAAACTCCAGAGAATCTCGGGGTTTTATGGCGTTCGGCCCAAAATATGGGGGCCAGTTTTATTTTTACAATTGGCAACCGATATGCCAAACAAGCAAGTGATACTCACAATGCGGTAAAAGCAATGCCTTATTTTCATTATGATACGTTCGATGATTTTTATCGTCATTTACCCAAAGGAGCCATGCTTGTCGGAGTCGAATTGGCACATGATGCAGAACCTCTTGAGACTTTTAAACATCCAAAACGATGTGTGTACCTTTTAGGTGCAGAGGATCACGGGTTATCAAAAAAAGCCATCGAAAAATCACAGTTCCTGGTAAAATTCAAATCAGAGTTAAGCATCAATGTAGCGGTAGCCGGAAGCATCATTATGTATGATCGCGGAATCGATAAACCCCGATTTATTAGGTCTCCTGATTAATTTTTCAGTGTTTCTAAGCTTTTAGATATAAATGGCAGATAGGATTCTTCAATTTTTATACTACTTTTATGCTAACTACACTAATTTATGTTTGAAACACTCGAAGGTCTTGTTGCAAGTTTTAGTTCCTGGGTATGGGATTGGCCTTTGCTGGTACTGCTTATTGGTGGCGGTTTATTTTTTCTAATCTACTCGCGATTTACACCATATTTTTATTTTAAACATGCTATCGACGTTCTACGAGGAAAGTATGATAACGAGAATGATCCTGGACAGTTAAGTCATTTTCAAGCATTATCTTCGGCAATTGCCGCAACAGTAGGGATGGGAAATATAAGTGGTGTAGCTGTTGCTATTGTAATGGGTGGCCCCGGTGCGGTCTTTTGGATGTGGATTAGCGCATTGATCGGTATGGCTACCAAATTTTATACCTGTTCACTAGCGGTAATGTATCGTACCGAAGACGATAATGGCACCGTGCTTAGTGGACCAATGTATGTAATTACTAAAGGCTTAGGGGGGCACTGGAAACCATTGGCGATACTTTTTGCATTGGCAGGTTTGGTAGGTACGCTTCCTGCGTTTACCGCAAATCAGTTAACACAAACATTAATAGATGTTCTGGATTGGGATGATGAATATAAATGGTACATAGGAATTGTTCTGGCCGGAATAGCTTCCATAGTTATTTTAGGTGGAATAAAAAGAATAGGTGTTGTAGCCAGCAGATTAGTGCCCTTTATGGTGGTGCTCTATTTTATTACCGTGATCACCGTTCTAATAGTTCAGATTGAAGTTGTTCCCGAGATGTTTATGCTGATTTTTTCGGATGCTTTTTCTGGCAAAGCCGCTGCGGGAGGGGCATTAGGATATCTAGTCAAAACAGGGATAAAAAGAGCTGCATTTTCTAATGAGGCAGGTATAGGAACCGCTCCAATGATGCATGGAACTGCCAAAACCAATGAGCCTATACGAGAAGGATTAGTAGCAATGATAGGACCAGCTATTGATACATTGCTTGTTTGTACATTAACTGCTTTGGCAATACTTTCTACTGGAGTTTGGCGCCAAACCGATGATAATGGAATATCATTGACACTAGAAGCTTTTAATTCGGTTTTACCCTATGGACTAGGAGATATAGTGGTAGTAATTATGGTATTGGTGTTTGCTTTTTCTACCTTGTTCTCTTATTCGTATTACGGAACCACTTGCTTGGGTTTTTTAACCAAACCCAAATACGGTAAGTATTATAATTATATCTACATCTTGTCGATAGTAATAGCCGCTGTAGTAAAAATTGATTTTGCCATTAACCTTATTGACAGTGCGTTTGCCATTATGGCGATTCCAACGGTTATTTCAGGATTACTATTAGCGCCAAAGGTAAATGCAAAAGCCAAGGCGTATTTTAAGGGCCTGAAAAGTTGATTTATTCCCATACAATAAATTCACTTCTTCTGTTTTCCTGGTGTTCCTCTTCAGTACAAGGGACATCGTCTGTGCATTTATTTAATAATCTTCTCTCTCCATAGGCTTTACCTCGTATTCTTCGCCAATAAACACCACCTTCTTCTACTAGATATTTTACGGTAGCCCGCATCCTTTTTACACTCAACCTTTTATTATACCAAAAACTAGATCTACTATCGGTATGCGAGCGCACTTCAATGTTTAATTCAGGGTATTTTTGCATAGCCGAAATGATCTTTTGTAATTCTACTTCAGCTTTAGGAGTGATAATAGAGTCATTTAGAGCGAAATAAATAGGCTCTAATTGCAGGGTTTTTGAAAGATCATCTCCAATGTTAACCTCTACAGAGGTTAATAATATATTGTCTGAGTTTAATGGAGTCAGCGGGATCGATATTTCATTTACAAATTCGAAACTATCATCAGTATTTAGTGATATTTCCCTTGGATTAAATTGATCCAAAGATGTTCTCATTAGATATCCTTTAGAACAGTCTACGTCAAATTTATACTCCCCCAGGCTGTTAGATGTTGTTTGGGCTACTATGTTTTCTTCAAGGTCTAGCAGGGTGATATTGGTATTAGGTAGACTTTGATTGTTTTCATTATTAGAAATAATACCTTCGATATACTGTTTACATGAAATAATTAAATCTTTTGTTTGTTTAATACCATAAATGTCATCGTTTCCTTTTCCTCCTTTTCTATTGCTTGCAAAGTACCCAATTTTGGTTTCTTCATTAATTACAAAAGTAAAATCATCTTTGGGGCTATTAATTGGTTTACCAACATTAAAAGCTTTAGAAAACCCTGATTCTGATGGCATGCTTATAAAAACATCGAGCCCTCCCAAACCAACATGGCCATCGCTAGAGAAATAGAGTTCTCCATTATTACTTATATACGGGAACGTTTCTCGACCTTCGGTATTAATGTTTTCTCCCAAATTTTTTGGGACACCGTATTCACCATTAGGCAATATATCTACAACGTAAAGATCAGATTTGCCTAGTGCTCCTGGCATATCGCTTGCAAAATAAAGCTTTTTCCCATCCAAACTAACCGAAGGATGTGATACCGAATAATTGTTGCTGGAAAAAGGTAGTTCTTCAATATCGGTCCATATTCCTTCCTTCAATTTGGCTTTGTATAATTTCAGAAGAACAACACCTTTTTTACTAGTTTCTAATTTGTTATTTATATAATTGTTTCTAGAGAAATATACTGTTTGTCCATCTGCACTGAAACTGGTAGAGGATTCGTGAAATTTGCTGTTGATTTTACCTTTTAATTTTATAGGTTCTTCTAGACTGATATTATCCTCCTTAATATTGGAAGAATACAGATCTAAAAAAGGCATTTTATTCCATCCATGAACCTTAGAATTTATAGATTCTTTGCCTCTTGAAGATGCAAAAACAATTTGATTTTGATTATTAAAACTTGGGGCATATTCAGAATTTTTTGAGTTTATATTGAGTGTAAAAAGATCAAATCTTCCAGATTGTATTTCGATAAAACTTAAATAATCTCTTTTGTTAACAAAAGAGGTAGCTCGTTTGTCATTTCCGGTAATGTTATAGAACTGATCCATGATTTCATCGGCCCTATCATAGCGCTCTACGCTTTTTAACCCTTGAGCATATTTGAACATATACTCGGGAGGTAAGTTTTGAGGATATTCCTGGATTAACTTTTCATACCACTCTACAGAAGATTCCAACTCTCCTGTAAGATAAAATGAATCGGCTAATTTTTGATATAAACCCGGAGAGGAGTAGCCCTTTTGAGCTACATCAAGATAAATTGCTCTTGCATCGATATAAGCAAACGATTTAAACTTTTCATCTGCTTTGGTCAATTGCTTATTGAAATCTTGTGCTACGAGGCCAAATGATAAAAAAAGAAATATAGAAAATAGAACGAAATTATTTCTTGTAAATCGGTAGTAGGTATATGATAAATAGTTTTTCAAAACATCCCGTATTTAAATAATTAAATTGTTTCCACGGGGTTTTTGAAAACTTATCGAAACTAAATTTAAAAAAAAATCTAAATAAAAAGTTAATCCCTCTAAGATTATTTGCTAATCACTTTTCTATCAGTACTCATAATGAGCAATAATTCATGCAAGAATTATTTTCTAAATTAATATTCGTCTACCTTTGCACCAAAATAGGGTTATATGACGCATAAAGCAGGTTTTGTAAATATTATTGGGAATCCCAACGTAGGTAAGTCAACGCTTATGAACGCTTTTATTGGCGAGAAGTTATCGATTATTACTTCTAAAGCGCAGACTACAAGACATAGGATTCTGGGTATTGTGAATGGAGATGAGTTTCAGGTAATTTTATCAGATACTCCTGGTATTATAAAACCAGCATATGAGTTACAAGAATCCATGATGGATTTTGTAAAGTCTGCTTTTGAAGATGCTGATGTTCTTATTTATATGGTCGAAATAGGTGAAAAAGAACTCAAGGATGAAGCATTTTTCAAAAAGATTACCGCAGCCAAAATACCAATACTTCTCCTAATTAATAAAATAGATCAATCCAATCAAGAAGAATTAGAAGAACAAGTACAATTTTGGTCAAAAAAAGTGCCTAATGCCGAAATTTATCCTATATCCGCTCTTAAAAATTTTAATATAAAAGAGGTATTTGATCGTTTGGTAACACTTTTACCAGAATCACCGGCTTTCTATCCAAAGGATCAATTAACCGATAAACCTGAACGATTTTTTGTAAATGAGGCCATACGTGAAAAGATATTGATGCATTACAAAAAGGAGATTCCGTATGCTGTAGAGGTTGAAACCGAAGAGTTTATTGAAGATGAAACTATTATTAGAATCCGTTCTGTAATTATGGTAGAAAGAGATTCTCAAAAAGGAATTATTATAGGACATAAAGGATCAGCATTAAAAAGAGTTGGAGTAGAGGCACGAAAAGAGTTGGAAAAATTCTTTGGGAAAAAGATACATATAGAACTGTATGTGAAAATCAACAAAAATTGGCGTAGTAATCAACGTCAATTAAAGCGATTTGGATATAATAAATGATTCTTTTTTTAAGATTCTTGCTCTATGTAAAAACTGTTAAAACACTTCCATAAAAACTTTGTTGTTTTACAGTAACCTAGTTAGTATGAATACTTGGTATCTTTGATATAAGTAATTATTTCACTGACTGACTATCAATTATGAAAAGTTCCTGAGGTCTTAAATGTTTGGCCTTAGGACTTTTTGTTTTTCGGCTATTTTGATCTTATATTAATATTACATCCTATAGAGTTATAATTATCATCATTAAAACCTTCACTGTGAGCAGAGTCAGAAAGAAAGACAATCTTGACTAGCTTGCACTCAGTAAAGTCGAAGTCTTCGATATGGTGACAGAAAATCCAAAATCTTATGCTTTAAATAGATACAGATAAGAAATATACTATAATCAAATACACATTTATAGTATGGGTTAAATAAAAAGCCTAATTTTGCAAAAATTTTAGAACAAGATTTCGATGAGCAGTATAGTGGCAATTGTAGGGCGACCTAATGTAGGAAAATCAACTTTCTTTAATCGTTTGATTCAAAGACGAGAAGCTATCGTAGATGCCGTAAGCGGTGTTACACGGGATCGCCATTATGGAAAAAGCGATTGGAACGGGGTAGAGTTCTCCTTGATCGATACTGGAGGGTATGTGGTAGGAAGCGATGATATTTTTGAAGCTGAAATCGATAAACAGGTAGAATTGGCTATAGATGAAGCCGATGCCATCATTTTTATGGTCGACGTAGAATCAGGAATAACCGGAATGGATGAAGATGTAGCCAACTTGCTTCGTAAAGTTGATAAACCGGTATTTTTAGTGGTAAATAAGGTTGATAATGCCAAGAGAGATGCAGATGCGGTCGAATTTTATAATTTGGGCCTTGGTGAGTATTATACTATTGCCAGTATTAATGGGAGCGGTACAGGTGAACTTTTGGATGCGCTCGTAAAAGAATTACCAGAGAAGGAAGAAAAAGAAGAAGATGAATTACCCCGATTTACCGTAGTAGGAAGACCCAATGCCGGAAAATCATCATTTATTAATGCATTAATTGGCGAAGAGCGTTATATCGTAACCGATATTGCTGGAACCACGCGTGATGCCATCGATACAAAGTATAACCGTTTTGGTTTTGAATTTAATCTGGTGGATACCGCCGGGATACGTCGTAAATCTAAAGTAAAAGAAGATCTAGAATTCTACTCGGTAATGCGATCCGTGCGTGCGATCGAACATTGTGATGTCTGTTTGTTGGTGTTGGATGCCACAAGAGGATTTGATGGACAGGTACAGAATATATTTTGGCTGGCAGAACGCAATCGCAAGGGGATCGTAATCCTGGTAAACAAATGGGATCTTATTGAAAATAAAGAGAGTAACACCCTCAAGGATTTCGAAAAATATATCCGCAAAGAAATAGAACCCTTTACCGATGTGCCTATTGTATTTATTTCGACACTGACCAAACAACGAATCTTTAAAGCGATTGAAACTGCTGTTGAGGTGTATAAAAACAGATCCAAAAAGATCAAAACCAGTGAGCTTAATGATACACTATTGCCAATTATAGAGCACAATCCACCACCGGCTTATAAAGGCAAGTATGTAAAAATAAAATACATCACACAGTTGCCTACACCACAACCACAGTTTGCATTTTTCTGTAACCTGCCACAGTATATCAGGGACCCGTATAAACGCTTTATCGAAAATCAGCTACGTAAAGAATTTGATTTTCATGGGGTGCCGATCTCGGTGTATTTTAGGAAGAAGTAGGGTTTTTTCCTTCGACTATACTATTAGATTAGCTTTTTCAAAAATATCACCTTGTCATCGCCTCTAGCATAAAATTCTCTGATGATAGCTTCTTGAGTATAATTGCAGTTGTAATAGAATTCTCTGGTTAGTTTATATTCTAGAGTTCCTGAGGTTTCTACAATTAGAATTCTATTTCCTTTCTCTCTTAGCAAATTCTCTATGTAATTCATCATTTCTTTGCCTATTCCTTGGCCTTGTAAGTTCTTTTGAACTGCAATTGCATAAAGATTGTAAGTTCCTTCTGTGAGTCTTTCAGGAGCACAATAGCCCATAGATATTGGTGTTCCATTATCTATTGTTGTAAACCAAATATCTTTTGAAGAAGGGTTTGTTAAATAATCGGATATCATGTCATCCAACAATTCGGACGGGAATAATCCACTTGAGTCTAGGACTAATTTCAGAGATTCTATATCTTTTCTTTCGACTTTTCTAATTTTTCTTTTCATTCTTAAAATTTGAGAACAAAGGTATCACCATAAAGTTTTTTAAAATTGTAAGGTTCTGCTATTATATACTTTTGATGGGTTAATCCCCAATATATTCTTAAATGCATTACTCAAGTGGGCTTGGTCAAAGAAACCGCTTTGAGATGAGGCCTCGGTTAAATTTATTCCTTCATTTAATACAAGATGGATCGCTTTTTTTAATTTACTCCAAACAAAGTATTTTTTTATAGAAATTCCTATACTCTCTTTAAACAAATGTGATAATCTACTTTCAGAGAGAAACACTTTTGAAGTCAATGAAGCAATCATAGTATCATATTCTAAATCTTCATTTTCAAGAATTTTAATACATTTTTGGATCCTTTGATCTTCAATCTGCTTTAAATCTCTACTGGCTGCAAATAGTTCTATTTTCTTGAACAATTGAGAATTTTGAGTGTCATTTTTGTTGATAAACAAACCATTAACCAGTTGAATTCCAAGCTGATTTAAAAAGGCGCTCAATAATTTATTATGGCTTTCTATCATTAATAGTTTTGCAGTACAATTTAGAGAAACTATTTCATGCTTTATGTTGGAATCAATGATTGCGAAAACTACATTTTCTTTTTTTTGATTGCTGGTTTTTAACGAAAAACTTCCGTTTAATGCAATAATGATTTCGACAACAGGGTGTGAATGATTATCCGAATTCAAATCAGCGATTTCGAATTTATAGGTTCCCTTTTTTATGTTGAAATCTAATACTTTCATTATGATCTTTGTACTTCATTTAAATGGCCAAAATTGAATAGAAAGGAACTAACTAACCGCTACTGAATCTACCAACTCCCGCCAGCACCGCCACCACCAAAGCCACCGCCACCAAAGCCGCCACCGCCGAAACCACCACCAAAACCACCGCTGGATCCACCGCCAAAGCTGCCACCACCATAACTGCCACGACCCATATTGCTTAAGATAATAGCATCCAGTAGACTGCCTCTTCGGGATCTATTGCCACGATTTCCTCTACCATCATTGCCGTGATTGCTTTTAGAGAACGCTTTGATGATAATAATGAAGAAAATAAGTAACAATACCAATTGCCCAATGGGAACGTCTTTTTTGTCTTTTGTTTTCCTGGCCCCTTTAAAAGTGCCATCTAATACTTGAAAAATAGCTGTGGTTCCTTTGTCTAATCCAACGTAAAAGCTTCCTTTTTTAAATTCGGGGGTAATGATTTGATCTATAATAGTTTTTGAAACAAAATCAGTTAGTTTTTCTTCAACTCCATAACCTGTAGCGATCCAAATTTTGCGATCATTTTTGGCTACAAGAATAAAAACTCCGTTATCTTCCTTTTTTTGTCCAATACCCCATTCATGAGCCCATTCTGCGGCATATAACCCTATGTTTTCCCCTTGCAACGAATTGATAGTCGCGATTACAATTTGAGTTGAGGTGGTATCTGCGTAGCGAATCAATTTTTGCTCTAATCTTTGAGCTTCAGAACCAGAAAACATACTGGCCTCGTCATAGACCGCAGTTTCTAATTTTGGTTTAGGAGGAATAGCTCGTTGTGCAAAAACTTGGAGTGTTGAGATAAAAAATATTCCCAGAACAACGAGTATGGATGATTTGTGTTGTGGTATATTCTTCATTTATCCTTTTGAGATTTCGTCTGATAATTCGTTTGATCCAGTATGATCCCACGGAAAATATTTTTGCAATTGCGCTCCTGCCATGAGAACTCCATCAATCAACCCTTGTGTAAAATCTCCTTTTTTGAATTGATTAAGAATTACATCTTTGGTGCTGTCCCAAAAATCATCAGCAACAACATCGTTGATTCCCTGATCACCATAAATTGCAAATCTATGATCATCTACGGCAACATAAATCAATACACCATTATGCTGCACAGTATTATCCATCTTCAAAAAGTGAAAAACCTCTCTAGTTCGATCCAGTACATCCAGATCGGTGTGTTTTTCAATATGAATACGAATCTCTCCCGAGGTGGTGTTCTCGGCACGTCTAATCGCAGCAACTATTTGCTGTTCTTGTTCCTGGGTAAGAAAATCTTCAACTTTGGACATTACTTAAAATCAAAATCTACATCTGGTGCTTTCTCTACACCTTCATCACCTTCAAATCTGGTCATTTCATCAAAACCTAGCATTCCCGCAAATAATGAATTCGGAAGTACTTTGATATGCTTGTTATAAACGCCAACTTGCTCGTTAAATCGGTTGCGCTCTACATTAATACGATTTTCTGTTCCTTCTAGCTGGGTTTGTAGATTTAGAAAGTTTTGATTTGCTTTCAGATCGGGATAACGCTCTACAGTTACCAATAAACGAGATAGAGCCGATGATAATCCGCTTTGTGCTTGCTGAAACTGAGCCATCTGATCGGGAGTAATATTGCTAGGATCAATATTTACTGAAGTAGCTTTGGATCTGGCTTCAATAACATCTTTTAAGGTAGAGCGTTCAAAATCTGCTGCTCCCTGTACTGTTTTTACCAAATTTCCGATAAGATCACTGCGCCTTTGGTACGCACTTTCTACATTGGACCAAGCGGTTTTGGCATCCTCTTGTAAGACTACAGCTTTGTTGTTAAAGCGATATGCCATCATGGCACCAATCACTACAATTACTACAATAATTCCCAGGCATCCTAATCCTGCAAAAAGTCCTTTTTTCATTTAAATAGTATTATTTTTCAAAGTATTCTATTTGATTAGTCTACAATTATTGAATTTTGTTTCAAATTGTGAAGTGAAATTTTAAGAAAATAAGGTTATAGTTGTTCTTTAATTTTAATCAACTGTCCTTTTATAGATTCCAGTTTACGTATAATATCGAAACTATCCAACGCTTCTTGTTTTTGCTCTTTAAGATGGATTTTGGCACCTTCTAGCGTGAATCCTCGTTCTTTTACCAAATGATAGATTAATTCGAGGTTTTTAATATCCTCTGGCGTAAATTTTCTATTGCCTTTGGCGTTTTTCTTTGGTTTTAAGATATCAAATTCTTTTTCCCAAAAGCGAATCAAAGAGGTATTCACATCAAAAGCCTCGGCAACTTCGCCAATGCCATAATACATCTTTTTTGGTAAGTCTACATACATAATTACTCTTTTTGTTGTGTAAAACTTCCGTCTTCCTCAAAAATAAGTTTACTCTCCGGAAAATCTGCGTTGGTTAATTTTTTTATTTCCTTCAGCGCCCTTTTTTTCTCGTCTATAAAAGGATATACTTCGTCTATCTGTTTGGCAGAATGAAGCTTGCCTTGTATAAAATCTCCTTCAAGATCAATGTTTATTTCGGCAATCGGAGCATACCCTTTAATTCCATCCAAGTTAAATCTCGAATAGGTGCAAAAGTTGCCTAAACTATAGGCGATAAATTTGTTTTTATATACTTCAAAAGCTCTGGAAACATGTGGCCCATGGCCAAGTACCATATCGGCACCTGCATCAATCATGGTGTGTGCAAAAAGATATACGTTACCACGATCTTCGCCATAAAACCGTTCGGTTTTTCTGGTTACATGTGTATGTTTAAGGCCTTCGGCCCCTCCATGAAAAGAAACAATCACTATATCTGCTTTTTCTTTAAGTTCGGCTACAATCTTTTTTGCATTGGTCAAGTTATGAATTTTTATACAATCTTTATTGGGTGCAAATGCACAAAATCCATATTTGATGCCATCTTTTTCAAAAATTGTCGAAGGTTGTGCAAATATACCTGCATAGGCAATGTTGTGTTTTTCTAGAGTTTTAGAGGTGTTTTTAATTCCAATTTCGCCAAAATCACCAATGTGATTATTTGCAATACTCATTACATCAAAACCAGTTTCTTCGAGATACTTTCCGTAAGATTCTGGAGATCTGAAGGAATAACATTTTGATGGATCAGAACATCTTTTTGCATTTTCACCTTCATCGGTAAGCGTACCTTCTAGGTTGCCAAATAAGATATCTGCTTGGGTTAAAATACTATTTATGTCATCAAAAGGGCCTTTGACAGAGGGAGGTAAATAGCTGTCATTGGGAAAATTAGTTCCCATCATGATATCCCCAACGGCCATAATCTTAATTTGAGTGGGTTTTGAAAACTTTTTTTGAATATCCTGTACTGCAACGTACATAGAATCGATTACCTCTTTTGAATATTTTTGGGCCTGTATGTTAGCACTGAAACCAAAAATAATAACAAGAAGAAGTATTTTACGCATCAGTAATTAATCTAAAGATTCGTTGATAAGATTAGAAGCTTTAAGCATTTTATCAAACTCTTCGGGAGTTAAACTTCCGTAGTAAAAATTTCTTGGATTAATTTTTTTACCATCTTTGAAAATTTCATAATGAAGATGTGGGGCTACAGACCGTCCGGTACTACCTACATATCCTATGATGTCTCCACGCTTTACTTTTTGACCTTTCTTAACTTTGTATTTACTTAGGTGAGCGTATAGACTTACATAGTTAAAACCATGATCAATACGTATGTGTCTTCCATACCCGGTAGAATTAGCATCGGCACGTGTCACTACACCATTTCCAGAAGCATAGACGGGTGTTCCGGTTGCTGCCGAGAAATCCATTCCATAATGAAATTTCCTGGCTTTAGTAAACGGGTCACTTCTCCAACCGTAACCAGAGGCCATCCTCCTTAGGTCAGAATTTTGTATCGGTTGAATAGCAGGAATAGTAGCTAATAACTCTTCTTTCTGTTCTGCCAAATCGGCAATCTCATCAAGGGATTTTGATTGTACAACTATTTGTTTGGTAAGCTTATCTATGCGTTCACTACTCTCAACAATCATTGCTGAGTTGTCAAAACCTTCTAGATTTTTATAGCGATTTACTCCACCAAAACCTGCATTGCGCAATTCATCTGGTATGGGATTTGCTCCAAAATAAAGACGATATATATTATCATCACGTTCGGCAATTTCTTGTAGAATATTTTCGTCACGTTCTAATCTTTTGTTCATCAGATCGTATTGCAACTGCATGTTTTCAAGCTCTCTTCGATATGTTTTCTCTTTTGGAGTTTCTAACTGAGGAATATTTAAATATACCAACAGAAGAATGAAACCAGCAAGAAATGCCCCAATGACTCCCAGTGCTGCGATACCAAATTTGCGCCCTTTCTTCTGCTCTATTCTGCGATAAGAAAGCGTGTCACTATCATAGTAATATTTAACCTTTGACATAATCTAAAATATGCTATTTTTGCAGGATATCAACCAAAAAAGTCTTGTTTTATACTAAGACCAGGCAACAAATATAGTAAAATGTAGCAAAGTGTAGAAAAAACTTACAAATATTGAAAAAATATCTGTATGTTATTTTGAATGTATAATGTTGATTGTTAGTTTAATATGTAATTTTTTTTGAATAAATAATAAGCTTGTGAAATCCCAAGAAATCAGAAATCAATTTTTAGAGTTTTTTAAATCCAAAAGACATCAGATCGTAGCATCGGCACCAATGGTAATTAAAGATGATCCCACATTGATGTTTACCAACGCAGGGATGAACCAGTTCAAAGAATTCTTTTTGGGTAATGGTACTCCAAAAAGCAATCGCATATCAGATACTCAAAAATGTTTACGAGTAAGCGGTAAACATAATGATCTTGAAGAGGTTGGTATGGATACCTATCACCATACCATGTTTGAAATGTTAGGAAACTGGAGTTTTGGGGATTACTTCAAAAAAGAAGCCATTCAATGGGCTTGGGAGCTCCTTACTGATGTATATGGCATTAATAAGGACATACTATACGTGTCGGTTTTTGAAGGAGCCAAGGATGAAAACCTGGAGATGGACCAGGAGGCGTATGATTTATGGAAAGAAATTGTGCCCCATGACCGAATTATTATGGGTAATAAGGCAGATAATTTTTGGGAAATGGGAGATCAGGGACCTTGCGGGCCATGTTCCGAAATTCATGTAGATATTCGTTCTGAGGAAGAAAAGGCAAAAACTCCCGGTCGAGACTTGGTCAATGCCGATCATCCGCAGGTGGTAGAGATCTGGAACCTTGTTTTTATGCAATATAACCGAAAAGCGAATGGTTCTCTTGAGAAGTTACCTGCGCAGCATGTGGACACCGGTATGGGGTTTGAACGTTTGTGTATGGTATTGCAAGGTGTAAAATCAAATTATGATACCGATGTATTTACTCCGCTAATTCGAGAAATCGAAACGATTACCAATTCTACATATGATAAAGATAGCTTGCCAACCGACAATGATGGTAAAGTAAGTGTAGCTATTCGTGTTATTGCAGATCACATAAGAGCGGTTTCTTTTTCAATTGCCGATGGCCAGTTACCAAGCAATACAGGCGCGGGATACGTGATTAGAAGAATTTTACGAAGAGCTATACGCTATGGGTTTACTTTTTTGAATACCAAAGAACCTTTTATCTATAAGCTCGTGGTTACCTTGGTTAAGCAGATGGGTAGCGCGTTTCCAGAACTGAAATCACAAAAAAACTTGATTGTAAATGTAATCAAAGAAGAAGAACAATCCTTTTTAAGAACATTAGATCAGGGACTGGCTCTTTTGGATACCGTGATCAAAAATACCAAGGGTAAGGTGGTTTCAGGCGAGAAGGCATTTGAGCTGTATGATACCTTTGGGTTTCCAATCGATCTTACAGCTTTGATCTTAAGTGAGCAAGGATATGAATTGGATGAAAAGGGGTTTGAGGTTGAACTTCAAAAACAAAAAGAAAGGTCCAGAGCGGCTTCTCAAGTTTCTACAGGTGATTGGAACGAGTTGACTAAAGATATTTCTGAAGGATTTATTGGGTATGATAACCTTTCTGCAGATGTTAAAATAACGCGATACCGAAAAGTTAGTAGTAAAAAAGAAGGCGAATTGTACCAGTTGGTTTTTAATAAAACACCCTTTTATCCAGAAGGAGGAGGTCAAGTAGGTGATAAAGGATATCTTGAAGCTTCCAATGGAGATGTGGTGTATATTGTTGATACCAAAAAAGAAAATAATTTAATTGTTCATTTTTCGAAAACCCTTCCTAAAAAGATAGAAGGACAACTTAAAGCAGTGGTAGATGGTAAACAACGTGCCAGAACTGCTTCAAACCATACGGCTACTCACTTATTACATCAGGCACTTCGGTCTATTTTAGGAACGCATGTAGAGCAAAAAGGATCTATGGTGCATAGTGGGAATTTAAGATTCGATTTTTCGCATTTTGCAAAGGTAAGTCATGAAGAGTTAAGAGAAGTCGAAAATTTTGTAAATGCAAGAATTCGAGAAAATCTTCCTTTAGAAGAACGTAATGGTATTTCGTATGATCAGGCGATTGCCGATGGGGCTATTGCACTTTTTGGTGAAAAATACGGAGACTCTGTGAGAGCCATACGATTTGGTGAATCTATGGAATTGTGCGGAGGAACCCATGTACAGAATACACAGGATATTTGGCATTTCAAAATCACTTCGGAAAGTGCAATTGCGGCGGGAGTGAGACGTATTGAAGCGATTACAAGCGATGCGGCAAAAGAGTATTTTACCACACAGTCTGAAGCTTTTAATGAAGTGAAATTGGTACTTAAGAATGTGAAAGATCCCGTAAAAGCAATAACGTCTTTGCAGGAAGAAAATGCAAATCTTAAAAAACAAATAGAAGTACTTCTGAAAGACAAAGCCAAAAACCTGAAAAGTGATTTTAAATCTGAATTTGAAGAAATTGCAGGGATTAACTTTTTGGCAAAGAAAGTAGATCTTGATGCATCCGGAATTAAAGATTTGTGTTTCGAATTAGGAGGCGAAGTTGAAAATATCGTAGTGGTATTTGGAGCCGAACAAAATGGAAAAGCATTACTGTCGTGTTATGTTTCTAAAAATTTGGTTGCCGAAAAAGAACTGAATGCAGGTCAAATAGTTCGAGAACTCGGTAAGTATATCCAAGGTGGTGGTGGGGGACAACCATTCTTTGCTACCGCAGGAGGTAAAAATCCAGCAGGTATTGAAGAGGCCTTGCAGAATGCAAAACAGTATTTGAAGTAGGATTCACGCAAAGCTGCCGAGATGCAAAGAAGTACAGAGAGTATAGATGAAGAATTGTTTGAAAATGAAATAGCAAGCATTATTGTTGATTGTTCTTATCATATTCATGTAGAACTAGGTCCTGGACTTTTTGAGTCGGTATACGAAGAGATAATGTTTCATGAGTTGACTTCAATCGGTTTGAAAGTCGAAAGACAAAAAGCTTTACCTGTTATTTGGAAGGGAAAAAAAATGGATATGGGTTTTCGAACTGATTTAATCGTTGAAAATAAAGTAATAGTTGAGTTAAAATCTGTCGAACAAATTGCTCCCGTTCATTCAAAACAACTACTTACATATCTTAAGTTGACAGGAATGAAACTAGGATTGTTGATTAATTTTAATAGCCCATTAATAAAGACGGGTATCACAAGAATAGTCAATGGATTGTAAAATTAATCAAACTAAAAGATTAAAAACTTTGAGCCTTTGCGTCTCTGCGTGATATTATTTATGAATCTACAAACCAAAATACCACTACATTCTCAAGAACCCAAAATCAACTATGATTCAGAGGTTGTACTATTAGGTTCCTGTTTTGCAGAAAATATTGGTAAAAAGTTCGAGTACTATAAGTTTAAAAACAATAGCAATCCATTTGGAATTTTATTTCATCCAAAAGCAATCGAGACCTTCTTATGGATGGCCAGTCAGGATGAAAAATACACCGAAACAGATGTGTTTTATCATAATGAGCGCTGGCATTGCTTTGATGCACATTCTTCTTTAAGTAATTCAGATAAAGACATATTGGTTTCAGATTTAAATAAAGGATTATCAAATACAAAGAAAAAAATCACCGCTGCTACTCATATTTTTATTACACTAGGTACATCCTGGGTATACCGGCTTAAATCTTTGGATATGGTAGTGGCAAATTGCCATAAAATTCCCCAGCAAGAATTTGATAAGCAATTATTATCTGTTGAAGAGGTTACGCAGTGCCTTCAAAATTGTATTCATCTTATACAAAGTCTTAATACATCTGCTAAAATTGTATTCACGATTTCTCCGGTAAGGCATACTAAAGATGGATTTATTGAGAATACTAGAAGTAAATCCCATCTTATTACTGCGGTTCATGAAGTTTTAGATCGTGATCAGAATGTTGGTTATTTTACTTCGTATGAATTAATGATGGATGAGCTTAGAGATTATCGCTTTTACACTACAGATATGCTTCATCCAAGTGAACTTGCCATTCAATATATTTGGGAACGGTTTTCTGAGATTTGGATTTCAGAAAAAACAAAAACAACAATGAAACAGGTAGAAGAGGTACAAAAAGGACTAATTCATAAACCGTTTAATCCAAATAGTAAACAGCATACTGCTTTTCTTCAGAAATTAAGTTCTAAAAAGAATCAATTACAGAAAGAATATCCGTTTATGAGTTTCTAGCAAGCTAGGATTCTAAACCGAGGTAAAATTTGCATCAATTATTGTTAAACCGCTATCTATTAAATGCTTAATATCTGGTCTTTTGGTTTTAATAGTTTCCAAATGGTTTAGGATTTGTTCGGCAAATGTAGCGTCACGATCATACACCAATTCATAAATTTCGATAGGTAATAACCAATCGTTTATGTGATCTGTTATCAGAATATCAAAAACCGCTTCAAGAGAAAATTTGGTGTTTTTTCCTTCTCGTATATTTCTTACAGATTGGTATAAAGAACGTAACTCTAGCTCTTTATCAGAATACGTGCGTTTTGTAGTGATTGAAGAAGGATTGTGAGTTACGAGATCAAACGAATAATCATCTGCGGGTCCCGAAAATGCAGAAACGATTTCTTTTCCAACGGCAAAGTCAAAAGTACCCCATTCGGGTTTAAAAAGATATTCATCTTTATATTTAATAGAGCATTCGCTAAATTGAATTAAAATCAGTTCGCCTTGAATGTTACGCATACCAGTAATATTATTTCCTGCTACCGTAATTCCACTTTCAAATTCAAATTCTATATACTCCCCATCATAAAAATTATATGCTTTTAGGTCGCGAGGTGACATGTTTTCTATAGCCAGGTTAATTCCTTTCAGTTTTCCTAAAGGAGATCCAAATCCGTTTGGATGTGCATCGATACCGTGCCCTATGAGTTCTTTTTCTCTGAAAGAAAGAGCTGTTGGTCCTGAAGTTTCAAAATAAATAACCTCGTTATCCTCATTTTTTATCATTCTTGTGAAAACTCCAGAAATTTGTAGACCAGTACTTAGTTCTATTGTTCCAAGGTTTTCAGATTCTATTAATTTTGCAAGTCCTTTGTGTCCGCCTTTTCGCAGGGCCATGGTGTCGGCAAATTCTTCGAGAACCTGACATAAATAAGCAAAATCAGGTGTGACAAATAGTTGAGGTTGTGGTTTTGTAATATCAAAATCTTGAAATGCCGCATCTGGAGAATATGGCAGTTTTTTTACCTGATCGGTCATACACCATTCGCTTTCCCCAATAGACGAGAGTAATCCTGCACCATAAATTTTTGGATCATCAGTGGTTCCTACAAGGCCATATTCTACGGTCCACCAGTGTAGATTACGAATTAAAGCCATTTCTGAAGGTTCATCTTTTTGGTTTTGCAAATCTTCAATTTTCTTTTGAGCCTCTTCAATATCTTTTGGACTCTTAGCATGAGCCTCTTTCAAAATAGAAAGCGTTCGTACGGCTTCATACATATCATAATCTTTTTTAGAAGAAATGGCTTTACAACCAATTTTTCCAAAACGGCGCAAATACTCAGCATAATCAGGATTGGCAATGATTGGAGCGTGACCGGCTGCTTCATGAATAATATCAGGAGCCGATGTGTATTCAATGTTTTCTAATTGTCGTATGTCTGATGCAATGACCAAAATATTATATGCCTGAAACTCCATAAAAGCATTGGGCGGAATAAAACCATCAACGGCAACAGCTGCCCATCCTATTTCTTTCAAAATTCTATTCATCCCATACATACTGGGGATGCTATCAATAGAAATTCCGGTTTTTTCTAGTCCATTTAGATAAGAATTATGCGCAACTTTCGTTAATGAAGTGATGTTTTTTCTCATTACATACCTCCAGACTGCTTGATTAATAGAGGTGTATTGCTCGTAGTTTTGCGGCTTTATGAATTGTTTTAAATGCGGCGGTAATTTGTCAATTAAGGGATTAGACTCTATATTTAAAGACATAATAAGGCCAAATTTTGGTTAAAAAATTTCAAAAAGGGAAAATTAATAGTTTTATTTTGATATTGAAGTATCTTTATTTGGTTAAATTTGATTTAGGAAAAAATTGTTGGCTGTGAGATATACTGTTTTAATAGTGGCATTGTTTTATGTGTTTTATGCAGACGCACAAATTACTAATACAGGAGAGCCAAGAAGTTGGCAGCTTAAAAGTAAAAAAAGCATTGCTCCTGTGGTGATGCAAACTTTCGATCTTAATAAAATTAAGACTGAAGATGCTATAAATGATGTTGATAGATCTGAACCCTGGAGATTTGGATACGAATTCAAAGTTAAGTTAGGGTTAGAAAATTCTGGTGTATGGGATGACTTGCCTGATGGTAGTAGGATATGGCGACTTAATATAGTATCTAAAGGAGCCAAAACCTTAAATTTTATTTTTGACGTTTATAAGATTCCGAGAGAAGCTACTATTTACCTTTATAATAATGATAGGTCTGATGTATTGGGGGCGTATACCAATATTTTTAACAGGCCAGATGAGATGCTGGGAACATGGCTGGTCGAAGGCGAAAATGTTTGGATAGAATATCATGAACCGGCTTCTGTAAAAAGACAAGGAAAACTAAATATCGCAAAAGTAATACATGGATATCGTTCACTCACTAGTGCAGAAATACGAGAAAAAGCGCTAGGTAGTTCAGGTAACTGTAACCAAGATGTGGAATGCCCTGTAGGAGGAGATTTTGATCCCTTAAAAGAAAGACTAAAGCATTCGGTAGCTCTTGTTATTTTTGGACGATTTGTTTGTAGCGGAACATTAATTAACAATACGAATAACGATAGAGCACCATATTTTTTGACAGCCAATCACTGCGATGATATTAATAGTCCCGAATCCACATGGGCTTTTCGTTTTGATTGGATTAGCCCTAATCCTTCTTGTGCCACTATAGAGAATAGTACAAATACTAGTTTTAAAGAGGTTACTGGAGGTGCAACAGTTAGAGCTTCTAATTCTAAATCTGATATGAAATTACTTAATCTAGATGGTGGTCTTGATGAATCTTGGGATCTGGAATGGGCAGGTTGGGATAGAACAGGGCAGTCTCCTGACTTTGTAGTTGGGATTCATCATCCTGCAGGTGATATCATGAAAGTTTGTAGAGATAATAGCCCTTTAAGTAAGATTACTACACCATTTGAAAATCCTGAAACGGATATGTGGGAGATTACTGAGTCTGGAAATGGATGGGAATTGGGAGTAACCGAAGGAGGTTCTTCAGGCTCTGCATTATTTGATCAAAATGGTAGAATAATTGGCCAATTGGCCGGAGGGTTTGCAGCTTGTGAAGGAACCAATGATAATGGAAGAGAAGATCAGTATGGTAGGTTTGAGGTATCCTGGAGTTTTGGAAATTCAGATAGTAATAGACTTTCAAACTGGTTGGATCCAAGAAATACTGGTAAGGTTACTTTGGATATGCTTTCTCAAGAGTTAACAAACGGAGGTCCTCCTCCTGTAGAGGAAGAAGAAATTATAGTTTATTATTCACCAAGTAAAGCGGTTGTAAATGTTTCTAATGGCGCCAATAAAATATTAGATTATATTGTTTTTGATTTGGCCGGGAAAGAAATTACCTCTGGAAGGTTAACCAGAAATGATGAAGCAATTGATATGACCGATAAATCCTCGGGGATGTATTTCATCTATATTACCAATACTACAGATGGTACTTCGTTTACAAAAAAAGTAATTGTAAATCAGGGATTCTAATTCAAATTATAGTTTATTCTAACCTAGTTTTTAAGTATTCCTGATAATAATTCTTTACCATTAGAATCTTTCAATGACAAATCTTTATCAGAAATGGTTTTTGTTTTAATTTCAAATAAGGCTTTAAAAAACTCTTCTTCTAAAGCCATATTTTTCTCACAATATATTTTTGAAGCGATAGGCAATCCAAGAGAAATTTGATCTTTAGTCATGGTATATTTGCTCGTAAAAGTATTGCAGCCAGAATAACCAGAAATTAAATGCTGTTCTTCATCAAAAGTAATATATAGTTTTTCCTGGACTACATCTTTTCCATTTAGAAGATTAATAGAATAGGTATTTTTTTTAGTTTCCTGAATGTTTTTTTTGCCATTATCTGCAGTTGTATTTGTTCTATTGTCACAAGTATTTGTGTTGGAAATTGTTAATGTTAATAGGATGATTGCAAGGTATTTCATGAATAACGAGTGTTTTTTTAATATAAGAAAGAGATTAGTTTAGAGCGGCAAATTAATTATAATTATGGTTTTTGTTGTAAAATCACCATTTATAAAAGATTAAAATTTATTTTTGGTAGGGAAATTAAGGAAATCATATATGAAACCTGAAAGTAGAAAGGAAGAAATCATTAAGGCGGCGGCTATTCTGTTTAAAGAAAAAGGATATAGTGCGGTTACAATGAGAGATTTGGCCAAAGCAATGGGGATCAAAGCAGCGAGCCTTTATAATCATATTCAATCCAAACAGGAAATCTTATCTACCATTATAATAGATTTGGCTGAAGAGTTTACCACAGGGATGAATCAAATTGTGAATTGTGATAAGAACGCTACAAAAAAAATAGAGCATATTATTGATCTTCATATTGACGTTACGCTACGTAATTCTGACGGATTAGCCTCATTGAATAACGATTGGATGCATTTGGAAGAGAAAAATCTTCAATATTTTGAGAAAATGCGTCATGATTATGAAGAAAATTTCAGAAATATAGTCAAGAAGGGAGTTGATCAAGAAGAAATAAAGCCTTTTAATATCGAAATCATGGTTTTTTCTACGTTATCTACTTTACGAACACTTTATTTATGGTATCCAAAGCAAAAGAATATCGATGCAGATCTTCTCAAACATGATATGATTTCGGTTCTTCTAAAAGGAGTGATTTAATTTTAAATTCTTACCATTTCAAAATTAACAAATAATTATTTGTGTATAAAACTAACAATCGTTAGTTTTGCTTAGCTATAACGTTATAGTCAAGCAAGTAATATGACCGATTTTTATCCCATACGAGTTTCTGAAGTGCATAAGGAAACCAAGGATTGCACAGCTATCACTTTTGATATTCCCGAAGAGCTACAAGAAATATTCTCATACAAACAAGGGCAGCATTTAACCCTCAAAACATTAATTGAAGGCGATGAGATACGACGTTCGTACTCGCTATGCTCGAGCCCTCTTGAAAATAAATGGCAAGTAGCAGTAAAACGAATTAACGGAGGTATATTTTCAAATTTTGCAAATAACAAATTAAATACTGGAGATGTTCTGGAGATCATGCCTCCGGTAGGTAACTTTTTTGTTGAAGCAGACCCTTCTAATACTAAGAATTATATTGTTTTTGCAGCAGGTAGTGGGATTACTCCAATTTTATCAATAATTAAAACACATTTAGCATCAGAGCCCAATAGTACATTCAAGTTGTTTTATTTGAATCGAAACGTGAAATCCATTATCTTTAAGGAAGAGATAGAGGCGTTAAGAAATACATATTTCGGAAGATTTGAAATATTCTATTTTTTGACCAAGGAGCAGCGTGATATTCCATTGTTAAATGGAAGATTCACTTCAGAAAAAATAAAGGAACTTACTAGTAAAGTGATCAATGTCTCTGAGGTAGATGAATGTTTTGTTTGTGGTCCCGAAGAAATGATCTTTCTAATTCGTGATGAATTAATAAATGCAGGATTATCTAAAGATAAAATTCATTATGAACTTTTCTTTTCTGGAGTTACCGAAGAGGATAAGAAAAAAGCTGCAGAAGTAGTAGAACATAAATTTGAAGGAACAGAAGTAACTATTATCGATGGTGGAAAAGAATTTCATTTTGCCATGGATGATGATTATGATAATATATTAGATGGTGCCTTGGCAGCAGGGGCTGATTTACCTTTTGCTTGTAAAGGAGGGGTGTGTAGTACTTGCAAGTGTAAAGTACTTGATGGTGCTGTAGAGATGAAAAAAAATTATGCGCTTGAAGAAGATGAGGTCGCCAAAGGATTAGTGCTTTCATGTCAAGCAGTACCTACTACAGAAAAAGTAGTAGTAGATTTTGATGTATAAATTTATTATTCCAGCCTAGGCTGGAATCCAAAATCATAATAAAAGCATTGTTATGAGTGAAAAAGAAGTAAAAAATCTAGAAGAAATCTTTGAGCAAAAAATTGCCAGAGACGAAAAAATTGAACCTAAAGATTGGATGCCCGAGAAATATCGGCAAACGCATATTAGGCAAATTTCTCAACATGCCCATTCTGAAATTGTAGGAATGCTGCCAGAAGGTAATTGGATTACACGTGCACCTTCTTTGAGGCGAAAAGTAGCATTATTAGCCAAAGTACAGGATGAAGCTGGACATGGATTATATCTTTATAGTGCTTGTGAAACATTAGGGATTTCTAGAGAAGAACTATATGATCAGTTACACACCGGGAAGGCTAAATACTCCAGTATATTTAATTATCCAACCATTACTTGGGCGGATATTGGAGCTATTGGTTGGTTGGTTGATGGTGCGGCAATCATTAATCAGGTTCCACTTTGCAGTACCTCTTACGGGCCATATGCTCGTGCTATGGTTCGTGTGTGTAAAGAAGAAAGTTTTCACCAAAGGCAAGGATATGAAATCATGATGACCCTTGCTAAAGGTACTCCTGAACAAAAAGAAATGGCTCAAGATGCTCTTAATAGATGGTGGTGGCCTTCATTAATGATGTTGGGTCCTACCGATGCAGAATCTATACATACCGAGCAATCCATGAAATGGAAATTGAAACGTAAAACCAATGATGAGCTTCGCCAGCAATTTATTGACCAAACAGTGCCACAGGCAGATTTAATTGGTTTAACAATTCCCGATGCAGACTTGAAATGGAATGAAGAAACAGGACATTATGATTTTGGAGAAATTGATTGGGACGAATTCTGGCAAGTGGTAAAAGGTCATGGTCCTTGTAATCATGAAAGAATGGCAGCTCGAGTGAATGCATGGGAAAAAGGAGAATGGGTTCGTGATGCAGCCATGGCATATGCCAAGAAAAAAGAAGATAAGAAGCTTAAAAAAGCAATCTAAAGTATTTAAAATGAAAAATAATTGGCCGCTTTGGGAAGTGTTTGTAAGAAGTAAAAATGGTTTAGAACATCGTCATTTTGGAAGCCTTCATGCCGCAGATGCAGAAATGGCTTTAGAAAATGCACGTGATGTATATACGCGAAGAAACGAAGGTGTTAGCATCTGGGTGGTAGAATCCAAGCATATCACAGCTTCCAATCCGGAAAATAGCGGAGAACTTTTTGAGCCCGCTCAGGATAAGGTGTATAGACACCCAACTTTCTATACACTACCTGATGAAGTGAAGCACATGTGACGAGCATAAGTGAGGTCACCCTGAGCGGAGTCGAAGGGTAGTATCTGCTTAATTAAAGCAAACTTATAAAAATGAAAAACGAAAATTTAATACAATATATCTGCGGGGTTGCTGATAATGCTCTTATTCTGGGACAAAGATTATCAGAACTATGTGGTCATGGGCCTAATCTTGAAACAGATATAGCATTAACGAATATGGCTTTGGATCTTTTGGGACAAACCCGAAGCTATTATCAATATGCAGCTCAACTTTCTGATAAAGATAAAACTGAAGACGATATTGCCTTTTTGCGAGTTGAAAGACAGTATAAAAATGTGTTGTTGGTAGAACAACCAAACACACATTTTGGATATGTAATCACAAGGCAATTTTTTTACGATGTATTTCATTTATTACTCTTACAAGAATTGCAAACTAGTAAGGATGAAACACTCTCGGCAATTGCAAAAAAAGCAATTAAAGAGGTAAGCTATCACCAACGATTTTCTTCAGATTGGATAAAGAGGTTAGGTGATGGGACCGAAGAAAGTCATCAAAAAGTGCAAGAAGCGGTAAATGATTTATGGAAATTTACCGATGAGCTATTTCATATGACCCAAGACGATAGGTTAGCGGTTGACTCAAGAATAGGCATTGATGTTACCACACTAAAGGAAAAATATTATCAAAGGATTGGAGAAGTGCTGGAAGAAGCGACCTTAACGATTCCAGAAATCAAATGGTTCCAAAAAGGAGGTAAGCAAGGTATTCATAGTGAACATATGGGGTACTTACTAGCAGATTTACAATATATGCAGCGTACCTATCCCAATATGAAATGGTAGTTAAGTCCTTTTGTGTTATTTCTGCGAAGGCTGAAATCTTATTTTCAAATTGTGCAAATACAAGATAATGACAATTGAGTTAGAACAACATATTGATCCACAATTAGTTCCTATTTTGGAAAAGGTTTATGATCCCGAAATCCCCGTATTATCGATTATGGATATGGGAGTTGTGCGTTCTGCCAAATGGATTGATAATGTAGTCCAAGTCAAAATTACACCAACCTATAGTGGCTGTCCCGCAATGGATGTTATCGGAGATGATATTGTTCGTGCTTTTGAAGAAGTCGATATCAAAGCAAAAGTGTCTTTGGTATTATCCCCGGCCTGGACTACAGATTGGATTACATCAAAGGGGCGAAAAGCCCTTGAAGAATATGGTATTGCAGCTCCTTTAGAAGAAAATGCCGACAAGGAAGCATTATTAGGGGGTAAAAAAATAGTGAAATGCACTCATTGCGGTTCCAAAACCACAAAATTAGTAAGTCAATTCGGTTCTACTGCTTGTAAAGCACTTTTCCAATGTGAAGATTGTTTGGAACCCTTTGATTATTTTAAATGTTTAAAGTAAAAAACAAAATGCCTTCAATAGAATTACATATAGAAAATAACATTGCTACGGTTACGCTAAATCGACCAGAAACTTTTAATAGCTTTAATAGAGAAATGGCGTTGCTTTTGCAAAAGACATTAGATGATTGTCAAGTCAATGATGAAGTAAGAGCTATCATATTAACGGGTAATGGAAAAGCCTTTTGTGCTGGTCAGGATCTTAACGAAGTGACTTCCCCCGAATTAAATCCTGGATTCAGAAAGATATTAGAAGAGCATTATAATCCAATTATAGAGAGAATACGTGCTATAGAGAAGCCTATCATAGCAGCTGTTAATGGAGTCGCAGCCGGAGCTGGGGCCAATATTGCTTTAGCATGTGATATTGTGGTGGCTACTGAAGGAGCAAGGTTTATTCAGGCATTTAGTAAAATAGGATTGATTCCTGATAGTGCTGGGACCTTCTTTTTACCTCGATTAATTGGTTTTCAGAAAGCTTCTGCTCTTATGATGCTTGGTGATAAGGTTAGTGCAAAAGACGCCGAAAAACTAGGAATGCTATATAAAGTATTCGATACTGAGACTTTTGAAGAACAAGTAAATAAGCTCGCTACTCAGCTAGCACATATGCCAACAAAAGCTTTAGGGTTAACCAAGAGATTATTAAATCAGTCTATGACCAATAACCTTGATCAGCAATTAGCAATGGAATCAGATTTACAAATTGAGGCTGCTGAAAGTGAAGACTATGCTGAGGGAGTAAATGCATTCATCCAAAAAAGAAAACCTGTTTTTAAAGGTAGATAAAAAGTACGATTTACGAAGTACGAATTCAGATTAGAAAATCTAAAATCGTCAATCGTAATTCTTAAATCAAAAATATGATCGTAGGAGTAATAGGATCCGGAACTATGGGAAGCGGTATCGCACAAGTTGCTGCTACCGCTGGATGTAAGGTTAAAGTATTTGATACAAATAGCCAAACCTTAGAGAAAAGTAAAAATACGTTAGAAAAAATTCTTTCTCGACTGGTTGAAAAAGGAAGGATTGATCAGGCTGAAAAAAACCGTATTCAAGGAAATATATCCCATGTACAGAATTTAAAAGACCTAAGAGATGCTAAACTCACCATAGAAGCAATTATTGAAGATCTGGATATTAAAAAGAAAGTATTCTCAGAACTGGAAAATTATGTATCAAAAGACACCATTATTGCTTCCAATACATCTTCATTATCTATAGCCTCTATAGCTTCATCATTAGAAAACCCTGAGCGATGTATCGGAATTCACTTTTTTAACCCAGCTCCTTTAATGAAGTTGGTAGAAGTTATTCCTGCAGTGCAGACTTCTGAAGAAGTTACAAATCAAGTGGTAAACATTATCAAAGATTGGAAAAAAGTCGTAGCGATCGCCAAAGACACACCAGGTTTTATTGTAAATCGTGTTGCACGACCCTTTTATGGAGAATCTTTGCGAATTTTGGAAGAAGGACTGGCAGATATTGCTACTATAGACTGGAGTTTGAAAACTCTTGGAGGCTTTAGGATGGGACCTTTCGAATTGATGGATTTTATCGGTAATGATGTAAATTATACGGTGACCGAAACTGTTTTCAAAGCCTTTTACTATGACCCCAGATATAAACCGTCTTTTACTCAAAAAAGATTGTCTGAAGCAGGATATTTAGGCAGAAAGTCTGGGAAAGGATATTATAACTATGACGAAAATGGAAAAATTAGTTCCCAGAATGTCACTTCGAGCGTAGTCGAGAAGTCATCCAAAGAGGAAATTTCTCAATATATTTTTGAAAGAGTATTGGTAATGTTGATTAATGAGGCTGCTGATGCCTTATTCTGGAATGTAGCCTCTGCAGAAGATATTGATAATGCCATGACCAAAGGGGTAAATTATCCAAAAGGATTATTGTTGTGGGCAGATGAAAAAGGAATTGATTGGTGTGTAAATACGTTGGATAAATTGTATGATGAATATCGCGAGGATCGCTACCGTTGTAGTCCATTGTTAAGAAAGATCGTAAGAGAAAAAAAGATGTTTTTTAAAGGAGTGGTGAGCTAGTGAGAGGTGAGTTTGTGAGTGAAGTAGATTAATTTATAGTAATAATAAAGGTTTATCTCAATGGCTCAAATACTCGCACACCCAAAAACTAAAACAAGATGAAAAGTAAATATCATTTCAAGTTTGAAGATTTAATAATCTACAACAAAGCGATGGACTTTGGGGAATCTGTAAATGATCAAATAAATGCTTTTCTAAAAGAAGAAATGTATCGACTTGCTTCGCAATTTATTCGAGCAGCTGATTCATTGGCTTTGAATATTGCCGAAGGCTCGTCAAGTTCAAATGCTCAATTTAATAGATATTTACAAATGGCCTGGGATAGTGCTCATGAATGTATCGTTTGTAGTACAAAAGCTAGATTGAGAGGTTTTATTACAAAAGAACAGGATGAACAAAACAGAGCAGATATTACTGAGTTGTCCAAAATGATAACTTCTTTTAAGAAACATTTAAAGTCTAAAATGAATTAAAATTTGAAAACTAATAGCTCACATACTCAAAAACTCATGGACTCAAATGCTATACCTGTAAAGATGCTATCTCTTGATCCTTTTAGTCAATGGCTGGGTATTGAGGTTTTAGAAGTTGAAAAAGGAAGATGCAAAGTAGGAATGACCGTGAGAAAAGAAATGCTGAACAGTATGGGTAAGGCACATGGAGGAATATCCTACAGTTTAGCAGATACTGCTTTTGGTTTTTCTGCAAATACACATGGGAAATATGCAGTGTCTATAGAAACATCTATTAATCATATTGAAGCTTTAGAAGAAGGTGATTACCTAACTGCGGAAGCTACAGTTGATGTAACAAAGACCAAAGTTGGATTTAATATTGTTGAAGTCAAACGAGGAGATCAAATTGTTGCGCTGTTTAAGGGAGTTGTATATCGCACTAGTAAGGACTGGGAGTAATTGAAGGTCGAATAATGAACAGGAGAATATCGAATAACGAAGTATTGATTATTAATAGTTTTTAAAAGTGAAAGAAAAGAAGTTTGATTTAGAAGCCAGATTAATTCAATTTTCAATAGATATTATTTCTGTCTGCGGAAAATTAAATGGAACATATGCTTCGGAACATTTATCAAAACAATTAATTAGGTCATCAACGGCTGCCGCTTTAAATTATGGTGAAGCTCAAAGTGCGGAATCCTTTCGTGACTTTCAACATAAAATGAAATTATGCCTTAAAGAACTAAGAGAATCACTGGTAAACTTAAAAATTCAAAAAGGAGCAGAGTTGATCAAGACTGATAAAGAATTAGAAAGCCTTTTAAAAGAAAATAATGAACTAATTGCAATTTTCGTTTCCAGCATTCGAACTTCGCAAAATAAAAATAAATCATAATGTTGACATGCTGTTTTCAATATATTTCGAAATTCAGTATTCAAAATTCAATATTCGATATTTAGAATGGAAGCATATATCATAGATGGAATCCGAACACCAATCGGAAGTTATAAAGGAACATTATCAGGGGTTCGAACCGATGATTTGGGTGCCTTGGTTATTGAAAAACTTGTAGAAAAGAATCCAAATATACCCAAAGAAGCGTATGACGATGTGATCATGGGTTGTGCTAACCAGGCAGGAGAAGATAATCGTAATGTAGCCAGGATGGCTTTACTTCTTGCAGGCTTGCCTTTTTCAGTCCCTGGAGAAACAGTAAATCGTCTTTGTAGTTCAGGTTTATCAGCTATTATTCACGCTAATCGAGCAATTAAAGCAGGTGATGGAGATCTTTTTATTTCTGGAGGAGTAGAAAATATGACTCGCGGCCCTTATGTAATTGCGAAACCTTCGTCTGCTTTTGGTAATGATTCAAAAATGTATGACTCCAGTTTTGGATGGCGTTTTGTAAATCAAAAGATGCATGACCTTTATGGAACTGATGGCATGGGTAATACTGCAGAAAATCTAGTAGAAAAGTATAATATCTCAAGAGAAGATCAGGATGCTTTTGCTTATTGGAGTCAGATGAAAGCATCCAAAGCGCAACAATCAGGACGATTAGCAAAAGAGATTACTACGGTAGAGATTCCGCAAAGAAAAAAAGATCCAACGCTATTTTCAGATGATGAATTCATCAAGCCTAGTACCAGCAAAGAAGTACTTGCAAAATTAAGACCCGCTTTTAAGAAAGACGGAAGTGTGACCGCTGGCAATTCTTCGGGCTTAAATGACGGTGCTGCAGCAACTATTATTGCTTCTGAAGATGCTGTTAAAAAATATAATTTAAAACCATTAGCACGAATTGTAAGCTCTGCAGTTGTGGGTGTCGAGCCTAGAATTATGGGTATTGGCCCGGTTCAAGCTTCTAATAAAGCATTAGAAAAGGCTGGAATTACTATGAATGATATTGATATCATCGAACTTAATGAAGCTTTTGCTTCACAAGCATTAGCTTGTATAAGAGCGTGGGGATTGGCCGATGATGATCCAAGAATAAACCCAAATGGAGGATCAATAGCCATTGGACATCCACTCGGCGTAACAGGAACCAGAATAGCGTATTCTGCAGCCTTAGAATTACAAGAACAAAAGAAACGTTATGCATTGATCACTATGTGTGTGGGAGTGGGTCAAGGATATGCTTGCGTAATTGAAAACACAAATCTCTAATTTATGCAAATCTTAGAAAGTTATATCAACGGTAAATGGGTAGCGGGTTCTGGCGATGGGCTTGTGATGCATGATGCTGTTACCGGTGAAGTAATAGGCCGAGCTACTACAGAAGGTCTTGATATTCCCGAAGTACTACAATATGGTCGAACCAAAGGCGGAGAAGTTCTTAGAAAAATGACTTTTCAGCAAAGAGGCAACATGCTCAAAAAATTGGCGCTATATCTTACCAAAAGAAAGGAAGATTTTTATGAATTGAGCTACCGCACAGGAGCAACTAGAATAGACAGTTGGATTGATATAGAAGGAGGTTTTGGAAATTTATTTGCCAATGCATCTTTACGTAAGCTTTTCCCTAATCAATCGTATCATGTAGAAGGTGATCCGGTAGATCTTTCCAGAGGAGGTCGTTTTATGGCACATCACATTTTGGTGCCAAAAAGAGGAGTGGCTGTACATATCAATGCTTTTAATTTTCCGATTTGGGGAATGTTAGAAAAATGTGCAGTAAATTGGATGGCAGGAGTACCGGCAGTGGTATTACCTGCTCCCCAAACTGCCTATTTAACTGAAGCAGTGGTGAGAGTAATTGTAGATTCAAACATTCTTCCTGAAGGGTCATTACAATTGCTTAGTGGAATGACCAAAAACATATTAGATACAGTAGAATCACAAGATGTAGTAACTTTTACAGGTTCTGCACATACAGGGAGATTATTGAAAGCCAATCCTAGATTAATAGAGGAGTCTGTTCCATTTACTATGGAAGCCGACTCTTTAAATGCATCGGTATTAGGAAAAGATGCCGTACCAGGAACTCCAGAATTTGATCTATTCATTAAAGAAGTTCGTAAAGAAATGACCGTAAAGTCTGGTCAGAAATGTACTGCAATTCGTAGAATTATTGTGCCCGCAGATCTTGTTGAAGATGTTCAGATTGCTTTAGGACAACAATTAGATAAAGTAACGATAGGTGATCCAAGGCTTAAGGAAGTTAGAATGGGAGCCCTAGCAAGCAAACAACAGGTTGAAAGTTTTAGAAATAATGTGTCCGAAATTGCCAAAACTGCTCAAATGGTATATGGTGATCTGGATAAAATTGAAACGGTAGGTGCCGATGCTAAAAAAGGAGCATTTGTACCCCCCATTTTGTTAAGAGAAGACAATCCTTTCAAAAATACAGAAGCTCATGTGATCGAGGCGTTCGGACCGGTTTCAACCATTATGCCCTATGATACCTTAGATGATGCTATAGCTTTAACTCATATGGGTAAAGGATCTTTGGTGTCTTCCATTTTTACGTATGATGACACTATTGCCAAAGAATTTGTTGTAGGCGCAGCTTCTCATCACGGACGAATTTTGGTAGGAAATCGAGAAAATGCCAGACAGAGTACTGGTCATGGTTCTCCTTTACCAATGCTTACACATGGTGGTCCCGGTCGTGCTGGAGGAGGAGAAGAAATGGGAGGTATGAGAGGTATCAAGCACTATATGCAACGATGTGCGGTGCAAGGAACTCCAACTACATTAACGGAGATAACAGGAATTTACCAAGCTAATTCTGCTTATAAACCATCAGAAAAACATCCTTTTGCATATCATTGGGAAGATATCGAACCTGGAATGTCCATCAAAACCCATAAACGTACGGTAACCGATACCGATATTATCAATTTTGCAAACCTGACCTGGGATCATTTTTATGCACATACCGATATTACATCTTTAGACGGAAGTATTTTCGAGAAACGTACTGCTCATGGATATTTTATTCTTGCCGCCGCCGCAGGATTGTTTGTATATCCAAATAAAGGACCAGTAGCAGCTAATTATGGGTTAGAGGAATGCAGATTTTTACGTCCTATATATCACAACGATACAGTATATGTGAGACTAACATGTAAACAAAAAATCGATCGCGATCATCGAGGTAAAGAATTACCTAGTGGTATTGTGAAGTGGTTTGTTGAAGTCTTTGATCAGGAAGATGAATTGGCGGCGATTGCCACAATTTTGACGATGGTACAGAAAAAATCACCATTTGTACAAGTGGATCGATCAAATATTGAAGGATATTTAGCAAAGCTTACTGAAGATATGAAACCCAAATGGGGACTGATGACGGCACAGCATATGGTGGAGCATTTAGAGTATACGATTAGGATTGGTTCTGGTCAAATTCAGGATTTTGAAATTGCGACACCGGAAGATAAACTAGAAAGAGTTCAGGAAATGATTTATAATCATAGACCTATGCCCAAAGAACACAATCATCCTTTAATGAAAAAAGGAACCATAGAAGATTTGAGACATGAAAATTTATCTGTGGCTAAAGCTAAATTGCTAGAGGCTTATGATGAGTTTGAAACCTATTTCAAAGAAAACCCGGAAGCAATTACCAAAAATGTTGTTTTTGGAGAAATGAACAAGTTTGAATGGGATTTATTGAATAGTAAACATTTCAATCATCATTTTGAACAATTCAATCTAACAGATTGAATTGTTCAAAATTTCCACGAAGGTGGAAATCTCATTAATCAAAGTTGAAATGACAGTTTGGAGTATATATTTTATAACAAACAAACCCAATGGAGTTCTTTATATAGGAGTTACCAAAGATTTAAAAAGAAGAATATATCAACATAAAAATAAAGCGCATCCAAATGCATTTTCAGCAAGGTATAACTTAGACAAGTTGATCTATTTTGAAAATTATGAAACAAAAGAAGAAGCTTACGCTAGAGAAAGACAAATGAAGAAATGGAATCGAGAATGGAAAATTAAGCTTATAGAGGAAGAAAACCAAGATTGGGTTGATTTGAGCATAAAATTGAATAGGACAGAAAAAAATTAAGAATTAAAATCATAAGATTCCCACCTACGTGGGAACGCAAGGCATGACACAACCATACGTAAACATAACAATTGAAAACGGAGTAGGGACAATAGAGTTTTTCCACCCTGCCCATAATTCATTACCGGGAGATATTCTGGCAAAACTGGCACAAACCATAACTGATGCCGGTAATAATGATGAGATAAAAGTAATTGTGCTGAAAAGCGGAAGAGATCGAACTTTTTGTGCAGGAGCAAGTTTTAAAGAATTGATAAATATTAATGATGTAGAAACCGGGAAGGTATTCTTTTCTGGATTTGCCAATGTGATCAACGCTATGCGCAAATGCCCAAAGTTTATCATTGGTAGAGTCCAAGGTAAAACTGTTGGTGGTGGAGTTGGAGTAGCATCTGCAACTGATTACTGTATGGCAACCAAGTATGCTTCTATTAAATTGAGTGAGCTTAATGTAGGAATAGGGCCTTTTGTAGTTGGTCCCGCGGTAGAACGTAAAATTGGTTTATCAGCTATGTCCCAAATTGCTATTGATGCTAATACATTTTATAGTGCAGAATGGGCAAAAGAAAAAGGATTGTTTACCCATGTTTTTGAAGATATAGAAACATTAGATGCCGAAGTAAAAGCATTTGCAGAGCATTTGTGTACTTATAATCCTGAAGCAATGCGTGAAATGAAAAAAGTATTCTGGCAAGGTACCGAACATTGGGGTACGTTATTGGTAGAAAGAGCCGTGATTAGTGGAAGATTAGTGTTAAGTGATTTTACAAAAGAAACATTGAAACGATTTAAATAAAAAGCCTCCTCTAGCTCCCCCAAAGGGGGAGAACTGGGAGCTGTGGAAGAATTAATAGTTTAAAATACCCGTACTCCCCTCTCCTTTTGGGAGAGGGGTTGGGGGTGAGGGCATATGATTTACTCATTCAAAGGATACATACCCGTAGTGCATAAAAGCAGTTTTGTGCATCCACTTGCTGCAGTTACCGGTAATGTGATTATTGGTAAAAACTGCTACATAGGACCAGGAGCTGCAATTCGAGGTGATTGGGGTGAAATTATCCTTGAAGATGGAGTAAATGTGCAAGAAAATTGTACTGTACATATGTTTCCGGGTAAATCAATTGTATTGAAAGAAAGTGCACATGTAGGACATGGTGCTGTCATACATGGAGCAAATTTAGGACGTAACTGCCTTATTGGTATGAATACGGTGATTATGGATGATGCAGAGATCGGTGATGAATGCATCGTAGGTGCTATGTCATTTGTAAAAGCAAATACAGTTTTCCCGAAGCGAAGCTTAATTGTTGGTAATCCGGCAAAGGTGATCAAGGAAGTGAGTGACGAAATGATCGATTGGAAAACAAAAGGTACGCGATTGTACCAACAATTACCAGCGGATTGTTTTGAGTCTTTACAAGAAGTTGAGCCGTTAAGAGAAGTGCCAAAAAACAGGCCTACTCAAGAAGCGTTTTATAAAACATTAGAAGAATTTAGAAATAAATAAAATAGTATAGTGTCATCCCAGATTTGATCTGGGATCCAAAATAACTTAGTAATGGATTCCAGCCTGTGCTGGAATGACAAAATAAGTAAACAAAGGATTTAAATTAAACTAACGAACATTAGTTAATCAAAATGTCGACAATAGAATTGAAAATGCCCAAGATGGGCGAAAGTATTTCGGAAGCAACCATTTTAAACTGGTTGAAAAAGGTTGGTGATACTGTAGAAGAAGATGAAACGATCCTGGAGGTTGCTACCGATAAGGTGGATTCTGAAGTACCTTCGCCGTGTAATGGTGTGATTACCGAAATACGTTATGCGCCTAATGAAGTTATTGAAGTAGGAAAAGTAATTGCTATTATCGAAGTAACTACTACAACTTTAAAAAAAGAAGATTCTCCCCTTCTTGAGGGGGAGATATCCAAAGGACAGAGGGGGTTAAATGTACCGGAGAGTTCAAATAAAAAGATAAATAAAGCATCTCTCACTCTGGGTGAAATTGAAGATTCGACGAAGTCAAATGTCCATGAACAGATACAACAGAGAGGGCAATTTAAGTTGGAGGGTTCATCCACAAATGATACTTTTCTATCTCCATTGGTAATTAGTATTGCTCAAAAAGAAAACCTTACTATTGAAGAGGTTCAAAGCATTCAGGGTACTGGTGAAGGAGGTCGTATTCGTAAAAGTGATATCATGCAATATCTCAAAAACAGGAAGTATCCTTTACCAAGTAGACCACAAGTGGCAGGGCCAAAATCGACCTATAATGCTCCTCCGATTAATTATGTGGACGGCAAAGATCGTATTGTGGAGATGGATCGTATGCGTAAGATGATCGCCGATCATATGGTCTACTCTAAGCATACTTCTCCTCATGTAACTAGCTATATCGAAGTAGATGTTACCAACATTGTGAATTGGAGAAATAAGGTAAAAGATGAGTTTTTGGCAAAACATGGAGAGAAACTAACATTTACTCCAATTTTCGTCGAGGCAGTCGCAAAAGCGATCAAAGAATATCCAATGATTAATGTTTCGGTAGATGATAAAAAAATTGTGGTACATAAGGATATTAATGTTGGTATGGCCACAGCATTGCCTAATGGAAATCTTATTGTACCTGTAGTTAAGAACGCAGATGAAAGGAATCTTTTGGGATTAGCCAAGAATGTAAATCATTTGGCCAATAGTGCAAGGGATAATGCTTTAAAACCAGATGAAATAGGGGGAAGCACGTTTACCATTTCGAATGTAGGAACATTCGGAAGTTTGATGGGAACCCCAATTATCAATCAGCCCGAGGTAGCCATACTAGCACTTGGTATAATTAAGAAAAGACCAGAGGTGATTACAACAGATAAGGGAGATGAAATAGCGATTAGAAGTATGATGTATTTATCATTGTCTTTTGATCACAGAGTGGTAGATGGATTTTTAGGAGGTTCATTTTTACGTAAAGTTGGTGATGAACTGGAAGCATTTGATATAAATAGAGAAATTTAAAGAATTACGAATTATGAATGTAGAATTACGATTAAAGTAAATATGTTCCCTCTCCCCTGGGAGAGGGCTAGGGTGAGGGTTTTTTATTCTATTACTCCTCTCCTGAATTGAATAGAAAAAATAACAAATGCACTAGGGATAGAAGTGACATCCTTTTTTATTTATCACACTGCGCTTGTCGAAGTGCAGAACAAATAAAAAAGATATAACAAACCTGCCTGTCGGCAGACAGGTAGCCCGACCCACTGCAAGTGGGATGCGCCTAAAACAATATAAAAAATGGAACCACAGATCAAAATTACAAGAACCACAGATTCAGGATTAAAAGATATTGATTTTGATAACATTCCTTTGGGAACCGTATTCACGGATCATATGTTTGTTTGTAATTATGAAAACGGATCATGGCAAAATCCACGTATTGAACCATTAAAACTTATACCCACACACCCTGCAGCAATGGCGTTACATTATGGCCAGGCTATTTTTGAAGGGATGAAGGCTACTGTAGGACATAATAATACTCCGCTATTGTTTAGACCCCAAGAAAATGCAAAACGGTTTAATCACAGTGCGGCCAGAATGGGAATGCCCAAGGTTCCTGAAACTCTTTTTGTTGAGGCAGTGAGACAAATTGTTGGAGTTGAACATAATTGGATACCACCGCAAGATGGTAGTGCGCTTTATCTGCGACCATTTATGTATGCCGATGAACCTTTTATTGGTATGAGAGCTGCAACAAGCTATAAGTTTATTGTGATTTGTTCTCCGGCAGGGCCATTTTTTACTAAAAAAATTAGGCTCTATGCTGAAACAGAATACATAAGAGCTGCCGATGGAGGAACAGGTGAGGCAAAGGCTGCAGGAAATTATGCAGCCGCCATATTACCAACAGAAAAAGCCAAGGCCAAAGGGTATGACCAGGTATTGTGGTTAGATGCCAATGAACATAGATATGTGCAAGAAGTGGGTACGATGAACATCTTTTTTAAGGTAGAAGATAAATTTATCACGCCAAGTACCGATGGATCTATTTTAAAAGGGATTACCAGGGATAGTGTAATTACTTTATTAAGAGACAAAGGGTTTGAAGTTGAAGAACGCCCAATTACCATTGATGAAGTGATTCAATTTTCTAAAGAAGGTAAACTTGAAGAAGCTTTTGGTACGGGAACCGCTGTTGCTATTGCTATGGTTGAAGCCATAGGATATAAAGATGAGGTGATTACTTTACCAGAAAATAACCCGGTAAGTCAGGATATGAAGACTATGCTTGACGAAATTAAAACGCAGAAAAGACAAGATAAACACGGTTGGATCATACCGGTAGATGTAGAAGAGAAGGTAGGATAAATAAATTTAGAATTACGAATTTGGATTTACGAATGATGAAGTAGTAACAGAAGATCTGTGCAAGGGATAGAAGTGACATCCTTTTTATGAAGTACCCAAAGGTTGCACACTGAGCTTGTCGAAGTGTACTCGAAGGGTTTTTCATGAAAAGATATAACGGATAGCCCGACCCGAAGGGATGCACCCAAATCAAAAATCGTAAATCGTACATCAAAAAAAGAATAAAATGTTGGCCCAAAAAACAATTGCAAAAGAAATATTACAAAAAGCATTTTTGACACTCTGCAAAGCAAAGGCAATGACTGAGTTGTATGAAGAAAACTTCAAAACAGTTTCTAAATATGTACATGCCACATCCAGAGGACATGAAGCCATACAAATTGCAACCGCAATGCAATTATTACCCCAGGATTATGCATTTCCATATTATCGTGACGATGCCATGTTATTAGGTATTGGGATGCGCCCATATGATTTGATGTTACAATTGTTGGCAAAAAAAGACGATCCGTTTTCTGGAGGTAGAACCTATTATAGTCACCCGAGTTTACGAGATGATGACAAACCCAAAATTCCGCACCAATCCTCGGCCACAGGGATGCAGGCGATTCCTGCTACAGGTGTAGCTTTGGGAATGCAATACAAAGAATTGGTTGGTTTAGATGATAAAAAATTAGTAGACAAGCCTATGGTTGTCTGCTCTTTGGGGGATGCGTCAGTAACCGAAGGCGAAATTGCTGAAGCTTTCCAGATGGCAGGGTTAAAGCAGTTACCGATCTTATATTTGGTGCAGGATAATGGATGGGATATTTCTGCCAATGAAGCTGAAACCCGTGCGCAAAATGCTTTTGAATATGCAAGAGGATTTAATGGTTTGGATGCGATCTCGATAGATGGTGCCAATTTTGTCGAAAGTTATTTGGCGTTACAAAAAGTAATTCGAATTATTCGCGAGGAACGTAGACCTATGTTGGTGCATGCCAAAGTGCCTTTACTGAATCATCATACTTCTGGGGTACGAATGGAGTGGTATCGTGATGATTTGGAAGAAGCTCGTTCTCGTGATCCGTACCCAGTGCTTCAAAATCAGCTACTAGAAAATGGTTTTACGGAAAAAGAAATAGAAGAAACTGAAACCGAAGCAAAAACTATTGTAACCAAAGATCTTGAAGAGGCTATCAAAGCAGAGGATCCTACTCCAGAAGATTTGTTTACTCATGATTTTGCACCAACACTTGTTACTGAGGAAAAAGGAGAAAGATCACCTGCTGATAAGGAAGAAGTAGTGATGGTAGATTGCGCTTTGTTTGCAGTAGAAGAATTGATGAAGCAACATAAAGAATGTTTACTATATGGCCAGGATGTAGGCGGAAGATTAGGCGGCGTTTTTAGAGAAGCAGCTACGCTGGCACAAAAATTTGGTGATGAACGCGTATTTAATACTCCGATCCAGGAGGCTTTTATTGTAGGGTCTACAGTCGGAATGTCTGCAGTAGGATTAAAACCTATTGTTGAGGTACAGTTTGCCGATTATATTTGGCCGGGTCTTAATCAATTATTTACCGAAGTAAGTAGATCGTGCTATCTTTCTAATGGAAAATGGCCTGTATCTATGATTTTACGTGTTCCTATCGGGGCTTATGGTAGTGGAGGGCCGTATCATTCTTCTTCGGTCGAGTCTGTGGTAACGAACATTCGTGGGATTAAAATTGCATATCCCAGTAATGGTGCAGATTTAAAAGGTTTGATGAAAGCAGCCTATTACGATCCCAACCCTGTTGTGATTTTGGAACATAAAGGATTGTACTGGTCAAAAGTGAAAGGAACCGAAGCTGCTAGAACGATAGAACCTTCTGAAGATTACATATTACCTTTTGGGAAAGCGAATATTGTACAGCGAATTTGGCCAGAAGATGAAAAAGAAACAGTAACGGTGGTTACCTACGGAATGGGCGTACATTGGGCACTAAATGCTACAAAAGATATAAAAGATATTGTAGAAATTATCGATTTACGTACGTTATATCCTTTGGACGAAGAAACGATCATGGAATCGGTTAAAAAAACAAAAAAATGCCTTGTAGTAACCGAGGAACCTACAAATAATTCTTTTGCAAGAGCACTGGCGGGAAAAATTCAAGAAGAGTGTTTCAGATATCTGGATGCACCGGTGATGACTATTGGTTCAGAAAATATGCCTGCAATTCCTTTAAACAGCATACTTGAGCAAACGATGATACCTTCTACAGCAAAAGTTAAGGCCAAAATTGAAGAAGTACTGAATTATTGATTAGAAAATTAAAAAGGATGTATAAGGAGTTTTTAATCCTTTCATTTTGAACGTAGTCGAGAAATATAGCTAAATCTATATTATTTGTCATGCTGGACTTGATTCAGCATCTCATTAACGTACGTATCACCTTGTAAGATGAGATCCCAAATCTAGTTTGGGATGGATGTTTTTTAATTATATGAAATACAAATAATTGAGATTTAAATGGGCAACTCTACTAAATAATTCTAAGATGGCTCTACCTCAAGGATAGTAGGTTTCAAGAAATTTTTTATTACTACCTTTTTTAAAATTTTATAGTATCGATAGAGTTTCAATCTGAGCTCTCAAAAATTCTGAAGAGGTTACGTATTTATTATCCTGATCTGAGTTGACAACCCTAGCTTTTACCGTATCGTCCAACTGAAGCTGAATCATCCTCCTTATTTTTAAGAATACATCTTGATCTAGTATTGGAGTGATAACTTCGATTCTGTGATCAAGGTTTCGGGTCATCCAATCGGCAGAACCCATTAACATTTTTTCATCCCCTGCATTGGCAAAAATATAAACTCTTCCGTGCTCTAAGAAGCGATCAACGATACTGGTAATATATATGTTTTCGCTTTGCCCTTCAATTCCGGGGACTAAACAACAAATGCCTCTAACCAGAAGTCGTATATGCACCCCGGCATTACTGGCATCATAAAGTAAATCAATCATTTCATGATCTTGAAGACTATTTAATTTCAGAATGATGTAGGCTTCCTTTCCGTTTTTTGCATGCTCAATTTCAGTCTTGATTAATTTTTCGAAAGTATGTCTAGTGCTAAAAGGAGAAACCAACAATTTTTTGGTTTTAGGAATAATAATATTTCCTTCCAAAAGTTGGAAAACCTGATTTAACTCGGAAGTTATTTTTTTATTAGCTGTCATTAACCCAAAATCAGTATATATCCGGGCAGTCTTTTCATTAAAGTTCCCGGTACTAATGTAGCCATAGTGTTTGGGTTTTTCATTTTCGTTACGCTCGATCAATAATATCTTAGAGTGTACTTTAATACCAGGATAGCTATACATAACTTTTGCCCCATGTTCTTCTAAAATTTTGCCCCAGCGTATATTATTCTCTTCATCGAATCTTGCTTTGGTTTCAATAAAGACAAAAACCTCTTTTCCATTTTTTGTGGCATTTAATAACGCTTCTGCTAATCCGGATTTTATCGCAACGCGATAAAGAGTGACTTTAATTTTGGTGACATTCTCATCTTCTGATGCTTGTTCGGCTAAGCGAAGCACATCATCAAAAGATTCGTAAGGATAATACAGTAAGCGATCTTTTTGAGTAATTGCATCAAAGATATTTTTGAACTTTTGAAGTTCAGGATGATGAGTAGGTTGTATTGCGTCCTCTGATAGTTGTTTATTGGTTGGATTAGGGAAACTAAAAAAATCTTTAAAGTTGTGATGTCTTCCTCCGTATAAAACATCTGTTTCATTTACATCTAGTATCTTTTTGATGCTTTCCAATAATTCTGAAGGCATTGTTTTATCAATTAGAAATCTAGTAACTTGTCCGGTGTTTCTATTCCCCAAAGAGTCTTTGATTTTGGTAAGTAAATGACCGGAATACTCGTTGTCTATGTACAATTCTGCATCTCGTGAAATTTTTATAGCATAAAATTCTGAGTTCTTTTCTTCGGAATAAAGCGAGCTGAGAATATGCTTTAGGATATCATCAACAAAAGTGATATAAAAAGTACTGTTTTCTGAAGGAAATACAACAAACCTAGCAGTATCCGAAGGAATTTTGACAATAATCAATTCTGTTTCATTCAGCTGTGCTGTAAGATAAAGTTGTTCGTTCTCAATGAAAATAGATTCATTGCCTGATTTCTTACTGATGTTAATAGTAAGTTTATTTTTTATATGTTCTTCATAATAAGCTTTGGCGTACTTCTTTTGAGATTCTGAAAAATCTTCGCAAGAGATTAATTGAATCCCTTCATTTTTAAGTTTAGGTAGAATTTGATTGGTAAAAAGAGCTCCAAATTCTTCTTGCTGAAGGTGAACCTGTTTTTTGATTTGTTTTAGGAGCTTGTTGGGTTTGGTGATTAATTTTTTACGTAATGGTTTATCCAGGTTTGTAATCTTTCTGATGTCCGATACACGTACTTTAAAAAACTCGTCGAGGTTAGAAGAAAATATGGCCAAAAACTTGATACGGTCATAAAGTAGGTTATTCTGATCAGCGACTTCTTGTAATACTCTATGATTAAATTGTAACCAGGACAAATCTCTGTTGTAATATTTTTTGGATATTAAGGCCATACTTTTTTCATTTGTGTCCAAAATATCAGTTTAGACAAAATTGAACGTTAGCTTTGAGTTATGTTTATGTAAAAATGAAACATTTTTTGCATGGTAACATATTTACGGATAGAACTTCTTTACTAATTTTCCTATACCAAGTCCTTCCAATCTCCATAATTCTCAGTTTATGTAGGCAGAAAGTGCTTCATTAAAAAACAAAACTCCATTTGCTTGATCAATTCCAGAAATAGGAAGAATAGCTCCTTTAAAACTTTCATTATACCATTTTCCATGGGTCAAAGAATTAAATCCAGAAGTGTCCACTCCATCATGACCGTGATACCCAGTAATGTATAAATAGTAATCTTTAATCATAGAATCCGGTATCGCCATGCCTAGTCCAATCGAAAGTCCTGACTCCCCATTAAGCACGACAAATGCTCCAGTATCAAAATGATGTGGCCAAATTCTGATATCTGATTCTAATTTGTGATCTTTCAAAAAGGTTTCTAAGGTATTTTGTGCTAAGATCCTAAAGCTTGTTAATTGTTTTAATGTATTACTATCGGTCAATTTAAATTCAAAATCATTTGTGATGGCCTCATAGGGCAAATCGTAATGAAGACTATATCGATATGGTTTTTTTATATTAGCCTCTTCTGCTGTGGTTTTAATCCATTTTAAAATTTCTGCATGTGTAGTGTTGTCTAACCGCAAAGAACTTTTAGAATTTTTAGAGTTCCACTCTAGGGTAAATCGATGATAATTAAGAGAAAGTGTGTCGCCATTGTCATTTAAGGGGTGTGTTGACAAATTACCGTCGTTTACAGAAAATCCAAGATTAGTGTGGCTGTCATCTTCTTTTTTTTCTAGAAAACTAATTCCGGCAGCGGCGAGGTATTGTGCTGCTAAGTGCATTTGAGTTGTCATTTGTTATTGGTTTATTAATGAATATTTTGACGTGTGATTTATTAAAATTAAGGTTCGTGTTCTTGTTTTTTAGGTTTTTTGGAAATTGAAAAAATTACACCTGCAGAAATGAATTCATCATTGAGTTTGCCTGCAACTCCTTTGAATTCGAAAAAAGCAAATAATTTACCTAAGTTGTAATGTGCTCCAAAACCATAGTTCCAACCAAATTCATCTTCTTTTTTATTTTGAGAAGTCTCTTCAATGAAGCGCTCTTTTTCAATGCTGTAATTCAATCCTGTAAGGGGGTAGATTCCTAGTTTGTGTGTTAGTTCAAAGATATAATGTGCATTCAGGTTGAGCTCTGCAACTGTAAGTTCATATTCTTCATCGATTTCCTGATAAGGGAAAAACGTTACTTCAGGCCCAAAACAAAAATGATCATTTGGGCCATAATATAACCTACTATTAACTCCAAAAAGCTGTTCATTCATTTCTAAGGAAGGAGCTATTCCTATCATCCACCCTTGTTGAGCTTGAATATTCGCCTGAAATAATATAAATACTAACCAAAGTTTAGTGATTGTAAAAGAAGTTCTCATAATTAATGCCTTTAGTCTAGTATCTGTAAATTAGATCCAATTATCTTTTATGTTCTGGACTATCAAATCCAGCCTTACAACCGGCTTCCCATTCATCTGGCTGATTTCCATGTGCTGGGATTCCTCCCTGATCCTTTAACATTCCTGCTAAATGCATGCAATTCCAGGCAAGAAATGTAGTATTTCTATTGGTAAAATCATTTTCTGGTCCGCCAGAGCCTTCATCTCTATAAGAAGGTCCAGGTCCGGCTTCTCCCATCCATCCTGCGTCTGCTTGAGGTGGTACTGTGTACCCAATATGAGAAAGTGAAAAAAGAATATTCATCGCGCAGTGTTTTACACCATCTTCGTTTCCTGTGATGAGCGTTGCTCCTACTTTTCCATAATCTCTGTATTGTCCCTTTGTATTAAATTGATGCGTGTAGCCATACATTCGTTCAAGTACTCGATTACAAACTGATGATTTCTCTCCTAACCAAACTGAAGTACATAGCACCAATATATCACATGCATCTACTTCTTTTTGAAGCATTGGCCAATCGTCTTTTTCCCATTCTGGTGTTTTTGACATATCAAGCCCTAATCCTGCAGGGATTACATAATCTACAGGTCTAATCACTTTGGTCGTTGCCCCATTGGCTTCAAAGATTTTTTTGGCGACCTCGATAAGCCCTTCTGTATGAGATAATACTGGAGTTCTGTTAAGGGTACAGTTTAGAAACAAAACTTTGAGGTCATCATATTTTGCGGGAGCACTAGAACATTGGCTTTCAGTTAATTTTTTTAATTGTTGTGACATGTGTGAATGTTTTTAGAATGAAACGTTATTTCAAGAATTAGTTACTATTTCTTTGTCTTATGCATTATTAAAAAGCAAATCCAACCGTGAAAATGATACGGCCACTGTCTTCACTGCCATAGAATCCTATATTGGCCGAAAAAGTGTCCAGTCCACTAACCCAAAATGATCCTCCTACCGAAGTATGCCATTGATTAGAATCATCATCGGTAATCCATACTCTTCCGTAATCAAATCCGCCCGTAATACCATATTTTAAAGGGATAAAACTGGTTTTGAATTTTCCTAAAAGAAGGCGAAGATCAATATTTTGATATGCCGAATATTTTCCGGTGAACCGTTCATTTCTAAAACCCCGTAATCCATTATTCCCTCCTATTTGCGCCCCATGATAAAACTCAAAATCATCTCCCAAAATAGCTTCTCCTCCTATTTTTGTAGCAAAAACAAGATTTCCGATTTTATCAAGTCGATGATCTATAGAAAAATAAGGTTCTACATAAGCAAAACTATTTTGATTGTCTCCGCCATCTATATTGGTTTTATAACCGCCTGCAATGCCTGTATTTAAGGCGAAGGTTGGGAAAGCAAGATCGTTTTTGTTTTCGAAATGATAATGTACCTCGGCTCCTGCATAGTTCTGTTTTTCAAATACATCATTATCGGCCGGAATAGCATTAATAAATCTTCCAGAAGTGTTTTCTACTTCAAAAGATTCGAATATAGGTTTAACATAGAAATTTCCTCCATCACGTCCTCTCCAGATAAGGGAGATTGCTGTGCTGAGTTTTTCAATTCGGGTTCTGTTAAAGTCAAAATCTACATCATCTCGATCGTATGCTGTTTCGTTTCCAAAGCCGAAGAAGTTGATAGCAAATGTGGGGCTGTTGTATTTTATTTCTACACCAAAATTCCAGTTTTGGAAAATATTCGAAAATTCACCAGAATAGGAGACATCAAAACCACCAGAACCGGTATAATAGGATGCTCCTAAAGAATGTTTGTGAGTAAAAGGATTTCGTTGTAATCCATACTGCGTAAAAGTATTAAGAACTCCCGCTCGAAGACCATCATCTGGATTAAAAGCAATTAATGGAAGTAATTGATTTACATGGTATCTTCGTTTTTTATAATCGTAATTGTTGATCTCATAAGAATCCACTAACCAATTTCTGGATTTCTTATTTACAATAGTATTATTCCTTGATTTATAATCATAGAGTTTAACCTTTTTGGCGTTCTTGAAATCGTAGGTGTCATTTTTACGACCTCCCATAATTCGAGTCATGATAGGATGATCACCATTACCTTCGACAACAAATGAATCATTACCGTCTAATCCATAAAGCCATATTTCTTTGGTTTCTTCAGATGTAAATGTTCGATTGAAGATACCTAGATCTTTTCTTTGGATATCCACCGAAGTTTTACCATTAGGAAGCCTTTTTATTAAAAAATTATCATCTTTTTGAGTTCCTGCAATTACTTCAAATTTGTGGATATATAGATAATATCTTCGAGCGATATCTTTTAGATTTTGGCGCCTTCCTTTTAATTTAGATTTAATTTCTTCAATGGTATTTCCTTTAACTTCATTAGGAATCACTTCAAAAGCTTTTTCAATAATTTCATCTGTAAGATTGGTTTGAATGTAATTTACTTGTTTTTCCCATTCTGTCCAATCCGATTGATTTATAAACGTAAGATCCAGCGGGTAGGGCTCGAAATTGAACCATTTGGTGTTCGGAAGTTCTTCGTCAAAAGATTGCATCATTCTTATAAAAGGTACAGCAAATCGTAAAAAGGAAAGTATACTACCGTCGAATACCGAAAAAGCTTGATCTCTATCTCGTGGGATAGGTTTGCATAGCGCGGTCCCGTTTTCTTTCTCGAACCGAGCCCAGCGCCATTGATCTTCATGGCGATCCCAGTCCCCAATCAACATATCAAACAACCTTGCTCGGATATATGAAGGTTCATCGACAATAGATTTGCCGGTTTTTCGAATTTCTTGCAAAACATCATCAGTACTTAGGATGTCTTTGGGTTTTCCAAAACTGGCTAAGTCACTATGTTTGGATTCTACTCGTTCTTCAATCATGTATAACTCGTCTCCATACTCATCGTTAAATATTCCCAGAGTTTCTTGCTTAGGCACATAATATAGAACAGGATTTGTATGATAGACATCTGCCGCATCTGCCAAGGTACTTACTGCAAAAGCGGTGTAGGGGTGCGCTGTAGTATAAAAATCCAGTAAAAATCGATCTGCGAAGCTATCTTGTAGATCTTCTTCTATATATTTATCTTGAAATGCAGTAGCCTGTAAAAACTTAATAGCACTTTTTCTAAGTGCCCGCATCACATATTGTTTCCCAGTTTTATCTTCTAGGCGTAACGATTTGGATTGGTGCCCACCGCCGCGTTGTATAGGTGTTAAACCTCCTAGAAGAGTATCAAGAAATACCACAGGGGCATTTATTTGTGTACTATAGTATTTTCGATAATGATCACCCCATAAACCGCGATAGAGTTTTCCTTTTGTGGTTTCCTCGCTTGTATAGACCGAAGCTTTTTGTAAGATCCCAAAACTACTTTTGGCTTTGAAACTGTATGTTATATTAGGGATTTCTCCTGCTAATACAGTTTTGGAAAAGATAGGTGAAGCGTTTTCAATATCAAAATATTCAATTAGAGCTTTTCCGTTACTGTAAATATCTAATTTGGCGTATCCATTTTTTATAGAGCCAAATTCATTAGGGTCACTATGTATAGTTTTTTCTGTTTGACCAACCGATCCACTTATAATCTGTGGAATTCCATATTTGTTAAGGTATTGAAGGTTTTTGTCTCTTCCGGAAACAAAAATGGTATTTTCTTTTTGTCGAGTAAGAGTAATGAGTTTATTTCTTAGGATCGTATATTGTTTGTTCTGAAAATCTTGAATAGATGTACCTCCCGTTCTGGCAATAAGCCCAGTTTTGGTATTTGAGAAAACAGGATGATGCATAGCAACAATTTTAATTTTGTCCTGGTTCTTTTTTAGAAGGCTTTCATACTCTTGAAAAAACTGAGTTCTATTTTGGATATCGCAGTCATCGTTAATGTAAATGTTTTTATCCCAATCTTCTAAAAACCATTGAGAATCTATAGCGATTAATACTACATTTTCTGAGATGTCTTTTTTCTTAATAGGGCAGCCATCATCGGGATAATATTTGGCACGACTATTCTCTTGAATAAATTTTTCAATTCTTTTTACATTTTTATAGCCCGATACCTTCCATTCATTTTTACCCGGTGTAAAAATAATTTCTCCATTAAAATCTGATATAGCATCAATTTGCATACCTAATGAAGTTTTTGATGCTTTGTTTTTAATACTATTGGCCCCAATAGTATTTCCTACAATTAAAAGTGTAGCATTTTTGGAAGCTATTGAAGCAGATTGTATCTTTTCTAAGATATCTAACCCTACATTTTCATTAGTATTGGCAGTTATAAAAATAGAGGTCTCTATTTCCTGGGAGTAAAGAAATCGAGAAGAAAAAATAATGAGTAGTAAGAGGAGTTTTAATTGTGTGAGTTTCATATACGATGGATAAAGTCATTCCTTTTTTTGGGGTTTCACAAGATTTAATTTTGGTGTTTTGAGCATTGAAATATTTTGTGAGTTATAATCAATCTCTAGATTTTTGCGTAGAAAGCTCATTACATTGCTTACGGTTTGTCGTGATGTATTGGTTAGATTTGCTATATCCTTATGAGATAATAGATTTTTGGCAACAATTCTATCATTTTCATTTTCGCCAAATTCTTGGATGTAGTCTTTTATAAATTCTGTGATACGTTCTGTACTGCCTTTATATAACAAATCCTGTAGTCTTCGCTCTAATTTTTTAATTCGTAAGCCATATACTTTTAGAATACCATTTTTTAAGGACGTATGTTTTTCCATGATCCTTGCCATTCTATCAGCTTCGATATAACAGATGATACAATCTTCGAGGGCAATAGCTCGTTCTTCAGAAGCTGCCTGGTGATCAAAAAGAGAAAGTTCACCAAATATGTTCCCCTTTTTTACTATATATTTTACCGTATTCTGTGGTAGATCTACAATCTTGATAGTTCCTTTCTTAAGAAAAAAAATGCTTTGCTGGTCCTTGTTAATTAGGGTAATAGTAGTTCCTCTGTCAATATTTTCCATTTCAAGAATCTCGCACATGCGCATCATGGTTATTCTACCTAATTTGTTAAAAAGGTTGAACCCTTCCAAAAACCAATATTTGGTATATGTATTCAAAGGGGGACGAAGGTTTATTTGTTAGTTCTGTTAAAAATAATGAATTTTAATTATACCCTTTACAAATTAATTTTTGAAAGTTACTTTGGACGACAAAAGGATAATTTTGCGTATAATCGATGGAAAGAGCATTATTTTTTTATAACTGATAAATATCATTGTTTAATGACGATTAGCTAAATACTTTTAGCGTTACAAAGCATGAATCTTTTTTTTCATTTTTACTCGATAATCGAGATTTAAATCCTCCGAGGCATGCCTCGAAATTTAAAATCATTTTCTAAACAATGCCTCGCGGGCTTACCCGAGGTTGTTTACTAATCATTCATTTAAAAAATTAATATCATGAAAAAAATAATTTTAGGGTTACTTGTTTTTGGATTAACCATCCCATCTATTGCTCAGGATGTAGAGCAGTTAGCCGAAGTATGGATCATAGCTACAAATTATAAATATCTCAGTGAAACAGATGCTGAAGATGAAGCTCTGCCTGTCGAATTACTTCAGCGTAAGGTAGCTACGTTTGATATCAAAAGTTCAGATATTTATGATGATGAATATGATCACTATGAAGTGGCTTTTTATATCCCTGAAGGGAAAATCTTGGCTGCTTATGATAAAGAAGGTAAAGTTTTACGTACTGTAGAAAAATTTAAGAATATAAAGCTACCTGTAGCGGTATCAAAATCGATACAAAAAAGATTTCCTGGTTGGAGTGTAACCAAAGATGTATACCTGGTTAATTACAATGATAGGAGCGGGACTGCAAAAAAATGTATAAGCTTAGATTAGAAAATGGGGATAAGCTCATCAAGGTAAAAACTGATGATGAAGGTAAATTTCTTTAAAATGAAAAGTTTAAAAATGGGCCGCAAAATATTTTGCGGCCCATTTTTTTATTTTCCTAACATGAGTAATTCATTACAAACTACCTCAGTAACGTATCTTTTTTTACCTTCGTTATCTTCATAATTTCTTGTCGTTAACTTACCTTCCAAGGCTATTTCTTGACCTTTATTCACGTATTTTTCTATAATGTCTGCGGTTTTACCCCATGCAACAATGTTATGCCATTGAGTATCCGTGATCTTATCGCCTGCTTTATTATAATAATAATCGTTTGTTGCGATAGAGAATTTGGCCAATTTTTTACCAGATTCAAGATTAACAATTTCAGGTTCTTGTCCTAAGTTTCCAATCAACTGTACTTTGTTTTTAAGCGTGTTCATAATTTTAATTTTTCGTGTTAAACAATTGATACCATGTCCTGAATTTATTTCAGGATCTTTTTAATTAATTATCGAATTTTAAACATTTTAGTTTCTTTATAGCGCTTGTTTCAATTCGACGATGCAAACATAGATAGAGCTTTGAATGTGATTCGGTTAGGAAGTGTTTAATTTCGTTTGTAATTGTTTGTAGTCGTTTGTAATTGAATAAAATACTAGTAATCAAAGCTTTAAAAATTTTGATAACGCTATATTTTTTAAATTCTAATAGCCAATTTTATGAAGGATGGTAAATATAAATGAAAAAGTTCTTATTCTTTTTTTAAAAAATAGGAGTCGAATACAGATTTGATATAAAAAAGTAGCTTTTTTTTGAAGGAGGGGGGTAGGGTATCTTAAAAGTGGTTCGTTATAGATACGTAAACAAAATAATAATCTGTAAAACAATGTAGAGTTTGAGGGACAAACAAATATCTATGAACACAGATTTTATAGTAAGATGGAAAGGGTTTCTCTTTCCATCTTTTTTTTGTACGGTAAAGAACCTCGGGGCAAACCCATGAGGCATTTGTAAGAAACTGATTTTAAATTTCGAGGCAAGCCTTGGAGGATTTAAATCTCGATTATCTAGTCAAAAGATATTGTCATTCTAAAGTTTATGTATTTTAGACATTTTAACTCGGATACATCACAAAACCCATAGTTAGTTGAGTGTATGAAATGGATCCTAAATCCTAGGATTCGGGATGCCCAATTTTGCATACATAAGGTAAGGTCGGGTTCTCTAAAAGCACGTATTACTGAAGTAGCTCTTCAATAGCGATCTGATCCTCAATAACTGTGTTATTGTATTTCAATGTCCAGCCCAATGAATTAGTGAGAATATAGATTTTTTGTAGTTCGCTGATTAGCCTGTTTTCAGAATTGGTAACTAATAGCGAGCTTTTCACCTTTTTTTCTAGTTGTTTAACTACTTTTTCTCTGATTAGGTTATGATCTTTGGGAGTAAATTGATTCAAAAAACCATACGTAAGACTATGATACTGAATATCTGGGTTAATGTTGATTTCTGGTTCGGGAATCTTAGTAATGACTACAGTTTTAATGTCTTTATTAAGGATGTATTCAATTTTACTAAGATCATAAGAAACCTGCACTTTGGCATTAACGACAACCAGGGCAGTTTTTTTTGCATTAATCCAACTAGAAAAGAACGCTTTATTATCTTTATAATTGATTACTTCTGCAAAATGGCCTTCAGTAACGACTAGTTTACCAACATTTTTGATTTGGTTAAGAATCAAATCAGAGGATTGAAGTTCTATTTTTTTGGTATTAGATCGATCAATAAAATATTTGACCCCAAATACTAAGAGGCCCATTATAGCTGCACCAAGTAGAAATTTACGCATAGTTTATGTTCTATCAAGTTCTGTATAAATGTACATAAAAAAAATAGCCTCTCTAAAAAGAAAGGCTACTTGGCATAAATACAAACGGTATTTATTGTTTTATCATTGGTGGGTATTTTTCTAGGATTGCACCCACAATTTCATTCATTTTTTCTTGTTTCTTATTAACGTCCTTGGTAAGTGCAGCAGTTCCCATTCCTTGCCAGATCAATTCTTTCTTGGATGCATCTATTAAGTCTATGTACAAAGTTCCTTCAGTAACACGAGAAACCGAGTTCTGATTAGCACCCAAAAACCATGGATTCCATCCCCATCCGTAACCCCATCCAGGACCCCAACCCCAGCCCCAATTCCAGTTGTTATTATAAACATTTACATTTTCTCTGGTTTTTGTAAAAATACTAACGAGCATATCTGGGTTTTCCGATTTTAAGAACCCTTTTGTTACCATATCTTTTTCTATTGCTCTTAGAATACGTTTTTTGTCTAGATCATTTATTTCTGCTTTGTCAATTCCAGGTTTGTAAAATGCAAAACTTTTATAAGTGTCAAAATTTGCTTGCTTATCATAATCTGAGGCAACACGCACAGTGGTGCAAGAGCTCAGCATTATGATAAGGATTAATGATAAAAGAGAAAAAAATTTCATAATCCTTAAATTTTTAATGGTTCAACAATAGCTTTTTTGTAATTATAATCCTACAATAATCATACCATGTAGACCGTTTCATAGCTATTTTTTAGAATAACTATTTGTTTTTTTATCATAACCATATGGGCAGTGTCTACAACCGCTCTCACAACAATACCCTCTTCTAAGGTGATATTGTTCTGTAAAACATCGATACCCTTCGGGGGTTATATAATAATCTCCTTTTTTTGGAGTTAATACTTTTTTAGAGTTATTCATCTTTTACAAAAATAGTATCTTGCAATTATATGCGCATTGTTGTTAACAAATATTTGATAGGTCGTCACTTTGTGGGTATCGCTCTTTGGCCCTTTATTGTAGTTAATAATTCTTTTTTAAAAGAAGATGAAGCCTTTATTAATCACGAGCGAATTCATCTCAGGCAACAAGCAGAATTGTTGGTATTACCCTTTTATATTTTTTATTTTGCAGAGTATATTATTCGACTTTTTCAATATCGTAATTCACAACAAGCGTATAGAAATATTTCTTTTGAAAGAGAAGCATACTATAATGAGGATGATCTTTATTATTTAAAAAACAGAAAACCTTGGAGTTTTATTAAATATTGGTAAATGCACATTTTTTCTTCGGAAACGGTACCTTCAGAAAATCAATCAATTACTCATCCTGTTTTAGATACTGCCGAAGTTTTCCTGGATATGAAACGCGAAGATCTACTTCATAATGAAGTTTCGGGAAACAAATTCAGAAAATTAAAATATAACCTTATTGAAGCCAAAAGGCTTGGTTATACTACTATTCTTACTTTTGGAGGGGCCTATAGCAATCATATTGCAGCAACTGCCGCTGCAGGAAAAATAGTAGGCTTGCATACCATTGGAGTTATAAGAGGAGATGAACTAGGCTTAGATCTTAATAAAACCCTTTTGGAAAACGATACCTTACGATTTGCGTCTACCGCCGGAATGCATTTTAAGTTTGTAAGTAGAGAAGGGTATAGAAATAAATCCTCTGGTGAGTTTTTGGATCAACTAAAAGAAGAATTCGGGTCGTTCTATCTAATCCCTGAAGGGGGAACCAACGATTTGGCCATCAAAGGATGTGAAGAAATAGTAACACCCAAGGATACTAAATATGATGTTATTTGTTGCGCTGTAGGTACTGGTGGTACTATTTCAGGAATTATTAATAGCAGTGAAGACCATCAAAAAATTTTAGGGTTTCCTGCTCTAAAAGGTGATTTTCTTTCCGAAGATATAAAAAGATATACTTCAAGAACCAATTGGAATCTTATACACGATTATCATTTTGGTGGCTATGGCAAGCTGAATCAAGAGCTTATTGCATTTATCAATACCTTCAAAGATCAGCAAAACATTGCATTGGATCCAGTCTATACGGGTAAGATGCTTTTTGGGATTTTTGACATGATAAAAAAAGGTGTTTTTCCAAAAAATACTCGTATTTTAGCCGTGCATACCGGTGGATTGCAAGGTATAGCTGGAATGAATAAAAAGTTAATGAAAAAGAAGCTACCCCTTATTACAATTTGATGCTAAAATGAAGAAATTAATTGCACTTCTATGTATGGCAGTATTTTTGACTTCTTGTGGAGGAAGCAAAAAGGTGACATCAACTTCGAGAACCAAAAAATCAACACCTAGACAAACTTCTGTCACTAAAATAGAAAGAAGTACCAAAGAAATTATCCCTGAAAAACTTCCTAACGATATAGGACGAAAACCAACCACTGCACTTTCGTATAAAGAACGGGTACAACACTATATTTACGAATTTTCGGGAATTGCTAAAAGTGAAATGAAAACGTATGGTGTTCCAGCCAGTATAACCCTTGCACAAGGGATCCTCGAGTCTGGAGCTGGATATGGGGACCTCACCAGTAGAGCCAAGAATCACTTCGGAATTAAATGCCATGATTGGGAAGGGGATCGTGTCTATCATGACGATGACCGTTTACAAGAGTGCTTTAGAAAATATGATGAAGCAAGTGAATCTTTTAGAGATCACTCGTTGTTCTTAAAGAACAGAAAACGTTATGCACGATTGTTTACCTTCAACCAGAAAGATTATAAATCTTGGGCACGTGGATTAAGGGAGGCGGGTTATGCCACTGATAGAAAATATCCCGAAAAACTGATTGGAATTATCGAAAAATATAGGTTGTACGAATTCGATAATGAAGTACTAGGTCGAAAACACCGTAAAAAACCAAAAAAACGTGAGGATGTTGTTATAACTGTTGCTTCAGTCTCTCAAAATGGTGACCATGTAGTACAAAAAGGAGATACGTTATATTCTATCTCAAGGAGATATAAAATCTCGGTTCAAGAATTAAAAGTATTCAATAATCTAGCAGATAACAATATCAAAATCGGTCAAGTGCTAAAAGTAACTGCCGAGAATGAGGAAGAAGAAGATTTTAATTAAATATGATCTACCAAAGAAGTAGTGCGCTATTTGCAGCTGCGCAAAAAGTAATTCCGGGTGGAGTTAACTCACCAGTACGAGCCTTCAAAGCAGTTGGAGGAGACCCAATATTTGTTAAAGAAGCCAAAGGAGCCTATCTCTATGATGAGGATGGGAATCGGCTAATCGATTATATCAATTCCTGGGGACCTATGATCCTGGGGCATGCACATGTTCCTGTTGTAAATGCAGTTGTAGAAAAAGCAAAAAAAGGAACCAGTTTTGGAATGCCCACAGAGATTGAAACGCAGATTGCAGAACTGGCCGTTTCTATGGTGCCCAATATCGATAAGATACGTTTTGTAAATTCGGGAACCGAAGCTTGTATGAGTGCCGTGCGTTTGGCGCGTGGATATACCAAAAAAGATAAAATCATCAAGTTTGCAGGATGTTATCACGGTCATAGTGATTCATTTTTGATACAAGCAGGTAGTGGAGCCGTAACATTTGGTAGTCCAAACAGCCCTGGAGTTACTCGAGGGACCGCAAAAGATACCTTGCTGGCTAGATATAATGATCTAGAACATGTAGAAAGTATTATAAATTCTAATAAAGACGAGATTTCCTGTATTATTATTGAACCTGTGGCAGGAAATATGGGCTGTATACCCCCAGTAAAAGGATTTTTAGAAGGGCTACGATCTTTATGTGATATGCATAACATTTTGTTGATTTTTGATGAAGTGATGACAGGTTTTAGACTTGCCATAGGAGGCGTACAGGAATTATTAAATGTAGATGCAGATATTGTTACCTTCGGGAAGGTAATAGGTGGTGGATTGCCAGTAGGAGCCTTTGCAGCAAGACAAGAAATCATGAATCATTTGGCGCCGCTTGGACCTATATACCAGGCAGGAACATTAAGTGGTAACCCGTTGGCCATGGCTGCAGGGTTAGCGATGCTTATAGAGTTACATAAAAACCCAGCTATTTTTAAAAGTATAGCTGATAAAACAGAATATCTACATAAAGGGATTGCCGCAGCACTAGAACAATATAATATCACCCATACCATAAACAGATTGGGATCTATGATTTCGGTACATTTTGATAAAGATCCGGTTGTAGATTTTGAGTCGGCTGCCAAAGGAAATAATGATATGTTCAAAAAATTCTTTCACGGTATGCTTGAAAATGGAATCTATATTGCACCAAGTGCTTTTGAAACTTGGTTTATTACAGAAGCACTTACCTATAAAGATCTTGATGAAACTATTGCAGCGGTACATAAGGTGGTAAAAACATTATAAGGATTATTTATAAATTAAAAAAAGGGCTTTGATCAAAGCCCTTTTTTTGGTTAGAATTTATTGATTCACAGGTGTGGGTGTAAATAGATCCGGAATTGGATTCGGGATATTTTCGTTAGTGTTTATTTCATCCTGAGGATACAACAATCGCTGTGGGTTCACAGTAGTTGTATTGTTATTTAATGGAAATGGAACAATAACATCACTATCAGAGTTGAGTAACCTGCGGGCATCATTAAATGGTATATAACTATGAAAACCACTTACATAACGTTCTTCAATGATTTCTCTAAGTATGGCGCGATCCACTGCAATATTATCTGGATTTTCTATTCCGCCGGCCTGAAAGTCGGCTAAAACATAAGGATCGTAGTTAAATGTGTCAGTGTCATTAATTAGATTAAATGCATCACCAGAGTCTAGATAAGCTCTTAATTCATTTAGCTTATCAATAGCTGCCTGATTATCGCTATTAACTCTCAACAAACACTCGGCCCAGATCAACAGGTTTTCTTCATAACTTACTAGTTTCATGGGTGTGGTTGGCCCATCAATACCATTGGCTTGATTTCCATCTCCACTAATGTACGAATAGTTTCTACGGGCAGTTTCATCGGTTTTTGCATTATTTCTGCTCGATGTATTATCGGGATCCAACAGGTCTCGATAAAAAGCACCATCTCCCGTCATATCTCCTGCACGGCTACTATTCACAAAGTTGAAAAGAATATTACTATTGTTAGGCACACTACCAATAGGTTTAAAAGTCATTGTCCCGGAGGCACTACTAATCCCGTTACCTACATTGTTTAGAGCCAAATCGTATTGCTTGGTTTGTAAATAATATCTGGCTTTTAAGGTATATGCTGCTGCTGCCCACGATGCACCATCACCAGAAAAATAGATATCCTCACTACCTACATTGGTTGTAGCGTTGTTAATTTTTGAGATCGCATTGTCCAAAAGTGTTTGCAGGCTGGTGTATACATCTGCTTGTAAATCTAAATCCGGATCAGGAGATCCTAGACTAGGGTTTTCTGGTATTGCTTCAGAATATGGGATATCTCCAAACAAAGAGGCACCGGTTCCTACAGCCAGTGCTTCATTTACATCAATAATCCCTTGCAGTAAATCAAGGTTGGGAGAGATTCTTCTTATTTCTTTATTTTGTACCAATATTCCATTATAAATAAATTCCCAAACGGCATTAGAATCTCCAGGTGTATAATCATAATTGTACTGTGTTTGTTGTACAAGGTTGAGCCCAACAAGCCCTCCTGTATAATACATTGATACTCGCGCTAATTGTCCTTGTTGTACCTGTGCATTAGCCAATAATGTTCCTTTTAATAATAAATCACCTGAAGGAACTTCTACAAGCTGATTCGGATTTTCATTTACATCCAGATAATCATCACACGAATATAAGACGAGGACGATACAGAAAAGTACGGTTTTATATATAGTTTTCATGATTTCGTTTTTTTAATAGTTAAACTTGATACTAAAAGCATAGGTTCGTACTCCCGGATTCGAGAAGTAGTCTAATCCTCTTCCCCTACCTACTCCAAATTGGTTGACATCGGGGTCAATACCCACTACATCGGTCCAGATCACTAGGTTTCTTCCTGACGCAGTAAATTCTATAGAATTTAAGCCAATATTTTTCTGTAACGAGTCAGAATTAAGAACATAGGAAAGCGAAAGCTCTCGTAGTCTTGTCCAACTACCATCTTCTACGGCAAATTCATTTAGTTTACCATCTCCAAAACCGTAAAGGGTACGATAATAGCTTTCATCAAGCAGTACATTTCCATTTCCAAAGTTACCTACATTGGCTCTCACTGTAGTGCCTGCTGGGACAACATCTCCATCATAATTTACCAAACTTTCGGTTAGTGTAATAGTATTTCCAACATCGGCATGGGTTCCAAAATACGAGGTAATAAAACGAGTTCTTTGTGCTAAATCGTTACCTTGACTGGTATCTACTGAAGCAGCTAGGGTTAGGTTTTTATAAGAAGCAGTAAGCTGAATTCCTCCTAGCCAATCAGGATTTGGATCTCCTACTACTAAGTTCCCACCAGTATCTACAACCGGGAAACCATTAGCATCTAGCACCAGGCTTCCATCATCATTACGCAAGGCACCCTGTGTATATAATACCCCAAGTGGTTGTCCCTCTATAGCAACTGATTGTATCGAGCTACCTGGCGCATAATTTACAAGGCCATTACCTTCAAGTTTAGATACCAGGTTTTCATTGGTGCTAAAATTCATCGCAACTGAAGCTTTCCAATCTTTATTCTTTATAAAGTCGTATTTTAGTTCGACTTCAAATCCTTCATTTTCGATAGTAGCTCCATTCCCATAGATTTCTGAAAATCCTATTGAAGGAGATATAGATATAGGTAATAGTGAATTTTCTGTTTCATTTTGATAATACGTAGTTGATAGCGAAATTCTGTTTTTAAAGAAACGAAGATCGATACCCGCTTCATATTCTGTTTTGATCTCTGGTTTTAGATTAGGATTACCAAGCGCTTCATTAAATTGAAATCCGCCTCCAAAATCTTCCAAAGCAATATTGTCTGAGAAAGAAGAAAAAGCTCCTACTTCAAAAACAGTTTGTTCTCTATGTGCCAGTGGTACATTACCTACCTGACCGTAAGCCAATCTAACTTTACCAAAAGATAAAGCATCAAACCCTTCGATAATCTTACTAAAGGTCCATCCTAGTTCTACACTAGGATAGAAGAAAGTATTGTTGCTTTTTGGCAATACCGAATGTTTTTCAAAGGCACCACCAAAAGATAAAAATAATTGATCTGCATAATCAAAATTTGCAGTACCATAGAAACGAATATTTCTTCTTAATGTTCTAGTTATTTCGGCAGTAATATTTTCTTTCGCAGAAATCTCTGATGGATCCAATGGCTTTCTAAAATTGGCAATAAAGTTATTAGCCTCAATAAAATCTCGTTTTCTTCTTCGGTCATTGATTCCATATCCCAAAATTATGTTGGTATTTAACTTTTCAGCGAGTTCATATCTAAAAGACGTCAATATATCCATAGTGTATTCTTGATTGTTGATCGTTTCATCATTTAGTAAACCAAATCGTCGGGCCGCACTTGCCGTATAATACGGAAAGAAATATACCCGATTATCTGAATAGAAATCAACACCACCTCTTAGGATAGAATTTATATGATCGTTCCATTGATATTGTAGCTCTGCAGTACCAATAAATCGGTTTACGGTAGCAGTGTTTTCCTGCTCGTTAATCGTCCAGAGTGGGTTATTGTAAATAGGATTATCACTGTTGCCAAGGTATCTACGATACGAACGATGACGAGATTGTACTATGGTTCCAGAACCATTATTATAATCACCAATGTAATCAGTAATATCAAAATCTGGTGAGGTACGTAATAATCCAAGATATAGCCCCGCAGTATTGGATCCCTGCTGAATTCGATTAGAACCTGTATGTACAAAGTTTCCCTTGATATTGGCAGTAAGTTTATCTGTAAATTTCTGAGAAGTGTTTAAAGTGAAATTCGTCTTTTTATAGAAACTACTGTTGATTGTTCCTTTTTGATCTACATGGCCACCACTTAAGAAGTACGTTCCTTTTTCATTACCAGTACTGATGGTGAAACGATTATCCAGCGTAATCCCGGTACCAAATACCTTGTCAAAATTACTGTCGGTATATCGATTGGTTTCATTTTTTTGAACAATAGGGTAGATCACATTATCGGTTACCAGGGATTCAAAAAATTGGCCAGAGGTATCTACTTCATCTGCGGCGCCCGATCTATCTAAGATTCTATCCCCCCAGGAAAATGCCGATGTTGGGCTATAATTACCATTGATTCCTTGTCCATAAGACTGTTGCAACGGGTGCTTATAGGATATTTCATCAATAGAAACCCCAGAAGTAAAGCTAACACTCATCTTACCTTTTTTACCTTTTTTGGTGGTGATTACGATTACCCCATTAAGGGCTCTGGTTCCATAGAAAGCCCCTGCAGAAGCTCCTTTAAACACCTGAAATGATTCGATATCATCTGGGTTAAGGTCATTAAGCCTGGATTGTTGTGATACCCCTGCAGAAGTGTCGCTACTGCCAGAACCTTCAAGTGTATCATTATTTAACGGTATCCCATCGACAATAATAAGCGGTTGACTAGATCCTCCTAGTGAACTGGTACCTCTAATCTGTATATTAGAACCGGCTCCCGGATCCCCCGAAGTAGCACTGATAGTCACCCCGGCAGCCTTACCGGCAATACCGTCGATGATTTTATTTTCTACCGGCTGCACTAACTTATCAGCATCAATTTTTGAATAGGTAGAAGATAGTTTATCTCTCTTTTCTACAAAGCCCAAAGATGTTACGATAACTTCGTCGAGTGCTTCTGCATCTTCTTCTAATACCAAATTGATGGTAGTTCTCGAAGAAACTGGTATTTCCTGGGTAATATATCCCAGGTACGAAAACACCAAAATATCATCATTGTTGGCTTCGATAGCATAGTTTCCGTCAAAATCTGTAGTAGTTCCAGTTGCAGTTCCCTTAACTACAATTGTGGCCCCGGGTAAAGGACTTATGGCGTCCCGTACAGTACCGGTGATTGTGGTTTGGGCGTACCCAAAACCAGCTAGAAGTACTGTAAACATTAAAATAAAGAGTTGTTTTCTCATACAATTATGATTTGATTAGACAATAAAAGTGATTCCCTTCGACAAGCTTAGGGTGCAATATGTTTTTTAATAAATTGTGATTTAGAAATAAAGGATAGGTAAGCACAAGTACTAAGAAATGAGGATGTTGATTGTGTACATGTGGAAAGTGAGTTCTGTTTTCTAAAAAAGTTGACATACCAAAGGTTTGTATGTTGTATTAAAATAGCATTAAATACAGCACTAATCGCAAATACGATACCTAGTTTTTTTAGAAGCATTCTCCCTTTTTTACTCTTTTCACCAAAATCTATTTGCATGGCATATACGATAGCGTATAAGACATACTTACAAATTTTAGAAATTAGCTTTGGGGCGGTTTGTAATCTAAATTATTGTTTGAATTGTTTGTTTTTGTTTTATTGGTTGTATTGGTTTCTTTATATAAAGACGTATAAAAATGAAATATCCCCTATTTGGAGATAACATTTTTTTAACAAATGGTAAGACATGGGGTCGGTTGTCAGTAACTTCCTGTTAAGGTATTAAAAAAATATTAAAAAATAATTTAAGTGGTAAGAAGATTTAAGAAATACGGGATGCTATTTTGAAGATTTTCGACTTAAAAAAGACTACCTTTTAGTAGTATAAATAGACGGTAATAAAATATTATGAAGCAAGCCAGGAACCTAGTTCTTTGGTCGCTCCGCCTGGAAATTCTACGCCATAGACTTCAGTTTCAATTTCGTGGATGTAGGGATATTTATCCAGATATTCTTCTCCACTATAATCGCTATAATCACCTCGTATTGGAAAAATAGCGATGTGTTCGAGATTTTTTTGACCGTGCAATTGCCCCAACATCCATTTACCCATTTTAGAGTTAATAGCATTCTCGGTAGCAAGAAAAATGAATTTTTGATTCGCCTTCATTTTTTCTTTAATAGCCAAATGAACACGTTTGGTGGCTTCGGTAGTATTTTCATACATGTCCTCATCTATCCAGTCGGCATAAACAAGTTCACCAAAACTATTTAAAAAGTTAATAGCACTATCCAATTCCTCGAGCTCATCATGCTTGTGAAAAACAAACACAGAAACCATTAGGTCACGAGGCTCTTCTTTAAAGAGTTGCAGACTTTCGGCAACCGTCTTGGTATAGATCCTGGTGGCATTTCGATACTGTTTCAGCCCGTATTCTGGTAATATACTCATTTCTTGTGTGAAATATTTGTTGCAATATATAACGTTTTGGCTGCAGATTTTGTTGTAACAACGTTAAGTTTTGAACTTTTATTAGTCAATATATAATATAGGGTTATGAAGAAGTTAGTATAAGTATGAGTACAATAAGAAACCCCACAGGGTTTTAAAAAAATCCTATGGGGCTACCTAACTAACACAAACTCAATTTTTGATTTTTTTAAACCTAGTATAGCCTGGGCTATGGCTGTTATTTTTGATCATGACAAACTTATGGCAAATACCAACGCTGCGGTATCGGGAATAAACCCCTTTTTTACGGGGGGAATTTCTGGTAGTGAGTTTATGAGTACTTGTCTTTTGGCAAGCTTTGGGTAAAAGTTTTGAGTATTTTGAGGAAACGTCACATCGAGTGCGTGAGGAACGAGCGTGTGTCGAGATGTTTTCATGAAAACGAATATCAGAATTATCGTCCTGATATCTTCACCAGCTCTTTATTTCTGTGAATAATAAATTACAGTAATGAGTATGGCAATAATTACTATTATTTTTACTAGATACCCTATAAGTACATTTTTTCGTAACTCTTTAGGGTTATAAAATGAATTGAAGTCTCTTTTACCCAAATACCAAAAGTATCTCAAGATTGCACCGAACCATTCTGAAGAATTTAATTCGTTGTCGGCTTCGGTCATCAACTGTATTTCTTCTTTTTAGCGTCTTTCTCTTTTGACTTTATGGACAGTATTTTTCTTTAAAGTTTTTTGTTTTTGTCATCCCAGATTTGATCTGGGATCTATAGTATTGTTATTCTAATCACTATAAATACTATCATTTTTTTGGTAGTGGATATGAGTTTCTTGTGACCACTAGTTAGCGGCATCGAGGGACTTTGCAAATATACACAGACCTTTCGATTAAGCCCCAAAGCCCTATGTTTTTTATACGTTGTGGCTGTTGCACAACTTCTTTTTTTGGCTGAATCAGGTTATTTATTTGAATTTGAAAAAATAATTAACGCTGAAAACCAAAGATTTATAAATTTTTTGAAAGTTGAAAACATATAATTTCTTTAAAATTTTGGGTTGCGTAACAATCATCGTTGTTGGCTACAGTATCATTTTTCAAATACAATATTCTTGAAATTTTGTCCTGATAGTTTAAACCCTTTTACCATTTCACTTGAGTCATAAATAAAATCTAACTTTCCAATTTTTGATGAATAAAAACTTTGATGATTTAAAGGATTTAATACTATTATAATTCCCCCCTCAATTAGGGCAGTAATTTAAGTTCAAAAATTGATTAAATTTACTGTATTATGAAACGAAGAAA
>CANMLL010000021.1 GCA_947498775.1 uncultured Aquimarina sp.
TAACCGATGCAGATACTGATGGAACTGATGATACCTTAACCCTTACAGATTCTGAAGGAAATACGGTAGATATTCCACTGGTTAATCTTAATACCAACACCTCAATAGCCCAGGAACCCGGCAATACAGATGCGGAAGTTGCCGGAGGAACGGCAAGAACGATAGCTAAATACACCAATGAGGCCGGTACTGATGTAAATGTAAACGAAACCGTAACCTCTCTATCCCAAGATGATGCAAGTGCAACAGGAGAAATTACATATACCGATGAAAATGGAAACACCACCGGTACAGCACAAGTTGTAGGTGCAGAAGCCGATAACCAAATTATAGCGGGAGCCAATGGTGGAGCTTATTTGCCCGTAGCACCAGCAGGGCCAACTATCTATGCTGCCGGAAAAATTGAAGGTGATGGTACTATACTATCTAGTTATGGTATTGCTACTAATACAGATATGCCTCTCCCGCCATTTGTAACCAGAAGGCTGGATACCGGAGATTACGAGATTGTATTTGCAACTCCACTACCCGAGATAGCTCCAGGCGTCCCTAATACCCATTACATCATTCAATTGTCTATATTGGATTGCGGAGGAAATTGTCCTGACTCAGCCACTGGACCAAACTATGATGACCCAGGAATAACCTATTACGCTCAAACAGAAAATGGATTTAGAGTAAATATTGGAGATAGTGACAATGGAGCCAACTCCAAAGTGGATATAGATCTGGAGTTCATGTTTACTGTAATCACCTTACAATAATCAAAATTTCAGCATAATGACTACAATGTTATAGAAAGAATTGTAGTCATTATGAAACCCAAATACAATAAACTTAACAATAGCCTATTTAAAAATTAACACATAGTCAAATGAAAAATAAATTACCCCTTTTAACTTTTTTTCTTGTCCTATCATTAGGATTAAATGCACAAGATGTAAATCTTACTGCTATGGGTTTGCCAAGAGTGAATGATGTAAACACTATCACAGGAGAAGCAGCAGCCAATATTGGAAATGTTGTTTATAATACTGCAGATGATCTAGTGTATCGATATAATGGTGTCGATTGGGTTGTTCTTGAAAATGCAAGTGAAGTGCCTATGGTAGTAAATGTAGATGTAAATAACGACCCTACTATACCCGCGGGAACAGCTTCTCCTACCCCAGCATTAGAAACAAACGTAGAAGATGTTATACAAGCGATGGCTCCTATTACTTCAAAAGCAGGAAGGGTTTTCTTCCCGCCTTCTATAGAAATTGATGCGTCTGTGAATGTTAATGGAGAAACAATAAATTTATACCAGGCATATTTAGATCAATATTCGCTTAATCCACCTGGAACAATATTATCGGCGGTAAGTAACGGCGCTCCTCCTAGAATACCTGTATATGACGCCGATGAATTGTATTATTATGTGACCTATGCAGATGATACTATTTTTAGAAACATTTCTATTACTGAATTGGGTGTAATGACCTATGATATCATAGGGCAACCAACCGATGACAATACCATAATTAATGTAGTGTTTGTAGTGAAGTAAAAATGTTAATGAAAATACTCCTTGACATAAAAATTAGAGTTATTGTAGTACTTTTTACTATGATCCAATTTTCTGTTATATATAGTCAAGAAACATATATAGATAATTTTAACGCTACCTCCTATAGCAATAATAATGGAACACAAAACTGGAATGGAGATTGGCAAGAAGGAAATGAAGGGGGTACAAGCCCTACTGCTGGCAGAATTCAAGTGAATAGTAATCAACTAAGATTTCAAAATCTTGATGACAGATTTATTTTTAGAAACTTAGATCTTTCGGGCTACGAAACGGTAATCGTATCCTTTGACTATAACAGAACAGATGGTGACGAAAGTTTAAATCTATTTTTATTCAACGAAGGTACGGGGTTTTATGATAATTTCGGGTTTTTTCCTGGCGCGACCGGCGCCAATACAGGGACTATAGAATTCGCTATTCCTATTGAATATATTACCGCAAGCGCAGGTATTGCCTTTAATTCAGCTAGTGGTAATTGGGAAGGTAGCGAGACTATTTTTTTAGACAATATTACTTTTACGGCTTATGATTACTTAGATACTGCCAATACTCCACTTACCTTATTTCAAAGATTTAATGGAAATGTCGATTATGCGCTTGCTAGTGGTAGTTTTAGAGATAGCACTAGCGATGTTTGCTCTATAACAGCTACAGCATCTGGAGATCTAATTACTAATATACCAGGAACGGCAACTATAGAAAAAGCCTATTTATTATGGGCCCATAGTGGATTTAGTGCAGACACCAATGTCACCTTCGAAGGTCAAAATATAACAGCAGATATAACAAGTCGGGCAACGGCAGCCTCTGAAATCCCCACGTTTGGTATGGTAAGCGACATTACCTCTATAATCCAAGGCATATCTAATATCAATACTACTACTTTTGATGTTACTGATTTGAATGTTGATAATTCCTCAATATATTGTAATAGCGGTCTTGTATTTGGCGGTTGGAGTCTTATGATATTTTATTCTGATCCTTCTTTGCCAGCTGCAAGTATTAATTTTTATAACGGTTTTGATGGTCAGCAAGGTACTAACACTTCTAGCTCTACAACGAGCTATACATTGGATAGCTTTTTTGCTATATCACCGGCAGGAGCAAAAACCTCCGTGTTATCTTGGGAAGGTGATCAAGGCTTGGTAAATAATGAATCACTTACACTAACTACGACTTCAGTTACAAATGTACCTCTAACTGGAGATGGAAATAATGGTGATCCTGACGGAAGTGGAGGAACAATAAGTAACCCTTTTAATTCTACTACTTTTGACGGTACAGTACCCTTTGATTCTACTACTTTGGGTGTCGATATGGACACATATGACCTAAGTTCGATCATACAAAACGGTGACACCTCTGTAACAACTAATGTTTCAGTTGGTCAAGACTTTATTATTCTTAATTCTGTGGTACTAAAAGTACCTAGTAACTTAATTACAGGAACGGTTTATGAAGATATTAATTATCCAGGAGGAGCTGGTAGGAATATAACTGCCTCCTCGGGCACTCCAATTGCCAATGTAACGGTAGAATTGTATGATGGCAGTGATAATTTTGTTGAAAGTACTACTACCGATGCTTCTGGTGAATATGTTTTTGGAGGAATGGTTAATGGTACATATAAAGTACGTGTGGTAAATAATACGGTAACATCATCCAGAGGTGGTGGGTCAACATGTACTACATGTTTCCCAGTTCAAACTTTCAGAAGAAATTATACGGCAAGTACACTTAGCGATGTCGCTAATGAAGTTGGTGGTGCAAACCCTTCAGGAGAAGACCCGGGAGCAGTTATCACAGTCGGGGCCTCATTGCCAGCCGGATCACAAACCGTATCAACGGTCACAATTACAGATGAAGGAGCTGTAGACCTGGACTTTGGTTTTAACTTTAATACTATTGTGAATACCAACCAAAATGGACAAGGATCCTTAGAACAATTTATTGTGAATGCTAATACCCTAGATGAAACTGGATTGGATATCGAAGCACATCCCAATGATGCTTCTTTGAATCCTGCGGCTGGAGAAGATACTTCGATATTTATGATTCCAGCATCTGGTCTTACCGGAACTTCACCTAATCAATATTTTGATATTGCCATAACTGGTAGTAACACCTTATCCCCTATCACTTCAGACAATACAGTTATTGATGGTAGAACACAAACAGCATTTACTACTGATACCAACTCTGGAACTGTTGGATCTGGTGGAACTACTGTAGGAACCTCTGCAAATGTGCTTCCAAATTATAACTTACCAGAAATTCAGGTACATCAAGATGATGGAAATGTATTTATTATACAAGCTAATAATATAGTAATTCGAAATATTTCTGTGTACAGTGATGCATTGGCCGGAATTTCAATACAATCTGGTTCTGCAACAATTACCGAAAATTTAATAGGAGTTGATGCTACCGGTACTGCCGTTAGCGGGCAAAATATTCTAGACGGTGTAATTATTACTGGTGGTACCGCAACGGTAGAAGCAAATTATATTTCTGCTAACGAGAGAACCGGTGTTAGAATAAGTGGAGGAACCTCTACCATCTTACAAGACAATCATATCACCGATAACGGAGTAAGTAGTGGTGGTAGTGCCAACTGTGATGGTAACATAAGGATCACAGGTGGGTCTGGCATACAAATCCGTCGTAATTTGGTTCAAAATGCGGCTTCTGTAGGGATCGATAGTGAAACTGGTAGTGATGGCGTTATTATTTCTGAGAATACAATTGTTAATAATGGAATTAGCACAAATACCTGCCAAGATATCGGAATACGGGTGCGTGGCAGTAATTTCCAAATACTAAATAATATTATCAATAATAATATCCAGGATGGAATTGTAATCGAAGAAAATGCTTCATCTGGAAACCTTATCTCACAGAACTCCATTTATGCCAATGGTCAATTAGGTATTGACCTAAGTTTTGATAATGGTGGAGACGGCGTTAACCTTAATGATAATGGTGACAGTGATGTTGGACCTAATGCGTATATTAATTTCCCTATCTTTGAATCAGCGTCTATTTCTGGTAATCAATTAAAAATTATTGGATGGGCAAGACCTGGAGCAATATTAGAATTATTTTTATCAGATATTGGTACAGGTTCGGCGACAGAAGGAGATAATAATATTACGGGACCATCAGGTCCTGTTACTCAAGATTATGGTGAAGGAGAAACATATCTTACCACAGTTACTGAAGGTATTGATGATAATGACTCAACCACCAATTCACTTTATAATGATGTTGATGGAAATACGGATACCACCAATAGATTTAGTTTTATAATTACCTTAGGAACTGCTATTCCTGTGGGGAGTATTATAACCGCTACAGCTACAGATCCTATTACCAATGCGACTTCAGAATTTGGTGGTGTGTATACTGTTGGAGCAGGAACCGTAATTACCAATCGAAGAATAACCTACAGAGCAAAATAGAATTAAGATGAAAAGAGGATATTACATAGGAACACTTATAGCGCTAACACTTTTTCTGTCTAAAGTTAATGGTCAAGAAGCCTTTCATAATTTCGGTGACCTACAAATACATACCGATGGCGAGGTTGGTTTTCATATAGACCTGATTAATGATGGAGCTTTTGACCAAAATGAAGGTTTTGCAGGTTTTTATAGCCCAGATGATAGACTTACTATTTCTGGAAATAATCGACCTGTTTTTTATAATATGGAAATCGATGTTTTTGATGATTTATATCTTGAAGTAGCAACAGGAGTGCGTAATTTTCAACAATTTACCACCGGAAGAGTGCAAACACCAAGAAACAGAGGCGATATTACCACATCCTTGGATTATCTAAATGATGCGCCATACGCAGGAGAAGATGATGATCATTTTGTGGATGGATACGCCTCATTAACAGGGGATTTAGATTTTACTTTCCCTGTAGGAGATGATTTCAGATTGCGCCCTATGCGTATCGAAGATGGTGCTTCAGCTAATACGGCAAGAGGTGCTTATTTCTTTGAAGATCCAAATTTCCCTAATTTCTTCTCAGATCGTTTTGATACCGAAAGCAGGGCTCCTACACTATTTGCTGTAAGTGTGTTCGAGTTTTGGGATCTTGATGGAGATACCGAGACACGTGTAACACTTACCTGGGATGATAATAGTAACATTCCAACTTTGGTAGATGATCTTGAAGATTTAAGAGTTGTAGGATGGGATGAGACCATAGGTGAATGGGTGAATCTTGGAAGTTCTGGCACTACCGGAGACCTGAGTAATGGTGAGATCACTTCAGAATCTTTTCTCCCAAATAACTACATGGTACTTACATTTGGCAGTTCTGAATTAATTTTAGATGGTGATCTGGAAGTATTTACAGCCGTTTCTCCAAACGGTGATGGATTTAATGACACCTTCATTATTCAGGGTATCGCAGCATTTCCTAATAACGAACTCTCTATCTTCAACAGATGGGGTGTAGAGGTTTATAATAAAAAGGGATATGATAATTCCTGGGGTGGACTTTCTGAAGGAAGAGCAACTATTGCCAAGGGCGAAGAACTTCCTGTGGGTACCTACTACTATGTACTTAAAATTGATGGCCAAAAAGATCGTGCAGGTTATCTCTATATTAATAGATAAAATCTATTTTATTTAAATACAAACCTTATCAAAACCCTTAGCACATATATGTTTAGGGTTTTATCCTTTCTTTCCTTTATTGTAAAATCATTCCTTTTACGGTTTTCCTCAAAGCACGCATTAATATAATTCCTATCTTCGGGTATAGGTTGATACTTGATCGTCAAAATAGTAGTCAATAGAAATTTTACTTAATAAATACCCCTTATTAGGTAACAATGATATGTCATTTATCAAAAATAAAGTAAGCATATCGAATGTAAATATTACGGTGCTATTTTTAACTAGTAAACCTACAAATAAAATTTTCACGGTTATTATACTGTGTTTAATGGCGTTTCCAACATTACTCGCCCAGTCGGTTAATGATTATCGATCGATTAATGATGGAAACTGGACTGACGCATCCATTTGGGAAATATACAATGGGACTGCGTGGATTACAACAACCACCTATCCAGGTGAGGTTACAGGAACCAACGATGTTTCTATTGAAGGTGGAAATGTTATTGTTTTAGACTCAAATATTCCAAACACTTTTAATTCTTTAACGGTCGGAGATAATACAGCAGGTATTGACCGATTGGAAATAAATGCTGATTCATCGTTATTACTTAATACATTAACCATAACCGGAACAGGGGAAATCGAATGGACAAGAACAACGTCTACCACCCTTTCATTACCCGCTAACACCATTGTATCACTAGAAAATGGAGGCGTTTTTGTAACCGATAACCCTTGTAATTCAAACAAAAAATTAGCTATTGGAGGATCCATTTATGCAAGCTGTAATGGGGGCGGTGGCGGTGTCGATTATGAATTTGAAGATATTAACACTGGCGGAGGTACTTTGCAAGTAGTACCTACAAGTAATGCCCCTATATGTTTAGGTGAAACTTTAAATCTTTTTGCTAATGCCGCCGGTCAAAAACCCCCACCGGCTACTACCTATACTTTTTCGTGGTTAGGAAGCGGTCCAGGTTATACTTTCAGCTCTTCGGTTGAAAACCCAGTAATTACTTCACTTGTAAATACCGGATCTTATACTTACAATGTTACCATTACAGATGATGATAACGCAAGTTATAGTTTTACAGGTACAGTAGAAGTTATAGTTGGTGCCTCTCCTAACCCCCCCATTAGAGGAGGAAACCAAAGGATTTGTAACGGAAACCCTATTTCTCCGTTAACAGTAACTGTAAATTCTGGTGAAACAGCTGACTGGTATAATGCAGCTACCGGAGGCAGTCTTGAATTAGGCAATAATACAAGTTTTACCCCGACAGCTGCAGGAAGTTATTTTGTCGAAGCAAGAAACACTACAACTGGCTGTGTCAGTACTACCAGAACCGAAGTAGTTCTATCTATTTCGTCCTGCAAAGTAATTACCAATAGAAGAATCACCGTTAGAGTACGAAAAAACTAATTTGCACTTAAATTCTATTAAATAAGTTTCTTGACTTATAAAATATCCTCAGATGTTACTCTCTAAGTCTTCGTAAAATTTTGTGAAATGCTAAATACTTATAGTGTTTTTTTGCAAAAATTAGTATACATTTATCTCATAGGTTTAAAGAATATCTAAAAAAAATAAAATCTTAAGAATGAAAGAAAAATCAGGAAAAACACAGGACCTTATTGATAAAAAATTTTTAGAAGAACGCAGTGTATTTCTATGGGGACAAGTAGATGATAAATCTGCCAAACATGTAATCGATAGGCTTATGTATCTCGATATGATAAGTGATAAAGAAATAAAATTATACATCAACAGTCCCGGGGGTTATGTTACGTCTGGATTTGCTATGTACGATACCATTAAAAGTTTAAAGAGTCCTGTTTCTACTATTTGTACAGGATTGGCAGCTTCTATGGGATCTATTTTGCTAAGTGTTGGCGAAAAAGGTCGCAGGTTTATCCAACCCCATGCCAAAGTTATGATTCATCAACCTAGTGGTGGTGCGCGAGGGCAGGCATCGAATATTGAAATTCAAGCTGCAGAAATTTTAAAAACAAAAGAACTTAGTGCACAGATTCTTGCCGATAACTGTGGACAGGATACAGAAAAGGTTTTAAAGGATTTTAACCGTGATTACTGGATGGATGCACAAGAATCTCTGGATTATGGCATTGTTGACGGGATTTTGGAATAGTCAAGATGCGCTATAAAAGCTTTTATGTTAAGGAAGGATTTCATAAAAATAAATTCGCTAGGATTAATAGGCCTATCACTATTATCCTTCTCTGCGCTTCAGTCAGAATTTTCTAAAGATGACCTCATGGGAAAAAGTGATCCCATACTTTTTGGTGAAGGTTATAAATTAAGAAAAGAAGCACATGAAGCATTTCTAAAAATGAAGACTGAAGCTTTAAAAAGTGGTTTCAAAATTAAAGTTGTGTCTAGCTACAGGAACTATGCACATCAAAATCGTATATGGGAGCGCAAATACAAAAAATTTACCAGTGAAGGGCTATCCCCTACTCAAGCTATTCAAAAAATTATAGAGTACTCTACCATTCCCGGTACCTCAAGACATCATTGGGGTACCGACATCGATATTGTCGATGGTAATGCTCCTCAACCAAAAGGGCTGCTACTTGAAGAAAATTTCGAGGGTGATGGTCCTTTTTGCAGGTTTAAAGAATGGTTGGATTTACATGCCAATTCTTTTGGGTTTTATTTGGTATATACAGATGATAAAGATCGAAAAGGTTTTAAATACGAGCCTTGGCATTATTCGTATGCCCCTCTTTCTATTCCGATGCTTCGAGCATATAGGAAAATAAGCATCAAAGCAGAGTTACAAAACGTCGAACTATTAGGAGCGGAGTTTTTCTCTGAAAAATTTATCAAAAAGTACGTTTCACAGAATATTTTAGACATTAATCGATATTTATTTTGATTATATCTATATTTTGTATTATTTTTACTACAAAATCTAATGCCCCAAAATTTTGTATATGAAAAAAATTACTACTATTCTATTAGTTTTATTTGTACATTCCTTTATTTTTCAATCCTGTTCGTCTGATGACGCTATTGAAGATTCGGGATCTTCTGAAAATCTTGAGTTTACTCAAAATGCGGATTCTACTGAAGCAGAAGAAATTTTAAGCCTCATAAACACTGAACGGCAATCACAATCCCTAGAACCCATGCAGATAAATGCTACCGCTGAAAGCTTGGCAATAGGCCATGTTAAAGTTACGGCTGGTAATGATGAGCTTAGTATCGACGGTAATGGGGAAAGAAAATTAGAGCTTCAAAATACTGAAAATGCTGCAATCGTGGTAGAATTAAATGCTCGATTTTATACGCCTGAAGAGCTATTTAATCGTTGGATGGATAATTCTTCTCATAGAGCCATACTACTAGGTACTAGTTATACCAATATAGGAATTGGTGTAGCGCAAAACAGCAGAGGCGAGAATTACTACACTACCATAATCTTTAGAGAAAGAAATTAAAACTTATTTTAAAGTTCTATTTTCTTAATGCTATATACTAAAATTATTGTATTTCAGTTTTTATTTCAAAAGACTTACATAATAATGAAAACAACTTTATTGAAATTTTGCTGTGCCTTTATACTATTATTTGGCACATTTTCTTGCTCTGAAGATGAAGACACTATCCAAACTACTAGTGAAACTTTGGTAGTAGATGAAATTTTTAGATTAGTCAATGAACACAGACAAGAACAAGGATTATCTACTTTGGAAAAAAGTAACGTCGCAATCAACTAGCTGCTGATCATTCTCGATATATGATTTCGCAAGGTCGCATTAGTCATGATAATGGGAACTCAAAATTTCTTGAATTGCAAGAGAAAGAAAATGCAAGGGCTATGGGTGAAAATGTAGCCAGTGGCCAAAATTCTGCACAATCTGTTATGACTTCATGGATTAATAGTACAACAGGACATCGAGAAAATATAGAAGGGAACTATACGCATATTGGTATCGCCGCTGTGAAAGATGAAAACGGAAGATATTATTATACACAAATTTTTTATCGCTAAACTACGCAAACTCAACTATGCTAGTTAGCACTAATCCTATTCTATACGTTAGAATAGCGCCTCTAGTAGTTGCTTACTATAAAGTGTTTTGGGCATTTTATTAGTAAGCAACTTTTTTATTTATTAACTTTAAGTATTAATCATAACCCAATTTTAATGAGACGTGGTGGTTTAAAAATTAGAATACTTATAGGTCTTGCGATTGTTGCTTTTGCTTTTATAAAAAAGTGCAACAATAAAACCCTAAATCCCTATACCAACAGAGTGCAAAACATTAGCATGACCAGTGATCAGGAAATTGCAATAGGATTGCAAAGTGCTCCGAAAATGGCACAACAACACGGCGGGTTATATCCCGATCAAAAACTGCAAAGTTATATTGATATGGTAGGTAATAAGCTTGTGAGTTCTAGTATGGCCAAACAAACTCCTTACAAATATGAATTTCATCTTTTGGCTGATTCTAATACAATTAATGCTTTTGCATTGCCCGGAGGGCAGATCTTTATAACCTATGCCCTTCTCGCCAAACTTGAAAATGAAGATCAGGTAGCCGGAGTACTGGGGCATGAAATTGGTCATGTATTAGGAAGACACTCTGCCGAGAGAATAGCCGAACATGAATTTTGGAAAACAATGTCTACTGGAGCTTCTGTAGGGGCCGATATGGGTGGATTGATAAATGGAGTTGGTCAAAATATACTTTTGGGTAATGGTCGTGATGATGAACTGGAAAGTGACAAACTTGGTGTTTTGTTTATGATTAATTCTGGCTATAACCCAGAAGAAATGATTGGGGTCATGAAAATCCTAAAGGCAGCAGCCGGACCCAATCGCACACCAGAGTTCCAGAGTACACACCCTGATCCCGAAAATCGTATAGAAAAAATAAGAGAAGCTATTAGAGCATTCAAAAAGTAATAACTTGACATAAAAAAACTATTTGAGAAGTATAAAATCTATCCCAAATAGTTTTTGAATACCATAAATAACTTTGAAAAGTCGTTAGGACAATTCTTCCAGAAGAGCAATAGCCTCTTTTGCATTCGATAATTTTGCAAACTTCATTGCGTTATATCCTTTGCTGTCTTTGGTTTTGATATTTGCTCCCTTTTTTACAAGAACTCTAATGATATCTACCCTGTTATAGCGAGCTGCATACATTAGCGGTGTCATCCCTTCAGATTTTTCGTTTACATCGCTTCCTAATTCGATCATTTTTTTTACGGCACCCAAATCACCTTTTACTATAGCCATACAAAATGGATTAACTTTAACTTTAATGCTAGTAAGATCATGCTTATGACTATCGGTAGCCATATTAACTACTGTTGCAAAACTAACAGAAGTAATAAACATTACCACCAAAGTGGCCAAAACTGTTTTTTTCATAATTATTCGATTTTGATTATTTGAATGATGCGAAGGCATTTAAACTTTTTGTCTGGAAGCAAAAAATAGGCTTTTGTGCTATACTACATCCATTTTTAAGTAGCATAGCCATAACTACGATACGAAAAAAGGATAAAATTAGGATCCAAAATGCATTTTTGCAGCCAAGAATTAAAAGTTCAAATGACTTTCATATTAACAAGACTATAAAACGCCTATATTCGTTACACTTATCTTATTAAATAACAGAACTTTAACCAAACTACAACAAAACATTATGATACGTGTTTTCTGAGAAGACTTCTTAAAAAGATAAATTCGATTACCACAATGTGATAACCGAATTTATAAGGGAAAACGAACAAATCAATCAAACAAAATCTTTTTATGTTTTTTCTTTTTCAATGCTTTTAAAAGTTTTTTAGCTTACTTGTCTTTACAATATCTATAACACAATTAACATGTTTGTCCTTTGCTTTAATATCTCAGGTGCCGTTTCAAAAGAAACAAGTAGCATAAGAGCCAAGATTGTTTCTATTTTTCTTCATAATTGTCTGGTTATACAGATTCATGAAATATTAAAAGTAAAACTATTAAATATCAATAGACTTACTAACAAATATACTATTAATATTATCTAATAATCTATTCAAATCATTAAATAACAAGTTTTTAACTTTTACCCAACAAAACGTTTGGATAGTGATGGTATTTGTATTGAACTTTTCTTGAGTAATGCTCTTACCTACAAAGTTCACATTTTAACGATACTTATAAATTATACTATTCTTATAGCGCATAGCACAATCTTAAGAATAACTCATTTTTAACCTTCTTGACACCATTACATTAAGAGTTTCACAAAAAAACACCAGTTATACCCTTGATAAAAAATTTTAATTACACAGGAATAACCATAGCTTTTTGTGTGGGTGTTATCGAAGTTGTAAATTTGCTTCTTGCGCCTAGATCACAGGTCAAAAGTTTAAAATAACAACCAACCAAAAACATTAATTTATTAGAGCACGTTATGAACAAAAAAGTAATCTTGATGATCTTAGATGGATGGGGTACTTCTCCTGACCCAAAGGTATCGGCAATCGATCATGCAAAAACACCATTTATAGATAATTTATATAAAGAATACTCTAATGCTTCTTTACGCACCGATGGCTTGCATGTAGGGTTACCAGATGGCCAAATGGGAAATAGTGAAGTTGGACATATGAATCTGGGAGCTGGTAGAATTGTATATCAGGATTTAGCCAAAATTAATATGGCAGTCAAAAAAAACACACTTAAAGATGAATCAGCCCTAATAGAAGCTTTTCAATATGCAAAAGAACATGATAAGAACATTCACCTATTAGGATTGGTTAGTGACGGTGGAGTCCACTCTCACATAAACCACATCAAAGGCCTACTAGATGCTGCCAATTCTTATGATCTGAAAAACGTTTTTCTTCATGCATTTACAGATGGCCGTGATGTAGATCCAAAATCCGGAAAAGGACATATCCAAGATATTCAGACTTATATGTCAAAAACCACAGGGAAATTAGCTTCAATCATAGGAAGATACTATGCTATGGATAGAGATAAACGATGGGAACGTGTAAAATTGGCCTATGATCTATTGGTAAATGGAATTGGTAAGGCTTCAAATAATGCGGTAGATAGCATTCAATCTAGTTATGACAATGACATTACTGATGAGTTTATTAAGCCTATTCTTATTCAGGAAAACAATACTCCGGTTGCTACCATAAAAGCTGGTGATGTGGTGATTTTCTTCAATTTTAGAACAGATCGTGGTAGAGAACTCACTGAAATGCTCTCTCAAAATGATATGCATGAGTACAATACCCACAAACTCAAGCTATATTATGTAACAATGACCAATTATGATGATACTTTTAAGGGAATCAAAGTGGTTTATGACAAAGAAAACATTACTGAAACCCTGGGAGAGGTATTGGCAAAATCGGGTAAAAAACAAATTCGTATTGCAGAGACTGAAAAATATCCTCATGTCACATTTTTCTTCTCTGGAGGTCAAGAAGAACCTTTTGAAGGAGAAACCAGAATCTTAAGAAATTCACCAAAAGTAGCCACATACGATCTTAAACCAGAAATGAGTGCCTACGAACTTAGAGATGCATTAGTACCAGAATTACAAAAAGGTGAAGTAGATTTTGTTTGTCTTAATTTTGCCAATGGGGATATGGTAGGGCATACCGGAGTTATGGAAGCCGCTATCAAAGCATGTGAAACGGTAGAAACCTGCGTAAAAGATGTCGTAACAATCGGACTCGAAAATGGGTACACTACCCTACTTATTGCAGACCATGGAAATTGTGAAACTATGATTAACCCAGATGGAACACCGCATACTGCTCACACGACCAATCCAGTACCTTTCATTTTGATCGACAAAGATCATACTGAAGTAAAAGACGGAGTTTTGGGTGATATTGCACCTACTATTTTGGATCTTATGGGCGTTGATCAACCCAATGCTATGACACAAAAATCCTTGGTAAAATAAGGTAAAGATCAAACAAATCTCAATGTTTTTTTGTTAAACTACATCTAAATTATTGTGGTTGGCTTAGCCTATGTCTTATATTCGTAGGTATTCAATCAAGTAATTAAATCATGAAAAAAATACTATTAATTATAGTTGCGATACTTCTAAATGCCTGTATTAGCGCTTCAATTGCTGTAAACACAAACGGATCTTCAGAAAAATCCAACCCCGAAACTTCAGAACAGGATACAAATACAACTTCTTCTGCACAATCAAAACCCGATATTTTGATAGGAAAACACGAAAGAAAAGCGCTAGAACAAGAGCCATTTGGAACCTGGTTCAATAAAAATTATGAAGATTATGAAGTAGACATCTATACAGTAGAAAAAATCGCTCCTTATCTCGACAATGTTTCGATTAAAGCCTTTATGGGAACCTGGTGTGGGGATAGTAAAAGAGAAACTCCCAATTTTTACAAAATTCTTGATGCAGCCGACTTTGATTATCAAAATCTTGAACTTATTACGGTTACCAGAGCAAAAAATACTCCTGAAGGCTATGAAAATGGGTTAGCTATTAAACGTGTACCTACTTTTATCTTCTATAAAGATGGAAAAGAAATAGGTCGTTATGTAGAATTTGCGAGAGAGACCCTGGAAAAAGACATACTAGCAATTGTATCCGGTGCCCCTTATAAACATTCGTATGAGGATTAATTACATATTTTAATATTCTTTGTAAATTTGCCATTCCTTAAAAATGGAACCATAAACCTATGATTATTACCAAAACACGTGAAGAAATAGAATTGATGCGAGAGAGTGCATTGGTTGTTTCAAAGACATTAGGAATGTTAGCTTCTGAGTTAAAGCCGGGAATTACCACAAAGCAATTAGACAAAATTGCTGAGGAGTTTATTAGAGATCAAGGTGCTGTTCCGGGGTTTTTGGGATTATATGGTTGCCCCTCTACACTTTTGACCAGTGTAAATGAAGCAGTAGTACACGGTCTCCCAACAGATAAGCCCCTTGAAGAAGGTGATATTGTAGCTATTGACTGTGGAGCTATTAAAAATGATTTTTATGGTGATCACGCTTATACATTCACCATTGGTGAAGTAGCTCCCGAAGTAGAACAATTACTTAATATCACCAAAGAGTCATTGTATAAAGGGATTTCCGAATTTAAACGAGGTAATCGAGTGGGAGATGTTGGGTATGCCATACAACAATATACAGAAGCTGCAGGTTATGGTGTTGTAAGAGAACTTGTTGGACATGGTCTTGGAAAAAAGCTACATGAAGATCCAGAAATGCCAAACTATGGCAGACGAGGGCGAGGTAAAAAGTTCATTGAAGGAATGGTTGTAGCCATCGAGCCTATGATCAATATGGGTACACATAGAATTAAACAATTAGAAGATGGCTGGACGATAGTGACCGCAGACGGGAAACCAAGTGCTCATTTCGAACATGATGTTGCACTTATCGATGGGAAACCAGAAATCCTTTCAACTTTCAAGTACATCTATCAAGCTCTTGGTATTGCGTCTGATGAAGAAGATGCTTTTAGACAAGAAATATTGACTGTTTAATTTATATTCTTTCTAAAAGTTACCCAAAGTTTCTCTAAGGAGTCACAAAGCGATACAAAGAATGACCGAAGATGATACATCAAGAATTATTATAGGATGTGCAATTGAAGTACATAAGAATTTAGGGCCAGGTCTTCTTGAGTCAGCATATCAAGAATGCCTCTGTTATGAATTAAAAACAGTCGAATATTTCACAGATGTACATTCTGCACAAATTCTCACCTATCTAAAACTTGGGGAATATAAACTTGGACTTCTTATTAACTTTCATATAAGTCTTCTAAAAAATAGAATCAAACGTTTTATTATGCAATACTTTGCGAAACTCTGCGCCTTCTTTGTGCTCTTTGCGTAACTTCAACTTATGAAAAAACTCTTCAAGTTCATACTAAACACGATCCCCAGGCCGCTATTGATTCGGTTGAGTTACTTGGTTAGGCCTGTTATATCTTTATTTTTAAGAGGAAATACCTATACAGATCCCATCGACGGGAAAAGTTTCTCCAAATTTTTACCCTATGGATATGGAACACAACGAGACAATGTTCTCTCTCCCTCTACCCTATCATTAGAGCGACATAGATTACTTTGGTTATACCTTAAAAATGAAACCAGTTTTTTTTCTGCACCAGCAAAAGTATTGCATTTTGCACCCGAACAGGCTTTTTATAAACGATTTAGAAAATTAAAAAACCTTGAGTATACGACTACAGATCTTAATTCGCCTTTGGCAGATGTAAAAGCAGATATCTGTGATTTACCTTTTGATACTGATCAATACGATATTATTTTCTGCAATCATGTATTAGAGCATATCCCAGATGACACCAAAGCTATGCAGGAGCTTTTCAGGGTACTGAAACCAGGTGGAATGGCTATTTTACAAATTCCGCAGGATCTAAATCGTGAAAAAACTTTTGAAGATAACAGTATTACTGACCCCAAAGAGCGAGCAAAAATATTTGGGCAATACGACCATGTAAGAGTCTACGGGAAAGATTACTTTAAAAAACTAAGAACCATTGGTTTTAATGTTGAAGAAGTAGATTATTCTCAAAAGATAGCACCACAAGAAGTAACAAAATATTGTCTTGCCAAAGGAGAAATACTTCCGGTTTGTTACAAACCAATGTAACTCAAATTGTATTATGATAAAAAATCTGAGTTTGACAAGAAAAGCCCTTTCTGTATGTAGAAAGAGCTTTAATCTTGATGTCAAAATAACTGTAGTTGTTACTCTTTAATTATTTTTTTAGAAACCGAAGTACCCTCAGAGATAAATTTAATAAAATAAACACCTTTGGATTGTGAAGAAAGATCTATATCTATATGATTATTCAAACCTTTGTTTTCAATTCTTTCGTAAATCATCGCTCCACTTATATTAAATATCTGTATTGAAAATTTTCTTAGAGGCTGACCAAAATCAAAGGTAAATCTTCCTTTGGTTGGATTTGGATATACCTTGGTCAATAGCTTAATCTTTTGATCTGCCTTACCCTGGCTTTTTACATTTTTTTCACCCAAAACTATGGGTGTTTCTATAGTGCTTTCAACCATTCTTGAAGAGCAATTAAATGAGGCTTTAGCATTTGTAATGGTACCATTGGGGGTATACATACTCACATCTGCCATTAGGGAAATATTAGGGTTTGTGGTACTACTATAGATAATCGTTCCGTTCTTTTTGTATAAAATTTTATTCCCTGATCGTTCTACTCTAATCTTATCACCGATCTTATAGGTCCCCCCATTGGTTTTAAAAATCCCTTTTTCATATATTTTAATATTTCCATTCACCATTAAATAAAAATTGTAATCAATTGTATTCCAGGTTTCATTAGTATTGGTTTGTGATAAACCAAACATGCGATAAGTATTCGTTTCAGAGGCTGTCATCTCTATCCATCCATTCTGCCCAGATGGTAATTTACCAGTAGATGCAGCACCAGAATTCCACCAAGAAGTAGTATTCGTCTTTTTAAGAGCGTTACCATTAACCTGAAGTCCAACAACATCTTTCCAGCAGATATTGTAACTGTTACTTACTGGTTTAGGTTTGATTCTAAAAATACGGCCCCCAGGATTTCCTTCAACTTTGGCTTCTGGGAAAGTCGCAAGATGTTTTTCATTGGTCATAACATCCCATCTAAGCAATTGCGTACCATCCATTCTGTATAATCTATAACGATCTACAAGGACATAATGCACAACTCTAATGGGTTCTGAAACACTAAAGGTGGTTGTTAATGTTTCCTCTCTTTCATAGGTTTCTTCATAAGAATTTATTTCTTTTTCTTGCAACTCTAACCCAGAAGATATACTGCTAGATGATTTTAATGATATTGGAGTTTTGGGAATGGTAATTCCTACTTCCTTACTTGCCGTAAATGAAACATTGAGTTTTCGAGAGACTTCAGTCACTTTACTTCTTTTCATTCCTGTTTTTACTCGTATTGTTCTTGTTTGAGACTGACCAGGGTAATATGTTTGATCTGGCTGAGTTTCAGTTGGACCAGAAATTGAAGGTATTCTGTAAAAACGAGTTCTTTCCAAACGATAATATGGACTTCTTTCTACCTGAATATTTGGCGGAAAACCTGCGTCATTTTTTACCAGAGAGAATGGGATCAATGTTTCAGAATAAAAAACTTCTTGAGTTTCAGTAGGTAAAATTTCATTAAAACTGGTTGGATTATTTGGTTTAGGAATTTGTAACTGTCGTTGATACCTTAAACTGTTGATACGGTTAGAAATGCTGACTTCATTTGTGAATCTAAATTGTTGATTGGCACCTCCATGTACATTTCCCATGTATATATTATTGCGATGTTTTTTGGGCCTTGTAAAAGGATTTTTATTACTTGAACTACCTGATTTATCAAATACTTTGTTTATATATGCCGGACTGGAAATCTCCCAGTAACTGAAAGGTCTTGAATTAAGGTTAAATAATTGATTATCTCCTCCATGAAAATTAGGGTAACAGTACAGGTTGGTAGACCCCATTACATCCAGTATTTTGCCGTTCTTCCTGGAAGCTATAATATGATCCCTGCTTATCTCTACATTTCCTTGTTTTACTTTAATAAATAAGGGCATTACTACCCATTCTTGATTTGTTCCTCCGTGATAGCTTCCGGCATGTGCGTTTGTATCGTATTGACCACCTTCCTGATCCAGAACACGGCCACCATCCCGCACAGTAATACGTTGGTAATATTTGTAAAAACTTCCCAAATCATACTGGGCAGAAACAACAAAAATTGAGCTTATAAAAATAAGCAGAAAAAAGAGTACATTTTTTTTCATAATTTATTAGATTTTAAGATTAAACTTTGTAATTAAGTGTTGAATCCCATCAAATCTTACCCAGCTATTCATAAATTTTTTACCCATTTTGTAAATCTCTTTAACTAAAAATCACAATTTCTTGAAAAGCAATTTGGCCGATATTGCTAGAAGCTGAAAGTATCCGTACTAAAAATTAAATTCTGATGGCTACTCCCTAACCTTTTTTAATACAATGCTTGATTTTGAAGAACTATATTTTGGTTTCGGTTATAAAAGTGGTTCTTCATGCATAAAAAAATTTCAGTCCAGAACGACTTTCCAAAAATTGTTTGTGATGTTTGATTCCCATCGAATTAAATACTACGGCATAAGTATCAGTTTCCATACAGGCGGAAACTATTACCGATACTACCAAAAGGCTAAAGGCTAGATTTTAAAGGATGCTATAGTTCATAAAAACCTTTAAATCTTTGGGTAAGATTTGATGGCATTCAACACGTATACATAGTTAATAACCTAAAATTATTTAATTATGTCATTTACACAAATCAAAAAAACAGTTCATTTATTAGCCATAGCATTGGCAATAATTATTTCAAATTCCTGTGATACAGATGATAAGGAAGTTCTTAAAGATGGAGATCTATCGTTGTACAACAAAGAAATGCTAAGTTTCGAAAATGTTCACTCATACTCAGACATTTTTGACAATTATAGTGATCAAAAATTTAATTCATTACTAAAATCCTCTCATTTTACTTCTTTTCGAAAAGCAAAGAATAGCAAGCTTTCTAACTCAAAGATGTTAAACTATGTTGATGAAGAGGACATGGATCTGAAAATTTATGACCTTATCAATGACGAGGGGTTTATTAAACTTGGAACATATACTGTAAAATTGGACCTTGTTACAAAAGAAGTACTTGTTTCGGAAAAATCTAATCAAAAGGCGCTGGCATTAATGTCTGAAGGAAAAAGTAATACTGGAGATATATTTTCTTTTCCTTTTGATTACAATGTAATTGAGTTATTAGAGCTATGCGAAGAAAACAACACCTCACTAGCAGAAGGTATCAATCTTTACGAAACTAATGATGGCAAAAGCTTAATAGGAACTTGTGAATCAGCTAGTGGAAGAAACGATGCTCGAGAAAAATGCAATGATAATAAGTATGAATATAATGGGACAACCTATTCTTCAAAAATAAAGTTAGAGTACGAGAAATTTGGTATCTATTTTTCAATAAAAGCTAAAATTAAAAATTATAAAATAAATTCTGTTTGCAATGCATATAATAGTGGGTATCAATCCATTCGTTATACAAGATGTGATATTAATAAGAAGAAAAAAAAGTGTAAGTGGTTTAAGTGCGAGTGTAAGGATAACTGGCAATACGATTGGTCAACATCTGGTGTAACAATTACTGAGGGTTCGGGGTATGATGAAAACTCAGCTAGATACGTCACAACTCATCAAGCTTACGAAAACTCAAGAGGATTACAAGCGTATGCGGTTAGTATAGTTGTTAGGTATGGACCAACTCTCGGAACTACCGGTGCTAAATCTAAAACTCTATCTATTAAATCAAACCTTTAATTCTACCTTAAATGATCGTTGCTTTTTGAAAAAAGCAACGATCATTTATTCAATCCTCAGGAAAGCTATTTATTGCCAAAGTCTCTAACTCCTTATCTTGATTTTCATAAATAAAAAACACCTTCAACTCGGGGTGTATGGCCAAAAACTCTTTGGATCGTTCTAGTCCCATAGACATCAACGCCGTTGCATAGGCATCAGCTTCTATACAGGTATTTGCAAGTACCGAGACACTTAGCAAATTAGACTTATGAGGATATCCGGTCTTGGTATCGATAATATGTGCGTAGCGATTCCCCTTTTTGTCAAGTTTGAATTTACGATAGCTCCCAGAAGTTGCCATAGCTCCATTTTGTAAAGTAATCACCTTACTATAAGACTGGGTACCATCAAAGTTCGGATCTTCCAATCCTATTCTCCAAGGTTTCTGCTTAATTGCATTCGTTCCTTTTGCGCGTATCTCCCCCCCTATTTCGACCAAATAATTTTTGACCCCTTTGTTTTCAAGAAACTCTGCAAAAACGTCTACTGCATATCCCTTGGCAAGTGCATTAAAATCAATAAAAGTGTTTTTGTGAGTTTTAATAATTCTATCATTCTTCAACACCACCTTATCCAGACCAACCGAAACTAGTAAACTATCTATTTTAAGACTATCTAGTGAAGTTATTCTTCCCTCTGGACCAAAATCCCATGCATTTACCAAAACGCCAATGGTAGGATCAAAAGCGCCTTCAGTCTCTATATATATATATTTTGAAACGGTAAATACTTTCTTGAAATGATCATCAATAACAACCCTCGTATCTCCTTTATTGATTCTTGAGATATCAGAGTCGTTTATATATGTAGACATTGAAGCATTGATAACCGCAGTAAGACTATCGTACGATTTTGAAAGATCTATTTCTTTTTCATCAATAAACTGAACTGAAAACGAAGTCCCAAAAGCTTTCCCTTCGGTATAATTAAGCTGTAATTTTGGTTCATTCTTGCAAGAAATTAAGAATGTAAATACGGTTATTGCTGTTATTACACGCATGATATTACCTAATTAAGAGGTGTTTCGATAGCTTGAAGACCGGCATATTCCAGAATATACTCCTCATTTAGTACTACCGGTTTATTAGGGTTTTCCGAATTTTGTAATCCCACCCCTGCAAAAAACACTTTTGCTTCTTGTTCTCTGGCATGCTTCTTAAAGGATTCCATCCAGATCATATCGTAGTTATGAGGATTATCTGGATAAGAAATTGCCTTCACTAACACAAAATATCGTTGGTTGGATTTATCAATACAAACAAATTGAGGATGTTTTCCCAATTTGCTATTAATGGCAATAAACTCGAAACCTTTTTTCTCTAATTCTTCACCTACGATATTCATCGCAAGATTATGTAGTTCTTGTTTGGTTAAAATCCTTGTCATAGCGTTGCAAAGATACTATCCTAAATTTAGAATTACGAATTCAGAATTTTGAATTATTTAAATCTTATAAATTCAGCTTTTTCAAAATAATAACTGGGAGTATATACAGGTTCTTCTTTTTGAAACCGATACCATGGAGAAATGGAAGTATCTTCAAAGTTTTTGAGCAAACAAACACTTTGCGCAGGAGTATTTCCTTGTGCCAATAGATACATTTTATCACCTTGTTCATTGTTAATTTCATCAACAATAATCTCTATATGCCCTGGTGAACCCGGTTTGATTAACATATCGCCTATTTTAATTTCTGAAATTGGCACTTTTTCCAATTCGTGATACATAGACAATGTTCCTGCATACATATAAATTAAGTTCAAATAACTATAAAAACTGGGTTTAGAGTGGTTGGGTGAAGCTGTTTTATGAAAAGTAACTTTATTTCCTTTTATCTTGGGGCGGTATCCTTCTGCATATTTTTTCCATGAGCAATAATGTCCTGAGGTAAAGTTAAATCCTATTTCATTCTTTCTATTTTGTTTCCAAAGATATTCAGATCGTATTCTCATCAATGCATCTGCACATTGTTGCAATCCATTAGAAGGAACCGGAACTTCAAGAATCGCTTCGTGCCAGTCCTGTGCAAAATATTCACTTTTATCGTAATTAATAATTTTGCTTCCGTAGGGTTTCAAGGAGTAATTACGAAGATATTCCTGAAAAGAACCAACTTCGCACACTACTCTTTTATATCCTTCTGGAAGTAGAACCCGCGTAGCGATAGAATCTCCCGATGTATTAATATACCCTGGTTTACTAATTACATTAGCCACTACCCCTTTTACATAAATACCAGCTATCTTGCCTTTAGTTGTGTTTTTTAAGATCAGTAATAAAGCGACAGCAATTACTAGAGAAAAAACATATTTCTTCATATAATTTCGAATTCGTAATCTAACATGAAATAGAATTACTATGGGTTTATGGTAAAGACTGTAAAATAATTGGAAAATTTCAATTGACAAAATATTAATACCCCGTTGTAACATACTTAGAGTCTTTTCTATTGAAGTCATTTGAACTTTTAACCCGTTTAAACAAACCACTCCTTACTGAAAAGTCCAGAGGTTTTGAACCCAATCTGAGATCAGTAAAAAGCCGATGCAGTGTTTTCTGCATCGGCTTTTTTATTTATAAATATTTTGCTAGTTTTTATCCTCCAAAGTCATCAAACCTGATGTGCTCATCTGGGATACCAAAATCTTCTCCCATTTTTTGAACAGCTTTGTTCATTAATGGAGGTCCACAGAAATACAATTCGATATCTTCTGGTGATTCATGATGATTAAGGTAATTATCAATTACACAATTATGAATAAATCCTACAAATCCATCTCCCTCTGCATTGATATCACTTTTTACTTTCCAGTTATCTTCTTCTAAAGGTTCAGAAAGTGCCAAATAGAACTTAAAGTTAGGGAAGTTCTTTTCTAAATCATAGAAATGATCGAGATAGAATAGTTCTCTTTTAGAACGACCACCATACCAATACGTTACTTTACGGCCAGTTTTTAAGGTTCTAAATAAGTGATATAAGTGTGACCGCATTGGTGCCATACCGGCTCCACCGCCAACATATAACATCTCTGATTTAGAGTCATTAATAAAAAATTCGCCATAAGGTCCTGAAATCACAACTTTATCTCCTGGTTTTTGCGCAAAAATATAAGAAGATGCAATTCCTGGGTTCACATCCATCCAACCGTTCTTTGCTCTATCCCATGGTGGTGTAGCAATACGCACATTAAGCATAATTTCTCTTCCTTCTGCAGGGTAAGAAGCCATAGAATATGCCCGCTCTACCGTTTCGGTATTTTTCATTACCAAGGGCCATAAACCAAATTTATCCCATTCTGCCTTGAATTTATCCGGTGTATCATGCTCTTCAGGGTGAGCGGTAATATCGATATCCGAATATTTGATCTCACACTGTGGTATTTCAATTTGGATGTACCCTCCAGCCTTATAACCCATATCCTCGGGGATACGAACTACAAATTCTTTAATAAAAGAAGCTACATTATAGTTACGTACCACTTCTGCTTCCCATTTTTTTATACCAAAAACCTCTTCAGGAATTTCGATATTCATATCTTGTTTTACCTTCACCTGGCAAGCCAAACGAGCTCCGTGTTGCAATTCTTTACGAGAAAAGTGCGGAGTCTCTGTTGGTAGCGCCTCGCCTCCACCTGCTAATACATGACATTCACACTGAATACAGGTCCCACCGCCACCACAAGCCGATGGTAAAAAAATCTTTTCACCACCCAATGTGGATAGTAAAGTACCTCCTGAAGCTACTTCGATTTCTTTTTCGCCATTGATAGTAATTTTTACCGGCCCTGAAGGCAATAACTTATCTTTTGCAAATAATAAGATTCCTACTAAAACAAGAATCAGCACCAAGAACGAGATAATCGTTATTGCTATGGTTCCACCTGTCGATGCTAAAAATATCATATTATTTAAGTATTGTAATGTTAGTATTTTCGGCTACTTCTTTTGTAGTCTTTTCATTTTCAACCTGTACAGCTTGGGTTTCTTTTTTCTCCTCTTCATCACCACCAGTCAACATTCCACCAAAACTCATAAATCCTATAGCCATTAATCCAGTAAGGATAAAAGTGATCCCTAATCCCCTTAATGGGGCAGGTACGTTTGAATATCTGATTTTTTCTCTAATTGCAGCAATTGCAAGAATTGCCAAAAACCATCCAATACCAGATCCTATACCATAAACTGCTGCTTGAGAAATAGTACTAAACTCTTTTTGTTGCATAAATAAAGATCCTCCCAGAATTGCACAATTTACTGCAATTAAGGGTAAGAAAATACCTAGTGAATTGTATAGTGCCGGCGAAAATTTTTCTACAATTATTTCTACCAATTGTACCATAGTTGCTATGGTAGCGATAAACAAAATAAAAGTTAGAAAACTTAGGTCATAGTCAGCATATTCTTTACCTAACCAATTTCCTAAAGCACCATCTTGAAGTAAGTATTTATCCAATAGAAAGTTTAAGGGCACCGTAATAGCCAATACAAATATCACAGCGGCACCAAGACCTACAGCAGTAGAAACTTTTTTGGATACTGCAAGGTACGAACACATCCCCAAAAAGAATGCGAACACCATATTATCTATAAAGATCGCTTTTAAAAATAACTCTAAATATTCCATGTTTCTTTATTTTAATGATCTTCAATTAATGCTTTGTTTCTACTTCTCTGAATCCAAATAATAATCCCAACAGTAATCAACGCCATTGGTGCTAATACCATGAATCCATTATTTTCATATCCAATTGCATATAGCCCGGTTTTTTCGATTGGATCTCCCAGCACCTGGGCTCCAAATAAAGTTCCTGAGCCTAATAATTCTCTAAAAAATGCTACAACGACCAATAATAATCCATAACCGGCTGCATTTCCTATCCCGTCCAAGAAAGATTTCCACACACCATTAGCCAGTGCAAACGCTTCAAAACGCCCCATAATAATACAGTTGGTGATAATCAAACCTATAAACACAGACAATTCTTTACTTAATGTATATGCAAAAGCTTTGAGCACCTGATCTACTATGATTACTAACGCGGCTACAACCACCAGCTGAACGATGATTCTAATTTTGGATGGCATAATGTTTCTCATTAATGAGATGACTACATTTCCTACTCCCATTACAAAGATTACTGAAATTGCCATTACAATCGATGGCTTTAACTGCGCTGTGATCGCCAAAGCAGAGCAAATCCCTAATACCTGAATAGTAATTGGATTATTATCTGCAAGTGGATCTGTCAATAATTTTTTATTCTTCTTCGAAAACAAAGGCTCTCTAGGCTCCTTTACTTTTACTTCAACTTTTTCTTCTGTTACTTCAGCCATTGCTTATTTTTTTAAAGTTTCAAAATAAGGCATATACATCCTTACACCTTTCTTTACCATCGCTGTTACACCGTCGCCTGTAATCGTAGCTCCGGCCAAAGCGTCCACTTCATTATCGGTTTTATCGTTATTTTTAGGATCTGCATTTCCTTTTTTAACAGTGATTCCTTTATAGCTCCCACTGGCATCAACAATGCTTTCTCCGATAAAATCATCTCTAAAATATGATTCTTTAATGTTGGCTCCTAATCCCGGAGTTTCTGCCTTATGATCAAAAAACGCACCCTGTATAGCTTTAAAATCTTTATCTAAAGAAACGTATCCCCAAATAGCATCCCATAAGCCATTACCTCTCATCGGAACTATATAGAATTCTTTTCCTTCTTTTTTTCCTATAAACAAAGGCATTTTTCGTTCATAATTGGCATCTTGCTTTAGTTTATCACTTTCTTTCTTCACTTCGATATCAAAAGCCTCCTTTGTTTTTTGGGCAGTATTCCCTATAACAATATATTGCTTATCACCAACATATTGTTTAAACAAATCTTCAGCCTGTTCTGCGGGAACAAATTCATTAGGATCTTCACTATCGGTTACACCCATTGCGAATAGAATATTTTGCTGTTTTTCTGTTCGTTTATTTGCCGCTATATCTTTTTTTAATGCAGATGCGGTAAATGCTAACAAGGAACCAACCACTACTACCATTGCGATGGCAAATAAGATTGTATATGAGTTTTTATCTGTATCGATTGCCATAACTAAGCCGTTTTTAGTTTTAAACGTTTCATTCTCTTTTTCACATTACCCTGAACCACATAATGGTCAATTGTTGGAGCAAATACATTCATAAGTAATATTGCCAAGAATACTCCTTCTGGGTATGCTGGATTGAATACTCGAATTAATATAGAAATAAGTCCTATCAGAAATCCGTAAATCCATTTTCCCTTATTGGTTTGCGAAGCTGTAACCGGATCGGTAGCCATGAAAACAATACCAAAAGCAATTCCTCCAACAATTAAATGTTGCCAGAATTCTAAATTCATTAAGGCATAAAACTTGCTTGAATCTGTTATCCATCCTGCACTAGTAACTCCGTTAAAAATTAGTCCCATTACCAGTGTTCCTAACACGGCACTTAACATAATTCTCCAACTTCCTATTTTACTGAAGATCAGGAATAATCCTCCTAACAAAATTAATACAGCAGAAGTCTCTCCAACTGATCCGGGAATAAATCCATAAAATGCATCGGCAATAGCGTAGGTGACTTCTTTACCATGATTAGCTGTTTCTGCCAGTATAGCTTTTCCTTGTGCCAAACCTCCTAAAATAGTCTCTCCAGATATGGCATCAAGTTCTGCTCCGGCTGCAATTTCTTTTGCTCTATCCACAGCACCATGCACCCATACTTTATCTCCAGACATCCAGGTAGGATATGCAAAGAACAAAAATGCTCTAATGGTTAGGGCAGGATTCAGGATATTCATCCCTGTTCCACCAAACACTTCTTTACCTATTACAACTCCAAAAATAACGGCAACAGAAAGCATCCAAAGTGGTGTATCCACAGGTACAATTAGGGGAACCAACATCCCCGTTACTAAATATCCTTCTTCGACTTCATGACCTTTGATTACAGCAAAAACAAATTCTACCGCGAGACCTACTCCATAGGAAACAATTACTAATGGCATCACTTCCCAAAAACCAACCATAAAGTTATCCAAAGTCCAGAATTCTGAACTAAAAAAACCTCCTGATACGGCTTGGATTTCTCCTAGAGCTAAATAATGTTGATATCCCGCATTAAACATCCCAAATATCAAACAAGGTACTAAGGACATAATAACCGTATTCATAGTTCGCTTAAGATCATCTGCAGCGCGAACATGACCTCCAGAATGTGTCGTTTCGTTAGGCAAATACAAGAAGGTATGAATTGCATTAAATGCAGGCGCCATCTTTTTGCCTTTATACTTTAGTTTTAGTTTATGTAGTTTATCTTTTAATCCCATAGCACTATCCTATTTCTTTTAACATTAGGTCCAACCCTTCTCTTATAATTTGTTGATGCGGTTGTTTAGACACACATACAAATTCTGTCAGGGCAAAATCCTCGGGAGCAACCTCATACATCCCAAGTTGTTCCATTGCATCCAGGTCATTTACCATACAAGCTTTTAATAATTGCAATGGGTAAATATTTAATGGAAATACATTTTCATAAGTTCCTGTGAGTACAAATGCCCTGTGTTCACCATTTGTATTTGTGTTAAGGTTATATTTTTTATTTGGAAACAACCATGAAAAAGTGAGTGCTCTAGAAGGTGATATCTTATTGAAGATTGGTTTGTTCCAACCAAAAAGCTCATAATCGTCTCCTTCAGGAATAACGGTAATATCACTATGATAATATCCCAAATGACCATCTGGCTTTACATTTTCTCCTGTAAGTACATTACCACTGATCACTCTTATATTTGCTTCATCATACACTCCAGAATCGTATACAACTGAAGATACTTCGGCACCAATCTTAGTCTTGTAGTATTTAGGATTTTTTACAGAAGCACCTGCCAATGCAATTGTTCTTTCTGCATTAAATTTTCCGGTTAACAATAATTCTCCAATTATCAGCAAATCCTGTGGGTTTACTATCCAAACAACTTCTCCTTTATCAATAGGATCAATTTTTCCGATTTGCACACTAACATTTCCTGCGGGATGTGGTCCAGAGACTTTATGTAATGTGATATTATTAAGACCGGACAAAGGAGAATTACTTTTCTTACCTACAGAAACATGAACCTGTCCATCTGTTAATTTACTTAAAGCATTTACAGCAGCTTGCAGTTCATTCGCTCTACCTTCTAAAATGTAATCCATATCCGCAGTCAAAGGAGCTGTAGCATATCCAGATATAAAAATAGCTTTGGGAGCTAGCTCTGGGTTTGCAATCACATCATAGGGACGTTGCTTGATAAAAGGCCAGCAACCAGAAGATAACAAATGTGCTTTTACCTCATCACCACTCATGGCGTCTACATCTTTTGCTTCAAAGTCTGCATATTGCTGTTCTTTATCGGCCAGGATTTTAAAAGCCAAAATCTTTCTTTTGGCACCACGTACTATTTCTATTACTTCACCACTGACTGGGGAAGGAAACAGCATTTTTTCATTGGATTTTGAGTGAAAAAGTGGTTCGCCGGCTTTAACTTCTGTCCCTTGTTTAGCAACAACCTTGGGAATTATACCGTGAAAATCGTCAGGCTTAATTGCAAAAACATTACTTCTGGTAGCATTCACAGTAATTTTTTCTGCTTCGCCAACAAGTTTAATGTCTAAACCCTTTCTGATACGAATGTCTTTTGACATATTTGTGGTCTATGTTAATTAACTAAAAAAATCGTGCAAATTTAATAATTAAAACACGTAAGTGAAAGCTGGTTTAGTCATAAAATTTTATTAATAATGATTCTAAATAATGAGTTTTATAGTTCAAAAACTACCTTTTGCGCTTTGGGCATACATTTTGTTTATATTTACACCTATAATTCTTAAGATAATGCCATATAGACTTAGACAATTCTTATTGTTTTTCACATTTTTGTTTTGTAGTTCACATTCTTTTTTTGCGCAATCTATTGTTAAGAATATTTCTGATGCAAGTCACATTAGCACAATTCAATTATACGGAGATGCAGAGTTTGCAGGAATACCTATTATCAAATTAGGCACTCCTTTTAAGATTACTTTTGATGACATTAATGGGGATGAGGCAGATTACTACTACAGAATTTCGCATCATGATTTTGATTGGACCCCCTCTGTTCTCTATAAGAATGAATTTTTAGACGGTTTTGATGAAATCAGAATTGTAACCTACGAGAATTCTTTCAATACCCTACAATTATACAGTCACTATACCTTAAATATTCCCAATGAAGATACTAGAAAACTTAAAGTAAGTGGAAACTATATGATCGAAATCTATAACGATGATGATGAAGTTGTTTTTACAAGAAAATTTATCGTTTATGAAAACAGATCAACCGTTAGCGTAAATATTAAAAGATCCAGAGATCTTAATTATATCAATACAAAACAATCAGTACAATTTGAAATTAATTCTCCCAACGAGATTTTAAGAAACCCTAAACGTACTGTAAAAACTTTGGTAATGCAAAATAACGATATAAATAACAGCATTACCGATTTAATTCCTCAATTTACCATAGCTAATAAACTCGTTTATAAATACGATCAAGAGTCTAGTTTTTGGGGCGGAAATGAGTTTTTGTTCTTTGACAACAAAGATATAAGAGCGGCCAATGCTGGTATAGGCAGAATAGATTTACAAGATATATATCACAATTATCTACATCGTAATGTAGTAAGAGCAAATAGAAGATACACCTATAACCCAGATATTAATGGAAACTTTGTAATTCGCAATATCGATGCCGAAAACAGCGATGTTGAATCTGATTATGCCTGGATGCATTTTTATTTGGAATGTTATGAACCTTTAGAAAATGGAGAAATTCATGTCTACGGAAATTTCAATAATTATATACTTGATGACTCCACAAAACTTATTTACAACAAAGAAAGCGGTCTTTATGAGACTAAAAGATTGTTTAAACAAGGTTTTTATAACTATAAATATGTTCTTTTAAGACCAAATGGCACTATTGATCCAGGATTTATAAGTGGCAATTTTGATGAAACTGAAAACGAATACACCGTAATACCTTATTACAGAGCTCCAGGCGCCCGTTATGATAGCGCTATCGGAAAAGGCATCGGAAACTCTGCAACCATTACAAATTAGAATAATTCTGCATTCTTTTGGCATTGTAAAAAACTCCTGTTATTTTAGAACCCACACTAGACCAATCCAATACACATGAAAGAAAAGGGGAGATTTCTTAAAAAGTACCGGGGAAACGAATGCCTTAATTGCGGGATTCCGCTAGATTTTATAGATCGTTATTGCCATAATTGTGGTCAAATCAATACCACTAAAAAGTTATCATTTAGAGATTTCTTTAATGAATTCTTTGCAAGTATTTTCTCTTACGATTCAAGATTAAGACATACTATAATTGTACTATTATTCAGTCCGGGAAAAATATCTAAAGAATATATCCAAGGAAGACGCGTAAAATATGCAAACCCTTTCAGGTTTTACCTTAGTGTTTCTATCATTTTCTTCATTATCAATGGTTTGTTTATTGATTTTGATGGATTCAGTGCGGGTGTGCAGGATGATGTTACCAAAGGGAAAGAGGCCCTTGAGAAAATAGAAAACGAAATTCCAATAGATTCAATAAAGCAAAAACTCAATCAAGAATTATTAGCAGTAGAAGAGCTCACAATTTCTGACAAAGAAAAAATCAATAAGCGAATATCTAATATAGAATTCACCCTGCCATCTACCAAAAAGAATAACAATCCTAAAGAAGTCACTTACTACACTCAACCACAGATTGACAGTATGGGGCTTTTTGATCGAGGAGCAAAGCTTTGGTCGATGTATAATGATCATTATGAAAAAACAGCTCAAAAATCTGCCTATAGAGCATTAACAGAGTTACATCATGAAAAGAGCAAATTTAATAGATACATCTATCAAAGAGCTATGAAAACAAACAGCATTACTGACAACTATGGCCGGGAATTACTAGAGTTCATCTTCAACAAACTACCTTTTATCATATTCTTCTTTCTCCCATTCTTTGCTTTGGCAATTTGGTTATTGTATGTTAGGAGATCTTTCACATATATGGAACATCTGGTATTTACATTTCATACCCAAACCATGTTTTTTATACTTATAGGAATAGCAATTTTGATTGATCAAATTATCAAAACTGAAGCTGCATCTGGTATTGCTATGCTTGTATTTTTATTTTACCTTTACAAAGCCATGCGTAAGTTTTATTCGCAGGGAAGAGGTAAAACTATTGTTAAATTTCTGTTAGTGAATGTTTTATTTTTTATATTAGCCAGTATAGGTACTGGTATAACAGTAGCAGGATCAATTTTCATTTTTTAAAATGGTTCAACAAGTAACAAGAGGGATAAAGATTTCGGTAGACACTACTTTTGAAGGCACGTTCTATAAGAACTATAAGATTCACTTTGCCTTTGGTTATCGGATCACCATTGAAAATCAAAGTAAAGACTCTGTACAACTCACCTCTCGTTTCTGGGAGATAAAAGACGCTCTTAATAATACTGAAATTGTTGAAGGTGAAGGTGTTATTGGCAAAAAACCAGTTCTTAAACCTGGCGAATCACACACCTACAACAGTGGCTGTTTATTAAGTTCTCCTTTTGGATCGATGAAAGGACATTACGATATGGTTAATTTTACCTCTACCAGAAAATTTAAGGTAATGATTCCGGGATTTAAACTTAGCACCCCTTTTGCTCTTAATTAATAATCCGTTTTACCAGATCAAATCTTATTATTTGCTTTTCCTGCTCTACATGACAGTATTTACAATTTGAATCATAGACAAATCGATATTCTTTGGATATATCAAAATATGATGCATCAGCTTCAAAAAGTCCCTTAAAATCTTGCTCTCCATATTCGGTGTACCTAGTTATTTCAAATAAATTTTCTTTTGAAGAGCTATTTAGAGCAAAATATGCGCTACTCCCTATGCCAGAAAGAAAATGAGCATTTTTCAAAAAACCATTAGGACTAACTACGTGATTGTTTATAATTTCTGGAATTTTTTTATCAAAATAATTAGTGAGATTTTCTCTTAAAACCGAACCTGGATACACATTTAATTTTCCACCTTCTACCTGGTAAATAGGATTGCCCAAGGATGCTTTTTCAACATTTCCTAATGGACTTGGAGTAAACAATTTATTACGCAATAATGGTTTTCTTATTTTAGCATGATCTGTTCCCGCCAAAATAGTATCGGTTACAATACGAGAACAATTGCTACCATCTTTTCCAAAAGCTCTATATGGAATACTTCCTTTTTCTTGAACAGAAATTACAAAGCTTTTTGCTTTTTCATAATAAATGTAATCACAAACTGAAGCTACCAAACGACCACTACCATGTGTTTTATCCGGATTTGCTTCGAGCCAAAGCAAAAACTCTTCTAAATTATTTAACTTTCTTTCTTTGGTTACTTCTGCCTTAAATGGTATTTGTAGCTCTACATCGGTAACTGCGCTTCGCACTCGGCCGCAACCTTGGGGAGTAATATACCTTCCAAAATCATAGTACGCTGCATGACCTGTTTTGTTTTCAATAAGCACAAAAGCTGCATGCCCTGCCTTTATATAATTCTCCTTTCCTAAACCCAAAGCCAAAAGCACTTTGGTCGAAGACTCGTCGGAGTGTTTTACAAATGTATCAGGAAACGCAAGTGAAATTATTTTACCTGTATATTTCAATTTTACGCAGTAATTGCTTCAAAAATAACGGTACTTACTTCTTCATTTTGTAAATTTTCATACCGCATCGATAACTCTTCTTCATTTTTCACTATCTGAGTTATGCTTATAGTTTTAAGAAAACCTCTATCTATCTGCAAATCCACATCATCATCTCCTATCCCTTCGTTTTTATGAAAGTCTAACAAAGAATCCGGAGTAAGCACATTCTGGTTTTCAAAAACATCAAACCAATCCTCTCTAAGGTTTTTCATCTCTTTGGTATATAATGTAGAAGACGACCAAATGTGCGTTTCTTTTTCTAGAGCACGAAGATGTTTTTGTTGTCCATCCCAAACAAATTCAAAAAGCAAAAGATCAGAACTCCAATTTGCAGCAACAATAGTAAAAGGCTCAATTCCTTTACAATCATAAACATCGATGGCTTTTTCTAAATCATTGGCCTCTAATAAATCTTTAACCACTACCCCTCTGCTTTGTCTATAAGACACCTGTCTTTCATGAATTTCAAAACCTCCATTAAGCAAACAAATCATTGTATTCTTATCGCTAACTCCTATCCAGGTTCCTCCTGCAACAGCATCTTTGGGAAACAACATTCTAGTTTTATTTACCTTATAGAATTCTGGTAGTAATGTTTTTCGATTTATAATCTCATCACGATTAGAGGTAAGAATAAAATCATTTTCTTGAATTGGGATCAATGTTACTGTACACATAAATTTTGGGTCGGCTAAATATGTCACAACTTACAAAAAAAAATAGATACACCACAATGTTTATAAAAGGTTAAAATGGATAATACCCTATATAATTTTCTATCTTTGCTATCCTAAATGACTAACTCATTAGACAAACACATCTTACTAATTTAAATAACACAATTATATTATGGGAAAAGGTTTTTTTCAAGTTCCTACAGCTATAAACGAACCTGTAAAGTCGTACGCTCCTGGAACACCTGAAAGAGAAGAAGTTCTAGCTACCTACAAAGAAATGTACAATACCAAGGTAGATGTACCTTTATATATAAATGGTGAAGAAATAAGAACCGGAGACAAAGGAACTATGGCTCCTCCTCATGACCACAAACATGCTTTAGGAACATATCATAAAGCCGAAAAAAAACATGTTCAAAAAGCTATTGACACTGCCATTGAAGCTCGTAAAAAATGGGCAGATTTGCCTTGGGAACAACGTGCCGCGGTTTTTTTAAGAGCAGCAGAACTAATTGCAGGGCCCTATCGAGCAAAAATTAATGCCGCTACGATGTTGGCACAGTCCAAAAATATATTTCAAGCAGAAATTGATGCAGCTTGTGAGTTTATAGATTTTTTACGTTTTAACGCAGAATTTATGACGCAGATTTATGAAGACCAACCTGATTCTACATCTGATGCCTGGAATCGATTAGAATATCGTCCTTTGGAAGGTTTTGTGTACGCCATTACTCCATTTAATTTTACTGCAATATCAGGCAACCTTCCTGCGAGTGCCGCCTTAATGGGAAATACCGTAGTATGGAAACCAAGTGATAGTCAGATATATTCTGCAAAAGTAATCGTTGACATCTTTAAAGAAGCTGGGGTGCCCGATGGCGTAATTAATGTGGTATATGGAGATCCTGTAATGATTACCGACACTATTCTCGCCAGTCCCGATTTTGCCGGAATTCATTTTACAGGAAGCACTCATGTATTTAAAGATATTTGGGCAAAAATCGGAACTAATATCCATACTTATAAAACCTATCCAAGAATTGTAGGTGAAACCGGCGGAAAAGACTTTATCGTTGCACACCCAAGCGCCAATGCAAAGCAAGTAGCTACGGGTATTTCTAGAGGTGCTTTTGAGTTTCAAGGACAAAAATGTAGTGCCGCTTCAAGAGCATATATCCCAAAAAGTTTATGGCCCGATATAGAAAAATTCTTAAAAGAAGATATTAAATCCTTCAAAATGGGATCGCCAGAAGATATGAGTAATTTTATCACTGCGGTTATTCATGAAGGTTCTTTTGATAAGCTCGCAAAATACATTGATCAGGCCAAGAGTGACAACGATGCTGAAATTATTGCTGGAGGTAATTATGATAAATCAAAAGGGTACTTTATCGAGCCAACTGTGATTTTAGCCAAAGATCCTAAATACACTACCATGTGCACAGAACTTTTTGGTCCGGTAATTACTATTTATGTATATGATGACAATACGTGGTCTGAAACGCTAGAATTGGTTGACGGAACCAGTGAATATGCACTTACCGGAGCCATATTCTCTACAGATCGATACGCTGCCGCTGAAGCTACTAAGGCATTAGAGAATAGTGCCGGTAATTTCTATATCAATGACAAATGTACAGGAGCCGTCGTAGGGCAACAACCATTTGGCGGTGCCAGAGCATCTGGAACTAATGACAAGGCAGGCTCATACCTCAACTTATTGCGTTGGGTATCGCCACGTATGATCAAAGAAACGTTTGTTTCTCCGTCTGATTATAGATATCCATTTTTAGGAGAATAGCCCATACGTGAAAACTATAATACATAAGCCGTATATTATATTTTGGGTAGTTATTCCCATCATGATAATATACGGTTTATTTTTGGGAGACAAGACGCTCGATATCAATATTCATGACACCTATTATGTGATTTCCAAGGCCTCTATTTGGTATATCATTTCTCACATATTTGCTATTTATGGGATTCTATATTGTTATAATAGCTCACAGTTACTGTTTCTAATAAATTTAGGTATCGGTCTGTATAAAAAAAATGAAAATTATCAAAAATGATTATCCGAACCGCTAAAATAGAGGATTTACCCATCCTTCTTGATTTTGAACAAAAGCTTATTGAAGCAGAACGGCCAATGGACGTTACCTTAAAAAAAGAAAAAATAAGTTATTACAGCATAGAAGACTACATCAAAGCTGATCACACCGAAGTGATTGTTGCAGAAGTTGATGGTGAAATTGCAGGTAGCGGATATGGTCAGATTAGAGATCGACTTGACTATTTTCAACAAAAACAGCTTGGTTACATTGGTTTTATGTATGTAAAAGAAGAACACCGTGGTAAAGGTGTGAGCCAAGCCATCATTAAATGTTTATACGATTGGTTTAAAGCCAAAGACCTTGAAGAAATCCGTCTTACGGTGTATGAAAAAAACCCAAGAGCAATACGAGCCTATGAAAAAGTAGGTTTTGAAAAGCACCTAATTGAAATGCGAATTAACCTAAAAGACTAAATCTTATATTTCAATGGTAAATACACTACCTTTTTAGTTTCAAAAAATTCTTCTTCAAAATAATCTGAAAGATTGTGCTCTACCGCTTTTGGAAAAACAGCTAGCTCTTCTGTTAAATCACCTCCTTTTAAGTATAGAATCCCATTTTGAAGTTCGTGATGACTTTTTTTAGCTATATTTTTACGTACCCACTTTACAAAATCGGGCATATTTGTAACTGCCCTACTCACCACAAAATCAAAGCGACCATCAAAAGTCCCTGCTCTGCGCTGTTCTGCTTTTATATTTTTCAGACCTAAAGCTTTCGTGACCTCATGAACCACCCGAATTTTTTTTGCAATAACATCTACTAAATAGAATTGCGTTTCAGGAAACATAATTGCCAAGGGAATCCCAGGAAAACCGCCGCCTGTACCAACATCAAGTATGTGTGCTCCCGGTTTAAACTCTTGAATTTTAACTATCCCCAGAGAATGTAATATGTGCCTCTCATACAAAGACACTATATCCTTACGAGAGATCACATTGATTTTTGCATTCCATTCGGCATACAAATCTCCTAGCTTAGAAAATTGTTCTTTTTGTTCTTCGGTTAAATCCGGAAAATGTTTAAGTAAGATGTCCATCAATATAAATTAAAGCGCAAAAATACATGTTAAACTGATATATTTTACTACTTTTTAGGAACTTAAAAAAATTTAAATAGCTAACTTTACCCAATATTACTATGAGCAAATACGTTTGTTCATAAACCTCAAAAGTATGACTACACCGAATGTACGTTTTAGTAGGGCAGATTCCGCTAAATTTTTTAGAACGCTTAACAAGCGAGTAAATCAGTATTTTAAAGATAATAACATCAAGAGAACAGGTAACTGGAAATTACACTTGAAAACCATTATTATGTTTTCAATTTTTCTGACTCCGTATTTTTTGATTCTCACCCTTGATATTTCTCAATGGTGGATGCTACTACTTACAATTGTAATGGGCGTTGGAATGGCTGGAGTTGGTATGAATGTTATGCACGATGGAAATCACGGCTCTTATTCTTCAAAAAAATGGATAAACAACCTAATGGGAAATAGCATCTATATTCTGGCTGGGAATGTTTATAACTGGCAAGTGCAGCATAATGTTTTGCATCATACGTATACAAATATTCATGGACATGATGAGGATATGGATGCTGGTAGGGTAATTCGATTTACCAAGCATGCTAAATGGATGCGTTTTCATAGATTTCAGCACTATTATTCTATATTTCTTTATGGATTGCTAACATTTAATTGGGCACTAACCACAGATTTTAAACAAACCAAAAATTACCTGGCGCGTAAATTATCCTACGGAAAATTACCAAGCCCTTTAAAGCAGTGGAGCACCGTGGTAATTACCAAAACGATTTACGTTATGATATGGATTGCTATTCCTATGCTATTTATGTCTATTGCCTGGTGGAAGATTCTATTAGGTTTTTTTATTATGCATTATGTAGCTGGGTTAATATTGAGTATTGTATTTCAATTAGCTCATATGGTAGAGGAGGCAGATATGCCAATGCCCGATTCTGATGGAAATATGAAAAACACATGGGCCATCCATCAATTATTTACCACAGTTAATTTTTCTACCAAAAACAGAATAGTAAATTGGTTTACAGGAGGTTTAAATCATCAAGTGGAACACCACATTTTTCCGCACATAAGTCATATCCATTATACCAAAATTTCTAAAATTGTAAAACAAACAGCATTAGAATTTAATTTACCATATAACGAATACAAAACCACTCGTAAGGCAATTATTGCACATTTCAGACATCTTAAAGAAATGGGAATGAAACCAGCCTTGCAACCATAAACTTTTATTTACCAATTAAAAATGAGTACACAAGTTTCAGAAATGAATACACAACTATCGGACAGAATTAATGCGCTGAAAGCATCTGCTACGTTAGCAATGGCTGCAAAAGCCCGAGAATTAAGAGCTGAAGGAAAAGACATTATAGGCCTTAGCCTGGGAGAACCTGATTTTAACACTCCCGAGTTTATTAAAGAAGCCGCTATTCAAGCGATAAACGACAATTATAATTCATACACACCTGTAGACGGTTATGTAGAATTAAAAGATGCAATTATCACAAAATTTAAGCGTGACAACGATCTTATATATGATCGTTCGCAAATAGTAGTGTCTACGGGAGCAAAACAATCCCTTTACAATGTTGCACAAGTATATATAAATCCAGGTGATGAGGTAATTTTACCATGTCCATATTGGGTAAGTTATAGTGATATAGTAAAATTGTCTGGAGGTGTGCCCGTTGAAGTAAAAACTTCAATCGAAACAGATTTTAAGATGACTGCAGAGCAGCTTGAAGCAGCTATAACTCCAAAAACCAAAATGTTATGGTATAGCTCTCCTTGTAACCCAAGCGGATCTATATATAGCAAAGATGAATTGAGAGCTTTGGCCGATGTGCTACAAAAGTATCCAGATATTGTTGTTGTAAGTGATGAAATATATGAGCATATCAATTATGTTGGAGGCCATGCATCAATGGCTCAGTTTGAAGATATGTATAACAGAACAGTTACCGTAAATGGAGTAGCAAAAGCTTTTGCCATGACCGGGTGGCGAATTGGATATATCGGAGCTCCTAAATCTATCGCTAGAGCCTGTAATAAAATCCAGGGACAAGTTACCAGTGGTGCTAATTGTATTGCTCAAAGAGCCGTAATCACTGCTTTAGAAGCCCCTGTTAGCAAAATCCAATATATGGTAGAAGAGTTTCAGGAGCGGAGAAAATTAATATTGAATCTATTATCTGAAATCCCAGGATTTGAATGTAACGAGCCAGAAGGCGCTTTTTACGTATTTCCAGATATTTCGTACTACTTCGGAAAAACACTACAAGGATATACCATTACTAATGCAACCGATTTTTCTATGTTTTTATTGGAAAAAGCAAACGTTGCAACAGTAACCGGTATTGCTTTTGGAAATAGTAACTGCATTAGAATATCCTATGCTGCAAGTACAAAACAAATTATTGAAGCCATAAAAAGAATTAAGGAAGCCGTAAACCTTTAATTTGGCTTTAGAATAATACATTCCGGTTGTTCCTATTAGGGGACGACCGGTTTTTTATTGACCAAAAACTATTTTGCAAATAATTAACTATATTTTGTATTTTTTTATCATCTTATATATACTAAAATACTCGAAATTAGAGTTATTGTTTTTTCTATTTTACACAAGTTTTTGAACAAAGGCAATTTATTTTAAAACCAACTTAAAACCATTCCCCCATGGATATTAAAGAAAAAGAACGTATAGTCAAGAAGAATATACTTCAAATTTTTAAGGAAAACTTTAATGTAACCAAAACCGATGATGAAATCCTGAACATCAAACCGGAAACTGAATTTGATATTAGCAATGGTTATTATGAGTCTATATTGGATATATTCTTAATAGAACCAGAACATCTAGAAAGCATTTCGGGTAAAGTGAAGGATACCATCAAGAAGGTTGCAGAATTATGGACTTTAACGCTTCATTATTCTCTTCCTTAAAAAAAATCCTTAAGGCATATTAATTAATGTTATCTGTTCCGCCAGAAAAATGGCGTAAGAAGTATCAGGACAGTAAAGAGCTCTAATCTTCCTATAAGCATAAGGAAACAGCACCACCATTTCCCAAAGTCTGGTAACACATCAAAGTTGTTAACGGGGCTTAGTTTCCCAAAAGCTGGGCCAACATTCCCTAATGACGAGGCTGCGCCGCCTATAGCAGTTTCAAAGTCCAACCCCAGTGAACCGAGCACAACAGAACCAATAATAAATGCGAGCATATATAAAATAAAGAATGCCAAGATATTAAATACAATTTCTTTTGAAACTGCTTTTGTATTATACCTTACTGGTAATATCGCTCTGGGGTGTAAGGTTCGTTTAAACTCTAAAATACCATTACGAATTGTAATCAAATGCCGCACCACTTTCATTCCTCCGGCCGTAGATCCCGCAGATCCACCCAGAAACATAATCCCGAAGAAGAATACCGTTAAAAAAGGCGTCCACATTGTAAAATCTGCACTTACAAAACCAGTAGTCGTGACCACAGCCAAGATCTGAAAAAGCGCATGGCGAAAAGCACTTTCTGCCTCTCCCCAAACCATTGGGTGATCTATAGATGATATGGAAACATCAGCCTTATAATAAATAATAATAGTTGCTATGATCGTAAACGAGACAATGAAAAAGGCGTACAGTTTAAACTCTTCATCTTTTATAATCTTTTGAACTTTTCCTTTAAACCCAAAATAACTAAGTACAAAATTCATTCCAGCCAGGAACATAAACAAGATGATAATATATTGTATAATCGGTTCATCGTTCCAATAGGCAACACTAGCATTTTTGGTAGAAAAACCTCCTGTAGATAGTGTACTTAACGCATGGTTTATTGCATCAAAGAAATTCATCCCAGCCAGTTTTAACAAGATTGTTTCTGCAGCGGTATACCCAAAATAAATCAACCATAATCTTTTTGCGGTATCTGTAATTCGAGGGTGTAATTTATCTGCATTCGGCCCAGGAGCTTCTGCAGCAAATAACTGCATCCCCCCTATCCCCAATAGTGGCAAAATTGCAATTGCCAATACAATAATCCCCATTCCTCCTATCCAATGTGTAAGACTTCGCCAAAATAGAATCCCTTTAGGAATGATTTCAATTTCATTAAGAATAGAAGAACCTGTTGTGGTATAACCAGACATGGTTTCAAAAAAAGCATTTGTGAATGTTGGGATTGCTCCAGAAAATAAATAGGGTAATGTTCCGCTTAAGGACATAAATATCCATCCAAAAGTAACAACAATATAACCTTCTCGTTTGTTGATTTCTTTTTGGTGCTCGCGTGTTAAAAACATTAAAGCAATCCCTATAAACATGGTTGCTAATGCAGCCATCATAATCTCTACCGTTACCCCATCTTTATAAGCAAAGCTTATAAGTGTAGCAAGAAGCATGAAACACCCATTACAGAGCAATAGAAGTCCCATTATGTGTGAGATAATCTTATAGTTTAGTTTATACATTTAAAGAAAAAGCTTTTCTATTTTTTTAATGGATTTTGGCAAACAACAAACTACGATACGATCTCCTGCTTGAATATAAAAATCCCCCAAAGCAATCATACCAATACCATCTCTAACAACACCTGCGATAATCGCAGAACGTGGAAAATCAAGATCCCTAATAAGATTATCACTTACTTCGGAAGTAGGTTTGACAATAAACTCAAGCAATTCGGCATTCATATTATTAAGTTTGGTCATTGCAACAACTTCACCTTTTCTGATAAATCTGAATATATTATTTGCAGCCAGAAGTTTTTTATTGATCAATGTATCAATACCTATAGAGTGTGACAACTGAAAATAATCCATATTCTCCACCAAAGCAATAGTTTTTCTCACTCCCTTGGATTTTGCCACAAGGCAAGACATTATATTTGTTTCTGAATTACCGGTAACTGCTATAAAAGCATCCATATCTCCAATTCCTTCTTCCTGCAACAACTCTACGTTTCGTCCATCTCCATTAATGATCAAAGCATTAGGAAGATCATCTGCAAGATCAAACGATTTGTCTTTATCCTTTTCTATAAGTTTTACCCTAAATTTATGGTCACAAAGGTCGCACGAGGTTTTATAACCAATCTTACTACCACCCAGAACCATTACATTTTTGATTTCCTCTTTTTCTTTTCCAGTTAATTTGTACAGTTCTTCTACTCCTCCTTTAGAAGTTACAAAATACACCTGATCTCCTTCTTTAAAAGTTGTATCTCCTCTTGGTATTAATGTATATTGAGTTCCTGATCGTTGAATTGCGATAGGCATAAAATGCAGCTCTGGAAACACATCTGCAGCTTCTCTAACGTTTTTACCAACAAACAATGCTTCAGAAGACAATGTAGTTCCTACCATGGTCAAAGCACCTTCTTCGAACTCATAGCTATCATGAAACGCAGACTGATTAAGAAGTAGTTCTATCTCACTAGCAGCAAGTGCTTCTGGAGATATCAGCTCATCGATTCCAAACTTAGTAAAACCAACTTCTTCCTTATTTTCTATAAATTCTGTATTAGAAATCCTGGCAATTGTGCGTTTGGCACCTAATTGTTTGGCCAAAACACAAACCGTAATATTGGTAGTCTCACTAGAGGTTACTCCAATTAACATATCCACACTTTGTACCCTTGCTTCTTTTAAAATAGTAATAGAAGTAGCATCTCCTTTGATAACTCTAATATCTAAGTGAGTATCTGCATAATTAAGGCATTCTTTATCGGTATCTATAAGAGTAATATCTTGAGACTCAAATGAGAGTAATTTTGCCAAATGAAATCCGACTTCACCTGCTCCGGCAATAATGATTTTCATTGGTATTGTTTATTGTTTTCCATCTAAAAATAAATCAAACTAAAACCCAATAATCTATATAAATGATATCATAAATTTTGGTCTTAGAATATAAAAGCCTACAAAGATAGTGCAAATTGACTAACTGATAAAATTTGAGTATTACCAACTTAACATAGAAGTGATCTAAACTTTTTTTCAATTCGCTATAAAAATGTCTTTTTTCACTCAATTTTTGTCTTTTTCTTACTTCGTAGGGCTGCTATCAAATGCAAAAAACAGTTCAATTGATCAAAAAACAAGTATTTTTCCCTAGAATCAAAAAAGTTTAAACCACTTCAATATCAAAAATGTATATTTGCCTAAATTTTTTTGAATGTCGCAAAAAATAACTCCTTATAAAGATACCTCACGGTCCAAGAAAGAACAGGTTGCAGAGATGTTTGATACTATCTCTGGCAAGTATGACGGCCTAAATCGTGTTATTTCTTTTGGAATTGATATAAAGTGGCGCAAAAAAGTTGTTAAACTTGTTGGAAAAACAAATCCGAAAAACATTTTGGATGTCGCTACAGGTACTGGGGATCTTGCAATTAATCTTTCTAAAACTGGTGCTCGTGAGATTATAGGCCTCGATATTTCTGCAGGAATGTTAAAAGTAGGTGAAGAAAAAATTAAGGCAAAAAAACTAGAATCTATTATAAGTATGGTAAAGGCTGATAGTGAAAATTTACCCTATGAAGAAAATTATTTTGATGCTATTACTGTCGCCTTTGGGGTTCGAAATTTTGAAAATTTAGAAAAAGGGCTTTCAGAAATTTTTAGAGTACTTAAACCGGGAGGGATTTTTATAGTTTTAGAAACTTCTATCCCTACTAAAACTCCGTTTAAACAAGGGTACAAGTTCTATTCAACAAAGATTTTACCCCTTATTGGAAGGATCTTTTCTAAAGACAAATCTGCCTATTCATATCTAAGTGAAAGTGCCGCGGCTTTTCCTTATGGAGAAGCATTCAACAATATTTTAAAAAAAATCGGGTTTATAGCTATTGAAGATAAACCTCAAACTTTTGGTGTGGCTACAATTTATAAATGTACAAAATAACATAAAAGCCTATTATTGGCCAACGAATGATAAATACCAGTCGATTTAATTTGGTTTAAAACCAGCCGACAGGTAAATTTTTAAATAAATGAAAAGACTTTTTATTCTCATCGCTGTTTTAGTTTGCACTCAGGATATTAGTGCACAATTATTCTCTAAAGAAAAAGTTCAGAACCTTCAGAACTTTGATAAACCAAGATTTAGCTGGGGGTATATACTTGGGTTTAATAGTTATGATTTTAATTTTGATTATACCAGTGATTTTGAGGACCAGGATATAATCGTAGATAAAACCGTAGGTTTTAGCGTTGGACTTTTAGGAAACATGAGAATTAATGATTATTTGGATTTAAGATTAGAACCGCTTGTAACCTTTACCAGAAGAGACTTAACTTTTAATAATCCGTTATTTACATCGCAATTTGAATCCTTTAGAGAAGTAAAATCAACGTATGTACACATCCCATTATTATTAAAAATTTCAACCAAAAGACTTAATAATTTTAAACCTTTTATTATTGGAGGTATATCTACTTCGATCAATTTATCAAGCAATGAAGATAATCCGGATGATAACAATTCAGGCGAATTTAGAATGAAAACTAATACAAATTACTTCGAAATAGGTTTCGGAGTCGATTTGTATTTATACTACTTCAAGTTTACACCTTCTATACGAGGAGTTTTTGCTATGTCTGATGAACTAGTAAAAGACAATGATCCTAATAGTCCTTATACAGCAACTATCGACAGAATGTCTACCCGAGGTATTTTCATTAATTTCACATTTCAATAGTTCAGGGTCTTCTAAACTCACTTAAGACAATGGCAGCTGCTGTTGCAACATTAAGACTCTCTGTCTTTTGATTGGAACCAAATTGCGGAATAGTTATTCTCTGATTAATAGTATCTACTATAGTTTTTGAGATACCATTGGCTTCATTACCCATAATAATGATAGCTTTTTCTGGCAAAGATTCTGAATATATAGTATTACCATCCATAAAAGTTCCAAAAATGGTAGTATTGGGCTCTTGTAAGGTCAAAAACTTTTCAAGATCCAAGTAGGTAATATTTACTCGGGTAATCGATCCCATAGTCGCTTGAATCACTTTTGGATTAAAACAATCAACCGTTTCCTGGGAACAGACCAAATCCTGGATCCCAAACCAATCGCATAACCGGATGATCGTCCCCAAGTTTCCTGGATCTCTAACATCATCCAAAGCCATAACAAGCCCATCAGTATTGATTTTGGTACTTTCAGGAATATAAAATAGAGCTAGAGCAGTTTGTGCAGTAGTAAGAAAACTAATTTGTTTTAGCTCTTCAGTAGTAGTATAATATTGATATTGTTCATCTACTTCAAAAGCATTTTCATCTATAGTAAACAAAGAATGAAGCTTCAAACCAGCATCAAGCAATTCTTTAACGACCTTTTTGCCTTCAGCAACAAATAAACCATGTTGTTTTCGGTATTTTTTTTGATATAAACTTTTTATTAGTTTCTTTTGGTTTTTGCTAACCATACAAATAATGTATTTTTGAATCAATAATGAATAGGGATTGAAACACTTTCTGACAAAAATATTATTTATTACCTTAACCACAATCTTTTTAATTTCGTGTAATGCGGTAAAAAGAGTTCCTGAAGGTAAATACCTATTAGAAAAAAATCAAGTTTTCGTAGATAGCGTCAAAACTAAAGATCAAAAGTTAGACAATCTTTTATACCAAAAACCCAACAACAAACCATTTCTTTTTTTAGGGATTCCTGTTGAATTGCACATATACAATCTTGCTTCAGAAAATAAAGATTCTTTGTACCATGCCTGGCTAAAAAGAAAGCCTAAGCGTGAGAGAAGAATGACAAATTTCTTTTCAAAAAAACAAATTGACAGATTGGGGGTAGGTTTAAACGGTTTCAATGAATGGATTAAGAAAACAGGAGAACCCCCTTCTATTGTTGAAGAACTAAAAACCAAGCGTTCGACAAAAAGATTACAAGCCTATTACTGGAATAAAGGATGGTTTAATGCTAAAACCGATTATGAAATTATAGAAGATAATAATCAAAGAGCCGCTATAAATTACTACATAACCCCTAACAAACCATATTTTATTGATTCTTTACAAACCAAAATAGCGTCTGAAGTAGCTGATTCTATTTATCGAATGAGTGCCGAAAATTCAAATATTATTTCCGGAAAACAATATAAAACTTTGGATATTGAAGCAGAAAGAGAAAGGGTTACTTCGTTATTTCGTAACTCAGGGTTGTATCACTTCGAAAAAGAATTTATAAAATTTGACGCAGATACTGTTAATACAGATCACAAAGTAAATTTAAATTTACTCATTAATAATCGCCCAGTAAGTTATGGTGATTCTGTAGTCCGAGTACCTTTCAAAATACACAAAATTAACAAGGTAAATGTATTTACCGACTATTCTTATCAAAACAGAAACAAAAAACCAAAAGATAGCACTACCTATAATGGGTATAGCATTTATGGGTATGATGAGATTAAGTTTACACGTAAAGCAATTGCCAATTCTATATTAATTACCCCTGGTAAAATCTTCAAAGAAACTGACCGTACCCTTACCAATAATCAAATCAATAACCTTAGAATGTTTAAATATCCAAACATCACCTATGATATTGATAAAAATGATCCTACAGGTAAAGGTCTGATTGCCAACATACGACTTACCCCAAGAAAAAAATACAGTACCAATGTACAATTTGACGTTTCTACCTCTCAAATTCAAGCGTTTGGTATTGGTTTTGGTGGGTCTCTTTTAATTCGTAATGTTTTCGGAGGAGCAGAAATTCTAGAAATCTCGGCCAGAGGTAGTGTAGGGTCTTCGAGCGATGCTGTTAGTGGAGGCGAACGATTTTTTAATATTTCTGAAGTTGGAACAGACGTACGACTGTCATTTCCTAAAATCCTTTTCCCTTTAAAAACGACCAAAATCATTCCAAAACGAATGTCGCCAACCACTAATTTGATTTTTGGGATAAATGTTCAGCAAAATATTGGTCTTGATAGGCAAAATGCGACCGGTATATTTAATTATCAGTGGAAACCAAGTAAAACGTTAACAAATCAAATCGATATTGTTAATGTACAATATGTAAGAAATCTTAATACAAGTAACTATTTTAATATATATGGTGCGTCGTATGATCAGTTAAATGATATTGCTACACAAGTTCTGGATCCTACGTCTCCATTCTTTGTGCAACCTGAAACCGGAGGAACTCCAAGTATCGATGAAGCAGAACTAAGTATCCCGGGTGGTGCAAACGGATTTATAGATGAGTCTTTGGGATCAGCACCAGACCCAGATCTCAATACAGATCAACTGCAAGAGATTCAAAACATCAACGAACGAAAGATCAGATTAACCGAAGATAACCTGATCTTTGCTTCTAGCTACACGTTAACAAAAAATAACCGCGAAAATCTTTACGACGAAAATTATTCTAGATTTCGAGTAAAAATAGAACTAGCGGGCAATGTGTTAAATGCCGTTTCTAATGTTGCTGGGTTAAAAGAAAACTCTAACGATCGTTTTGAGATATTTGGCGTTGAGTTCTCTCAATATGCCAAAACAGAATTAGATTACAGCAAACATTGGGATTTAGGAAGAAAAAATATAATTGCTATAAGAGCTTTTGGAGGAATTGCTATCCCATATGGAAATGCAAATAGTATACCGTTTGCACGTAGTTTTTTTGGAGGTGGCCCTAATGATAATCGAGCATGGTTGGCCTATGATTTGGGTCCAGGAAGTACGCAAAGTAGAAACGAATTTAATGAGGCAAATTTAAAAATAGCCTTTAATGCAGAGTATAGATACAGTTTACTAGGATCCCTAAACGGAGCCCTGTTTATAGATGCAGGAAACATATGGAATGTCCTTGATAATGTAGAAGAAGAAGAAGCCGTATTCTCAAAAGTAGATGACATACAAGAAATTGCCGTTGGTAGTGGTTTTGGGTTTAGATATGATTTTGATTTCTTTGTACTACGCCTCGACATAGGGTTTAAGACATTTAATCCTGCCGATGATGAGGATCAAAGATGGTTTAAAGGTTACAGATTTTCTGAAGCTGTATATAATTTTGGGATTAATTATCCTTTTTAATACTTTGCACCCAAATTATGAAAAACACATAAACCCATTACCTAAATCATAATATTTTTCGTTTAGAATAATAAAATTCTTTCGTTAGAATTTTACTATTTTTGTAAGCTTATAAACCAAAACTAAATTATGAGTCACAACATCAAACCAGGAGTTGCTACAGGAGACGAAGTACAAGCAATTTTTAAATATGCAAAAGAAAATGCTTTTGCTTTACCTGCAGTTAACGTCATTGGTTCCAATTCAATTAATGCTGTACTAGAAACAGCTGCAGAGATCAATGCTCCAGTAATCATTCAATTCTCAAATGGAGGAGCACAGTTTAATGCAGGAAAAGGACTTTCTAACGAAGATCAGAAAGCAGCAATTGCAGGTGCTGTAGCCGGAGCAAAACATGTACACCTAATGGCTGAAGCCTATGGTGTACCCGTAATTTTGCATACTGACCACTGTGCAAAAAAATTACTTCCATGGATAGATGGGTTATTAGATGCGGGAGAGGAATTCTATGCCGCAACCGGAAAACCTCTATATAGTTCGCATATGATTGATCTTTCTGAAGAACCAATTGAGGAAAATATTGAAATTTGTGCAGCATACTTAGCTCGTATGAGCAAAATGGGAATGACCCTCGAAATCGAACTAGGCATCACTGGTGGAGAAGAAGATGGAGTTGACAATAGTGATGTAGATGATTCAAAATTATACACGCAACCCGAAGAAGTTGCCTATGCATATGAAGAATTAAGCAAAGTAAGTAATAAATTTACCGTAGCGGCAGCTTTTGGTAATGTTCATGGAGTATACAAGCCTGGCAATGTAAAACTTACACCAAAGATTCTTAAGAATTCGCAAGAATTTATCTCAGAAAAATATGGAGTCGAGCCTAACCACATCGATTTTGTATTTCATGGTGGTAGCGGATCTACGTTAGAAGAAATAAGAGAAGCTATAGGATATGGTGTAATTAAAATGAATATTGATACTGATCTTCAGTTTGCTTTTAATGAAGGAATCCGAGATTATATGAACAATAATATTGAATATCTAAGAACACAAATAGGTAATCCCGAGGGATCTTCAGAACCTAATAAGAAATATTATGATCCAAGAAAATGGTTACGCGAGGGGGAAGTCACTTTTAAGACCCGTCTTAAACAAGCTTTCGAGGATTTGAATAATGTAAATACATTATAGAACAAAAACCAAGCTGAAACTTACACTACGTGAGTTTCAGCTTTTTTAATACAATAATTTTATGGCTTGGTTTAAGAGAACACAAAAAGGTATACAAACTGCTACCGAAGATAAAAAAGATGTCCCAAAAGGGCTCTGGTATAAATCTCCTACAGGAAAAATTGTAGATGCAGAACAACTGGAAAAGAATTTTTATGTAAGTCCAGAAGATGGATATCATGTAAGAATTGGTAGTAAAGAGTATTTTGAGATTCTATTTGATGATGACAAATACAAAGAGCTGGATAAAAACCTTACTTCAAAAGACCCTCTTAAATTCGAAGACAAAAAGAAATATGTAGATCGTCTTAAAGACGCACAAGAGAAAACAAACCTTAAAGATGCCGTAAGGACAGCCGTAGGAAAATCTAACGGAAATGAACTTGTTATTGCATGTATGGATTTTTCTTTTATTGGTGGATCCATGGGTAGTGTTGTAGGAGAAAAAATAGCCAGGGCAGCAGACTACGCCTTGAAACATAAGATCCCTCTTATGATTATTTCTAAATCGGGAGGTGCACGTATGATGGAAGCAGCGTTATCGCTGATGCAGTTGGCAAAAACCTCTGCAAAATTAGCGCAATTAGCAGATGCTAATATTCCTTACATCTCTTTATGTACAGATCCTACCACAGGAGGCACCACAGCTTCATTCGCCATGTTAGGAGATATTAATATTGCAGAACCAGGAGCGTTGATTGGTTTTGCCGGACCAAGGGTAGTTAGAGATACAACGGGAAAAGAGCTTCCAGAAGGCTTCCAGACGGCAGAGTTTTTATTGGAGCATGGCTTTCTGGACTTCATTACTCCAAGACACGAATTAAAACAAAGAATTAATCTATACCTGGATTTAGTATTAAATCGCCCTTTATCAAATTAGAATAATAATAATTTATAGTATACACCCGGCTTAGTGCCGGGTGTATTTATTAAAAACAGGTCATAACCCCATTCAAAAAGGGCTTTTTCACGCTTCTACACATTAATTTCTTACACTATATTACGGTAACATAATAAGTTCAAAACAAGTAAGAAAAGTCAATCATGAAACTAAAAATAGCCATTTATAATGTAGCGTGGATGCGAAGGTTATTTAACAAGGATGGAACACCAATTACATCAGGGGATGAAGGTGAAAGAAGCCAACAACTGGCAAATATTGTTTCTACGATAAATCCAGATTTTCTGGGAATAGTTGAAGGACCCGACACGCTTGTCGATGGAAGCAAGACAGCATCAATTCAATTAGAGAGGTGGAGTTCTCATTTTGGATTAAATCCCAACTTTAAAGGTATTCATGGCATCCCTTCTAATGGGCAGCAAGAACTTTGTGCCCTATATGACAGCTCAAAGATTAATGTAGAACACACCCCTACCACAGACCCCAATAATCAATTTGACGAACCTTTTCTAGTAGATACCACCAACAAACTTATTAAAGAACAATACAAGCATTACAGACCTCCTTTAGAACTCACTATTAAGAATCTATTAGATGATCATTTTTCAAAAGTTATTATTGCTCATACAAAGTCCAAAGGTATATTTGCTCCTGTAGATTATGCAAAATTTGAGCAAATATCTCAAAGGGATAGGATGAGATTATATGCAGAATGCATGTCGATCAGAAAAAAGTGTGATGATTACATAAATGATGGATCAAATGTGATTGTTATGGGAGACATTAACGACGGGGTGGGTATGGATTTCTATGAAAATAGATTTAGTAAAAGTGCTGTAGAAATCTTACTAGGAGATGTTTGGAAATCAGAAATGATTCTACAATCTGTATTGACCAAACCCAAATGGACCAGCAATGGCTGGAAACCTTCATCAAGCAGATATAGAGATCGAATAACCGAAGATAATATTAATGTGCTTATAGATCATATTCTAATAAGCAGAGGTCTTACTACTTCACAGGGAAAAGTTTGGAATCCATATTTGGAAAAAAATGATCTGGCTATTCAATCAATTAGTAAGGATCTAAAAAATGCTTCAGATCATTTTCCTATTGTTGCCGAAGTGGAAAGTACATAAAAAAGCACCTTTAAAAGGCGCTTTTTCAACTCATCAATCAAAAAATTCTATAAACGAATTTCTTTTTCTTCTCCGTCTGCATTAGTAAATACAGCAAGATTGTCACATGCTCCATCTCCATAATCTAGTGAACCACTATAGTTAGTTCTTACCAGATCAACTACTCCATTCACCAAAAATCTACAGCTAGCCTCACGGCGTAAAGCAGTTGTAATTGTGGTGCTGTGTGTATTTCCATTTGCAAAATTAGTTTCCCATGCTCCTGTAATTAAGAAAACATTATCTCCCCAATTACCATTAAATGAACCCGCTATCCATTCTCTTGTCTTGTTGCCTGTCCTTGAAGCCAGCGTACCATCTGCAAAAGTTACTTCAAGATCAAGATCCATTGTGTATTGTGGATTACCATTATCATTGACCTTTTGTCTGGTTACAGTTTTAGAACCCGCAAACTGAATATCATCAACAAAGAAATCTTCAAGACTATAGTTAACAACCAATGTCATAGCATCAACATCGGCTACGTATGACATGTTCACTTTCCCTTTAATGGTGCGTCCCCTTACTTCACATCCGTCAGAACCAAAATCCACAGTTACATCTTTTGAGGTATCTGTAAGCTCAATCGTTACAATAGCACATTCTGGTAAATGAGGACGAATTGGACCTTTTTGTAAGCTTTCTTCAGATTCAATTGCTTGCAAAAATGTATCACTTATTACTTCGGTTGCATTATCAACTTTTGCGGTAAGTGCTGCTTCCTTTTGATCAATAGACCCGGTTACTGCATCATTAGATTCTTCGCTATCACAGGCGACTAAAATCATTGAAAAAATTGTCATTAAACCAAACTTAAAAATGCTGTTTCTCATAATACTTAATTTTAACGTTACCATACTATGACTAACTGTTTTTCAAAAAGTTTAATTTCGATATGATTTTTTTATAGAAAACGTTATTCTAATCCAAAAAAGATTATATTTGCACGCTGATAGCAAAGCGTTATCCATACATAAAAATCATTTAAATAATATTGGAATGTATTTAACAAAAGAAACTAAAGAAGAAATCTTCGCAAAACACGGTAAAGGAAAGAATGATACCGGTTCTGCAGAAGGTCAGATTGCGCTATTCACACATAGGATTACACATCTTACAGAACACTTAAAAAAGAATCGCAAAGATTTTAATACCGAGCGTTCTTTGGTAAAGTTGGTAGGTAAGCGTAGAGATCTACTTGACTATCTTGTAAAGAAAGATATTATGAGATATCGTGCAATTGTAAAAGAATTAGAATTAAGAAAATAATAAAAGAGAGGCTTTGCGCCTCTTTTTTTAATTATAACTATTTTTAAAAAAAGCATTTGTAATAGAAATACAAATGTATGCCTTAGTTTTTCATTGGTCGACAATTACTACAACAACAACACAACCTTGTCCGTCCGAGTAAGACGGAAAACCAATGTTTAATTATGTCTATTGTATATTTATATATGACTAGACAAGAATCAAAATTATTATGATTCCACAAGTTTATAAAGAGGTCATTGACCTTGGTGACGGTAGAGAGATTTCTATTGAAACCGGAAAATTGGCAAAACAGGCACATGGTTCTGTTGTTGTTCAATCAGGCAAGTGTATGTTATTATGTACAGTTGTTTCAAATTACAAGCAAAGCGATGTAGATTTCCTACCCTTAACAGTAGACTATAGAGAAAAATTTGCTGCATCAGGTCGTTATCCTGGTGGTTTTTTCAAAAGAGAAGCAAGACCAAGTGATGGAGAAGTACTAACGATGCGTTTGGTAGACCGCGTATTACGCCCGCTTTTCCCAAAAGATTATCATGCAGAAACGCAGGTAATGATACAATTAATGTCTCACGACGAAAACGTAATGCCAGATGCAATGGCCGGATTGGCAGCATCTGCAGCGATACAACTATCAGATTTTCCTTTTGAGTGCGCAATTTCTGAGGCACGCGTAGGTCGTGTAAATGGTGAATTTATCATCAACCCAACAAGAGCTCAGTTAGAAGAATCTGATATCGACATGATGATCGGTGCATCTGCCGATTCTGTAATGATGGTTGAAGGTGAGATGAAAGAAATCAGCGAAGAAGAAATGGTGGAAGCTATTAAATTCGCTCATGATCATATAAAAATACAATGTGCCGCTCAGCTCAAATTAGCTGAAGCCTTTGGAAGAAAAGAAGTTAGAGAATACGAGCCAGAAAGAGCAGATGAAGATTTAGCCAAGAAAATTCATGACGTGGCGTATGATAAGGTATATGCTGTGGCAAAAGCCGGGTCTTCAAAGAAAGAAAGAGGAACCGCATTTTCTGAAATAAAGGAAGAAATAAAAACTACATTTTCTGAAGAAGAACTAGAAGATTTCGGAGACTTAGTTTCTAAATATTATGCTAAAGCGGAAAAAGCTGCTATACGTGATTTAACTCTTAATGAAGGTTTACGTCTTGATGGTCGTAAAACAGATGAGATCAGACCCATCTGGTGTGAGGTGGATTATTTACCTTCGACACATGGATCGTCAATCTTTACAAGAGGAGAAACACAAGCATTAGCTACAGTAACTTTAGGAACCTCTAGAGAAGCTAATCAAATTGATATGCCTTCTTTTGAAGGAGAAGAAACATTCTATTTACACTATAACTTCCCTCCTTTCTGTACTGGTGAGGCAAGACCTATTAGAGGTACTTCACGTAGAGAAGTAGGACATGGTAACTTGGCGCAACGTGCCTTGAAAGGCATGATCCCAGAAGATTGCCCTTACACTGTGCGTATCGTATCAGAAGTATTAGAATCAAATGGTTCATCTTCTATGGCAACTGTTTGTTCGGGTACTATGGCATTGATGGATGCTGGTGTACAAATGATAAAACCAGTTTCTGGTATTGCTATGGGATTAATTTCTGATGGTGATACAGGAAAATATGCCGTTTTATCTGATATCTTAGGTGATGAAGATCATTTGGGTGATATGGATTTCAAAGTTACAGGTACGGCAGATGGTATAACTGCTTGCCAAATGGATATCAAAGTAAAAGGTCTTTCTTATGAGATCTTGGTAAATGCATTAAAACAAGCTGCAGATGGTCGTTTACATATCCTTGGTAAATTAACCGATACGATTGCCGCGCCAAATGCAGACGTAAAATCGCATGCTCCAAAAATGGTGACAAAAACCATTCCTGGAGAATACATTGGTGCTTTAATTGGGCCTGGAGGAAAAGTAATTCAAGAATTACAAAAAACCACAGGTACTACTATTGTGATCAATGAAGATCCTGTTACCGAAGAAGGAAATGTAGAAATTCTTGGTACTGATCAAGACGGGATTGATGCTGTTTTGGCAAAAATAGAGTCTATTACTTTTAAGCCAGTTGTTGGAAGTGTATATGAAGTAAAAGTGATCAAAATGTTAGATTTTGGTGCTGTAGTAGAATATATGGAAGCTCCAGGTAATGAGGTACTACTTCATGTTTCTGAATTAGCATGGGAACGCACAGAAAATGTTAGCGATGTTGTAAACATGGGCGATGTATTTGATGTGAAGTATTTTGGTGTTGATTCAAGAACGAGAAAAGAAAAGGTTTCTAGAAAAGCTCTATTACCACGACCTCCTAGACCTGAAGGTGATAATAAAAGAGATGACAGAAGACCTCCTCGTAGAGAGAAAAAAGAAAATTAATTTTCTTTAGAATTATATAATACAACCACCTTCAAAATTTTGAAGGTGGTTTTTTTATTATTTTTTAAAATTTTATAAAAACCCTCAAACCCCGGTATTGGCAATACACTACTACATACAATGAATAAAATATGCAACATGATTTCAATAAAAAAGTAAACATTTTTGTAACATTTTGATTGCATCTTACGTATAAAAGATAAAAGCCCTAAATTATTCACGTATTAAATTTCAAGGAGAATATAGATGAGACAACTTAAAATTACGAAGCAGGTAACGAATCGTGAGACTGCATCGCTGGATAAATATTTGCAGGAAATAGGAAAAGTAGATCTTATTACTGCCGATGAAGAAGTAGAATTGGCTCAGCGTATTAAAGCTGGAGATGAGAGAGCTCTTGAAAAACTAACAAAGGCTAATTTAAGATTCGTGGTATCTGTTGCAAAACAATATCAAAATCAAGGACTTACACTTCCTGATCTTATCAACGAAGGAAACCTTGGATTAATTAAAGCTGCAAAACGTTTTGACGAAACCAGAGGTTTTAAGTTTATTTCATACGCTGTATGGTGGATTCGTCAATCTATTTTACAAGCATTAGCAGAACAATCACGTATTGTTCGTTTACCTCTTAATAAAATTGGTTCGATCAATAAGATTAATAAAACCTATGCTTTTCTTGAGCAATCACATGAGCGCCCACCAAGTGCCGAAGAGATTGCAAAAGAACTGGATATGACCATTAATGACGTAAAAGAGTCTATGAAAAACTCTGGACGTCATGTAAGTATGGATGCTCCGCTTGTAGAAGGAGAGGATTCTAACCTTTATGATGTATTAAATTCTGGTGAATCACCAAATCCTGATAGATCATTATTACACGAATCTCTTCGTACTGAGATAGAAAGAGCATTGGAAACACTTACTCCAAGAGAAGCTGATGTTATCAGATTATACTTCGGATTAGGAGATCAACACCCAATGACTCTTGAAGAAATTGGAGAAACATTTGATCTTACCCGTGAACGTGTACGTCAAATTAAAGAAAAAGCAATTCGTAGATTAAAACATACATCTAGAAGTAAAATATTGAAGACTTATTTAGGATAAATTCCTAAATTGCGGTTACAAACAGTTTTATAACATAACTGTTCGTTTTTTGATTGATGAATGACCTCCGGCTGATTACCGGAGGTTTTTTCTTTCCTTAAACCCAAAATTTACGGAAAAGCATAAAATTTTATAGTAAAACATGTTTTTTTACTTATTTTACTGCTTAAACCCTAATAAATTGGCTAAATTATTATAAAATTCATACCTTTAATATGTCCTATCCCCCATAAATATTTTAGCTCATCATGAGATATACCATAAGTTATGTAAGTACTGTATCCTCAAACTTATCAGATACTGATATAGAAAATCTTATGAATTATGTAAGAGAACATAATAACCTTCTTAACATTACGGGTATATTGCTACATTCTGACGGTAATTTTTTTCAAGTATTGGAGGGTGAAAAGGAAATCATTAAAATGATGTTTGAAAGAATAAAAAAAGATGCTAGACATTATAATATTATCAAAATGCTAGATAAAGAGATCAGCGATAACTCTTTTTCAGCATATCATTCTTCATTTACTGTAATCTCTGGACATTATGGTAATACAGAACTACAACAATTCTTAAAAAATGAGAAAGATTACAATCCAGAACATTTCAAAAGCATTTCCTATTTAACTCAAAAATTTATGAACCTTTTGTAGTATGTTATTTTAAACTTAAGTAGTACTTTTGCTTAAAACAACACAATTTTATGGCTTCAAAATGTATTGCTCCATCAGTATTAGCTGCAGATTTTGCTAATTTACAGCGAGATATAGAAATGATTAATAATAGTGAGGCAGATTGGTTTCATATTGATATAATGGATGGGGTTTTTGTTCCGAATATATCTTTTGGAATGCCAGTTTTAAGGGATATCGCGAAACATGCAACAAAAACTATCGATGTACACCTTATGATTGTTGATCCAGATCGATATATAAAAACTTTTGCCGATCTAGGAAGCAATATTCTTACCGTACACTACGAGGCATGCACTCACCTGCATAGAACATTACAAGCTATAAAGGCCGAAGGAATGAAAGCTGGTGTTGCTATCAATCCGCATACCAATGTAGATTTACTTGAAGATGTGATTCGCGATATTGATTTGGTTTGCATAATGAGTGTAAATCCAGGGTTTGGAGGACAATCATTTATAGAAAATACGTATAAAAAAGTAAAACAACTTAAAGAAATCATTACCAGAAATAATGCAAATACACTCATCGAAATTGATGGAGGTGTAACTAATAAAAATGCCAAAAAACTTATTGATGCCGGCGCAGATGTATTGGTTGCTGGTAGTTTTGTTTTTAAAAGTGAAAACCCAATACATACTATTAAAAACTTAAAAGAGATTGTTGGTACTTAAGTTATTTATACTGAAACTAAAAAGCATTAGTAAAAACTATCATGAAGCATGTTGATCTAGTAATCGTGGGTGGTGGCCCGATAGGAATTACCTGTGGTTTAGAAGCAAAGAAAAAAGGTATTGATTATGTAATCATCGAAAAGGGACCCATAGTAAATTCGCTATTTAATTACCCAATAAACATGCAGTTTTTCTCTTCTTCAGAAAAACTAGAGATCAACGGAATTCCTTTTATTAGTAAAGAAGCCAAACCAAAGCGCAATGAAGCTCTTGAATATTATCGTAGAATTGTTACCTCTAATGAGCTAAACATTAATTTATTTGAAAAAGTAAATACCATAAAAAAAGAAAATGAAGTTTTTAATATCGAAACAAACAAACAAGTATATACCGCTTCATTCATAATCATTGCAACTGGGTTTTATGATATTCCTAATACTATTGGTGTACCAGGAGAAGATCTACCAAAAGTATCTCATTATTATAAGGATCCACATTTTTTTGCCAAACAAAAACTAGTAGTAATTGGCGCTAGTAATTCTGCCGTAGATGCTGCTCTTGAATGTTATAGAAAAGGTGCCGAAGTTACTATGATTATACGTGGTCCCGAAATTGGAAGGCGCGTAAAGTATTGGGTTCGTCCGGATATTGAAAATCGAATTGCAGAAGGAAGTATTAAGGCATTTTATAATGCAAAAGTTACTGAAATATCAAAAAATAGGATCAATATCGCTACCCCAAAGGGAGATTTTGACATAGAAAATGATTTTGTATTAGCATTAACCGGTTACAAGCCAAATTTTGAATTTCTGAAAAAGATAGGAATCAAACTTTCTGATAATGAAAAATTATATCCTGAGTATGATGAAGACACTATGGAATCTAATGTAAAAAACTTATATCTGGCCGGAGTAATTTGTGGTGGAATGGATACCCATATTTGGTTTATTGAAAACTCTAGAATACATGCAAAAACAATACTAAAATCAATTCTTAAAAAACAACAGAAACAATAACCCCAAATATTGCTGATTAATAGTGTGGTTTTAGAATGCCATTTTCTCAACATAGGTCATTGCAAGCATAAATCCATTATGAATAATCACCCATCTTTACCTTTGGGCAATAGAAAATGTAAAGTAGATACGGTTATTTCTCTACCATAAGATTCTTATTAATCCTCAAAATATCTAAAATTGAGCATTTGCATAACGTATGAGTATATTTCGGGGAACTTTTTCTTGAGTTCTGTTGGGGATTCCATAAAGACCTCTACCAAAACGGCTATAAACTCAAACTTATCTGTATAGGCATACTCCCGAAGTATTTTGGTATCTACGATCTTTTTCCTAATTTCTAAAGATCCCAAATATTCTTCCAACTTTAAAAAAGTATCATAAAAAATCTCTGAACTAATGTCATTGTTCTTTATAGAATTATAATGGATGGCATGCGTAATTTCATGAATTCCCAAACTTTTCCCTTTATCCAGGTGAAGATTACCTCTTTGAAAATGTTTCCATGATAGCGCTAAAGCTTTTGATCTGGGATTGAACTCTCCAATATTTTCTGTCTTGTTTAAAATTGAATAAAACGAATCAGGATAGAGAATTATCGTATTTAGATATTCTAACAAATAATGACGCATTCCAAAAGTGAGTTGAATCACCATCATAGTAATTTGCATTTGCATAAACCCATCTATAACCAAGCCCTCTCTGCCCACAAAATTTGTAGTTTCAAGAAACCTTGCGGTTCTATGCTCAAAATACCATTTTTGTTTCTTATCCAATACATTATAAAAATCATTTTCGTACAGAAATGGTCTGAGACACGATGGTAATCTTTTAATAGAGGGATAAAAGTGAATAAAATATGGCTTCTTCTTATATTTCACATATACAGTTTCTAAATACCTAAGTACATAATAAATACAAATAGAAACAATCCCAACAGTAATAAAGACTCCTATCACAGTCTGAAACATAGAGTTAGGTGGTTCTTCTTCGAAGAAGAATAAATATGCAGTTAAGTAATTCAAAAAAAGAAAAATGTAGGTTAAGGTTACTAAAAGTAACGTTTTAGAAATAAAAATCTTGTTAAAATGGTAAATAAAAATTTCTTGAAACCGACTACCTTTCGAGGCAGAGCCATAGAAGTATTCCACCAGTTTCATGTTGACCTTAGCGTACCAAAAACCGAAATTTTGTATTTACCTCACCCAGAACTGCCGAAAATGGCAGTTCTGACCTCTCCAAAGGAAAGGTAAATCGGAGGCAGAGCCATCGGAGAATTATTTAGATTTAAAACTAAAACCGTTTTTATTTTGCATGTGAAAATCAAAAAAGATTGGGCAACTTCTACTAACTTCATTTTTTTTATGCACTTTATGCAATCGATTGCATAAAGAACTATCCAAACTATGAGAAAAACATCTGTGTTTACTGTATTATTACTGTTATGTATTATTAGCTCCTGTACTTCTAAAAAGAATCCTGGGAGTGAAACAGCCCAACCATTTAATGTTATTTTTATATCGGTTGATGATCTAAACGATTGGGTAGAGCCTTTTGGAGGTCACCCTCAAGCGATCACTCCAAATTTCACGGATTTTGCAAAAACTGCAATGACTTTTACCAATGCCCATGCCTCTGCTCCATTATGTAATCCTTCTAGAGTAAGTATTATGACTGGTTTAGATCCTCGCAAAACAGGTGTCGTTTCTAACAATGCTTTTTATCCATTTAGAAAGTATTTACCAAATGCTGAAACCATGATTCAACATTTCAAAAGAGAAGGATATTATACTGCTGGTTACGGGAAAATATTTCATAAAGATGATAGCAAGACTGAGCCATGGGATGAGTATGAATGGTGTAGCGGAAGACCAAAACCTAAACCATTTCCCGGACATGGAATCAAATTTATTACCGATAGCGTTTATCGTTATTTTGATTGGGGCGCTGTAAATGATACTATTACCAAATGGGGAGAAAATAAAATTACTCAAAAGGTATCTGATTTTCTTGAAAAACCACATAAATCTCCATTTTTCATGGCTGCAGGTTTTAGGCTACCTCATCTAGGATGGTATACGCCTCCTAGATTTCATAAGCTTTATGATTCACTAGACATTGCCTTACCAGATTATTCTGCAGATGATATTAAGGATGTTCCTTCTATAATTCTAGAATCCGTAAAAAAAGATAGAAGAGCTCACGATACCATCATGGGGCGAAATGTATGGAAAGATGCCGTGAAATCTTACCTGGCAAGTGTATCGTATATAGATTATGAATTGGGTCAAATTTTAGACAAACTTAAATCCACTCCGTATTATGAAAATACTATTGTTGTTGTATGGAGTGATCATGGATTTCATTTAGGTGAAAAATCAACATGGAGAAAAAATACGCTCTGGGAAGAATCTACAAGAGTTCCTTTGCTAATTCATGTTCCTAACCATACCAAACCCAATACCAAAACTAACCATCCTGTAAGTCTTTTGGACTTGTACCCTACTTTAGTAAATTTATGTGGTATTATGCCTAGAGAAGACCTGGATGGACAAGATATCTCTGGCCTACTTAGCAACCCCGAATTTACACTTCCTAAAGATTATGTAACAACCACTAATTTTCTGGGTACCGCAATACGTAACAAAAACTGGAGATACATTCGCTATAAAGATGGCACTGAAGAACTCTATGATCACCGTATTGATCCACTAGAGAAAACAAATTTAATTAGTAATTCTAATTATCTAGATGATGTAAATGAATTTCGGTCATATTTAGATAAATAATCATTAATGTCCGGGAAAAGAAACAAGATTGCTGCTTTTCTAGAGGCAAGAACCAAGACTTAATTATAAAAACAATGATACATAATATTCAAAAAAGATTAGAAAAAGAGTGCTATTAAACCACAACATATTATTCTATAGATTGCTATGGTGTATTACAGTCTTAGGATTTTTTTTGAGTTGCACTTCAAAAAAGGAAAATCCAAAGCCCTTGCCAAATATACTTATTTTGGTTGCAGATGATGCTGGGTGGGAAGACTTTGGTTGCTATGGAAATCCATACATCAAAACGCCAAATGTTGATTATTTGGCACAAAATGGTTTAAAAACCACAAATACACACCTTACCATTGCCCAGTGTTCTCCCTCTAGAATAAGTATTTTAACCGGAAAATATCCTCATGCCACAAACGCCGAAGATCTGCACATGCCGATGCCTGATTCGCTGGATATTTTACCAAAATTCTTAAAAACAAAGGGATATTATTCGGGTATTCTAAAAAAAATACACTTAGGAGATCATGGCAAAAACCAGTTTGATTGGCATCATGAAGATCTTAATGCTTTCAAAGATTTTCTAAATGTTTCTGCCACAAACCCTTTCTTTATGTGGGTGGGTTTTACTGATCCCCATAGGCCCTACAAGGAAAATAGTATACAAGACCCACAATCTATAACGCAGGTCGTTGTACCCCCTTACCTAGTTGACGATGAAAATACCCGTAAGGACCTAGCTAATTATTACAACTATATAAGACGAATGGATGCTCAAATAGGTATTTATCTGGAAGAGCTTAGATCTCGAAAACTTCTCGATAATACATTGATAATCTTTTTATCTGATAATGGAGCTCCTTTTCCCAGAGCCAAAGGAACGGTTTATGATGCAGGTACAAAAACTCCCTTTATTCTGTCTTGGCCAAGTAAAATACAGCCCGGAACTCAAACCCATGAATTATTAAGTATTATCGATTTAGCGCCTACGCTTCTTGATATAGTCGAAATACCACAATCCAAACAATTTCAGGGAAAGCCTATTGTGGGATTATTTTCTAAAGACCCTATTCAGGGTAGAACACATGTTTTTAGTGAACGAAATTGGCATGATAGTGACGAGCATATTCGTAGTGTAAGAACTACTAGATATAAGTTAATCAAAAATGCATATACCAAATTACCACTAGGAACAGCGTCAGATATTGGCAGTAGTTTATCATTTAAAAGCCTTCTTGAAGCTAAAGAAAAAAACTCTTTAACTAATGCACAATCCAGGTTGTTTGAAATACCAAGATCCGAGTATGAGTTTTATGATATTGATAATGACCCATATGAAATCAACAATCTTATAAATGATCCCGATGCTCAACATATCGTTACAAAACTAAAAACAGAACTACATAAATGGATTGATTATTCTAATGACTTTTCTTCGCAGACCAGAAGACGACCAGATAATATAAATCGATTTACAGGAGAGGTGATTAGCAAAACTAGATTACCTGGATGGATCCAAGATAGCATACCCAATGAATAACATAGGATAATTATATCTTTTTTTATTTTTCTATATATTTTGCCGGGCTTTTACCATATTTTGTTTTAAAAGTTTTACTGAAATATTGCACATCTTGATACCCTACTGCATATGCTATATCTGCAATTTTAAAAGACCCTTTCTTTAGCATTTCAACAGCATATTTCAGTCTGAAATCTTTAATATACTCTGCCGGCCCTACCCCGGTCAATGCTTTAAACTTCCTGCTAAGATGTACTCTACTTAGTCCTACTTCATTGCTTAAAAAATCAACCGTAAAATTAGGTTTATCATACTGTTCTTTTACAATTTCGATTACGCTTTTCATTAATTTTTCGTCGTAACTATTGATTTTTATATCGTGTACTTTGGAAAGTTTTTCATTATCCTTAAATTTTTGCCTAATAAGATTACGATTATCAATTATATTCTTGATTCTTGTTTTTAATTCTGTAAGATTAAAAGGTTTCGGGATATAATCATCGGCTCCATGCTCTAATCCTTCAATTTTATGGATTTGTGCATCCTTTGCAGTAAGTAGTAATACTGGAATATGGCAAAGTTCTTTTGTTTTTTTAATGTATTTGCATAGCTCTAAACCATCCATTTCGGGCATCATCACATCACTTATTACAATATCTGGAGCATTTTTTTTCACTTTCTTTAATCCTTGTAGGCCATCTTTTGCAGTAAAAATTGTGTAAGTATCTTCAAGTTGTTCTTTTAAATAATTTCTGAGTTCTACATTATCTTCTACCAATAAAATGGTTTCTTTTACTAGTTCTACATTTGTTTTTGTCTTTTTAACTAAAATCGTATTTTGATACTCTAGAGGTATTGGCTTAATGAATTTTTTTTCTTCTTTCTCCATCGAGATATTAGCAATTTTAAAAGGAATACTTAGCAAAAAAGAGGTGCCTTTTCCTTCTGCACTAGTTACATCAATACTACCATTCATAAGGTCGATTAAGGATTTAGTGAGAGACAACCCAATACCTGCTCCTAATTTTGACTTATTTCCTTTATAAAACCGATCGAATATTCTATCTAATTTATCTTTTGGAATTCCTATTCCGGTATCTGAAATTTTGAAGGAATATTGAATTTGATCCTGATCCTGATCTGCGGTAATTTCAACTGCGATTTTGCCACCTTCTACGGTAAATTTGAATGCATTTGATAATAAATTAAAGATGATTTTTTCTAATTTATCTTTATCTACCAGTACTGGTTTTTCTGCGGTATTATGTTGTTGCAATGATAAAACTATTTGATTTTTATCTGCAATACCTTTAAAAGAGTCCACAATATCCCGAAGCATTGAATCAATATAGATAGACTGTTTTTTTAATTTAGAATGCCCGGTTTCTATCTCACGTATCTCAAGGATCTGATTGATTAATAACGATAACCTTTTAGCATTAAAATACATGATTTTAATACGGGATCGTAACCAATCATCTTGGGTTTTAGAACCTATCATTTCTTCTAATGGTCCTAATATTAGAGTAAGAGGTGTTCTAAACTCGTGAGAAACATCAATAAAATATTTTAATTTTAAATCATGTATTTCTTTCCATTTTTCTTTCTCTAGTTGCTCTATTCGCAAATCATTTTTTAGTTGTGTACTTTTTATGGCATTATAGCGCATTAAGTAAAAAGCTAAAGCGATCAAGATTGTATAGATAATATATGCCCACCAAGTACGCCAGGGTGGCGGAAGTATGGTTATTTTTAATGTCGTGGGAGTTTCATTCCAGACAGTATCGTTATTTGCTGATTTTACTAAGAAATTATAGGTTCCATCTTGCAAATTAGTATAGGTTGCTTCTCTTTGAGTTTTACCATAAATCCAGTCGTTATCAAAGCCTTCTAGCATATAAGCATATTGATTATTCTCGGGGCGTAAATAATTTAAAGAAGCAAATTCAATGCTAAATACAGATTGAAAATAATCTAAAGTTATGGCTGAAGTTTTACTTATTTCTTGTATCAGGATTTTATTATTATCGTTTGGTTTTACTTGTTTGTTAAATAGATTTAGAGCAGTTAATATAGGTTGTGGGCTAAAGGTGTTTGCGCTAAGGTCATCTGGGAAAAATGTAACGTATCCATTACTTCCTCCAACCAAAAACATACCCAAACCATTCTTATAAAAAGCTCCTTCATTAATTTCTTCAAGAGGAAAGCCAGAAGTATAGGAATAGCTTTTTAGAATGTCTTTTTGATTAAAAGTAACTTCAGCTATCATATCTGTAGTGATCACCCACGTACTTTTAGAAGTGTCATCATGAAGTGTACCTAATACAATGTTACTTTTTAAGCCAGAACCAGTATGCCATCTGTTGCTTTTTTTTGATATAGGATCATATGCCAAAACGCCTTTTCCGTTTGTAGCAAGCCAAAAGATTCCTTTACTGTCTATCGAGATAGTATTGAATTCTTTAATTTGAAATTCACTTTCATCTTCATTAAACTGAGTTATTTGTTCTATAGCTGCTTGTTTTGGCTCAAAATGTATAATTCCCGAGCCTTTAGTAGCAAGATATAAGTGATCATCTTTGATGGTAATTGCTTTGATAGGATTTCCTTTTACCAGAAAATTTAACTTTTCCTGATTTAGATATTCTTGAAATTGCTTTGTTTTATAATCAAATTTTTGCAGCCCTTTTTCATCCGTACCTATCCATAAGTTCCCATGTGTATCAGGAACTATACAATTGATAATGGCATCTCTTAGATGATTAAACATTGGTGGTTGTGAATCAAATACAGGTATTAGTGTTTTTTGTTTACTGTCATAATAATGCAACCCTTGTTTAAAAACTCCAACCCATAAGGTCTTTTCTATATCTTGATGAAGTGATTTAATAATACTTTTTGACATTAGAGTGTCTGCCAATTTGTTATGAGTATTGGTATTAGGATCATAAATATTAAGTCCTCCTCTTTCGGTTCCTATAAAAATTGTTCCTGTAGTATCTGTTTCAAAAGCACCCACGACATCATAACTTAACGAGGTGTTATCGCCACTGATATTATAGTAGTGTTTAAATCTTTGATTATGGATGTCATATATGGATACACCGCCAAAATAGGTCCCAACCCAAATACTACCTTTTCGGTCTTTAAAAAGTGATCGAACGCTATTATGAGGTAATCCTTTAGGGTCACCTTCTTGATATGTAATAGCTGTCATTTGGTTTAGGTTTTTTAATACATGTAAACCTTTAAATGTACCTATCCAGAGATCATTCTTATCGAGCTGTAAAGCTCGAATATGATCATCAGAAATTCGATAACCAGAATTGATTGCTTTCGTATGATAATGGGCTAGAATGTTACCATGCTGATCAAATTTGAATAAACCATTACCATAGGTTCCTGCCCAAACTTCTGTGTCTTGTACTACAATAGATTGAATTCGCCGTATAGGTTTTTTAGACGCTTTACTTTTGCTAAAAGGTTGTAGTGTTTTGTTGTCTATATCTAAAACAAAAATCCCTTTTTTACTGGTTCCTATTAATAAATTTTCATTTGTATCTTGCTGTATTGAGTTAACAGAATATTTTTTAGATGGATGATTATCGTATTCACCCATAAGATTAGTGCTATATTTTTCTTTTTCTGCATTAAAAAGAAAAATCCCAAAATTTCCTCCAACCCATATTTGGTCTTCTTTAGACACAAAAACTACATCAATTAGTGGGTTTTTGCTACTAGTAACATTTAAAGGATAGTTATAAAATCGTTCTTGATCATTATCATATTTGCTAAGTCCTTTATCTGTTGCTATCCAGATATGCCCCATACTATCTTCTTTAATATCTTTTATGATATTACCAGCAATAGAAGTGCTGTCTCCAACCTGGTTTCTAAATACCTTAAAATTATACCCATCATATTGATTAAGACCATCTCTGGTACCAAACCACATAAAACCCAAATGATCCTGATAAATACTCAAAACAGAGCTTTGAGACAATCCTTCTCTTACAGTAACATGATCAAAATAGTAGTTTGTTTCAGAAATTTGCTCTTTCTGAGCATGAAGAATAAAACCGTTGAAGCCTATAAAAAAGACTATTATAAAAATAGTTTTATGAAAAATCAAGGATATAAATTTTAGTTCAACTTACTATTTTTTTGAAGTAAACTCAAACATTATTTACGTTTTATTTTTTTTAACCCCCCTAACTCCTTATATTTATCAAGCTTTTAGATATTTTTTTACTTCTTCGCCACTTTGAAGTTCTAACATTTTAGAATTTTCAAAATCGGCATTCATGAAAACCACCTCATTAAAGTACATCTTTCTTGTTATAGGAATCTTATTTGTTAATAATCCTACTGCAGGTCAAGAACGATTAAAAACTTCAATCAATTCACTTTGGCAGTTCAAAAAACAAGAAAGAATTTCGTCTAAACTAAACCCTGATGTTTCAGACTGGCAAATAGTAAACCTACCACACACCTGGAATAACCTTGATGTATTAGACGATGGTGAACGTGGCTATTATCGTGGCAAAGGTTGGTATTACAAAAAACTGCGTGAAAGTTTTGACCCACAAACAAAAAACTATTTTCTACATTTTGAAGGCGCTAATCAACATACACAAGTATATGTAAATGGTCAAAAAGCTGGAGAACATATTGGTGGTTACAGTGCATTTACTATAGACATAACAGCATATCTAAAGAACGATCACCAAAACGAACTATTGGTTATGGTTGATAATGCTCATAACAAAGATATCCCTCCGCTATCGGCTGATTTTACTTTTTTTGGAGGAATTTATAGGGATCTTTTTCTTGTAGAAACAACCAAAGTGCATTTCAACATATTAGATTATGGATCAAAAGGAATCTTTATAAAAACCCCAGAGGTAACTTCAGAAAAAGCAACTATAACTATTAAAGGTAGTATAAGAAGCACAATAGAAAAACATGGAAAATACAGCATACAATATGCTATATTTGATCCAAAGGGAGAATTAATCGTTCAAAAAACCTCAAGCGTTTCCCTAAAAAAAGAGGATACTATAGTGCCATTTAACAGTAGCACCATCAGTATTCAAAATCCTGACTTATGGTCTCCAGATACTCCCAATTTGTATGGCCTTGAAATTGCCATTATGCAAAATGGAAAAATACTGGATATTAATCATATTAACTTTGGTATACGCACATTTTCTTTTGATGCCAATACCGGATTTTATCTAAACGGCAAGCCACTGAAACTTATCGGAGCAAACAGACATCAGGATTATCCAGAAATAGGTAATGCGCTGAGTGATGATCTGCACCGAAGCGATCTGAAATTATTGAAAGACATGGGAGCCAACTTTATCAGGTTAGCACATTATCCTCAAGACCCTGCTATTCTTGAAGAAGCCGACAGAATCGGGCTGCTGGTTTGGGAAGAAACGCCATTGGTAAATGAGGTTACTATATCCGAAAAACATGACAACAATAGTGAGATCATGTTGAAAGAAATGATACGGCAACATTATAATCACCCTTCAGTAATTATCTGGGGGTATATGAACGAGATTTATTGGGCACACCGATTTATTGATAAAAAAGTGGTCAACAAACATACTGAAGCAACCGTGGCATTAGCTAAACGACTAGAAAATGTGGCTAGAAGTGAAGATCCTACAAGGTATACCGCCATGGCCCTTCATAGATATCCCTTGTATGAAACGTCTGAAATTGATAAAATACCACAGATTGTAGGTTGGAACCTTTATCATGGTTGGTATTATGATACCTATGAAGACTTTGGTAAATTTTTGGATGAACAACATCGCAAATACCCTAATCGTATTCATCTGGTGAGTGAATTTGGTGCCGGAAGTGATCCTAGATTTCATAGCCTAACACCAGAACGGTTTGATTTTACTATCGAAGGCCATAAACGAATGATGGAAAGCTATTTGAAGCAAATTATGGAACGCCCCTATATTTCGGGAGCTACAGTATGGAATTTAGTTGATTTTAGCTCAGAAAGGCGTATTGACCCAAATCCTCATATTAACAATAAAGGATTAGTGACTGCCGATCGTACTCCAAAAGATGTTTATTTTCTTTTTCGGGCTGCACTATCCAAAAAACCATACCTCAAAATTGCTGAAACCAACTGGGTAGATCGTACTGGTTTAAAATCACAAAAACTTCCTGTACAAGTTTATACTAATCTAGAGAATGTAGAATTGTTTCAGAATGGTAAATCCTTGGGGACCAAAAAAATAATGGATCACTCTGCCATCTGGGATGTAGTCTTTAAAGAGGGAGAAAATCAATTTGAAGTCAAAAGTGTTTACAAAGAAAAAATAGTAACAGATATGCTTTTGATAGATTATAAAGGAATCCCTATAGAAACTTTAAAAGAGAATCATGTTGATATTAGTATTAATGCTGGTAGTAACCATAGTTTCTATGATATTAAAGCAAAGAACACCTGGGTAGTCGATAAAAAATATTCAAAAGGTAGTTGGGGGTACTTGGATGGAGAACCACTATATGTTTCAAACAAAATCGGAACCAAAGAAGATATATTGACCATTAATGATTTTATTGGATTATATCAAACCATGCAGAATAGTACTACAGGATATCAATTTGATGTTAAAGATGGCTGGTACGAGGTAGAGTTACTTTTTGTAGAACCCTTTCCTAAATCTAGAAGATTTGTAGAGGGTAAAGAATCTCCTAAACACAAAGGAGGAATACGCGTTTTTGATGTTAATATTAATGAAATCGAAGTATATAAAAATTTGGATATCTTAAAGAATTATGGGTATAATTACCCTATTCGTAAAAAAGTGCAGATACAGGTAATCAATAATACAGGAATTCATATTCAATTAAAACAGAGTATAGGTGAAACACGTATTAGTGGTGTTAGAGTTAGAAGTTTATAAACTCGCTGATTTTGATGTTAAAAAATCAACACTTTAGTATTATGTAAAGTTTAAATTAACAATACATGTAAAAATGTTACAAATACACCGTGTTAATGACACAAATACACCATACCGCTTTAATCCTTTTATGACAACTTTACCAAAGAGTTTACTTCAAAACATGGGGAAGAAGTTTTAAAGTATAATTAAAAGCCAAGTAGTGAAACAGAGAATAAACATTTCAATGTCATTTCCTAAGACACTAACTTTAATAAATGAACTAACTTAAATAAAATGAAAAGAAAATCTACTATTGCACTTTTCTTATTGCTGTTTACTTTTGTCACCTTTTACGCACAAGAGTCGAGAGTAATTACAGGAACAATAATTGATCCTGACGCCAACTTTCCATTGTTTGGAGCCACAGTAGTATTGTTAGATGACTCTGGGGGTTCTATTACCGGAGTAGTAACCGATGAATTTGGTGAATTCACTATCAGAACTATAACAAGCGGTAACGTAAAATTACAGGCAAGTTATATTGGTTTTGCCACAAGAACATTTAGTGTAGAACTCGAAGGTGATGAGACCAATGTGGGTAATATTATTATGAATGCTGATGCCGCAGAGTTGGATCAAGTGGTCATTATTGGTAGTGTAGAAGGAAAGTCAAAAGCCTTAAATCTGCAGCGAAATGCTGATAATATAAAAACTGTAGTTTCTGCAGATTTGATTGGGCGTTTTCCAGATCTTAACGTTGCAGAAGCACTTCAAAGAGTTTCTGGTGTTAACATATCGCGTGATAAAGGGGAAGGATCTACAGTAAGTATACGGGGAACACCTCTTAATTATACGACGATCCAGGTTAATGGAGAACAAATACCAAGTGTCCAGGTAGCAGGTCCGTCTGCCTCTCGTTCAGAATCTTTAGATCTGATTCCTGCAGACCAACTTGCTTTTATGGAAGTTACTAAAGTACCTACTCCCGATATGGATGGGGATGCTATTGGGGGAACTATTAATTTGCAAACCGCTGTAGCACGAAGGTTTACATTTGGACTCAAAGCCGAATCTGGTTTTGGATATAATGATATCTCCGATGGGTTAAATGCATTAAATAGATTACGAGTTGATAAACGTTTCTTGAAATCTGATGTTGTGCCTGAAGGGAAACTAGGTATAATCCTTGGCGGAAGCATGTTTAATTCAAATAATTCAGAGCATAGAGCAGGTGGCGAGTGGATATTTTCAGCAATTGAAGCTTTAGATGACCAAGAACTTTATGTTTTAGATGAATATGAGTATCAAATTACAGATAATGAACGATCTCGTTATGGTATAACAAATACAATAGATTATAAATTTAATGGTAATCACAGAATCATCTTCAACTACATGTATAATCGTCGTACAGACGATGATATACGTAATAGAACACGCTATGGTACAAGGTTAAATCAATCTGGTAGATTTACACCAACGTTGGATACTATTACAAATGGAAGAATAAGAAGAGATATTTTAATCTCTAAAGAACTTAAGGAGAATAGTACTTTCAATTTAGAAGGTTCACATACTTTAGGTAGTTGGGATATAGACTGGAAAGGTTTTTACGCATTTTCAGAACGTAATTTTGATAGAGACACAGGTGATTTTTCAAGAGACGATGTTACTATAGTGGCTAATAATAGCCAAGGTATATATGGAGAAGAGCCCAATTTTGGATTGATTGAAGGGGGAGATTCTAATGATCCATTAATCTATACCGATCCTAGACGTTTTGAAACAGATTTTGTTAAAACTGAAGCTAGTAATCTGGTTGGTAGATTAGATATAACTAAGCATTTAAGAGTATTTAATAATACTCCTTTAACTATAAAATTTGGAGGAAAGTATCGAACACAGTCTAATGACAGAACTAGATTTGATGACTCTTTTATTGTTAATGATCCAAATGATGTGATAAGACAGGAAGAGTTTTTTATTCGTTCTATAAATGGTCGAGAACCTATAGATTATTTATATAGTAATTATCGTTTTGGTCCATTAATCGGTGAGAATGAGTTTCGTGGAGTACTCAATAATTTTAGAAATTTCTTTGTAGAAGGACAGGAAGTTTCTCGTGAAGCATTAATTACATCTGTTAATGGCACCTATGAAGCCGAGGAGAATATATATGCAGGCTATATAATGGGTAAGATACAGTTTGAGAAATTAATGATCCTTACGGGGGTTAGATACGAAAATAACGAAGTCAATTACAACGCATTTGAGGTAAGAAAAGAAAGTGGCCAGGATCCAGAAATAGTGCCTGTTGATGGTGGTAATGATTTTGATTTTTTTCTTCCAAATATACAATTGAAGTATGATCTAACTGACTATACATCGGTTCGTCTATCTGGGGTAATGAATTTTGCAAGAGCAAACTTTACTGATGTAGTGCCTTTTGCAAATCAGGATGACGATGAGCGATTTTTATTTTTGGGGAACCCTGATCTTAAGCCTGCAGAGGCTATTAATGTTGATGCAATGTTTGAACATTATTTTCAAGATGTAGGTGTAATTTCATTGGGAGCATTTTACAAGAGCATCGATAACTTCCAATTTGAAAGATTAATACTTAGAAATTCTACATCTACTGATTTTGAAGGATTTCCAGGTACTCAAGGATACGAGTTTAGACAACAACAGAATGGAGAAAATGCAACTGTTGCAGGTCTAGAGTTTAACTTTTTTCGTACACTAGGGTTTTTACCCGGATTTTTTAAGAATTTTAATATTGAAGGTAACTATACATACACATATTCTGATGCTTCTACATTTGATAGAGATAATGTGAGCTTGCCAGGGCAAGCAGAACATACCTTTAATACTGCTTTAGCATTTGATTACAAAGGTTTTTCTGCTCGTATTTCTGCAAACTACAATGGTAGTTTTGGCACAGGATTGGGAGGAAATGAAGAGGAAGATACCTTTCAAGACGATCGTTTGCAAATTGATGCAAATGCTTCGTATAAATTAGGAAAACATTTACGATTTTATATAGAGGGTGTTAACCTTTCTAATGAGCCAACAATACGATATCAAGGAGATTTAAGTCGATTAACACGTAGAGCCTATTTTGGTTGGTCTACACGTGCAGGAGTAAGTTATACCCTATAATATTTTAGAATATAAAAAAACCTATGATCATGAAATATGCAATATATATATGCTTAACAATCTTGATAATATCGTGTCAAAGCACAGAACAAGATTTGGAGTTTGCACCTCCAACATTAACTGGGAATGTTGATTTTTCAGAGCTGGTTACCAGACAAGCTGGATCAAGTATAGAGAAGATATATGAGTTAGGCTCAAGCAGCGGGCTGCAAAAATTTGAAATTTTTCAAAATGGAGAGCTTTTAGAGTCTGAAAATTATGACGACGCTATTACTGCAAGTTATATTTTTAGTTTTATTGTGCCAACAAATGTAGATAACGGTACTATATTAGAGTTCGATTTTATTCTTACAGATAACGAAGGAAGACAGATAAGTGAGCAATTAAGGCTTCTTGTAGATGTAACTTTTACAGCTGTTCCTGCAGTAGTTAAGAATACAAGTGTAATCAAAATTAGAGGGCAATTAAATGAAGATTATACTCTAGAAGCCTCAAATAAATATCTAGTTGATAGTATTTTGTCAGTAAGTACGAATAGTATACTCACTATAGAAGCAGGTACTGAAGTGTATTTTAAGACTTATGATAATGACTCTAATAAAGAAGCTAAAGTATCACGATTAATCATAACACAAGGGTCCAAACTTATAGCGATAGGTACGGCAGAAGCACCTATTTTATTTACTAGTGATAAATTGTTATTAGATGAAGAACCAAGTATAACAGATTGGGGAGGGGTTGTTTTATTAGGAAAAGCACCTACTAATCAGGGTGTTGTGCCCGAAGGAGAGTTTTTATACGGTGGTAATGAACCAGATGATAATTCTGGAATTTTACGCTACATACGTAGTGAATATGCAGGTAAAAATAATAATACTGACCTCAATGACGCACACGCCTTTAAGTTTTTTGGGGTAGGATCAGGAACTCAGATTGATCATGTTCAAGTATATAAAAATCGAAACGTAGCCTTTAGAGTCAAAGGAGGCCGTGTAAATATGAAGTATATGTCCGCCATTGGTCATGGGGGATATGGTCTATGGGCAGGTGATGGATGGCAAGGGAATGGACAATTCTGGGTGTTTCAAACCGATATACAAGCTACACAAAACCCTAATTTTTGGAATATCGCACGATCTATTGAAATGCGTAATGATGGTGGTAATTTCCTATTAGAACCAAGAACTACTTTTACGATAAGTAATGTTACTTGTATAGGAAATGGTAATGGATCTACCACAGATTTTGGGACAAGAAGAGGTGTGCGATTCAGACAAGGGGCTGTAGGAGTTTTTCAAAATGCTATTATTACAGAATTTCCAAATGATGGTTCTAGAGTAGAAGATCTTGCTCCTGAAGAGTTAGGTGATACTATGATATTCGATAATGTAAGATCATTTAATAATTTCCTGAGTAATTTTAATGATGATGCTGAGTTTTTTGATAATGATCCTGCCTATAATGTGAGTAGTGACCCTGTTTCAGGGATATCGTTGACCAATTTCGTGGGCTCTGAAACTTCAACATTTAATCCAGTATCCTTAGGTAGTTTCTTTACTAGTGCTCCTTATATAGGAGCTGTCGAAAGTGTAGCAAATGATTGGACATCAGAAGGGAACTGGTTTAAAAACCTTGATGGTACTATCCGATAGCACATTAATATAATAAATAAAAGTAATATGGAAACAAAAAATAAAAAAATGAAGTACAGAAATGTTTTTCTAGGCTTAGCAATAGCAGGTATGATGATTTCTTGTGGCAGTGATGATGATGGTAATGGTGGAGGAGATAATGGAAATCCAAACGCACCAACAATAAGTCTTACTACTGAGAGTAGTGTCTTAATTAAACCTGGAGAAAGTGTAAGCGTAACATTAGAACTAAATGCTACAGGCGGAAATCAGCAATTGTTAGTATATGCCAATGGTGGTATTTTAGAAGAAGTGCCTCTTGATAATGATATAACTTCATATACCTATACAAATCAAACTATAGCAGCTGATACCGAAGAAGGTACTGTGTTTGCTTATGAGTTTGCTCTAGAAGATGATTCAAATCAGGTGTCAGAGCGAGTACCTTTTACAGCAAATGTGGCAGTATATGATCAAATAGAAATCGAAGGGCAATCTTTGTTTAATGTAGATATTCCAGAAAATGGTATTGTAACAGATGGTACATCAATTGTTTTTTCTGAAGATCGTGATTATTATATATCAAGTAAATTAACGTTTCTTAGAGGAAGTTCATTAACGATCAAACAGGGTGCTACTGTATATTTAAAAACACCCGAAGCAGCGACAGATCCAACCATAGAAATTCCAATCGTTGCGGGTGTAAGTTTATCTATCATTGGAACAGAGACAAATCCAATAGTAATGGCTCCCTCTTCAGTCCTTACTGGTGATCCCAAACCAGGTGATTGGGATAGACTTTATCTTAATGGAGCAACTGTAGATGCCGTAACGCTAAACGGGGCTGTTATCAGATATTTAAGAACTGAATATGCAACACAGGGTTTGCGAGTAAATGAAGTTGATGATACGAATACCCTTGAATACATACAATCTTATAAATCCAACGAAGAAGGGATTTACTTTACAAATGGTAATGCAAATGCAAAATATCTTGTAGTCACCGATAGCGAAGATACTGGTTATAGACTGGGGGATTCTTATGAAGGTAAAATACAATTTGGTATAGGGATATCGTCAGTTCCGCTTGGCGCATATCAGGTACAAATAAGGGACGAAGCAAAACCTCTATTGGCTAATTTTACAGCTATTGGTGCTGGAAGTGAAGAGAATAGTTACGGATTTCGTTTTAGAGGACCATCAGATGGAAGAGTTTATAATTCTATAGGAGCTGCATTTAGTAGAAGAGGTATACGATTAAATGATGACCTCACTGTTGATGATGAAGTCAACGCAGGAGAAGAACTTAATGGGCCTACCGTATTCGCTTATTCCTATATTTTTGATATTGGCAATACAGGTAATAATAGAGCGTTTGAGGACGATAGAGAAATAGCTGAAACAGATCCTGATCCTGTTCGTATAAATCCGTTTTATGGTTATATAGATGTAATGGATGAATTCCAGAATCCATTTAATAACAACATAACAGGTCTTACCTTTGTTGAGAATAACGACGATGGTCTTCCATTATATATACCTACTTTAGAAACCATCCCTGGTATTGGAGTAAATGATTTCATTCCTGACGCTACAGTAACTGCCAAAGAAAATCACGATCCAAGTACGGTTGATACATTCTTTACTTCGGTAACCTATGTAGGTGCTATAGAAAATGAAGCAGGAGACTGGACTGTGGGATGGGTAAAAAATCCTGACGGAACTATAAGATAATAGTCAAAGTGTAAATTTGTTTTCAATTACATGCCCGGAAAAGGAGGGTCCAAAAAGTAGTCGTAAAGTAAGGCGTCGCCATTGTTTTCAGAATTATTAAGTAGATAGTTATGTTACGCCGCCTTGCAACTTTTTGGATTCTCCTTTCCTTTTTATTATAAATCCATTTGAAATGAGAATATTCTTTAATATGAGTCTGTGTTTATCACTATTATCTGTGGTGAATTGTGGGTATGCGCAACCTTTAGAAAAAAACCTTGCTCCTACTACACAACATATTGATTATAAAGCTTCTCCCAGACCTGATAGACTAATACTCACGCTTACCGAAAATCCTTCAAATGAGATTATGATTACCTGGAGAACAGACAATACCATATCCCAAGGAGTTGCAGAAATAGCAAGAGTAGAAAAACAATATGATTTCTATAAAAAAGCAAGCCAGAAAACATCTATTACCAGTACTATTACTTCATTAGAAAATGAAGAGGTTATTTATCATAAGGTAAAATTTGAAAACCTCTCCCCTAACACGTTTTATGCATACCGTGTTGGTGGCGGTAATTACTGGAGTGAATGGATACAGTTTAAAACGTCTGAAGAAAAATTTACAAAACCCTTTCAGTTTTTATATTTGGGTGATGCACAAAATGATATCTTTTCCTTATGGTCCAGAGCTGTACGAGGCGCATTCAAAAAAGCACCCAATGCACGTTTTGCTATACATGCAGGTGATCTTATCAATCATTCTCAAAATAACTACGAATGGGGAGAATGGTTCGAAGCGAGTAGTTTTATTCCAAAAATGCTACCTTCCTTAATTACCTTAGGAAATCATGAGTATGTAAAAGACAGTACAGGGCATAAAACTGGGATTAGTAACCTATGGGATCCACAATTTAATTTTCCAGATAATGGCCCAAAGGGATTTAAAGATCGAACCTATTATGTGGATTATCTTAACTGTAGAATCATTTGCCTGGATTCTAACAAAGGGATTGAAGAGCAAAAAATATGGTTAGAAAACATATTAAAAACCAATACAAATGAGTGGGTTATTGTTTTCTTTCATCATCCTGTGATTTCTGCATCAAAAGGTAGAAACAATGATGGTGTTTTACAACACTGGAAACCTTTATTTGACCAATACAAAGTCGATTTGGTACTACAAGGTCATGATCATGTATATGGTCGCGGAAACAAGGTAAACTCTGGATTAGGAAAATGGAATGAAAACTCTGGTACTACATATGTCGTTTCTGTAAGCGGCAGAAAAATGTATTCGCTTAGTGATCACCCCTGGATGGATAAAAAAGGAGAAAATATTCAGTTATATCAAGTTATCACCGTTCACGAAAACACGCTGAATTTTAAAGCCTACACTCTGGACAATCAACTATTTGATAATTTTGAGCTCATAAAAAGAACAAATCAAAGTAATTTATTAAAAGAACTACCTTTATCAGAATCTGAATAGTTATCACCTATGCTTTTAAAAAAATGCAAATTTATACTCATATCGTTATTTTTCTTCACGTATACTATTCATATAACCGGGCAACAGCAATTACCTGAAGAAATCTCTGCAATTTTAAAAAATGATACACTTTATCTAAAGAATAAGCAAATAAGCTTTACGTATTATTGGAATAAAGGAAATATTGTGCTTAAAGAAGCGCAACACAATCCTATTGGACAGAAATTACAATTTCCTGATCATCAAACACCAAACCTCTACCTTCCGGGAGAAATAGCTACGCCCACCAATACCAAAATCACAATTTCGGAAAAGCAAACTTTTCCTACTGAGTATTGGCACAAAGAGGTTGCTATACTATACAAATTAGGTGATTTAGAAGTAAAACATCTCATCAAAATATACGCCAACACTTCAGCAATTTCGCATACCTATTTCTTAAAAGGAAAAGCAACATCTTCAACTTGGATCACTAATAATAATGAGGAGTTGCAGATGATAGAAAAGAATAAAGAAGACGAAAAAAATAATTCTGAACACATTGCGAGTATTCCTTTTGATAAAAAACATTGGAAATCCACTATCGTTTCTTTTAAAGAAGCCACTGATTATTATGATAATTTGGTTTCAGAAAAAATAATTCTTCCCTACCGAAAAAAAGAAAACCATCAGGGTAATATACTTTTGGCAACTCATCCCGAAAAGCAAATTGGTTTTTTTTTGATAAAAGAGGCACCAATAGTTAATAGTCAGCAATACTATCCGGGATATGATTTTCAAATTGATGACAAAACAACTTCTGTACATGGAATTGGCATTTCTCCTAAGGATTTAGGTGACGAATGGATTCAGGGATATGGATATGCCATTGGATTGTCAAAATCAGACACGATAGCATTTAAAAAAGCAGTACTGCAATATCAAAAACAACTTAGAAAATATATCCCACAACGGGATGCTATGATCTTGGCCAACACCTGGGGGGATCGAAGTAAAGATAGCAGAATGAATGAAGCTTTTATTGTAAAAGAAATTGAGCAAGCTTCAACAATAGGGATTACACATCTTCAGTTAGACGACGGTTGGCAAACTGGGTTATCTCGTAATTCGGCATCAAAAGCAGGAAAAAAATGGGATGATTGGAGTACTGAAGACTGGCAACCCCACCCCAAACGTTTTCCAAACGGTTTTGAACCAATTATTAAAACTGCAAAAGAAAAAAAAGTAGAAATTTGTCTTTGGTTTAATCCAAGCAAGACAAATAGCTATCAACTTTGGGAACGAGATGCAGATATTTTGATTGAGTATTACCGCCGATATGGCATTAAAGTCTTTAAAATTGACGGTATATCATTTACCAACAAACAATCTGAGGTTAATCTCAGGAAACTATTCACCAAAGTAATGACCCAATCAAAAGGCCAGGTAACCTTTAATATGGATGTGACCGCTGGGCATCGTGTTGGTTATCATTTCTTTAATGAGTTTGGTAATGTTTTTCTTGAAAATCGATATACCGACTGGGGAAACTACTACCCTCACAGAACCTTACGAAATTTATGGCAACTTTCTGGGTATGTGCCCACAGAAAGATTGCAAATTGAATTTTTAAATAATTCCCGTAATCAAAACAAATATCCAAAAGATGATCATTTGGCTCCTGGTAAAATCCCTTTGACCTATACAAGTGCTATCACTCTGGTTGCACAACCTTTGGCATGGATGGAACTAAGTAACCTGAAAAACATAGGCAATTTAAAAGATCAATTCTCTGCCTATAAAAAAATAGCAGATGATCTCCATTCTACAATTGTACTCCCTATAGGAAAGGAACCTTCTGGATTCTCGTGGGCAGGATTCATTACTTATCATAATGATGTCCCCAAGTATATAGTTGCGTTCAGAGAATATACAAAAAACGATGATTTCGAATTTAAAATTAAAGAGTTAAAAAAAGCAATGAAAATCAACCGTATTTTAGGAAATGATATATCCGCAGTTCAACACCAAAAAAACTTGAGTATCGTCAAAATCAGTACTCCAAAACAATTCAATTATGGATTGTTTTTGATAGAGTGAAAAACCTCGGGGGAAGCCCACAAGGCATTTTTAAGAAACTGATTTTTGATTTCGAGGCAAGCCTCTGAGCATTTAAATCTCGATTATCGAGTAATATTCTTTAGCCTATACTAGACATCCTCTTTTTATTTACGATGCAGGACACAAAGCTAATCAGTCTCTTATTCTGATTCTATCAAAATGATCGTGTTACTATTAATGATGGCTCTAGTTTAAAATTGCTATGCTATTTTAAACTAGAACCTAATGGATTGGTTTGCCATTTTTAAAGATCAGAACAATCAAGATAGACAAGGCTTAATAAATGAAAGAGGTGAGATGGTTGTTGAGGTAGGCTTATCAAAGTTTTAACCCGGTTTATGCATTAGAACGGGTTTAACCAATACTAAGTAACTAAAACCTACAATTACATTTCAATTCTTTTTATCTTTGTTATATGAAATTTCTAACGCTGCTATTGGCTATCTACTTTTTTGCGCTTAATTTTTATCCCTGTGGCGATGTAATCGTTGATCACGAGGATATTAAGGTAGAAATTTCATTTGATCATGACACAGAGCATGAACATTGCGATTTGGATTTATGTTCTCCTTTTTGTCAATGTCATTGTTGTCATGTACATACCAGTGACCTTGTTTTTCATCACTATTCAATTTTGAAATTTCCTTATTCAAAATCTATTTTTGGACATTTTGAAAAAATAAACGAAGGAGCTACTTTTAAGTTACTTCAACCACCCCGACGTATTGGCTAAAATCCATAGCGATACTTGTTATCGCCTTTCAAATTTTTAGTCAATAAAATTCAAGTAATATGCATATTAAATCTATAAGCCTTTGGCTTATGTTATTGCTTTGCGGTTTTGCAAAGGCGCAAGAAAATACGTTTCAAATCAAAGTTTTAAACGAAAAAGAAAATGAACCACTTTTAGGAGCTTCGGTATATATCAATACGCTTAAAAAAGGGTCAACAACCGATTTTGATGGCGTCGCTACTTTACAGGATATTCCTGAAGGTGATTATATCCTACAAATTTCATTCGTTGGCTTCAAAACTATAGAAACTCAAATTACAGTTCCAAATCAAAAAAAATTGGTTTTCTATTTGCAGGAAAGTGCAGATGCTTTGGAGACCATTGTTTTACAATCAACTAGAAGTACACGAACTATAAAAAAAATACCTACCCGAATAGAGTTTATTGGTGCAGAGGAATTAGGAGAAAAAGTCGCTATGAATGCAACCAATATCTCAATGACGCTTCGTGAAAGTACTGGTATCCAAATGCAACAAACTTCATTAAGTAGCGGAAACTCTAATATCAGAATACAAGGATTAGATGGGCGATATACGCAATTGCTAAGAGATGGTTTTCCTTTATATAGTGGGTTTTCAAGTGGATTAAGTATTCTACAAATTCCTCCTGTCGACCTAAAACAAATCGAAATCATAAAAGGAAGCTCCTCTACACTTTATGGAGGTGGTGCCATTGCAGGTTTGGTAAATCTGGTTTCTAAAACACCCGAAGACGAACCCGAATTAGACATTATGCTTACGCAAACGCAAGCGTTAGGAAGTACCGCAAATGTATTTTATAGTGAGCGTAACGATAAGTGGGGTTGGACCCTTTTTGGATCTGGTAATTACCAAAAAGCCTATGATCCAGAGGATGATGGTTTTAGCAACTTACCGCAAACCTGGTCAATTAATTTTAATCCAAAGCTGTTTTATTATCCTTCTGAAAATACAACCTTTTGGGTTGGAATTAATGGAAGTTTTGATGACAGAAAAGGAGGTGATATTGCAACAATAGAAGATGGCCAGAATGGTATTGGTCAATATACCGAAGAAAACTTATCCAACCGTCTAAGTAGCCAAGCAGTATTCGAAACACGGTTAGATTCGGTACAATTGATAAAGGTAAAAAACAGCATTTCATTTTTTGACCGAAACCTTGAAATTCCGGATTTAACCTTTGAGGGCAAACAATGGAATAGTTTTACAGAAGCGACTTATCAAAAGCAAGGGTCAAGAGCCGATTGGGTTCTTGGAGCTAACTTATATACGACTTCTTTTGATGAAGATTCGCAAACTTTAGAAAGAGATCAGGACGATATTACTTACGGCCTGTTTGCCAATACTATTTATGATATTTCTGATCATGTGATCATCGAAACCGGACTACGAGCTGATTATGCCAATGACTGGGGCTTTTTTGCATTACCTCGTGTTTCATTGTTATTCAAAACCAACGGTAATTTCTCTAGTAGAATTGGTGGAGGTTTGGGGTATAAGATTCCTGATATATTTACTGAAGAAGCAGAGTTTATCAATTTTGAAGATATCCTACCTATAGACAAAGATGCCCTTGAGGCAGAACGTTCGTATGGATTAAATCTTGATTTTAATTACCAAATTAGGTTATCTGATAATCTTGATTTTTCAATCAATCAACTTTTTTATCTTACCGCTATTAGAGATGGATTATTGTTAAATAGTACCCCCAATGATTTGTTTCAATTTGAAAATGCCGATGGGGAGATTCTTAGTAAAGGGGCAGAAACAAACATTAAGTTTAGCTACAAAGATTTCAGATGGTTTTTGAACTATGCCTTTATCGATACTCGATTAAATTATTTACCTGGTAACCCACAAAAGCCTCTTACAGCCAGACATAATGGGGGAAGTGTTTTTATGTATGAATCCTCTAAGTGGCGTATTGGTTTTGAGACCTATTATACAGGCACACAACTGTTATCAAATGGCACAAAAACAACCGATTTTATCACTATGGGATTATTAGGAATTCGTAATTTTAAATGGGGAAGCGTTTTTGTAAACTTTGAAAACTTTACCGATCGAAGACAAAGCAGGTTTTCACCTTTGGTATTACCTCCTAACGAGGATCCAATTTTTCCTGAAATCTATGCCCCTACTGATGGATTTATTTTTAGTCTGGGAGTAATTTTGAAACCATTTGGGAATGAGAGTGAGCATCATGATTAAAATGTGTTGATTTTTTGATGATCTTTCAAAAATAGCCAAAACCTGCAATTTTATTGCGGGTTTTGTGTTTAATTAATACCCACAGTTTATACCACACTAATCCAAAACAGAAAGAGCACTTACAACCATTTGTTCCAAATCTTTTTTGGCGGTATTTGTTCTGTTCAAAACCTTCATTCCGTTATTTAAAGTAAAAAGAAATAATGCCAGGGATTTTATGTCTTTATCTTTTGAAATCTCTCCGTTTTCAACACCTGTTTTAAGGTGATCAAAAAATAAATTCACAAACATTTTTTGATTTTCGTTAACGATCGATTTTATTACATCATCATGAGCCGCAAGCTCTGTGGTAGTATTTACAACAAAACAGCCTTTATGGTCTTTATCAAATTCAGCTTCTTGTGCAATCAACAAAAAAAGCTTCTTAAACCCTTCTTTCACAGAACTTTGACTATAAAGAAACGTCTTTAAACCAGACAAGGATGTTTTTCTATAATGCGCAAAAGCCTTTAGAAAAAGTTGCATTTTATCGCCATAGGTATCATAAATACTGGCCCTATTAATTCCTAGTTGGGAAACAAGATCCTGCATAGAAGTTGCATAAAACCCTTTTTTCCAGAAAAGTTGCATTGCCTTTTCTAAAATTTCGTTTTCGTCAAACGCTTTGATTCTCGGCATACCATTATATTGAAAGCAGGTTATACAGTAAGCACAACCTGCTCTTTGTTAAAACTATTTCTTTTTACTTGCCAAATTTACAGAAATTACGTCATAAGGATGATAATCAGGTGTTGAGTTGCTAAATACTTCCAACATATTAGGTGCTTTACCCGCCTCGATAAGTTTTACGGCTTCTTGAAGGGCAGCTGCGTCTTTCCATTGTGCATAAACAATTACATGTTCACTATCCAGGCTTTTATGAATATTTGCCGAAATAAAACCTTTCTGGTAGCGCATTGTTTCTGTCATACCTTTTTGCAGGAGTTCGACAATTTTTTCTTGTTGCCCTTCTTTTGGTGTGATTACATTTATTACGGTAAGAATTTCTTTGTCTGCATTAATAATTGCATCTGCCTTGTTTAACGATTTAAAACTCATAGCAATAATGGCAATAATAAGTGTCGAAATTGTAAAGAATGTTTTACGGTTTAAAAAAGTTTTCATTTTTATTGTTTTTTTATATTAATAATTAATTTGGAATGATCATTCTAAAATAGATCAAAAAAATATTGTCGGCACAAATATATTTTAATAGAATGTTCATTCCAATATATTAACTATTTTTTAACCAAACTAAAAAACTATAGGTACTTTGAAAGTTTCCTTTGCTGAAATGCTACCGCATTTAAGCTTAAAAAAATATTAAAATAAAAATGATTTGTCTTAGCGTTTTCATTTTTTAGAGTTAATATGCACAAAAGGTTATTTTTTTAATTTGTTATTTGATCTATATTGCTATTGGCAAAAAAAAGTTCTTAATGTGCTGGGATGAGCATAAATTCCTTTATCCTCCTTCCAATCTGGTGATATTGCCATAACCAAATGGTTATAAGGATTAGGGATAACACCAATATAGTAGTCTTGTTTTTCTTGAAAATGTAGAGTGTTTATACTGTTTTCAATACTGGTAATCAATTGTTTTCTTTGATGTAGAGGGATATGATACATAAAATCAAAACGTAAAAGTACAAGCACTTTATTATCTCTTCTTCTAAGCATATAGCTATACTTTTCTGGATCCATCTTACGACATTCTTCAACCAGATCTTTGTTATAGATTTTAGCAAAAGATTGCAATCCTTCGTAAACTTTTATGTGTAAAGAATCCTTTGTTCTTTGTTGACTTGACATCTCTGCTAGTAATTCTATTTTATAATCCTCTAACCTTTTTATATAATCACATCCTAGATTATTGATAGAGTCGTTTGATGAAGTTATTTGCTTTTTAAGCTTGTCCGTTTCCACATAACTCATGGCCGTCTTATACATATCTGGCATTCTATCGATACCATAATCAAGTTGACCTAAATGTCTATTAAATTCAAAATATAAGGGATCATATAGGTTTATAGTGTCGGTATCTTTTAGAAAAGGTACCATCTCACTATAAGCCTTAAGAAGTTTTTCTTTATACCCTATAAGTTCATTTTGTTTTTTGTAGGTATTTACCAGTGTTTTAAATGTATAAACATCCATATTTGAATTATTCTCATAATATCTCAGTTGGGCCCAGCCATCGTTTCTCATAGAATTTAATCGCTCTAAATCGATGGAGATACTAGTAACTTGACGATGTAAGTCTTTAACAGTAAGATACTCATGATTGATATATACATGCGCATAGAACTCATTCCATTGTTCAGAAATATTACTTTCTAACGTATACCTGTTCTCATCTAGTTCAAAGTAGGTATTGCGGTTAAATTCTTCCGCTCTATTTGTTTTAAATTCATCTTGTTTTTTTTGATTTTTATAATCAACATATGTAGCTAAAAGGATCGTAATACAAGTTAGCCATACTAGTAGTTCTAAAATTGTTTTTCTATTCATCTTTGTAGATCTAGATTTATTCATATCATTTCTTACTATGTTTTTGGTCTTATGATGATATTATTAAATATTGTCTCACCACCAAGGAAACGTCATTAAAGCCAACAGCCAAATTCTTCTTGATTTTAGAACAGAATTCAATTAACTTTTTTTAACGATTCCTATCATGGAGTCAAATCAAAAGTGATATGATTTGGGTTGATATTAGCAACAGAAAACATTACATCTATATCTTTTCTTCTTCCTTTAATCGTTATATGCCCCCCACTAATCTTCATTTCTTTTGCAATCCTTATCAAATCTTGAAATGGATCTTTGCTCATGATAATTTTATGATTTAATTTGTTTTGAAAGGTATATGCTTTATTGATGAAATACATCCCTATTTTCAGTGAAAAGATTATTATAGGGTAGACTAGGTTGATCCATAACTTTTTGATATTTTAGTACTTCTTAGAAACCTTTTGTGCCCACCATCACTATCAAATTATAGCTCTTATGAACCTTCTTAAAAACACCACACTTTTACTCGTACTATTCTTTTGTCTTCATCTAAACGCCCAGAGTAACCTTAATACAAGAATAGAAAATGCCTTTGCCACCATTGATAGTGCCCCAAAAAAAACGTATGAAGAGCTTTTAAAATTAAAATCTGCTGATGGACTCAAGGATACTCTAAAAGTCAAACTACATTTATACCTTGCTAATTATCATAATAAATTCAATACATCAGACTCTGCAGTTTACTATGCCAATAAAGTGCTTACTGCAACAACTAATAAAAAAAAGATTGCCGGGGCCAATAGAGTCATAGGTTCTTCATATAGCCGCAATGGGCAAAGAGAAGCGGCGTTAAAATCATTAAGCATAAGCTTAGAAATTGCTAAAGAAATTAATGACCAGCAATTAATATGTACAGTATATTCAGATCTAGGACACTTATATTTTTTTAAGGGTGATCATGATAAAGCATTGACTTTCTTTGAAGAAAGTCTTAACACAGCACAAAATGATAAGGATATCAATAGAATTGAGGTAAATATCGGTAATGTATATTATAGGAAATTAGATTTTGAAAAGGCAAAAACATATTTCCTGAAAGGGCTTAAAGCACTAGAAAAACAAAAGAATCCATATTTTGAAACCTCTGTACACATTAATCTTGGTGTTATAGCAATCCAGGAAAAAGAGTATAAAAAAGCTCAGGAATATCTTGAAAAAGCTCAAAAATTATCGAAAGAAAACAACTTCCAGCCCTTTCTTATCGTAACTACTTATAATCTGGGCTATATCAAAGATGTGATAGGTAATTATAGAGGAGCGATAAAAATTTACGATAAAGCATTAGCCGTCGCCATGGCAAACTCTAATTTAGAATATCAAAAAGTAATCTATAATTCTTTGGCAGATGCGTACACTAAAATTGAAGATTATAAAAATGCGAATTTACTATTGCAAAAGCATTATCAGCTACAAGATTCTCTCAAAAAAAACGCTTATGACAAAGAATTAAATAAGCTTGGGATTACCCTTGAAACTACTCAAAAAGAAAACGAAATCACACGTCAAAAAGCAGAGATCCAACATCAAAAAGTAATTAAACAAGGAGCTGTAGCTAGTGGTAGTATACTTTTGATTTTTGCAATATTGCTGATTGTATTTTATTACCAGAAATTAAGAGCGCAGGTTTCTTTAAATGCGTCAGAAAAAGAAATTAGAAAAAAGGAAGTAGAAGCTTTGAAAAAAGAACAAGAACTTCGATTGATTATTGCGGCTACCGTGGCAGAAGATAAAGAACGAGAACGTATTGCAAGGAAGCTGCATGATAGTATTGGCAGCAATTTGGCAGGGATAGCCTTACAACTCAACGATGCTGATATGAATACGACAAAAATTGATGTGCTAAAACGTTATCTCAACGAGACTTACGAGCTTGTAAGGGATATGTCGCACAGCCTTATTCCTAAAAGTTTTAAAAATCACGTTTTTACAGAATATCTCGACGATTATTTGAATAGAAATGCAAAAAATGCAAAGTTATCTTTAACATTTAATGCTCATCCTGCAGGAATAATTAATACATTGCCAGAGACCATACAATACGAACTATTTCAAATTATACAGGAGCTTTTTACCAATTGCTTAAAACATGCAAAGGCATCTCAATTAGACGTACATTTAAGTATACAAGAGAACATAGTAAAATTATTGATAGAAGATAATGGCGTTGGGTTTGACCAAACTTTAATACAAAAAGGTATCGGTTTAAAAAACATACAATCGCGTCTTGAAAATTTATCTGGCAAACTTCATATTGATACAGTCATAGGCAGAGGAACTATCATTGATATTGATATCCCTGTTTCTTTTGCTGTAAGTGAACTTAACTCATCGTCAACAAAATAGATGTATATAATTTTCACGGTTTTCAGGGTGTATCTGCGCATAGTTTTACATTAGCTTTGGTGGTTTTTAGAAATTTGGTAGTCTATTTTCTAAAATAATTACTACGTAAGCGTATTCTATGATGATATTACAAAATAAGAGATTAGCAGTTGTTACTTTTTTATGTTTTTCAGGTTTCAGTGTATTCTCACAATCAACAAACCGTTTTGATGAAATATTAGAAAGTGCCAAGGATTCTGTCTTTGTAAATCCTGATTTTACGTGTAATGTATTAGATGAACTGATTAGTATAGGTGTGTCTGATACACTTGGTATTTCTGAGATGGTTGATAAAAGCGAATATTATTGCGCTATAAAACAATGGGATTCTGCTATGTATTATGCAAAAAAAGCACTCCCATTAAACAAGTCCAAAAAAAAAGAATCAAAACTCTACAGAATTTTAGGGTCCAGTACAAGGAGAAAACCTTACGACATCAAGGCGACAATGACATGGTATAAAAAAGGACTGGCCGTTGCCGAAAAACATAAATTTAAATTAGTAAGCCAGATGATACGCGCTGATATTACTAAAATAAATCAAGGTTTAGAAAATATGGAAGATGCTATCCGTAGTCTTGATCCTGGATATATGCTTAAAGGTAATAGCAATGAAAAATTTTATAAGCTAAAGCTGAAACGGGCTATTGATTATTATAAAAGCGGAAATATACAAGCTGCAGAAGATTCTTTTTACCAGATATTAATGCAACATAACAATGCCAATTTTATAAAGAATAAGGCAGCACTCTACAAGGTATTAGCATCAATACATACCATAAAAGGGAACTATTACTCTGCTTACAAAAAGTATACTGAAGCGCACACTGCTCTTGTAAAAAGTAGCGCTTACAGCAATTTGCCAAATTTGAAAATTAAGATGAATAAAGCATCTAACTACAAAAAAGATTTTGAAGCTATATCAAATACACTTACCTCTTTATTGGCTCAGGGAAAAAGATCACACGATTTAGACCTACAAAAAGAGATTTACGAATATAAGTTAGAATTTTATGATGTGCTTAAAAATGAAAAAAATCATGAAGAATACACTCTTGAATACTATCATTTACGAAATGCAATCGATCGGACTAAGTCACAAAAGAAAATAAAAGATTTACAATTTCAATATGAAATTGCCATGCAAATTAAAAATGTAAAAGAGCTATCTACCTTATCTGAGAAACAATCGTTACAGCTTAAAACCCAAAAAGAAACCATCACATCCCTCTTGTTAGCTCAAAAATTAAAAGAAGAACAAGATAAAAACAGTGTTTTAATACTAAAAAATAAAGACTACGAAATTAAACGACAAAAGCAAGATAAAATAACCTTGCTTGTAGCTTCATTAACCATAATAATAGTCGCAATCATTTTATTATTAATATATAATCAGAAGCTAAAAGCACAAATTGCACTCAACAAAATACAAGAACAGATGAGTGAGCAAAAGCTGAAATCAATAAAAAAAGATCAAGAGCTCATTTTAATCAAGAATACTATAGAAGCCGAGGACAAGGAAAGAGAACGTATTGCAAGAGAATTGCATGATAGTATTGCTGGAGACCTTGCTGCGATCAAGCTTCAGTTAAATCATCATAATGGTAATTTTAAAAGTATCATTAAAAGTTTAAAAATTCAATTAGACAGAACTTATGAACTGGTAAGGGCATTATCACACAAACTCATGCCAAAACAGTTTACGGATACAGATTTTACAGTGTTCTTAGAGGATTATTTACGAAGAAATGCAAAAAATGCTGGCTTTACATTATATTTTAATGGTTTTCCGAAGAAAGAAATTAATGTAATAGATTATGCAATTCAGGAGGAAGTATTCAAAATCGTTCAAGAGTTATTTGTAAATAGTGTCAAATATGCTAAAGCTCAAAAATTAGACATCCAACTTACTATGAATGAAAGTGTACTGAAATTAATTTTTGAAGATGACGGGGTGGGTTTTGATACCGAGATAAAAAAGGGATTGGGGCTTAGAAACATACAGTCCAGACTCAATAATTTACAAGGTAAAATGTATATAGATTCAAAAAAAGCAAGAGGTACCATAGTAGACATTGATATCCCTTTACAGCGGTAAGCATGAGTTCAAAAAGCCTTTTAGCTAACATTATGGTTTAGCTTTTATCCTATTTTGGCGGTTTTCAGGGTAGTATACCATTCTTTTATTGTCAATTTTTGTAAGACAAATTATTAAATTAAAAAATCATGAAAGTTAAAGGCTTACTACTAATTTTATTTTTAAGTTCTTTTCAGACCATAACATCACAATACATTTATTTTTATGATGATAATTCATTGTTGGCAAGAGAAGACGAAATTTCTATTGGTGTTGTAAAAGAAGGAAAAGAGACGGTATACATTATGCAAGGAGGATACAAAAGACTGGATATGTCAAAGAATATGGTGACCATAAATTTAACTTCACGTACTTTGCAAAGTACTAAAACCATTACCGTAGACATGGCCAAAAATGATGCGGCTTTTTATCTAATTAAATTTTCAAAAGATAATACCTGGAAAATTGTTTCGGTAGAAGAAGAAGACGCATCCTTTAGCGTAAAAAATGATTACAAACAAATTAAGGAAATTAGAGCCACAAAAAAGCGTAGTAAAAATCATCCTAAAACAACATGGACAAAGAATGGTTTAAAAGCACATTTTACTACCAAAAGCGATACTATCGAGGGGATATACAAAATGCCATATAAAGAAACTAATATCCCACAAATCACTTTCGGGATTGTAAAGAATGGTAATAATTTTGATGTAGTCTACTTTTCTGGTGATAGTGAAGACGTCTGGTCTGAAGGTGATATAAAAGCTAGGCTTTACAGAACAGGAAAAAAAGGAATTTTTCGTTTAGATTGGTATAACTGGGATAAGACTTTAGAAAAAAAGGAAGTTTATGCACGGTTAAATGAAAATGCACTAAAGATATTTTTTCCAAATGATACGTATTGGTATTTTCTAAAAATGTATCCTGTTTATAAATAATAAAAAGAGAGAAAATAAATTCATGTAGTAAATGAAGAAGAATATCATCATAGTCGACGATCATAAAATGTTTCTAGAAGGCTTATCCAGTATTTTAGATACAGAGGATGATTACCAAGTGATTCTGGCAACAGACAATGCAAAAAACGCAGTAAAGTACCTTGAGGTAAACGCTACAGAAAAAGTCGATTTGATTATTACCGATATTGGAATGCCTGATATGAATGGGATAGCGTTTAATGCCCATGTAAAAAAGCAGTATCCTTCTATACGAACATTAATTGTGAGCACACACAAAGAATCAAAAATGTATCATCTGTTAAAAGATCAGGGGGCAGATGGTTATATTCCTAAAAATGCAGAAAAAAAAGAACTGCTAAAGGCCATCAAGAGTATAATGAAGGGTAAGAAATATTTTTCTGAAAGTATAGAAAGAATATATATCACACCAAAAGAACCGGGATTAGATGAGATAAGAGATTCACTTACCAACCGGGAACGTGATATTTTATGTCTTATTGCCAAAGAGTATACCACACAAGCCATAGGAGATAAACTCTGTTTAAGTAAGCATACTATAGAGAGTTACCGAAAAACTTTGATGACCAAATTAGGAGCCTCTAATGTTGCAGGATTAGCCGTTTGGTGTATCAAGTTAGAGCTTCAGGATCATTGCTAATCTATTTTAAAAACAACAATGTATAGGGAAGTAATTAGGATTGGTTGCAAACAAACAGGATGGTACATAAGGGGGTGTACATCCTGTTTTTTATCTTACTTGCACTTGATAGTGAATGATTTCTCATAATTCACTGAAATCAGGGTATTTTGACTGCAAATTTTCAATTATTTTCGTTTCATAATCTTTTAAAACCAAAACTATTATGAAAACACACCACTTAATTTATGGACTTTTAGGATTGTTGCTTTGCTTTTCTTGTGGGGATGATGATAGCGACAACGAAAATACAAGAGGAGAAACACCAGTTGTTGCAGATATTGCAGAGTTTGAAACCGATTCGTTGGTTATTGGGTATGTAGATAACGTTATTAAAACCGCAGATCGCATTGTAGATAACCAGACCGCTTATGATTATGCAATAAAAAATGAATCTTTAACAGAGGAAGAAAAAGAATTGTGGGCTGAAGCAGCAGGTTTTACAGATTTTAAGAGTTATGAAACCGTAGTTTTAAACCAGCAGGAGACAAGAACTAGGATTGAAGAAAAGTATGGTCTGAGGAATCAAAAATTAGTATCAGCAAGAGATTTATGGGTAAGAGCTTTTGTCAAAAGAATAGAGAAATACAAAGCTACCATATATACTATTAATAGAGTGAAAAGCATAGGTGATTGCTGGGACTTATACTTAAACAATAATGCTGATTGTATTCATTGTAAAAAGGCTTCTGAAGAATATTATTTGGAAATGGATAAAAAATGGCTGGAACAATTTGTTGGAGATGATGGTGAATGTAATGCAACTTGTGGTTATATATTCAATAATCTTGTAGACGAACACATAGATTTTTTTGATTGTTGTATCTCAAACTTTTGTGATTGTCGAGTAGATGATACAGGAGATTATGATGATAAGTGTGGAGATCGATTTAGATTTTGACACTCTTATGTAACAATTACAAAATACTAAAAAAAGGGCTATTCATAAGATCTTTATAATACTGATTTAGCACTACTACTATGAATAAAAAATACTGGATACTATTATTTTCTCTACTTATTTTAGGTTTAGGATCTATAATCTACTTCAATTTTGGCACTGTATATTGCCCCAAAACTAACAAAGCATATTCTAGATGGTTTCCTTATGCAAAAAATGATGTTTTGGTTTTTAAAAACCCTATTTCGACAAAACAACTAAAAGTTGCCGATTTGATTATTTCATACACAAAAAGTTATAAAAAATCTTTGAAGTGCGGATGTTGTGAAGATGATATGTTCATATCACTAAAAGGATTAGAAGACACTATTTATATTCGTTTTTCAAATCTTAATAATCCCTATTCTTGTATGGGAAGCTCTCTTGATGTTCAAAAAAATAAAGGTGACCTAAAAATGCAATACATGCCAAATCCTTTACAAAAAAAATCGGATCGAATTATTTTAGAAGGTCTACAGATTGAAAAAAATATAGGTATCAAAATGATAAAATTGAATGGGAAATTATGGGTGCTGGATCGTATTATTAAAAAAGAAGACATTCCTAAAGTAGATATCTCTTATAGCAAATGTTAATATTAATATAGGCATCGTTATGAGCAGCATTACAATTAGAAAAAAAGTATTAGAAGTCTTAGTTTGGATCACATGCTTAACCGCTCTAGCATTTATAACACGACAATATCGTACAGAACTAAAAGAACAAGAAACATTTGAGATTCTCAAATCCAAACTGGTAGACGAGCTGGGGTACAATTATAGAGCTATTGTTTATTTTGAATTAAACCAATGGCAACCCATAGCCAAAATAATAGATTCTAATGAGGATAACGGAGCATTACAAATCACTAAAGATCAATTTAAGCGAATTAACAAAGAGGTATATTCGAAGTTTTTCCCTCTTCATCCTTTACAAACAAATGCATGGGAGGCTTTAAAAAAGACACAATATATTAATTACTTAGATTTTCGTTCGATTCAACGATTAGACGATTGCTACAATTATTTTGACGATAGGGAGCAATTTATAACAAAATATCACCTTAACGCTGGTAAAATTGCTTTAATAAAAGATAGTATAATGATAGATCAGGCTTATGAATCAGCTAATTTTTGGTATAAAGAATTAAAGACAGATAGTTACATAGTATCAAAACCTTTAATTCATATTGAAGACATTCTGAAGCTTTTAGGAGATTCGGGAGAGTATATCAAACCATACAGAGAAGAATATTTTGAAAAAGTACTAGAAAAATAGATATAACTCATGGGTTATTATTAATACATGCATGAAAGGTAACAACAACGACAGATTCTGGTTTGCTATCATAGTTTTCATAATAAGCCTACTAATTATGTTTGCCTATGGAGGCAACTATGCACGATTTGGTTTGTATATATTGGGGTGTATAGCAGTAGTTGCTTTAATTCCTATTCTTTATGTGCTATACTTAATCTTTTCGGATTTGATTAAAAACTTTTTCTTTGAATTAGAAAATCGAAAAAAACAATAATTTTAAAGAGGAATTTGTTTTTCTTAAATTTAGTAATCTAACCTTCTTAAGGATGAAACGGCATAAAACTAAAACCCTCATCAAAAAACCTGTTCCGAAAAATTTATTAGATGATTTGGAAGATGATTTTGAGTTTTATAAGAATTACAACAGTTATTTAAAAGGTATTTTTTTAGTAGTCTATTTTTTTGGGTTGATCATTAGTATAACACTTATGGAAGTATTCAATAATTTTAAAACTTCATTGAATATTTTTCTGACGTGGATACTGGTATCATCAATTCCATTTTTAATTTCATTGATATTATTTATTGGATATACTAAAGCGCTCAAACGAATAGAGAAATTTTTTTTTTTGAAGAAGGGCATTTTTTTGCTAATCCTTATTATAGAACTACATGGTTTGAAGATGTAAAAAAGAGTATGAAAAAGCGTATATAATTTTAGGTTTGAATTAAAAATTAAATGATGAATTCGGCTGAATTAGAGATTTTCAAAAATCAACGATTCATTCCAAAAAATTTAGAAAAAATTACAGCATATACAAAATACCATCAAGCCTTATTAATTGTTTGTTAATGTCATTTCTTAATGAAATTCTCTAACTCTTTTATAACTTTTTAAGAGTTAGAAATATTTCATAATATATTAAACTTTATAAGTAGTATCCTAAGTTTATTATTCTATAAATGTTCAATTTTCTGATATTAGTGCTAAATCATCCAAACTAAACCCTAATCCTATTCATTTCGCTTTTTGCATTCATCTACTGCTTTGCGGTAGGCTTCCATAAATTTTTTATTATCAGATTTAGATGTGTACTTTTTTTGTTTTTCTTGCAATAGCCTTAATGATTTTAGTGTTAATTGAGTTCCTTCATTAGGGTTAGACACTTTTTCATATTTGGATTTACAAAGTTGTTCTGCTACTTCTTTAGCATCTTTTTCTATTTGGCTTTCACCACAACTAGTGAATATGGTTAAAGAGATTAGTAATATTCCAAAGGTTGCAATAGTTTTCTTCATTTTTTAGGTTTTTGATTTCCAAATAAATATATAAAATAATATCTTACTCTAAGTGGACAAGTACACAAAACTCATCATAAATACCTATAAAAAGAAAGAGGCCGTCTAAAAAGTATTTAGGCGGCCTCTTTGGTTAATTTTGCCTTAAAAGTGACCCAGGGAGGATTAATTTTTGTTTAAGAGTTCTGGTAATTTTTGTCTAACCTTGTTTTTATGCAGAAATTTGTGAAATTAGATTAACGTCTCTTGAATGGTATTTTTGCTTTCTTAAGGAAGCAGATGAACTATAAAACTGTTAGATTTTTTACTATTTCACTATAGTATAATCAATAGGATAATTGTTTCACAATCAAAGTTTAAAGAAGAATAATATATTTAGTCTGGAAATAGATCAAATATCGACAGTATATATCCTCGATAAGATTTAATCTTTCGTAATCAGAGAATAATCCCATATTTTCACATTTGTAACCATAAATAATGTCTGACAATACCTTATCATCTTCTTCAATAAAAGCTCGCTTCCAATGATTCAATATAATGTCGCTCGTATAAACGTTTGTGTTTTCATTTATTCTAAGAACCAATTTGTCATTTAAAAGCAAATAATATTCTTCCTTACTTTGAAAAATAGCTGTTATTTCAAATAAGAAACGGCTAAATATTTTGCTGCAATTATCAAAGATTATTAATTGATTTCTCTTTTTCTCTTCTTTACAACAGTAATATACATCTGAAAAGTTTAGTTTTTTATTCTCAACTATGTCTTTTATTTCCTTTGGAATAGGAGATACTCCAAACCAACCATTCCAGTCTTTAACTTTTTTGTAAAGATCATATGCGATACTGTCAAATTTAATTATTTGACCTTTTTTGTAGACTTGATATTCATCTAGTTCTTCCTCTATAATTAGACCCTTTCTTAACATTTTTTCGTAAAGTATTGATTGCATCGAATAAATTAGACAAATCTAATTGGATTTGTTTCTTAAATATAAAAATAACTATATCCAATAAAAAGAGGTCGTCTAAAAAGTAATTTTTAGACGATTTTCTTTTTGATCAATTATAGTTTTTGTTGATTATTTTCAAATTTAGGATTAAAAGTCTCTTATTAAAAAAGCACAAGCAATCCTATATTGCTAAACTGTACTTTTTAAGGTTGTGTGCCATTGCAATTAGACCTATTTCTACATTTACTTTATCGATACCTCTTAACATAAAGCG
>CANMLL010000022.1 GCA_947498775.1 uncultured Aquimarina sp.
CTCATATCTTAAAAATACAAATCATTCAAAAAATAACAAAACAAAAAAGACTGCCTTTTCAGACAGCCTCTTTTTAAAATTAATATAGCAAATATTACTGCTTAGCAAGCGTAATAAATTGATCACCAGTTACTGACGCGGTAACACTTTCGTTTCCTATGTCTACCATTATCTCTTCGTCTATAGCTATTTTTAAGGTCATCGACTGCTCGGTCAAAGAAGTAATTTCATATGACGTAGTCTCTTGCTGAACGGTAATTGAAAGCGTATTTCCACTTACAGTCCATTCACCTGTTCCGATAAGCTCAGGAATAGTTTCCTCGATTTCAATCGGATCCTGTGTAGGTAACGTAAAACTCGCAACCAATGTAAAACCTCCAGAGCCAGTTACAGTATTTGGCTCACTCTCTGAAGCTGCCTCGGTAAACACAGCAGAAGCGGCATAATCCTTACCAGTTATGCTATAATCACCACTTAACGGGATGCCTTGCACGGTAGCAGAAGCTTTACCGTTTTCGGACCTTACTTCGGTCAAGTCCCATGCTCCGGGGATTAACGATTGATCGATTACGATCGGATCATCGTCATCACCACATGAAACAAATAAAGTTATCGTAGCTAAAAATAAGAATAGGGCAAATTTTTTCATTGTTATAAAAGTTTGAATTGATTGTAGATTAACGCAGAAAGTACTTGTATATTGTTTTTTTATTCTTCACAAGGCAATAAACAAGACAATAAATAAGGTGTTTAACAAGAAAGTCAAACAAGAGGATAGGAGGTTAGAATTGGAACTCTTTTTTATGTTTCTTAAACCTTTTTTAATAATCTACTAAATTACTAGGTTTTTTATTAATAATATCATAATTCTTGGTTTGGATGTAAGATTTTCTGGTTCTTTAGACCAATAAATAGATTTTTTATATATACATTTGTTTTTTATCCTACTATTCCGATAGGGTAATAGAATTTATATAGAGTATGATTTTAGATCAAATGATATTAGATAAAGTAGCTTCAAAGAAAACGACTTTTGAGGATGATAAAACCTCTGAGAAACCAATACGCAGTATTGCAAAAGCAGTTAGTTGGAGAGTGATAGGAACCTTGGATACATTGATTGTATCTTATATTCTTACTGGTGAAATAGTATTAGCTACATCTATTGCTTCTATCGATTTTGTGACCAAGATGATTCTTTATTTCTTTCATGAAAGAATGTGGAATCGAATAAAATGGGGGAAATAATTGCCTAATAGAAAAAGAAAATGAATGCAGTTTTGACTGAAAAAGAAATTAAAGATTTAAACAAATCCCTAAAGGATAAAACACCTCTTGAGATTGCGCAATGGGCAGTTTTGAACGCAAAAAAACCAGTAGTAACTACAAATTTTAGACCCTATGAAGCCGCAATTCTGAATGTATGCTCAAAGGCATTATCGGATATTCCGGTAATTTGGTGTGATTCGGGTTACAATACTCCTAATACCTATAGACATGCAGAAGAAGTCATAGAATTGCTACATCTAAATGTAAAGTTGTATGTGCCCAAACAGACCACCGCACATCGCGATGTGGTTATGGGTATTCCTGATATAGAGGATCCTATGCATAAGGTGTTTACAGATCAAGTAAAACTTGAACCCTTCAAAAGAGCAATGGCAGATTTTGCTCCGGATGTTTGGTTTACTAATCTTAGAAAAGGACAAACAGCCCTTAGAGACTCTTTGGATATTTTGAGTATGGGTAATGATGGGGTCCTAAAAGTAAGCCCATTCTATTATTTTTCAGATGCAGAACTTGATATTTATCTGGCTGAAAATAATTTACCTAACGAATTTAAGTATTTCGACCCAACCAAGGTTTTAGAGAATAGAGAATGTGGGTTGCACACTAACTGATAAATGACGAAAAAATTAGTATGGAAATATTAGAAAAGAAAGTCGAACAATTGAATGGGTCTGCAGGTAATCTTGCAGGAACATCTGTTCTTACTGTTAATCCTCTTGAAAGTGAAGCTATCTACATTTTTAGAGAAGTAGTAGCCCAGTTTGAGAAGCCGGTGCTACTTTTTTCTGGCGGAAAAGATTCTATAACCCTGGTTAGGTTGGCCCAAAAAGCATTTTATCCTGGTAAAATACCTTTTCCGCTACTTCATATTGATACGGGACATAACTTCCCGGAAACTATAGAATTTAGAGATAAATTGGTCGAAGAACTTGGGGTAGAACTTATTGTTCGAAATGTACAGGATTCTATTGATCAAGGAAAAGTGGTTGAAGAAAAAGGAAAGTATGCCAGTAGAAATAGTTTGCAAACAACTACACTTTTGGATGCTTTAGAAGAATTTAAGTTTGATGCAGCCATTGGTGGAGCGCGTAGAGACGAAGAAAAAGCAAGAGCCAAAGAACGCATTTTTTCTGTAAGAGATGACTTTGGGCAATGGGATGAAAAAAATCAACGCCCGGAGTTGTTTGATCACCTTAATGGTAAAATTGATCTTGGACAAAATGTAAGAGTGTTTCCTATAAGTAATTGGACAGAGCTTGATGTGTGGAGTTATATCGAAAAAGAAGGAATCGAAATTCCGTCAATCTATTTTGCACACAAACGTAAAATATTTGTGAGGGATGGGATGATCTGGTCGGCAGAAGATGATGTGGTGTACAGAGAAGATGATGAAGTAGTAGAAGAAAGAATGGTACGTTTTCGTACTGTGGGTGATATGTCATGTACCGCAGCAGTACTTTCTGATGCTATTACTATTGACAAGGTAGTAGCAGAAATTAGAGAATCGACAATTTCAGAAAGAGGAGCGCGTATCGATGATAAACGATCTGAAGCTGCCATGGAAAAAAGAAAACAACAAGGATATTTTTAAAGTACGAAGTTTGAAGTACAAGGTTAAAAATTTAAAAGAATATATAAAAAGTATTAATTTTTAAAAGAAACCCGTAAAATAGCTGCCCTCTCCTTTTGGGAGAGGGGCTGGGGGTGAGGGTATGGACGTATTAAAAATAGCAACAGCAGGAAGTGTAGATGATGGAAAAAGCACCTTAATTGGTCGCATTCTATATGATACAAAGTCGTTAACTACAGATAAATTAGAGGCGATCGAAACCAGAAGTAAAGCAAATGGGTTTGACTATCTTGACTTTTCATTGGCTACAGATGGTTTGGTGGCAGAGCGAGAACAAGGTATCACAATAGATGTGGCGCATATTTACTTCTCTACAAAAGAGAAAAGCTATATCATTGCAGATACTCCAGGTCATATTGAGTATACCAGAAATATGGTTACAGGAGCATCAACATCTCAAGCTTCTATCATCCTGGTAGATGCTCGTAAAGGAGTTATTGAGCAAACGTATCGCCACTTTTTTATAAATAATTTACTACGGGTAAAAGATGTAATTGTAGCCATCAATAAAATGGACCTTGTAGATTTTTCACAAGAGAAATTTGAATCAATCAAAGCAGATTTTGAGAAATTAATCGAAAAAAGCGATTACAAAGAACAAAATATAACCTTTATTCCGGTAAGTGCTTTACAAGGAGATAATGTGGTTGATAAATCAACCAATACACCTTGGTATCACGGACAAACATTATTACAGCATCTAGAAGAGCTGGATGCACAAGATGTTTATGAAAAATCAAATGCGCGTTTTCCTATACAAACTGTAATTCGACCTAAAAAAGACGAATTTCATGATTTCAGAGGATATGCTGGTAAATTATATGGTGGAGACCTTTCTGTGGGAGATGAGGTAACTATTTTACCTTCATTAACTACTTCAAAAGTAAAAGAAATTTACTTCTTTGACCAAAAATTTGATAAAGCTGGTAGAGGAAGTTCTTGTACTATTACTCTTGAAGATGACGTAAATGTGAGTAGAGGGGATATGATTGTAAAATCATTAGAAAAACCAAAAGTAGAAAAACAACTTACCGCAACGGTTTGTTGGATGGACAGTAAAGATCTTAGTCCGGGAGCTAATTATTTTGTGCAAAGTGGTAGCAATCGTATCCTTGCCAAAGTAAAAAGTATCAGCGGTACCATTGCTACAGACTTTTCTGGAGAAGATACTTCCAAAAATGCCTTACAATTAAACGAGGTAGGAAAAGTGCAAATACAATTAAGCAAACCTTTAGCCTTTGATGCTTATAGCAATAATAAAGCTTCAGGGTCCTTTATATTAATCGATTCACAAACCAATAATACGTCGGGTGTCGGTTTTATTGAAGCCCCCTAGCCCCCAAAGGGGGAACTCCAAAAAAGTTCATTATATAAAATAATAAAGTTTTTTCAAGTGCGAAAGGCAAGATAATATTCAAGTTTAACAAAAAAACTCTTAATTAGCCCAAGTAAGAGTTCCCCCTTTGGGGGCTAGGGGGCAGACAAGATGCAAAGTTTTAGAACTGAAATAGAAAACCCAGTTGTTGAAAAAGACATAATAGAATTGGCCAATAAGATTGAGCAATTCCATAAGGGTAAGATTGATGAAGAGAAGTTTCGTAGTCTGCGTCTAGCACGTGGTGTTTATGGTCAGCGTCAGGAAGGAGTGCAGATGATTCGTATTAAACTTCCGTATGGTAAGGTATTAAGTAATCAGCTTAGACGTATTTGTGAAGTATCTGATGAATATTCAAAAGGGCGTCTTCATATCACAACACGCCAGGATATTCAGATTCATTATGTAGATCTAAATCGTACACCAGAACTTTGGGCAGCATTAGAAAAAGACGATGTTACGCTTAGAGAGGCATGTGGTAATACCGTTCGTAATGTGACAGCTTCAGAAACAGCGGGTATTGATCCAAAAGAACCCTTCGATGTTTCTCCGTATGCTGATGCATTGTTCCGTTTCTTTTTAAGAAATCCTATTTGCCAGGAGATGGGGCGTAAATTTAAAGTATCCTTCTCTGGATCTGATGAAGATACCGGATTATCGTATATGCATGATCTTGGGTTTATTGCCAAAATAGAAAATGGTGTTCGAGGATTTAAGGTTATGCTTGGCGGCGGATTAGGTTCTCAACCTAGGCATGCAGATGAACTATATAGCTTTCTTCCTTCAAGCAAAATAATTCCAGTAATGGAAGGAGTGCTTCGAATTTTTGATCGTCATGGTGAACGAAAAAGCAGAGCGAAGGCGAGAATGAAATTCTTAATCAAAGATATTGGTTTAGAGGAGTTCAAAGAATTGGTTGAAGCAGAACAAAATGCAATTGTACAAAAAACAGTGCCAATCGATGCAGATGGGTATACAGCTTCGATTCCTGTTGAGGTAGAAACTCCCAAAGTTGAGATAAAAGATCAAAAAGTATACGATTTATGGAAATCAACCAATGTGATTCCTCAAAAACAAGAAGGATATGTTGCGATAGGTGTTAAAGTATTACTTGGAGATTTTTATACAGATAAGGCACGATTGTTAGCCGATTTGGTAGAAAAGTATGCTGCTGGCGAAATTAGATTATCACTACGTCAAAACATTTTGATTCCGTTTGTAAAAGAAGATTTAGTACCATTTTTCTATCAGGAACTGAGTAAACTGGGCTTCACCGAAGCCGGATATAATAAGGCAGTTGATATTACAGCTTGTCCGGGAACCGATACGTGTAACTTGGGAATCGCAAGTAGTACTGGTATTGCCGAAGAGTTAGAAAGAGTAATCAAAACAGAGTATCCACAATATTTAGAGAAAGAAGATTTGGTTATAAAAATCAGCGGGTGTATGAATGCCTGCGGGCAACACAATATGGCTAATATTGGTTTCCAGGGAATGTCTGTGCGAACCAAAGATAAATTGGTAGCACCTGCTCTTCAGGTATTACTTGGAGGAGGGAATCTAGGTGACGGAAATGGTCGTTTTGCCGATAAAGTAGTTAAAATACCAAGCAGAAGAGGTCCAGAAGCATTACGTAGAATCTTAAACGATTTTGAGGCGAATGCTAACGGAAAGCAGTTTGTAGATTATTATGCCGAAAAAGGAGAAAAATACTTCTATGATTTTCTTACAGATTTATCAAACGTTGATAACCTTACCCAAGAAGATTTTATTGATTGGGGAACAGATTCAGCGTATGTGAAAGCAATTGGGATAGGAGAATGTGCGGGAGTAGTAATTGATTTGATTGCAACCTTATTTTTGGAAAGTGAAGAAAAGATAGCCAATGCAAAAATCTCTTTTGAAAATGAAGTGTATTCTGATGCAGTGTATCATGCGTATAGTTCGCTAGTAAATTCTGCTAAAGCCTTATTATTGGCAGAAAATAAAAAAACAAATACACATGCAGGGATTATTCGCCAGTTTGACGAGGAATTCGTAGCCGGAGGAAAAATAGATCTAGACGGAACATTTGCAGATCTGGTATACCAGCTTCAAAAAAATGCTCCCAGCAAAGATTTTGCTTTAGATTATATCAAAAAAGCGGGCCAATTTTTGCAAAAAGTGCAAGAGTTTAGAGCCGTTGAAGTAGAAAATGTGTAATATCTTTACTAACCCATAAAGCAGGGCGATAGTAATAGGTAAATAAATAGAAATGAGTTACAAAACACCAAAATTAACAGTAGTAGGAGCGGGGCCGGGAGATCCAGATTTGATCACTATCAAAGCGATAAAAACGCTGGAGTCTGCCGATGTGGTGTTGTATGATGCGCTCATTAATGATGTACTATTAAATTATGCGTCTAATGCCGAAAAGATATTTGTAGGCAAACGTAAAGGGTGTTATGCATATCAACAAGAGCAGATCAACGAATTAATTGTAAGTCGCGCCAAGAGTCACGGGCATGTTGTACGATTAAAAGGAGGAGACCCTTTTATATTCGGACGTGGAGCCGAAGAAATTGATTATGTTCAACAGTTCGGGATTGAAACATATATGGTGCCCGGGATATCATCATCCTCGGCCGTACCTGCTTATCAAGGAATTCCTCTTACAAAAAGAGGAGCCTCTGAGAGTTTTTGGGTAATCACGGGAACAACAAAATCTCATAAATTATCACAAGATGTATACCTGGCGGCAAAATCAAATGCTACAGTGGTAATTCTAATGGGAATGGGTAAGTTAAGTGAAATAGTTCGTATCTTTGCAGCCGAAAACAAACACCATATTCCGGTAGCGATTATTCAAAATGGAACTACTGAAAATGAACAGTTTGGGTTTGGAACAGTTAACACTATTGAGCAGGTTGTTTTTGACAAAAAATTATCTTCTCCAGCAATTATTGTGATAGGAGAGGTAGTGAATCGAAGATGCCCCCTAGCCCTCAAAGAGGGAATGGTAAAAGAAATTAAAGAAACATTTTTCGCTAGCGAAAACTAATAAATGATTGTATTGAGTAATGTAGTTGAAAATATCCAGATAAAGAATCAAGTTCCCCCTTTGGGGGCGGAGGGGGCTCGAAATAATTTATATCCAATTTTTTTAAAGGTCAAGAACCTCGAAATCCTAATTATAGGAGGAGGAAATGTGGCCGAAGAAAAACTAACGTTCTTAACAAAATCTAGTCCAGATGCCAAGGTTACTATGGTTTCGCCCATGTTTCGAGAGGGAACCGTAGCGTTAGCAAACAAATTTGGGGTGGATATGATTACAAAAAAATACCATAGACGTTTCTTGAAAGGAAAACATGTTGTAATTGCTACTACCGATGTTCCTGAGGTTAATGTAAAAGTCTATAAGGATTGCAGAAAAAGAAGCAAACTGGTTAATGTAGCAGACAACCCACCATATTGTGATTTTTATATGGGAGGTATTGTTACTAAAGGTAATGTAAAAGTAGCTATTTCGACTAATGGAAAGTCACCTACAACTGCCAAACGCTTACGTCAGTTTTTTGAAGAAGTAATTCCTGAAAATATTGATGATTTAGTTAAGAATTTAAACGAATACAGAAAAACAATAAAAGGTGATTTCGAAGAAAAAGTAGAAACATTAAACGAATTCACAAAAGGATTAATAGGAAAAAAAGAAGTTGAACATGATCAAGACTGATATTTTAATTATCGGAGCAGGACCAACAGGTCTATTTACTGTTTTTGAAGCAGGGTTATTAAAGTTAAAGACGCACCTTATCGATGCTTTGCCTCAACCAGGGGGGCAATGTTCAGAAATATATCCCAAAAAACCAATTTATGATATTCCTGGATTTCCAGAGATTCTTGCAGGAGAGTTGGTAGATAACTTGATGGAACAGATTAAACCTTTTAATCCTGGTTTTACACTGGGAGAAAGGGCAGAGACCATAGAAAAATTAGAGGATGATACCTTTTTGATTACTACCAATAAAGGGACCCAACATAATGCACCGGTAGTGGCGATTGCTGGAGGACTAGGTTCTTTTGAACCGCGCAAACCACCAATACCTAATATTGTTGATTTTGAAGATAAAGGTGTTGCCTATATAATTCGTGATCCCGAAGTGTATAGAGATAAAAGAGTAGTGATTGCTGGAGGAGGAGACTCTGCATTGGATTGGACTATCTTCCTTGCCGAAGTGGCTAGTGAAGTGACTTTAGTACACAGAAGAAATGAGTTCCGCGGAGCGCTGGATTCTGTAGAACGAGTTGCAGAATTAACAAAATTAGGAAAAGTGAATTTAATCACTGAAGCCGAAGTTAAAGAATTAAAAGGTGATGATCATGTTACCGGAGTAGGGGTTAAACATAAAACCAAAGGAAATATTCATCTAGAAACAGATTTTTTTATACCTTTATTCGGTCTTTCTCCAAAACTAGGTCCTATTGCCAACTGGGGATTAGAAATAGAGAAAAATGCGATCAAGGTAGATAACTCATACGATTATCAAACAAATATTCCAGGTATTTATGCCATTGGAGATGTAAATACATATAAAGGAAAACTAAAATTGATTCTTTCTGGTTTTCATGAGGCAGCAATTATGTGTCAGAGTGCGTACCAAAGAATTTTTCCTGATAAAAAATATGTAATGAAGTATACTACTGTAGGAGGTGTAGAAGGATTTGATGGAACCAAAAAAGAAGCCAAAAAAGAAGTAGTAAAAGCAATTATTTAAATCCCCTTCCCCCCAAAAGAGGGATAACAAGGGGGAAATCAAAAAAGAGAAGAATGATTCGTTCGACGAATCATTCTTTTTGCCATAAATTTGATTTTTTAATACTAAATATCTAAATATTTCTTTCTCTTTTGAGAAGGTAAAGAGATGAGATTCTATGTCAGACATTACTATAAAAATAAAGGACAGAGAAGGTGAAGTACACGAAGTACAAGCACCTACAGATATGGCAATGAATCTTATGGAAGTTTGTAAAGCATACGAACTACCAGTTGAAGGAACATGCGGTGGTATGGCAATGTGCGCTTCTTGTCAGTGTTATGTTTTATCAGATCATGAATTACCAGGAATGAGTCAAGATGAAGATTTGATGTTGGCTGAAGCTTTTTATGTAGAGGATAATAGTAGATTGGGTTGCCAAATCCCAATAACACCGCAGTTAGATGGGTTAGAGGTTGAATTGGCTCCAGAATCCTAAAAAAAGTGCTATTTTTTAAAAATTGTTATCGTTTCTTTTTCAGGTTTTTTTATCCTGACAGTGATCTTTTGATATTCCCAGTTATCTCCTTTTTGATCTGCAAGAATATCTAATTTTGCACGACCTTTACTTCCTATAATACCCACAGTTATGGCAACCGTTTTGTTGTTATTAGCGTATTCAACTTCTCCTTCTAATAAGCGGAAGAAGGTATGAGGTGATAATTCTCCTAATTTTTCGATAACACGCTCGTTTTCTTTGGCTTTTTCTAAAGCATTATCAACCAAAGCAGGTTGTATATAAATAGAACCATATCTAAAGGTAGCATCACCGGTCATATAAAAAAATACTACTACCATAAATACTATTCCTATTAGAGGAAACATCCATTTCCAATTTCGGCTAAACCAATTTTTATTATTTACTTGCTCTATCATTACATTTTTACAATAAATATTCTTAAGAATCTTAAAAAGGACAAATTTTTAGATATAGTTGTTGCAGAATGCATTTTTTTATTTGAATAAAAAGTGCAATTTTATTTTTGTTTAAGTAAAACCATCAAATAAACTTGCAAAACAAAAGGTTATGCCTTTTATTTGTAGTCAGATTAACAGTGCAAACTGTTTAGTTCATAAAATTATTTAAATTGTTATCAAGAAAGGCGGAGGGAATAGACCCTGTGAAACCTTAGCAACCCTTTATCTTTTAAAGAAGGTGCTACATTCTATCTTGATCCCATGATTATGGGGACAGGACTAGATAACCAAGACGTATAGCCGTGCTATATCTTTCCATTATTTTTCTTGATACATTAAACAAATTTCTTATTTAAAATAAGAGTTTTAATATTTTGTCATTCAAGCGTGGGCTGGAATCCAAAAGACTATTTGCATATAATGAAAAACATAGAAAAGATATTAGAAGAAAGGATTCTTGTACTTGACGGAGCTATGGGAACCATGTTGCAACGCCATAAGTTTACCGAGGAAGACTTCAGAGGAGAACGATTTAAAGATTGGCCGATCCCCATTCAGGGTAATAATGACGTATTGAGCATCACACAACCAGAAGCTATCAAAGAAGTACATCGATTGTATTTTGAAGCAGGAGCAGATATTGTTGAAACGAATACTTTTTCGGGCACAACTATAGCCATGGCAGACTATCAGATGGAAGATTTGGTGTATGAATTAAATTATCAATCTGCAAAAATAGCCAAAGAAGTAGCAATAGATTTTACTTCTAAAGAGCCTGATAAACCAAGATTTGTGGCGGGATCTATAGGTCCAACAAATAGAACTGCAAGTATGTCTCCCGATGTTAACGATCCAGGGTATAGGGCAGTTACTTTTGATGAATTAAGAATAGCTTATAAACAACAAGTAGAAGCATTAATCGATGGAGGTGCTGACATTCTATTAGTTGAGACAATTTTTGACACGCTTAATGCTAAGGCAGCCCTTTTTGCAATTGAAGAGGTAAAAGATGAAAGAAATTTAGAAACCCCTGTCATGGTTAGTGGTACGATTACAGATGCAAGCGGTAGAACACTTTCTGGCCAAACTGCCGAAGCATTTTTAATTTCAGTATCTCATATACCAATGCTATCTGTTGGATTTAATTGTGCCTTGGGAGCCAATCAATTAACTCCACATTTGGAAGTGTTGGCCAAAAAAGCAAATTTTGGAGTTTCTGCCCATCCAAATGCTGGATTGCCAAATGCTTTTGGCGAATATGATGAAACTCCAGAACAAATGGCTTCCCAAATAAAAGAATATTTAGATAAAGGTCTAGTAAATATCGTTGGGGGTTGTTGTGGTACTACACCTGATCATATTAAAGCAATAGCAGATTTAGCAAAAGATTACAAACCTAGAAAGTTGACTGTTGATAGTTTTTAGTAGATAGATTATGGAGTATACGGAATTAGAAGTTTGTAAAGAATCAAGAATATTCGTCAATAGTCTCTATGAAATAACAAAAAAGTTTCCTAAGGAAGAATTATACGGATTAACAAATCAAATGAAAAGAAGCGCAGTTTCAATATCATCAAATATAGCCGAAGGATGCGGAAGGAGAACTTCAGCAGATACAATTCAATTTTTGCATGTTTCTCGAGGTTCATTATATGAACTAGAAACACAGCTGTATTTGGCTTTAGATCAAAACTATTTTGAAGTAAAAGAGCATGAGATTCTCGTAGTTCAAATCTCAAAATGTAAAAAGCTATTAAACAGATTTATCAACTATTATAAAAACCTATAAGTAATGATAGAAGATAGATCACAATATCTTTCAGCCAACAACGATCAACAATCAACTAGGAGGTACTTAAAGTTATCCGGCCTAGAACCGATGATCGTTTCAGCCGAAACGAATTTCATTAATGTTGGTGAACGAACTAATGTTGCTGGGTCACGTAAATTTTTACGTTTAGTCAAAGAAGAAAAGTTTGACGAGGCTTTAGACATCGCTAGACACCAGGTCGAAGGTGGAGCACAAGTTATCGATATTAATATGGATGACGGTCTTATTGATGGTAAAGAAGCAATGGTGAGATTTCTAAATCTTATAATGGCAGAGCCCGATATAGCCAGAGTCCCTATCATGATTGATAGTTCGAAATGGGAAATCATAGAAGCCGGACTTCAGGTAGTTCAGGGGAAATGTGTTGTAAACTCCATTAGTCTTAAAGAAGGAGAAGAAGAGTTTATAAAACATGCCAAGGCCATAAAAAGATACGGTGCGGCTGTAATCATAATGGCATTTGATGAAGTTGGACAAGCAGATAATTATGATCGTAGGATAGAAATATCTAAGCGATCTTATGATATTCTAGTAAATAAGGTTAAGTTTCCTCCAGAAGATATCATATTTGACCTTAATATTTTTCCTGTTGCTACGGGGATGGAGGAGCATCGTAAAAATGCTGTAGATTTTATTGAAGCTACGAGATGGGTTCGTGAAAACCTCCCTCATTGTAGTGTTAGTGGAGGTGTGAGTAATGTTTCGTTTTCTTTTAGAGGAAACAATACCGTTCGTGAAGCTATGCATTCTGTTTTTTTATATCATGCAATCAAGGCAGGGATGAATATGGGTATTGTAAACCCAGCAATGCTCGAGGTGTATGATGATATTCCGAAAGACTTGTTAGAACATGTCGAGGATGTGATATTAGATAGAAGAGATGATGCGACCGAAAGATTATTAGATTTCGCAGAAACAGTTGTAGGAACCAGTAAAGAAAAAACAGTCGATCTTTCTTGGAGAGAAGAACCGTTACAAAATAGAATTACTAGGGCTCTTGTAAAAGGAATTGATCAATATATTGTTGAAGATGTTGAAGAAGCTAGGCAAAATTCTGATAAACCTATCGAAGTGATAGAGGGAAATCTAATGGCAGGTATGAATGTGGTAGGGGATCTTTTTGGATCTGGTAAAATGTTCTTACCACAAGTGGTAAAATCTGCCAGAGTGATGAAAAAAGCTGTAGCCTATTTGCTTCCATTTATTGAAGAAGAAAAAAAGAAAAATGCCCCCCAACCCCCAAAGGGGGAGCAATATTGGAAAACTGCTGATCCATTACTATATGGATTAATGAAAGAGTATGCTCAAAAAATGAGAAATAAACCAACAGAAGCTGAAACCATGTTATGGAATGCTTTGAGTGGAAAAAACTTGAATGGCTACAAATTCAGAAGACAGCATATTATTGGTTCTTATATTGCTGATTTTATTTGTTTAAAACATCATCTTATTGTGGAAGTAGATGGTTCTATTCATCAGTTGCCAGAGAATAAAACAAGTGATAAAGAACGAACTCAGTGGCTAGAAAAAGAAGGATATAATGTAATACGGTTTACCAATAGTGAAGTCCTGAATGATATTGATTTTGTTTTGGATGAAATTATAGAAACTATTGAGAAAACTCCCCTTTTGGGGGTTAGGGGGGCTGGCTCTAATGGGCGTATTTTAATGGCTACCGTAAAAGGTGATGTTCATGATATAGGAAAAAATATTGTTTCTGTAGTTTTAGGCTGCAATAACTACGAAATTGTAGATTTAGGAGTTATGGTTCCTGCTGAGAAAATTATTCAAACGGCAATTGACGAACAAGTTGATATCATCGGATTAAGTGGTTTGATCACACCTTCTTTAGACGAAATGGTTTATTTGGCCAAGGAAATGGAACGTAAAAACTTCAATATCCCTTTGTTAATAGGAGGTGCAACAACCTCAAAAGCACATACTGCGGTAAAGATTGATCCGCAATACCAAAATGCAGTGGTTCATGTAAATGATGCTTCTCGAGCGGTGACGGTGGTAGGTGATTTGCTTAATAAGAGAAGTAATCAGAAATATGTGGGAGACCTTAAGGAGGATTACGAAAAATTTAGAGAAGGATTCTTGAAAAGAACAAAGAAAAAAGAGTATTTATCCATTCAAGAGGCTCGCAAGAATAAATATAAGATTGATTGGTCTACTTCAGAGATTATAAAACCTCATAAACTAGGGGTTCAAGTAATCGAAGATTTTGACCTTCAGGAACTGGAACCTTATATTGATTGGACGCCATTTTTTAGGTCATGGGACTTACACGGAAAATATCCTGATATCTTAACGGATAAGGTGGTAGGCGAACAAGCGTCTTCATTATTTAATGACGCAAAAGAATTGTTGAAGAAAGTTTTTGATGAAAGATTGTTGGGAGCAAAAGCTATTTATGGTTTGTTTCAGGCAAATACTGTAAATGATGACGATATCGAAATTGTTACCGAAAATGGAAAAATTAAATTCCGAACACTACGTCAACAACTAAAGAAACATGCAGGGAAACCTAATTTTGCGTTATCCGATTTTGTAGCCCCCAAAGAAAGTGGGATACAAGATTATGTTGGTTGTTTTTGTGTGACTACGGGTTTTGGAACCAAACAATTAGCCGAAGCTTTTGAGGCTGATCATGATGATTATAATTCAATAATGATTAAAGCACTTGCCGATCGATTGGCAGAGGCCTTTGCAGAGTATTTGCATAAAAAAGTACGTAAAGAAGATTGGGGATATGCGACTGAAGAAACATTATCAAATGAAGAACTTATAAAAGAGGAGTACAAAGGGATACGACCTGCACCAGGATATCCTGCATGTCCTGATCATCTCGAGAAATTAACAATTTGGGAGGTGCTTGGGGTAAAAGAAAAAATTGGAGTCGAATTAACAGAAAGTTTAGCCATGTGGCCGGCAGCATCCGTGTCTGGTTATTATTTTGGTAATCAGGAAGCAAGATATTTTGGATTAGGAAAAATTAAAGACGACCAGGTGGTGGATTTTGCAGAGCGAAAAAACATAGATTTTGAGTATGCGAAAAAATGGCTTGGTCCTAATTTAATAGAATAACTATGGATATTGAAGATTGCATTGTACAAATAAAGGAAGTCTTTGATGGAGAACCTTGGTATGGTACCTCAATACTGAAAGTATTAGAGAATATTCCTGTAGAATTTTGGAATCAAAAAGCTGGAAAAATGTCACATTCTATTGCAGAATTGGTATATCATATCATCGACTGGAGATCGTTTGTTGTTGAAAAACTAAAAAATAATACAGTTTATAGTATAGAGTTGAATTCTGAAAAAGATTGGAGAAAACAAGTTTCAATCGTATCGCAAGATCAAAAAAAAGTAATTATCAAAGAATTAAATAAAACCCAGGAATTAATACTTGAGGAATTGGATCAAAAATCAGATTCATGGTTAAACGAATTTGTTTTAGGGAAAGATTACTCAAATCAATACATGATTAACGGATTGGTACAGCATGATATTTATCATTTAGGACAAATAAATATGCTATATAACATGTTAAAGTAAAAATTCCCTCCTTGAGCAGGGTTAGGGAGGTGTTGCGTTAGGGATAGAAGCGGCATCCTTTTCTAAATTGTCTCCCTGAGCGTAGTCGATGGGTTTGACATTTTATAAAAGATATAGCGAATAGCCCGTTCAAACGCCCAAATAAAATCAACTAAGAACTATAAACTAAAAAATGAAAGTTACAGATCATATAAAGAAAGCAAAAGAAAAAACGTTATTCTCTTTCGAACTCATTCCGCCACAAAAAGGAAGAAGTATTCAGGAATTATATGACAATATTGACCCGTTGATGGAGTTTAATCCTCCTTTTATAGATGTAACTACATCTAGAGAAGAATTTATTTATATTGATAAAGATGGGCTTTTGGATAAAAAACTAACCCGTATGCGTCCGGGTACAGTTGGTATTTGTGCTTCAATAAAACATAAATACAATGTAGATACCATTCCGCATGTGCTTTGTGGTGGCTTTACCAAAGAAGAAACAGAGTATTTGTTGGTAGATTGCCATTATTTAGGCATTGATAATATAATGGCCTTGAGAGGCGACGCGATGAAAGAAGAAAAATATTTTACCCCTACCAATGGTGGTCATTGTTATGCGAATGAACTGGTCGAACAAATCGTTAATATGAATAAAGGGCAATTTTTACATGAAGTAATTGAAACAGATAATAAATCTGACTTTTGTGTAGGAGTTGCTGGTTATCCCGAAAAACATATGGAAGCACCATCAATGGATTCTGATATTCGCAGATTAAAGGATAAGGTAGATGCGGGTGCCGATTATGTGGTAACCCAAATGTTTTTTGATAATAAACGGTATTTTGATTTTGTTGAAAGAGCCAAAGAGGCAGGAATTAAAGTTCCGATAATTCCTGGGATCAAACCGGTAGCCGTAAAAAGGCATCTTCAGTTATTACCACAGGTATTTAAGTTAGATATGCCCGATGAATTGGTACAAGCAGTCGAGAAATGCAAAACCAATAAAGAAGTAAGAGAAGTAGGGGTCGAATTTGCTATTCAGCAATCTAAAGAGCTAATGGACTATGGTGTTCCAGTCTTGCATTACTACTCAATGGGAAAATCTGATAATATTAAAAAGATCACATCTGCAATTTTCTAGGGATGAAATACATTCTTGAATTTATCGTTTCAAGATAAACTAGGTTGTTTTACTATAATTACTACTTTTGCCGGATGATAAAACGGATATACCTGTTGTTATTTGTTGTGTGCTTTCAAAGTCATGCTCAAGATGAATCAAAAGCATATTACACATTCGATGTTAATAATTTTTATGGCACTATCCTTAAACATAACCCTGATATCTCGCATTTAATTACTGGGCATCCCTCTGGAGTAATTCTTTCTTTTCAGCGTAAAACCTTTGGTGATGAATCATGGCAGCGATTGTATAATAATCCCGAGTATGGTGTTTCTTTTATTTATCATGATTTAGATAACCGTTATCTTGGAGAACATTTTAGTGTTTATGCCCATTATAATTTTTACTTTTTAAGGCGGCATTTAATGTTTAGATTGGGGCAAGGAATGGCCTACAGCACTAATCCTTATGATCAAGACGATAATTTCAGGAATATTGCACACGGATCACATTTAACCAGCGCTACCTATTTTTTGTTAAATTTTAAGAAAGAAAACCTCCTCAAAGGATTAGGCCTTCAGGCCGGACTAGGGATCGTACATTATTCTAATGGAAATGCAAAAGCGCCTAATAAAAGTACAAATACACTGTTTTTAAATGCTGGAGTTACCTATTCTTTGGATGAAAAATTTCCAGAATATGCTGAAAAAGAAAAAGGATTAGTTAAAGGCTCAGAACCGTTTGGTTATGGTTTCTTATTTAGAAGTGGTATCAATGAGAGCGATGTAGTTGGATCGGGACAGTTTCCTTTTTATACAATTGGGGCTTTTATAGATAAAAGAATAAACAAAAAAAGCGCCTTTCAATTAGGGACAGAGTTATTCTTTTCTAAAGCTTTAGAGCGATTTATCGATTTTAGAGCAAGTGGAGGTTTTAACGATGGTGTTACGGGTGATGAAGATGCCAAAAGAGTTGGAATGTATGTGGGGCATGAACTGCGAGTAAATAAGATCTCATTTTTGACGCAATATGGCTATTATGTATATTATCCCTTTGATTTTGAAGGACAAACATATTTAAGGGCAGGGCTTCGATATTATTTTACCAAAAATATATTAGGAGAGTTTGGTGTTAGATCTCATGCGGCAAAAGCTGAAGCGATGGAGTTTACAATTGGATATAGATTATGAAATAAGCATAATTAAGAATTTTAATATCAACCAAAATGATTCCTATGCGATTCCATCTGACCATTGAGAGAAACGAAATTATAAACAGATGAAAAAGGTAATATATTTACTATTTACAGTATTGTTTTTGGGTTGTGATTCTGAAAATGCTTCTGATTGTTTTCAGCGAACAGGGAATATTGTTAGAAAAGAAGTTGAAGTTCCTGATTTTACCCGAATATTGGTAAACCCCAATGTAGAAATGATTCTTAAAGAAGGAGCAACTACTTCAGTAATTATCGAAACTGGAGACAACTTACTGAATGAAGTATCTGCGGTAGTAGAAGATGATCGTCTTATTCTTAATGATACTAATGATTGTGCTTTTTTTAGGGATTTTAATCAGACCAAAATTTTTGTGACGGCACCTAATATTACCGAAATAAGAAGTGCTACTCAGTTTGATGTTTCATCTGATGGAGTTCTTACATATCCTTCCCTGAGTTTGCTGTCTGAAGATTTTAATGAAGATACTGGGACTACAACCGGGACTTTTCATCTAAAAATAAACGCTCAAGATCTTTCGGTTGTTTCAAATAACATAGCTTCTTTCTTTGTTAATGGGCAGGTTGAAAACCTGAATGTTAGATTCTTTTCAGGTATAGGAAGGTTTGAAGGAAATGATCTGATAGCACAAAATGTAAATATCTTCCATAGGGGAACCAATAAAATTATAGTAAATCCAATAAATGCTATCCGCGGTGAGATACGCAGTACGGGAGATGTAATCTCAATAAACCGACCTCCTATAATCGAGGTAGAAGAATTCTTCACAGGAAAATTGATATTCTTATAAAAACGGGTTTATCTCTACTTACCTATATGCATTTGTTAAGAATTTAGAAGTTATTCTTTGCTCTGAATAAATTATGCATCTCTAAAAACTATTTGGGTTTTGTTTTCTACTACATAAAGAATGGTGTAACCATAAATATATTGAGGTTTTGTAGGCTCTCAATGTGTGTGATTATTCCTAAATTTAAAATACCTCTCGTCAAGTGTATATCCTGATAATAACTTTAAGAATGATGTATGAAAAATGATCAAAATAAAAATGTAAATGTAGTTACAAAGGAACAAGAAAATTATTTAAAAAAAGAGTTATATGCCTTAATAAAAGAAGATAGTACACTATTTGATTTTTTACAAGAAGCGGCTCTAGATGGATTGTGGTTTTGGGATTTAACCCAGCCAGAAAATGAATGGATGAATCCTAAATTTTGGATTACGCTTGGCTATGATCCCAATAAAATGCCGCATAAAGCCTCTTCTTGGCAGGATATTATAAATCAAGAGGATTTAAAAGATGTATATGCAAACTTTGCCAAACATTCTCAAGATCCATCCTTTCCTTATGATCAAGTTGTAAGGTATAGACATAAACTAGGTCATACCGTATGGATTCGTTGTAGAGGGATTATCATTAGAGATAATAATGGGAAACCTCAAAAAATGTTGGGAGCTCATACTGATATTACTGAAATAAAGAAAAAAGAAGAAGAACTTGAAATACAATCTGCTTTTTTTAAACAAGTAATAGACAGTACCAATCTAGGAACCTGGCAATGGAATATAAAAACCGGTGAGACAATTTTTAATGAACGTTGGGCAGAGATTATAGGATACACCTTAGAAGAATTAGGCCCCCTTTCTATAGAAACTTGGATCAGTCATACAGTGACCCACGATTTGGAAAAATCAAATAAATTGCTTCAGGATCATTTTGCAGGAAAAACACAAGTGTATGAGTGTGAGGCTAGAATGTTACATAAAAATGGTAGCTATATCTGGGTGATAGATAAGGGGAAAGTAGTAAGTTGGGATGAAGATGGTAACCCAGAGTGGATGGTTGGTTCTCATCAAGAAATAACAGAAAAGAAGAAAGACTACGAGCGAAATAAATTGTTTATACAACAAGCGCCAACGGCTATTGCGATGTTTGATGAGAATATGGGATATTTAGCCGTTTCTCAAGAATGGTCTCGTGTTTTTGATATTGAAGATGAAGAAATAGTAGGGAAGTCACATTATGATGTGCTGCCGGAGATAGGAAACAGATGGAAAGTTAGTCATCAAGAGTGCCTAAAGGGGAAAGTGATTAAAAACAGAGAGGAAAAGGTTGAAAAAAGTGACGGTTCAATACAATGGTTATCTTGGGAATTTCGCCCTTGGCTAACTGATGAAAATAAAGTAGGAGGGATAATTATCCACATGTCTGATATTACTAAAATTAAGCGAGAGGAAGAATTGAAATCATTACTTACTGTTGCCGAAGATCAAAATAGGAGACTTAAAAATTTTGCTCATATCGTTTCTCATAACCTTAAATCACACTCAGGTAATTTTGAAATGTTACTTGATTTATTGATTCAGGAAAATCCTGATATGGGAGACCATGAGATTATTAAACTTTTTAAAACCGCATCAGACAACCTTACCGAAACTATAGTGCATTTAAATGAGGTTGTCTTAATAAATACTTCGGTAGATGAGAATTTGGTAGGACTCAATTTATGGGAAGCAACCAATAAAACTATCGAGAGCGTATCCGCTATAGCCACCGAAAATAAGGTGACGATTAAAAATCTTGTAAGGCAGGATGTAAATATTCTTGGGATTCAGGCATATTTAGATAGTGTTTTACTTAATCTTATAACCAATGGGATTAAATATAGTTCAGAAAAAAGAGATAGTTATGTTTCTTTAAATTCTTGGATTGAAGGGGATTATGTTGTGATTAGTGTAGAGGATAATGGATTAGGGATTAATTTGAACAGACATCGCGCAAAGTTATTTGGGATGTACAAAACCTTTCATCATAATAAAGATGCAAGAGGTATAGGTTTATTTATTACAAAAAATCAAGTCGAAGCCCTAGGTGGTAAGATCGAAGTAGAAAGTAAGGTTGATCACGGTTCAACCTTTAAAGTATATTTGAAGTATGAAAAAAATTGATATCACATGTATTATCGATGATGACCCCATTTTTATTTTTGGAGTAAAAAAAATAATGGAACTTATTGGTTTTTCCAAAAGCATAATGGTTTTTCAGAATGGTGAAGAGGCATTAAACAATTTGAAGGCTATAATATCTGCAAACGAAAAATTACCTGATGTGATCTTATTGGATCTTAATATGCCAATATTAGATGGTTGGCAGTTTTTAGACGAGTTTGTAAAAATACCTTGTGAAAAAAAAATAATTATTTATATAGTCTCTTCATCTGTGGATCCAGAAGATATGTTAAGAGCAAAGTCTTATGAACTAGTTAGTGATTATATAGTTAAACCTGTTACTGTAGAAAAGCTCAAAGTGGTCTTACAGGACATTGAAAAAGTGAATTAATAACTCTATATAATTTTATGAAGATTGAGTGAGCTCTCTGAATAAACTTTCAAGGTTTTTATTCTTTCTGGATAATTGAAGAATCTTCAGCTCATTATCATGGGCAAAATCAAAAACACTTGAACGCATATCTATATCGGTATCAAAAGTAATTTGATATACAAAACCATGAATATTTTTTACATCTTTTACATTAGAAAGTTTTAATAAGAAAACTTCTTCAACTCTGTAATCAAATTCTACTTCAATGATTTGCTCATTTTTGTCTATCAAAGAGTCTAGATTCTTGTCTGCAACTATATTTCCATTATTAATGATGATTACTCTGTCACACATGGCTTCTACCTCCTGCATGATATGGGTAGAAAGAAAAACAGTTTTTTCTTTTCCGATTGATTTAATTAATTCTCTAATTTCTACAAGTTGATTGGGGTCCAGACCAGTAGTAGGTTCATCCAGAATCAAAACCTGTGGGTCATGAAGTAATGCACAAGCTAGCCCGACTCGTTGTCGATATCCCTTAGAAAGTTGTTCTATCTTTTTGTTTGCTTCGGGAGTTAACCCTGTTAATTCTATTACCTCTTCGATTCGTGATTTCGAAACGTTATAAACCTGAGCATTAAATAATAAATATTCTCGCACATACATTTCAAGATACAATGGATTATGTTCAGGAAGATATCCAACACTCTTTTTAACCTCAATAGGTTGATCATTAGTGTCAAATCCATTAACTGAAGCATTCCCTTCGCTTGGGTCAATATATGTTGTCAAGATTTTCATCATGGTTGATTTACCTGCGCCATTAGGGCCCAAAAAACCAACAATTTCTCCTTGTTTTACGTCAAAGGAAATAGTATTCAGTGCTTTTTGATCATTGTAAGACTTAGAAATGTTTGATACCGATATGGACATACATAATTATTTTTATCAAAAATAGGGAATTAGATTTCCTAATGTAACGCGTATTTGAGAATATTATGATTCGGTGTCAAATATAGAACTCTGAGGTGTGCTTAATCTCTTTGAGCACAAAAGTGCTATTTAAAACTCCAATATTTTCGATTTTTGAAAGTTTGGTTTTCACGAAATCATGATATTCCTCAAGACTTTTGGTATGTATTTTTAGAATAAAATCAACCTGTCCGGCCATATGATAACATTCTTGTACTTCTTGTAAGTTTTGTATTTGTTCTTCAAACTTTTCGATAAACGCCTCGTTGTGGTATCGCATAGAGACCTGACAAATAGTGGTCACTGATCTGTCTATTAATTTTTTATCAAGAATTGCAACGTATTTTTTTATAAACCCTTGTTTCTCTAATCTTCGTATACGCTCGTATACTGGTGAAGGGGTAAGGTTAAGAATATGAGCGATCTCCTTAGCGGTTTTTTTAGAATCTTCCTGTAAAATTCTAAGAATGGTAATATCTGTTTGGTCTAGTTGATCCATATGGTATCATAAAAATTACTTGAAAATGATGAGTTAAAGTAACTAAAAAGTAAATATAGCTAGATTTATATTCAAAAAGAGGAAAAATCACTTAACTTTTATTGTTATATCGTTATAAAACCTACATTTTGTAATTTAGTAAGTGAATAATGCTTTTAATTATGAATACAAAAACAAAGGTTTTAGTTATAGGAGCCAATGGGCAATTAGGTTCGGTGTTGATAGGAGCGCTTCAGCAAAAATTCGGAATAGATAATGTAGTAGGGTCAGATTTAAAGAAAAAAGAAGGTTTTAAAGGGATCTTTGAAATTGCAGATGCTACTGATCAAGATAGAATTCAGGAGTTGGTTTCTAAATATAGAATAACCCAAATATATCATTTGGCTGCAATACTCTCAGCACGCGGTGAAGAAAATCCTTTACTAACCTGGGACATTAACATGAAAACTTTGTTTACGGTACTCGAAGTTTCTCGCTTAAATAATATAGACAGAGTATTTTTTCCCAGTTCCATTGCAGTTTTCGGTGCAGGAGCACCACTTGATAACACCCCAAATGATGCATATTTAGATCCAACTACGGTATATGGAATGACCAAAGCGGCCGGAGAAAATTGGGCACAGTACTATTTCTTAAAATATGGCCTCGATGTTCGTTCGCTAAGATACCCTGGGGTTATTGGATATCAGTCTCTTCCGGGAGGAGGAACCACAGATTATGCTGTAGATATTTATCATAAAGCCGTCCTAGGAGAAGAGTTTACTTGTTTCTTGAAAGAAGACACTGCCCTGCCAATGATCTTTATGGAAGACACCATTAGAGCGACTTTGGAGTTGATGGATGCCCCAAAAGAACAAATTAAGATTCGAACTTCATATAATTTGTCAGGAATTAGCTTTTCTCCTGCCGAAGTGGTGGCAGAAATTCGTAAATTATATCCTGATTTTAAAGTGAGTTACAAACCAGATTTCCGACAGGATATTGCGGCGAGTTGGCCAAAAAACATTGATGATACAGCTGCCGAAAAAGATTGGGGCTGGAAACCAGAATATAACCTGGAAGCAATTACCCAAACAATGATTCAAAAACTAAAGGAAAAATATAAAACAGGTTCAAAAAACCATGAAGTGGTATTCCTTTGATTTTGTGCCTTTGAATAGAGTTGTAAATAAAATTGAAGAATAAAAAACTAGCAAAATATGTTTTCAAATATAAAAGATGATTTACAAAAAGAACTAGACGAAATAAAAGCAGCAGGCCTTTATAAATCTGAACGTATTATAACTACTCCTCAAGGTGCAGAAATTGACACCACCAAAACCAAACATGTATTAAACTTCTGTGCAAACAATTACCTGGGACTTTCTTCTCATCCAGAAGTCATCAAAGCGGGTAAAGAAGCTATCGATTCACACGGCTATGGATTATCATCAGTAAGGTTTATTTGTGGTACCCAGGATATACATAAAGAATTAGAGAAAAGGACGGCCGAGTTTTTGGGGATGGAAGATTGTATTCTATATGCCGCTGCTTTTGATGCCAATGGCGGGCTTTTTGAACCAATTTTAGGACCAGAAGATGCAATAATTTCAGATGCTTTAAATCATGCTTCTATTATCGATGGGATTCGTTTATGTAAAGCCAAACGCTTCAGATACGAACACAATAATATGGTGGATCTCGAAAAGCAATTAGTCCAGGCACAAAATACAAGAAGAAAATTAATTGTTACCGATGGATCGTTCTCTATGGATGGGACCATCGCACAATTAGACAAAATATGTGATTTGGCCGATAAATACGGCGCTATGGTAATGATTGATGAATGTCATTCCACCGGGTTTTTAGGTAAAACGGGGCGGGGTACTCATGAATATCGAAATGTAATGGGACGTATCGACATTATCACAGGTACCTATGGTAAAGCACTTGGGGGAGCTTCAGGAGGGTTTACCGCGGCAAGAAAAGAAATAGTAGATATGCTCAGACAGCGATCAAGACCATATTTGTTTTCTAATACCGTGGCACCATCGATCGTGGGGGCTTCAATAAAAGTTTTGGATCTATTGAGTTCTTCAACTAAACTTCGAGATAAACTAGAAGAAAACACTAGGTACTTTCGATCAGAAATGACCAAAGCGGGATTCGATATGATACCAGGGGATCATCCTATTGTTCCTGTAATGTTGTATGATGCAAAATTGGCTCAAGAATTTGCGGCCAGATTGCTAGAAGAAGGAATTTATGTCATAGGGTTCTTTTATCCTGTGGTTCCCAAAGAAAAAGCAAGAATCAGAGTGCAATTATCAGCCGCACATGACCGTCATCACCTTGAAAAAGCAGTTAAAGCTTTCGTAAAAGTTGGTAAAGAACTGGGGGTGATATAAATACGAACGTTTGTTAGTGTTTCAAACTATAGAAGATTGATAATGTTTTGTATGTTTTATTTGAAATATTTCATAGATGTTAATGAAAATTTAAAAATTTGATGATAATGGATAGATATAGATGGAAAAAACGGAAAAATATTTTGAATAGAAATAGTTTTACCTACTTTAGCAGCGTATTACAATAAGACAATGAACAACGTATTTACTTGGAACCGATTTTATTTTTTCTTCTTTTATTTTTTTAAAAGTAAGGTCGGGATTGCTATGTAAATAATAGTTTAAACATATAGTTAGAATCCCGATGAAAAGTCGGGATTTTTTTTTGATAAGAAATTTTAAAACGTTTGAGAAAAAAAGTTGCCATACAAGGAATAAAAGGATCGTATCATCATGGAGTTGCACAGGCATATTTTGGTAAAGATATTGATGTAGATGAGTGCATGTCGTTTCAAGAATTGGTACATAGTCTTGAAGATCAAAAAAGTACAGATGCTGTAATGGCTATTGAAAACTCCATTGCAGGTTCTATTATACCTAACTATGCGTATATCGATGAGCATGATCTTACTATTAGCGGAGAATATTTTTTACCAATTCATCATTGTTTGATGGCGCTAGATGGTCAGGAAATTTCTGATATCAAAGAAGTGTATTCGCACCCAATGGCATTGTTGCAATGCAAAGAATTTTTTAGAGAGCATCCACATATCAAATTGGTTGAAGATGCCGATACCGCAGATGTAGCCAAAAGAATCCAGGAAAAACAACTCAAAGGAATTGCAGCGGTAGCTGGGGAGACAGCGGCTAGTATTTATAATCTAAACATTCTTGCAAAGGAAATACAAACCATAAAATCAAACAGCACCCGTTTTTTTATTTTAAATACCAGAGAAGATTCGGGAGTAAAGCAACAAGATATCAATAAGGCGTCGTTAAAATTTCTAACAGATCACAAAAGAGGAAGTTTGGCAACCGTACTTAATGTGATGAGTGATTGTAATTTAAATTTAACCAAAATACAATCGTTACCCATTATTGATATGCCATGGAAGTATTCCTTTTTTGTCGATATTACTTTTAAGGATTATATGGATTATGAAAAGGCAATGTCAATTTTAAAGATCATGGCTTTAGAATTAAAAGTATTAGGAGAATATAAAAATCAAAACGGATGAGCATTCAAACCGCAAAAAGATTAGAGACCGTAGAAGAATACTATTTCTCAAAAAAATTAAGAGAGGTAAGAGGCTTGGTAGCTTCAGGAAAACCAATTCTGAATATGGCTATTGGAAGCCCAGATTTAGATCCTCCTGTAGAAGTGGTAAAGGCAATCCAGGAAGCGGTCATTGTAGATGGGGCTCATAAGTATCAGAGTTATCAAGGGTTACCAGAATTGCGCCTGGCGATTACTGATTTTTATAAAGATAAATATAAGGTAGTGCTAAATCCTGAAAATGAGATTCTTCCGTTAATGGGTTCCAAAGAAGGAATTATGCATATTTCGTTGGCATATCTTAATGAAGGTGATGAGGTGTTGGTACCAAATCCCGGATATCCAACATATTCATCGGTAACCAATTTGGTGGGAGCAAAACCAGTTTTTTATGATCTTATAGAAGAGAATGGATGGGAACCTGATTTTTATACACTTTCAAAAATGGATCTGAGTAAGGTGAAAATTATGTGGGTTAATTATCCAAACATGCCTACAGGGGCTTCCGGTAATGTTGAAATGTTCAAAAAAATGATTGATTTTGCAAAAAAGCATAGTATTCTATTGGTAAAGGATAATCCGTATAGCTTTATTCTTAATGATAGTCCGGTAAGCATTTTATCTATTGACGGGGCCAAAGAAGTGGCTTTAGAACTAAATTCCTTAAGTAAGACCTTTAATATGGCAGGATGGCGAGTAGGTATGGTAAGCGGAAGTGCTGATAAGATCGAAGCAATCCTAAAAGTGAAAAGCAATATGGATAGTGGTATGTTTCAAGGGATACAAAAAGGAGCCATTGCTGCATTAAAAATTTCAAATGGATGGTACGATAAAATGAATACGATCTATAAAAAAAGAAGAGCATTGATTTGGGAACTGGCATCATTTTTAGGATGTACCTACGATAAAAAGGCAAAAGGGATGTTTGTTTGGGCAAAATTGCCTGCTGGAACAGATGCTGTGGATTTTATAGATACAATTCTTTATAAGCATGATGTGTTTATTGCACCAGGGGATATTTTTGGAAGTAATGGTAAGGGGTATATTCGTTTTTCGCTTTGCGTTACCCAAGAAAATATCAAAGAAGCTATTGGAAGATTTAAGAATGATACTGTCGTAAATCAAAAATCGTAACTCATAAATAGTATGAATGTATTCATAATAGGAATAGGATTAATTGGGGGATCGTTTGCGATAGATATTAAAGCTGCTTTTAACGAAGCTATAATTTATGGTATTGATCAAAGTGAAGAAAACTTGGATATGGCCCTACAATTAGGTGTTATAGATAAGAAATCAACTTTGCAAGAGATAAAAGAGGCAGATATTGTGATTATAGCAATACCCGTAGACGCAACGGTGGCAATAATCTCAGAGGTTTTAGATCTGGTTTCAGATAATTGTTTGGTTTTTGATGTGGGATCTACAAAGAAAAGGCTTTGCGAGGTTATTGCAAATCATGATAAAAGAAGAAATTACTTAGCTGCACATCCTATTGCAGGTACAGAATTTTCGGGCCCACAAGCAGCTATTGCAAACCTATACCGGGGCAAAACAAACATAGTTTGCGAGGTAGAAAAAACAGCTTTTAAATTACAAGAGAAAGGAATGGAGATCTTTTCAAGACTGGGTATGCGAATTAGATATATGGACCCCGTATCACATGATAGGCATATTGCATATGTATCTCATTTATCACACATAAGCTCATTTATGTTAGGTAAAACGGTAATCGAAAAAGAAAAAAATGAAAGAGATATTTTTGATATGGCCGGTAGTGGTTTCGCTTCAACGGTGAGACTAGCCAAAAGTTCACCTGCAATGTGGACCCCAATTTTTAAGCATAATAAAGAGAATGTAATCGAAACACTGCAAGAATATATTGCCAATCTTACGCAGTTCAAAGAATTAATGGAGCAAGATGATTTTGATGAAATTTATAAAGAAATGGAAGACGCAAATCATATCAAATCAATTTTGAAAGGGATTTCGTAATAAAAACACTAAAAAACCTCAATAATAATAAAAGAATAAAAGATAGAAATGGAAAATAAAAAAGAACTTAGAAACTGGTTAGATACATACAACTTAGATCATCCTTTGGTAATCGGCGGGCCTTGTAGTGCTGAAACCGAAGAACAAGTACTAAAAATAGCGCATCAGCTCAAAGACTCTGATGCTACTGTGCTTAGAGCTGGGATCTGGAAACCAAGAACGAGACCTGGTAATTTTGAAGGAGTAGGTGCCCTGGGGTTAAAATGGCTGCAAAGGGCAAAAGAAGAAACTGGGATGAAAATCGCTACCGAAGTGGCAAATCCACATCATGTAGAGTTGGCTCTGGAGCACGGAGTAGATGTATTATGGGTTGGTGCCAGAAGCACTGTATCACCATTTATTGTACAGGATATTGCCGATGCATGTAAAGGAATCGATAACCCGGTACTGATCAAAAACCCGATAAATCCAGATCTTTCACTTTGGTTGGGAGCTGTAGAACGCTTTTATACGGCAGATGTAAAAAATCTTGGCGTGATTCACAGAGGATTTTCGACCTATGAAAAAACGAAATATCGAAATATCCCAGAATGGCAAATTCCTATTGATTTGCAAAACCGTTTTCCCGATCTGCCATTGATCTTGGATCCATCTCATATAGCTGGGAATAGAGATTTAATTTTTGATCTTTCTCAAACAGCTTTAGATCTTAATTTTGATGGATTGATCGTAGAGACTCATTATGATCCCGATAATGCATGGAGTGATGCTAAACAGCAAATTACACCTGATACTTTAATTCAACATATGAAAGATTTAAAAATCCGAAAAGAGGTAGGGGTTGATGAAGCTTATCAAAAAGCACTGAATGAGCTAAGAGCAAAAATTGATATTGCCGATAACCAATTATTAGAAACATTATCAAAAAGAATGAAAATTTCTGATGAAATAGGAAAGGTGAAAGCGAAGCAAAATGTTGCAATTCTCCAGTCTAAACGTTGGAATGAGATACTAGGGAAAATGATCCTTGAGGGTGAAGAAAAGGGACTAAGCGAAGAATTTATGCTAAGAATTTATAAAGCAATACACCAGGAGTCTATTAACCATCAGGAAAAAGTGGCTAGAGGATAATAAAAAAAAGGTCTAAAAAGTCGTCATTGCGAGCATAGCTAAGGAATCTGTCAAATTTAGGTTACTGAAAAACAAATTACTTCAAAATTTAAATTTTTCGTAATGACGTTTTTTGAGTCTTTTTAGACCTCTTTTCTTATAGTAGTGGTAATTTATATTTTTCTTTTGAAGGTGTAACGGGTTACGTAAATCCCATTACCATCACCTTTTCCACCGAAACTTTCAACACCACTGTTAATAAAAGCCAGTTCCCAACCTTGAGTAGACATTTCATTAATTTTTGAAGTTACTATGGCATCATTTGCAGCAATGTTTTGAAAACGAATTCCGCCTAGATTAAAGAAGTTTAAAAGTTTGGTTTCATCAAAAGCTTTTACGCGAATTTCACCGCGATCAGATTTATTTCTTTTGTCATCTTGACCTGTACGAGTAGAGGTAAATTCTTTGTAATCGCGCACTTCGTTGGTGGTAAGCATTCTTGATCGACCAAGACCGTTAGGAACTATTGATTCTATAACTGTTACAATTTGATACTCAAATGTGTCTTGAGCAAAGGTTGTGTTTAAGCCAAGAACAAGAAGAGCGACTAATACCAAGTTTTTTTTCATAATGATTTCAATTTTAAAAGTTAATATCACCCTATTAATCAATAGTTATGCCAATTTTTTTTCAATAAAGAAAAAATTTGATATCTAATCACTATTAATATTTGCATCTTTGCATTGATGACAGGTACAGTATATAAATCTACCGGAAGTTGGTATACCGTTAAAACTGATGACGGTAAGATATACGAGTGCCGAATAAAAGGTAAATTCAGGATAAAAGATATAAAAAGCACTAATCCAGTATCTGTTGGTGATGTAGTAGATTTTAAGCTAGAGACCAAAAACGATCAAGAAACAGGAGTCATAGAAAACATTCATGAACGATACAATTATATCGTTAGAAAATCAGTAAAACTTTCAAAACAAACCCATATCATCGCTGCAAATATTGATGTGGTATTTTTATTAATCACTCTTAATAATCCACCAACTTTTACAGCATTTATTGATCGATTTCTGGTCACAGCCGAAGCTTATGGTATTAAAGCTGTTTTGCTTTTCAATAAGATTGATACCTACCATGAAGAGGAACTTTTAGAGGTTAAATATCTCGCCGCTTTATATAGAAAAATAGGATACGAATGTATTGGGGTTTCGGCCAAAACAGGTAAAAATGTTGATAAAGTAAAGGGTTTAATGGAGGATAAAGTATGTATGTTTTCGGGACATAGCGGGGTGGGAAAATCTACCTTGGTTAATTTGATCGAGCCCAATTTGTCATTAAAAACTGCAGAGATTAGTGAGCAACATCAGCAAGGACAACATACCACAACCTTTGCAGAAATGTTTGATTTAAGTTTTGGAGCCAAAATTATTGATACACCAGGTATCAAAGGGTTTGGGATCGTAGATATGAATAAAGAGGAAGTAGGCGATTATTTTCCTGAATTTTTTGAATTAAAATCGCAATGTAAGTTCAATAATTGCTTGCATATTAACGAACCCAAATGTGCAGTAAAAGAAGCTTTGGATCATGAAGAAATTGCCTGGTCGCGATATAAGAGTTATTTGCAAATTCTAGAAGGAGAAGAAGAAAGTTATAGAAAGAATACCTATGATCAGGAATAACTTATTGCCCCACCTATATCCACTTAGGAAATAAAATTTCATAAAAAAAATCTCGGTACCGAAAAATGAAACTCAAACCATGTATACTTGCAGTGTGAAATTTAGAGTCCAACGCGTTTTTATGTATTAGAACCTCGTTATGAGGGTTGTAAATACAATAGCTACAGTAGTTTTCTTGATTTTGGCATAGCATTGCTATGGTTACATTAAAAAACTAAGTGAAGCGACTGTATTTGAAGTAGTTTTAACATGAAATAGATTTTCTAATGCAGAAAACGGGTTCAATTGATTTTGAATGTATTCTAAAGAAAGATAGGGTTTAATAAGAGAATTTGTTTTTTAAAAAGATTGATAAATAAATGAGAGCCGTAATTCAAAGAGTTTCTGAAGCATCTGTAAGAGTTGAAGGGAAAATGATCTCAGCTATACAACAAGGATTACTTATTTTAATTGGGATCGAGAATGACGATACGATCGAGGATATTACATGGTTATCTGCAAAAATTTCTCGCTTAAGAATTTTTGGCGATGAAAACCAAGTAATGAACAGAAGTATATTGGATGTTGATGGTGAAGCTATTGTGGTAAGTCAATTCACACTTCATGCAAGTACCAAAAAGGGAAATAGACCAAGCTATAGTAAGGCAGCCAAACCAGATGTTGCTATACTGCTATATGAAAGCTTTGTCAAACAGTTCGAAAAGGATTTAGGAAAAAAAGTAGGAACCGGAGTTTTTGGAGCAGATATGAAAGTATCACTGCTTAACGATGGCCCGGTAACAATAATCATAGATACCAAGAATAAAGCATAATTACCCCAAAATAATTTTATATGAAAAACAGCTCACTAAAACTTCTAGTGGTTTTCATTTTATTGGCTTTTAGTAAAGTTTTTTCACAAGAGACTATTAATTTACAAGTTGCAAATATTGATTCCACCCTTACAAGAGGCGCAAATGCTGTGGTAAGATCAAAAGAGATGGTCATAGAAATTAATTCCATAAATTCTATGACGATCAAAACGAAAAGAATTGTTACCGTTCTTAACAAATTTGGTGATGGTTATGCCAATTCTTATGAGTATTATAGCCCTTCTACCAAGATCAAAAAATTAGAAGCCATTATTTATGATGCCACAGGAAAAGAAATTAAAAAATATAAAAAGAAAGATTTTAAAGATAGAAGTTATTATGATGGGATTTCTTTGATGAATGATGATCGTATAAAGTATATCGAGCATACGGCAATATCATATCCATATACGCTTGCTTGGGAAAGTGAGGTGGAGCATTCTTCTACTGCATTTATTCACTCCTGGAATCCTATTTTGGCGTACAAGCTAGGGGTGCAAAAATCATCATATAAAATTTTGAATGCTACTTCAATTCCTATAAGAGTTAAAGAGTCAAATTTTGATAACTATGCCATAATTCAGAACAAAACAGATCATGAGGTGTCTTTTCAAATTGCAAATGTACCACCAAGGCAGCCAGAAGTACTTAGTCCGTCATATCAAGAAATGACCCCTCGAGTAAAAGTTGCCTTAAATGATTTTTCTTTAGAAGGAGTAAGAGGATCTGGAAACGATTGGAAGTCCTTTGGTAAATGGCAATACGATAAACTTCTCTCTGGGAGAAATGAACTTTCACAAGAAACAATTACCGCGGTAAATACCTTGGTTGCTAATGCAGAAACCGATAAAGAAAAAGCAAAATTAATCTATGAATATGTTCAGGATAAAACTAGATATATAAGCCTGCAACTAGGTATTGGTGGATGGATGCCCTTTTTGGCAACAGATGTAGACAGATTGGGGTATGGGGATTGTAAAGCACTTACAAATTACACGAAAGCTTTATTAGATAGCCAGAACATCACCTCGTATTATACCATTGTTTATGCAAAAGAAAGAAGAGATATTGATGCAGAATTTGCTTCAATGCAAGGAAATCATGTCATTTTAAATATTCCTTATGAAGATGAAGAAATTTGGTTAGAATGCACCAATCAAACCACCCCATTCAATTTTATTGGAGATTTTACCGATGATAGAAATGTTTTGGTTGTAAAACCAGAAGGAGGCGTGATAAAGAGAACCAAAAAATACGAAGCAGAAGAAAATATCTTGAATACTGTTGCTACAATAAATTTGAAGGCAGATAATTCTATGACGGCCACTTTAAAGAGAACATCACAGGGATTACAGTATGATTGGAATTATAATGTGCAATATGAAGAGCCAAAAGATCAAAAATTACATTATAAAAAGAAATGGGGATACGTTAATAATCTAGAGGTTAATGCTGTAAAACCTACCGATGATAAAGACACCGTTATGTTTACTGAAGATGTTGAAGTTTCTTGTACTTCTTACACAAAAAAAGTAGGAAACCGACTCTTGTTAATGCCTAATGTTTTCAGTTGTGATCAAAGTACTTTGCCCAAATACAAAGATAGACGTAATTCTTTAGTTATTTCTAGGGGTTATGTAAATACCGATCAATATATAATTGATCTGCCCAAGGGATATGCTTTAGGTAATCTACCCGAAAAGAAAACTATAGAGACAGAATTTGGTAAGTATACCTATGAGTTAGAAAAAGTGAGTGAGTCACAAATAAAATTTAAACGATTTTTAAAAATAATAGATGGGGTTTTTCCGAAAGAAAAATATGAAGAATACAGAAAGTTCAGAGCCCAGATTAAAAAAATAGACAAATCAAGAATAGCACTTAAACAATAATAACTAACCATTTTTTTAAACATGAAATATTTACATAACCTACTATCAGCTCTTCTGTTGGTAGTAACCTTAAACAGTTTTGCACAAGAATATAAATTCGGAAAAGTTTCTAAAGAAGAGTTGCTAGAGCAATCATACGCCGAAGATAGCCTGGCACACGCAGCTATTCTTTATGAGAGCAGAAATGTATACATAGATTATAATCAATCTCAAGGTTTTCAATTAATGACCGAAGTATATAAAAGAGTAAAGTTATATAAAAAGAATGGATTTGATTATGCCACAGACGAAGTGTTCCTTTATAAGAAAAATAGCGAAAATGAAAAAGTTGTAGGTCTAAAAGGAGTAACATACAGTTTAATAAACGGAGAAGTAGTTAAAACCAAACTCAAAAGTGAAGGTATTTTTAAAAATGAATATTCAGAATTTTATGATCAGGTAAAGTTTACAATGCCGTCTTTGCAAGAAGGATCGGTGATCGAGTATAAATATAAAATCATTTCGCCATTTTTATCGAATGTAGATAGAATTTATCTCCAATATCAAATTCCTATTAAGAAAATTAATGTTGAACTACAATTTCCAGAATACTTTCGTTTCAAAAAGTTTACATCAGGATATCTTCCGGTCAATCTTAAAGAATCAAGTAAGTTAGACAAAGTAACAATTACGTCTAAAACAAGAACCGGCGGAGATTTGAGAGAACCGGTTAAGTCTACAACTACAAGAGATGTAATTGACTTTAAAACAATAGTTAATACTATTAATTCGAGTAACGTTCCAGCGTTTAAAATAGAACCATACTCTGGAAACATTAAAAATTATATTTCATCAATAAGTTATGAATTATCTCATGTTGATTTTCCAAATAGGCCCATAAAGTATTACTCAACAACATGGGGAGATGTTACAAAGACAATTTATTCAAGTACTAGTTTTGGAGATGAATTAAAAAAGAAAAATTATTATGCAGAAGACCTGAAAACTATAGTATCTCGTTCAGAAAATGAAACTACCAGACTTGCAAAAGTTTATAGCTATGTAAAGAATAGAATGAACTGGAATGGTAAATATTCTGTACGAACAAATATTGGGGTCAAAAAAGCGTACAAAGAAAAGACAGGTAATGTTGCAGAAATTAACTTAATGCTTGCTTCTATGTTGTCTTCTGTAGGTCTCGATGCTAATCCCGTATTAGTAAGTTCTAGTAACAAGGTTGTGACATTATTTCCTACACTAGACGGGTTTAATTATGTTATAGTTAGAGTAAAATTGGCAGATGGAAGCCTAGCATACCTTGATGCTACAGACAAATATGGTTTGCCCAATGTGCTTCCTGATAGAGTGATACGAGGATCAGGAAGGGTGATTGCCAAGAATGGGACCTCTCAAAGTGTAAACCTTAGACCTAAAGAGCCTTCTGTTGATCGATACATTATACAGTGTCAGATTGATAAAGAAGGTGTGGTCAATGGTAAATTTAATGTGCGTCATATGAGTTATCTTGCACATGATTTTAGAAGAATGTATGGAGTAAAGGAAAATGAAATTAAAGCAGAACGTTTTAAAACGAAATACGAGATAGATGAAATTGAAGAATATGCTGTAAAAGGAGTAAATGAATATGGAAAAGGAGTAAGTGAAAGTTTTAATTTTATATCTTTCGACCAAATAGAATTAATTGATAATGAAATGTATTTTTCTCCTCTACTATTTCTAAGAGACAAAGAGAATGTTTTTAAGTCAAACGAAAGAGAATATCCAATTGATTTTGCTTATGGTTTTACCAATAAATATATGGTAAACATTAAGGTTCCTGAAGGTTATGAAGTAGCAGAATATCCAAAATCTGGAGCTTTTAAATTACCGGATAATATGGGTGGTTTTTCTTTTAGATCGATTTTGACCAATGGAATGATACAAATTATGGTAAATGAAACAATTAACACTCCCTTTCTTCCTTCAACTTCTTATCCAGTGATAAAACAGTTTTATGCGCAACTTGTTGAGAAGGAAAATGAACAGGTAGTTCTTAAAAAAATATGATATGAACATCCAAAATGCACAGCAAGCCGTAGACGATTGGATCAAGAATCACGGAGTTCGATATTTTAACGAGCTTACCAATATGGCTCAACTTACCGAAGAGGTAGGAGAAGTAGCCAGAATTATTGCACGGCGATATGGCGAACAAAGTGAAAAAGAAAGTGATAAAAGTAAGGACCTTGGTGAAGAATTAGCAGATGTGCTATTTGTTGTTTTATGTTTGGCCAATCAAACAGGTGTAAATCTTCAAGAAGCATTTGATAAGAAATTGGATGTTAAAACTAAGCGAGACCATGATCGACATCATAATAACGAAAAATTAAAATGATGTTCAAAGAAATAATCTTTTCCAAGAAATATTGGATTTCTGTGTGTTTTATAGGGTTGGGTTTCATAATGATATTCAGTAGTATAGAACACATAATGCAATACGGCGGTTTAGCTATGGATTCTTTTATCAATGATAAAATTGATAACGGTAAATGGGTGCGGTATTTTATTTCTAGAGTTGTGGGAGGCCTTTTGTACGGGATGATTATGGCATATTATTTTGAATTGAGAAAACAAAAATCAAATCGATAACATGAATTTGAAATTACAATACATTTCAAGTATAAAGAATAAAACATTACAAATTACGGGGTCTAAAAGCGAAACGAATAGATTGCTGATGCTACAAGCGATGTATCCCAATATAGAAATCGAGAATGTATCCAATAGTGATGATTCAGAATTAATGCAAAAGGCGTTACAGAGCAATGATATTGTTGTTGATATTCACCATGCCGGTACTGCAATGCGTTTCCTTACCGCATATTTTGCAGTTAAAGAAGGCAGAGAAACTATGCTTACCGGAAGTAAGAGAATGCAGGAAAGACCCATAAAAATTTTGGTAGCAGCATTACGGCAATTAGGATGTGAAATTGCCTATGAAAAAGAAGAAGGATATCCGCCGATAAGAATTCAAGGAAAACAACCAACAGCTAATCAAGTAGAACTACAAGCCAATATAAGTAGCCAATATATTTCTGCACTGATGCTAATTGCAGCTTCATTACCAAACGGTTTATCGATTAGGTTAAACGGAAAAGTTACTTCGGTGCCATACATAAAAATGACCCTTAGTTTATTAAAGGATATTGGTATTACAGGAACTCTTGAAGGCAATTTAATAACTATTGAGTCTAATACTAATGCGCTGTCTCAGACAGTTGTTGTAGAGTCTGATTGGAGTTCGGCATCTTACTTCTATAGTATTGTAGCATTGACAGATAATGCTTCGATCACTATTGGAAGTTATAAAAAAGAAAGTTACCAAGGGGATTCGGCCTTAGTAGAAATATATAAACATTTGGGTGTCGAAACTATATTTGGCCAAAATACTATTACCTTAAAGAAAAGTTCTAAAAGAGCTGAGTTGCCAGATGGATTGGATTTGTCAAATGCTCCAGACATAGCACAAACTATTGCAGTTACTTGTTTTGGGTTGGGTATAGGATGCTATCTTAAGGGACTTCATACCTTAAAAATAAAAGAAACAGATAGATTAGAAGCTTTAAAAACCGAAATCGAGAAATTAGGAGGGCAGGTTACAATAACAGAGGATACTTTGCGATTAGAACCATCACCATCAATTAAAGAAAATATTTCTATCGCTACCTATAACGATCATCGTATGGCAATGGCATTTGCTCCTCTAGCACTTAGAACTTCTTTATTTGTTGAGGATGCTAATGTGGTTTCTAAATCATACCCTGATTTTTGGTCTGATTTACAGAAATTAGGATTTAAAATTTCATAAATAATTATTGTTGTCCTATTAAAAGTTGTAAAATCTTTGGAAATCCCTTTATTCTAAAGTATAGGGCAAAAGAAGTAATTTTAAGTGGGTATTTTTACATCAGAATTGGTATGATATCAATTTAAACCACTTCTATTTTTTAAAAACCTAAATATCATTATTTTTATAATTAAGTTTTGGTTCTTGGCTCTAGAAGCGTAGTGATCTTGTTTCGTGTACCTGACATTGATGATAAATAATAAATATATCTCATTTTACTTGACAACGCCTATAACGAGATTGTATATTTGCACCTTCAAAAAAACAAACACTAATGAAGCTATCACATTTCAATTTTAATCTTCCACAAGAATTATTGGCAGAATACCCTGCAGAAAATAGGGATGAATCTCGCTTAATGGTTCTAAATAGAAAGGAACAAACTATTGAGCACAAACATTTTAAAGATCTTATTGATTATTTTGAGCCAGACGATGTAATGGTTGTTAATAATACTAAGGTTTTCCCTGCCAGATTATATGGAAATAAAGAAAAAACAGGTGCCAGAATTGAAGTGTTTTTACTACGCGAATTAAACTCAGAAACTCGTCTTTGGGATGTACTGGTTGATCCTGCAAGAAAGATACGTATAGGTAATAAGCTTTATTTTGGAGATGATGAAAGTTTAGTTGCAGAAGTTATAGACAATACAACCTCAAGAGGACGTACATTGCGTTTTCTGTACGACGGTTCTTACGATGAGTTTAGACAAAAGCTTACAGATTTGGGAGAGACGCCGTTACCTAAATATATAAAAAGAAGCACAGAACCAGAAGATGAAGAGAGGTATCAAACCATTTATGCTAAAAATGAAGGCGCAGTTGCTGCACCAACAGCAGGACTACATTTTTCTAAGCATTTAATGAAACGTTTAGAGATAAAAGGAGTAGATTTTGCCGAAATAACTTTACATGTTGGATTGGGAACATTTAACCCTGTAGAAGTTGAAGATCTGTCTAAACATAAAATGGATAGTGAAGAAGCCTATATTACTGCTCATGCCACTAATATTATCAATAATGGCATCACTAATAAAAGGAGAATTTGCGCTGTTGGAACTACAGTAATGAGAGCATTAGAAAGTGCAGTTTCTTCAGAAAGAACATTGAATGAATTTAGAGGATGGACCAATAAATTTATTTTCCCTCCTTATGACTTTAGCATTGCTAATTGTATGATTACAAATTTTCATACTCCTAAGTCTACTTTGTTAATGATGGTGTCAGCTTTTGCAGGACACGATTTCATAAAGCAGGCCTATGAAGAAGCAGTAAAAGAAAAATATAAATTTTACTCGTATGGTGATGCAATGTTAATAATTTAGGATGTTGTAAATTAATATTAAATTCCTGTTTAATTTTAGATTGAACAGGTTTTTTTTTGATTTTTGAAGGGATTAGATGTTAAAATATTACATATTTTTTAAAAATCACTTCTTTAACTTGCTTATAATTACGGTTTTACCGTATTTTGCATTCTGTGTTTTACAGCGACAAAAATAGACTTTTATCGAAAAAATTACGTTAAATGATCATCTACAATGCACTTTTTTCAAATTTTGGATCGTTTTTTGCAATTCAAAAAAATATATGAACTAAACCTAATTATTTATAATGATGAAAAAAATATTCTACTATTTTACATTTTTAATAACTGTCTTTTCTTTTGCCCAAACCAAAGTCGGAGCAGTTCATTTTAATGATGTAGATAAATTCGGTGAGGCAGAATTAATGCTTAATGGTGCTGGCTCTAGAGATAAATTATATGCCCTTGCGTTGTATCTTGATTTTGAAGTAGATGGTGTTGAAGATGGAATTATGGTTGCCGAAAAAGATGATACTATGGCAATAACTCTGAAAATAACTTCATCCTTTGGACAAAATGAACTTAACGAGATTATCAGAAATGGACTTGAAGTAGCTACCAACGGTAATAGTTATAAGTTAGAAAAAGAGATTCGTAAATTTATCGGCTTCCTACCAAATGAGATAAAAAAATTCGATATTTTCAGAATTCTACATACCAAGGGAGGTAAACTTTCAGTATTTAAGAATAAAACACTTTTGGGCACCATGGAAAGCCCGGAATTCAAAACAGCATTGTTCAAAATATGGTTAGGTGACAATCCTGTTGATTATGATTTAAAAGAAAGTTTATTAGCTGCTTATGAAGCCAATCCTATACTTGGAAAATGGAAGATGATCGATAAAAAGACCGGTGTTGCCCTTAGTGTCATGCAATTGTATATGATCGATAATAAGATTTTTGGTACTATAGAGAGAATGCTTAGAGATTCAGAAAGAGATGATGTTTGTTACGAGTGTACAGGTGAAGATAAAAACAAAAAAATTGAAGGAATGGTGGTGATAAAGGGACTGCGGCTTAGTAATGATAAATATGTAGGAGGAACCTATACCAACATAAGAGACGGTAAAGTCTCTGATTGTCAAATCTGGACAGAAGAAGAAAGACGTAACGTTCTTTTTGTAAAGTATAAAGGAAGCGGTGGCATACATGAATGGAGAAGAGTAAAAGAAAGTAAAAAGTAAAATACCATACTATACTTTAAATGAAACCCTTGATCTCTTAATCAAGGGTTTTTTTAATATTCGTATAATTTCTATAAATATACTGCATTATCTTTTACTTTTGCAGAAGCTATGAGCACAAAGAAAAAAGACATAAGAGCACTTACAAAAGATCAACTACGATCTTTCTTTGAAAAAATAGGCGACAAAGCTTTCAGAGGAAACCAGGTCTATGAGTGGCTATGGAGCAAAGGAGCACATAGCTTTGATGATATGACCAATATATCCAAGACAACCAGGCAAATACTGGAAGAGAGTTTTGTGATAAACCACATTCGTGTTGATCAAATGCAACGAAGTACCGATGGGACCATCAAAAATGCGGTAAAATTGCATGATGGTCTTATTGTAGAATCAGTTTTAATTCCTACCCCGACCAGAACCACAGCTTGTGTATCATCACAAGTTGGTTGTAGTTTGGATTGCAAGTTTTGCGCAACTGCAAGATTAAAAAGAATGCGTAACCTTAATCCAGATGAGATTTATGATCAAGTAGTGGCTATAGATAGAGAAAGTAGGTTGTATCACAATAGACCCTTGTCTAATATTGTTTTTATGGGCATGGGAGAACCACTTATGAACTATAATAACGTGATCAAAGCAATTGATAAAATTACTTCTTCAGAAGGGTTAGGGATGTCCCCCAAAAGGATTACACTATCCACATCAGGTGTGCCAAAAATGATCAAGAAAATGGCAGATGATGAAGTTAAATTTAAGTTGGCTGTGTCTTTACATGCCGCTATCGATGAAGTGCGTACATCCATAATGCCTTTTAATGAAACATTTCCACTAGTGGATCTTAAAGAATCTCTAGAATATTGGTATGCAAAAACCAAAAGTAGAATTACCTACGAGTATGTTGTATGGGATGGAATTAATGATCGAAAAGAAGACATTGACGCACTTATCAAGTTTTGTTCTTATGTGCCGTGTAAAGTTAATTTAATAGAATATAACCCTATAGATGACGGCAAGTTTCAACAAGCATCGAATCGAGCTATTGATAATTACATTAATGCTCTAGAATCCAGAGGAATTGTAGTTAACGTTCGTAGAAGTAGGGGAAAAGATATTGATGCTGCATGTGGCCAATTAGCAAATAAATCTTGATTTTTCTTTATTAACATGAATACCTGTTTACAACAAACAATTTATACTATCTTCGTACCAAGTTAGAAATCAGAATTATCTTCTCGTATTGAAAGTTGTTGAGCAAATAAAACTGCCTATTATTGATGAGATGGAACTTTTTGAGCAAAAGTTTTCACAATCAATGTCTTCAAAGGTAGCACTACTTAATAGAATTACACATTATATAGTAAACAGAAAAGGCAAGCAAATGAGGCCTATGTTTGTTTTTTTGGTGGCCAAAATGGTCTCAGGAGGCGAAGTTAATGAAAGAACATATAGAGGAGCTTCAGTAATAGAGTTAATACACACTGCAACGCTGGTGCACGACGATGTAGTTGATGATTCTAATAGAAGAAGAGGTTTCTTTTCGATAAATGCCCTTTGGAAAAACAAAATAGCCGTACTTGTTGGTGATTATCTATTGTCAAAAGGATTACTACTATCTATTGATCATGGTGATTTTGACCTTTTAAAAATCATTTCGGTAGCAGTTCGGGAAATGAGTGAAGGAGAGCTTCTACAAATAGAAAAAGCCAGAAATCTGGATATTACTGAAGAAGTCTATTATGAGATTATTCGCCAAAAAACAGCTACGCTTATAGCTGCTTGTTGCAGCCTTGGAGCTTGTTCGGTCTCTCCGGATTCTGAAGAAGTTCAGGAAATGAGGAGGTTTGGAGAATTGATCGGAATGGCATTCCAAATTAAAGACGACCTCTTTGATTATGGCGATGAAGCTATAGGCAAGCCTACAGGAATAGATATTAAAGAGCAAAAAATGACACTCCCGTTGATTTATGCACTTAATACTTGCTCAAAAGAGAAAAAGAAGTGGCTTATAAACGCTGTAAAGAATCATAATAAAGACAAAAAACGGGTCAAAGAAGTTATTTCATTTGTGAAAGAAATGGGTGGTTTAGACTATGCAATTAAGGTAATGCACCAATTTAAAGACGATGCACTCGCAATCCTTTCAACATATCCAGATTCAGAATATAAATCCTCTTTGGATTTGATGGTTGATTATGTGATCGATAGAAAAAAATAACTTCAACTTCAATATTAATTAACTGAAAAACAGTTGGTTGTTCTATCTTTACTTGTAATATCCAAAATTTGAGAATTAAAAATTGCAAACCCCAGGCAACCATTGTGTTTTTTATCTCGTCTATGTAAATAGAAGATCAAATCAATTAATTTTTAGTATTGAAAATTATTCAATTTTATAAAAACGAAACACAGCTTATCAAAAAGGCGGCAAATCAGCATCGCGATGCGCAACATCAGCTGTATCATAAATATGCACCAAAGATGCTAAGTGTTTGTAGACAATATGTAAAAGATGTACATTTTGCTGAAGAAGTAATGTTAAGCGCGTTTCTGAAGATGTTTTTGAATTTGAAAACCTATAAGTTTGAAGGTAGTTTTGAAGGATGGATACGAAGAATTATGGTGAATGAATCTATTTCGTTTTTAAGAAAAGAAAAGCAGATCTTTTTTATTGAAGAAATCACAAATTATAATGAAGAATCCTGGAACAATATCAATACAGAACTTGAAGTAGAACAAATACAAGGGTTGATTGATAGTTTGCCAGAGGGATATAGAATGGTGTTTGTGTTATATGCTGTAGAAGGATACAAACATATCGAGATAGCAAAAACATTAGGAATTTCTGAAAGCACTTCAAAATCGCAATTATTTAAGGCTAGAAAATTACTACAGCAAAAGTTAAACCAACAAAATAGAATTAGCAATGGCGCCATTGAAATTTGAAGATAAGATAAAGGAAAAGCTCGAACAACGCGCTATAGAGCCCTCAGAGAGTTCGTGGGAGAAGTTGTCCGAACAACTAGATGATACACAGGATCAAAAAAAAGGAAATACCAGAATATGGTGGTATAGTTTGGCAGCAGTATTTGTAGGAATTTTGATCATGAGTTCCCTATTCTATAAAAACCCAGCTTCAAAAGATGCAGATCCTCAGTTTGTGGATCGAAGCGAAGAAAAAATGAAGCAAAATGAAACAGAGCTTGTTCAAAAAAATAATATTGAACAAAAGCGTATACAGAAAATAGAAAATGAAACTTTTGAGAATAAGCAAATTAAAAGTAAAGAGCTTGTTACCTTAACTAATAAGGAAACAGCCAAAAAAGAGAAGAATGTAAATTTGCAGAAATCCAAATCTGATGATTCGATCACAAGAGATGCTATAGAAAAGAAAAAAGAAACCGCCAAAATTGCACAGAATAGAAAAGAGGCTATTGATTTTCCAAAACAAGAAAAAGTAGTATCCATTAGCCCCGAGGTGATTGATAGCAAAATAGCCGATGTTGTTGCGCAAGTAGAAGAACTTCAGAAAAATAATACCAAAGTTACCGATGAAGAAATTGATAGATTATTAAGAAAAGCACAACGAGATATTACAACACAAAAAATATTAAAATCCAAAACGGTGAGTGCATCGGCTCTTCTTCAAGACGTTGAGGAAGAAATAGACGAGACTTTTAAACAACGCGTTTTTGAAGCGCTTAAAACCGGTTTTCAAAAAGTAAAAACTGCAGTAGCAGAACGAGAAAATTAAAATCATTCATCAATCAAACCTGTAGTTTCCCTCCTCGTTTGGAGGGGAATTATACAGAAAAATCAAATTCAATGAAGACATTATTTACAATTGCCATATATATGGCCTTGACACTCTTTGTCCAGTTTTCACAAGCTCAAGATGAGCAGAGTAACTCCAAAATTGAAAAATTAACAGAGCAAAAAGAGAAAATAATTACATCAGAAAAAGAAGAACTCAAAAAAGAAGTTGAAGCTATTAATGAAAGGCTTGCAAATAATGAGATAAGTATTGGGGAAGCTAAGGAGCTAAAAGAAGAGGCGGCCAAGATACATGCGCTCAATATCGAAAATAAAATTGCAATTATAGATAATAAAATTGCTTTGCTTGAACGTAATGGGCTTGAGTATGTAAATATGGGAGACCCCGAAATATGGATAGGTCTTGGCGCAAAGAGTGATAATGATGGTGATTTTCTCTTTGGAGTTAAAGTAAATACTGGACAAGAACCAAAAATCAAATATGACAGACGCACAACCTCCGGTATAACAATTGCATTTGGACTTAACAATGCAATCGTTGATGGGCAATCGTTAGATGATTCAGATTATAAGATAGCTGGTAGCCGATTTTTTGAGCTGGGTTGGTTTTGGAAAACAAGAGTATTCAAAAATACCAATTTCTTAAGAGTTAGATATGGTGTTTCCTATACCTCAAATGGTTTGAAACCGACAGATAATAGATATTTTGTTGAAAATGGAAATCAAACCGGATTAGAAGAATTTCCATTAGAGTTAAATAAATCAAAGTTTAGAATGGATAATATTGTGGTTCCCGTGCATTTTGAATTTGGTCCTTCAAGAGTAAGAGAAACAGAAAAGAGTATTAGGTATTATACGGCGCGCAAGTTCAGGATAGGGTTAGGGGGATACGTTGGTGCTAATATAAGTACACGTCAAAAATTAAAATACAGAGAAAACGGAGACCGTATTAAAGACAAAATTAAAAGAGATTATAATACAAGTGATTTGATTTATGGTTTGAGTACCTATGTCGGTTTTGGAGATATGTCTTTGTATGCAAAATATGATATATCACCTGTCTTTAGAAATGCAGAGATTGATCAAAATAATGTGTCATTAGGATTGCGTTTTGACCTTTAGTCGATAATTTTAATTAATGTAATTTTTTTTCAGTATTCAATATTAGACAAACTAAAACCCAAACCATTTTTTTTGATTTGTTAATTAAGTGTTAAATAATGCCTTGCCAAAATAGTAGTGTACGTACACTACTATTTTGTGTTCTAAGTTATAACTAATGTTGGTTGTGATTGTCTAGCCTTGATATAGCTGTTATCTTACCAAATAGATACGCTATGTTACCTAACCATTTTTTGTTACATATTTCACCAAAAAGATTATTTTGTTATATATATAAATAAAGGTAAACTCCTTAAGTATATTACGGTTTTAACGTAACTATTTGATTGTAAGTATTTTATGACGTTTTATTTTTTTGTTTCTTGATGAAATGCTATATATTTAGCAAAGTCAAAATCAAGGTGATTTCTTCCTAGACAAACTAAAATATGCTCAACTTACACCACAACAAAGTGGTTATTATACTTATTATGTTTTAAACAAACCATTAACCAAATTTCACACAAATGAAAACAAAATTCTTTTTTGCAACAATTTTTATGTTTTGCAGTTTTGGTCTTTTTGCTCAAAAAGGTCCAATGAAAGCTAGTTCACATAGTAAAGCTATGTATGTTCGCAAAGTGCCCCCATTATCAAAAATGCAGAATATCATTTCTGCTGAAGGAATGATCAAACATGGTCAGGAAAAACGTAGAGGCAAGAACACCTACGTATCTGGTAAAGGACTCCCGGCAGCAGGGCAGAAAGATCCATTGATGCAAACGCAGCAAAAATCATCAAAAATGGCCATTTCTACAGAGATCGCCTCTTTTAATGCACATGAAGGTTTTAGTACTCCTACAGATCCAACAGGGGCGATAGGACCGAATCATTATGTCTATGCTTTTAATTCAGGTTTCGGGATTCGGGATAGAAATGGTGGTGTGCTATTGGGCGAGGCTTCTTTGGCGACTATTTTTCCAGGAGAAAGTTTAGGTGATCCAATTGTTGTTTATGACAACTATGCAGACCGTTTTATTATCATGCAATTCAGTAACACTCCTAATGGTATTCTAATAGCCGTAGGACAAGGGCCAGACCCAATTAATGATGGCTGGTTTACATATAGATTTAATACGGGCTCTTTTCCAGATTATGAAAAACTCTCTATCTGGAGCGATGGATATTATATCACAGCAAATAAGGATCAGAACAATCCAAGCGGAAATGATGTGGTATTTGCCGTAGAAAGAGATAAAATGTTGGTTGGAGATGCTAGTGCAGGATTGATAGGTTTCCCACTTCCAGGAGCAGAAACTAATGGGTTTTATAGTCCGGGTGGATCTAATGCAACAGGCCCAAATTTACCTCCAGTTGGGGTAGGGCATACTATTCAGTATCTACAAGATGATAGTTGGTCAGGCATTTCTCAAGATCATATTAAGGTATGGACCACCGATGTTGATTGGACAAACCCGGGAAATTCTACAATTTCTCAACCACAAGAAATCATAACAGCACCATTTGATAGTGTGTTTGACGGTGGAAATTTTTCAAATTTACCACAACCTTCCGGACCAGATATAGATGCATTACAGGCTACCATGATGTATATGACCAATTATAGACGTTTTGGAACCCATAATTCGATAGTTTTGAATTTTGTAGTAGACTTAAATGGTAACGATGACCTTGCAGGTATCCGTTGGTATGAGCTTAGACAAACAACAGATGGTCAGCCTTGGACAATTTTCCAGGAAGGTACGTATGTACAACCAGATGGACTTAGCGCATTTTGTGGCAGTATGGCTATGGATGCCCAGGGTAATATCGGTCTTGGATATAGTGTGGTGAGTACATCAACATTTCCTTCAATTAGATATACAGGTCGATTGGCTAGTGATCCATTAGGTACAATGACACTTGTAGAACAAGTGGGTGTTAACGGAACAGAATCAAATCCGTCCTTACGGTATGGGGATTATGCGCATATGACTATAGATCCAACAGATGATATGACCTTTTGGCATATAGGTGAATATTTTGATGCAGGTTTTAGAAAAAATCATGTAGTAGCTTTCAAACTGCAACCGGATACTCCAGATACCGAGGCACCTACCACACCCACTAATCTACTATCTTCAGAAATAACACAATCTTCTGTGGTTATTAATTGGGATGCCTCTACAGACAATTTAGGAGTAACCGGATATGAAGTGTTTCAGGATGGAGTTGCTATTGATACGGTAGCCACTACCTCTGTAAGTGTTTCAGGATTACTACCAAGCACATCTTATGATTTTGCAGTGGTAGCTACAGACGCAGCAGGAAACACATCGGCTACGAGTGATACCTTAACAGTAACCACACTAGCCCCCGATACAGAAGCGCCAACTATCCCAGCCAATCTTACAGTATTAAATGTTGCTGCTAATCAGGTGACAATAAGTTGGGATGCTTCTACAGATAATGTTGGAGTTACAGGATATGAAGTGCTGCAAAATGGAGCCGCGGTTGATACTGTTGCGGTAACTACGGCAACAATTGCAGGTTTAACACCACAAACTACCTATCAATTTGCTGTAGCTGCACTGGATGCTGCAGGAAATGCATCGGTAGCCAGTACTGCACTTAGCGTTACAACTCCTGAGGCTACTGGGTGTCTAGGAGGGATAAGTGCTCCTTATAACGAAAGTTTTGAATCTGATTTAGGAGGTTGGACTCAAAGTCCTGGAAATGATATTGATTGGACACGTGATACCAACGGTACTCCTTCTAACAATACCGGACCATCTAGCGCCGATGATGGATCATTTTATGTTTATGTAGAAGCTTCTGGAAATGGTACAGGATTTCCAGAGAAACAAGCTATTATCACTTCTCCTTGTTTTGATCTTGGAGGGGCTACTAGTGCTACATTTTCTTTTAGATATCACATGTTTGGAGCCAACGATTTTGGTAGCTTGAATGTTGAAGCAAGTAATGATGAAGGGGCAAATTGGATAAGCATTTGGAACAGAAGCGGAAACCAAGGAAATTCATGGCAAACAGCAACTATAGACCTTGCTGCTTACCTGGGTACAGGAGTACAATTGCGATTTAATCGTGTAACAGGAGGCACCTGGAGAGCAGACGCAGCAATTGATGCAGTAGCACTTACAACAGGTTCTGACCCCAGCGGAGATTGTGCAGCCGGAGACTTAACGTTGAGCATCACTTTTGATAATTACCCTCAAGAAACCTCTTGGGCATTAACAGATGTAGGAGGAGCCATTGTAGCTTCTGAGAGTTATTCTACTGCAAACCCAGATGGGTCTACAGTAACAGAAAATATTAATGGATTGGCTTCAGGAGACTATACCTTTACAATTTCTGATTCTTTTGGGGATGGTATCTGCTGTCAATATGGTACTGGTTCGTATACCCTGTCTAGTAGCGCAGGAACTATTATTTCTGGAGGAGAATTTACAAGCTCTGAGGCAACCGCATTCTGCGTACAAAGTGCTGCAGTGCGATTAGAAACCTATGCACTTACTGATCTTAATGATGCAGAGAATCAGTTTAGGCTATTTCCTGTTCCAACGAAGAACGTACTTAATATTTCTGAAGGTAAAAAGCCCATACAAAGTGTAGAGATCTTCTCTATGTATGGTCAGCGTGTTTATCAGGGTACAGAAAATGCAATAGATGTAAGTATATTCCCGGCAGGAACTTATTTTGCAAGAATCACCGCAGATGAAATCATTGTAACGAGAGTATTTAATAAAAAATAAATACTCTTACAAACTAAATTTGAGAGGCTATCTTTTACGATAGCCTCTTTTTGTTAAATCTGTATGGTATGAATAAAACTAAGTTGTAAAGAATAAAACTGCAATGTATCTAGCTATATTTTCCAAGATGTGGCATAGCGGTGATATGGTATTATTTAGAATTTTCTGTTTCACAACTCAAATACCTGCAACCCTTTTTATTGACAAAAAAGTTTTATGGCACTATCAATTTTCAAGCATATGTTCCACAGCGAGCTGAACGAGGTGGGCACAAAATAGATTTTGGATGGCAATCACCCCTAGTATTAGGAAGATCTTCTAAAGCAGATCCACCAGATATGACAGAAAGGTTTGTTATTTTGATACTTTTTAATTTGAGCAAAGACTTTTGTTTTTTCATAATTAACTTTTTAAATATCTATCTATTCAAATATATGTATAAATTTCTTACAAATAGTAGAACATGATATTCGAGAGTTTAATTAAATAGAATTAACAGAGTGTATTGCCCTAAAAAGGTCTATATGTTTAATGTAAACTTGATAGCATGGCTTTGCAATCCATGCCGGACCAGTTTCCTAAATATAAAAGCCAAACTATTTCTAGTCTAGTTTTTATTCATTTGTTAAGTTTAATCTCTGAGGGTTAATTCCCCGCTGCTTGCAGCGTATTTGATATATTTGTTTTATGTCAGAAAGTGAATATATTCATAAGTCGCATAATGTTTCAGTTTTGTTGTATCATTTAGTTTGCCCTGCGAAATACAGAAGAGTTGTTTTTGATAAGTACGTTGACGAAACATTAGTTCAAGTTTGTCTTGATATTTCTAAAAGATACGAGATTCATTTTTTAGAAATAGGAACGGATAAAGATCATGTTCATTTTTTATTGCAATCAGTTCCAACAGAAAGTCCAACATCAATAATTAAGAAATTAAAAAGTATAACAGCAAGGGAGATATTCAAACGTCATCCAGAAGTCAAAAAAGTTCTATGGGGAGGTTCATTTTGGTCAAGCGGTTACTTTGTAAATACAGTAAGTAAGTTTGGAGATGAAAATTCAATATCAAAATATGTTCGTAACCAAGGCAAAGAAAAGGACTATGATGTCTTACATAAAGTTGATCAATTAACACTGTTTTGAGTTAGATACCCCGTCTGCTTGCAGCGGGGTAGTTCATTAAAAAATTAGTATTTGGCACAGATTGTAAATTCGCGTTATTATTTCTGAGTGATCGGGGGTGCTACTACATCCAGGCGATTGAATAGTTTAATACCTAAAATTCAAACTTAGATAAATCTTAGTTTTTTGTCATTGATCAAGGTCTCAATACGATATTAAGTTCTATTTTTGATTCAATATTCATTTTTGGTGTTATTTCTCCATAGCTAATCTTACCATATGCAAGATAAGATGGAATAAATAATCTTATTACGGCACCTTCATTAACCAATAAAAGTCCCTCTTGCAAACCAGGTATTAAATATTCCATGTCTAATACTTGTCCGTACTCATTAATAGTTCTATCAGTTGCTTCTATCAACACTTCTGTTTCCATATTTATAAATTCATAATGACAAATTACATTGTCCTTAAATGATTCTTCTGGATATAAGCCATTTCCTGCCTTTTCTATAATGTAATGTAATCCAGAAGAAGTCTCTTGTACATTTTCATAACCCTTATTACCTATATATAGTTTTAACCTATTAATTTCTTCATCTTTTTCTTCTTGGGTATACTCATAATTAATAGGTTCTTGTTCTGGAAGACTATCATCATCTGATTTACACGAAACTAAATATATTGATAGTGTGACTAATATGAATAGCGGTTTAATCATTAATTTATTTTTTGCTAGATTATTCATGATACGTTTGATTTTTTAGCCAGAAGTAGTTATGAATTAAAATTTTATTAGAGATTATTGTGTTACGGACCTAATAACAAGGTTGAGTTCCATTTTATACATCATGTTTGTTTTAGGTTCAATGCTATCAGTAAAATTGCCAAATTTTCCAAAAGCTAAATAGCTAGGTATGAACATTCTGATTATAGAACCTTCATTTATTAATAGAAATCCTTCTCTTACACCTTCTAGTAGCCAAAACATTTCTTTTGGCTGCCCGTAATTGTTATCTTCACGATTTGAGATTTCTAATAATTTATTAGTTTCCAGATTGGTGATTTCGGAATGAAAAACCACTGTATCATCTAAGGAAGGAGTTAATCCGTCTCCTTGTTGTTCTATAATATAATGTAGGCCCGACGCTGTTTCTTGTACATCTTTATAGTCATTGTCTTGTAAGTACTGTTTTAATCGGGCAATCTCCTCGTCTTTTTCTTCCTGAGTATAGGAGAAATCTCTTTCTTCTGGTGCTGGCGCATCATCATCAGAACTACAAGAAAAGGTAAATAAGATTGAAATAAATACTAAACATAAGTTTTTCATCTAGTTATAGTTTTTTGTGTTTATTACTATTGGTTAATCCAACACAATATTAAAGATTATCAGTTTCATTTTTCGTAACCGAGGCAACTTTTTTGTTAAAGTTTTATTTGATAATCGAGATTTAAATGTTCAGAAGCTTGCCTCGAAATCAAAAATCAGTTTCTTAAAAATACCTTGTGGGCTTGCACCGAGGTTTTTTACCGTCTTTAAAGCAGCAATATGGCTAGTATATGTGATAACATTTATCTTCATAAGGACGGTTAAATATGAAGGTCGATGGCGAGAATTGCGAAATGAATAAGGATGTAACAAAAGACTACTTTATCATAGACTCCTTGTAGTGACGTTATTATTTGCCATTGCAAGCCATTTTAAAACAGCGCAGCAATCTACTTAAATTGAGTGGTGTTATTTGATAATAACACTGTGGTCGGGTAGTAAAAAGTAATAAGAATCATACTAGAGGTTTTTAAGAGTTTATTAAGGTTTGTTGCATTTAAAAATACAAGATTACACTCGAAAGAAAGGCGCTAAAAATGTAAAAAAATTGTTAATCAACAACTAGAAACCAGTTGATTACGGGAAACCACAAGTATTTGTTCTTCAAAATCAAGACACTAGCTTTTGATCTATTGTTTTTGTTATCCCGGACTTGATTCAGAATGACGATATTTTTAGGCTTTTTAGCCCCGTTTTATACATCTATAAACTAGCTAACCTAGAGATATTGTATTAAGCCTAAAGAAGTACTTCTAAAGAATAAACTCCTAAATTTGTCAAATGAAAATCCTAATTCATAATTCATAAATCATCGATCCTAAATCAAATGTTCCAGAATATCTTATTTTTGCATGATAAACTCAGTAGAAAAATATAATTTCACTAACAACTAACAACTAACAACTAACAAAGACAAATGATCCATAAAGTTACCATAGATGCTGTTTTTGATGCTGCTCGATTAGAAGAGGTGATCGGTGATTTTGTACAGTTAAAAAAATCAGGAAGCAATTTTAAGGGACTAAGCCCATTTAGCGACGAAAAGACACCTTCGTTTATGGTTTCGCCGGTGAAACAGATCTGGAAGGATTTTTCAAGTGGAAAAGGAGGTAATGTGGTCGCTTTTTTAATGGAACATGAGCATTTTACCTATCCCGAAGCAATAAAGTACCTTGCAAAAAAATACAATATCGAAGTCGAAGAGACCGAACAAACAGACGAACAAAAGTTACAGGCAGATGAGCGTGAGAGTATGTATCTGGTTAGTGAGTTTGCAAACACTTTTTTTCAGAATGCTCTGCACAAAACAGAACGAGGTAAGGCTATAGGGTTAACCTATTTTAAAGAACGGGGATTTACAGAAGAAACTATTAAAAAGTTCGGATTGGGATATTCTCCCGATTCCTGGGATGCTTTTACAAATGAGGCGATAAAGAAAGGGTATCAATTAGAATATCTTGAAAAAACAGGGTTTACCATTGTTAAAGAGGAAAAACAATTCGACCGATTTAAGGGCAGGGTAATGTTTCCTATTCAATCGATGTCTGGTCGCGTTTTGGGCTTTGGTGGAAGAATATTGACCAATGAAAAAAAAGCTGCAAAGTACCTTAATTCTCCAGAGAGTGATATTTATCATAAGAGTAAAGTTTTGTACGGAATTTATCATGCAAAACAATCCATAGCCAAAGAAGATAATTGTTACCTGGTTGAAGGATATACCGATGTTATTCAATGTAATCAAACCGGAATAAAAAATGTGGTGTCTTCTTCGGGAACAGCATTAACTTCTGATCAAATAAGACTTGTAAGTAGGCTTACCAAAAATATTACGGTGCTCTTTGATAGCGATGCTGCGGGAATGCGTGCTTCTATTCGAGGTATCGACTTGATTTTGGAGCAGGGAATGAATGTGAAAGTATGCAGTTTTCCCGAAGGTGAAGATCCCGATAGTTTTGCAAAAAAAAACACGCTAGAAGAGTTAACATTGTATCTTGAAGAAAATGTACAAGATTTTATAAGTTTCAAAGCGTCATTGCTTCAAAAAGAATCCAAAAATGATCCAATAAAAAAAGCAGAATTGATTAGAGACATGGTTACCAGTATCTCTAAGATTCCTGATGTGATTAAGCGAGAAATTTATGTGCGCGAATGTTCTCGTATTATGGATATTTCTGAAGATGTACTCTTTGATACCTTGGCACAAATACGCAACGATGATATAAAAGATCAACGTAAACAACAAAAAAAAGAGCAAAAACCGCTAGAGGTAGTTAGAAATGAAGTCGCGCAGTCACCAAAAGTTGATGAACAATATGAATTAGAACGCAAGGTCATTGAAATACTTTTACTTTATGGTCAATGTGAAGAAGAATTTGAAGATCTGATCCTTAAAGAAAATGACGAAGGAGAACTTGTTCTTGAACCAGAAGTACACACCGCAAAGGTTTTTGAGAAAATATATCTTGATTTACAGGATGATGAGATAGAATTTGCCAATGATAGTTTTAAGGGGGTGTATGCTGTTTTGATAGCACAATTACATCAAGATGAAGCGTTTAAAATAGAAAGTTTTATTAATCATATTTCTCCTGAAATTGCTTCAGAAATCACAGCAATTATGATGAATGAAGAACGCTATTCTTTGCACCGTTGGCATGATATGGAAATTCATGTTAAGAAAAAAGATTATACGATTTCTCAATATGTAAGTGATATTATTCTAAACTTAAGAAGGTTTTTAATCTCTCAGAAAGTAGAAGAGCTTTCACAAGAAGTGAAAGCTCAAAATATGGATGATAATCAAGAATCTATTCAAGATATCATGGATTACCTTTCTTTGAAAAAAATATTATCCGAAAAACTAAACCGAGTAGTTTAGTTAGAACTCATCTTTATCCCGTCGATTGCCTGCAAACCACTTCATAAATGGTACAGCAACAATCGATTGTAAAGGATAATTCTTTTTTAACTTATATGCAAAAGTCTGGATTGGTGAATAAGATCCGCAAGGTTATCTACTTTTAATTTTTTCAAAAGTCTTGTTTTGTATGTGCTTACGGTTTTTTCGTTAATTGATAAAGTCGTTGCAATATCCTTATTTCTTTTACCGGATGATAAAAGATTAAGAACTTCAATTTCTCTTGACGATAGTTTCTTGTACTTCACGACCATGTTATTTTCACTAGCATTGCCATTGGCTAATTGTTGCGTTAGGTTATCATTTAAATAGATACCTCCTCGTGCAACACGCTCGATTGCTTTTTTAAGTATTTTGGTCGGAACAGTTTTAGATAAATATGCAGAAGCACCGGCTTTAATTGCGCTTAGGGCATACATCTCTTCAGGATGTGAGCTAAAAATAATAACTTTTATTCCGGAAAATTCTTTTTTAATGGTCCTTAAAGCCATAATTCCATTGATCTGCGGAAGATCTAGCTCCATAATAAGTACATCAGGAGTGCTTGTTTTCAAGATGTCATACATTTCGTTACCGTTACTTACTTTGCCAGTAATCTCATAATCTTCAGAGTGGCGAAATAATGAAACGATCCCTTTCCTAGTAATTGGGTGATGATCAGCGATTAATACAGTTGTCATTCTTGTTTAAAATTGTTAATGTTAGTTTAATTTTAGATTTTAACATCTGTTTAGGCTAGGGGGTAACTTTTTATCTTGGTGCAAAATTACTAAGAACTAGCACTCTTAAACTTTTTTTTATCACATTATCGACAAAGTGTTGGTTATAATAGATTAACGGGTATTTTACATACCGGAATAGGGTTCATTTTATGTTGGTTTACGGTATTTAGACGTATAAAAATTTTAAAAACCTGTTGTTGCCTTCCTACAAAATCATCAATTTTCTTACCTTTATCTTTCATTTTCATGGCCCATTCTAATTCATCATAACTTGCTCCAATTTGATCTTCATCACTTCTACTATCACCAAATAATCCATCGGTTGGAGCGGCAACTTGTATAGAGTGAGGCACGTTAAGCGTTTTTCCTAAGGCATAAACTTCGCTTTTCATTAAATCAGCGATAGGGCTCAGATCAACGCCTCCATCTCCATACTTGGTATAGAAGCCTACTCCAAAATCTTCAACCTTATTTCCTGTTCCGGCTACGAGATATTTATGCAAACCTGCAAAGTAATATAATGTAGACATTCTTAATCGCGCTCGTGTATTTGCCAGAGAAAGGTCCAACTGTGGGCTGGATGTTGTTTTAGGAAGTACCGATTTTAATTCTTCAAAAACAGGAGTTAGGTCAACTCTCGCATCAGATACATTAGGAAACCTTTCTTTTAATTGTGTAATGTGCTCTTGCGCTCTTGTAACCTGACTTTGAGCTTGGTGAATAGGCATTTCTACACATAGGGTCTTCAAACCTGTGCTTGCACACAATGATGAAGTAACTGCACTATCGATTCCTCCGCTAACTCCAACCACAAAACCATCTATACTTGCTTTGGTAGCATATTCCTTTAGCCAATTTATGATATGATCAATTACTTTTTTGGATTGCATATTTCAGTATTTAATTATTTTAGTTGAAAAGAATACTCTTGATTCATTAGATAATGTTGTCTGTAAACTCATAATTCGTAATTCCTTGCATTATCTTTACGATCATAAAATTAATAAAAAAAGATGGCGTTCTATAAGAATAAGAATTATTTGAATATCTGTTATAATTTAATGAAGAATACTACTAGATTATTAAAATGTACTGCGATTTTTTGCCTTTTTTTTTCATGTGTCAAAGAAAGTAAATTAGAAAAAGAAATAACCAAAATCCCTGTAAATATTGAGATTGAACGTTTTGATCGTTTATTTGCCACACTCACAGAAGAAAATTTGTCCGACTTAAAGACCAAATATTCTTTTTTGTTTTCTGAAAAATATGCAGATAGTGTATGGATTAATAAAACCAAGGATACCATTCAATTAGAATTAAATGAAGAGGTAGAGAAAGCTTTTTCTGATCTTTCTAAGGAAAAAGAACAGCTTCACTCTCTTTTTCAGCACATTAAATTTTATTTCCCTGAAATCAAAATTCCTAGAGTTGTTACAATCACCTCGGATGTAGATTATCGTAATAAAATAGTCATAGCAAAGGATGTATTGATTATTTCTCTAGACACCTATTTGGGGAAGAACCATCATTTTTATGAAAGCATTCAAAAATATCTAAAACAAAATTTTGAAAGAGAGCAGATACTGCCCGATGTGGCATCGATGTATGCCAAAAATTTGGTTGGACCAATAAGAGATAGAACGTTTTTGGGCAACCTCGTTTCTTTCGGGAAAGAATTATATCTTAAAGATCTTTTTTTGCCCAATTTTAGTAATGCCCAAAAAATGGGGTATACCGAGGATCAATATCTATGGGCCGAGGCTAATGAGGAGCAAATCTGGAGATATTTTGTTGATAGACAATTGTTATACAGCACAGATAGTGATCTTATGCCCAGATTTTTATACCCAGGTCCTTTTTCAAAGTTTTATCTGGAAGAAATCGACAAAGAAGCACCCGACAGGATTGGTCAATTTATAGGTTGGCGAATTGTAGTTTCGTATATGAAAAATAACAATGTATCTTTGCGGCAGTTATTAGTGGCAGATGCCGAAACGATTTTTAATACATCAAAATACAAACCCGCACGATAATGGCAATTGAGCATAAATCAGAAATAAAAATAGATATCGCACTAGACGAAAACCGTATACCTGAACAATTGAAATGGACAGCAAAAGACGGGGGTGTAGAAGATGAAGAGACAAAAGCCATGCTTTTATCAGTTTGGGATAGTAAAAACAAAGAAAGTCTACGTATCGATTTATGGACCAAGGATATGCCTGTAGACGAAATGAAAATTTTCTTTCATCAGACTTTAATGGCAATGAGTGATACCTTTTATCGTGCAACGCAGGACGAAAAAATGTCTGCTACCATGAAAGATTTTAGCGATTATTTTGCCGAAAAATTAGAGTTAAAAAGAGAGTAAACGAAAGATTTTTAAGTTTCTATAAACAAAACATTCAAAATAAAGGGTTTTGTGAGTAACGTCTTGATATTTGTTTATAAAATCCTAAGTCGGTCTACCCTATGGTTGTGATCTTTGAAGTCTTACTGATGTACAATCTGTAAATGAATTAATCAAAGAGTTGAATAAGGAATTGACTAAGAGTTTTTCAATTGAGCATTAATCTCAGTGATATAGTCAAGAACATCTTCTTTTCCTAGTCCTGTAGAAGAAGATGTGATGAAGTAATTTGGCATTTCTTCCCAGTATTTTAACATTTCTTCGATATAACTATTGATCTGTAGTGGTAATTTATTTTTTGAAAGCTTATCTGCTTTGGTAAAAATAATAGAAAATGGTATTTGATTTTCTCCCAACCATTGCATAAACTCCAAGTCAATTTTTTGAGGTTCGTGCCGGCAGTCGATCAATACAAAAGCACTTACTAATTGTGTTCTTTTCGAGAAATAAGCAGTAATAAATTTTTGAAAGACCTTTTTTGAAGATTTAGAAACGCGTGCATAACCATATCCAGGTAAATCGACCAGGAACCATGTTTTATTGATAATGAAATGATTAATTAATTGGGTTTTTCCTGGTCTACCAGATGTTTTTGCCAAGCTTTTTCGGCTGGTAAGCATATTGATCAATGAAGATTTTCCAACATTTGACCTTCCTATAAAAGCATATTCAGGGAATGCCTCTTTTGGGCATTTAGCAACATCGCTGTTACTTATCACAAACTCGGCGCTACTAATTTTCATAGTAAACTATAATTAGAAATTTCGTTCCTGTAACCAGTTATGCATCAAAACATTAAATTCGTCAGGGTGTTCCATCATTGCAGCATGGCCACATTTGTCGATCCAATACAAATCAGAATCTGGTAATAGGCGATCAAAATCATCTGCAACTTCGGGCGGAGTAACATTATCGTTTTTTCCCCAGATGATACATGTGGGAGTGTGCATTTTTGGAAGATCTTTTGCCATATTATGGCGAATAGCACTCTTGGCAATCGCAAGCGTTCTAATTAATTTATTACGATCATTAACAGTAGTATAGACTTCGTCTACGATTTCTTTGGTCGCTATTGCAGGATCATAGAATACATTTTCGGCTTTGGCTTTGATGTATTCATAGTCTCCTCGTTTTGGATAGCTCTCGCCCATAGCACTTTCATAAAGTCCGGAACTGCCGGTTATTACAAGTCCTTTTACTTTTTCAGGGTACATTTTTGTGCATAAAAGAGCAATATGTCCACCAAGAGAGTTCCCTAAAAGGATTACTTCTTTGCCCCCATATCCAAGACGATCAATAAAGTCTTTAAGAAATTTGGCATAGGTGCTAACCTTGGTTTTTATCAATGGTAATGTATAGATAGGAAGTTCAGGAATCAATACTTTGTATCCTTGCTCAGGGAAGTACGAACTCACACCTTCAAAGTTACTCAAGCCACCCATCAAACCATGTAAAATGACTATTGGCGTACCTTCTCCGATGTCTAGATAACTGAATTTTCCGTCTTTTTTTAATTCGTGCTTCATTAATACTTCTTACAAGAATTAAACGCAAATATAGCATTTTCATAATTAGTTTTAAGATTTTTTATGAATACTACAGGATGAATTTTTATAATTTTTTTTTCTTCAGATTATTTCCTACGCGAATTAGTCGAACCTTGGGTTTTACCAGCTTTTTGTTAGTGTACTGATAAACAATTTTTTAAAGTTTTTAATTGCCTAAAGTGTGCTTTTTGAGTTATAACTTATTAACAATGTGGTAAATTGTGGTAAAAAGTGGTAAATTTTTCAATATATTTGGCTAATTAAACGTTTAGGGAAACAAAGTGGTAAATCTAATCGGTACATACGAATGTAAGGCAGACGCAAAGGGACGTCTCATGATACCTGTGGCTTTTAAAAAGCAACTTTCGCCTGTACTGCAAGATGGATTTGTATTGAAAAGATCTGTTTTTCAGGCCTGTTTAGAGCTATATCCCATGGCCGAATGGAATCTTTTGATGCAAAAAATTAACAAGCTTAACCGCTTTAAGAAAAAGAACAATGATTTTATAAGAAGATTTACGGCTGGAGTAAAAGTTGTAGAGATTGATAGTGCTGGTCGTCTTTTGATACCTAAAGATCTAATAGGGTTTGCGGGTATAACAAAAGAGCTTGTATTGTCTTCTGCTGTTAATATTATAGAGATCTGGGATAAAGATCAGTATGAAAAAGCAATCGATGATGTTGCTGTTGATTTTGCAGATTTGGCTGAAGAAGTAATGGGTTTTGATGATGATATGAATCAGGAATAACTCAGAGATAGTAGTGAGTGTGCTAATTGCCTTTAAGCAGTTTTGAGTAAGATTTAGAACGTAATAGATGGAACAAACTGAGTATCATAATCCAGTTTTGCTAAAGCAAACCGTAGATGGTCTTGCAATCAAATCAGATGGAGTTTATGTAGATGTAACTTTTGGCGGTGGTGGACATTCTAGAGAGATCTTAAAAAGATTGGGCCCGGATGGGAAATTATTTGCTTTTGATCAGGATAAAGATGCTTTGGATAATGCTATTGATGATGAGCGGTTTACTTTGATTAATGAGAATTTTAGATTCATCAAGCGTTTTCTTCGGTTTCATGGTGTGAAAAAAGTGGACGGGATTCTTGGTGATTTTGGAGTTTCATCTCATCAATTTGATGTGGCAGAAAGAGGGTTTTCTACGCGGTTTGAGGCTGATTTGGATATGAGAATGAATCAAAGCGGAGCACTGTCAGCGTTTGAAGTGGTTAATAAATATGATGAAGCTGGTCTAAGAAAGATGTTCTTGGGTTATGGAGAATTAAGAAACGCTCCTAAGCTTGCAAGAGCAATTGTGGGTGCAAGAAAAGAGAATCCGATAAAAACCAGTTCAGAACTAAAAGAAGTATTAAGTCCATTTTTACCCAAACATAAAGAGCATAAAATACTGGCTCAGATATATCAGGCAATACGGATTGAGGTAAATCAAGAGATTGATGCACTAAAAGAGTTTTTGATGCAAACGGTAGAGCTTTTAGAAAAAGATGGCAGGATTAGCCTGATTTCTTATCACTCTTTGGAAGACAGGTTGGTAAAACGATTTATTCGTAGCGGAATGTTTGAAGGTGAGCCAGAAAAAGACATGTATGGAAATGTATCGGTTCCTTTTAAAAAAGTTGGTAAACTCATTGTTCCAGAACAAGAAGAGATTAAAGAGAATAATAGAGCACGAAGTGCTAAACTGAGAATAGCAGAGCGGGTATGAAATGAGCTATAACAATCAAGTTGATATCAACAAAAATGAATGTTAGCGAATTCTATCTGACAATAGAGAAATTAATGAGATAAACAGATGAAACAGACGGTATATGACATACTGAAAGGAAAGTTTCTTATTGCAGACGATGCTATGAAGAATTGGAGAATGCTATTGTTTCTCTCCTTTTTGGCCATAATAATGATTGCTAGCTCCCATAATGCCGAACGTAAGGTGCATGAGATTGCACGATTAAATAATGAGGTACGAGAGTTAAGAACACAATTTGTAGATGGAAAAACAGAATTAATGAGGTTGAAAATGGAGTCTTCAATAATTAGGAAGATGACACAAGAAGGGCTAAAACGTCCAGCTACGCCTCCGCAAAAAATAATTGTAAAAAACTAAACTGTTGGCAATAAAAGAAAAAAACATATTAAATCGGTTGTACTTTATAGCAGCATGTATGTTCATTTTTGCCGTAGCGGTATTAATAAAGTTGGTGAATATACAATTTGTAGAGGGTGATATGTATCGAAAAAAGGCTCAGGAACGAGTTTTTAAAACCTTTGATATTCCCGCCAATCGTGGAAACCTTTATGATAGTAAAGGAAATCTATTAGCGACCTCTGTGCCTAAATATAATATAAGATTTGATGCGCTTACGGTTACAGATAAAGATTTTAGAGAATATGTAAAACCACTTTGCGAAGCACTATCCAAAGAATTTGGAAAATCGGTCACGTATTATGATAAAATTATAAGAACAGCCAGAGCAAATAAGAATAGGTATGTGTTAATACGTAGAAATCTGGGGTATTCTCAGTACATGAGAGTTAAAGAATTTCCGCTATTTAAATTTGGCGCTAATCGTGGAGGGTTAATCGTAGAGCAAAGTACAATAAGAGAGCATCCAATAGGTAAAATTGCAGAGCGCACGGTTGGATACGAAAAAAGAGATGAAAATGGATATTATACCAGAGTTGGTTTAGAAGGGGCATATGGGCCTTTTTTAAGAGGAAAAGAGGGAAAGCGAAAAAAGCAAAAAATAGCAAAAAATCAATGGAAACCTATTGGAGATGCCAATGAAGTTGAACCACAAGATGGATATGATGTGGTATCTACAATTGATGTGAATATTCAGGATATTGCGCACCATGCACTATTGGGGCAACTTGAAAGATTTGAGGCAGAACATGGTACCGTAGTGGTCATGGAAACCAAGACTGGAGAAATAAAGGCAATTTCCAACCTTGGTCGTACCAAAGCCGGTAAATATTATGAAAAACTAAACTACGCCGTAGGAGAGTCACACGAACCAGGATCTACTTTTAAATTAATGACCATGGTTGCTGTATTAGAGGATAGAATGATAGACTCTAGTTATGTGGTGGATACCGAGAACGGACGTGTAAAGTTTTATGACAGGGTGGTAAAAGATTCTCGCTGGGGTGGATATGGTAAAATATCAGCTGCAAAAGCGTTTGAGATTTCTTCAAATACTGCTTTTGCAAAAATCATTAATGATAACTACAAAGACAACCCTAGAAAGTTTGTGGATCGATTGATTAATATGGGACTGGGAGAAACTTTGGGTCTGGCAATTAAAGGAGAAGGCGTACCTAAAATCCCATATCCTGGTGATAAAGATTGGTATGGTACTACTTTGCCTTGGATGGCCCATGGCTACGGAGTGGCGCTTACGCCATTGCAAACCTTGGCTTTCTATAATGCTATCGCCAATGATGGAGAGATGGTGAAGCCCAGATTTATTAAAGAAGTTAAAACATGGGATAAAACCAGGGAGAGATTTGATAAAGAAATTCTTAACCCTACAATTTGTTCAAAGAAAACCGCAAAGATTGTTCAGGAGATGATGAAAAATGTTGTAAAAAGAGGTACAGCAGATAATATTCATACCGATAATTTTCAAATTTCGGGAAAAACAGGAACCTGTTGGGGTAATTATGGTAAGGATAAAGAACGTGAATATATATCGTCTTTTGCAGGGTATTTTCCCGCAGATAAACCTATTTACTCGTGTATTGTTGTTATTCATAAACCTAATAAAGAAAAAGGATATTACGGTAGTGAAGTGGCAGCCCCTGTTTTTAAAACTATAGCAACAAAAATATATAATGATATACCGGTTATTGATGAAGTTTCTTATAAGGTGGTAGAGAGTAAACCTATAATCAATAGCTATGAAAAGTACTATCAAAAAGCTCAAAAATACAAAACTATTATGCCTAATGTGAAAGGGATGCCAGCAATGGATGTTATTTCTCTTTTAGAAAACATGGGGCTCAAAGTAGAATTAAAAGGTACGGGTAACGTGAATAAGCAATCTATAGAACCCGGTACCAAAGTAAAAGAAAATCAAACGGTAAGATTAGAATTGTCGTGACAGAGTTAAAAGACATATTATATAAGGTAGCAATTAATGCTGTAGTTGGTAATACCAATACAAGTGTTAATAAGATTGAATTCGACTCCAGAAAAGTTGAGCAGGATGATGTATTTGTAGCAGTTCGAGGCTCGGTTTCTGATGGTCATGATTTTATAGAAAATGCAATTAACCAAGGAGCAATTGCTGTGATCTGTGAGAAGGCACCAGATACTATAATACATGGTGTAACCTATGTCGTGGCAGAGGATACAAAGTTGGCATTGGCGATAATGGCAGCCAATTATTATGATTCACCCTCAGAAAACTTAAAGTTGGTAGGAGTTACAGGTACCAATGGTAAAACAACTATTGCAACTTTATTATATCAACTTTTTAAGAAAGCCGGTTTTAAGGTAGGATTACTTTCAACAGTAAACATATTGGTAGATGCTAAAGAGCATAAGGCAACCCATACAACTCCCGACTCATTAAAGATTAATTATTATCTCAAGGAAATGAACGAAGCTGGTGTAGAATACTGTTTTATGGAGGTCAGTTCTCATGGGATTCATCAAAAACGTACCGAAGGGTTGAAATTTGCCGGAGGAATCTTTACAAATTTATCTCATGATCATCTTGATTATCATAAGACCTTCAAAGAATATCGAGATGTAAAAAAAGCATTCTTCGATGGATTGCCTGATGATGCTTTTGTATTGATCAATAACGATGATAAGAATGGGGCCTTTATGGTGCAGAATACCAGAGCCAAACAATATACCTATGCTTTAAAATCCTATGCAGATTATAGAGGACAGATTTTAGAGAATAACATGGAAGGATTGTTACTCAAACTTAATGATCATGAAGTTTGGACCAAGCTTATCGGAAGTTTCAATGCATATAATTTGTTAGCAATTTTTGGCACGGCAGAATTATTGGGGCTTGAGACTTTAGAGATACTTCAGCTAGTAAGTGATTTGCAGAGTGTGAGTGGTAGATTTCAGTATCTAGTTTCAGAAGAAAAGATCACGGCGATTGTGGATTATGCACACACTCCTGATGCCTTAAAAAATGTATTAGAAACCATTAATGATATACGTACCAATAATGAAACTTTGATTACAGTAGTAGGATGTGGTGGAGACAGAGATAAAATGAAACGCCCCGTAATGGGCAATATAGCTGCAAAATTCAGCAATAAAGCCATCTTTACCAGCGATAATCCCAGAACAGAAAATCCCGATATGATCATAGAAGATATGGAGAAAGGGGTCGAACCTCAAGATTATAAAAAAACATTGTCAATAACCGATAGGAAACAAGCTATAAAAACGGCTTGCCAGTTAGCAAAAAAAGATGATATCATTCTTATTGCTGGAAAAGGTCATGAAACCTATCAAGAGATTAATAGTAAACGAATTGATTTTGATGATTTTAAAATAATAAAAGAAGAACTAAAAAAACTAAACAAATAAAACCCTTGCTGTACTCATAATAGAGCGCAAAAGGTAGTAACCTATGCTATACTATTTATTTGAATATTTAGAAAGCGAATACCAGTTCCCCGGAGCAACATTGTTTCAATTTATCACCTTTAGGGCGGCAATTGCAATAATATTGTCCTTATTACTCTCTACGATTTATGGTAGGCGAATCATACGATTCCTTAGAAAAAAACAAATGGGCGAGAGTATTCGCGAATTAGGTTTAGACGGTCAAGCCGAAAAAGCAGGTACGCCAACAATGGGAGGGGTGATTATCATTTTATCAACATTGGTTCCTGTTTTGTTGCTTGCTAAGCTTGACAATATATACGTTATATTATTGATTATCACTACATTATGGATGGGAGTTATTGGTTTTACTGATGATTTTTTAAAAATTAAAAGAAAGGATAAAGAGGGGTTAGCAGGAAAATTTAAGGTGATTGGTCAAATTGGATTAGGCCTTATCGTAGGGTGCACTATGTACTTTCATAATGATATCACTGTTCGACAAGAAAAAGTAAATACCGATACAGCGCAAGTGATCGATACTGGTAAAGAAAAATCTGATTTTAAGCCAGCAATAAAGTCAACCAAAACAACATTACCTTTTATTAAGAATAATGAATTTGATTATGCAGATTTAATCACATGGATTAGCCCTGGGTTAGAAAAATATGCTTGGTTAATTTTTATACCTGTTGTGATCTTTATAGTAACTGCGGTTTCCAATGGTGCTAATCTTACCGATGGGATTGATGGTTTAGCAGCAGGATCCTCTGCAATCATAGTGCTCACATTGGCTCTATTTGCTTGGGTGTCTGGTAATATCATTTTTTCAGATTACCTCAATGTGATGTACATCCCAAACTCGGGTGAGATGACCATTTTTATTACTGCATTCGCTGGTGCCCTGGTGGGGTTTTTGTGGTACAACACCTATCCAGCCCAGGTTTTTATGGGGGATACTGGTAGTTTGACGATTGGCGGGATAATAGCAGTAATAGCAATTGCAATACGTAAAGAATTTTTGATTCCGATTGTATGTGGAATATTTTTTATAGAAACCTTATCAGTAATGATGCAGGTAAGCTGGTTTAAATACACAAGAAAAAAATATGGAGAAGGAAGAAGAATATTCTTGATGTCTCCTTTACATCACCATTACCAGAAAAAGGGAATACATGAAAGCAAGATCGTAGCTAGGTTTTGGATTGTAGGAATTTTTCTGGCAATCATAGCGGTGATCACATTAAAAGTGAGATAATGATTGGATGTGAATGGATTATAAAACAGTAGTAATTCCTCCTTTGAAGGGGGTTAGGGGGATGTTATCCTCATAATAACAGAAGTCGTGAATAGTAATTCAAAAATAAAAAAACGACTTGTCGTTTTGGGTGCAGGAGAAAGTGGAGTAGGAACTGCTATTCTGGGGAAAAAAGAAGGATATGATGTTTTTGTTTCTGATAAAGGAACAATTACAAATCAGTATAAAGAAGTTCTTAGAAATTTTGAAATCGAATGGGAAGAGCAACAGCATACTGAAGATAGGATCTTCAATGCTGATGTCGTAATGAAAAGCCCTGGGATTCCTGATAATGTAGCGCTAATAAAAAGCTTGTTGGAAAAAGGAATTTTGGTTGTGTCAGAAATAGAGTTTGCTTCAAAATATACGGGAGCAACAATAGTAGGGATAACCGGAAGCAACGGAAAAACCACTACTACGATGCTTACGCATCATGTGTTAAAACATGGTGGGCTTGAGATAAACATGGCAGGAAATATTGGAGATAGCTTTGCCAAACAAGTTGCAGAGAGTGATGCGCTTTTTTATGTGTTAGAGCTAAGCAGTTTTCAGTTAGACGGAATCATAGATTTTGCTCCACACATTGCAGTTTTGACCAATATCACACCCGATCACTTGGATAGATACGAGTATAAGTTTGAAAACTATATCGCTTCAAAATTTAGAATTACGATGAACCAAAATGAAAATGATTTTTTCATTTATGATGCAGACGATGAAGTGATATCAGCATATCTGGAAAAACATCCCATTCGCTCAAGATTATTGCCATTTTCATTAAAAAGAAAGGTGAAAAATGGAGGGTGTTTAGAAAACGGAAATATAAAAATAACTATAGATAACAACGAATTTATCATGCCAACATCAGATTTATCATTAAAGGGGAATCACAATGTGAAAAACGCAATGGCTGCGGCTACTGTATCACAATTATTGAAAATACGAAAGACAACTATTAGAGAGTGCCTGGAGAACTTCCACGGAGTGGAACATAGACTCGAAGATGTGTTAAAAATTAATAATGTACAGTACATTAATGATTCTAAAGCAACCAATGTAAATGCAACTTTTTATGCATTGGATGCGATGAAATCCTCGACGGTATGGATCGTTGGTGGTGTAGATAAGGGTAACGATTACTCAGAGCTATATCCATTGGTAAATGAAAAAGTGAAGGCAATTATCTGTTTAGGAGTAGACAATAGCAAGATTGTTAATGCCTTTGGTAATTGTGTAGATAATATAATAGAAACTCAGTCGATGAAAGAAGCAGTACAACTCGCCTATAAGATGACAGAACGCAATGATAACGTATTGTTATCTCCTGCTTGCGCGAGTTTTGACTTGTTTAAGAATTATGAAGAAAGAGGTAGATTATTTAAAGAAGCAGTAAGAGAATTGTAATAAAAAATTACAAAAAATCAGACATATAGGAGTTGTTAGATAATTACAATACTAATAGATAATACAAAGAATGACCAAAATACTAAGAAATATAAAAGGTGATAAAGTAATCTGGGCAGTAGCTGCCTTGTTGGCATTATTTTCTTTTTTACCAGTTTATAGCGCTAGTAGTAATTTGGCATACTTATACGGTGATGGTGATACATTTAGTTTTTTGATAAAGCACTTCACACATTTGGTTTTGGGATTTTTGATCATGTACGGAGTGCATAAAATTCCTCACCATTATTTTAAAGGGCTTTCTATTATTATGATCCCTATAGTATTATTATTGTTGCTAATTACAATGGTCCAAAATACCACAATAGGAGGAGCAGATACTATTACCAATGCAAGTAGGTGGATTCGAATCCCCTTTGTAGGGATTGGTTTTCAGCCCTCAACATTGGCAACAGTGGTCTTGATGGCTTATGTAGCAAGATACCTTTCAAAAATTAAAGATCAAGCTGTTTCTTTTAAAGAGACACTATTACCTCTTTGGACACCCGTGTTTTTGATACTAATGCTAATTTTACCGGCAAATTTTTCAACAGCGGCAATTATATTCTCAATGGTAATTATGCTCGTATTTCTTGGAGGGTATCCACTAAAATATATTTCGGCAATTTTGGGATCTGGGTTTATTGTATTGGTGTTTTTTATTCTATTCGCCAAGGCTTTTCCAGGAATGTTTCCTAATAGAGTTGATACTTGGGTGAGTAGAATCGAGAATTTTGCAGACAATAAAGATACACAGGAAGACTATCAGATAGAACGTGCAAAAATAGCGATTGCTCGTGGTGGGGTAATAGGCACCGGACCTGGAAAGAGTGTGCAGAGAAACTTTTTACCACAATCATCTTCAGATTTTATTTATGCAATTATTATCGAAGAGTGGGGGTTTTTGGGAGGCGTTTTTCTAATGTTATTGTATATGTTTTTGCTTTTTAGATTGGTCGTTGTTGCTCATAAAAGCGAAGATGTATTTGGTAAACTGTTAGTTATTGGTGTAGGACTTCCAATAGTATTTCAGGCATTGATAAATATGGCCGTGGCTGTAGAGCTATTTCCCGTAACGGGGCAAACACTTCCATTAATCAGTAGTGGCGGAACATCGATTTGGATGACTTGTCTGGCAATAGGAATAGTCTTGAGTGTAAGTAGTAAACGAGAAGCAATCATCGAAAAAGAACTAAATAAGGAAAAAGAAGAAAATCCATTAGAGGTGTTACAAGAAGCAGTATGAGCAAAGGATTAAAAGTCATATTATCAGGTGGAGGAACAGGAGGACATATCTATCCTGCCATAGCTATTGCAAATGAGTTGAGTGATAGGTATCCTGATGCTTCATTTCTATTTGTAGGTGCCAAAGATCGTATGGAGATGCAAAAAGTGCCACAGGCAGGTTATGAGATTATCGGTCTATGGATTAGTGGGATTCAAAGGAAATTAACATTGAGTAACCTGCTGTTTCCCCTTAAATTAATAAGTAGCCTTTGGAGATCAAGAAGAATTATCAAAAAATTTGACCCCGATGTTGTAATAGGAACTGGTGGTTTTGCAAGTGGACCTTTACTAAAGGTGGCAGGATCTAAAAAGATACCTACGGTGCTTCAGGAACAAAATTCTTTTCCTGGGATCACTAATAAATGGCTAGCCAAAGAAGCGAATAAAATATGTGTGGCCTATGATGGTATGGATCGGTTTTTTCCGAAAGATAAAATTATAAAGACAGGGAATCCCGTTCGACAAGATTTATTAAAAATCGATGGTAAAAGAGAAAAAGCTTTATCAAAGTATAACCTTGGTCCAAATAAGAAAACAGTTCTGGTCTTAGGAGGAAGTTTGGGTGCACGAAGAATTAATCAATTAATAGAAAAAGAACTTGATTTTTTTGATCAACAACAAGTTCAGGTGATTTGGCAATGTGGCAAATTATATTATTCAGAATATAAGAAATATGATAGTCAAAACAGCGTACAAGTACATCAGTTTCTAGATACAATGGATCTGGCGTATGCAGCGGCAGATATTATCATTTCGAGAGCAGGAGCAAGTTCAGTTTCCGAATTGTGTATCGTGGCAAAACCGGTATTGTTTATCCCTTCACCCAATGTGGCCGAAGATCATCAAACCAAAAATGCTCAGGCTATTGTAAACAAAAAGGGAGCCAAAATGTTAAAAGAAGTAGAGTTAGAATCGGCATTTAAGAATACTTTTTCCGAGATATTATCTTCAGTAAAAATACAAAAACAACTTTCTGATAATATTAAAGAATTAGCATTGCCCAACGCAACATCAGATATTGTGAATGAGATTGAAAAACTAATAAAACAGTAATTGAAGCGCAAAGAAATTAAATGAATAAAAGGTTAGAGAACATAAAGAATATTTATTTTATCGGTATTGGTGGTATCGGTATGAGTGCGCTTGCTCGATATTTTAAGTTCTTAGGAAAGCATGTTGCCGGATATGATAAAACACCTAGTCAAATCACTTCAGATTTAAGTGATATGGGTATTGCTATTCATTTTGATGATAATGTAGCTTCAATCCCAAAAATATTCTTAAACAAAGAAGATACGCTTGTGGTGTATACACCGGCTATACCAAAAGATCATAAAGAACTGGGGTACCTTCAGGAACAGGGATTCGACCTTAAAAAAAGAGCAGAGGTTCTAGGAATTATTACTAAAAACACATACACCTTGGCTGTTGCCGGCACACATGGTAAAACAACAACAACAGCGATTTTGGGGCATTTACTTAAAGAAAGTGGAGCCGGGGTAACGGCATTTTTAGGCGGAATTAGCGAGAACTATAATTCTAATCTCATTTTAGCGGGTAATGAAGTCGTTGTGGTCGAAGCAGATGAATTTGATCGGTCATTCTTACAATTGTATCCCGATGTTATAGCCATAACCTCTATGGATGCTGATCATTTGGATATTTATGAAGAAGCTGATGCATTAGAAGAATCATTTATAGAATTTTCATCCAGAGCAAAAGACCACCTTTTGGTATGCAACGGGCTTCCGATTTCGGGAGTTACATTTGGGATAGATGACGATTCGGATTACTGCGCACAACATATTAAAATTGATAACGGTACCTATATTTTTGATTTAAAAACTCCTCACCAATATATTAGGAATTTGCATTTAAACCTGCCAGGTAGACATAACTTGTTAAATGCTATAACAGCCTTTGCTATTGCAATGTTATATGGCTCCCCGACCGCAGCGCTGGCAAAGGCTTTATTATCTTTTAAAGGGGTGCAACGCAGGTTTAGCTACCAAATCAAAACAAATGATTTGGTATATGTAGATGATTATGCGCATCACCCAACAGAGATTAATGCATTGCATCAGGCAGTAAGAGAAATGCATCCTGGCAAAAAAGTGCTAGGTGTTTTTCAGCCTCATTTATACAGTAGAACCCGGGATTTTGCAGCAGATTTTGCAACAAGTCTTAGTCAGTTTGATCAATTGTTGTTATTGGATATATATCCTGCTAGAGAATTACCTATAGAAGGAATAACCTCGAAATGGTTATTACAAAAAATAACGGGAGAAGATAAAAAAATAGTGACAAAGGATAATTTGATTAGTGAAATAATAAAAAGTGATCCACAAGTAGTAGTGACTATAGGAGCTGGAGATATAGGAGAAGAAGTACATAGTATTAAAGAGGCATTGCTGTTATGAAGAGGAAGATTTTGACATACTTAAAATTCAGTGGGTTGATCGTCTTGGTGATTGTGCTTTTCGCATTTTCGAGTAATCGTAACCAACAACGAAAGATCAGCGAAGTACGTATAGAATTTATTGAAGAGCAGGATCCATACCTAAATGAACGCATGGTTAATAAATTGTTAATACAAAATGAGGGAAGGGTGACGAACGTGGGTAAAGAAATTTTAGTTTTGAATACTGTAGAGCAAAAACTGGATTCACACAAAATGGTTGAGCATTCTGATGTGTATCTCACTGTAAATGGGGAGCTTAGGGCTAGAATTAAACAACGCACCCCAATTGCAAGAGTGAACGCAGTTACTCCTTTTTATGTAGACATTACGGGAAGTACAATGCCTTTATCTGATAGTTATTCTGCACATGTACCTTTAGTGCATAACGTATCAGAGAGAGAAATTTCTGAAGTTTTTCCGTTGCTGAAGAAAATTCAAAATGATGAATTTTTGAAAAAGCATGTGGTTGGCGTCTATCTGAACTTGAAGGAACAATACGAGTTAGAGCTTAGAGTATACTCTTTTAGAGTAGTTATTGGGGAAGTAGAAAATTTAAACAGTAAGATCAAAAATTTTAAAGCATTCTATCAAAAGGCGCATAGAGATAAGAGCCTTGATAAGTACAAAAAAGTCAGTCTACAATTTAGTAATCAAGTGGTGTGCACAATAAAATAATACCATTATGGAAAGAGAAAGAAATGAAATAGCGGTAGGATTGGACATAGGAACAACCAAGATTGTTGCTATGGTCGGGAAGTATAATGAATACGGAAAGATGGAAGTCCTGGGAGTTGGTAAGTCCAAAAGTTTGGGCGTGCACCGTGGTGTGGTTAATAATATTACCCAAACTATTCAATCAATACAACAAGCAGTACAAGAAGCAGAAAGTGTTTCTGGGTTAAAAATCGCCAATGTTACTGTTGGGATCGCGGGTCAACATATTCGCAGCTTACAGCATAGTGATTACATCACCAGACCTAATGCCGATGCTGTTATTGATGAAGATGATATCGAAAAGCTATGTAATCAGGTACATAAATTAGTGATGCTTCCGGGCGAAGAAATTCTTCACGTGCTTCCTCAGGAATATAAAGTAGACGGTCAGGCCGAAATAAAAGAGCCTGTGGGAATGTACGGAGGAAGGTTAGAAGCCAATTTCCATGTTGTGGTTGGTCAGGTAACCTCAATACGCAACATCGGAAGATGCGTGAAAAGTTCGGGATTAGCATTATCTGATGTTACTTTAGAACCGTTAGCTTCTGCCAATGCAGTGCTAAGCCAGGAAGAAAAGGAGGCTGGAGTTGCACTTATCGACATAGGAGGTGGTACCACAGATTTAGCAATTTTTAAAGATGGTATTATTCGCCATACTGCGGTAATTCCGTTTGGTGGAAATGTGATTACAGAAGATATTAAAGAAGGATGTTCAATCATCGAGAAACAAGCAGAGTTACTGAAGATAAAATTCGGGTCTGCATGGCCTGGAGAGAATAAGGATAATGAAATTGTTTCAATTCCCGGTTTACGAGGAAGAGAACCCAAAGAAATTACATTAAAGAATCTTTCTAAAATCATTCATGCTCGTGTGGTTGAGATTGTAGAACAGGTATTCTTAGAAATTAAAAACTATGGACATGAGTCTCCAAAGAAAAAGTTGATCGCGGGTATAGTTTTAACAGGCGGAGGATCACAGCTGAAACACCTGAAACAGTTGGTAGAATATATTACAGGAATGGATACAAGAATAGGTTATCCAAACGAGCACCTGGCAGGCAATAGCGATGCAGAAACTACAAGTCCCATGTATGCTACAGCAGTTGGATTGGTAATGGATAGCCTGGTACATATTAAAAAACAGAAAAAATCAACCAAAAAAGAAGCAATGGCAAATGCAGAAGCAACAGCAAAGCAGGTTGAAAATGCAAAAAATGATGTAGCAGAGCAAGAAAATCCTAGAGTTGATATGAAACCAAGAAAGAATATTCTTGAAAAATGGACAGAAAAATTCAAGGAATTCTTGGATAATGCAGAATAGGACTGAACGTAAAGAAATTGTCCTGAGGACAATTTTAGTGAAGGGCCAGCGCTGAGGGGCGGGCTTCCTTAGAAATTTGAAATTCGATATAGAATAAAAATATAAGAAAAGTAGGAGAACCAGAAAATTAGCAATTATGAGTAATAACGAAGAATTCGAAAACATTTCGTTTGATTTACCCAAAAATCAATCTAATGTGATCAAAGTGATCGGAGTAGGAGGTGGAGGTAGTAATGCCATCAACCACATGTTTCTGCAAGGAATTAAAGGAGTTGATTTTGTAATCTGCAATACAGATGCGCAAGCATTAGAGAATAGCTCGATCCCTAATAAAATACAGTTAGGTGTTTCATTAACCGAAGGATTAGGAGCAGGTGCAAATCCTGAAGTAGGAGAGCAGTCTGCTGTAGAAAGCTATGAAGATATAAAAACCATGTTGGATACCAATACCAAGATGATTTTTATTACTGCAGGTATGGGAGGAGGTACCGGTACTGGTGCAGCTCCTATTATCGCAAAAATGGCAAAAGAACTCGATATTCTTACTGTAGGTATCGTGACCATTCCTTTCCAATTTGAAGGACGCATGCGTAACGAACAGGCACAACTTGGGGTAGAACGTCTTCGGGCGCATGTAGATTCGTTGATTGTGATCAATAACAACAAATTAAGAGAAGTGTATGGTAACCTGGGGTTTAAAGCTGGTTTCTCTAAAGCCGATGAGGTTCTCGCTACAGCTTCTAGGGGAATAGCCGAGGTTATAACACATCACTATACGCAAAATATAGATTTACGTGATGCTAAAACAGTGCTTAGTAATAGTGGTACGGCAATTATGGGGTCTGCTAATGCCTCTGGTAATAAACGTGCTCATGATGCTATTGTAAAAGCATTAGATTCTCCGTTATTGAACGATAATAAGATTACCGGAGCCAAAAATGTGCTATTGTTAATTGTGTCGGGTAGCGAAGAGATTACAATCGACGAGATCGGTGAGATCAATGACCATATTCAGCAAGAAGCAGGACATGGTGCAAATATCATTATGGGAGTAGGAGAAGATGAATCTCTTGAAGATGCAATTTCTGTAACCGTTATTGCTACAGGATTTGATGTAGAACAGCAAGATGAGATTGTAAATACAGAAACCAAGAAGATTATCCATACTCTTGAAGATGAGCAACGTGCTGCAGTGCAGGATTTAACTCCAAAATCTACCGGAAAAGTAACACCAATTCTTTCTCCTTTGCCAAAGAAAGAAGAAACTGAAGAGCCTTCTGTTATAAAACATGAGTTGATTGAGGAGGAAGATGAGGATGAGGATCGATTATTGCCAACAACAGGTCTGTTAAAAAATATAGATGTCGAATATGAGATAGTTGATGCTTTTTCTGCAGAGAAGGATTTTGTGATTATCAATGCCCAGGATATTATTAAAGAGATAGAGGTTAATGATGCAAAAGAAATAGAAGCAGAAGAGGAAGATCAATTTTCATTAGCATTTGATATGCCTGTTTCAGGAAACTCAGAAGAGAAGGCTAATGAGGTTCCTACTTCAGAAAAATCCAAAGATGAAGAAGAACAACCTATTGTTTTTGATCTGAGTGACGATATTTTGGACATGGAGGTCAATGAACCCATAGAAGTGGTTCCGGCTAGCGAGACCTTATCAGAAGGAGGGCGTAAATATAGTCTGGAAGATTATATGGAAGAAGAAAAAAGATTGACCGAAGCACAACCAGAAGTGATGGAGGAAGATCAAGAAGTTGTTTTTGAGAAGAAAACAGTTGCTCCAGCTCCAGAAGCAGAACCAGTGAAGGATGCAGACCCTGTAAATCAGCCTATTTCTGAAACTCTTAAGGCTAGAGCAGCCGAGCGTCGCGAAAAGATGAAAGAATTTAACTATAAGTTTAAGAATAGCAGTTCTAAGATCGACGATATCGAAAAAGAACCAGCGTATAAGCGAGCAGGAATTGATGTAGATGCAAAACCAGAAGATTCTGGTATGTCAAGAACCTCATTAGGAACAGATGATAATGATGATATACAACTAAGAAAAAATAATTCTTTCTTGCATGATAACGTAGACTAAGAATTTTAAGTAATAAAATTACCAGATAACCGATAATCTGACTTTAGATTATCGGTTTATTTTTTATCTTCGCAATCCAATAGATCAAAATCAAGAATGATGAGTTTACAACAGGAAGTAATGACGGCCATGAAAGAGGCTATGAAAGCCAAAGATGCTAATGCATTAACCTCATTACGGGCGATAAAATCGGCTATTTTGTTGGCTCAGACAGAAAGTGGAGCAAAAGAAGAACTTACCGAGGATCAAGAACTAAAGCTATTGCAAAAACTAGTAAAACAGCGTAAGGATAGTGCCGCTATTTTTGCAGAGCAGGGCAGAGATGATTTGGCACAACCCGAATTGGATCAAGCTAAGGTAATTGAACAGTTTTTACCCGAACAATTAAGCGACGAAGAGATTGAGAAGGTAGTGGTAATGACTATTGATGATATTGGTGCATCTGGCATGAAAGATATGGGTAAAGTTATGGGCATCGTTTCCAAAGAACTTGCCGGAAAAGCAGATGGTAAAACTATTTCTGCCATTGTAAAAAATAAATTATCGTAATTAACTAACATATTGGCCGTGTGGCGCAACTGAATACCTGCCTGCCGGCAGGCAGGGCGCTAAATTTGAGTTATGATTTTTTATGCATATGTTTTGAGAAGTGAAATTGATGGTAGATTGTATAAAGGGCATACCCCTAGGTTAAAAAAAAGAGTGGAGGAACATAATTTGGGTAAGACCAGATCAACGAAAGGATATCGACCTTGGATTTTGGTATATTACGAAGAATTTGAAACTAGAGAAGAGGCAATCGATAGAGAAAAATATTTTAAAACTGGGATTGGAAGAGAATATTTAAAACAAAATATTAGGCCGCGTGGCGCAACTGAATACCTGCCTGCCGGCAGGCAGGGCGCTAAATTTGAGTTATGATTTTTTATGCATATGTTTTGAGAAGTGAAATTGATGGTAGATTGTATAAAGGGCATACCCATAGGTTAAAAAAAAGAGTGGAGGAACATAATTTGGGTAAGACCAGATCAACGAAGGGATATCGACCTTGGATTTTGGTATATTACGAAGAATTTGAAACTAGAGAAGAGGCAATCGATAGAGAAAAATATTTTAAAACTGGGATTGGAAGAGAATATTTAAAACAAAATATTAGGCCGCGTGGCGCAACTGAATAGCGCATCAGATTTCGGCTCTGAGGGTTGGGGGTTTGAATCCCTCCGCGGTCACATCAAGCACAAAACCTGCAATGAAATTGCAGGTTTTTGTTATTCGGAAAAGATCAAAACGTAGTTTTGAATCTTTGGAGAATAACAAAAACTGTAAAGCGATAGCTTTGCTAGTTTTGTATTTGCAGTAGTGAGTTTAATGGGATCAACGGGAGTTAATCCCTCCGCGGTCACCACAGGGGACAAGTGAAATTTTCACTTGTCCTTTTTTTTATTTTAATTATTGGTAATCAGTGTTTTAAGTTAATTCTGTTTGGGTTCGGAAAAATCTGATTAAATCTTAATTTAAGTAAAATTGAATTTAAATAATTGATTTTTAGTATTTTAAGGGGTTTAAGTCCTTTTAGAGGTCACATTATGGAAAAGAAGTTGGGCATCGAGTATCGTAGAAAAGTTTTAGAAAAATCTGGTAAAGAAAACCTTACTGATGAGCAAGTTGAACGTATCCGAGATGCTCTATATGTAATCGCTGATGTTCAGATAAATCATTCTAAATCTAAGAATAGGTTTGAATAGCAAAATCATAATAATTATAAGAAATGGATATATTTTTAATAGGAAAGATTGAAATATCTAATCATTCTATTGACAATTTATTTAAATTGGAAGCATTTTTAAAACCCATTCTACATTATTAATAGCTTCATACAGGTTACGCGCTCCTATTTACTTTCATTAATACTAAAATCTTATCCTATTATATCTTTGCTAAGTACTATGGCATAAATTCTTCAATTGAAATTGAAGTGGCTAATGGCGATAAAACAATTATCTCAATCGCAACTGGAAATAAAAGCTTTACGATGTTAGTTGTAGCTCTAAAAATTGCGGGACTTATAGAAGCACTTAGTAGTGAAGGTCCTTTTACCTTTTTTGCTCCGGTAAATGATCATTTTCTTAAAACACCCATAGGTAGATTGAGAATTGTGGCAATGTTAGAAGGCATTTCATTACTGATTCTTATATTCATCGGCTTGCCTTTGAAATATATAATGAATATTCCGGAAGTCGTTAAGACTATTGGTCCTATTCATGGTGCCTTGTTTCCTCTTTATCTGTTTTTGACACTAGGTGTGGCTACAGAATATAGCTGGAAAGGAATTATTATATTAAAAGTCTCGTTGGCTTCTCTTATTCCCTTTGGTACGTTTTATGCCGACCAAAAATTTTTGAGACCTATTCACAAAAAGGAAGGAAATAAATAGCATTTAGTTTGTTCGTTCAAATTGGATATAAAAAGGTCATTTACCTTTCATTAAATCTTTTGAAATAATTGAAATCTTCACAAAAGGTAATCTAAACCTTATGTTTTAGAAATTGGTAATCAAAACAAACCAATTCGGTAAATTTCCTTTCATTTTGCTGAAAATTGAACATCGGAAAAAGAGCTCTATTTGAAAAAATCTTAGACACAGTACCCAATTTCAGCATTTCATTCCGTTAATTCTTCTCGACACTTTGGAAATAAACACTACATTTCCAAGCCAAAATTAAAAGAGAATTTCCCGAAGAAAACCAACATTTTTCCAGCGCTGTTTTAGCAGTTAATTTTGAGTGGGTTTACGAAGTAAGAGCAATTTTCAAATAGTTTTATCTTCTTGTTTCGATAGCTTTCGAAGCATATAACTTCTGCAAATTATTCTTATTAAGTTGATTCTTAGATCTGAACACAACAACCTTATATTCTAACACAAACTTCTTTATGTTCTTTCTCAACTTTGTACAAGAAATATATAACAGAAAGAAATGAAAATAATTGTCACCGGATCATTAGGCAATATAAGTAAACACCTAACAGAAGAATTGGTAAACGAAGGACATTCGGTTGTCGTGATATGTAGCAGTCCAGAACGAAAAAAGCAAATAGAGAATCTTGGGGTAAAAGCAGCTATTGGCAAGCTGGAGGATGAAGCCTTTGTTGTAGATACTTTTAAAGGCGCTGATGCTGTATACGGGATGGTGCCCCCTAGCTATGACAAACCCGATATGATTTCTACCTACCGTACCATTGCGTCTAATTATGCCAAAGCCATTACCAAAAATAAAGTAAAAAGAATGGTAGCTCTCAGCAGTTTCGGAGCCCATTTAAGCGAAGGAACGGGGAATATTTTAGGAGCCCATCATTTTGAAGAGATTCTGAGAGGTATCACTAATGTAAAATTGACTATCATGCGACCTACGTACTTCTATTATAACTTCTTAAATTATTTGGATAGGATCAAAGCTTCCAAAGCTATTTATGTCAATTATGGGGGAGATAATCGAAAGATTCCGCTAGTATCTCCCAAAGATATTGCCAGCGCCATTGCCGAAGAACTTCAAAAACCTGAGGCTATCACACCCATACAATATGTGGTAAGTGAGGAGCTTACGACTTCGGAAATAACAGATATTCTTGGGAAAGCAATTGATAAAAACATCAAATGGCATCTAATTTCTGATAAAGAAATGAAAAAAGAGTTAAAACAAAACGGAATGCCTGAAAAACTAGCCGCATCTATCACAGAAATGTTCTCAGCAATGCATCAGGGAAAGTTAGCAGCACATTATATAGAAAATAAACCTTCAGTTTTTGGTAAAGTAAAACTCAAGGAGTTTGCACGAGAAGATTTTGTGACTGCTTATCATAAAGCATAAAATAAATTGGTTTAACTAAATCAAAAATCATTGAAATAAAATATAGTTATGAAAATTAAAGTATTGAAAAGTAACATGATGAGTAATGCTTTTATTCTGTTTATTTTGATTTGTTTTCTACGTCTAAAGGGAGCAGCTCAAAACGTACAATCAGTATCATCTGATAAAAATGATTCTGGACTTATATTGATACCCTTAAACGATGCGTTTGATTATAAATTTCAGCCTTTGTATGCCAACAGGCCGAATGGACCTTATTTCCATGTTTTAGAAGGTGATCCCAGAAGTAAACCTTCGTATACCGTATTTAGATATAGCCAGAACTATACAGGAAGCGGAAAATTTCACGCCCATACGCATAATTATCGGTTGTGGTTGGTAGAAGGTGCTTTAAAACATTGGGATGAGAAAGGTAGTGAAGAAACTGCAACGGTTCTTACGCCCGGTTCCTATTTGTACCAGCCCGCCAACCAGTTGCATGCAGCCAATTGTCTTTCGAAGCGATGTACGGCTTATGTATTATTTGATGGTCCGGTAAAAACGTATTATGCGGATGATGAAGATCATTGAAAATAGGAAGCGAACCTAAAGATTACTAATACTATTATGATGAAAGCAGATCTACTATTAAAACCCCTTGTCTCAACCGATATCGTTTTATTGATTCTGAGGTTTGGAACTGGATTATTACTATTTGTAAATCATGGACTGGAAAAAATATTGAGATTCAATCAAATGTTAGAGATATTTCCGGATCCTCTAGGAGTTAGCCCGGTAGTTAGCCTAGTCTTTGCATCGATAGCAGATGTTCTTTGTTCCGTATTACTTATGTTAGGATTTTTAACCCGAGTGAGTTCATTCCTGGTTTTCGTAAACTTAATAGTTGCATTTATCTTTGTTCACCATAGTAAAGTAGGCGAAATTCATGGCGAATTGATTATCTTATACACAATTGCTATGGCAATTATCTTCTTTTACGGTCCAGGGAGTATTAGTGTAGATAAAATAGTAAGTACAAAAAACACCATACTATGAAAAAGATATTTATAACCGGTTCGACGGATGGTCTTGGTTTTATGGCGGCTGAACGGTTGATTAAAATGGGACATAACATTATTTTACATGCTCGAAATGAAGAAAAGGCACAGAGGGTTTTTCAAAAACTACCGCAAGCTTTTTCTGTAGTGGTAGGAGATCTATCCAGTATGGCTCAAACCCAAGAAATAGCGAAACAGGTGAACGCTCTGGGAGTAATGAATAGTATAATACATAATGCGGGTTTGGGTTTTCAAGAATCGCATAAACTAACCGAAGATGGTCTTCCACACATCTTTGCCATCAATAGTTTAGCACCTTATATGCTTACGTGTTTAGTTCATAAACCCAAACGCTTGATTTATACAAGTTCTGGTATGCACGAAGGAGGGGATACGACACTTAAGGATCTGCTATGGAAAACAAAACGGTGGAATGCTTCTCAGGCGTATTCGGATACGAAGCTACAGAATATTTTATTAACTTTTGCCGTTGCCAGATATTACCCAGAAATTTATAGTAATGTGGTATCGCCGGGCTGGGTAGCTACAAAGATGGGTGGAGCACACGCTCCGGACAATTTGGGTAAAGCTCCCGAAACACAGGTTTGGCTGGCTTCATCTGATGCCAAAGAAGTTCAAGTTTCAGGTCAATTTTTATACCATAAAAAACCAAAACACTATTTAAAAGAAGCAAGTGATCCTATTTTACAGGATAAATTCATAAATTTTTGTAAATCGTTAAGCGGTTTGGAACTTTAACAACTTCAGATTATCTTTCCTTTATAAATTTTCTTCATGTCCAAAGAAATCCATCATTTTAAAACAATCAGTCAATACCATGCCTTTAGAGGGCTATCTGGGTCAGCACATCCACTTATCAGTGTGTTACGTATTGAAAATATTACTGAATTACGAGACGATGAGCCTACGCAAATGATTCACGATTTTTATATGGTTGCCCTGAAGAAAAATGTAAATGCTACGATGCAATATGGACAGCGCGAATATGATTTTAATAAAGGCAAAATGCTTTTTGTAGCACCCAATCAGGTGTATTCCATTCAGGCAAAGAATAAGCTAACGCATTCTGGCTGGCTATTGATGGTACATCCTGACTTTTTTTGGAATACTACGCTCGGCAAAAAAATTAAACACTATGATTACTTTGATTATGCGGTTAGTGAAGCACTATTTCTCTCAGAGAAAGAAGAAAGATCAATAGTCAGTATTTTACAAACTATTGAAGAAGAATACCATTCAAACATTGATCAATTTAGCAAACCAGTCATTGTTTCCCAAATTGAAACCTTATTAAATTATTCGGACAGATTTTACCATCGGCAGTTTATTACACGGGAAAAGGAAAATCATCAGATCCTAACACGACTTGAAAAAATACTAACAAACTATTTTAATAGGGAAAATCTTAGCGAAGAGGGACTGCCTTCCGTTTCAAGTATTGCTTATTCTCTAAATGTATCACCGAATTACCTAAGTGGATTACTTAGCGTCTTAACCGGAAAAAGTACCCAACAACACATTCATGAAAAACTGATTGAAAAAGCAAAGGAAAAATTATCGATTAGTAAAAAATCCATCAGCGAAATCGCTTATGAACTAGGCTTTGAATATTCACAATCGTTTAGCAAACTGTTTAAATTAAAAACGGGTCAAACCCCATCAGAATTTAAGAAATTCTACAATTGAATGAATCATCTTGTTAAAACCTCACCCCTTAAAACTGCTTACATATAAGATACTATTGGCTCTTTTCTTAAATTATAAAAGCTTCAATCAATAGTTTTAGTTATAGTCATAACTCAGATTTAGACTTCCAAAACCTTTCTCGATGGACCAAACCCCAGTCAATCATAGCATCTATCGATGTGGTCAGGTTCTTACCCGATTCGGTCAAATTATATTCAATAAGCACAGGTGTTTGGTTATAGACTTGGCGTTCTACAATACTATTGATTTCCAATTCTTTCAATTCCTTTGAGAGCATTCTTGGCGATATTCGATCTATGCTTATCTGTAAATCCTTAAATCGATTATTCCCACTTAAGGACGAACAGTTTTTAAAAGAAAGCGGTATCGACTATACCATACTTCAGAGTGGAATCTACATGGAAATGATTCCAATTTTTACAGGAGAGAAGGTTACAGACAAAGGTATCATTTTGCTTCCTGCAGAAGAAGGCAAAGCCAGTTGGGTATTAAGGGACAAGCTAGCTGAAGCAGCTGCCCACATATTTTGTACATCTGGTCACAAGAATAAAACCTATCCACTGACAAATACGGAAGCAGTTTCATTTAAAGAAATAGCAAAAAATTTATCTATTATATTAAAAAAAGATATTTATTATAAATCGCCATCCGTCGAAGAATTTGAGACCATCCTAAAAAATGCTGAAGTACCTGAAGTTTATAGAGGGATTTTTACAATGTGGGCAAAAGCTCTTGCACAAAAAACATTGGAACTTGAGCAAGATACGTTAACTACTTTTCTGGGTAGAAAACCAAAAACAGTTAAAGAGTTTCTTAAGACCACTTATTCTTGAGTCATAATTTATTGATACAATTGAATAGATAATTCGCAATAACTAATAAAATTTATAAATTAGAATAAAAATATGAATATTTATTCATATTTTTATTCTAATGAAAGATGATAAACTTAACAGAATATTTAATGCGACTCTTTATTTAACAGGAAAAGTTGGGATTGCAGGCTTAAAAATGTCCAATATTGCGAAAGAAGCATCAATGGCAACCGGTACGCTCTATATTTATTTCAAAAATAAAGAAGAGTTATTGAACGCTTTATATTTCAAGTTACAGAAAGAAAGTGCTCCCGCGATTATTAATGATATTAGTCATCTTGCAATTAACATCCAACTATATAAGATGTGGAAAATTGCCTTAGAACGTTTGGTTGACAACAATCTAAGAATAATTTTTTTAGAACAATTCGTCATTTCCCCTTACATCTCAGAGTCCAATAAAGAAATAGATGTTGGATTTAAGAATTACTTGAAACAGATATTGGAACAAGGGAAGTCAGAAAATTTGATTAAGGATGCCAATAGTGATATGCTCATTGCATTGATAATTGGTTTTGTAAGAAGCTTTTCGACCCATATAGTCAATGATTGCAATGGTCATCTCAGCGAAAAATCTATTGATGAATCGTTCTCTCTATGTTGGGATGCCATAAAGAAATAAAAAAAAATTTAACTATAAAATGAATAAATATTCATAAAATAATAGATTATGAAATTGAAACTAATCATACTGAACCTAATAATCCCCATAATTTTTATGCAAGCATATACACAAACTTCAAAATCAAAAACCCACGAACATCAAAAAAATAGTTTCACTATGGACAAAACAAAGAAAATTAATATCAATGGAGAAAGCCTTGCGTATTTTGACAATGAGAAAGGAAATACAACATTGTTATTTCTTCACGGCGCATTCATCAATAAGGAATATTGGAACGAACAATTATCCTATTTCTCGAAAAACTACCGTGTTATAGCAGTCGATTTACCAGGTCACGGAAAATCTACTCATAATAAAGAGGATTGGACGGGTCCGAGATTTGGAAAGGACATCAGCAAATTCATTCAAGAATTGACATTACAAAATGTAATAATCATTGGGCACTCTTTCGGTTCGGATGTTATGCTCGAGACCGTTGCTATCAATGATACCGATATTATTGGTTTAATTGAAATCGATCATATGAAAAACGTGGGTATGGAATTACCCAAGGAGGTCGTCGATCAAATAGTCCAAGGGTTGAACGCTGACTTTGAGAATACTTGTCAGCAATTTGCAAAACAGGCATTGTTGAGCGAAGCAACAGACTCTGGAATCGTTTCACGCTTATTGGCAGATTATAAAGAAATGAATCCCGAAATAGGCATTCCTCTACTTAAGTATGGTTTTAGTTATCCAAAGCGCGAAGCAGAACTCTTAAAAGGACTAGAATTAAAGTTATATTCCATTCACATGAACTATGCGCCTACCAACGAAGAGAGTCTCAAAAAGTATCTAGGGGATAATTATGAATTGCATATAATAGAAGGAACTTGTCACTATCCGATGATTGAGAGTCCAGATCAATTAAATACTTTGCTTGAAAAGCTTTTTGTTGAAGTAGTAAGAAACGAATAATATTGGAATTATTTATGCTAAGTTAAATCTTTGTAGTAATCATAGAATTAAATCTAACAATCTAGTGTAGGCGTTCATAGTTTGGATTTCTCTTTTTGTAAACAATAGTATATCTTGACATTTATTTATTAAAGATCAAGATATACTATTTGCCTTGGTGATCATTATTCTACCAGTTTAGCCAAAGTATATGTATCTAAAAAAGCGTCAACCTTTACAATTTTACCATCATCATTTAGCTTTAGTTTCCAGGCATATTCATTGATATAATCATTCCCGTCAACAGCCTTTGCTTTACCTTTCCATTGAAACCACACAGCGTCTTCGGATGCATTGATGTCTATAAGTTCAGGCTCTAGGCTAGTGGATAGAAATTCATTAATGGGTATAACGGCTTTATCCATAAATTCCTTCTTGCCATTATAAACACCGGAATAGGGCGCATTGCCCGTAACTCGCCAAATCATATCTTCATCCAGTAAGTCAAAGAAGCTACCTTTGCCCGAAATCCAATCCTCGACCGCTTTTTGAACTATACTGTGATTTTTTGATTCCATATTCTCTGTCACGGTATTTTTATTTGTTTTTTCTATAGTGTTTGTTCTTCTTTCTTTGCAAGAAAAAAGAGCTAGCACCATTATTATTACAATTGCTTTAATGTTCATAGTTTACAATTTTAATCTTCTCTTTTATATAATATCATTCCATCGTGATAGAGTATACCATCCTTAAAATCCCCATCTGCAGTAAAACCAGTATCATCTTTATATTCTATATGGTTTCCTTTAACCCAGTATATGCCTTGGTAAGCACTTTCTGTATTGCCGCGGGCTTCATCGTAGCGACCGTTGGGTAATAAGTTGTGGCGTACGTGATTATCTTCCGTTACCCACATACCTATATATTCCTTTGTTTCTTCTATTGTTTTCTTGGTTTCCATTTTTTCACCATTTATTGTTTTTTCACCTTGGCTTTTACACCCAGTATACGAAGCCATTGTTATCAAAAGACCCATAATCATTATTTTGAAATAATCCATTTTGATTCATTTTAGATTTTCTTCAAATGAGAAAAGAGCTATTACATTTAGCATACAATCCCTTATGAAATAGCTCTTCTCATAGTGATAGAATTAAGAAACATTTATATTTTCAAAATTCGTGGAAACACCAAGTGTTTTATGGGCTTCCATCATTTCCTGAAGATTAGCTATTTTTTGATTTACAAACTCATAAGCGTCACTACCTAAATAGAGATGTGTCGGTGGATTATCCATCTTTGAAAGTTCTATAAAGACATCAGCTGCTTTTGCTGGGTCGCCAGCTTGATTGCCGTGAATATCCTGAGCGTGAACCCTAACCGTTTCTCTTGCGGATTCATAAACATCGATAGTATGTTCACACGTTTGCATTGAATCGCTACTGAGGAATTCCGTTCTAAAATATCCAGGGGAAACACAAGTCACACTAATACCCAGGGGCTTCACTTCGGCTTCTAAAGCCTCGCTGAAACCTTGTACTGCAAATTTTGTTGCGCAATAAATACCATATCCAGGGAACGTTGCTACGAACCCACCTATGGACGCGATGTTCATTATATGTCCAGAACCCCTTTCTCGCATACTAGGAAGTACATTCCTGATTACGTGCAGAGAACCGTAGACATTTACATCGAAATTCTGATGTACTTCTTTGTGCTGTAATTCTTCAATAGCACCGCCTAATCCATAGCCTGCATTGTTGACTACAACGTCTATACCACCGAAATAGCTTAACACTTTGTCAATGGTGCTTTTTACATCATTTTCATTGGTCAAGTCCATTGCTAAGGGTAAAAAATTATCGCTCTTTTCAGAAACTTTTTCGATTAGCTGTTTTTGATTTCTTGAAGTTGCTGCAACTTTATGCCCGGATTTCAGTAATTTCTCAACTAGGTTTAAGCCCAATCCTTTTGATGCACCTGTGATGAACCATACTTTACTCATAATTATTTATTTAAGATTAATACTTTTTGTCTCAAACAAAATTATGGTTGTTACACGCCTACTTTCATATATCAATCAAACCAACACTTACATAATTCAAACAATAGAAAAGTTTTTGCTCTTTTTCAAAATAGCAATTAGCACTTTATAATTTAAACTGCCTGACGAATTGATGTAGGCGTTGTTGCTGTCTGTTTCTTAAAAAAGGTAGTAAAATGGGCAGGTTCATCAAAACCCAATGAATAGGCTATTTCGGAAATTGACCAATCGGTAAGCCGAAGTAAAATATGAGCTTCGGAAACAATACGTTCTGCGATAAGTTGTGTCGTAGTTTTACCTGTTGTCTTTTTAACCGCCCGATTCAACGAATTTACATGAATCGAAAGCCGGTTTGCGAAGTCGCTTGGGGTCTTTTCAGTGATGCAATAATTCGTTGATTCTACTGGAAACTGACGTTCTAATGCTTCTTTAAAGATAATTGTTATTCGGGTGCTCGCATCTAATTTGGTGGCTCTTATTCTGGTAGGTTGTAATTTTAGGGCGTAATGGATGATATCTGAAACCTTACTTTTTATTACTTCATACTTATAGTGGTATGTAGAGTCTATTTCTGTTGTAATTTGCTCAAAAACTTGACTTATGTAGTTGTCTTGTTCTCGTGTCAATTCAAAATTGGGATGCCCGTCAATGCTAAAAACTGGCAGATTTGACGGGCTTTCGTGTATAGAATTCAAAAGAAATACCTCTTTAAAAATCAAAAAGCTTCCTGAGCATTCCCCGCTACCTTGCACAAAGGAATAAGGAACTTGTGGATTAAAGAACATCAACGTACTTCCATTAGTCTCAATACTTCTATCGGCATAATGAAAGGTGTGTTTGCCACGTATTAATGTGATTTTATAGAAGTCCCTTCTTGTGTAACTAACGGGTTTGGCATTTGGACTCAAACTTTTTTCGAGGTCAAATACATTAAAATGCCCGATTCCTGAAGGTTGAAATCTATCCGTTGCCAATCCTTTATTCTTATAAAATTCGGTTAAATTTTCCATAACTCTTTTTTACAAAATTAAGGATTGTCACTTATATATTTCAAACAGATTTAAAAAACATTGATAAAACGGATTTAAAATCGGTTACTGATACTTAAAACTATTGATTTTAATATTAATCGCCTATCCAATCTTCCTGAATCATTTCCATATTAGAAACACCACCCGAAAGATTTCCAGCGTATACCGCTTGGGCAACCGAACGTATAATAGTAGTGTTGTCCCCACAGGCAAATACACCAGGAACCGATGTTTTTTGAAACATATCTACTTCGATATACCCATTATCGTCGAATTCACATCCTAGTGTCTTAGGAATAGCTGAATGCTGCTCAAAAGGTACTCGTGCATAAAGTGCCTTTAGTGTTTCCAAAGTTCCATCCTTAAATTTTAGTTTTTCAATACGTCCATCTGTATGCTCAATAGAAGCAATAGACTTTTCGATTACGACGATATTGTTTTGGTTGAGTTCATTAACTTGGCTCTCACTCAATTCGGATTTTCCATTGGTGTAAATGGATAGCTCGTCCGTCCAGTTTGAAATCAATTTTGCTGTTTCAAAAGCACTATCCCCGTTGGCCAAGATACCGGTTTTCACTTTCCGTACTTCATAACCGTGACAATAAGGACAATGTACTGCGGTGATTCCCCAGCATTCGGCAAAGCCATCTATTTGGGGTAGAATATCCTTTATACCAGTGGCGAAGACGAGTTTTCTTCCCTGATAAGATTGACCGGATTGCGTTGTAATTTCAAAACCATTTTCAAGTTTTTTTCCTTGTACTGCAAAATCCTTTAAAAATTGTACCGTTGGATATTCCAAAACCTGTTCTTTTGCTTTAGCTGAAATAGATGCGGGGGTAGCACCATCTTGCGTAATAAAGTTATGGGAATGCGGAGTCTGCTCGTTGCAAGGATTTCCCGCATCGATGATAAGAACGTTTCTAAGTGACCTTCCTAAAGCCATTGCTGCAGAAAGACCTGCATAACTACCACCTATAATCAGCACATCAAATTTTGTTTCTTTTGTCATAATATCTAATTTTTTAAAAGCAGATAACGGCAAGGGTAGCATTACTACCGCTGACGCAAATAAACTTTGTTTTATAAATTTTCTTCGGTTTCCCATTGCGTTCTCAGATTAAGCTATGGTGTAGGTCATTAATAGCTTCTTCTATAGAATCCTCATACCCTTTTAAAATTCCATCACCATTTAAATCAGTAAGTACCACTGTATATTTGGAATTTAGGGCTTCTATTTTTAAGTGTTTTAAATCCATTGGAATTATGGAACACGTTTGTACTGTATCTATTAATTCATTCATTATCGTGGTGTTCTAACATCAAAACTCTTATTACTACTAATTAAAAACACAGATTTGTTATTGACTTTTGCAATAAAATCAATAATCAATTTGGTCGTTTCATCAGGTTTTTCTTCAACAATATAATGTCCAGACTCAGCCACTGTGGCAGTAGTTATAGAATTTACCCGTACTAATTCCAAACTTTTTCTCATTTCTGGCAAAGAACTTTCCATACTGTATTGGGCACCAACAAGCAATACAGGAAAATCAATGACATCTGTATGTGTAATATTAAACAAGGCATCATCGGAAAATGCTCGATACCATTCAAATCCAGCCTTTAGACTTGCTCGCGTAGTGTAGGCTCTAGCGTGCTCCTCAATAACATTATTATCTATAGCCTTTTTATTTACAGAATGACCATGCATAAAAAAACGGAAGTATTCCTCTTGATTACCGATGACGAGATTTTCCGCAAGCGGTTTTTGGTTGTGAAACAAAAAATGCCAAGCGTGTTCCGTTTTTATCAATTCATCCCACGTACCCAAACCTGGTAAGGGTACATCCAATATTCCTAGACCAACTATATTTTTGGGATATAATCGAGCATAAGCATAAGCTACCATTCCACCGATATCGTGTCCTACCACGATTACCTTATCGAGGTTCAGATGTTCAACAAGTTTATTAATGTCCCCAGCCATTGAAGCCTTATCAAATTTATTGTCAGGCGTGGTTGAACCGTTTATACCTCTTAAATCGGGCGCAATTATAGTGAGTGACTTGTCTTTTGAAAGTTTAGGTATTATATGTTTCCACATATAGGAACTCTCTGGCCAACCGTGGAGTAAAACTAGAGCATTAGTTCCAGAGCCAGATTGAAGGTAGTGAATTTGTTGACTGTCGAAATTTGCAATCTTATCGCTTATATTGTTGTTTCCTTTGGTTTGGGAATTTATTGATTGGATGGCAATAAGTTGAAAGACGACTACTGCTGATAAATTTAAAATTGATTTTTTCATACATATCTTAGATTAATTATATGTCACAATTTTGAGACATATAGGTGCAAATTTTTTTTAAGGTGCAATTCCTTTTATAAATGATTTCCAGGCAAAATTTCTGATATTGGATTTTGATGATTCGCTAGTGTCATTTGTATTTACTGTACTATTAATAATTCCAGCGTGTAAATTTTGAATCCACTGAACCGTCATTTGTTTATTGACAACACCACTTTTCTGCAACTCTTTAACAATGTTCGTAAAACTGTTATATATGAAATCATAGTCAACACAATCTTTATTATTTTTATTATGACTATGGCCATCTTGCTGATGAAGTTTATAGAAAAACGAATACTTTGCACCACAATCAATCCCAGCGTATAGCATATTTTCCAGTTGAATCAACGGGTCGTTAGAACTTTTTATAGCAGCTATCATTGCTTTCTTGCAACTTACCTCCATTTCCCTCTCACAAACAGCAACCAATTCATTACGGTCTTTAAAATACCGATGCAAAGTCCTTCGGGTAATATTAGCATTGTCAGCCACCTTTTGAAGAGGTGCCGAATAATCGGAATTGAAAACTTTTATTGCAGATTCAATAATTCTAGATTTTGTCTCTAATATCATATAATACAAAAATAAAACAATTTTCACATTGTCACAAATATGTGACATTAAATTATTAATAAAATCCAACTTATAATACTCGGGCCATTCCTTCCATCCCTCAAAAATCTTGTCACAAGTATTTAATGCATTTAGAAACATCCTGTTGATATCTCCTAAAAATACTTGATTTTTATTTCCTCTGTAGTAAACTGTACTTTACTACCTCTCATTTAATTCTAAATTTTCCTGTTTGAAGTGTATGCCCTTATCTTGTTTTTTAATAAAATCTGTACGTAAACGTTAAATTTGAAGATTTTCAAGAATAAAAAATGGCTATAAGTAAAAATAAGTATTTAAAAATTAATAGGTTATTGTTTGTGGTGGGAGCAGAACTCGAACCTGCGACCTTTGGATTACGAGTTCTTAGGTCACAGGTTAGAAAATGTATAATTTCTTTTTGTTAAGCAACTCTAAAATACTCTGCTAACTCATTGATCTTCAGAAGTTCATTTTCAAAAGGGTTCGACATATGTCCTGCCGCGGTCACATCAAGCACAAAACCTGCAATGAAATTGCAGGTTTTTGTTATTCGGAAAAGATCAAAACGTAGTTTTGAATCTTTGGAGAATAACAAAAACTGTAAAGCGATAGCTTTGCTAGTTTTGTATTTGCAGTAGTGAGTTCAATGGGATCAACGCCAGTTAATCCCTCCGCGGTCACAAATGAGACAAAATTTACCGAGAGGCTGTCTGAAAAGGCAGTCTTTTTTTTTGGTTAGAAGGGTTTTAGTTTTTAACTTTAATTATGAGTCGAAACG
>CANMLL010000023.1 GCA_947498775.1 uncultured Aquimarina sp.
ACTGATGTTGATCCGAACAATGATGGTAGTCCGGATGATCCGACAGTGACCGATTTAAGACAACCTTTATTAGATATTACAAAAACAGCCACACTAGATGATGTGAATATGAATGGTTTTGCAGATGTCGGAGAAAATATTGACTATGTATTTGTACTAACTAATAGAGGAAATGTTGACCTAACGGGTATTAGTGTAACAGATGGAGATGCAACCGTTAGTCCGATGACGACAATTGATTTAGTTGCCGGAGCTATAGATAATAGTACATATACTGCGACACATACACTTACACAGGCCGAAATTGATTCAGGTAGTTATACTAATCAAGCTACAGTAATCGGGTTAGATCCAAATAATGTTACCGTAACAGATCTATCTGATGATCCTATAGATGTAACAGATAGTGATCCAAATATGGATGGTAGTCCAGATGATCCTACAGTACTTACCTTGACTCCTAATCCGGCAATTAATATTACCAAAGCCGACAATGCACCGGCAGATGGTTCTTATGATACGGTTGGTGAAGCTATTACCTATACTATTCTGGTAACTAATGATGGAAATGTAACGCTAACCGATGTAGATGTTACTGATGGTAATGCAGATACAATTACTCCGGGTACAATTACGAGTATTGATCCGGGACAGACTATTTCTGTAACAGCTACGCATACCATAACACAATTTGATCTGGATAATGGAGAAGTTATTAATACAGCAAATGTAACAGGAGATAGTCCAACAGGAATTGATGATGTTACCGATGATTCTGATGATCCGGATACTGCTACCCTTGATGATGCTACGATAACTCCAATTGATCAGAACCCAGAACTTACAATAACCAAACTAGACGATCCTGCACCAGATGGAGCTTATGATACTGTAGGAGAAGTAATAACTTATACAATGGAAGTTATTAATACAGGTACAGTGACGCTAACCAACGTGATCGTTTCTGATGCAAATGCCGATGTGGGTAGTATTATTCCAGCTTCGATAGCAACAATGGCTCCAGGAGATAGGGTAACAGTTATTGCTTCACATATAATCACCCAAGCCGATCTTGATGCTGGTATTGTAATCAACCAAGCAGATGTTACAGGAGATGACCCTAACGGAATTCCTGTAACCGATATGTCTGATGATCCTACTACTCCTGATCCAGATGATGCTACCGAAACTGAGACAGGATTAAATACCGAAGGAAGATTATCAGTTACCAAAGCTGCAGACCCAAGAGTATTTGCTTCCGAAGGAGATGTGATCACCTATACAATAGAAATCGAAAATACAGGTAGTGTCACATTAAACAATATCACTGTGATTGATACCAATGCCACAATTATTTCAGGACTCCCAATCACTACATTAGCAACAGGAGATACAGCAATTGTACTCGCCGAGCATGTAGTAACACAAGCCGATATTTTGGCAGGACAGGTTATTAACGTGGCCGAAGTAACAGGAACTACTCTAGGAGGCGAAGTGATTACAGAGACTTCTGATGATCCAAATAATCCTGCAGATGTAGATCCAGATGGTGATGGTGATCCAGATGATGTAACTATAAGTGCTATCGATAGCGATGGTGATGGAATAGCAGATCCAGATGATTTAGATGACGATAATGACGGAATTACAGATATCGAAGAACAAAATGGTGATCCGAACCTGGATACCGATGGTGATGGTATCGTAGATCGCTTAGATCTTGATGCCGACGGAGATGGTGTACTGGATGTATATGAGTCAGGAGCAGACCTTACTGGACTTACTGTTTCTGGAGAAGGTACAATAGAAGGCGAAGTTGGTACTGATGGGATTCCTAATGGAGTTCAGGATATAGGAGAGTTTAATGATGGTACAATAAACTATCCTGTTCAGGATACAGATGGAGATGGGATAGACGACTTCCAGGATGTTGATGATGATAATGATGGACTGCTTACAGTTAACGAAAACCCCGATCCAGATGGAAATGGTAATCCTGAAGATGCTTTTGATACCGACGGAAATGGAATTCCAGATTACCTAGAACCGAACGTTCCTTCAACTGGAGAAGACGGGATTACAGTATTCACAGGACTTTCACCAAATGGAGATGGTGCAAATGATGTATTCGTAATCAGCGGAATCGAAAGATTAGAAAACACATTAGAGATCTATAACCGATGGGGTGTTATGGTATATGAGTCCAGAAACTATGGTAGAAATAATAATTTCTTTAGAGGAATTTCAAACGGAAGAACTACTATTGAAGAAAAGGATGAATTACCTGTAGGAACCTATTACTATGTATTAGAATATATACTTGAATCTGGTGAACGTAAAAGTAGAGCAGGGTATTTATATATTAATAGATAATCGACCAAAACTAAATACCCGCGGGTATAATTCCCGTGGGTTTAAATAAAAAATACTAAATTAGAGCGGATGAAAAAAGTACACACAATAATTGCTACAGCACTTTTGAGTTTTGTGTTTCATTATAATTATGCACAGCAAGATGCTCAATACACCCAATATATGTACAATACAATTAGTGTTAATCCGGCCTATGCAGGCAGTCGGGGTGTTATGAGTATAATGGGACTACATCGTAGCCAATGGGTTGGTTTGGAAGGAGCCCCAAGAACACAAACATTAACACTTAATACACCTATAGGAAATAACGAACGTGTAGGGCTTGGATTGTCTGTTGTGAATGATGAAATTGGTCCAACAGATGAGACATATATTGACGTTGATTTTTCATATACCATACCCACTTCTGATAAAGGAAAACTAAGTTTTGGATTAAAAGCCGGAGCGCATTTATTGAATATTGATTTTCAGAGATTAACCCAATTTAATGCTAATGATAATTTGTTTCAAAACAATATTGATAATAAATTTAGCCCACAAGTGGGGATAGGGGCATACTATCACACCGATAAATTTTATTTTGGATTAAGTGCGCCTAATCTTTTAGAAACAGATCATTTTGATGAGAGTACAACCAGCAGTGATAGCGATGCGGTAAGTTTTTTGGCAGAAGAGAGAATTAATTACTACTTTATTTCTGGATATGTTTTTGATTTGAGTGATAATGTAAAGTTTAAACCTGCAGTTTTAAGTAAGTTGGTGTTTGGAGCACCATTGCAAGTAGATGTTTCAGCAAACTTTCTATTGTATGAACGTTTAACTCTTGGAGTGGCATATCGATGGAGTGCCGCTGTAACCGCTCAGGTTGGTTTTCAAGTATCTGACTCGATGATGATTGGTTTTGCTTATGATAGAGAAACAACAGAATTAGGACAAACTCAGTTTAATGATGGTAGTTACGAAGTCATGTTGCGCTTTGAGCTCTTTAAAAAATATAATAGAATGTTAACCCCACGTTTCTTTTAAAAATATAGTGTTTTAAAGAAACGGTAAAACCTAAAACAGATGAATTTGAACAATTACATAATACATCTATTTTTATGCATATTAATATCGTGTAAAGTATACACTCAAGACAAGCGCCTTGAAAAAGCTAACGAGGACTTTGATCGTTTTGCCTTTGTCGATGCACGTAAAATATACCTGAAGGTTGCCGAAAGTGGTTATGAATCATTGGACTTATTTAAAAAATTGGCAGATTCTTACTATTTCAATGCACAACTTGAAGAGGCCGTTCCTTGGTATGAGAAATTAACCAATAACTATGCAGATGAAATAGATCCTGAATATTTGTTTAGATACTCTCAAAGTTTAAAAAGTGTAGAACGTTATGAAGAAGCAGATAAGGTAATGGAGAGGTTTAATACCCTTACAGGAAATGATCAAAGGGCCGAATACTTCATGAATACCCGAGATTATTTGAAGTTTATCGAAATGCAATCTGGGAAATTTAGGATATTAAAATTAAGTGTGAATTCAAAATATTCAGATTATGCGCCAAGTTTCAATAATCAAGGGCAACTCATATTTGCATCATCTCGAGGAGGAAGCGGAATGAGTAAAACAGTACACGAATGGAACGAAATGCCATTTTTGGATTTGTTTGCTTCTAATATGATTGCGGCCAATGGAATTCTTCAAACTCCTAAAAAATTAAAAGGAAAAATTAATACAAAGTTTCATGAATCTTCCACTTCTTTCAGTAAAGATGGCCAAACAGTATATTTTACGCGAAACAATTATACAAAACGGAAACTTGGGTCCAATACCGCAGGTACCATATTGTTAAAAATATATAGAGCTACACTCGAAGATGAAAAATGGACCAATGTAGAAGAACTGCCTTTTAATAGCGACGAATATTCAGTAGCACACCCTGCTTTAAGCACAGATGGTAAAAAGCTTTATTTTGCCAGTGATATGCCCGATAGTAGAGGGCTTTCAGATTTATATGTGGTAGATGTAAATGAAGATGGTACTTTTGGAGAACCAAGAAATCTAGGAGATAAAATTAATACTGAAGGTAGAGAAACATTTCCGTATGTGAGTGATTCTGGTCGATTGTACTTTGCCAGTGATGGACATATAGGTTTGGGCGGGCTAGATGTTTTTATAGCCGTTCCCGAAGAATTCGGTGAGTTTTCCATTCCGTATAACGTAGGAAAACCAGTAAACAGCGACGAAGACGATTTTACCTTTGTACTTAATGAAAGTACAAAAATAGGATACTTTGCAAGTAATCGTAAGGGTGGAAAAGGAAATGACGATATCTATAGTTTCAAACAAACAGAAGAATTAATTACCGAGTGTAATCAATATGTAACCGGAGTGGTTACTGATGCTACTTCCAAAGAAAAATTGGCAGAGGCAGAGGTGATTTTGATGGATGATCTAAATAACGAATTACAAAGCACCGTTACCGATAATACGGGAAGATATAAGTTTGATCTTGAATGCGATACTCCTTATGCCGTAAGAGCTACCAAACCCTCATTCAACCCAACCGAAGCTGTTTTGAACACCAATAATGTACTGGAGTTTGAACATAATCTTGCTTTACAGCTTACCGATAGCGACTTAGATGGTAAAAAAGAATACCGTCGCGGAGACGATCTTGCCTTGATCTTAGATCTAGAACCTATTTATTTTGATCTCAATAAATCCTTCATCCGTTCTGATTCAGAAGTAGAGTTACAAAAGATTATTGCTGCATTAAAAGAATACTCAGGGCTAAAAATAGACGTACGATCGCATACAGATAGTCGGGCAGATGATGATTATAATATGTATTTGAGTGAAAAACGTGCAAAAAGCACAATCAAATATATTATTGATAAAGGAGGGATCGATCCGTCGCGTGTTACAGGCAGAGGATATGGAGAAACCGATTTGGTTAACAAATGTAAAAATGAAGTAGTTTGCAGTGACGAAGAACACCAACTCAATCGACGAAGTGAGTTTATAATAATAGAATAATTTGAATATCCGTAATATATCATATACCATAATCGTCAACCTGAACTCGTTTTAGGTTCTCATTATAACTGATTGTTTATTAACGAAATGAGATTCCGAAATAAACCTGCCTACCTGCGGTAATGCAGACAGGGTTCGAAATGACGGTAAAGAATTACATTATGAACTCATCTTGACTTTTTGTTTTTGACCAGGATCGACTGACAGGGAGAGGCCAGACGTAGCGATGGTAGTGAAATTTGACCAGATGAGGCACTTTTTGAAAGCTATAGCAGCGCTACAGATAAGAAAAGTAACAAAATATGGGTGAGTTTCAGTCATTTTTTAGGAAATAGAAAAAGTCAAGATGAGTTCTACTACATATTACGGATAATCATATAGAATAATATTACTTCTTTAAACTAAAACTTTCTCATAAATGTAACTTGAACTCATTGATTTGTTACAAGAAGCTCGATTCTAAATCTCAAATTTTGAAAGAAAAATGGATAACAAAACGTAATCAGAAAATACTATAATGGAAAAAGCGCAAGAGTGGTTTAACTACGGTGTTGAACTTGCCAAAGAATTTGGTCCAAAACTTATTACCGCAATACTTATTTATAGTGTTGGCTCCTGGTTGATTAAGAAATTAATCAAAACAGTCGGGAAAATGATGGAAAAAAATAGGTATGACGATTCCTTACAAAAATTCTTATTGAACCTGGTATCATGGGGTTTAAAAATATTTTTGATTATTGTGGTGATTTCCAGATTAGGGGTGGATATCACTACATTTGCAGCATTAATTGCTGCGGTTGGTTTGGCGGTTGGACTTTCGTTACAAGGATCCTTGTCTAATTTTGCAGGTGGCGTATTGATTATCATCTTCAGGCCATATAAAATTGGAGATATAATAGAAGCTCAAGAAATATTAGGTACTGTCAAAGAGATAGAGATTTTTACCACCAAACTAATCACTCCAGAAAATAAATTGGCAATTATACCTAATGGTGCATTGGCCAATGGCAATATCATTAATTATACGGCTGAAGGAAAAATGAGAGTAGATATTACTATTGGTATTGGGTATGATGAAGATATCAAGAATGCAAAGGAAGTGTTGTTGGGGGTATTAACTTCAAATGACAAAGTCTTAATAGAACCTGCTCCCACGGTAAATGTATCCAATCTGGGGGAAAGTTCTGTAGATCTGGCAATACGACCTTATTGTACTCCCGAAAACTATTGGGATGTATATTTTGCGACTATAGAAAATTGTAAACTAGTACTAGACAAAGCAGGTATCGAAATCCCATATCCGCATTCGGTAGAGATTCAGAAAGAGGGGTAAAAAAACACCCTTTGTTCAGCAAAGCTGAACATTCCCCTCTTTATCTAAAGAGGGGAGCCTAATATAAAAAAGCTCCTTCCCTTATCAAGGGAAGGTGTCCCGCCACGGCGGGACGGAAGGGTCAGTTCCCACTCCTGTTCCAGCAAAGCTAAACATTCCCCACTTTAACAAAAGCGGGGAGCTCCACATAAAAAAGCTCCTTCCCTTACCAAGGGAAGGTGTCCCGCCACAGCGGGACGGAAGGGTCAGTTCCCACTCCTGTTCCAGCAAAGCTAAACATTCTCCACTTTAACAAAAGAGAGGAATCCAATACAAAAAAGCTCCTTCCCTTACCAAGGGAAGGTGTCCCACCACAGCGGGACGGAAGGGTCAGTTCCCACTCCTGGTTCGGCATAGCTAAACATTCTCCACTTTAACAAAAGAGAGGAACCCAATACAAAAAAGCTCCTTCCCTTGCCAAGGGAAGGTGTCCCGCCACGGCGGGACGGAAGGGTCAGTTCACAAATCCCCAAAACATTTTTTTATCCATTACAAAACTGAAGACAATTGCAAGCGCTCGTCAAACTGTATCTTGTAAAGTAGTATTAAAATGATATTTTTTAGTATCTTTTTTCCCTAAATCTAGAGGCTACATTAGAACTTCATAATAAAGGTTTCAAATGTACTAAAGAATAGTGAACGATATATTTTAAAGTAGTTGTAAACAGTAATACCAGCCCGTTTAAACGGAGGTTTTTTTATCATAGAACAAGTTGTAAATGCAAGTAAATTTGTATTGTCTTTTCGTGAAATATTAGCTTTCTCATCAAAAACTAATGTATAATCCGGGCTAAACGATGTAATGTATAGTACAGATCGGTCTTGATTTTAAAGCAATACACTTAAAATAATACAGAATGAAAAAACAACTATATATAGGTGTTTTATTTTTTTTAATTTCTTTTTTTAGCTTTACGCAAACAGGTCCTGGAGGAGTAGGTACTATTGATGGGACATCTTCGTTACAAGTATGGTTAAAATCAGATGATATAGATGCAGATGGAGACAATACAGATAATCCAGTTAATGGTAGTGCAATATCTACTTGGTCCGATTATAGTGGGAATACTAATAATTATACGCAAACAGGCGCAAACAGGCCGACATATAATACAACTGGCACTTTTGATGCGGTTAATTTCAATTCGGCTTTGGCTACGCCACAGTTTATGAACGGGTCAATTGCAGGAGCATATAGTAATGCAAGTGCATATTTTGTTTTAAATTCTGTAAAAACAGGGCTTTCTCATACTTTATTCGATAATACAACTAGTTCTTTACGTATAGAACAATGGCCAAATAGGGGTAGGGTAGGTTATACGCGTTATGGAGTTGCAGATTATAGTACAACAATAGCGTCTCCATTTGGTGTAAATTCTATACTATCTTATCATAAATCAGCTGGATCTGCTAACCTTAATGTGCAAGTAAATGGAACAACTCAAGTATTGAATATAGGATCCACAACGGTCGGAATACCTTATGATAGAATTGGTAGAAATGCTACAGGTGCAGATGAAGCAAGTGGAGATTTTCTAGAAATAGTATTGTATAATAATAGCCTCAATACTGCACAGACTATTATAGTGGATAATTACCTTAGTGCTAAATATGCTGGTATTACAATTCCGGTTGATGTATATAATGAAGATGATGTAGCAGCAGGTAATTATGATCATGATGTGGCTGGAATAGGTAGAATAGATGTTGCTAATCTTCATAATGATGCTCAAGGAACAGGAATAGTGAGAGTGCTAAACCCTACAGGTCTGGATGATAATGAGTTTTTGATGTGGGGACATGATAATGGTGATGTGCTCATGAGTAATACTACAGATGTGCCTAATCGTATCCATGCAAGATTAGATCGTGAGTGGAGAGTAAGCGAAGTAAATACTGCAGGAGGAGCAGTGGATGTAGGTAGTGTTGAAATTAGATTTGATGCAACTGGACTAGTGGGAATTAATGCGTTTTTTTTGAAACTTTTGGTGGATACTGATAATGATGGTTTTTTTAATGATGAAACCCCAATTTCGGGAGCTACTTCCCTTGGTAGTGATGTTTATAGTTTTACGGGAGTAACAGCACTTTCTAACAATACAAGGTTCACTTTGGCAACAGGTGTACGTACAGTAATTATAAATAGAAGAACTACTTATAGAGTTAAAAACAATTAGATAATAAGGCTTAAAAAAGAGAGGGATTTCAAAACACCCCTGGTTCAGCAAAGCTGAACATTCCCCTCTTTATCTAAAGAGGGGAGCCTAATATAAAAAAGCTCCTTCCCTTACCAAGGGAAGGTGTCCCGCCACAGCGGGACGGAAGGGTCATCACACCCACCCAAAACAATCCTTTATCCCCTGCAACACCGAAGGCAACTGATCAAAAACCATTTTATTTTCGAACCGAATTACTTTAAAACCCAGATTTTCCAGCGTTTTATCCCTTTTCGCATCTTTTTCTTGCGCAGCAGGATTCATGTGAACTTGACCATCTAACTCGATTACCAGTTTTTCTTTTGCACAATAAAAATCTACGATGTAATTATGAATGCTGTGTTGTCTTTGAAATTTACGTCCTTCAAATTTTCTGGCACTTAATTGTTTCCAAAGAAAAGCCTCGGCAGGAGTTAAGTTACTTCTTAATGCTTTTCGATATTTTTCAAGTTCTTTTTTAGAATGAATTTTTCTTTTCTTCATAAAATTATTTTTAATAATTTTTTAGGGCTCTCCCTTTTATAAAAAGGGGAGAATGAATTCTAAACTATGTTTAGAAGAAAGAGGGGTTTATCAAGCACCTCCAGTTCAGTTTTACTGCACCCTCCAACTTTAGCAAAAGCCGAAGTTTTTTTATCTAATTTATTTGTTTCAATGATGCAATAATACTTCATAAGAGTTTCATTTTTTGAAACAATTTTTTTTAGCAGGGAGCTTAACATATTAAAAAAGCTCCTTCCCTTAAAAAAGGGAAGGTGTCCCGCCACAGCGGGACGGAAGGGTAAGTCCCCACCATCCCCCACTTTAACAAAAGCGGGAAGCTCCATATAAAAAAGCTCCTTCCCTTACCAAGGGAAGGTGTCCCGCCACAGCGGGACGGAAGGGTAAGTCCCCACCATCCCCCTCTTTAGCTAAAGCGGGAAGCTTAACATATAAAAAAAGCTCCTTCCCTTAATCAAGGTAAGGTGTCCCGCCACAGCGGGAAGGAAGGGTCAGTTCCCACTCCAAACCATTTTACGATCAAGGTTTTAGAGTAAAACCATTTTTTTTAACATTTTTTTTACGGAATAGCTATAATGATTTGACGTTTTTACAAAAACATATAAACGGCAAAAAAGCATGATTTGTGTGTTAAAAACATACTATTTTAGAATTATATGAAGTAAATTCCTACATTATAGTTAAACAAAAAGCTAAGCTTTTAATCATTATAAAAAGTTAAAGTACTGATAATTAAGTGTTTAATTTTTAGTGTTTGATGAAAACTACTAAAATTGTTTAAGGTTTCTTGATTTTTGATTTTTATACGGTAAAACCATAATAATTAGGTGGTTTCAATGTATGTTAATTTAACAAAATGTGATTATATTTATGTATTGTTATTTTAAAGAAAAAGACAGCATCATAATTTTAGTATAAAAAAGCTTATTTCTTACCCCACCCTGAGCTGTTTTATATACTAAAAGTAGTTTTGGATTTTTATCCAGAATAGTAGTATATGAATTAATAAAGTAGTATATGAATTAATAAAAATGTATACATTGTTATAAAAGATATGGCAACATACATTTAATTGAAGTGTATAGACACATAAAAACTAACAGTATCTTTTAGATATACAATAATATAGGTGCAAAAAATGTTGCACACAGTAATGAAGAATAAAAAATTGAAATAGAAAAATTAAAATACAGTCTATAATATATAGACCAGTTGGCATTTATTTTTGATAAAGGTACAACTGTAAAAAACAACCCCGCAATTTGTAAAACTTTGGCGAGCCAACAAATGCAGGGTCTGAATAACGATTAATTAAATTAACCATTATGATTGGATTATTACTTCTTATACTTACAAGATATCTTCTATGTCTTAGTAAGATTTACCTTTCTTTTACAGAAAAACAAACCCTTCCTATTTTAATCAAATTACGATTGAAATATAGGGATTCTTTAACTTTTTTACGGTCTTACCGTAAATTTTTTAGCACTTTCTTAACAAGTTTTTTTAAACCTGATATGCTTCAGGTATGGAGTCGTAGTATACAGTACAAACCTAACATATTGACTATAAAACAGGTAACGTTTTTTTTGCTGCTCGTTATAAGTCGAGTACTTACGCCCATACAAATTCACTACTAAATTTTTGAGAACATGAAAAAGTCTACTTTTTTTAGAAATATAATAACCACCGTGATGCTCCTATGGATAGGCAGTACATCACTTTGTGCGCAAGCAACAGTAGAAAATATCTCGGTAATCGAAGGTACTTCTAATGCGGTGGTAACGGTAACATTACCTGGTGCTGCACCCGTGGGAGGAACCACAGTTTTATATGCCATTACAGCAAACACAGCAGTAGAAGGATTAGACTATACAGTTCCTGGTGATCGCATTGTGATTCCAGAAGGGATTTCAACAGGTACGATATCGATACCTATTATTGGCGATACCACAACGGAGGATCTTGAAGATTTTTCAATTAGTGTTTTTACCGATTTAGCTAATGATGCTGGCTTCAATAGTGCCGGTACATTTTGGACGCCATTATCAGGAACAAATGTTTGTACTCCAGCAATACAGGCTACTCTTGGGACAGCATATGCATTTGAAACTAATCCTGAAACAATTTATGGAGGATCAAATAGCTCTAATCAAGTTTTAGAAGTAGATTGTCAATCTCAAGGTTTTCAAAATATTCCCACAATAAACGGTGTTACTTACACGGTTAATTTTAAAGCTTCGAGAAGAACAGCTGGAGGACCAAATCCAGCTAGTGTAACAGTAGCCGCCAGAAATGCAGGAACATCAGCACTTTTAAATCAATTACTCGTAACTAAAACAAATACTACATTTAATTTAGCGACAGAAACTTTTTTGTTTACCGCAACTAGTAATTCCACTCGTATAGATTTTACAACTACAAATAATCAAGGTGTAGGACTTATCTTTGATGACTTATCCATAGTACCACAAACAGCAGATGATTCCGCAACTATTACTATTGTAGATAAAACACCCGGTGATGTAGGAGCTAATTTATCCCTTTGGTTAAAAGCGGATGTAGGTGGTGCGGCTTGGACAGATCAATCTGGTAATAATACTACAGTAACGGCGAATGGTACACCGTCACTTAACACAAATTCCTTAAATTTTAATGATCAAATTGCTTTTAATGGAACAGCAGATTATTATGATTTAACCAATGCAGCTTTTGAAAATGGTACAGGTGATAAGGCTATTTATGTAGTTTCGCAAAGAAATACTGATGCTGGAGCAATATATATGGTTTCGTTGGGAACGATTGTTAATCCGGCATCCAATAGTATAAATTTTGGTCATTGGAATAATTTTATAAACGATCCCTTTGTCAGCGGTAATGCTTTTGAGTTGACTTCTAACGACGGGAGCTGGTTGGTAAATACTCCAGCAATAACAGGATATTCTTTAACTGCTGGTATCGATGCCTTATATACTAATGGAGTAAGTCTTGGGATTGCACAGGATAATGTAAATGTAGACTTATTAGGTGGTACTGATGGTAAAATAGGAGCTTTCGCAAATAGTAGCGGTTTTTGGTCTGGTGATATTGCAGAGGTTATCGTATATAACGACGCCACTACAGCGGGCAGAGCTCAAATAGAATCTTATTTAGCTATTAAATATGGGATTACACTTAATAGTGGTGCAACTGCCTATTTGGATAGCGCAGGCAACACCGTTTGGGCGGTTGATGCAACCTACGCCAATGATATTTTTGGTATCGCACGTGATGATGCTTCAGGCTTAAACCAAGAAATTTCAAAATCAGTTAATAATGGAGCGGTGCTTACGGTTGCTACCAACACCGATTTTACTACCGCAAATGATGGTTCTAGAACCGATTTATTTAATCAACAGTTTTTAATGATTGGTAATGATGGTAATAGCGGAGCTTCCGGAGATGCAGTGAGTACCGACTTAGAAACCACAACCTATTATGAACGATCGGCCCGTGAATGGAAATCGGTCAATACTGGGTTGATAACTAATCCTGTCAGCTTACAGTTCGATGGCTATGATGATACTTGGGTGTTGTTAAAACGAACCATCAATGGCGATTTTAGTGCAACAACGGGTACAACAGCATCGCCACTTTCTGCTACGGGAACGGTAACGACAACCTTGCCAGGAACAACTTTCTTTACATTAGCAAGACTAGCCACCAGTATCGAGTTTGAAGCTGCTGCGGCAAGTGCAGATGAAAATGCAGCAGTAAGTAACCTACCAAATTTATTAATAGACGGGACTTTAAATGAGGATACGAATATTGATGTCGTATTAAATGCAGCAGGGACAGCTACTTTAGGAACTGACTATACCTTTGGAGGTAATACCGCAGCTTTACCACAAACTATAACCGTAAGTATCCCGGCAGGAACGTATACAGCAGCTTCGCCAGTAGCACTTGCAGGGTTAGATTTAGGAAAAGTCAATCAATTTGATGAAAGCTATGCAGTAGTTAGAAATGATCCGTTAGTTCCCGGTGGTAGTAGAATAGATGGAGAGCGATCTATTGTAGCACCCTTTACAGGGACTTATGAGGTAACACTATCCGCAGAAACCTTCTCCTCTGCGAGTACCCCGGATGGACTCGTAAGAGTAGGTACTACTGCTTTTGGTTCTAGTGATATATTTGATGGAGGAGGTGATCGCATAAATGAAATAACTCCTTCAAAAACATACACTATAAACCTTACTCAAGGTACCACATACTTTTTTACAGCCATAGCAGGTGGTGGTTCGGTATTAACGGACGTGGATATGTCGCTTGACTATTTACCAGGTCCATTAAACTTTGCCATTACAGATGAAACCATTGTAGAAGCAGATGAAACTATAGATTTGACTTTGTCCAATGCGCAAAGTGGTTTGGTGATACAAGAAATTACAGGAGGTGCACTAATAGATAATCACATATATACGATCACCAATGATGATACGATTAATGTAGAATTTGCTAGCCAAACTGCGGCATCCACAGATGAAACTGCAGCAGATAATCTTCCGCAAATTTTGGTCAATGGTCAAACCGATACGGATATTACCTTTGATGTGATATTCAATACGTTTGATTCGGGTACAGCTATAGCTGGAACGGATTACACATTTACATCACCAACGCAGGTCACAATTTTAGCCAATACGGCCTATGATGGAACCACGGCAACCGCATTGAGTATCCCAGCTTTCTCGATAGTATCGGATGATCTGGTGGAGGGTGATGAGACGGTTGGTTTTGAGTTATCAAATTTTGGAACTGGAGCACAACTTAATGATGTGAATGGCGATTTTTCGATTACCCAAGGATCAATCTACACCATAACCGATGATGATATTCCAGAAGTTCAAATAGCTCTTACGCCTTCTGGAGGTAATTTCATAGGTTTTGCAGATCCAGAAATATCGTATGCAGAGGCTGGGAATCTTAACTATGTGGTCAGGGCAACTATAAGTGGTGCTACTCTTATTGATCCATTAACGGTTACTATTCAAAATACGGCATTGACCACTTTAGATGTAAATGATATTGTAGGTACCGCATTTCCAACAACAATAACAATTGCTGCTGGGGAAACGTTTGGAGATTCAGCATCCATACAAATTTTAAATGATAATGTGGCAGAGCCAAATGAAAAGTATGAAGCAGAAGTCGTTCCTTCAGCCGATTATACAATTGGGACAGCGAATGAAACTTTTGAATTAGTTGTTGTAAATGATGATATTTCAGTAGAATTTGATAATGCTACCTATGCAGCCTTAGAAGATGCGGGTACACTCACCCTAAATCTTAGCGTTTCAGGAGCAGTAACCACCATAGCAGAAACCATAGATATAGACATTACAGGAGGCACCGCCACCATACTTTCAGACTATACCTTTGCAGATCCTACTACGGTAACGATTCCTGCAGATGACTATACCACAGCAAAAACAGTTTCAGTAGACATTACCTTAGTAGATAATGAGGTTATTGAGCCTGATGAAACCATTGAGTTGGCATTGATAAATCCTTCTGCAAATGTGTCGGTAGGATCACAAAATACAAGTGTCGCAACTATTAGCAATGACGACAATGTTATTATAGAATTTGCATCGGGGATAGGAGCTTCTTCTGATGAAAGCACACCAGATAATTTTGTGCAGTTTTTAGTAAAAGGAGAAAGCGAACAAGAGTTAACTTTTGATTTGTCTATTTTAACCTTTTTGTCTAGCGCCACTGATGGTGGAACAGATTATACATTAGTTACACCAGTTACCTTAACGATTCCCGCAAATACTAATTTTGATGGTTTGACACCTACCTCATTAGATTTAACAGGGTTTAGTTTAAATGATGATAGTTTAGTAGAAGGTAATGAAACTATTGTTTTTGATATTTCCAATTTTTCTCCAAATTTAGTTGAAGGGGATGTTAGTGGCGATTTTGCTTTTGCAGATTTATTTACCTACACCATTACCGACGATGATGTAGCGGCATTTACGGTAACACCAACGACATTAACCGTAGGTGAAAATGGAGGAACAGGAACTTTTACCGTAGTACTAGATGCACAACCTGCCACCGATGTGGTAATTAATGTGACCTCAAACGCTATAGCAGAAGGCACTGTAGATGTAGCAACACTAACTTTTACGAATACAGATTGGAACATACCACAAACGGTAACAGTAACCGGAGTAGATGATTCAGCAATTGGAGACGATACAGTATTAATTACCTTAAGTATAGACGATGCCGCTTCTGATGATGCTTTCGATCCCGTTTCGGACCAGGTAGTCAATGCTACCTTTACCGATGATGATACGGCTAATTTTACCGTAGTAGCAACCACTACGACTTTACCAGAAGGGACTACAGAAACTTTTACCGTAGTACTTACGGCACAACCAGCAACCGATGTGGTCTTAGATATCACATCAAGTGCTACGGCAGAAGCAACAACCGATGTAGCCTCAGTTACCTTTACCAATGCCAATTGGGATACGCCACAAACGGTAACGGTACAAAGTGTAGAAGATACCAACCTTGGTGATGATACTGCCGATATTACAATTGCAGTCAATACCGCAGGTTCTGATGCCGTGTATGCAGCAGTTACCTCACAAATGGTAGCCTATACGTTTACGAATAACGATGTGGAGGTAACGATAAGTGCTTCGGCAAGTGATGATGAAGCTACAGGCGGGAACCTTCCGGTTCTGTTGATCAACGGAACCACTACAGTAGCTTCTGCGGTAACCGTTTCGGTTACGGGAGGGGATGCCGTGGCAGGAAGTGATTTTACATTTACCTCACCACAAATCATAAACGTACCCGCTGGAACCTATGACGGTACAGCAGCAACGGGTATTGCTATTACAGGGTTGTCCATCACAGATGAAAATGCAGTAGAACCGGATGAAACGATTGATTTTGAAATCAGTGTCCCCACAGGACAATTGGTTTTAGGGGCAACGACTACTTCAACCTATACCATAATTAACGACGATTCGGTAATCGTAGCATTCAATACAGCGGCAGCAAGTGATGCAGAAGCTACAGGAGGGAACCTTCCAACACTTTTCCTTACGGGGGAAGTAGTCAATGCTTCTACGGTTAATGTCGCCCTAGATGTTTCTGGAACAGCAACAGTAGGAACTGACTTTACCTTTACTACCATTCAAGTGGTTAATATTCCTGTTGGGGTGTATGATGGCACGGCAGCAACTGCGATTGCCATCCCTACCTTGAGTATTATCGATGATAATCTGATTGATCCGGGAGAAACTATTGTATTAAACTTAGAAACACCAACAGGTGATGTAAGTTTAGGAGCGATAACCTCACATACCTATACAATAACAGATGATGAAACAGTTGGGTTCACCGCAAGTGAAACCGCTTTAACTATAGCAGAAGACGGCGGTACAGGCACCTTTACGGTAGTGCTTACCGCACAACCGGTAAGTGATGTAGTGATTGATATTTCTTCTAGCGACCTGCTGGAAGCAACAACAGCTGTTACTTCGTTAACCTTTACCAACGCCAATTGGAATGTACCGCAGACCGTAACGGTAACCGGGGTTAACGACAATGTGATTGCCGCAGATACGGCAACCATCACCGCCGCTGTAAATGACCCAGGTTCAGATGATGATTTTGATGCATTGACAGACCAAACCGTTGCCATTACCTTAACCGACGATGATACTGCAGGTTTTACCGTTTCGCCATTAGCCTTAATAGTGAATGAAAATGGAGGGACAGGCACCTTTACGGTAGTATTAAATGCACAACCAGATAGCGATGTGGTGTTTGATATTACGAGTGCAGATGTAGGAGAAGCCACGGTAGACCTTTCTACACTGACCTTTACCGCTGCAAATTGGGATGTACCACAAACCATTACCGTAACGGGAGTTGATGATCCTCAAGTCGTAGATCAAAACACCTCTATAACCATAGCGGTTAATGACGCCGGATCGGATGATAACTTTGACCCATTAGCAGACCAGACCGTAACGGTAGATTTACCCAATGAAGATATTGTAGTAGGCCCGACACTTACAACAGCTGGCCCTTATGTAGTTGATGAAAATGGTGGTACGGTCACTGTAGGTGTGGTATTAGGTTCACAGCCAGCAACAGATGTAGTGATTGACTATGTGGTTTCTGATCCATTACAGGGAACTACCTCGGTAACGCAGATGACCTTTACCAATGCGAATTGGGACATTTCGCAGACACTTACCTTTACGGGAATAGATGATACGGATATTACAGGTGACTTTGATGTAACGTTTACCGCAACCGTGAACAATGCCTTATCAGATGATTCTTTTGATGGAGGAGTAGTTACAGCTACAATAACTGTAATTGATGATGATCTTGCCAATTTAGCAGTATCTATTGCTGCGGGTATAGCACCTAGCGAACCAGCAACGAATGGAACCTTCACGGTTAGCGTAGTCGGCGGTGCTGTAAATAGCACAGGAGCTGCTATTACGGGTGATGTTTCGTATAGTGGAACAGCTGCAGATGGAACAGACTTTAACGGAGATGCAACCTACTCGATTGCTATTGGAGTGTCAAGCGCGACAGTGACTTTAGCTACGCAAGATGATTTTGAAATTGAAGGTGGTGAAACAATCATTGCTACAATTTCTAATCCAAGTGTAGGGACTATCAATGTAGATAATGCAAACCTAACTATTGGTGATGATGATAGTATAGATGTAACGGCTACAGGAACACAGATTACTACAGCAGATGGAGTAGCTTTAGCTAACGGAACTGATACAGAAACGGTTTCGGTACAATTAAAAGATGCTGCAGGTAATAATTTGTTAGCAGCGGGTGTACAAGTAACTTTTGCCTTAACGGGAAGTGCCACAGCAACTTCGTTAACAGTGGTTACGGATGCCAATGGATTGGCACAAATAGATATTACAAATACGATTGCTCAAACAGTACAAGTTACCGCAACAGTAGATACGGATAATAATGTGACTACACCAGAAGTAGCAGTAGTCAACGGAAGTCCAGCTTCCGTAGTATTTAGTGTAGATAATACCAACCCTGATGGAAATAATGCCAATACGACAATTGCGGCAATAAGCCCAATAGTAGCCGATGGCACTGCAACGAGTACGGTAACGGTGACTTTAGCAGATGCTAATGGCAACTTATTAACTGCGGGTGGTGCTACAATAGTATTAGCAACCACAGGCAGTGCGGTACAGGTAGGAGCAGTAACTGATAATTTAGATGGAACCTACACAGCGACCTTTAGTAACACGCTAGCAGAAACAGTGACCATCACTGGAACGGTAAATGGACAAGCGATTTTAGATGATGCAACTATTGAATTTACATCGGACAATGCGAATCCTGATCCTACGAATGTCAATACAACGATTGCTGCGACCAGCCCAGTAGTGGCTGATGGTACAGCTATTTCTACAGTAACAGTAACTTTAGCAGATGCTAATGGGAACTTATTAACAGCAGGTGGAGCTACTATAGACATCACATCGAATTCTACAACAGCCACTTTAGTAGGTAGTATTGTAGATAACACTGATGGTACGTATACGGCGACGTATAGCAACACCGTTGCCGAAGATGTGATATTCTCTGCGACAGTAAATACAGTAGCGATAACTACAGGAGATCCAACGGTAACGTATACACCAGATAATACAAATCCAGATCCTACGAATGTCAATACTACGATTACGGCAACTAGCCCAGTAGTGGCAGACGGAACGGCTATCTCAACGCTAACGGTAACTTTAGCGGATGCTAATGGTAACGCATTAACTGCGGGAGGAGCTACAGTGGGCATTACGTCAGATTCAACAACAGCTACTCAAGTGGGTACGGTTATCGATAATGGAGATGGAACGTATACAGCTTTCTTTAGCAATACAGTCGCCGAAGATGTGATATTCTCTGCGACGGTAAATACAGTAGCGATAACTACGGGAGATCCAACGGTAACCTATACCTCGGATAATTCTAATCCAGATCCTACGAATGTCAATACTACGATTACGGCAACCAGTCCGGTAGTGGCAGATGGCACAGCTACATCTACGGTAACGGTGACTTTAGCGGATGTCAATGGAAACGTATTGACTGCGGGAGGAGCTACAGTAGGCATTACGTCAGATTCGACAACAGCTACTTTAGTAGGTAGTATTGTAGATAACACTGATGGTACGTATACGGCGACGTATAGCAACACCGTTGCCGAAGATGTGATATTCTCTGCGACAGTAAATACAGTAGCGATAACTACAGGAGATCCAACGGTAACGTATACACCAGATAATACAAATCCAGATCCAACGAATGTCAATACTACGATTGCGGCAACTAGCCCGGTAGTAGCAGACGGTACAGCAACGAGTACAGTAACAGTTACCTTAGCCGATGCTAACGGAAACCTGTTAACAGCAGGAGGGGCGACCGTAGCCATAACACCGAATTCTACCACAGCCACTTTAGTGGGTACGATTTTGGACAATGCCGATGGCACCTACACGGCGACGTATAGCAATACTGTTGCCGAAGATGTGATATTCTCAGCGACTGTAAATACAGTGGCTATAACTACAGGAGACCCAACGGTAACCTATACCTCGGATAATACAAATCCAGATCCAACGAATGCCAATACTACGATTACGGCAACCAGCCCAGTAGTGGCTGATGGTATAGCTACTTCTACAGTAACAGTAACATTATCCGATGCCAATGGTAATGCATTAACTGCGGGAGGAGCTACAGTAGGTATTACATCAGATTCGACAACAGCTACTTTAGTAGGTGCTATTGTAGATAACGGAGATGGTACATATACGGCTCAGTTTAGTAACACCACAGCAGAGAGTGTAACAATTTCAGCAACTGTAGATGGTACAGCAATTACTACAGGAGATGCTACAGTAGTCTTTGAATCAGACAATACGAACCCGGATCCAACGAATGTCAATACAACAATTACTGCAACTGGTCCGGTGAATGCAAATGGAACTGATGTGTCGACAGTAACAGTGCAGTTAGCGGATGCCAGTGGTAATTTAATTACCACTGGAGGTGAGACTGTAGTATTAGCAGTAACAGGAAATGCAGTCCTTGTGAGTGGTGTGACGGACAATGGCGATGGTATATACACCGCTACTTTCAGTAATTTATTGGTAGAGTCAGTAACTATTACTGGTACTTTAAATGGAACTACCATCAGTGATAACGCTGTAATTAGCTTTATTTTGGATACAGATCCGAATTGTACCGTGAACTGTGATGACAATAATGATGGCACTTGTGATCGCAACTGTGATGACGATGGTAATGGAACCTGTGACCGCAACTGTGACGACGACAATGATGGTACCTGTGATCGCAACTGTGATGACGACAATGATGGTACCTGTGACCGCAATTGTGATGATAATAATGATGGTACCTGTGATCGCAATTGTGATGATAATAATGATGGTACCTGTGATCGCAACTGTGATGACGACAATGATGGTACCTGTGACCGCAACTGTGATGACGACAATGATGGCACTTGTGACCGCAACTGTGATGACGACAATGATGGTACCTGTGACCGCAATTGTGATGATAATAATGATGGTACCTGTGACCGCAATTGTGATGATAATAATGATGGTACCTGTGATCGCAACTGTGATGACGACAACGATGGTATTTGTGACCGCAACTGTGATGACGACAACGATGGTACCTGTGATCGCAACTGTGATAACGATGGTGATGGCACTTGTGATATTTATTGTGATGATGATGGTCAGGATAATGATGGGGATGGTGTGCCGGATATCATAGAATGTCCAAATAACCCTAATTGCCCTGATACAGATAACGACGGTATTCCAGACTATAGAGATGACGATGACGACGGAGATGGAATTCCTAATAACGAAGAAGATACTGATAACGATGGAGATCCAACCAATGATGATTGTGATAATGATGGCGTGCCTAATTTCTTGGATAGTGATTCTTGTGGCATAACCGATATTCCAAAAGGTTTCTCGCCAAATGGCGATGGGGTTAATGATACCTGGGTAATTCCCGGTATAGAAGCCTTTCCGAATCATCAGATAAGACTCTTTAATAGATGGGGTAGTGAAGTGTTCTCTGCAGTAAATTATCAGAACGATTGGAACGGAGTTTCTAATGGTAAACGAGTCTTTGGTAGTTCGAGTGATCAATTGCCACCAGGAGCGTATTACTACATTATTGAAACAGGAACAAATGATGTGCCGTCATTTACAGGATGGATATATATAAACTATTAAATGATATGTAATTATCGGGAGGATGGCATCATACTCATCCTCTTTATTAAAAACAACAAAATATAAAAAAATGAAAAATTTAAAAACTATATTTTTTGTACTTACGCTATCATTTGTAGTACAAGTTAATGCACAGCAGGATCCTCACTTTAGCCTTTATAAATATAATATGAATGTTATTACACCAGCCTATGCAGGTACTAATGGCAGCCTGGAAGCATTGTTTGCCGTACGTAGTCAATGGGTGGGTATCGATGATGGTCCTGAGACATTTAATTTTAATGTTAATTCTCCATTGGGTAAAAACGTGGGTGTAGGACTTAGTGTAGTAAGCGATAATGTTTTTGTGTTATCCGAAACTCATGTGTATGCAGATTTCTCATATAAAATAAAGGTTGCAGAAGAACTGGATTTATATGCAGGTGTAAAAGCAGGAGGAACCTTCCTTGATGTGGATCTTGACCAAACTGGTATCCAGGATGATCCTTTGTTCACAGAAAATATAAGCAATTTTAATCCTAATGTTGGGGTCGGATTTTACTTAAAGGCACCGCAGTATTATGTAACGTTATCGGCTCCGGCACTTTTACAAAATGATCGGTTTGAAAAAGATGGAATAGCACCTGCAGAAGCAAGCGATGATATTGCTCTCTTTTTGGGAGGTGGATATGATTTTGTGGTAAGCCGTTCTCTTGATAATACATTTAAACTGCGCCCTTCTATATTAGCCAGAGCAGTGAGTGGAAGCCCGGTTTCCGTAGACTTTTCAGCATCAGGGATGTATAACGATCGTATTGAGTTGGGTGCAAATTACAGGCTTGATGAAAGTGTGACCTTCTTTTTGACATTTGGATTTATAGAAAGCGTCCTCAATTTTGGATATGCTTATGAGTATACCACAAGCGATGTGGGTACATTTAATAATGGTACCCATGAGATCGTGTTAAAATTAAAATTGAAATAAATAATAACACTAGCTATAGAAAAATAAAAATCAAACCATGTATCTAAAAGATACTTAGTTATCAAGAAGCATTTTGACGATGTGTTTACTTTAAACCCCCTGTTGTTAGGGGTAATTTCAGGGGGTTTTAATAAAGGTAGACGTCAAACAAAACAAACTATATGTCTAGTAGATGAATAGTTGTAAAGAAGCATTTTGACGATGTGTTTACTTTTAAACCCCCTGTTGTTAGGGGTAATTTCAGGGGGTTTTAATCTAAAAGTAGACGTCAAACAAACAAAACAAACGATATGTCTAGTAGATAAATAGTTGTAAAGAAGCATTTTGACGATGTGTTTACTTTTAACCCCCCTGTTTTTAGGGGTAATTTCAGGGGGGTTTATTTTAACTCAAAAAAAACTTAAAGAATAATAAATTACCTTTTTTATGATGAGGTCTGAAAAGTAACTTTCTCTGTCATTTTGAGCGGAGTCGAGAAACAATAACCTTTGGTTTTCAATACATTTCGACTCCGCTCAATGTCACAAGACCTTAGAGAATATACTTTTCAGACCTCTATTTTGAGTGTTTTTTTAATTGAATGTAGATTTCGGGAGAACTGTCGGGTTTTTATAATCCGACAGTTCTATTTTAATAAATACGGTGGGATTAGTATTTTAGCAATTATGGTAGATATAAAACTTCTCGAATATTTAGAATCATTTCTTACTCCTCGTAGACTTGGATTGTATAAAAAGGTATTAGATCAAAGAACGAATCATTTTACGGTAGCAATAGAGGATGTATATCAATTGCACAATACAAGTGCCGTGATACGCAGTTGTGATATTTTTGGTATTCAAAATGTGCATGTTATTGAAGAAGTTAATGTAAAACGAATCGATCGGGAAATAGCCATGGGTGCACAAAAGTGGGTAGATGTTAATAGATATCCAACTACAAAACAATGCATTAAGACTCTAAAAGAAAAAGGATATCAAATTGTAGCTACAACACCGCACGATGATTCGAAAGTGTTAAGAGCGTTTGATATAACCAAACCTTCCGCTTTTTTCTTTGGACGAGAACAACAGGGCCTAAGTGAAACAGTGCTTGAAGCAGCAGAATGTAAATTGCATATTCCAATGGTTGGATTTACCGAAAGTCTTAATATATCAGTTTCTGCAGCGATAATTTTACAATATATAACTTCAGAATTAAGAAACGCCAATATTAATTGGCAGTTATCCGAAGAGGAAAAGTTTGAAAAACGAATGGAATGGGCAAAGAAGGTTATCAAAAGTCATGAACAAATCATTGCACGATATCGCAATTAGATTAAGTAAAAGTTATGAAAACAATTGCAACTTTTACATCATATCAAATGGTATCTGGTCTATTATAAATTCAAGGTTATATTAGACTAATATTGATTTTATAATAAGTTTAGTATTTCTCGCATACGGTTTGTAGTATTAATTGGTAAATTTCTAACAACTAACAACTAACAACTAACAATATGGTTATCTGGTTCGAAATTCCGGTTATTAATATGGATAGAGCGAAAGCTTTTTATGAAAAAGTTTTTGATATCGAAATAAGCTTGTATAAAATGGAAGGTATTGAAATGGGTTGGTTCCCTAATAAAAATGAAGCAGGAATAGCAACCGGTACATTGATTAATGCAGGAGAACACTATAAACCAAGTAATGATGGAGTTCTAGTGTATTTTTCTTGTGAAGACGTTGCAAATGAAATTGGTAGAGTAGAAGTAGCTGGTGGAAAAGTAGTTTCTGATAAAAAGCAAATTTCTGAAGAAAATGGATATATGGCTTACTTTATTGACTCAGAAGGAAACAGAATAGCCTTACATTCCTCGAAGTAATATATTTTGCGTTTAGAAGTATTAGTGTCCGGTAAAGACTCAAGATCGTTATCGCTTCAAGAAAAAAGAGCCAAGACTTTACACAGTTTATTGGACACTACCCAATGTTTTAAAATAAAAATTTCCATCAACCATCAACTACTTTCTATCTAACACCTTATATTCTTCATAGCATTCGCTAATGGCATCTAATATTTGCAGATCATTAGCAAATTTTATAAAATCGGCAGAGTAGTTGCAATTTCTCAAAATTTCATCAATATCTAGACGTTCTACTTGCAGAAGAGCCATAAGGGTAGCGCGATCAAATTTATTCTCAAGTAAATTTCTAATTTCATCATCACTCTTCATTTTTCGAAGTTTTCTAAGTTCTTTGGAGCGCTTACTAAATATATTGTATAAGAAATCGGCCGGATTAAAAATTGCACCTAATACTTTATTTACTGCACCGGGTTGTCTATTACCTCCCTCGTATCCAGAATTGAGACCAGAAATACTATATCTATAATTATTATATACTGGGATTCTTTTGGCATCAATCTCCAGATACCCTGTTAATTGCACATCTGCAACAATAACTTCTTCAAGAGCAATACCAAGTTCTGTTATCTTGATTTTTACTTGGCCAAACTTAATCCAATCATTGGTAACTCTTACTCTAAGAGGTTTGTAACCTATATAAGAAAAATATAACGTGTCATTTACTTTTGCCTGAATGTTAAAATCACCGTCACTATTGGTAATAGTACCTATTACTTGAGTAAGGTTCACGATATGAACATTTTCAAGCTTTTGATCGGTTGCTGCATTTAGAACTTTTCCAGAAACAGTTTGTTCTTGAGCATATGTTTTTATGCTTAATATAAGGAATATGTATAATAATATTTTCTTCATATAATAGTAAGGCGTTCAATATATATAGTTAAGATAACATAAAAATCACGCCAAAATCATAGTACTATGTTAATGTATGATTTATCTACGATCGCTACGTTTTCTTCGGTCTCTTCTTCTGTTTCCACCATCTCGATTATCGTCGCCCGAGTCAAATCGTCTTTTACCTTTTGGTTTAAAACCTTCGCTTCTTCGTTTTCCTTTAAAACCGCCTCCATTATTATCACGACGACGTTTTCCTCCTTTTCGGCCACCGGATCCTTTAGAAATTTCTACATTCACTTTACGTCCTTCCATTTTAAAGTCTTCAAAAACAGCAAGAACTCTTTCCTGATATTCGGCATTAGTGTTAAAAAATGAGAAACTTTCTTTTACATCTACTCGGCTCAAAGAATCACTTCCTAATTCGAGTACTTCTTTAAGGAAATCCTTTAAGGTCATCCAGTCAAAACCATCTTTTTCTCCTACATTGATAAAATAGCGTGTACTACCATCATTACTTCGAAAATCACCATCATTATCGCTACCAGCGGCGTTTAAATCTCGTGATTTTTTGTAATAATTATGAAAACGGGAAAACTCTACAGAAAAGAACTTTTTAATTAATTCTTCTTTTGAGAAATCCTCTAAAACTTCATTAATAGAAGGTAAATAAGTATCAATTTCGTGATTGATTTCGGCCTTCTTAATATCACTTGCTAAGTGAAAAAGTTGTACTTGACAAATTTCTTCACCACTTGGAATTTCTTTTTTCTCGAAGTTCTGCTTTATAATGCGTTCTACAGATTTTATTTTTCTAATCTCACTTTTAGAAATAATAACCATAGATACTCCACTTTTTCCAGCACGTCCGGTTCTTCCACTACGGTGCGTGTAGGTTTCTATTTCGTCTGGGAGTTGATAATTAATAACATGTGTTATGTCATCTACATCAATTCCACGGGCAGCAACATCGGTTGCAACCAACATTTGTATTTGACGATTTCTGAAACTTTTCATCACCAAATCTCGTTGGTTCTGACTCAAATCTCCATGTAAAGCGGCTGCATTGTATCCATCTCCAATCAGGTTTTCGGCTACTTTTTGCGTATCACGCTTCGTACGGCAAAATATTACCGAAAATATATCTGGATTTGCATCTGCTAGTCGTTTTAAGGCCGCATATCGATCACGAGAATTCACTACATAATATTCGTGAGAAACATTCTTAGACCCCGTGTTTTTATGCCCTACAGTTATCTCTACCGGAGCCTGCATAAAACGTTTTGCAATCGTAGCAACTTCTCTTGGCATAGTAGCCGAAAACAACCATGTGTTTTTATCTTTGGGAGTATGAGATAAAATGGCATTGATATCTTCATAAAATCCCATGTTCAGCATTTCATCTGCCTCATCCAAAATACAATAACCGATGTTGGTAATATCTACCATTTTACGATTGATCATATCCTGCATACGTCCCGGAGTAGCGACAACTATTTGGGCACCCCGTTTGATTTGTTTAGCTTGATCTGTAATACTTGCACCGCCATAAATGGCAACGGTATTAAGTCCGGGAATAAATTTGGAGTAATTTTTAAGTTCGTTAGTGATCTGTAAACAAAGTTCGCGAGTAGGGGACAAGATCAATCCTTGCGTAATTCTACTTTTGCTATCAATTTTTTCGATTAGCGGAAAACCAAAAGCAGCTGTCTTTCCAGTCCCCGTCTGTGCTAAGGCTACAATGTCAGTATCCTTATCAAGCAAAATAGGAATGGCCTTTTCCTGTACCTCACTAGGGGTTTCAAAACCCATCTCATTCACAGCCTTTATAATAGCTTCACCCAGGCCTAACTCTTCAAATTTGTTCATATTATAAAAATAAGCCGCAAAGGTACGGTTTATTATTCGTCTATTACAATAACGAGATAGTTATTATGGTGTTGCAGTAGGTAACCTAAAATTATGATTTGGGATTTGTGATTTGGAATTTACGATTTACGATTTACGATTTACGATTTGGAATTTGGAATTTGGAATTTGGGATTTACGATTAATTCTTAATTTCTATCAACTATCAACTATCAACCATCAACTACTTAATAATTTCAATTTCAAAAAGTTTGTCCCAATATTTACCCGTAACGAATAATTGTTTGGTATCCGTTTTGTAAGCTATGCCATTAAGAACATTAAGCTCGGGGTGCTGGGTTACTTTTTTGCGTAACCCAGAGAGATCAATTACGGCTTCAAGTGCGCCATTTTCTGGATTAATGATGGCGATACCATCTTTTTGCCAGGTATTGGCATATATTCTGCCATCAATCCACTCTAATTCGTTGAATTTGGATTTTACTCCTTTATTCGTAGTTACTTCAATATAGTCTATTTCAGCAAGAGTGTTGGCATCAAGAATCCATATTTTTTTGGTTCCATCACTCTTATAGATTACTTTTTTATCATTACATAATCCCCAACCTTCTTTACTTTGATTATATGCAAAACTACCTGTTTTTTCGAGCGTAGTAAGATCATAAATAAACCCTTCTTTTGATTGCCAGGTTAGCTGAAGTATTTTGTCATTAATAATAGTAATGCCTTCTGCAAAATATTGTTTTGGAACATCTTTCTTGATTAGTAGTTCTCCTGTTTTATAATTCAGTTTTCTCAGAGAAGACCCTCCTTTTTTGCCAGTACTTTCGTATAAAGTATCACCATAAAACTCTAGTCCTTGCGTAAAAGCATTTTTATCGTGAGGATACTCTGCAACAATTTTATAAGAGTAAAGTTTTGGAGCAGTATTGTTAAGAAAAACTACTTTTTTGGTGATTGTATCTATATTTCCATCATAAAAAACCTGAGCTTTCAAGATCTGACTTCCTAATTTTTCGTCATCAATTTTTTCTTCGTAAGTGAAATCGGCTCCAGCAATAACTCTCTTATTGTTTAGTAAATATGCTATAGAGTCAATTTTAATATCTTGTGTATTTTTTACAGAAGCTTTTATAGTTTCACCTAGTTTGAATATTGTTTGATTATTATCGGTAATGATAGAAAAATATTTTTTCTTCTTATTTTGATTGCTTCCACAAGAAAAAAGAAGTAAACTTAATATAATGATGACGAAGGAGTTACGAGTATTCATTTTGATTGTTGAAATTTAGGGCAAGATATTTATTTTAATTGGGTTTGAAAAATGATTGTAATATTAACTAAAGGTTGTATCTTTACAGCCGGCAAGTCCTACACAACCAGCTCCTGTTGAATCCTCCAGGGCGGGAACGCAGCAAAGGTAAATAGTCGTAGCGGTGTGATGTAGGTAGCTTGCCTTTTTTTGTGCCCGATAGTTATCAAAACTATTTTTAATTTCTTATTAATAATTCAAAGATCATTCCTCGTAATTCGTAAATCATAATTGTATATTTGCGACCATGAACACAGATCAAAAATCTACTGTTGTTTTAATCACAGGGGGTTCTTCCGGTATTGGAAAATCCATAGGAACATTTCTTACCGATAAAGGTTTTATCGTATACGGAACCAGTCGTAATCCTTCAAATTTTAAGGATTTTGAGCCGTTCATACTTTTACAACTAGATGTCGCAGATAGTAGAACCGTTGCTTTGGCTGTTGACCAAATCATTCAAAAGCATGGGCGACTAGATATATTGATTAATAATGCAGGTGCTGGGATTATGGGGGCGATAGAAGAGATACCTCATGAAGAAATACTTAAAAACTTTACAACCAATTATTTTGGTCCCATAAATGTAACAAAAGCAGTTTTACCTCTAATGCGGAAACAAGGACATGGTCTGATAATTAATGTAACCTCTATCGCAGGATATATGGGATTACCTTATCGAGGTATTTATAGTGCTTCTAAAGCGGCTCTTGAGATAACAACAGAGGCATGGCGGATGGAGCTAAAAGGTTTTAATATAAAAATGGCTAACGTGGCTCCGGGAGATTTTGCCACAAATATTGCAGCAGGACGATATCATGCACCGGTTAAAAAGGGTTCTCCTTATGAAAAGTCTTATGGTGACGCATTAAAACTTATGAATGACCATGTTGATGCAGGAAGTGATCCTAACGAAATGGCAAAAGCGGTTTATAGTATTATAAAATCCAAAAATCCAAAAGTGCATTATAAGGTTGGTGTGTTTATGCAAAAATTCTCTATTGTCCTAAAACGTATTTTACCAGATAAGACGTACGAAAAATTAGTAATGAATCATTATAAAATTAAATAAACACAACAACAATGAAATTTTTTATTGACACGGCAAATCTTGACCAAATTAAAGAAGCACAAGACTTAGGTGTATTAGATGGAGTAACTACAAATCCTTCTTTAATGGCAAAAGAAGGAATTACAGGAAAAGAAAACATTATAAATCATTATAAAAAAATATGTGAGATTGTAACCGGAGACGTTAGTGCCGAGGTGATTGCTACCGATTATGATGGTATTATCAAAGAAGGGCAGGAGTTGGCAAAACTTCATGATCAGATTATTGTAAAAGTACCAATGATCAAAGATGGTATAAAAGCAATAAAATATTTTAGTGATCACGGGATCAAAACCAATTGCACTTTGGTTTTTTCTGCAGGACAAGCATTACTTGCAGCAAAAGCAGGAGCAACTTATGTTTCGCCGTTTATTGGCAGATTAGATGATATTTCTACAGATGGTCTTAATTTGATTGCCGAGATTAGAATGATCTATGATAATTACGGATTTACTACTCAGATTTTGGCTGCCTCAGTTAGACACACAATGCATGTTATTGATTGTGCAAAGATTGGAGCCGATGTAATGACTGGACCTTTGTCGTCTATAGAAGGATTGCTAAAGCATCCATTAACTGATATTGGACTTGCAAAATTCCTTGCAGATTATAAGAAAGGAAACTAAACCACCTTAGTATTATTATATAAAAGCTACTTTTTAACTATAGAGTAGCTTTTTTTATTCTCAAGATTGGCAAGTCTAGAATATTTGACGAGTTGCTTTTCTAATTTAGAAGAAAACAAATCTGCTTTAGCGTTTATAATCTTTCCTTCTTGATCAACAAGAATAACTTTATTACGATTATAAATTACCAATTCTTCAGAAGAGCATTTAGGATATTTAAACTCATATTCTTTACCCAGGTTATAGTGATGCCGTTTGATAGTTTTTAACCAATTTTTTGTTTGTTCATCATCGGTATTGATGGCTATAAAATCAATGTCTGGATATATTGCACTCAAATAAGAGGCTTTTTTGTGGGATTTTACAAAGTGATCTTTTCTATCCATCGACCAAAAGTAAAGTGCAGTGATTGGCTTTTTAAAAAGAGAAGAAAGCCCAATAATTTCACCATTGGCGGCAATAAGATCTTGTTCTGGAATTCTATTATTTGGCCTAAGTCTTGAGACCGACCTATAAAGTTTGCTTAATTCTTTTTGAGATTTTTTATTAGAACTTACAGATAGATAATGCTTTAATACTTTGTTTGAGTTGTAATCGTTCTTACTATCTAATAAAAAATTGGTTGTTACCCTTCTTAACAGATTGTTTTTTATGTATGGATTTTGTACCAGGCTATCTACCAGATCTAATTTGTAGATAGTACTCCCTGTTTTGCCTTTATAATGAGAAAACTCATTATTATAATCTGTAAGTGACGAATTGGTGAAATAGTAATTCAAGTACCTATTGTAAGCATATAACCTTTTCAATTCTTGATCATTGAAATTTATTGTATGCCTGTAATCAAAAAATGATTCTGGCAGATCTTTTGCAGAGTCCATACCACCAATCCCATAGCGATTGCGAAAATACAATTCGTGCCTTGTATAATAATCGAATGTAATACTGGATTTTGTAAGCTTTTTTGCTAAACTACTAAGTTTATATTTTTGAGTTAGTTTTTCATATACTCCTAGCTTAGATTTTAGTAAAGAATCTTGGTTTCTTTTAAAATAATTTGGAGACAATTGAAGCTCAGTCCTCCTTAATTTCTCTCTTTCGATCTCATTTTGTAGGTACATATCGATCAAGAAATTATTTTTTCTGGCACCATCACCGGTAAAAACAAGAGATTCATCAAACTCCAAAGTATTTAATCGTATTAGAATACTATCTCCCTTTTCTAATAGAACGACTTGATTTTCTGGGTTATGTTTAAAAAAATAAAGGCCTTCTTCAAGATGTTCTATTTTGTATAAAAACCTGTTATTCTTATCTAATTGTATAGTGTCATTGGCTCCGTTTCCTTTAGAAAGAATTATATAATTAGTATTTGGATTTACAATTTCACCACCAAAATAGGTGTGCTCTCTGTTATTTTTTTGAGGACTAGTGCATCCATATAAAAAATAGCATAAAAAAGAAGCCTGAATAAAATATAGTATTGAGGAAAATCGCATTTTGGGAACTATAGTTATCTAACTGTTTTGCTCAAAAGTAAAGGGAAACAACTTTTACGCTTGTTAATGATACGTTAATTGTTTAAATATTAGGATATTGTTAGATTTTCTGGCACAACGACTTTAAGGTTTTTGTAGAATCAAAATTAGTAAAATCTAATTGTTAAACCCGGTTTATACATTAGAACTTCGTTATGAGGGTTGGAAATACAATACATATAGTAGTTTTCTTGATTTTGGCCTGGCATAGCTATGGTTATATTAAAAAACTAAGTGAAGCGACTATGTTTGAAGTAGTTTCAACAAGAAATGCATTTCCTAATGTATAAAACAGGGTAAACTTCGTTCCTAAATTAATGATAGATTGTTTCTTGTTCTAAATCCATTTTTCTACTTTTGCGGCAATTTCAAATTTTACAACATTTCTAATCATGTTATCAGTTTCTAATCTTTCGGTTCAATTTGGTAAGCGAGTACTTTTTGATGAAGTGAATACTTCATTTACTCAAGGTAATTGCTATGGTATTATAGGCGCCAATGGTGCCGGGAAGTCTACATTTTTAAAGATTCTTTCTGGTGTTCAAGAACCTACCTCGGGACATGTTCATCTAGAACCAGGTAAGCGCATGTCTGTTTTAGAACAAAATCATTATGCTTATGATGAATATACAGTTCTTGAAGCTGTGATTATGGGTAATAAACCTTTGTATACTATCAAGAAGGAAATTGACGCACTGTATGCTGATTATACGGATGAGAATGCCGAGAAAATAGGAGAGTTACAGGTTCAGTTTGAAGAAATGAATGGATGGAACGCAGATAGTGATGCTGCGACGATGCTGTCTAATTTAGGTATTAAAGAAGATCTTCATTATACATCAATGTCTGATCTGGATACCAAACAACGAGTACGAGTATTGATAGCGCAATGTCTTTTTGGAAATCCAGATGTTTTAGTAATGGATGAGCCAACAAATGACCTGGATTATGAAACGATATCTTGGTTGGAACATTTTTTAGCGAATTATGATAACACAGTTATCGTAGTCTCTCACGACCGTCACTTTTTGGATGCGGTATGTACACATATTTCGGATATTGATTTCTCAAAGATCAATCAATATAGCGGTAACTATACATTTTGGTATGAATCCTCTCAATTAGCTGCTAGACAAAGAGCGCAACAAAATAAAAAGGCTGAAGAGAAGAAAAAGGAATTACAAGAGTTTATTGCCCGATTTAGTGCTAACGTTGCAAAATCGAAACAGGCTACCTCTCGTAAAAAGATGATTGAAAAACTTAATATTGAAGATATTAAACCATCAAGTCGTCGATATCCTGCAATTATCTTTGAAAGAGATAGAGAAGCAGGTGATCAAATCCTTAATGTAGAAGGATTGACAGCCAGTCTAGAAGGTGAAATACTGTTTAAGGGTATAGATATCAATTTAAACAAAGGAGACAAAGTTGTTGTGTTCTCAAAAGATTCTAGAGCTACCACAGCTTTTTATCAGATATTAAATGATAAGAAAAAAGCTGACTCAGGAAAGGTATCCTGGGGTATTACAACTACTCAATCTTATCTGCCAGCAGATAATAGTGAATACTTTCAGAATGATATGTCACTTGTAGATTGGTTACGCCAATGGGCAACTACCGAAGAAGAACGCGAAGAAGTTTTTATTAGAGGTTTTCTGGGGAAAATGATTTTTAGTGGAGAAGAAGCTTTAAAAAAATCCAATGTCTTATCAGGAGGAGAAAAAGTGCGTTGTATGTTGTCAAAGATGATGATGACCCGTGCCAATGTATTGATGTTGGATGAACCTACCAACCACCTGGATCTTGAGTCAATTACTGCATTTAATAACTCACTTAAGAAATTTAAAGGTACCGTAGTGTTCACAACCCATGATCATGAGTTTGCTCAAACTGTTGCTAATCGTGTTATAGAGCTGACACCAAACGGAGTTATAGATAGATATACAACATTTGATGAGTACATGAGTGATTCAAAAATCAAAGAACTTAGGAATAAAATGTATGCGGTAAACGTATAGTTGTATAGCATAGTTGAGGAACAAAAAGAGTGCTCTAAAAAGACTCAAAATTTGTTTTTTAGTAACTTATTTTGACATATTTCTTCAAACTATGCTCAATGACTACTTTATAGACAACTTGTTTTTGTATGACTATTACTTTAGCAATCCTTCAAACTTCAGGAACATATAGTTTTTAACAGTAGATGCTAAAGTCTCTTTACTTTGATTGAAAAAAGCATCATCCGTAATAAGTTGTAAAATGAAATATTGATCAAGCTTTAAAAGAAGATCCACAGAAATAGGCTTAAATAAGTTGTTTTCAATTCCATATAGATAAAACTGCTTTAAATCTTCAAGTAATCCCTGCAAAAACTCTTCTATTATTTTCCAGGCAGAAGGGTAATGCTGTTGTATCTGCTTCAGATAAAAAGCAGAAATGTCTTTGGCTCCCTCTGTTAGGATACTTGCCAAAGTCTCATATTGATAATCCAGCTGTAATATTTCTGTGGTAATTTCATTTTTATATGCATTTAGGCGATCGATTCTTACCTGTGTGATATATTCGAAAACCTCTTCCTTGGTGGTAAAATACTCATAGATTGTTGATTTGCTTTTATTCATTAACAAAGCCAGGTCATCCATAGTTAGGTTGCGCAGATCTTTATATTTTAACTTTGGTAGTATGGCATGAGTCCATCGCTCGACTTTCTCGTTTTTCGCTTTTCTATTTCTGGAGGTAGATTTTCTTCCCATTCTTGGTAATTTAGTAAAATCGAACTATATTTGAAACAATAGTCCGAAAAGTTTTATTTCTTTTTCAAACATAATCATTTAGTTTATGAAGAATCAAGCAGCATGGCAAAAATATTCGGGAAAGGTAGCCTGGACCCACCATATTTGTTTTTGCCTTTCTTTCGGGTATCTACTTTATTATAGTATGTTTATAAAAGGATTATTGAGAGTTTGTAAGCCTAGTAGTAATTTAATCTTAAAATCATGAATGAAGAGTATGATTATGTAATTATAGGTAGTGGCTTTGGAGGATCTGTAAGTGCTCTAAGACTTTCTGAAAAAGGCTATAAGGTAGTAGTGATTGAAAAGGGCAAGTGGTATGCTTCCAAGGATTTTCCGAAGTCAAACTGGAATCTTAAAAAATGGTTGTGGATGCCTTTTTTTAGATGGTTTGGGATTATGAAAATGTCATTTTTTAAACATGTAGTAGTCATTTCAGGCACAGGAGTAGGAGGAGGGTCATTAGTATATGCAAATACATTACCGGTCCCAAAAAAGGAATTCTTTACTTCGGGCAGTTGGAATAAACTAGCAGATTGGCAAGTAGAACTGGCTCCTTTCTATCAAACAGCCCTAAAAATGCTGGGGGCACAAAAAAACCCAAAACTTTTTGATGGAGACAAGGCCCTGAAGGAGCTAGCTTCTGATATGAATATAAAAGAAAATTTTGAACCTACCGATGTTGCTGTTTTTTTCGGGAAACCTAATAAAACAGTCCCTGATCCCTATTTTGATGGTAAAGGACCAGATCGTACGGGCTGTAATTACTGCGGAGGATGTATGACAGGTTGTAGGTTCGGAGCAAAAAACACATTGGATAAGAACTATTTATACCTTGCGCAGCAATTGGGAGCACAGATTCTTGCAGAGCATGAGGTATACGATGTAATTCCTTCTGAAGCGGGGTATGAAATAAAATTTAAGTCGTCAACGCGATTTTTTAAGTCCAAAAAGTCAGTAAAAACCAAAGGAGTTATTTTTTCAGGAGGTGTTTTGGGTACAGTAAAGTTATTACTTAAACTGAAGAAAAAATCATTACCTAAACTTTCTGATCGATTGGGATACGATATTAGGACAAATAACGAAAGCTTAATCAGTGTAACCAATCTCGACAGAAAAAAAGATATGTCAAAGGGAGTAGCTATTGGATCCATTCTCAACACCGACAAAAACAGTCACCTGGAAATAGTAAGGTATGCAAAAGGCTCGGGTTTTTGGCGATTATCACACCTACCTCTTACGCACGGTAAGAATACTATAGTGCGAGTGGCTAAGATGATGACAAGTTTTATTAAGCATCCGGTTTCTTATATTAAATTATATACTACAAGAGACTGGAGCAAAAGTACAGCCGTTCTGCTATTTATGCAAACCTTGGATAGTACACTTAAATTTAGTCGTAATAGTTTCGGGATTATGAATACTAAGGTAGCAGAAGGCAAAAAACCATCTGCATTTATCCCTCAATCTTTAGGTCTGGCAAAGCAATATGCATCATTAATCAAAGGAAAAGAAACTGTTTTTGCTCTGGAGCCTTTGGCAGGGATCCCTTCGACAGCACATATTTTGGGAGGTGCGGTAATGGGAGCAAATACTTCAGAAGGAGTAATCGATGAGAATAATAAAGTATTTGGATATGAAAATATGTATGTCTGCGATGGATCTATGATATCGGCAAACCCAGGAGTAAACCCATCATTATCAATTACAGCTATTTCAGAACATGCAATGAGTAAGATTCCCGAGCATAAAAATTAGTTTTTTTTGGGGTTTTGAAAATGCCTGTAGACAAGGTAAGCACCGTATAGTATAAACAATAGAATAAAAAGAGATCTAAAATTCAATTCCTCTTCAGCTTGCCACCTATTATACAGTCTCAAGCCCCCAAATATGATCAGGGCAATACCTATCATTAAATCCCATGCTCTACGGGGAGACTTATTATTACTTTCCATACTATATATTAAGAAAGACTTTTTTCTATAATTGGAATAGCCTCCTCTACATCATTCTTTTTTACAAAAAGCTGAATGTGATCAGGTACTCCACCACCAAAACCAGCCAACATGCCCGATTTCATATTATCTTGGGTGATAGAATTTATCCCCCGATCTTGAAGCAAGGTTTGCAAAAACTGGACGTTAATTAAACTACCTGTATATATTCTTTCGTATTCACTTTCAGGAAACATTGTATATCTAATTTTTTAATTTTTAATTTCAATTAAAATAGTAATCCTTTATGGAAGTAAAACATGCACTTACGCATTAAAATATTTACTATTCCAAATGGCTGGATTAAAATTTTTGCCCAAAGCGAATCCATAAAATAGTACAACAGCAGCTACCGATTTAAACATAAAGAAAAAAATCATTATAAATGCAGAGGTATTACTATCCTTGGTAAATAAACCGTCGGGAACCATAAAAGTAAACAAAAGACTCACTAAAAAGGTGAGAAATAATAAATTTTCAAAACTTTTAAAAGACCACATCATTATTTTGCGAAGAGGATGCAGGTCATTTCCCCACTTATGAACAAGGTAAAAATAATCATTTCCCATCGGTACAAAGAGAAGAGGGTCATCTGCATTTTCTAATTTAAACAGCTTAGAAGGTGCAATGATCTTAAACCCCTTTAGCTCAGTTTGATGCTTCTTCTCTAATTGCTTGATTGCAGAAATAGCCAGAGCAGGTAGTTTTCCTTTAAAATATTTGGAATCCAAAAATCGTAATCGGTAATCAATACAGATTTTTTTGATCTGATCTAAATGATATATCCTATCTGTTGAGAGTTGATCAAAATTAAAGGCATTACCAACAACATCAGGTGGCGTATCCAAATTTTTGAGAATGCGTTCTTCAAGTTCGCGATCCTCCTTAAAAATTTGATGTATTTGATCTCTCCAACTAGTTGGATCAAACTCTTTTGCTCTTAGTTTCTTAAGCTTGTGTTCTATATTCGTTCTGGGAATCAACATTTTCTTTTTTCTTTAGCACTACTAAATTAAGAATTAACGTCTAGGTTTAAAAATATTTGGATGATATAATAGTTTGAAATACAGATGTTTTAACTATTGTTGAAGTGAAAAGCAAGTTTTATGTTTAAATTACCTCAAAAATGAGTAGTAAAGAACCTCGGGGCAAATCCACGAGGCATTTGTAAGAAACTGATTTTTGATTTCGAGGCAAGCCTCAGAGCATTTAAATCTCGATTATCGATTAAAAATAGTTCTATTGAATTCTACTTACTATAATACCTGTGTTGTTTTTTAATTTTTGGAGATAGGTAGCAAGAGGTACTTTAGAGATTAATACTTTTCCAGATGTAGAGGCATGCAATAGGTGAATTCTCCCGGTCTTTTGTCGTATCGCAATTCCTGTATGGCTAATATCCAAACCCTCAATAGAGGTAGTTATGGCAATGATATCACCAGAGTTTATGAAGCTTTCGTTATCATTAATTTGATCCTTAGGCAGGTAACAGAAATAAGATTGGTTTATACGCGCCTCAGATTGTTTTATGCGGTCAAAGTTTTTATCATTTTTCAGAAAAGGATAAAGCTCACGATGGGTGCTCATAAAATTTATATTCTTCTTTAATTCTTTACCACCAATACCTCCTGTAATATCTTTTAGTATTCCTTTTTTTTCATTGTTAGAAATCCATTCAGAGAAATAATGCAATCGTGAGCCATAACCATCCAAAATTCCGTCTCGATAACGAATTTTTTGAAGATAGTAGGTATAGCTGTCAAAATCATCTTCGTTATTTTTAAGCATCAGGCTAAATGCCACAACATTCTCTACAAAGGTTGTACAGTCCAACCCTTGAAAATTAACAACTAAAGACTCATTGGGATCTATTTCAAGGGTTTTGGCAACATATGGAGTTCCCAGAAAAGAACTGCCTACAGCTATAATAGTCTTTTCTATACTAGTGTTTGCGGTATTACTATTTTTAAGTTCTGATATTTTGGATTTAAAAACTTCTTTGTCTTTTGCCGAGCATACAATTTCCTGAGCATTAATAGCATTCAAGAGAAACAAGGAAATAAGAAATGAAATAGTAGTGTTCATCTGTGATATGTATTGAAGTGGTTTCAACCACTTCATTGTGTGAGTCTATAAACACAAATATAGTTTTAAAAATGCCGATATATAAAAAAGCAACCGAGAAAACTTCACGGTTGCTTTTTTAAAACAGAAATACTACTAAAATTAGATAATCGTAGATTGGCCTACGTGTATATTTTCAAAATTGATGTTCGAATCTTCAGGGTTTAGGATATAATCTGCAATAAAATCTCCTACTTTTTCTGTGGTAAGAGGATTATTGTTATTTAAATCTGGAGTAGTAAGGTTCAATTCTAATGATTTTTCTACAGCATCCCTTATCGCCGTGGCTTCTCCTATAAGATCAAAATGTTCTAACAGCATAGCAGCCGATAAAATAGCGGCAATGGGGTTTGCAATTCCTTTTCCTGTTGCCTGCGGATAGGAACCATGAATTGGCTCAAACATGCAGCACGTATCTCCTACAGATGCAGAAGCTAATAACCCAATAGAACCACCAATTACACTAGCTTCATCAGAAATAATATCTCCAAACATATTTTCGGTAAGGATTACATCAAACTGACTTGGGTTTAATATCATCTGCATCGCAGCATTATCTACAAACAAGAAATCTAATGCTACATCCTTATATTCTTCTGCAATTTCGGTTACTACTTTTCTCCATAACCGTGAAGACTCTAGTACATTGGCCTTGTCTACCAGGGTTAATTTTTTTCTACGTTTTTGAGCTGCTTTAAATGCAAGGTGAGTGATGCGTTCAATTTCTTCTTTTGAATATTCACATAAATCAGAGGCAACGGTTCCATCATCGCTTAAGCTTTTCTTTCCAAAGTAGATACCACCGGTGAGTTCTCTATAAATAGAAATATCAGTACCCTCAATAATCTCTCGTTTAAGAGGTGATTTATCAATAAGTGTATTATAGGCCTTTACAGGACGAATGTTGGCATAAAGGCCTAGTTCTTTGCGTAATTTTAATAACCCTTGTTCGGGACGTACCGGTGCACTAGGATTATTGTCATATTTTGGATCTCCAATAGCTCCAAACAAAACGGCATCTGTACTTGCACACAATTCTAAGGTTTCATCGGGTAACGGATTTCCTTTCTTATCTATAGCTATGGCACCTACGAGGGCTTCTCTAAAAATAAATGTATGGTCAAAACTATGACCTACAGCTTCTAATGCTTTTATTGCTTGTGCAGTCACTTCTGGACCGATTCCATCTCCTGATAATACGGCGATATCTAGTTTCATAGTATTAATTTTTTTGTCACGCTGGAACCTGACAATTTTCTATTTGTTTAAGCTCTTGAATTTTCAAAAGCCTCTATTTCTGTTTTATTACTTATTAAAAAGTCAATATCATCATAACCATTAATAAGACAAGTTTTTTTATACGGGTTGATTTCAAAATTTGAAGTAGCACCAGTGGCAAGAATCGTTATTTTTTCTTCTTCAAGATCTACCTCAAATTGTGTGTCCGGATCTTTTTCAATTTCATGAAACAGTTCTGTTAAGAAATCTGCAGAAATCTGAAGAGGTAATACACCATTATTTAAAGCATTTCCTTTAAAAATATCTGCAAAAAAACTAGAAACAACCACTTTAAAACCATAATCGTGGATTGCCCAGGCAGCATGCTCACGGCTTGATCCACAACCAAAATTATCTCCAGCTACCAAAATACTACCACGATACTTTTTATCGTTCATGATAAAATCCTGATTTGCACTACCGTCCTTATTAAAACGCCAATCTCTAAAAAGGTTTTTGCCAAAACCATCTCGGCTGGTTGCTTTTAAAAAACGTGCAGGTATAATCTGATCCGTATCTACATTTTCGATAGATAGTGGTATGGCAGAGGATGTTAGTTTTGTGAACTTATCCATGATTAATTTAAATGTTTTGTGATATCAATAATTTTTCCTTCGATTGCCGTGGCTGCAGCTACAAGAGGGCTTGCCAGAATAGTTCTTGAACCCTGTCCTTGTCGGCCCTCAAAATTTCTATTTGAGGTTGATACGCAATATTCGCCTTCAGGAATCTTATCATCATTCATGGCAAGACATGCCGAACAGCCTGGTTGACGAAGTTTAAAGCCAGCTTCTTCAAATACTTCGTTAAGGCCTTCTTGCACAATCTGTTGTGCAACCTGTTGAGAGCCTGGTACAAACCATGCGGTAACATTATTTGCCTTTTTCTTTCCTTTTATATAACTGGCAGCTACTCTAAAATCTTCTATTCGACTATTGGTACAGCTTCCAATAAAAACATAATTGATTTTTTGATCAATTAACGACTGCCCTTTTTCAAAATTCATATACGCCAATGATTTTTCAAAAGAAGCATTGTTTTCTTCAGGAATATTTTCTGAAATTTTGATCCCCATACCTGGATTGGTTCCATAAGTTACCATAGGTTCAATATCGGCTGCATCAAAACTGTATTCTTTATCAAATACGGCACCTTGATCGGTGGGTAATGTCTTCCAATACGCTACTTTTTGATCAAATTCTGAACCTTTTGGTGCAAATTCTTTACCTTTTATGTATTCGAAAGTAGTTTCATCTGGAGCGATCATTCCACCACGAGCACCCATTTCGATACTCATATTACAAACTGTCATACGACCTTCCATAGACATTTCTTCAAATACATTACCTGCATACTCACAGAAGTACCCGGTTCCGGCATTGGTGCCTAATTTTGCAATTACATACAATATAACGTCTTTTGGTAAAACACCTGGTTTTAATTTTCCGTTTACATTTACGCGAAGGCTCTTTGGTTTTGGAAGAAGTAGACTCTGGCTAGCAAACACCTGGGCCACCTGGCTAGTACCAATTCCAAAGGCAATAGTACCAAAAGCTCCATGAGTAGAGGTATGACTATCACCGCAAACCATAGTCATACCTGGTTGGGTGATCCCTAATTCGGGGGCCATAACGTGTACAATTCCGTTGTATTTATGCCCTAAGCCGTATAATGTAATGTTATGTTTTTTACAATTTTCTGTTAGTTGAGCCAATTGATTTCTTGATAACTCATCTTTTATGGGTAAGTGCTGATCTATAGTTGGAGTATTGTGATCTGCAGTTGCCACAATTTGATCAGGTCTGAAAATAGGAATTCCACGTTGTTCTAATTCTGCAAATGCTTGCGGACTTGTAACTTCGTGGATCAGATGCTTGTCAATATACAATATTTGTGGGCCGTCTTCAATTTCTTTGACGACATGTGCATCCCAAACTTTATCAAATAAGGTTTTTTTCATATTTTATGTATAGTAATCATCGGTCACACCGATCGTAGTCGAGATGTATATTTGTATAACCATTATTTCACTTTTTCTCGACTACGCTCATAAAAACAGTGAAATAAAATATCTTCTTAATTAAACTAGGCTACTACTGCAGCTGTCACATTAGTATTTTTCATGATCTGATGAATATCTTCATCAACAATTTCTTTCTTTTTATCTGCAAAGGTCAGAAATTCTGTGTAAACATCATCCAACTGAAGTTTGGTTAATTCGTATCCGATTTTTTTTGCTCTGTAGGCCAAAGCGGCTCTACCACTTCTGGCTGTTAGCACAATAGCAGATTCTGTAACACCAACTTCTTCAGGATCTATAATTTCGTAGGTCTCACGGTTTTTGATAACACCGTCTTGATGTATCCCAGAGCTATGAGCAAAAGCATTAGCGCCTACAATAGCTTTATTGGGTTGTACCATCACTCCCATACTTTCTGATACCATACGACTGGTATCATATAATAATTTTGTATTAATACTAGTATTAAGATCTAAATAAGGATGCTGATTCATAATCATAACAACTTCTTCTAGAGCAGTATTACCGGCACGCTCACCAATCCCATTGATGGTGCATTCGATTTGCCTTGCTCCATTTATTGCTCCCGAAATTGAGTTGGCGGTGGCTAATCCCAAATCGTTATGACAATGACAAGAGATAATCACATTGTCAATTCCTTTTACATTTTCTTTTAGGTATTTAATCTTAGCGCCATATTCTTCGGGCAAGCAATATCCTGTAGTATCCGGGATGTTAAGAACGGTCGCTCCGGCTTTGATCATAGCTTCACAAACTCGCGCTAAAAACTCATTATCGGTACGACCAGCATCTTCAGCAAAAAACTCTACATCTTCGACAAAAGATTTGGCATATTTTACCGCAGCAACACCACGCTCAATGACTTTTTCCTGGGTAGATTTAAATTTATACTTTATATGAGATTCTGATGTACCAATCCCAGTATGTATTCGCGGTCTTTTTGCATATACCAAAGATTCTGCAGCTACTTTAATATCATTTTCTACAGCTCGGGTAAGTCCGCATACGGTCGCATTTTTTACAATTTTGGAGATTTCAGTTACCGAGGCAAAATCTCCCGGACTAGAAACAGGAAATCCAGCTTCGATTACATCGACTCCCAAAAGATCAAGTCGTTCTGCAATAATTAACTTTTGTTCGGTATTAAGCTTACAACCAGGGACCTGTTCACCATCTCTTAAAGTAGTATCGAATATTTGGACTTTATTATTGCTCATGAGAATTTTGTAAATTATAAGTTTGCTATTTTTAAGAAATAATCATCTTTTTTTAAATATTCTTACAAGATGTTTCTTAAATCTCTTACGAATTTATATTTTGGGAATTCAAAAGGGAAGTATTTTGGGATTTGTTTTACAATGGTAAACTATTTTAATAACAGGTTAACTTATTTTTAATCAATTAATTACAATATATATTCTTACAATGACTACTGATCAAAAAGATCCTTTGTTTGTTTTAGTAAAATCGCTATCCAAATCCGAAAAGCGGCAGTTTAAAGTATACGTTGGCAGATTAGGAGTGAATACCGATTCAAAATTTCTTGCGCTCTTTAATCATTTAGATAAAAGCGATATTCTTGATGAAGAACTTATTGTAAAAAAGGGAATTGTTAAAAAGCAGCAGTTGTCTAACCTTAAAGCTCATTTATACAAACAAATTTTGATTAGTCTGCGTTTAAGTCCGTTGCATCAAAATATTCGTTCACAAATACGGGAGCAATTGGATTTTGCTTCAATCTTATATCACAAAGGGTTATATAAGCAAAGCCTGAAAATGTTGGAAAAATCTAAAGCATTGGCAAAGGAAAATGAAGAACATAATATTGCCTATGAGATTGTGGAACTTGAAAAGATTATCGAGACACAATATATAACACGAAGTATTAATAGTCGAGCCAACGAATTGACAGTAGAGGCCAAGATGCTAAGCATGAAAAATGTCTTGACCAGTAGGCTATCAAATTTGTCGCTTCAGCTTTATGGACTAATGCTAAAGAGTGGGTATGTGAGAAGTGATAAAGAACATACTATAATTACCGATTATTTTCATAGTAAGCTCCCAAATTATGAATGGAACATGATGGGATTCAGAGAAAAACTATGGCTGTACAAAGCGCACTTATGGTATAGCTTTATTGTTCAGGATTTCTTGTCTTGTTACAAATACTCAAAAAAATGGGTAGATTTGTTTTATGAACATCCAAAAATGATGATTCAAAACCCGGTATTCTTTTTAAGAGGAAATCATTATCTATTAGAGTCTCTATATTTAATAAAGGATAAGACACAATTAAAGGATACACTCTCAAGATTTGAAGAATCAATTACCAACGAAACATTCCCAATGGATGATAATATTGAAGTATTGTCCTTTCAATTTATCTACAATAATAAGTTAAATGTTCATTTTTTAGAAGGTACCTTTGACGAAGGAGAATACCTGGTTGAAGAAATACTTCAAGGAGTTGAAAATTATAAAAATAGAATCGACGATCATCATATCATGGTATTTTATTATAAGATTGGTTGCCTGTATTTTGGTATGGGAAATCATAAAAAATGTATAGAATACCTCGCAAAGATTATTAACAATAAATCTTTGAAAATGCGAGAGGATCTTATGTGCTTCTCCAGGGTACTAAGCCTTGTTGCACATTATGAAGCAGGAATGGACTACCACCTTGAAACCCAATTAAAAGAAACCTATAGATTTTTGATAAAAATGGATGATTTGTACGAAGTACAAAAGGAAATGATAAAATTCTTAAAAAATCTGGGAGATATTTACCCTCATCAGATCAAAGATGAATTCAAAAAACTTCATACAAGACTGAAGCAATATGAAGATCATCCTTATGAAAAGAGAGCATTTTTGTATTTAGATATTCTATCATGGTTAGAAAGTAATATCGAAGGAAAACCTGTGGCTGATATTATTAAAGAAAAATCCGGAAAACTGGTTCGATAAAACCCGCTACATGCAAAAAAATCTACACCTGCGTAACATTTTAGAGTTAAATCTGGCCATGCTTCTAATTAGTACCTCTGGAGCATTAGGAAGGTATATCGATATGCCAGTACCCGTTATCATAGGGTTTAGAGCTTTGATGGCCGGAGTTTTGTTATTTGTTTTTTGTAGATGGAAGGGAATTTCATTTGGAACCGGTAGTAAAGATCGTCCGACCATCATTTTAAGTGGTATTTTGATGGGCCTGCACTGGGTTACCTATTTTTATTCACTGAAGTTGTCTAATGTTGCCATCGGAATGTTGTCTATATTTACGTATCCAGTAATTACTGCATTGTTAGAACCAGTATTGTTGAAAACAAAATTTCAGAAAGTACACCTACTATTAGCATTATTAGTGTTGTTAGGTATCTTTTTTTTGGTTCCCGATCTGGATTTTGATAATTCATATACCAAAGCGGTTATTCTTGGGGTCATTTCTGCACTATGTTATGCATTACGCAATATCATTATGAAAACCAAAGTAGGGGATTATAACGGTTCTGTGCTGATGTGGTATCAGTTAGTGGTTGTAAGTGTTTTTCTATTACCCTTTTTGTTTATAATGGATAGTTCTGGTATTAAAGATCAATGGTTGCCAACATTAACTTTAGCATTATTGACCACCGCGATAGGGCATACGTTGTTTTTGGCCAGTTTTAAACGATTCTCTATTACTACGGCAAGTATCATCAGTAGTGTGCAACCTGTTTATGGGATTATCATTGGTATGATTTTTTTGGGAGAAATTCCGGTCTGGTCGACCATTATTGGTGGGGTCTTGATTTTGACATCTGTTGTTATTGAAAGTGTAAGAACGTATAAATAGATTTCCAGATCGCCACTAACTCAGACAAGCATCCCAGATAGAATCGAGTGGAGGAGGAGCGATAATGGTAAGAGGTTCTTTTTTTACTGGGTGAACGAAGGTTAACTTACGGGCATGCAGGTGAATACTACCATCTTTGTTACTTCGATCTGCATCATATTTTAAATCTCCTTTGATAGAACACCCTATAAATGACAGTTGCGATCGTATTTGGTGATGTCTTCCGGTATGTAAATCAATTTCAAGAAGATAATAATTGTTCAGTTTTTTAATTATGCTATAATCCAAAATTGCTTTTTTACTATCGGGCACTTCATTTTTATGAGCGTATGATTTGTTTTGTTTTGGATTACGCTTTAACCAATGTGTTAAGGTGTCATGGTCTTTAGGGGGGTGGTTTTTTACTACGGCCCAATACGTTTTTTTAGCCTCTTTATTCGCAAATAATTTATTAAGTCTGGGTAAGGCTTTACTGGTACGGGCAAAAACAACGATACCACTGGTAGGTCGATCCAATCGGTGCACAACACCAAGATATACAGCTCCCGGTTTATTATATTTTTCTGCAATATATTCTTTAACCACTTCACTTAATGGGGTATCACCTGTTTTATCTCCCTGTACAATATCTCCAGGACGTTTGTTGACTATGATGATATGGTTATCCTCATAGAGAACCTGAAGATTGTTTTTATTGGAGAGGGTTTTTAGCATTTTGGATTTCTTTGGATCGGCTGGATCTTTCGATAATTGGATCTTTAGATTTTAGATTATTGGATTGTTGGATTATTTCAATGTGGAATTAAATTTTGAAGTCATTTTGATAATAGACTCCAGGTCTTTTGAAAGAGAATCAAGTTCTTCCTTATCGATAAAGTTTAAATCGTAAGAAATTAATAGTTGTGTTTCTATTTCATAAGTAGAACCTAAAGTGATTTGTAGAAATCTTGAAAAATCTTTATTTGATTTTCTTGAAGAACCTTCAGCTATGTTAGATGGAATTGAAACCGCAGCCCTACGCAATTGATTCGTGATTCCAAATTTTTCAGATTCAGGGGACCTAGATGTTGTCGTATAGATTTTGGAACAAAATCTTCTGCTTTTTTTCCATATTTCTAAATCCCTAAATCGATGCATATAATTTATCTAATAAATCTAAAAATCCAAGTATCTAACTTATCCTGAACTAATATTGCTCATTTTCATTAGGAAAATCAACAGCCTTTACATCGGCCACATATTGCTTAAAAGCATTGGTCATTTCGGTATAAAGATCCAGGTATCGTCTTAAGAAACGAGGATTAAATTCATGGGTCATACCCAACATGTCATGAGTAACTAATACTTGTCCGTCGACACCATTTCCTGCTCCAATACCAATAATCGGGATGGTAAGACTTTCCGCCACTTCTTTGGCCAATTTGGCAGGAACTTTTTCTAAAACAATAGCAAAACATCCAATTCTTTCTAACATCAAAGCATCTTCCTTTAATTGTTCTGCTTCTTCCTCTTCTTTGGCACGTACCGTATACGTTCCGAATTTATAGATAGACTGTGGAGTAAGTCCCAAGTGACCCATAACCGGAATCCCGGCATTTAATGTACGCTTGATGGATTCTTTAACTTCTTTTCCACCTTCCATCTTAACAGCATGAGCACCAGATTCTTTCATGATTCTGATAGCAGATCTTAATGCTTCTTTAGGATCACTTTGATAACTCCCAAAAGGGATATCCACTACAATTAAAGCCCTATCTATAGCTCTTATTACCGAAGAGGCATGATAGATCATTTGATCCAAGGTAATTGGAAGTGTAGTTTCATGACCTGCCATTACATTGGAAGCAGAATCTCCCACCAAAATTACATCTATACCAGCGCTATCAACAATCTTGGCCATAGTATAATCATAAGCGGTTAACATAGAGATTTTTTCATCATTAGATTTCATCTCCACGAGGGATTTTACCGTAACACGTTTGTAATCTTTCTTTGCTGTTGACATTTGGTATTGTTTTTTTAGGAGTGTAAAAGTAATCATTTAACAATATCGTAACAAGTCTACGTCATTATTGATTTTCTTTTATTTTTTGTAATCGATAACTAGTTATTTGTGACAACAATTAAAACCTTACATTTATAGCTTTAAAAAATGATGGTTATGTATACGTTACAGATGTTTATTTTGATGCTCTTTTTATGTGGTCATACCGGTTATTCACAAAAAGATGTGAACAAAGATGATGTAAATCGTTATAAGGAGGAAGTAAAAGCTACCATTTTACAATTTTTCGATGGATTTCATTCTGGCGATACTTTAAAAATGAAAAAGACGATGGACTATAATATAGTGATGCAAACCATTACTAAAACAAAGCTAGGTGGAAAAAAAGCAGTTACAACAGATGTAAATGATTTCCTGGTAGCAATTAAAACCAGACCTACTGGGCAGCGTTGGGATGAGCGATTATTACTTTTCAAGATTGATGCCGATGCAGCGATTGCTAATGTGTGGACTCCCTATGAATTCTATGTTAATGATCATTTTAGCCACTGCGGAGTGACTGTTTTTCAATTGTATAATGATGGGGAATCCTGGAAGATTATTGCCATCGCAGATACCCGAACAAGGGAAGGGTGTAATAATAGTGGTGAGTGATTTATTGGTGAGTATTTGAGTTTATAAAAATCAATACTCAAATACGCTATTAACAATCACTCAGGCTTACTTTTACAGCCAAACCACCTTCACTGGTTTCTTTATATTTGGTATTCATATCTTGCGCGGTTTCCCACATGGTTTCTATAACTTTATCAAGTGGCACTTTGGCATTGGCGGCATCAGTATCTAGAGCCATCTCGCAAGCATTTATAGCTTTAATAGCACCCATGGCGTTTCTCTCTATGCACGGTATTTGTACTAGACCTGCTATAGGGTCACAGGTCAATCCCAGATGATGTTCCATAGCAATTTCACTCGCCATAAGAACTTGCTCTGGCGTACCACCCATGAGCTCAGTTAATGCACCAGCTGCCATTGCAGAAGACACCCCGATTTCGGCTTGACAACCGCCCATTGCCGCAGAGATGGTAGCTCCTTTTTTAAACAAACTGCCAATTTCGCCAGCTACCAGCATAAATTGTTTCACATCGTCAAAATTGGCATCATGATTTTCGATCACCATATAATACATCATTACTGAAGGGATAACCCCGGCGCTTCCGTTGGTAGGTGCAGTGACTACTCTGCCCAATGAGGCATTTACTTCATTTACGGCCAAGGCAAAACAGGAAACCCATTTTAGGATCTGTCTAAATTTTACTTCAGTATCTCGTATCGCTTCAATCCATTGGGCAGGATTGTTGTATGATTTGTTACCAATCAGTTTTTTATGAGTGTCATATGCTCTGCGACGTACATTGAGTCCCCCGGGCAAAGTACCCTCTGTATGACAACCGGTATACATCGATTCGAGCATGACATTCCATACTTTTGAAATTCGCTCATCTATTTCTTGATCCGTATGTAAGGATCTTTCATTTTCAAGCACAATCTCAGATACCTTTTTATTTTTAGAGTGACAGTATTCTAATAAGTCTGTTGCTTTTTGTATAGGTAATGGAAATTGTTGAAATGCCGAAAGTTTCTTTTCTTTCCTTTTTCGTTCTTCTTTTACCACAAAACCACCCCCAATAGAATAAAATGAGGACGAGATTTCTTGACCATTTTTCAGGATAGCATGAAAAGTCATACCATTAGGATGAAACTCCTTGAATTCTCTATTAAAAATGATCTGGGTCTCAGGATCAAAAGATAGCTGCAGCTCGTTATTAAAAATAAGTTGTTTTGAACTCTTAATAGTATCAATAACTGTTGAGATTGAAGAAACATCAATAGTCTGTGGATCGTAACCACACAAACCTAATATGACAGCGATGTCGGTGGCATGTCCCTTTCCAGTAAGAGATAACGAACCAAAAAGATCTACTTTGACAGATACAACAGATTCAAAAATAGTATCTTTCTTTAATTCTGCTATCCATCTGCGTCCTGCACGCCACGGACCCAATGTATGCGAACTAGAAGGGCCAACCCCTATCTTCAGCATATCAAAAATACTGATGCATTCCATAATTCGTAATTATTGAAATATTTTAGGTAGTAAATATAGTTTTTTGACAATAAAGAACCTTCTTTTTTTAAGAATAGTTAAGACTCTTTTTTTTGATCTTCAAGACATAGTATACCGATACAATAGTTGGGGGTAATGACATCCTGTCAGACAAAGTGCAATGGCATAATCATTGACCTAAAAGGATTAAATTATTATGAACAATAGTATAACAATTTAGTATAAAGATGAGTAAAATAATAGGAATAGACTTAGGGACGACCAACTCTTGTGTTTCTGTAATGGAAGGTAATGAGCCTGTAGTAATCCCTAATGCTGAAGGTAAAAGAACGACCCCTTCTGTAATTGCTTTTGTAGAAGGTGGAGAAATTAAGGTAGGTGACCCTGCAAAGCGTCAGGCGGTTACCAATCCAACTAAGACTATCTCTTCGATAAAGAGATTTATGGGGAATAAATTCTCTGAATCTGCTAAAGAAGCAAAAAGAGCTGCTTACAAAGTTGTAAAAGGAGATAATGATACACCACGTGTAGATATCGACGGACGATTATATACACCTCAGGAATTATCTGCAATGACACTTCAAAAAATGAAGAAAACTGCAGAAGATTACTTGGGACAAGATGTTTCTAGAGCTGTGATTACGGTGCCTGCATATTTTAATGATGCGCAACGCCAGGCTACCAAAGAGGCAGGAGAGATTGCCGGTCTTACAGTAGAAAGAATTATCAATGAGCCTACTGCAGCAGCATTGGCATACGGTCTTGATAAAAAAGGAACCGATCAAAAGATTGTTGTATTTGACTTTGGCGGCGGTACACATGATGTGTCTATCTTAGAATTAGGAGATGGTGTATTTGAAGTATTAGCTACAGATGGTGATACACACTTAGGAGGTGATGATGTAGATCAAAAGATAATCGATTGGTTAGCTGAAGAGTTTAAAGCAGATGAAAGCATGGACCTTCGTGAGGATCCAATGGCATTGCAACGTCTTAAAGAAGCAGCAGAAAAAGCGAAGATAGAATTATCATCTTCACCTCAAACAGAAATAAACTTACCATATGTTACGGCGACCGCTAGCGGACCTAAACACTTAGTAAGAACATTATCTAAAGCAAAATTTGATCAATTAATCGATGATTTGGTAAAACGCACAGTTGAACCTTGTCGTACAGCACTTAAAGCTGCTGGGTTGTCAACTAGCGATATCGATGAAATTATTTTAGTAGGTGGATCTACTCGTATACCTGCTGTACAGGAAGCTGTAGAAAAGTTCTTTGGTAAATCACCAAGTAAAGGAGTTAATCCTGATGAAGTTGTAGCCGTTGGAGCAGCAATCCAGGGTGGAGTACTAACAGGAGATGTAAAAGATGTATTGTTATTAGATGTAACACCGCTTTCTCTTGGTATCGAAACAATGGGTAATGTAATGACCAAGCTTATTGAAGCCAATACCACTATCCCAACAAAGAAGTCACAAGTATTCTCTACAGCTGCAGATAATCAGCCATCGGTTGAGATTCATGTGTTGCAAGGTGAGCGTCCTATGGCAGCAGACAATAAAACGATTGGTCGTTTCCATTTAGATGGAATTCCACCTGCGCAAAGAGGAACACCTCAGATCGAGGTTACTTTTGATATCGATGCCAATGGTATTATCAAAGTGTCTGCCACAGATAAAGCGACTAACAAGTCTCAGGATATTCGTATCGAAGCTTCTTCAGGATTAACAGAAGAAGAAATTGAAAAAATGAAGCAAGAAGCCGAAGCCAATGCTGAAGCAGATAAAGCTGCAAAAGAAACAGCTGATAAACTTAATGAAGCTGATGGAATGATTTTCCAGACGGAAAAGCAGCTAACAGAATTTGGTGATAAATTATCTGATGATAAGAAAAAACCAATCGAAGATGCTTTAGAAGAATTGAAGAAAGCATACGAATCTAAAGACCTTGCTGTAATCCAACCGGCGCTTGATAAAATCAATGAAGCTTGGAAAGTTGCCAGCGAAGAGATGTATAAAGCACAAGCCGAGGCACAAGGAGGACAACCAGGTCCTGATGCTGAAGCTGGAGCAGATCAATCTGGCGGAGGTTCTGAAGGAAGCGATGTAGAAGATGTAGACTTCGAAGAAGTGAAGTAAGTTGCGAAGTACAATTGGTACTACGTTTAAGTTTTATATTAAAAACGCAGATGATCTTTTGGTTGTCTGCGTTTTTTGATTTACGTTATCCGTTTTAGAGCCTCTTTTTCAGACAATGATTTTAACGAAACCTTTTTGACAAATGATGTTATGGCAGCCGAGTCTACTTTAGAATATTCGCGTAGCGCCCACCCAATTGCTTTTTGAATAAAGAACTCCTCTGAAGATTTATGCTGATCGCAAAGTTTGAATAATAATTGTGTATCTGTCTTCTCTTTATATCCTAATTGAAACAGAATGGCACTTCGATTAAGCCACATATCTTTTGAAGAAGAAAATTTGGTAACTACAATTGTAGTTTGATCCGGAAATTGAAGTAAATAAGTACCCAAAATATGCTTGGCAATAAAATCTACAGTATCCCACCATGAATTAGTTGTGATCAATTTTTCGATAAAATAAATATCATCAACCTCGTAATTTTTCTTAAGAAAGCGATCTGTGAGCTCTATAGCACAATAGTGAAGTTCTCGATGAAGGTCATGATATAAGGTGTTTACTATTTCAATAATAGTGTCTCGTGACAATTCACTTTTAAAATTGTTGATTGTTTCTTTTAAAATAGTCTTTCTTACCGGTGCTTTTATCCCATAAAAAGAAAAAAGGTCTTTCATGTAAGCTTCCATTGCCCTTGCTTGTTCTGCATTGGCATGTTCTTCAAATTTTGAAATTAAAGCAGTTGTAAAACTCATTTTTACAGTTTAATATTATTTTGCTTTGCCATTTCTTGCAACGTTTCTCCATATTCATTTTGTAAATCCGTAGAAGCTCCTTTTTGAATCAAATAATCTACGATTTCTTGACTTTCTATTCTTACGGCAATCCATAGAGCTGTTTTCCCTTTTTCTATTTCGAAATCAATAGAAGCTCCTGCGGCTAGTAGTTTTTCTATAGTTTTAATATTTCCTAAATAAGTGGCTTCATGCAAAGGAGTATGGCCATGATAACCAGCCCTTTGATGAAGATTAGCTACTTTACTGATCAAATACTGTGCTATTTCCTGATGTTCTCTTTCCACAGCAATCCAAAGTGGGGTTTTGCCTTCTTCTGTTTCACAATCAATAGATATTCCTAGATCTAACAATTTTTTCAGGATGTCAATATTTCCGTTTCGTGTGGCTTCATGTATAGGATAAGAATAACCTCCTTTTTGATGCGGATCAGCTCCTTGATCTAGTAAGTACTCTGCTATTTCCTGAAGATCATTTTCTACGGCAATCCAAAATGGAGTTCTACCATCATCTGTTTTACAATTAATAGAAGCTCCCGCATTTAATAATTCTTTTATAATCTCTATATTTCCTGAAGAAACAGCTGCATGTAAAGGAGAAAAACCGAAAAGACTTCTTTTTTCATTGGGGTTAGCCCCATGATCTAATAAATATGTCACCATATCTAATTGATCGTTATTTGCAGCAGCATAAAGAGGACTATCCCCATGTTTGCTTATTACATTAATATCTAATGTGGTATGTTTTAAAAGCCAATCCACGGTTTCAATATGGTTGTTTTTTGCCGGGTATACTAATGTTTCTGGATGTAACGCAACTCCTTTTTCAAATAACCACTTTACAACATTAAGGCGATTATTTTCAGCAGCAAAGGTAATGCCTGTATCAATATATTCATATTCGGGATCTACTTTGGGGTATAGTTGTTGTACCAAAAAAAGAATTCCTCCTTTACAGGCACTAAACCATAGTTTGTTTTCTTCATGCAACTGTATTTTTGCACCTCTTTCTATCATATATCTTACTGCTTTTTCATTTCCTGATTTTGCAATATAAGTTAGAGGATTAGATTCGTGATTAATCTCTGCACCATGTTTCAAGAGCAACTCAATAGTTTCTTCGTTTTTAGAACAATTTAAAGGGCCATTCCACCAATTTCTTACTTTAACATTTCTATCAATAAATTCTTTTACAATCTGTACATTTCCCGATGCAGAAGCAGCTTCCAAAAGGTATTGATAGTCTAAGGGTGAGATGCCAACGTCTAGGCATTTTTTTACAGCCTCGTAATCTCCTAATTGTACAGATCGATATAAACTTGTAGAAAAAGCTGGTAGTTTTTTATTTTTGTTGATCGGAGGAGATACTCTGATAGCATCCCATATAGAAGTATTTGCATGAGGTTCAAACCAGCCTGACTCGGGTACTTTTTTAGCTCCTATATTAGTCAACGCTAAATAGAGCGTGTCTCCATGCAATGCTTCTTTTTTGTTATTAATATAGATTACTCTTTCTTTTCCTTCTTCATATGAAATTATTGTATGTTCTTTGGCCAAAATCCAGGCATGTTCACGATACACATCACCTCCATGCATGTCGATAGAATAATAAAAAGCTTTGGTTTTGCATTGTATAGTAAGTTCGTAGATCCGTTCTAACATTCTGGCGGGAGGATGTTTATGGAGTGTTTCTGTAGGATCACGGTAGAGTTGTATATCATATCTTTTCTTGCTCCATATAGCATCCCATGGGATGTAATGAGGATTATTAGTAAAAATTGACGGTTCTGTAACTTCTCTAACCACAAATAGTCCGTCTTCTGGTAGCTCTATATTTTTTATAGTGCCTGGTTTTATCCAATATAAATTATAGGATAGAACTGGATCTTTTTCCAGTTCTTCTTTTAGCTTTGTGTTAGCTACGAAGTAAATACTATGCTCACTAAATGGCATTTATTTGTTTTTTAAACGTTTAAAACCCTACAGCCGTATCATCCCCTCGTCTATCAGCACCACCTTCTAATGTGCCATCGGGTAATATCAAGATACCATCAACTTTTCCTATAATCCTGGATTCTTCTTCATTAATATTATATCCTTTTGCTCTTAAGCCATCTAAGAGTTCATTGTCAAAAGAATTGGGTTCAAAAACAACTTTATCGGGTAACCATTGATGATGAAAACGAGGTGCATCTACAGCATCTTGCATGGTCATTCCGAACTCTTTTACATTAAGTATGGTCTGTAGAACAGAAGTGATAATAGTAGATCCACCAGGGGTACCAACAGACATCCATAATTCTCCATCCTTTTCTACTAATGTAGGGGTCATAGAACTTAGCATTCGCTTTTCGGGAGCAATCGCATTGGCTTTGGCACCGATCAGTCCAAACATATTGGGAATACCAGGTTTTGCACTAAAATCGTCCATTTCATTATTCAGGAAAAAACCTAATTCAGGAACATAAAGTTTAGATCCAAAAGCTCCGTTTAATGTGGTGGTCACAGCAATTGCATTTCCGAATTGATCTACGATAGAGTAATGGGTGGTTTCTTCGCTTTCATATCCAGTGATGCTCCCACAATTAATATCAGATGAAAGCGTTGCTTTTTTAAAGCTAAAATCTTCCATTCTTGTAGTTAAATATCCATTACTAATAAGGGTGTCGATAGGAATGTCAACAAAATCGGGATCACCAAGATAGTATGCGCGATCGGCATAGGCTCTTCGTTCTGCCTCGGTAATGACTTGTATTGCCTTAAGTTGATTATGACCATATTGTGATACATCAAAGGGTTCTATCATTTTCATGATCTGGGCAAGACAAACTCCTCCACTTGATGGTGGAGACATAGAAGTAATAGTAAGATTTTTATATTCAAACTGTATCGGATCACGCCATTTTGATTCATATTTTTCTAAATCTTCCAAAGTAATAATGCCTCCTTGTGATTGTATGAAATCGACTAGTTTTTTGGCAGTCTCTCCTTTATAAAACTCTGCCGCTCCATTTTGTTTAATTCGCTCTAAGGTAGTAGCTAGTTCAGGGTTTTTTAAGGTGTCGTTGGCTTTATATCCTTTTAGAATGGGGATCGTATCTTCATTTACTTCAAAGAACAGCTCTTCATATTTTTTGAAACGTCTTTCTTGTTTTTCAGTGATTACAAATCCATTTTTGGCGAGTTCAACAACAGGGGTAAGAATATCTTCTATAGGGAGCGTCCCAAGTTTCTTATGAATTTCAAAAACACCATTAATAGATCCAGGGACACCGACTGCCAATGCGCCTAGCTGACTTTTTTCTGGGATAAAATCCCCATTCTCGTCTAGATACATGTCTTTGGTCGCTGCAAGAGGCCCCTTTTCTCTAAAATCAATGGCACCGGTTTCTCCATTGGCTTTTCTGTAGACCATAAAACCACCACCGCCTAAATTTCCTGCTACTGGGTAGCTTACCGCTAGTGCCAAATGGGTAGCTACCATAGCATCAAAGACATTTCCACCTTTTTTCATGATATCCGAACCAATTTTTGAAGCTTCTTCTCTAGCAGAAACTACCATGGCTTTTTTAGTAATAACACCTCGTACAGGTTCGTAAGGTTTTACAGTTTTATTTGTACTTGTTCTACAAGAAATTAAAAATAAGGTAGCTAAGAAAAAATATAGGATAGATTTCATAATTTATAATTTTCTCATTTCATTTTTGGTAAATAGTTCTAATTCTTCAAAAAAAGAACGAAATTCTTTTTCAAAATCAGAGTAATATTCTTCCAGCTCAATAACAGCAAAATTCATTTTGGATCTATTTTTTGTCCTTCGATTCATTCCGGATAATACAGAACCAATTCCCGCAATAGAGGCATAGCTAAGGAGCCAGTTATCTCGTATCATATAAGGAAGGAAATTTTGAATACGTTCAGGTAATAGTTCATAGTATTCATTAAGTAAATCGTAAAAATCTATAGTGTATGCTTCTAGAGGAACATTTGAGTACTTTGACCAATTAGCAGCCAAAAAATGATCATATAGAATATCTACAATTACAGCGCTATAGCGACCGTACTTTGGATACAATCTGCTAATGCTTTGCTTTACAATACCATGTGAATCTGTATAGGAATCAATTTGACGATGTAGCCTTATCCCTTGTATGATACGTTCTGGGTATTCCAAAATTTTTTTGCCTTTTACAGAATCGGCGATAAAATTGCCTATTTTAAGTTCTGGATCTTCATTAGAAAGATAGATATGCGCTAAGAAATTCATTTATGAAAATTACAATTTTTTGAGAAGTAAGTATTGTTTTTTTGTAAACTTTTATAGTAAAGTTGTAGTAGTGTGTTATAGCTTGTACATTTGCGATCAAATTTTGAACAATCAATCAATAAAATATGACATTAATAAAATCAATATCCGGCATTAGAGGAACCATTGGGGGATCTGTGGGAGATAATCTCACCCCAGTTGATGCTGTAAAATTTGCTTCGGCGTATGGAAGCTGGTTAAAAGAGAAAACCAATAAAGAGCATCCTATTGTAGTAGTTGGTCGTGACGCCCGTATTTCGGGATCCATGATACAACAATTGGTAATGAATAGTCTGGTTGGATTAGGAATACATGTAGTTGATCTGGGACTTTCTACAACACCAACGGTTGAGGTGGCCGTACCCATTGAAAAAGCGGATGGTGGAATTATTTTAACAGCAAGTCATAATCCTAAACAGTGGAATGCATTAAAACTTCTTAATAATAAAGGAGAATTTCTGAATGCAGAGAATGGAAAGAAGATTCTTGATATTGCAGAAAACGATTCATATACTTTTGCTGAAGTTGATGATTTAGGAAGTATTGCAGTAAATGATACGTATATCGATAAACATATTGAAGAAGTTTTAAACCTATCACTTGTAGATGTAGAAATTGTAAAAAATGCTGGTTTTAAAGTAGTAGTCGATGCGGTTAATTCTACTGGAGGAATTGCAATCCCTAAGCTTCTCAAAAAAATGGGAGTTGAGGTAGTAGAATTATATTGCGAACCAAATGGGCATTTTCCACACAATCCAGAACCACTGAAGGAACATTTGACAGACTTATCCGAATTGGTGGTTAAAGAAAAAGCAGATTTTGGGCTAACGGTAGACCCCGATGTAGATCGCTTGGCTTTTATGAGTGAAGATGGAGAAATGTTTGGTGAAGAATATACCTTGGTAGCCTGTGCAGATTTTGTGTTAGGGAAAACGCCGGGAAATACAGTTTCTAACCTTTCTTCAAGTAGAGCTTTAAGAGATGTAACTCAAAAACATAATGGTACTTATGAGGCTAGTGCTGTAGGAGAAGTAAATGTGGTTGAGAAAATGAAGGCCAATAAAGCAATTATTGGTGGCGAAGGAAATGGAGGAATCATTTATCCAGAATTGCATTATGGAAGAGATTCACTAGTAGGAGTAGCGCTGTTTTTAACGCATTTGGCAGAAAAAAAATGTAGCGTAAGCGAATTGCGTAATAGTTATCCGTCTTATTTTATGAGTAAGAATAAAATTCAATTAACTCCAGGTCTAGATGTGGATGCTATTTTGGAAGGATTTCATAAAAAACATGTTTCCGAAGAGGTTTCTATAGTTGATGGAGTAAAAGTTGATTTTGCGGACTGTTGGGTACATTTAAGAAAAAGCAATACAGAACCTATTATTCGTATTTATACAGAGGCTTTGAGTCAAGAAAAAGCAGATCGATTAGCGGAAGATACGATTAGTACATTAAAAGAAATTGCAGGAATTTAAAATTGAAAAATTGGGCTGGATTACTTTACCTTTAAAACATAGAATTCAGCCTTTTTAATCGATAATTGCACCTTCTGGCTTTTCTGCATTACGATGTTTCCATCGTTTATGAGTCCAGAGATAGTATTCAGGTTCTTCTCGTATTTGCTCTTCGAGTAATTGAAGGTATTTTTTTATAGTGTAAAATTTTTCTTCTTTTTTACTATTTTCAGAAATAGGAATGAATTTTACTTCATAATGCCCTCGTTTTACTTTTTTTACTTGAAGGTACAATACAATAACATCAAGACGTTGTGCCAGGAATTCTCCTCCTAAAAATATAGGTACTTTGATTCCCATAAAATCTGTCCAATATTTTGCATTATTAATTTTTGGTGATTGATCAGAGATCATACCATAGGCACATACAGTACCGTCTTGTTTATCTTTAATAATCTGCCTTGCTACTTTATGACTGGCAATAAGCCTGGAGTTAAATCGTCCACGGATGCGGTGTGCTAAACGGTCAAAATGCTTGTTTTTAATTTGTTTGTATATACCAACACATGGATTTATAGATACTAAGTCTATGGCATTAGACCACTCAAAGCTTCCATAGTGTCCCATAAGCGTAATAATGCTTTTATTCTTTTTTTCAAATTCATGAAACTCTTCAAGATTGATAACTTTATAGCGTTTTATTAATTCTTCACGAGAAATGGATAGTGATTTGGTCATTTCCAAAAACATATCACACATATGTTTGTAGAATGCTTTACGTATACGTTTTATTTCTTCTTTAGATTTTTCAGGGAAAACCAAGGTTAGGTTTTCTGTAACGGTTTTTCTTCTATAGCGTATAATATAATATGTTATGATATAGGTGCACGTAGAGAACGTATAAAACAATCGCCACGGTAGTTTTGATATTCCTAAAATTATGGGGTATGTTAGGCAGTATATTAATAATTGCATGAGTGGGTAGTTATAAGCCCACAAAGGTAAACTTATTTATCAGTATCCGATGAGTAGAGGTTATTAATCTATCGTGGCACCTTCTGGAGCTTCTGACACAGCATTACGATGCTTCCATCGTTTGTGGGACCAGAGATAAAATTCTGGTTTGTTGCGAATTTGCTCTTCAAGAATACTTAGGTATTTTTTTACTATAAAATAATCTTGACAATTTTTTGAATTTTCTGTTATAGGTACAAATTCGGCCTCATAATATCCTCTTTTAAGTTTTTCTACCTTCAAATAATATACATTCATCCCAGATCTCTTGGCTAATACTTCGGCGCCTAAAAATGTGGGAACTTTAATTCCCATAAAATCTGTCCAATACATGGCATTATAAATTTTTGGAGATTGATCAGATACCAACCCATACATATATAAACCATCATTTTTTTCCTGGTCTTCAGTAATTTCTTTCATAGCATTTTTGGTAGTAACCACTCGTGATCCGAAGCGCGCTCGAATTCTACGAACTAAACGATCAAAATATTTGTTGCCAATTTTTTTGTAGATACCTACTGCTTGAAAATTTGTTTGTATATCAACCACATTGGACCATTCATAACTTGCATAATGGGCCATAAAGACCATGATATTTTCGCCTTTTGCTTCTAACTCCTGTATTTTGTCAAGATTAGTTATCTTAAAACGCTTTTTCATCTCATTATTAGAGATAGATATCGATTTAATCATTTCCAGAAACATATCACACATATGTTTATAGAATCCTTTTCTAATCTCTTTAATTTCGATATCAGGTTTCTCTGGAAAAACAAGGGTTAGATTTTCTGTCACTGTTTTTCTGCGATATCCGAATATGTAATAGGTTAAAAAGAAGATAAAAGTTGAAAAGGCGTAAAACAATCGCCACGGAAGTTTTGAAATAAACCATAGCACCGGATAAACCAATGTGTAAACAATCAATTGCATATAATAATAGGTAGGATTTGGATTGCGAAAATACAGTATTTTATTAAATCCTTTCTATTAAGTGTTAAAAAAAACCAAAAACTCCTGGCTTGATGTGTATAAGTTAAGCATTAGTCAATTATAACGGCTTTATGCGCTTTAGAATTACGATGTTTCCAGCGTTTATGGGTCCAGAGATAAAATTCTGGTTTGTTGCGAATTTGTTCTTCAAGCATTTTTATATAGGTCTTTGTGATATAATGGTCATCACTATTTTTTGCGTCTTCGGTAATCGTGACAAATTTTGCTTGATAATGCCCTCGTTTTACTTTTTCAACCTTTAGGTAGGCAACTGCCATGTCTAATCTTTTTGATATTACTTCTCCACCAGTAATAACGGGAACTTTGATCCCCATAAAATCTGCCCAATAATGTGCGTTTTTTAATTTTGGAGATTGGTCAGATAGCATTCCGTAGGCACATAAGTTTTTATTCACCTTATCTCTTGTGATCTCCTTTACAACATTATGACTTTCGATGAGTCTATTATCAAACCTACCTCGAATACGATGAGCTAATTGATCAAAATATTTGTTTTTTATTCTTTTGTATACTGCTACTATCGGAAAATCCATTTCAAATTGTGCTGCTATTGCCCACTCATAATTGGCATAATGCCCCATCAAAACAATAATGCTTTTGTTTTTTGACTTTAAATTTTCAAATGCTTCGGGTGCTACCACTTTAAAACGTTTGGTCATTTCTTTTTTAGAAATTGATAGGCTTTTGATCATTTCCATGAACATGTCGCACATGTGTTTATAGAAATTTCTTCGGATTTTTTTGATCTCTTTTTGTGACTTTTCAGGAAAAACCAATAGTAGATTTTCTGTAACAATTTTTTTTCGATATCCTATAACATAATAGGTGATGACATAGATGCCAGAAGAAAATACGTAAAACAACTTCCAGGGTAATTTTGAGATTACCCATAAAACTGGATATACCAAACGATACGCTAGTAATTGCATAAAGAATTAAATTAAGGCAGCAAATATAAAATTATTCCATTTTTTAAATCATAAACTTATGCTAATACCAAACAAAATCAAGAGCTATTTTTGAGGTTAAAATGGAAGGTATATTTATATTTGGCAAAAAATTCTGAATACATGGGAGACTTTGATCTTGTTTTAATCATTATTATTGGTGCTAATATATTGATGTCGTTAAAGGGATTTAATGACTTTTCTTTTTTTGAAAAATATAAGTTTAATATAGGAGGAATAAGAAGAGGGGAACAGGTACGGATGTTAGCCTCTGGATTTTTGCATGTTGATATGACACATCTATTCTTTAACATGCTCACATTATACTTTTTTGCTCCAGTGGTTTTAAGTTTTTCGGGTGATATTAAGTTCTTGGTGATATATTTTGGAAGTTTATTGGTAGGTAATTTGTTTTCATTATTTTTTCATAAAAATGAATATCATTATAGCGCCGTAGGTGCTAGTGGAGCAGTATCAGGAATTATATATGCTGGTATTCTATTTAGACCCGATATGAGCTTGTATTTAATGTTTATTCCGATACCTATACCTGCTTATATTTTTGGTATTGGATATTTGTTATACTCTATTTTTGGGATGAAAAACAGGGTAGGAAACATTGGTCATGATGCTCATTTTGGAGGGGCAGTAGGAGGATATATTATTACCTTAATTATTGCTCCGTGGTTATTCAAAGAAAATCTATTGATGATTGGTTTGTTGGCAATACCAATCCTAATTCTTTTTGTTTTGCAGAAGTTAGGGAAACTTTAAAAAGGAAAAACGACCCGAAAGGGCCGTTTATCCTGTATGTTTTTTCTATAAAGATCCTCCTAGTAGTTCTGAAATCTTCTTTTCCAGTGCGGGTCCACGCAGATTTTTGGCAATAACATTTCCTTTTTCATCCAAAATAAATGTTGCCGGAATGGATCGAATGCCATATGCTCTCGCAATAGGGTCTTGCCAAAACTGTAAGTTAGACACATGGTCCCAACTTAGATTATCATCGGCAATAGCTTTTACCCATGCTTCTTGTTTTTTGTCCAAAGAAACACCAATTATATTAAGACCTTTGTTATGGTATTTATTGTAAACCTTTACTACATTAGGATTTTCCATACGACATGGTTTGCACCAAGAAGCCCAAAAATCGATAATCGTTACTTTACCCATAGCCCCTTTTAATGATATCGTTTTACCATTTGGTGTAGGGCCAGAAAAATCTTCAGCCGTACTACCAATATCTATTCGTTTTTGTGAAGACTGAGTTATTGCATTGCTAATACGTGCATTAAGATCTTTTCCAATTCTTGTAGTCTTTAATGTGTCGCTTACGATATCATATTTTTCTTTTGCTTCTTTAGGAGTTAAGATCTTCATATTCATTAAATCTCCCAAAGCGATTACACCAACTAGGGAATTAACATTTTTTTCTGCGATCCCCACTCTATACGCTTTCTCTTCTTCATTTATCTCCTGTTGTTGAATAGCAATTTTTGCAATCTTCTCATTTTCATTTAATTTCGCGGCAATTTGATATTGCGTATTAAGTTTTATTTTTTGATCTGAATAGGCTCTAACTTTCTTTATGTAATCAAAAAACAACTCGTTTTCTTCTCCTCCTTTTACCATCGAAGATCGAAGACTATCTTTATATATAGTTATTTTTATAGGGTTATTCTCTGCCAGATACAATACATTTCCTCTTACATTTTTAAAAGTAAGGTAATTAAAGTCGTAGCTTTCAGCAGGAGGAAGCGTAATTTGAAATTTTTCTTGATTGATAATTGCAGTATCAATCACAACAGGTCTATTAGATTGGCTAATTGCATTTATGTATACTTCGGTGCCATCTTCAAATCCAGCAGCATCTGCAATTATGGAGTATCCTTTTTCTTCTTTTTGGCATGATACAATCAATAAGATTGAAGCTAATAGGGCAATTCTTTTCATGGTACTTTATTTTGTTAGCGGTAAAAATAAAGAATCAAACCTATATACTCCAAAAATTAACTTTTTGATATGGTTTTTGTTAATAGAATACTATAAATCATTTAAATAAAGAATAAAAACTGGGTATTGGTGTAACAAAATTCTACACTTCTTAGTCTTATAGGGTATAAAAACTTCAATAAAACAGGAGAATATTAATAGAATTACTGGTTTGGGTCCAATTTTTGATATATAATTCGTCAATATGTATATAACGAATATCAAGAAAATATAATTTTAATTAATTGTTAATATTTGTTTAACCAAATTTGATTGTATTAAATTTGTTGAATTAGCATAAATATGGATATATGAGGGTGTTAGAGCAAGATTTTCCGTTAGACATATGGATAAGCTTTTCAAAATTTTTTGAACAGTATAGAACTTTTCTTAAAAGTGATAATGAACTTCTTAGAGATCGTGCTAGACGTGTGTTAAAAGTTCTTGAAGAGTATCCAGAGCTTGAAGAAGGTATAAAATCGGAGGAGAGGATACAAGAGTTATTACCTCAAATTCATTTGGTACTAGAAGATTCTTTTGCCCAGATTTTACAATCAAATGAAATAAAAATTGCTACAATTCCTTTTAATAATACTGTTTTACAATCATCAAAACGTTATCAAAACATTATTAAAGATGCAGGTGAGAATTTTGAACCTCAAATAAAAAATTTAGACGAGGATCATTACTTTATCATGGGCTGCAGTATCATTCTTAATTCTTATTATGGTTATAATATAGATTTTAGAAGACCATTCTTTTATGATATCCCTGATGCTAATAGAGTAATGAGACATTATAGGATCATGTATAATGGAGACTTTATAGAGATCATTAAGACAGATAAAGCCAAAGATATAACCAATGAAGATGTAGCAGAGTTATTGGATAATTTTGATAATGTAGCGATATGGAAAGAAAAATTCCCTCCGCATAGTTGGGTTTTTAAGGGTATCGTTCTTGCCAATATGTTTGATGTAACCACCGATGTTTCTTTGTCAGATTTTAAAACTAGTCTTATTAGATATGATAAGACTCAAGGCGATTTTATAGGTAGTTTTCAGGAGATTTTTAGAGCAATATTTAATCTTCGCGAGATACAAGTAGGTTTTTCTAATTACAATCCAGAAGAAGGGGTGTTAGAAAGGGTTCCTTTCAAAAATATTGATAGTTATATTTTATACAACAAGTATGCGGATAGGTGCACTACAGCGCTTTGCAAAGGGACGTATCATTATTTGTTTGAAGAATCAACTTATTTTGCAATATCGAATGTCAAAAAATATCAGAAGTCTACTCCAAATGAGGCAATGTATAAGAATTTAATTGCACAAAATATTAATAGTGCCATCCTTGCTCCTATAAAGAGTGAAGGAAAAATGCTAGGTATTCTAGAAATTGTTTCGCCAAATATACATGAGTTGAATAGTATAAATGCAAACAAATTACAGGATGTAATGCCATATTTGGTAGATTCTGTATTGCGTTCTAAAGCGAAGTCCGAAAATGAATTAGAACTTATAATTCAGCAAGAATGTACTTCTATTCATCCAAGTGTACATTGGAAGTTTAGGCAAGAAGCAAAACAGTTTATGAGGGCAATGATAGAAGAAACCCCAGTGTCTTTCAAAGAAGTTGTTTTCGATAATGTATACCCGTTATACGGGCAAATTGATATAAAAGGATCATCTGATGCTCGAAATCTGGCTATTCAAAAAGATCTTGTATTACAACTTAATGGAATTTCTAAAGTAATTAATAAGGTGTTAGAGTCTGATTCCTTACCGATTTATGAACAATTGAAATATAGAACTAGTCGTTACATTGATTCTATTACCGAACAATTGCAGGTAGATAGTGAGCAAAAAATCATCAATTTTATAAAAAAGGATGTAACACCTTTATTTAAACATTTAAAAAGGAAAAATATAGAGCTTGATCAGGCAATTGAACAGTATAATGAGTTACTCGATAAAAATTTAAAAACGGTTTACAAGCATCGTAAAGCGTATGATGATTCTGTGATGATTATCAATAAAAAATTGGCTGCTTTATTGGATCAAAAACAAGATGAAGCACAAGGGATGTATCCTCATTACTTTGAGCGCTTTAAGACAGATGGTGTTGAACATAATATGTATATAGGAGAATCTATTACGAAACAAAATAGTTTCAATAAAATTTACCTTTATAACCTTAGATTGTGGCAGTTACAGGTAATGTGTGAAATGGAAAATGCATATTACCAGATGAAAAAGGATTTACCGGTTGCGCTTGATGTTTCTTCAATGGTACTGGTATTTAATACTTCGTTGTCGGTACGATTTAGAATGGACGAAAAGCGCTTTGATGTAGATGGTACTTACAACGCCAGGTATGAAGTGGTAAAAAAACGAGTTGATAAATCAAAAATCAAAGGGACTGATCAACGTATTACCGAAAAAGGTAAACTGGTGATCGTGTATTCGCAAAGCTCTGATGAAAGAGAGTATATAAAATATATTAATTTCTTACAATCTAAAAATTACCTCGAGGAAGAAATAGAAGTCGTAGAGGTTGAAAACCTTCAAGGGGTAACAGGTTTAAGAGCTTTGAGAGTAAATATTCTTTATCATAAAAATGAAGAAGACAAGGAGTATTACACCTACGAAGATTTGATGAAAGAACTTAATTAGATATAGAACTCATCTTGAGTAGTGGTTTTAAGCCGAAAAGTTTGGCTTTTGGGCCATAATGAACAAAATTAGGGTGCGAAATGCATATTTTGCAGGCAAAAGCACTACTCAAGATGAGTTCATAAACTGAAAAATCCCACTCTTCAGTGGGATTTTTTATATAATATAAGTAGAGCTGTACTTCTACTGAAGTGTATTAAAGGCGATAATAAAAGAGATGACAGAGGATACAATTCCTATGATAAAAACTGTATAGGTAATCCTCAGGATTTTATATTTTTTATGCAATACTCTACCTAAAAAATAAAGATCCTTGATCATGGTATCATAGATGTACTCTTTATCCATCATAAGTTCTGTCATGGCCCATTTATATTCATCCAACGGCATTTTATGAAAATTTCCAAAGAATAATAGATTTACCTTCTTTTCTTCAATTTCTTTACGTGTAAACTCTCCACTGGTCACATTGGGTCGGGTAGCCAATACCGACAATATAATTGATGCAATGCTGAAAATTAAAAAAATCAAAGTGGGATAAATAAGATACTGATTAGATGGATTATCTAATTTGGGAATAAGATTCGATAATGCCAGAGATATAATAATCGCATTTACCGAAAGAAGAATATTGGCTTTGGTATCGGCAATATCACTAAGCTTTAAATGATTTCTAAGGGTTACCCTAAACAAGGTTTGTATTCCTTTCTCCGGACTTTCTTCTCGCAAAAGTTTTTTTAATCTTTCTTTTTCCTTTTTCTTTTCCTTCTTAAGCTTAGCTTGTTCTTTCAGCATTTTGGATAAGTTTTCCTCTTTTTTTGGTTGCCAGTTTGTTATTGCGTAATCTGTATAATAATGATGCTTATTCTGAAACAAATCTATATTCGTCTTTAGCCACTCTGATGTGTTTAAATCGTTAACATTATTGAGTTTAAATTCTTTTCTAAGAAGTTCGCTGGTTTCTCCATAATAATCCTTTGCAAAATGTGAAGCATCTGCATCCCTAATGATTTCTTCCATAAGGTTAATCGGAGCGTGCTCCATCTTGGTTGCCATAATTTGCTTAGACACCTTATCAATAGTTTCTTGAGAGACTCCATTTAGAGACAAGAAATCTTTTGCTATTTCGACACTGTGTTCTTCGTGATTTTCTGGGCTTCTAGAGTATCCCGTATCATGCAAAAGAGCAGTCAACAATAAAACTTCTTTATCTTCATGAGATATATTAGTATTATCAACAATTTCTTTCGTACTTTTAAATACTCTTTTGGTATGATCGTAATTATGATAGATACATGAGTTCGGAAGCTCTTTTTCAAAAAGATCCGAAACAAATTGATCTGTTTTTGCAATTAATGAAGACATATTTATGTTTTTTCGATAACCAAAATAACTAAAAAAAGATTGTACTTAGCAACAATGAATAAATATAATAAGATTCTATTTATTTGCACAGTGTTATTATTTACTTCGTGTGCAACGTATTCTCCTAAATATAAAGTCGAAAACTTTGCCAAAACATTACCAAATCAAGAAATTGAAAAAACCTTTTTTCTTGTTGGTGATGCTGGTTATGCAAAATTTAATGAAAGCACCGAAGGTCTATCGATACTATCCAAATTGGTAGATACGGTAAAATCAAAGGATGATTATCTCATCTTCTTAGGTGATAATATCTATCAAAAAGGAATGCCCAAAAAAGATGCTCCCGAAAGGGGTTTGGCAGAGCATAGGATAAACACTCAGATTGATGCTGCAAAAGATTTTGATGGTAATGTGATTTTTATCCCTGGAAACCATGATTGGTATAATGATGGATTAGAAGGGTTAAAAAGACAGGAAAAATATGTTAAAAAGAAAATGGATAAGAAAGATGTATTCTTACCATCAAGCGGATGCCCCATTGAAAGTGTAGCGGTAAACGATAAAGTGCATTTGTTAATATTGGATACACAATGGTACTTGGTAAATTGGGATAAGCATCCTACCATTAATGATGATTGTGATATTAAAACTCGCGAAAAATTCTTTATCGAGTTAGAGGGCGAACTAAAGAAACATAGCAAGAAAACCATTCTTATCGCCATGCACCATCCTATGTTTTCTAATGGACCACACGGGGGTAAATTTAGTTTTGACAAGCATGTTTTTCCTTCAAAAAAGAAAATACCATTGCCGGTTTTGGGGTCTTTGGCAACGTTGATTCGAGCTCAGGGAGGTGTTACAGCACAAGACCTTTCGAATTTATATTATAATAGACTCATAAGAAGGCTTTCTACAATGACAAAAGCAATTGATAAAGTCATTTTTGTTTCTGGCCACGAGCACTCTTTGCAATATATAGATAGTGATGGTTTAAAACAGATTGTTTCAGGTTCTGGAGCCAAGGTTTCTTCGACTTCTTTGGGTAAAGATGGTTTATTCTCGTACCCAGGACAAGGTTTTGCCATTCTGGATATCTATAAAAATGGAGCTTCCAATGTTCGTTTTTACGGAAATAAGGATGGAAAACCAAATTTGGTGTATCAAACACAAGTGCATCCAAAAGAAGAAGAGTTTGATTTCAGTAGTCTTTCCAATTCTTTTGGGGAAGAAACTACTGCTTCAATTTATAAGAAAGATGAAGTAGAAAAAACAGGTTTCTTTAGATCCATGTGGGGGGATCATTACCGTAGTATTTATGGAAAAGATATCAAAGTACCGATTGCCACTTTGGATACCCTCATGGGAGGTTTTACTATTGAAAGACAAGGAGGTGGTCAGGTTACCCGATCCTTAAGGCTTGTAGATAAAGATGGTAAACGTTATAGCTTAAGAGCTATGCGCAAAAGTGTTACCCAGTTTCTTCAAAAAGGAGCATTTAAATACACGTACCTTGATGATGGATTTGACGATACCTATACCGAGGATTTACTTTCAGACTTTTATACTTCTAGTTATCCATATGCATTTCTAACAGTGGGACCCTTGGCCGATGCTATTGGAGTATACCATGCAAATCCGAAACTATACTATGTACCTAAACATCCTGCTTTAGGAAAGTATAATGAAAATTTTGGGGATGAGATTTATTTTCTTGAAGAACGACCTGGAAAAGAATATGGGGATGAGATTTCCTTCGGAAAACCTGATGATATCGAAAGCACTGATGATCTTTTAAGTAAACTTCGAAAAGACGAAAAGTATCAGGTAGACGAGGCGCACTATATAAGAACCCGACTTTTTGATATGATTCTAGGGGATTGGGATCGTCATTCTGACCAGTGGAGATGGGCGCGTTTTGATTCTGAAGAAGGGAAAGTTTATAGACCAATTCCAAGAGATCGGGATCAAGTTTTTTCCAATTATGATGGTTTGGTACTAGGAATTGTAAAATTTGTTTCTCCCTTATCGCGCAAGTTTCAAGTGTATGATGATGAACTTAAAAATGTAAGATGGATCAATCAATCCGGAATGCCATTGGATCGTGCTTTGATTCAGAATTCGGGAAGAGAGATATGGTTAGATCAGGCGCGATATATCAAAGAAAATCTTACAGACACAGCTATTGATAAGGCATTTGCAAATCTACCGATAGAGCTTCAGGATGAAGTTGTAGAGAAAATAAAAAAAGATCTTAAAGTTAGAAGAGACAATGTAGAAGAGATAGCAGATCGATATCAAGAGTATCTTTCAAAACATATAATTATCACGGGAACCGATAAAGATGATTTCTTTGAAGTGATTAGAGAGGATAATAAAACAATAATACGAGTTTCAAGAATAAAAAAAGGGGCCGCCAAAGAATCATATATTGAAAGAACTTTTGATCCAAAAAACACCAAAGAGATCTGGATTTATGGATTGGATGATGATGATCAATTTGAGGTAAAGGGAAAAGGAAAAAATCCAATCAAAACCCGAATTGTTGGTGGACAAAATAATGATGAATATACTATTGATGATGGAAGAAAATTAAAAATCTATGATCATCGTTCTAAGCCAAATACCATTAAGAAAAAAGGAGGGGCAAAATTTAGATATACCAACATCTATAATTATAACATCTATGATTATAAAAAGTTCAAAGAAAAGACGAATGTTGTTGCTCCCTTTATTGGGTTTAATCCGGACGATGGGGTTAATATAAATCTTACAGATACCTATACCGTGAGGAGTTTCAAAAACAACCCTTACCATAGCAAGCATAGATTTAGAGCAGCATACTATTTTCAGACTGAAGGGTATGATCTTTCTTATTCTGGGGAGTTTATGAATGCATTAGGAAATTGGAATATTTTGACGACAGGATTGTATACCAGTGAAAATTTTGCTCAAAATTTCTTTGGATTTGGAAATAGTACCAATAATGACGATGATGAATTAGGCTTTGATTATAATAGGGTAAAAATCGGAACATGGTCTGGTGGTTTAGGAATTTCTAAAAGAGGTTTTTATGGGTCTGAATTTTCTATCAAGGCAAATTATGAAGCTATAGAAGTGCAAGATACTCCAGGTAGAATTATAACTTCGGGGTTTAATTTTATCACCAACGATCCAGATTTTTTTGAACGTAAGTATTTTGCGAATCTAGATGTGAAATACAAATTCGAGAATTATGATAACGTTGTAAATCCAACTAGAGGGATGCTCTTTAGTCTTCAAACAGGAGCAAGGATGAATCTAGACGATACTGATAGAGCTTATGGGTATATAATTCCTAAGCTTGGTTTTTATAATGCAATTACTAAAAATAGAAAATTAGTACTTAAAACCGATGTTATAGCTCAGATAAATATAGGTGATGATTTTGAGTTTTATCAAGGAGCTACTTTAGGAGGATTTAATGGATTGCGAGGGTATCGCGAAGAGCGTTTTACGGGTGAAAGTGCATTGGCGTTTAGCGGAGATTTACGGTATAGTTTTAATAAATTTAAAACAGGTCTGTTGCCTTTGCAAATTGGTATGTTTGGTGGTTATGATATTGGTCGAGTCTGGTTAGATGATGAAGATTCAGATACGTGGCATGATTCTATTGGCGGTGGATTGTGGATTAATGCGGTAGACACCATTGGTGGTCAATTGGGATTATTTAATAGCGATGATGGATTAAGGGTTGTCTTTGGTTTTGGATTGAGTTTTTAAAGATTTTTGAGGTAATTTAAACTCATAAAGAGTTGCCTTTTTATGCCTGCTTTTCTCATCTGCAATAAAAAGTGTAGAGTCATTTTTGAAACATATGCTTTCCTTTTGCGAAGTATGGTTCAGTTTAATTTTTGTTATTTCTGCGCTAAGTAAGTTGTCTTTCCTAAAATTACGAAGTAAAAATATCTTGTTATGTGTAAGCAAGGCGATTTTGTTTTGAGACTTGTTAATAGCTGCGCCGGTTATCAAACAATCCGAGGGGTCTTTGCATGTTTCAAATTTTCCGATAAGCTTGGCGGTGTACTTCCCGGGAATTGCAGGTAGTTTATATACTTTGGTGGTTTTTACAGATTCTTTTCCTCTATTTTTGGTAAACAAATATAAATTTCCGCTTAGATGAATAAATGCTTCAATGTCGAAATTAAGATGTTTCTTTTTTGGTGGAAATTTCTTTTGATCTTCAAAGGTAAATTTAATTTTAGATACAGAAACTTTTCCAGACAATACCCCAGAAACTTTATAAACCTTTAAATCTTTTCGGTCGTTGCCGTTATTACCAAAATCCCCAATATAAATAGTATCTTCATGATCATAAGCTAGGTCTTCCCAATCTTTATTTTTTGCATCTGGGATTTTAATTTCTGAAAGTATTTCTCCTTTTTGATTTATACAAAACAATGTAGGGGCATTGCCAGAATCGTTAATCGCATATAGATTATTGTCTGACAGCATGGTAATTCCCGAAATTTCATGAACGGCATGAGGTAGTTTGGATATCTTAAAAAGATCTGAAGGTTCATTCTTTTGACAACTAACGGATGTAGTCATCAAAAGAATGAAAAAAGATAATTTTGATATGTTAATTTCTCTGATTCCAGGCATTAAGAATCCAGTTTGTTTTTTCTAATTCACTGATATAGGTTCCAATAATGTCAAGCGTTCCATCATCTTTTGTATCCTCGGCAGTTTTGATTACCATTTTTAGTTGTTTTAAAAGAACTTCATGATCTTCAAGAATAGTTGATACCATTTCTCGATCCACCAGATTGGTTTCAGATTCTTTGATGCTAGAAGTATTCAAATAAGAACTAAAATTGCTTATTGGTTTTCTTCTTAAAGTTAATACTCTCTCTGCAATTTCGTCTATTTTTAATTTGGCATCTTCGTAAAGCTCTTCAAATTTTACATGCAACTCAAAAAAATGAGGTCCTGTAATATTCCAATGAAAATTTCTTAGCTTTTGATAGTGCATATGATAGTCTGCCAAAAATACGTTCAATGCATCTATAGTTCTTATGTTTGAATTTATAATAGTTTTTGTTTATTAATTTTATAATTTCAATACAAAATTACTATAGTTTAGTTTCGATCAATGAAATTACAATAGTTAGTTGTAATATGAGCATTATCACAATCGATTTGTGATTTCCTTATGAATTAAGGTGTAATAGTTATTATCATGAGGCACATAATTCTTAGATTGTCCTGGATGTTCAATAATATCTTTTACTATATCAATGTTAAAAAGGGAAACATCTGCAACTTCTTCCTTCTGAAGTATTAGAGATTCAATAGGTGTATTTAACTGCGAAAGATATATGTGATGAAACTCATTATCAAAAATATCTGGTGTTGGTTTCTTTTCGGCTAAATATACGCCAATGAATTTTAAATCATCGGCAGAAACTTTAATGCCTATCTCTTCTTCAATTTCTCTAATGGCAGAATTCAAAGCGGGTTCTCCTGCTCCAATATGTCCAGCTACAGAAACATCCCATAATCCTGGGAACGTGTCTTTGTTTGCTGCTCTTTTTTGAAATAGAACTTTTCTATCACAGGTATAAAACCAAATATGCACACTAGAGTGATACAAACCTAGTTTATGTGCTTCGGATTTATGTTTTATTTCTCCGGTAGGTTTTCCGTTTTTATCAAGGATGTCTATAAGTTCGTCTGCCATCTCCTAAAAATATAAAACCCCACTCATTTTGAGTGGGATTTACATAAGTATATGATTTTGATTCTATTTTCCAAAATAACTAAAGGTTTCACCTTCTTTGATATTCAGTAAACTTTCATAAATGAGTTTTATGACATTTTCGACATCATCTCTATGAACCATTTCTACGGTAGTGTGCATGTAGCGAAGTGGCAAAGAGATTAGGGCAGAGGCAACCCCTCCGTTACTATAAGCAAAAGCATCGGTGTCGGTTCCGGTCATTCTACTGGATGCCATACGCTGAAAAGGTATTTTTTTATCTTCAGCAGTTGCAATGAGTAATTCACGCAATCGGTTTTGCACGGCGGGAGCATAAGAAATTACAGGGCCATCACCAATTTTGGTTTCCCCTTGTGTTTTCTTTTCGATCATTGGGGTAGTAGTATCATGGCAAACATCGGTTACTATAGCAACATCAGGTTTGATAGTGTGTGTTATCATCTCTGCTCCTCGTAATCCAATTTCTTCCTGTACAGAGTTAGTAATGTAAAGTCCAAACGGAAGTTTCTTTTTATTTTCTTTAAGCAAACGTGCAACTTCAGCAATCATAAAACCACCCATTCGATTATCCAAAGCACGACATACGAATTTATTTTTATTCAAAACAAAAAACTCATCTGGATATGTGATAACGCAACCAACATGAACTCCTAGCTTTAAAACTTCTTCTTTATTAGAGCATCCTACATCAATACATATATTATCTAATTTTGGTGGTTCTTCTTTTCCTGATTTTCTAGTATGTATTGCTGGCCATCCAAAAACACCTTCTACAATTCCTTTTTTGGTATGAATGTTTACACGTTTAGAGGTTGCAATCTGGTGATCACTACCTCCATTTCTAATCACATAAATTAGTCCATTATCTGTAATGTAATTTACATACCAGGATATCTCGTCAGCATGTCCTTCAATTACTACTTTATATTTTGCTTTCGGATTGATAACTCCCACAGCGGTTCCGTAGGTGTCAGTAATAAAATCATCTACATAAGGTTTTAGATAATTCATCCATATTTTTTGACCTTCCCATTCATATCCCGTAGGCGCAGGATTATTTAAATATGTAGAGAGAAAATTTATTGACTTTTTGTTCAAGATGCTTTTTTTAGCCATAGTTTTTAATGGTGTAATATTGTTTTTTTACGAAATTAACAATATTCACATAGATTTCACGCTTTAGAATCTGTTAATTATTAATTTTGAAGTAAATTTAGAAGACCTACAACCTGTTATGTTTAAATATTTGCCATACATATTTTTTATTTTGCTTAGCTCGGTACTCAATGCGCAGCAAGAAGAGCAAAAATCTGCTACTATCTCAAAAGTCGATTCTACTGGCTATGTGCAATACTATATAGTAGAGGGAGATACCATTCCGCATGAAGCTATTGATCTTGATGAAGTCATTATTTTGGGCAGACTTAAGTTCAATGATAAATTGGCTAGAAGAAAGTATCTTATTTTAAGGCGAAAGACCAGAAAGGTGTATCCATATGCAAAATTGGCTTCAGAAAGATTAAGCACTTTGAATGAAAGGTTGGAAGGGATTAATTCTAAAAGAGGAAAGAAGAAGTATACGAAGATGCTTCAAAAATATATGGAGGAAGAATTTACAGCAGAACTCAAAAAGCTTACACGTACTGAGGGGCAAATTTTAGTAAAGCTAATTCATCGCCAAACCGGTAAAACTATGTTTAGTTTGGTGAAAGAGTATCGTAGTGGGTGGAGAGCGTTTTGGTATAATAATACCGCCAAAATATTTAATATTTCTTTAAAAAAAGAATATGATCCTATCAATATAGAAGAGGATTATTGGATTGAAGATATCTTACAACGTAGTTTTCAATCTAATATCCTCGAAGAACAGAGAACGGCTTTAAGTTTCAGCTTTTATGATTTAAGAAATAAGTGGGCAGACACAATTAAAACTACGACTAATGTACAGAACTAGTGCTTTGTTCTTTTATGAGTAATAAATTTGTTGAAATTTTTTCTGCTCGTTTTGATTAATTTTAGTATCTTTATTTTCTATCTTTTTTAAAATCAAGCATTTCCAAATCTGGAAAAAAATAGATTAAAAAAGTCATTGTTATTTATTGAAAAGATTTTATGTTTGCACGCTCAAAACGGGTGTTAAGTTTTGTGATGTTCATTATTTTTTGTGTTAATATTTTTGATGAGTTTAGATTTTTAAAAAATTATTTCAAAAAGTTTTGGTGGTTTAAAAAGGGGTTGTATATTTGCACCCGCTTATGCGATATAAGTGAAGTTCATAGTAAGAATTAGATTGGATTTATGTTAAATTA
>CANMLL010000024.1 GCA_947498775.1 uncultured Aquimarina sp.
AATCCGTGGGAGAGTAGGTCACCGCCTTCTTACAAAACCCTCATCATAATCGATGAGGGTTTTTTTATGCGAGAAATTTATTTTTTCTTGCTGAATATTTTATGTGTTTCTATACTATAATTTTATAGATTTGCTCTTTTACATTACATGAAAATACAAACGCCAACAGAGGAACGATGGAATTACTTAACCCACGGATTAGGATTTATCTTATCTTTCATCGGTATGTTTTTCTTATTAACCAACGATTCACAATTAACCAGGTATAGTACTTTTACAATTGTTCTATACAGCCTTTCTTTAATGATCTTATATTTTGCCTCAACCGCTTATCATTACACTTCTAATGAAAAGCTTAAAAGAAGATTCAGGATCATGGATCATATTAGCATCTACCTTCTAATAGCAGGAACGTATAGTCCGGTTACTTTAATAACGCTTTTGAGCGGCAAAGGGTCCTTGTTATTTATATTAGTTTGGGCTATTGCAGTTATTGGAACTATATTGAAACTGTTTTTTACTGGAAGATTTGAAATTATGTCATTGGTATTGTACCTGGTAATGGGATGGTTGATAGTATTAGATATAGCTAATTTAATGGATAAAGTTGGACAAGAAGGAATTACATTTTTACTATTGGGCGGAGCAGCCTATACCTTCGGAATTGTTTTTTATGCCATGAAAAGATTAAAATTTCATCACGTTATATGGCACCTTTTTGTATTGGCAGGAAGTATTTTTCATTATATTTTTACATTGAAATTTGTTATTCAATAGTCAATTGTCAATGAAATCCTTGTATTCTAAAAAGAACGCTTCAAGTTTCAACATCTTTTGGTATAAAAACTCTTTGGTTTCTTCCCAAGTGTTTTTGTTATGAATGCTCACTTCTTGTAACTCTATATAAAGTCTAGAGATAATTTTTCCATTATCCAATTTATAATATTCATCATAGATGATATCAGGAAGATATTTTGAAGTAATAATACCCTTCAGGCTCACAAATTTTTCATAATAATAGGCTTTTATGAATTCATCATAGAGTTCGATGTCAATAGATACTTGAGCTTTTTTAGTGGTGAATGTAAACTTTAGAGTTACATCTTTAATTTTAGTATTGTACAATAACCATTTACGGGGATATTCTTTTCCAAAATCTATCCAGAATTCTTGACGTATTTTTTTTGATTCTTCTTTGCTGAACATACTAAATAACATAAGCCACTACTGTAGCAGCCAGAATAACCAAAAGCTTCGTGACATTAAATTTATGGCCTTCATTACTTTCAAAAAGAATAGTGGTCGAGACATGTAGGAAAATACCAATTACCAATGCACTAATCTCCTTGTAATATACTTGAACATCTTCAAAATACTCACTTATAAAAGTTCCTAATGGAGTCATTAAGGCAAAAAGTAGTAAAGCGATCAAAATGGCAGGTTTCCGTATTTTTGTATTTAAAAGAAATGTTGTCATAATCATTGCTATCGGAATTTTGTGAATAATGATTCCAATCAAAATTCCTTCGGAATGATGAATCGGAAATCCCTCTAAAAAAGCATGAATTCCTAAACTTATAAATAATAACAAAGGAATCTGATTCGTTTCTTTATCCAGATGAATATGACCATGTTCGGCTCCTTTAGAAAAATACTCAAGAATTTTTTGAAGTAAAATCCCAACCATTATCCAAACACCAGTACGCTTGGTAAAAAGGTTATCCTCGAAAACCTCGGGTAACATATTAAAAATAGTGATAGCTAATAGAAAAGCACCACTAAAAGCTAACAGCAATGTTAAGTTTTTTTGATTTGAAGGCTTAAAGATAAAAACGATCAAAGCTCCAATAAAAACTGCTGCTATGGATAAAATGTAGTTGTACACTATTTAAAAATTAAGATAAGTCTAGGAGAAGTTTTTTGATCAAATTTTTGTAATTGGTAATCACCAAAAATATCTAAGAGGTCGACATTAGCTTCTTTAAAATATTCTTGAAAATCTGCAAGGGTAATAGCTTTTACACGTTCTGTAAAGAAAAAATCTTCATCTTTATCATTAAATCTAATCTCTTTGAATATATATCCATCTTCAACATATCGTTTTATATTGAAAGCGATTCCATTTACTTCTTTAGTTTCTTCAGGTATAAGATTTGATATCACATAATCAACATTCATAAAATCTATCACGCCCAATCCTATTTCATTAAGATCTGATTTAATTGCTTTTATGGTATTTAGATTATCTTCTTCTTTATCGAAATATCCAAAACTGGTAAATAAATTAAAAACGGCAGAAAATTTTTCAGAATAAGGACGACACATATCATGCACTCTAAATTTTAAAGTATCATTTTCGAATTGCGATGCATATTGTATACTATTTCCAGAAAGATCTACTCCGGTTACATCATAACCAAGTTTGTTAAGATAAATGCTATGACGCCCTTTACCGCAAGCCAGGTCTAAAATTTTTTCACCTTCTTCGAGGTTGAGATAATGGGTTAGATTATCCATAAAATCACTAGCTTCAATATGATTTCTGTCTTTATATAATATATGATAATATGGTGTGTCAAACCATGATGCATACCACATTGATGAATCTTTTAGCATAGGGCGCAAAATTAATGTATTTTTGCGGTTTAATTATATTGAATTCGAAGATAGTGAGTAATTCTTTTAAAATGGTGGCTAAAACCCTTTTTGGTTTTGAAGAAGTTTTGGCAAAAGAGCTTAGAAATTTAGGAGCTCAGAAGGTCGAAATAGGAAATCGAATGGTTAGTTTTTACGGAGATACGGGTTTTATGTACAAGGCAAACCTATGTCTTAGAACTGCAATAAAAATCTTAAAACCTATTACTTCCAGAAGAGTTAGGAATGAACAAGATATATACGATTTCATTCAGAGTATTCGATGGGAATCTTATTTGAGTGTAGACGATACTTTTGCTATTCATGCTACTGTAAATTCTACACAGTTCAATCATTCCAAATTCATCGCCTTAAAGGCCAAGGACGCAATTGTGGATAAATTTAGAAAAGAGAAAGGAAGAAGACCTAATGTAGATCTAAATCACCCAGATCTTTCGATTGATATCCACATTCAACAGGATTTATGCACAGTATCTTTGGATAGCTCTGGTGGTTCATTACACCATCGAGGATATCGTACAGCAACTAATATTGCTCCTATTAATGAAGTCTTGGCCGCTGGTTTATTACTTCTTTCGGGTTGGGATGGCCAATGTGATTTTTTGGATCCTATGTGTGGAAGTGGCACAATGGCTATAGAGGCTGCAATGATTGCCTGCAATATTCCTGCAAACTTGAATCGCAAGGAATTTGCTTTTGAAAAGTGGTTGGATTGGGATATGGATTTATTTGAAAAGATTGAAGAAGCCTGCCTAAACAAGACTAGGGATTTTCACCATTCAATAATAGGAATGGACAAAGCTCCTTCTGCGGTTAGAAAAGCAAAAGTAAATGTAGAAAATGCAAATCTTATAGATTTTATAAAAATAAAAGAAGGAGATTTTTTTACATCCACCAAAGCGGTTGAAGGACCATTACATATAGTTTTTAATCCCCCCTATGATGAACGATTAGAAATTGATATAGAAGAATTTTATTCGCAGATCGGTGATACGCTAAAACAAAATTATCCGGGCACAAATGCTTGGTTTATTACAGGAAATCTTGAAGCATTAAAATATGTTGGCCTTCGCCCATCCAGAAAAATAAAAGTGTTTAATGGAAAGTTAGAAGCCAGACTAGTGAAATATGAAATGTATGCCGGTAGTAAAAAGGCAAAGTTTCAAACTAAAAAGGAAGGGGAATAGTACATATTTCTAAGTAATTCCTTATCCTACTTTTGTTTTTTTTGATCTGGGTACGCTACCGCTTCTTAGGTAAGAATAGATCAATATAAACTAAACGTAACCCAGAATTTTTTGTAATTACCATGAGGAGAGAGGAAGGATTGGTGGATTCAAAAAAGAGAGATCATAGTTTATACTTTTCTTAAGATGAAAATTATCTAAATTACCATACTTTTCTACCACTAATTAAACTTTTAACTAATCATCCTGATTGATATGAGAACAAAATTCACACAAGTCCTTTTCATAGTAATTTTATTGATATGTACAGGTTCTGTTAACGGACAAAGATCCAAAACAAAGCAAGTTGTGCCGTCTGCACTTTCTGACTCTGTGTTTTCTGGTTTAAAACTTAGAAATATAGGCCCGGCATTCATGTCTGGTAGAATTGCTGATGTTGCACTTCATCCAAAAAATGAGAGTATTTGGTACGTAGCTGTAGGCTCTGGAGGTGTATGGAAAACAGTAAATGCAGGGACTACATGGATCCCTATTTTTGATGATCAAACATCCTATTCTATCGGATGTGTAACAATTGATCCCATAGATCATAATATTATCTGGGTTGGTACAGGAGAGAATATAGGAGGAAGGCATGTTGGATATGGCGATGGTATTTATCGTAGTAGTGATGGTGGTGCGTCCTGGGAAAATATGGGGTTGGAAAAATCAGAACATATTTCGAAAATTATTATACATCCAGAAGATTCAAATGTAATCTGGGCCGCGGCACAAGGACCATTATGGAAAAAAGGAGGAGAACGTGGATTGTATAAATCAATTGATGGCGGAAAGACATGGAAGAAAACCTTGGGCGACGATCAATGGGTTGGAGTAACCGATTTGGTAATTGACCCCAGAGATCCAGATATACTTTATGCAGCAACCTGGCAACGTCACCGTACTGTTGCGGCATATATGGGCGGTGGACCAGGATCTGGTTTACATCGCAGCAACGATGGAGGAGAGACTTGGGAACAACTAAAAAAGGGACTGCCCAAATCATGGATGGGCAAAATTGGACTAGCTATTTCTCCTCAAAAACCAGATATTTTGTATGCAGCAATAGAGTTAGATCGAAGAACGGGAGGAGTATATCGTTCTGAAGACAGAGGTACTACCTGGGAAAAACAATCTGATGCTGTTTCAGGTGCAACGGGACCACATTATTATCAAGAATTGTATGCATCTCCACATCATTTTGAAAGATTATACTTGGTAGATAATAGAATGCAGATTTCTGTGGATGGAGGAAAAACTTTCAACCGTATGAATAATGAACATAAACATGGGGATAATCATGCTATTGCTTTTAAAAAAGAAGACCCTAATTATCTTTTGGTCGGGACTGATGGTGGCTTATATGAAACATTTGACCTTACCAAAAATTGGCGGTTTATTGATAATCTTCCGGTAACACAATACTATAAAGTTGCCGTAGACGATTCAGAGCCTTTTTATAATATTTACGGAGGTACCCAAGATAATAGTACCCAAGGAGGACCCTCTCGTACTGATAATTTACACGGGATACAGAATTCTGATTGGAAAATTGTATTGAATTGGGATGGACACCAACCAGCAACAGAACCCGGGAACCCAAATATTATGTATGCAGAGCGCCAGGAAGGAAACCTATCCCGCGTAGATTTGAAAACGGGAGAAGTTACCGATATCCAGCCGCAACCCGGACTAAATGAGAGTTTTGAGCGGTTTAACTGGGACGCCCCAATACTGGTAAGTGCTCATGAACCTAAAAGAATTTATTTTGCTTCGCAACGTTTGTGGAGATCTGATAACCGTGGTGATAAGTGGATTGCTATTTCTGGAGATCTAACCAAAAACCAGGAGCGTATCGAGTTAGAAATTATGGGAAAGAAGCAATCCTGGGACGCCCCTTGGGATTTTTTAGCCATGTCAAATTATAATACCATTACTTCGATTGCAGAATCACCAAAGCAAGATGGGATTTTATATGTGGGTACCGATGATGGGATTATTCAGGTAACCGAGGATGGAGGAAGTAACTGGCGCAAAATTGCTGTAGAAGCTTTGCCAGGAGTACCTGCAACAGCATTTGTTAATGATATCAAAGCCGATCTTTTTGATGCAAATACGGTGTATGTAGTACTTGATAATCATAAATATGGAGATTTTAATCCGTACCTACTAAAAAGTACAGATACAGGCCGTACCTGGAAACCTATAGCAGGTACTATTCCCAAAAGGACATTGGTTTGGCGAGTTGTTCAGGATCATGTGCAATCCAATCTTTTATTCGTGGCTACCGAGTTTGGAATATATTTTACAATTAATGGGGGAGGTAAATGGATGAAATTAATTGGAGATATGCCTACGATTTCGTTTCGCGATTTGGCTATTCAGCGAAAGGAAAATGATCTAGTGGGAGCTTCTTTCGGAAGAGGCTTTTTTGTGCTGGATGATTATGCTATATTACGCAACATTTCTGAAGCAAAATTAAATGACGAGGCGGTATTATTTCCCACTCGTGATGCATGGTGGTATCTTCCCCGACCAAGCCTAAGTTTTGATGACAAAAAAGGAAGCCAAGGGGCATCACATTATGTAGCACCCAATCCAGAATTTGGGGCAGTGTTTACTTATTATTTGAAAGACGGGTTAAAAACGAAAAAAGAAATAAGACAGACGAATGAGAAGAAAAGTAAAGGAAAAGATATTACTTTTCCTGGTTGGGATGTAGTAGAAGCCGAAGGAGTAATGTCTGATCCGCAAATAATCATATCAATTACAGATACTACCGGAAAAACGATTCGTAGAATTAAAGGCCCTGTTAAACCTGGTTTTCATCGAGTTGCCTGGGATTTACGTTATCCTGCATCAGATGCGATACCACTCAAAAAACAAGAAAACCCTTTTGGCTCGCCTCAAGGGTTTATGGCGGTGCCTGGAAAATATACGGCAACCTTATCCAAAATCGTAGAAGGAAAAGTCACACAGCTTTCTGAGCCTGTTTCTTTTACTGTAAAGCCTATGAGAGAAGGAACCCTAAAAGGAGCAACCCCAGAAGTGGCGTCTGAATTTTGGAGAGGTTTTGAGGATATTACCGGCAAAGTTTCTGCTTTAAATATTCAATTAGATAGAATAGGGAAACGAATTAAAGCCATGAAAACAGCTTTGTTAAGAGCAAATGCCGCTCCTGGCGAACTAGATAATCGACTTAATACTATAGAAAAACGAGTAGCAGATCTCAATACAGATTTTTATGGCAATAGTGCTAAGCAACAGGTTGGGGAGAAAACCAAACCCACTATCGGTGATCGAATGTTTGCAATATATCGTGGAATACAGTGGTCTACCTATGGACCAACAAGCACTCATTTAGAAACTATGGAAATCATAAATACGCAGTTAGGATCCATACATTCTAAGCTTACAACGCTTAAGAGTGAAACTGATAGACTGTCAAAAGATTTACAAGAAGCTGGAGCTCCTTTTGTTGAAGAATAAAGAGGCTAATAAACCCCAAAGGTTTTAAGACTTTGGGGTATAATCATTTTTGTAAACTTTTCAATTAAACTTTATCGGGATTCCAAAGTCTAAGTTATAAACTACCCGCATGAAAATAAATATTATCATCCTATATGTGCTATTATTTTCAGGGTGTGGTAATGATGATTCAGACACAACCCCTTCCAATTTAGAACAGTTGAAGGCTACTATTCCATATAAATCAATTGAAGGGGTAGAAGAGAATTTATTAAGCTTAGATATTTACTATCGAGACGATATCAGTAATATAAAACCTGTGGTCATATGGGTACATGGTGGTGGATGGGCGGTAGGAGATAAATCCAGAAATCTAAGCGACAAAATAAATTTATTCAAAACACTAAATTATACTTTTGTGAGTATCAACTATCGATTGAGCCCTGATGTTCCAGAACAACTTTTACCTGATCGAATAAAATTCCCAGTCCATAATACTGACGTAGCTGATGCTGTTGCATGGGTGTATCAAAACATCGACCAATATGGAGGTGATAAGAACAGGGTTGCGCTTTTAGGCCATAGTGCCGGAGCACACCTTGTAGCATTAACAGGGACCAATAAAACTTTCCTTGAACAGGCTGGTTTGTCACTTTCAAATATTAAAGGCGTGGCTGCTATTGATACCAAGGGATATGATGTGCGAAAAGAGGTTTTAGAAGGAAACGAAATATATATTAATGCATTTGGAACAGTCGAAGAGGAGAATATTGCAGCCTCTCCTATACATAATGCTTCGTCAACTGATGAACACCCTATTTTCTTTATTGCCAAACGAGGTTCAAACGCACGGATAGCTGTAGCGGATGCGTTTATTGAAGAACTTTCCAGTAATGGAGTAGCCACATATCAGGTAAACGGAAGCATCTATAACCATACCGGGATAAATCAGGCTATTGGCCAAGAAGGTGAGACGGTGGTTACCCCTGCACTTATTGATTTCTTCGAACAATGTTTCAAATAAAGAACTTCTAGCAACAAAAGGTAAACTGTTTGCGTTTAGTACCAACAAACATCATCATTTAGTTTTTTAAGGAAAAATAGTATAACCCAAACAGGATTTTAGTAATTTTAAGGGGCAAAAATTTACTAACACACTAACTTAAAAACTAACATTTATGAAGATTCTAACAAATCATTATGTACTTCTTCTTTCTCTTTTATTTCTTTTGGGTTGCAAGGAGAATAAAACCAAAGAAACTACTGAAACTACCGACGAAACAGAAGTTATCACTGAGAAACCTTTTCAGCTAAAAGGGGAGGAAGTAATCTACAAGGCTGATTCGTTATCCATGAAAGGGTATCTGGCCTATAATGAAAATGCTACCGAAAAAAGGCCAGGTATTATTGTTGTTCATGAGTGGTGGGGACATGACGATTATGTTCGTCAACGGGCAGACATGTTGGCAGAACTGGGTTATGTAGCTGTCGCAATAGATATGTATGGAGATGGCAAACAAGCAGCTCACCCGGATGACGCGGGTAAATTTGCGATGAGTGTTATGGGTAATATTGAATCGGCAAAGGCTCGTTTTAATGCTGCTTTAGAAATGCTCAAATCACAGGAGTCTGTTGATGCTGATAAGATCGCAGCGATCGGCTATTGTTTCGGTGGAAGTGTGGCTTTGACAATGGCTAATGCTGGTGTAGACCTGGATGCTGTGGCTGCTTTTCATAGTGGTGTGCAATTGCCAGTGATGCCAACTTCTGATATTAAGGCTAAAGTATTGGTGTGCAATGGAGCCGAAGATCCTTTTGTTCCTGCAGAAACAGTAGAAGCATTTAAAAAAGCAATGGATAGCGTAAAAGCAGATTACAAATACATCTCGTATGAAAATACTACTCATTCTTTTACTAGTAAATCTGCCGATGCAATGGGTAAGAAGTTTAATTTACCATTGGCATATCAAAAAGAAGCAGATGAGAAATCTTGGGCAGAATTAAAGCAATTACTTGAAGAAGTATTTTAATTTTTTTTCACCCTCTGGGATGTACTCAAGAGAGTGAAATGAACTCATTTAGACTTTTTATTCTGGGTTGCAAATACATCATTTTGCCCATAATTTTGACTGTTTTTCTTATTATAGTGCTGGTATGTTACTCAAAAAAGGCTCCATTAGGAAACAAAAGCCTATATTTTCGCCTTCAGGCAAAAAGTCTAAATGAGTTCAATATTAATTTTTCTTCTTGAAGAAGGGGATCAAGTAACTAATGCTGTATCCATATCCGACACCAATTGAACTAAAATCATTTGTCCTGCCAAATCCTGGAATAAAGAGATTATCAAAGCCATTAGGAATTTTTTCACTGATCTTACTTCTTAAAGAAACATTAGCGCCCAGGTATAGATTTTTAAAGATTTCGGCTTTTATACCTAATACGAACTCAATCCAACTGGCATTTAGCCCATCTTCAGTAATAGGTTCGGCTATTATATTTTCACCAAAATAGTTTGTTCCTGTAAAAATAGTATAATCATTAAGTGTTTGATCAAATCTTGAGAACCCATAACGCAAACCTACATAAATGCTATTTTGCATTCCGTACCAATTGCTATAGGTATTGTAATCTATTCCGGCTCTTATATAGTTTCCAGATCCTTCTACATTTATATTTTCTTCGTCTCTTATCAAGGATTCGTTACCTATTTCGGCGGCGATATAAAACTTTTTGTAGATTCTATAATCTGCTACGATTTCGAACCCAGAATATTTGTCGTTACTTACAGAAGTACGGATAATTCTGCCAAGATCCACACCAACCCTTAACCCATACTTTTCTCCGGGAGGCAGGGTGTCTTTGGAGGTTATTTTTTGCTCTTCTTGCGAAAAAGAAAAACAGGTAAATAACATACTAATGAAAAATAAATATATGTGCAGCTGTTTCATCTGTTACGTTAGTTCTTTGTTCTGAAATTCCTCTGATCCAATCCCCATCTGTACCAGCCTCACCTTCTGAAGCTGTAATAGCATTATAGACTACTCTAAAACCACAAGCACTGCTTACATATTCTTCTATAGGAGTATATTGAAAACTTACAATATCCGTATTAGCAAGTGTTGCATCGTTTGTTGTGTCAGAATTTATGGTAAACTCAAACTCGGTACTGGTGGTATTTGTCCTTAACGGAATTGCTATAGAATCTCTTACAGTCCCAATATCAATAATACTATCAAACCCAACTGCTCGAATCTGTAATTCTACGGGTCTTTTGATATCGGTTGCTATTTGAGTGTCATTATTGATAAACTTAATAATAAGAAAAGGCGTTGTTGGTGTTCCTTCTGCACAAATATCATCTCGTTCACAACCAGAAGTCGCATAAACGATGATCATAATAATTGCAAAAAGTGAAATAGGTTTACATATTTTCATGTACTATCTTTTTTCTAATAAAACCACATTTTCTACGTGATATGTCTGCGGAAACATATCGACTGGTTGTATTTTGGTGACTTTATAGGTGTCATCTAATAACGCTAAGTCACGTGCTTGTGTTGCACTATTGCAACTTACATATACAATTTTTTGTGGTGAAATGTTCAATAATTGGGCAACAACGTCTTTGTGCATTCCATCTCTTGGAGGATCGGTTATCACCACTTCGGGTTGACCATGTTGCGCTATGAAGTCTTTGGTAAATACCTTCTTCATATCCCCAACATAAAATTCGACATTGTCTATAGCATTTTGTTTTGCATTTTCTTTGGCATCCTCAATGGCTTCGGGTACGGCCTCGACACCAATCACCTTCTTTGCTTTTTTGGATACAAACTGGGCAATGGTTCCGGTTCCGGTGTATAAATCATACACCAGTTCATTTCCGGTAAGGCCTGCAAAATCTCTGGTCACTTTGTATAATTCGTATGCTTGTTCCGAATTGGTTTGATAGAAAGATTTTGCATTGATCTTAAATCGTAACCCTTCCATTTCTTCCTCGATGTAATCTGTTCCTTTATAACAAATTACTTTTTGATCATAGATGGTGTCATTTCCCTTTGGATTTATGACATACTGTAAAGAAGTAATTTCAGGGAACTCTAACCCAATATAATCAAGTAATAAGGTTCTTTTTTGTTCATCTTCATAAAAAAACTGTACCAAAACCATGATTTCTCCTGTAGAAGTAATGCGGATCATCAGGGTGCGTAAAAATCCTTCCTGTTTCCTTGCATTATAAAAAGGTAACTTACTTTTGGTAGCAAAGTTTTTAACCTTATTTCGAATATCATTACTAGGGTCTTCCTGAAGATGACACGTATCAATATCCAATATTTTATCCCACATCCCAGGGATATGGAAGCCTAATGCATTGCGATTACCGATCTCTATTTTACTTTGGATTTCATCTAGTGTAAGCCACCTGCTATCACTGAATGAGAATTCCATTTTATTTCGATAAAAAAACTGTTTTTTAGAACCAAGTATGGGAGAGACATCGGGTAATTCGATTTTACCTAATCTAGTTAAGTTGTTTACTACTTCTTGTTGCTTATATGCCAATTGATGATCATAGCCCATAAATTGCCATTTGCAACCACCACAAGTACCAAAATGCTTACAAACGGGATCAACACGTTTATCTGATTGTTTATGAAACGCCGTAGCTGTGCCTTCGTAGTATGCTTTACGTTTTTTGATAGTTTGTATATCCACGATGTCGCCTGGTACAGCATTGTTTATAAAAATAATTTTTCCGTCAGGAGCTTTGGCAATACTTTTTCCTTTAGCTCCCGCATCAATTACTTCTATGTTTTCAAAGATTTGTCTTCGATTTTTTCTTGCCATAGCGCAAAAATAAGAATAGAAACCATATACTTATTAATTATTCAACATATCTTATAAAAAGAAACTAAAAAATGAACCTATTTAATATTTCTACGTCTATATAATAGAAATGGGTACGAAAAAAGCACATAAGGTATTTGATTCTTTGTTGGTACTACAATGCCAATCAGGAAGTAAGAAAGCTGTCACGCTTTTGGTTAAACGATGGCATGTTAAATTATGTAAACATGTATATTGGTATACCAATGATAAGGAAGTTGCCAAGGATATTGTTCAGGATAGCTGGCATAAAATTATTCACAAAATTTATGATCTTAAAGATCCCAATAGTTTTGGAAACTGGGCATTTACTATAGTAACCCGAAACGCCATTGATTGGCAACGAAGGTATAAAAAGGAACTTGGAGATTTAAATTCTTACTACCATAAGAATAAAGTAAGTATAGTAGATCAAGAAAATGGCAATAAAGAACAGGTTTTAAGACTTTTAGATAGATCGATAAAGGAACTCTCTGCAAATCATCAAATCGTTCTTAATCTTTTTTACCTCGAAGAGTATAGCATAAAGGAAATAAGTGAAATAATTAATGTGTCCCCTGGTACCGTTAAATCGCGTTTGTTTACCGCTAGAGAAAATTTAAAATCAATTCTAAAAAGTAAAAATTATGAAAAATAAAATTGAAGACATCGATCAACTTATAAAAGAAACTTTAAGTAGTGAAGAAGCAAAATTTTATGATGAATTAGACCAACAAGACCTTCTTGGAATGGTAGGAGGGCTTTTTAAAACAAGAAATAGATGGATTATAATAATGATGTTTATTGTAAATCTGGTGGCATTTGGGTTATTCATTTATTGTTTAATTCAGTTTTTGAATACAGAAAATACCAATGAGTTGATTAAATGGGGTATAGCTGGATTTTTCTGTGTTATGATAACATCTATGTTGAAACTGTATTCCTGGATGCAGATGGATAAGAATGCATTGTTGAGAGAAATTAAAAGATTAGAATTACAAATTTCATCTTTAGCAGGAAAGGTGTCCTAATTATTATATTCAGTATAAAGCAGGTTTATTTCAGAATCTCATTTCGTTCATAAACAATCAGTTATAATGAGAACCTGAAACGAGTTTGGGTTGAAGATTATCCTATATAATATATTACGGATATTCAAAATTAGTAACCTCGCAACAAGCTCACAACGTATGCTTACGAAATATTTTTTGTTACTGGGGCAAGTTCCATAGAATTAAACCCTCTATGCGGGATTAAAATAAATAATTTATGTATTGTGCGGTTCAAAATTAAAAATTTGCTAAAGTTTTACTAATTTTGCAATTCTCTTAGGGATGATTTCTCTCCCACGCTGAATTTTCGAATCTTATCGAAAGGATAAAGGTACAGAAGGAATGGTTGTTTTATCAATTTAAATTATTAAGAAAATGGCTGTTTTAGAAAAAAAGTCGTCTCAACACTCAATTGAGTTAGAAGATAAGTATGGAGCTCATAACTATCATCCTTTACCCGTTGTATTAAACAGAGGAGAAGGAGTATATGTGTGGGATGTAGAAGGTAACAAATATTTTGATTTCTTAAGTGCATATTCTGCGGTAAATCAAGGACATTGTCATCCTAAAATTGTAGGTGCTATGGTAAACCAGGCGCAAACACTCACACTAACTTCCAGAGCATTTTATAACGATAAATTAGGGGAATACGAGAAGTTTGCAACCGATTATTTTGGTTTTGATAAACTTTTACCCATGAATACAGGTGCTGAAGCCGTAGAAACAGCACTAAAATTATGTAGAAAGTGGGCATACGAGAAGAAGGGGATTTCAGAAAATGAAGCACAAATTATTGTTTGTGAAAATAATTTTCATGGCAGAACCACAACGATTATTTCGTTTTCTAATGATCCGGTAGCCAGAAAGAATTTTGGCCCGTATACCACAGGGTTTATAAAAATCGAATATGATAATCTAAGTGCTTTAGAACAAGCATTAGAGCATAATAAAAATGTAGCTGGATTTTTGGTGGAGCCTATCCAGGGTGAAGCAGGAGTATATGTTCCTTCGGAAGATTATTTGTTAAAAGCAAAGGCGCTTTGTGAAAAACATAATGTATTATTTATTGCAGACGAAGTACAAACGGGAATTGCTAGAACAGGAAGGTTGTTAGCTACATGTGGTAATTGTTCTTGTGAGGATAAAAATTGTTCAGGAAGTCCTGAGGTCAAACCAGATGTTTTAATCCTTGGGAAAGCTTTGAGCGGTGGTGCATATCCAGTTTCTGCTGTATTTGCAGATGATCATATTATGGATGTAATTAAACCAGGAAGTCACGGCAGTACTTTTGGAGGAAACCCCGTGGCTGCTGCTGTTGCTATTGCTGCCTTAGAGGTAGTGAGAGATGAAAAACTTGCAGAAAATGCATTTGGATTAGGAGAATTATTTAGATTAGAATTGAATAAGTATATAGAAAACTCTACTATTGTTTCATTAGTAAGAGGTAAAGGACTCTTAAATGCAATTGTTATCAACGATTCTGAAGAAAGTGAAACGGCTTGGAATATTTGTTTAGCGCTTAAAGAAAATGGACTGTTGGCAAAACCAACGCATGGTAATATCATTCGTTTTGCGCCACCGTTGGTTATAAATAAAGAACAACTTTTGGAGTGTGTAGCTATTATTACTAAGACCTTAAAAGAGTTTGAATAGTCCTCTTAAAACTGCTTATTAAATCTTGCCATTATCCAAATATGGGGGAAGGTTATAGCAGCAATTAAGGTGAAAAATATGGATAAAAATAAGCGACCCTCATTATAAAAAAGGAAGTATAAGATTGATAAACCAATTATCGATATAAACCAATATAAAATGGAGGATTTCAAATAGTTATAGAAGTTCTCCTTTTTTAAATTACCATAAAGATAATATACTTGATCCGCTACCGATGGTATGCTATGCCAAAAAATAAAGTAAATGGCAAATGCCCAAAGTAAGGAAGCAGTATAAAAAACTATAAAGAAGACAACGAGGTAAAAAAGTTCTTCAATTATATTGGTTTTGATTTTTTTCTTAGAATACATAACTAATCCAAAGATTACAAATAACAAAGAAGAGAAGGCTAATGTATATTTATAAAAAACCTTATGGGGATTTATGCCTGTGATATTTTCGATAATGGGAGATACCTCAATATGATTAGTATAAAACAACATAAAAAGAATAATCATTCCATAAAATAGATTAATTAGTTTTGCGTAAATATTCTTATCAATAATTTTTGAGCTCCAATGTTGTTCCCCAAAGTGAAAAGCACTTAATATTATAAATAATGATAGTGTTATTATAGGAAGAAAATAGAAAAGGAGTATGCTGATACTTATAGTAGATACATATATTATAAGTGTTCGATAGGAATTCTTTTTTTTATGTGCTTTTGAAGTCCTTTCGATCAATTTTATATCATTTGTTCCATGTAAAATTCCCAGGGATAGTATAAGAAAATAAGCAAAAAAATCTTCGACGGTATCCTCAAAATAAACCGCAAGCCATAATGAAAAAAAGGTAGCAATTAGGATAAAACTTTTCAAATTCGTAAAAAATAATGCTTTATTTTTCATTTTGTTTAATAAATTTGTCTTAAAGTTAAACATTTTATGTTTAATGTTTCTTAATTTTGTTTAAACAAAATTATAAATGTTATGAAAAATTTATTAATGTCAATTACCTCAACCCCGGAGATTGCGACTGACGATTATGTAGGTTTTACGTTCTTTGTTGGTTGTATGGCTATGATGGCTGCATCCGTATTTTTCTTTTTTACTATGAATAGTTATGATAGAAAATGGAGAACTTCTATCCTAATTTCAGGATTAATTACATTTATCGCTGCTGTACATTACTGGTATATGAGGGATTATTGGTATGTTAACGGAAGCTCCCCAACATTTTTCCGTTATGTGGATTGGATACTTACCGTACCGCTTATGTGCGTTGAATTTTACCTTATTTTAAAAGTGGCCGGAGCAAAAAAATCTTTAATGTGGAGATTGATTGGCTTATCAGTTATTATGCTTGTTACGGGATACTTTGGAGAGGCTGTGTATAGAGACCAAGCTTGGCTTTGGGGCCTAATATCGGGTATCGCTTACTTCATCATTGTTTACGATATTTGGCTTGGTAAAGCTAAAAAACTTGCTGAAGAAGCCGGAGGAGCAGTACTTTCTGCACATAAAACACTGTGTTGGTTTGTGTTAGTAGGGTGGGCTATTTATCCTATTGGTTATATGGCTGGTACTCCTGGATGGTACGATGGGATATTTGGAGGCCTTGCAATGGATGTCGTATATAATATAGGAGATGCAATTAATAAAATCGGTTTTGGTTTGGTTGTTTATAATCTAGCGGTTACGGCCTCAGAAAAACCTGTTAATGCTTGATTTAAATTTAATTATTAATAAAAAATCCCGCAATTGCGGGATTTTCTTATTTTAATACCTTATAATTTATGCTCCTGCAGATCTTCTTAACTCATCAATCATTTCCTGATATCCGTCATATCCTACGGTTGCAAATATGAATATCACATAGATTAAATAAATAATACTCAAAATCAAACCAATAATTGCTAAAATTTTACCGGTTTTTACATTGCTATATCCGTCATATAACTCTGGATTTTCGGTGTATAAAGCAGTAGCTTTTTTTGCAAGAACTATCGCTACAATTGCAAAGATGATTCCCAGTATACCATAGCAACAGCATCCTAAAATTGAAAGAATACCAAAAACTAAGATAAGGGTCGAGTTGGGTAATGTCTGTTTTTCCATAATTTTAATTGATTAGTTAAAAAATGATTTTCATTTTGATTACATAACTGATAATAATGGTTAGTACAGTAGTAATCATTAAACCAGTTTTGATAAACTGGCCATATTTAAACTTTAAAAAAAAGTTAAGTCCAAAAAAAACAAGCAATAGTAAAAGGGGATAAATTGCCGGATACATATAAAATGCTGCTTCAAATTCACCTTGAAACAATAGTGAAAAAGATCTTTGCATACCGCAACCTAGACAATCAACACCAAAAATCTTTTTATTTACACAAGGAAGCATATACTTTTCCAAAGGCAATTTTTTACTGATTTGTATGTGCAATATACATAATTAAGTTATTTATCATAATTGCAAGGTAAAAAATCTATTATTTAATATTTTTGCAGAATGGACTTCAGCAAAATAAAAAAAATAGGAAGTATTCTTCTCATATTAGTAGGAGGAACCGCTCTTATTATAGAGATCGCTTCAGAAACCAAGAATTATTATCTTCAAAGTACTGGGGTAATACTGTTAATGTTTGGATTGTTTATGGTGAATTCAAAAGTAACATCAAAAACCAAGGTAGATTCACAAGAATATTTAGAAGAGGAATAGGTATGATAAAAGTTGGCGATAAGGTTGAAGTATTGGACGAACCCATTTCTGGGAAGGTTGTTGCAGTAACTGCTAGCGAAGTAACCATTGAAACCGAAGATGGTTTTGAAATGGCTTTTTTTATAAATGAGGTGGTTAAAATTCAATCAGGGGCAATGATTATTCCGTCTTTTGAGGAGGTAAACAAAAATTTACAAGAAAAAGAGATTTTTAAAAAGAAACCTAAAAGGCTTGTTGCCAAACCTAAAGAACGTAGTTTGCCGGCAATGGAAGTAGATTTGCATATCCATAAGTTGATAAAATCGACCCGGGGAATGACAAATCATGATATGGTAACCTTGCAATTGGATACTGCCAAAAGACAATTAGATTTTGCCATAAGCAAACGGATACCAAAAGTTATCTTTATTCACGGAGTAGGGCAAGGGATTCTAAAAGAAGAACTCAAATACCTGTTTGGAAGGTATGATAATGTTAGAATTTCTGACGCGGATTATAAAAAATACGGATTGGGCGCTATGGAGTTATACATTGTTCAGAATCCCAAATAGTATTACGGAGTAGTAATTTCATACGATCCAAACTCAAATTCTTCCTCGCGTATCTCGATACCTGGACCAATAAAAGTAATATTTGATAAGGTTATTGTTCTGGTAAAGGTATTTTCGTTTATAGGAGTATATGATATTGTTGCTACCCCATTAGCACTAATTAATTCTTGGGTTACCAAAACATTTGCAGGAGGTATACTTGAACAGAAATATTCCTCTCCTGTTATTTGCGAATCGAATTTTCGATATATCAAAACATTAGAAGTACCATTAAGAGTAATCTCTTCACTAGCATTTTCTGCGGGAACTCTGTTCAATTCAAAAGAAGTACTAGTAAAATTAAGAGATATTGCCTGATTAGCTTCGGTATCTATTTTATAAATGACAAAATCATTCTCATTAAAACAATCTTCTGGCGTAGCTACAAAATTGACATCTGTAGTTATGACATCACCTTCACTACAACCAATTAATAGCATGGTGATCATAAAAATAGAAAGGACCTTATTCATGTTTAGTTTGGATTTTTTGGTAAATTTCTTCTGTTTTCAACATCTCTAAACCCAAAAGAGAAATCATCATTTTCAAAATTCTCGTTATTACCGTCAAAAACAATGTTATTTATGTTTACTGTGGTCCTAAAAGTGGTGAGTACTTCGGTATTATTAGGGTCTGGTGATACATCATCATTTCTCTCGGTCGAATCTGGATCAAGATAATTGAAAAGATCATCCTCCTCAGAAGCATCTGTATTATCATTTCTAGGAGAACCATCACCATCTATATCTTCATTTATTGTGGGAACGCCATCACCATCATCATCATTGTCCAAATAATCAGGAGTTCCATCTCCATCTGTGTCTCTTGGGTCATCATTTTCTGCTATTCCATTTTCTAACTCTACGCTGGTTAGAACATTGTCATCATCATCATCTTGATCTTTGTAGTTTGGTATGCCGTCTCCATCGGTATCATCATCATCAAGATTACCGTTTCCATTAATATCTTCTTCTTCTGCCGGAACGTTATCTTGATCATCTTCGACCGCAATTTGTGTTTCTATTACTGCAATTCCCGAAACTCCCCGTAATTCTTCAGTTACTATAATCTCGCTCGAGGGTATATTAGAACAATAATATGTGTTAGTAATAGTAGTATTAAATTGTCTGTAAATTAAAGAACTTGTACCTTCACTTAAGTCAATAGTGATAGGAGTATCAGTAACTATTATTGAATTGAATTCTTCACTAATGAAATTGTAGGATATAGCTTCGTTGTTTGAAGCGTTTATTTTAAAGAAAACAAATTCATTTTCTAGTGAGCCGTTACAAATCTCTAAGTTAGCATCATCAAACTCGAAGCCAGTAATAATAATATCCCCATCATCACAGGAAAAGAATACAGTTATAAAGAAAATAAATGAAAACAGTTTTTTCACGTAATTACAATTTATGATTATTTTAATCAAATTCATTTTACTCGATAATCGAGATTTAAATGCTCCGAGGCTTGCCTCGAAATCAAAAATCAGTTTTTTGTAAATGACTCGTGGGCTTGCCCCAAGATTTTTTACTTTTCTTAAAGACGAAAGAAAATAGAAAATGTTTACAAAAACATATACTTTAACAAATATTGACAAAAGTAAAGTAATTGAAAGATTATAACGTATCTGGCATAAAATAATTTTATTTAAACTAGTTTTGTGTTCGTAAAAATTATGAATATTGTAAAGAAAATAATTTGTTCCTAGGAATGTAATTTATTTTTTGGTTTAAATAACTAGTTATTTGTGTTTTATGCAAAAAGTTTATTTTGATAGTGCAGCTACTACCAGGGTAAGACCTGAGGTAATTTCGAAAATAGTTTCTGTTCTTGAGGATTTTGGAAATCCTTCTTCAACTCATGGTTTTGGTCGTTCGGCTAAGAATCATATCGAACAAACCCGTAAGAATATTGCTAATTATCTGGGTGTTAAGGCTTCAGAAATCATATTTACCTCTGGTGGAACAGAAGCTGATAACTTGGTCATCAATAGTGCAGTTAGGGATTTAAAAGTAAGGCATATAATCACTTCAAAAATAGAACATCATGCCGTATTGCATACCGTGCAAGAAATAGAGTCTTTAAGTGGAATCAAAGTAAGTTATGTTAAAATAAATCAAGATGGGTCTATTGATTATGATCATCTAGAAGCTTTGTTAACCGATTCTAAAGAGAAGACTTTAGTCAGTTTAATGCATGTTAATAATGAAGTGGGTACTATTTTAGATATTTATAGGGTTGGTGAATTATGCAAAGCATACGATGCACTTTTTCATAGCGATATGGTACAATCGATCGGCCATCTCAAAGTAAATATAAACGAGTTGCATGTTGATTTTACGGCAGTTAGTGCACATAAATTTCACGGTCCCAAAGGAGTAGGTTTTGCCTATATCCGTAAGAATTCTGGTTTGAAACCATTAATTTTTGGGGGCGAGCAGGAGCGGGGATATCGTGCAGGTACAGAAAGTGTACATAATATAGTAGGGATGGACGAAGCTTTACGACTTGCCTATGAGCATCTTGATGAAGAAAGCAATTATGTAGCCGATTTAAAACAATACTTTATAGAAGCCTTAAAAAAGAATATTGAAGGTGTAAAATTTAATGCCAAGTGTTGTGATCCGGATCATTCTACCTATACATTAATCAATGTTTGTTTGCCTTTACCCGAAGAAAAAGCAGGAATATTGCTATTTCATCTTGATATTAAAGGGATTGCCTGTTCAAAAGGAAGTGCTTGCCAAAGTGGGAGTAGTAAAGGGTCACATGTGCTTACAGAGCTCCTTTCTGAAGAAGATCTTAAAAAACCATCGATACGTTTTTCTTTTTCAAAATACAACACCAAAGAAGAAGTTGATTATGTAATTGATGTTTTGAAGAAGTTTATGGAGAACTGATTTTTTATTACTTGACTAGATAACGAATCCCTAAGATCAAAAAACCTTCTATTGTGTCACTGATTCTACTTTCTGTATAATTTATTGCATTGAAGTTTTCGGTAATTTTTGCGCTATTAATATTTATTATATTATTACCTTCTAATAATATTTCCCAATGATTGTTTACAGAAAATTGTAGACTCGGTCTAATATCAAATATTTCAGTCCGATCTATATCTGTTTCATACATGGCATATTCACCACCTAATTTCCAGTTAAGCTTTTTGCGAAATAGAGAACCATTAATATAGAAATAAGGTTTAAGAGACGAAGATTCTGTCTCGATGTTATTTACTGTTGTAGTGTAGTTAAGTATATCATAAGCTAATCCAGTATTGAGATTGATTCCTTTTCTAAAATTAGTATAAATTCCTGATACCAGACTAAATCTTGAGGTTTTAGAAATATTTTCCTGCGAATTGATTTGATTTTCCTCCTCTGTAAATGACCAGGTAGGATTAGCAAATACGTTAAGCCTTAGTTTATTTTGGGCGTATTTGATTCTTGACCCTAAGGTAATTCGGTTTTGATTTTTGCCTGTTATATTTTGAAAATTTATGATGCTATTTTCAAGAAAAGTATTCATGGTTAAAAACCGAGGTGAAAAACTATAATTACCAAATAACAGCAGATTGGTTCCAGACTTTGGATCCAGATAAAAATAATTTGCCCGAATCGAATGCGATGGAAATATCTGATCTCTTGAAACAGAACTACGTAATTGTTGTCTAAAATAATCTTTAACGATAGGATCGTTATTGATCGTTTTACTATCGGGTATTTGATAATCGTAGGCATATTCAAAACCAAGTTGTTGTGATACATTAAAGCGATAATCTAAAGACAAAGAAGGTAAAAAGAAATATCGTTCAAAAAACTCATCAAATCTTTTAAAAGACACATAACTATATTGTGTTTTAGCTTTATAATACAGCTTTCCGGACATATTTCCTTTATATTGTAAACCAAAATAACTATCAGTGCGATCCGTTTCTATATTGTTTGCAAACACATCATTATTTTCAAGAGTATTTTTAAACACATCTTTTGAAAAAAAAACTCCTTGATGTAACCCCAGTTTTGAATTCTCGAACTTAGTTGAAGTTTGCAATTCATATCCATAAGTTCTCAATTTTTTATCCTGAAATTGAAAGAGATCAAACGTATTTGCAAAATTAAGATTTAAAAAAGGTTGATCAGATTGTATGTTTAGATTGTTTTCTGAATTTTGAATTTCAGCAATACCAGACCAGACTAGTAGCATTTTTGGGCTTATTTTTTTCGTAATCGATACTTTTTGATTGATAGCATGCCCTTTGTTTGTTATTTGCTGAAAAAAGCGGGTCGTATTTTGTTGAGACCTGTTATCAACTATATAGTTATCATCAGAATTTTGTGGATTATATGAAAACACATAATTAATGAAACTTTTTTTGTTAGGTTGGTAACCCAATTCCAACAGGGTGGTATTCAGAAAAAAAATACTTTCTACAGCTCTGGATTCTTGTTGTTGCGCATCCAGATTTTCGAAGAAATTTCTTGTTAGTAAAAAACGTTGTGACTGATTTGTATTGCTTGTTACATTAAGCAAAGAAGCTTTTATTTTTTTAGATGGTCTATACACAAAACTCAAAGCCCCGAAAGTATTTTCTCTTTGCGAGACATCAAGAGTGGGATCAAAAAACTTTGGTGTTTGATCGTTTTGTTGTTGTGTTGGTAAATCGACAATATTTAAATCTTCTGATTCCCGGGTCTGGACAAGTTGGGTATATTCATATGAAGTAAGCGATTGCTTGCCCAAGTTATTCCAGTCCCCAATAAACCCTAATTTGAGCTTGCCCCCTAATCGATATAAATTTGAATGCATTCGTACTTTCCTTGCAATACCGACTTCAATCAGTACATCTCCTGTTATTTTATTTTTGTATTCATCTTTGATCGTAATATCCAGTGCGCGTATTTGCTTGTTGTCAAATCCTTCAAGATTTCCGAAATCATGGTACTTATCGAGATAACGTATGCCTTCAACCATTTTTGAAGTAATACTTTCTGATGTGGTACGGTGCTGTTTTTTAAATAGTTCTTCGCCATCAATCAACAGCTTTTGGACAATTTTTCCGTTAACCGCAATTTGCCCTGCGGGAGTTATCTCCACACCAGGTAGTTTTTCTAATACGTTACTTAGGTTTTTTTCGGTACCGTTCGTTAATTTTTTAAGATCATAGGTTATGGTATCTTGTTGTATTTTAATAACTTCGGGGATATATTCTAAAAATACTTCTCCTAAAGTTTCTGTTTTTTCGGTTAGGATAACGTCTTTGGTAATTAGGCTTGAAATATTCTTTATTTTGATGGTATCGATAATACTTTCATATTCTATATGTGTTATTTTTAAGGTGTAGATTCCTGCTTTTTTCAGCTCTAGTTCATATTCCCCTTGAGCATCACTAATAGTATAAGTAACAAGTTTTCCATCAACAAGGTTGACCTGTATTGTTGCCAAAGCAATACCCAGTGAATTTGCTTCATTGATAATTTTTCCGGTAATCTTATATTGGCACCATGAAGGTATGACGGTTAGTAATAGTAAGCCTGTTAAAAGAACTCTTGGCATATAGATGTTAAGTTATAATATCAAAAATAAAAAGACTTTTTATAGTAGTATAAAAAGTCTAATCATTTAATTTGGGCTTCAGTATTTCTAGGTAATCGTTTATATTTTTAATTATTCCCACCAGAGACTCTTACTACGGTACCATCGGGTCTGGTTATTGTTCTTGGTTTGAGCATTTCTGACATATATTCATCAAACTCTTTAGGCTTCATAAAATTCCCCTCTGGCTTGGGGATAATAATATTGTCATTTTCCTTTTTGATAGAAGTTGCAGTATAAAAAAACTTTTCTCCATATTGTAACTGCAATATTAATCCTGGTAATCCTGAGAATCTACTTGGTCCATCATTTATTGGGATTTGGTCGGTGTACCAAGCAACAACTTTTACTCCTTTATCATCTGTAAGTGTTGCTAATTTACAATTATAGCCTGATATTTTTTGTGTTTTATCTTTTATTTCCCAATCATAAATGGTCAAATTCTGCTCTTTTATAGGGTTTATTTCACCAAACCGAGCAAATATTTCACCAAAATCTGTGAATAATAATTTTTCATTATGATTTTTATATACGCTTACTTTTACTACTCTTTTAGTTGAAACTACCTGCTCATTGCTATTTTCTGGATCTTCAGTAATAATTGGAGCTTTGTCTATCGCTCCATACCATGATATTCCATTATTATATAATAGTATAAAATTAGATTCTGTAGTTGAATTTTTCCATTTTTCTATGGCTTCTTCAATATTCCCATCTGTACTTGATGAAAAACTTTTGTATTTAATACTATAAGTTTGTGACCATACTGCGAATTGTATTAAAAACACTACTAATATTGTAATTAATTTTTTCATGTGTGATTGTAATATAAATTTATTTATTATATCTAAAAGGATATTAAAGTAAATTGTTTGAATATATTTGAAATAATTATTGAAATCAGTTTGAATGATAAAACAGAATAACAGAAATAAGTGTCAGTCTGTTATTCTGTTTTCCTATTTCTCAGTTATTTTTAAACACACCAACATTCGGTATAAGAATAACTTCCTCCATCAGTATCAACCGTTGTCGTTTCACATCGCTCTAATTTACAAAAAAAGAAAGCTTCATCTTCTACACTTATCGCTTTATTTTCCAGATTGGTAAACGATACCATACCAATGGCGAATAGCCCCAGTAAACATAAATTTTTCATTTGTACATGATTTAAGTGAATAAATAATTGTTACAAATAAAAGTAGTAAAAGTTATTTACTTAAGTTTATAGTCATATAGCAATATTAATACGGTCAAACTATCAGTTTTAGTTAATGTACCTAGTTTTTAGTGATATTGTATATTTAAAATTTCAGATATACTTAAATGAGTCACCTCAATACGTAAAAAGTTCAATAATTAAGATTTTATTTTCAAATAAGTAAAAAACTTAAAACTTCATTCCTAATCGTACATTAAAAACCCGTGGGGTTAAAAAATTAGGAATGGCAAATTGTCGTTGGGTCGAGGCATCTCTTACAAAAGTGTTGGTAATCGAATTCTGATTATCAAAAATGTTATAGATCTCAACACCGAGACTTAATTCTCTAAAAGTGTTCAAAAAATTCCCATGCTTTAACCTTTTGTCAGGATCCACTACTACATAGGATATCCCAAGATCTGCTCTACGGTAATCTCGTAGTCGAGATTGAAAATCATAAGGGTCTGCGTAGCTCGGCGATCCACCAGGAACTCCTGTTTGGTAAACCATATTAAGATACATTTTCAAACTGGGTATAGAAGGAACGTAATCTTGAAAAAGAACTCCAATTTTTAGTCGTTGATCTGTAGGTCTTGATATATATCCTCGATCATCAATATTCTCTTCGGTTTTTAGGTACCCTAAACTTACCCAGCTTTCAGTTCCTGGAACAAACTCTCCATTAAGCCTAAGATCTAATCCTTGTGCATAAGCTTCTGCATTATTTCGGGCACGGTATCTAATTCGTACATTTTCAATAGTATACGGATTTACATCTGTTAATTTTTTATAATAGATTTCCGAAGTAAGCTTAAAAGGACGGTTCCACATCTTAAAACTATAATCATTGCCAACCACCACATGGATGGATTGTTGTGCCTTAACTTCTGGTCTTACAACTCCCAAAGAATCTCTTAATTCTCTATAAAATGGGGGTTGATGATATAATCCACCAGAGATCCTAAAAACCATGTCTGCTTTCCAGTCTGGCTTTATTGCAAATTGTGCCCTTGGGCTAAATACAATTTGAGAATCCGTACTTGCTACTGTACTGCCCGAAACATTCCAGTTATGAGCTCTCACACCAATATTAGCCCAAATTTCATTTTCTTTGATGTTAGATCGAAGACTGTACTGTGCATAGCCAGAAATGCGGTCAATTTTAGCTTCATTGATAGCTCTTACACTCACAAACGGCACAATTGGGCTAGAAAAAGGAGTGTGAGGTTGATCGTTTATGATGTCTAAAATAGGTGGACGAATAGAAAAACCTGCAGAATCTATAATTTCGTATTCCTGTAGGCGATCTTTTATATCTTCAGCTGTGTATTTTAGTCCCCAATCAAATTGATGTTTATCAGATATATAAGTTCCTTTATGTTCGATATTAAATATTAAAGCATCCAGATCGTTACGCGCATGGGTTAATTGTGTTCCAACACCCTCGGCAAATTCTACTTCTCCCAGGTCTTCACTACCGATATCAGTATTTACTGTTCCCAATGCATATGCGGCTAGAATATCATAATACTCCTGTTCTTGGGTTTGATATCCCGAAGCGATTAGTTTTAAGGTCAAATTTTCATTTGGGCGATAGGTTCCTTTTAAGGCTCCAAAATAGGTGTCATACTTATCTTCTTCTTGGCCTTGATAGTTTACTATAAGCGCTTGTACGGTTTGTAATGTTCCAAAATTTACTTGTTCTCTTAGGGGTTCGTAATCGTATTTGTTAATGGCCAAATTACCTAAGAATCCGAGTTCAAATTTATCAGAAAAATTATAGGATAAATACGTCTGGATATCTGCAAATAAGGGCTCGAAATTGGTTTCGGTATTTCTGGCATCTACCAGCAAACTATTGTCTCTATATCGCACACCCACAATACCAGAGAGTTTTTTGTTTTTAGAAATCCCTCCTGCAGATATACTTCCTCCAAGAAGACTTAAATTAGCCGATGCTCCTAGTCTAGTTGGTCTTTTATAGGTGATATCCAAAACCGATGAAAGTTTGTCACCATATTTTGCTTGAAAACCTCCTGCAGAAAAATCTACGTTGCGTACAAGATCAGTATTTACAAAACTTAAACCTTCCTGCTGACCGGATCTAATTAAAAAAGGGCGGTATACTTCAATTTCATTTACGTATACTAAGTTTTCGTCATAGTTTCCTCCCCGTACCGAGTATTGGGTACTCAGTTCGTTGTTAGAACTCACTCCGGGTAGACTTTTAAGCAAACCTTCAACTCCTGCATTGGCAGAAGGTGTTGTTCTGATAGTTTCAGGATCTAGTGTTGTAATACCTTCGACAGTTTTTCTTTCTCTACCTGATATTATAACCGTGCTAATTTGTTCAACATTGGTGTTAAGTACTGGGTTGAGTTCGTACTCTTGATTTTCTTCTAGTTTGATTGTAAACTGAAGACTTTTTAAGGCAATATGAGAAATGTTTATTTGCACTTCCTGGTTGGCAGGAATACTAAGTTCGTATACACCATTTTTATCTGATTGGGTACCCGAATTGTTATAGGTGATGTTGGCACCTTGCACGGGTGTATTATTTTCATCAAGTATGATACCTTTTAGGGTAGCGTTTTGTGCCAAAGAAGAAAAACTGATTAGCATCAGAGAAATCAGTAAAAAGAAAAATTGATTTTTCAAGAAATAAGATGGTTTTAAGGTTTTCTAAAGAATGTGGTTTCATAGGTTGCTCTGTTGCCAACATTATCTAGTACAACTAGTTTAAAATTGTTTTCTGAGTCGGGATTCACTTTATCATTAAAATCATAGACCAGCATTCCGGTTTTATAATCGTATTCCATTAGGATGAACTTTCCATTTAGGGTGCCTCTATAACTTTTTATACCGGATTCAGAATCATTAATCTTTAACTTTAAATGCGTTGCGCTAGAGATCCATTTTTTGCTGGAAACATTAACAGGAACGATAGTTGGTTTTGTAGTATCAGCAAACAAGGAATATTTACCAAATGTACGGGTTCTAGTAGAAAACCTATTTTCTTTTTTGGAAGTTCTGGAGTAATATACCTTATCATTACCGTTAATTCTTCCTATATACAATTTCTTCTTGTCCTCTTCTTTATAATGAGACACATCAAATACCAAGGTCATGTTTTTATGAAGCGGGATTTCATCATTATGGATTTCTGCAACTTCTCCATTAACCAAAAGATCCAAATTGGTATCTTCATATAGGCTGCCTTTTGGGATTAAAAGATCTACAATGCCAGAGCTATATGTATAGTTCTCATTTGCTTTAACAAAATCGGCTGTTTCAAAGACTTTGGATCTCATGATAGAATCGATAAACCTTCCTTCTATAGGAATATCGATTATTGTGGTGTTGTTTTTGAAATCCTTGACATATATTTTGTAGTTGTAAGAAAGACTGTCTGCAACGTTTATAAAACCATTATTTATCTTGCTTTTAAAAACGGTTAACGGGTTGTTTTTTTCAACAAATAACTTACTTATTCTACTTCTGTATTTCTTGAAATAGGTAAAGTCAATTAACCTATTGATATAGCGCGTTTCTGAAAATGAGAAGCGGTTCATTTCCATTTTTAGGTTCTCTTGGCCATTGATTTCTGTAGCGATCTCATAAACTCCATTATGATTAGGAGCAAGATCCTGTTTGTCTATTGTAGAAACTCCAAAACCTATATTTCCGTGTGCTGTGATGTTTTCGGCCTTTAAAGTTCCGTCTTTTTTTGGAGTTAATCTAAGGCGATATGGTTTTTGATTTCCGTTTACATGCGCATTTTTATCCAGAGTATACGCCCAAATCCCATTTATGATGGGTTTGCTAGTGTCTTTTACATCAATGCCAAAACTCATAGGATTCATAGGTCTGGATCTTGAGTCTCTGATTTCAAAATGAAGATGTGGACCAGAACTGCCTCCTGTATTTCCGCTATAAGCGATGACCTCTCCTTTTTTGATTTCTAAAGACCCAGATTTTGGAAAGAGTTCTATTTCATACGATTCTTTGGCGTACTGTCTTTCTTTTACAAAAACTTCAATTTCTGGGGCAAACTTTTGTAAGTGTGCATACACTGTTGTATAACCATTAGGATGCACTATATAAAGAGCTTTTCCATATCCGCCATGAGACACTTTTATTCTACTAACTCTGCCTGATGCAGAAGCATATACATGAAGCCCTTCTTCTCCATTAGTTTTTAGATCCAATCCAGAATGAAAATGATTAGATCTTAATTCTCCAAATGTTCCTGATACGATCATTGGGCCATCCAAAGGATGCATAAAGTAATCGCTTGAAACGTCTTTTTGTCCAAAACAAAAAGAAAAACCAAAAATTATAAAAAGTACAATTGATCGCATAGATAGGTTTAAAAGTACATATTTAAATAAAGCGGTATAAAACTAACTTATTTTTTTAAAGTTATATATTTTGTAACGCTTCATTTACAGCATTATTTAAATATCCTCCAGAAATTATCTTGGTTCTTACTTGATTGACATTCACTTTCATTGTTTTATAATCTTCATTAGATAACTTTTCTAGCTTATCGTTAAGGTCCTTTAGATTAGAAATTACTATACCAATGTTGTTTTCTAATATAAAGGTGCTTATAGCTGCTTGGTCCCATACGATGACCGGGAGTCCGCATAAAATATAAAGAGAAGTTTTGTGCGGGTTGTTAAACTTTAAATATTGCCCGTATTGACCGCTACATTCTTCAGTAGATGTACCATCCCATACCAATCCAAAAGATCCTTCGATCTTATAGGCAACTTGATCCGATGGAAATGCACCTTGGTAAGACAAGATAGATTCTTTTTTGGAAACTTTTAGTTTTTCATAATCAAACCCAACACCATATAGTTTCATCTTAAAGTCATTTTTTACTAGCGTGTCAAGATCATAGATGTAAGAGTTTTTGCCTTCTGCAAAACCCCCGGCATAAACAATTTCGTAGGGTGTAAAGCCACTGTTTTTATCATTTTGTTTTGGTAATCCATCATTAAGTATATAATCAAAGATACCCAATACGGTGATAGGTATCTTTACATTTTGTTCGAGGAACCAATTTTTCATAGCTTGATTGTGAACGATAATGGCATCAGAAGTAATTATTTTTTTTAACTCTTTGTTGGCATCACCAGTACGCCCTTTCAAGAACCTTACATCATGAACGATGGTAATAATTTTACACCTTTTTAATTTTGCCATAAACAGCACATATCCTCTAAATTTATTTAACGGATATTGCGTACATAATGTGCTCTTAAAAGGAAGGCGCAAAAGAGCGATACTGATCCCAAAAAAATTTTTGATCGTACCTATTGCAGAATTGGGAATAGAAGACTGTTTAAATCCCAGATTTTTGAACCCCATTTCTTTTAAAATAACCTCGCAATCGGTTTTTGCTTTACCTGCAGCGTTGAAAAGGGATTTGTAATTTCTTGAGATATAATATCCTATCATGTTTTTCTTAAATTTTAGGAATGAAAGATACATACATTTTATTTTTTTATACGATATATTATTAAGATTATTGCAGGGTCTCTGTTTTAGGATGTCTAAATGAAGTGAATTAAAAATGTTAGATTTGACGACGAATACTAGATGCTGTGGACGGTAAATCAAAAATGTAGTAATGGTGAGAGAAAAAGAATATGATTATTTAATAGTAGGAGCAGGATTGTTTGGAAGTGTTTTTGCTCATGAGATGACAAAACAGAATAAAAAATGCTTGGTGATAGATAAACGAAACCATTTGGGTGGTAACGTATATTGCGAAGAAAAAGAGGGGATCAATGTACATAAATACGGAGCTCATATTTTTCATACTAATGATAAAAGAATATGGGATTATGTTAATCAGTTCGCCACGTTTAATAATTATGTAAACTCTCCAGTATCTTTATCAAAAGGTAAACTTTATAATTTACCTTTTAATATGAATACATTTTACCAATTGTGGGGAACCAAAACGCCTCGGGAGGCAAAAGCAATTATTGATGAGCAAGTGGCTAAATATGGAACAAAATCTCCTAAAAACCTTCAAGAACAAGCACTGTCATTGGTTGGTAAGGATATTTATGAAACATTTATCAAAGAATATACAGAAAAACAATGGGGAAAAAAGGCCACAGAACTACCCGCTTTTATCATAAAACGTTTACCAGTTAGGTTTACTTTTGATAATAACTATTTTAATGACCGATACCAGGGAATACCCATTGGGGGGTATAACACAATTATAAATGGATTGCTAAAAGGTATTGATACCAAAACAAATGTAGATTTTTTTGCAGAAAGACAACAATTAGAAGCATTAGCAAATAAAATAGTCTATACAGGTAAGATAGACGAGTTTTTTGATTATAAATACGGGCAGTTGGAATATCGTTCGTTACGTTTTGAACATGAATTGCATGAAACCAATAATTACCAGGGTAACGCTGTAGTTAATTATAATGATGCCTCTTATGCGTTTACAAGAATAATAGAGCATAAGCATTTCGAGTTTGGGAAACAAGACAAAACTATAATCACCAAAGAATATTCTGAAACCTGGGATCGGGGGAAAGAAGCGTATTATCCAATAAATAATGATAAGAATCAAGAGATCTATAAAAGATATAGAGAAGAATCACAGCAACTTAATGATATAATTTTTGGTGGGCGGCTTGCAGAATATCGGTATTACGATATGCACCAAATAATAGCCTCTTCTTTAACTAAAGTTCAAGAAATATCTGGGATTAAACCTTAATAGTAGTAAGCGCAAAAATTAGTTTAAAAACTATTGGGTTTTTTCAATTGGTATGTTAACTTTGTGTAACGAAGTATTGTGTAAAATATATTAATGAGTGATTTAATTGAAATTGTTGATTCTCTGGAGAATAGAATAAGCAAGTTGTTGCATAAGTATGAATTAATGAAACAACAACAGGCAGATCTAAAGAAGAAAATCGAAGAGTTGAAGTCTTTTTCAGAGCTTCAGACAGATCAATTAAAGCAATGGGAAGAAAAATTCAGTGCACTCAAGAATGCTAACGCAATACTAGGCAGTGATGAATATAAAAGGGAGACCAAGCTCAAGATAAACGCCTTAATAAGAGAAATAGATACGTGCATAGCACAACTCTCTGAATAATATAAATATGGCAGATAAGCTTAAAATTAAACTATCAATTGCGGATCGGGTATATCCATTAACTATAAATCCAGAACAGGAAGAAGGTTTACGAAAAGCAGCTAAAAAGATAGAATCGATGATTAAGCAATTTGAGCAAAGTTATGCCGTAAGAGATAAGCAAGATGTATTGGCAATGTGCGCCTTGCAATTTGCGGCACAGGTCGAACAAAAAAGTATAGATAAAGACGGTGATATGATTAAAGTGGCTAATAGATTAAATTCTTTAAGCGATTTGTTGCATGATCATTTATCGTGACGTTCATTAAAAACAAATAAAGGTTACTGCCTGCACTAGTTGTTATTTTGATAAACTCAACAAGAATTAATTAAAAAGGGTGAGTTTAAGTTGTAAAAGCGCGCCGCCTCGAGCGGATTCTTGATCAGCTTGTTAGCCCTAAACCTGTTTTTACAGAGTTTATACCAAAACCTTTACTAGTGCAGGCTTTTTTTATATATAAATACGTACACACATTATGGATAACATTATATTTTTGATCATAGCTTCAGTAGCAGGGTTAATACTTGGTTTTATTATAGCCAAAGTATTAGAGCGCAACAAAGCGTCAGAAATTATTAGGACAGCAAAGAAAAGCTCAGGAACTATTATCAGAGAGGCAAAAAGCGAAGGGGAAACAATAAAGAAAGACAAAATACTTCAGGCTAAAGAAAAGTTTATAGAGTTAAAGTCTGAGCATGAAAAGGTGATACTTTCCAGAGATAAAAAAATGGCCGAAGCAGAGAAAAGAACCAGAGATAAGGAGTCACAGGTATCTAATGAATTGTCTAAAGTCAAAAAGTTAAATGAAGAACTAGAGGAGAAGGTCAAAAATTATGATAAGCGTAATGATTACCTAGAGAAAAAACAAAGTGAACTTAAGAAGCTTCACAAAAGCCAAGTGCAGCAATTAGAAGTGATATCAGGATTGTCTGCAGAAGAAGCCAAAGAACAACTTGTAGAATCTCTTAAGGAACAAGCTAAAACAGATTCGATGACTTTGATTCAAGAAACCATTGAAGAAGCAAAATTAACTGCACAACAAGAGGCGAAAAAAATAATCATTAATACAATCCAAAGAATAGGAACAGAAGAAGCAATAGAAAATTGTGTATCTGTATTTAATATCGAAAGTGATGATGTAAAAGGAAGGATTATTGGTCGAGAGGGAAGAAATATTAGAGCTATTGAAGCAGCTACGGGGGTAGAAATTATTGTAGATGACACTCCTGAAGCTATAATTTTATCATGTTTTGATTCGGTAAGAAGGGAAGTGGCTCGTCTTTCTTTGCATAAATTAGTTACCGATGGGAGAATTCATCCAGCCAGAATTGAAGAGGTGGTTAGAAAAACGAGAAAGCAAATTGATGAAGAAATTATTGAGGTAGGAAAACGTACGGTGATCGATTTAGGAATTCATGGGTTACATCCAGAGCTTATTAAGACTGTTGGGAGAATGAAATATAGGTCTTCTTATGGGCAAAATCTTTTACAGCATTCTAGAGAAGTGGCAAAGTTATGCGGAGTAATGGCGGCAGAGCTAGGTTTAAACCCTAAGCTTGCCAAAAGAGCAGGTTTACTTCATGATATAGGAAAAGTTCCTGATACTGAAACCGAAGTGCCTCATGCTATCTTAGGAATGCAATGGGCAGAGAAATATGGAGAAAAATCTGAAGTTTGTAATGCAATAGGGGCGCACCACGATGAGGTAGAGATGACCTCTCTAATATCACCTATTATTCAAGTGTGTGATGCTGTTAGCGGGGCAAGACCAGGGGCAAGACGACAAGTGTTAGATTCTTATATACAACGATTAAAAGATCTTGAAGAGATAGCTTTTGCATTTGATGGAGTTAAAAAGGCATATGCAATTCAGGCAGGTAGAGAGTTGAGAGTAATTGTTGAAAGTGAAAAAGTAAACGATGAACGAGCTGCAAGCCTTTCTTTTGAAATTTCGCAAAAGGTTCAAACCGATATGACATATCCAGGTCAGGTAAAGGTAACCGTTATTAGAGAAACAAGAGCGGTTAATATTGCTAAATAAGACGAGTTCACAGTACCTCTAAATGGAAAAATCAGAAAATACACCAAAAGTAAATTGTCTTTCCCTACAGATCAGGCTGTGATGAAATCTTTATATTTGGCAACAAGAGAAGCAGCTAAAAAATGGTTGATGCCAATTAGAAATTGGGGAATTATACTTAATCAGTTCTTAACTATATTTGAAAAACGGGTCCAACTATAAAAAGTTAAACCCGTCTAATATTTGTTTACACAAAATTTTGGATACTGTCTAAGTTACACACTTAATGAAATAGTGTATGTATTGGAGCCCCGCTTGTTTTAAATATCCTTCCTAAATGTTCTCCTTTTTTTATGTTGTTCATGCTCATAACCGTTCCACAATGCCTGAATAGCTTTATTTTCTTCTAATTCGGGATTGGTTTCTACCATTTCGATGCCATTACGAAGAAAAGCTTCGTTCATTTCTTTGAAAATAAGAGCAGTAACTCCTTTATTTTGATAGTGAGGATCTACACCAATAAGATAAAAAGCTGCGGTATCATTTCTACGTTGCGCTTTTAGAATATGTAAAAACCGAAGCGGATATACTTTGCCATTCATTTTTTTTAGTGCCCTAGAAAAAGAAGGCATAACAATCGAAAAAGCAATGAGTTTTCCAGTTTTGTCGGCAATACAGGTTATGTATTCAGGATTTAGATATGGCAAGTACTTTTTCTTGTACATATCTATTTGGTATTGTTGTATAGGAACAAAAGTTTGTAAACTGCTATAGGTCTTATTAAGCAGATCAAACATATCATCGGCATACTGTAAAATCTCCTTACTTTTTTTGAATTTAAGCAAACTAAGCTGGTATCTTTCTTTTATTACTTGGGCAAATTTTATTACTTTTTCTTTGGTTTCTTTCGGAACCTTTATTTTGTACTCTACCCAAGTCGCTGCTGGTTCAAAACCAAGTTGATCCATATGATCCGCATAATATGAATAATTGTACCAGGTGATCATTGTATTGAGCTCTTCAAACCCTTGGATTAAGATACCTGCTTTATCCATGTTAGAAAAACCTACAGGGCCTTCCATATATTCCAGGTTATGTTGTGCTCCGTATTCTGAAACTTTTTTCAATAGAGCTTTTGTAACTTCTATATCATCAATAACATCAAACCATCCAAAACGAACTTTCGGTTTATTCTGTTCGTTTACTTCAATCCAATTAATAATTGCTGCTATGCGCCCTACAATTTTATCGTTTTTATACGCCAAGAAATACTTTGCATCTGCATTTTTAAAAACAGGATTCTTCTTGGGATCCATCACATCTACTTCTTCTTTGATGATTGAAGGAACATAATAGGGGGAGTCTTTATATAAATAAAAAGGAAATTTAACAAATGTTGTTAAATCTCCCTTAGAAGTAATTTCTTTAATTGTAATCATATATCATCTCTAATTCATAGCAAATATATAACGCTTTTATTAAATATGTGTAGTTGCACACAGATCATTTTTATCAATTTTGATGTGGCTATAGCTCAAATTTTTCTAATTCCTTATCAATGTCTTCATCAAGGTTGTTCTCCTTTTTCTCTTGACTATTGCGTTTTTCTTCTTCCTTTTTCCGCTTTTTTTCTTCTTTTAAACGCTTTTTTTCTTCTTTTTTTCGACGTTTCTCTTCTGCTTTTTTAGTCTTATCCTGCTCTTTTTGGTACTGTTCGTATTCGGCATCAACGTCAATTTCTTCTTCTTTCTTTTCTTCTTTTTCTTTGGGCGTATCTTTAGGTTTTTCTTCCTCGATGTTTAATTCTTGCTCCATTTTTTCAAGTTCCTTAAGTTGTTGATCAAGGTCTTCAAGTTCCTGATCAACTCCTTTGTCCTGTTCCATCTTATCCAATTCGGCATCGATATCTTGTATCATTTTTTCTTTGTCTTTTTCAGCTTTTAGTGCTGCTTTTTCTGCTGCTCTTGCCTCTTTGGCTTCACGTTTAAGACGTCTAGCTTCTTCCTTTTTGAATTTCTTACCATCTTTTTTATCTATTTTTTCCTGTTCGATACGTTCGCGTTCCAAACGCTCTTCTGTTCGTCTTTCATCAAGATCTCTTTCCATACCTTCTCTAAAGCTATCATCTTCAAAATCATTTATAAATGGTGTTTTTTCTAATTTAAGGCTATCGGTTTCATTTTCATCAAATTCATCAAATTCTCCTTCAATTCCATCTTCACCTTCAATATCTTCTTCTTCTTCATCTCCTTCTTTAACACCGCCTTCTAATCCTGGTTTTTCTATGATTTCATCTTTGGTATGCCAGTCAAATCTATAAGATGCTCCAAAACTGCATGTAAATATAGAAGGAGTGTCTTTAAAATTAAAAGCAAGATTAGCATCAAATTGTAAATCTTTATCAAACAAGTATGCTCCACCTATCCTCATGATATTATCGCTATAAAAATCACTTTTTTGTACTTGGTACTCTAGGAATCCGGCCCATGTATCGTTTATGGTGTGTGTTGCGGTCATAATCAGGCCAAATGCGGGATTTTCGGTAGTTACTTTATCTATAATTATATTGGTAACAAACGCCCAATCACCCCCATAACTTGTAAACCAATTATTTTGGGTAACTACTACAAATTTTGGACTAATACTCTGATCTTCAGGAAAGGTAAATGGATTGTCTGACCCAATAAAATTAACCCCGGCATAGGCAGAAACGGCAGGAATAAGGGTTTTCCATTTAAACCTATGGTGTTCTTTCCAACTCTTTAGACTTGCATATGTAGAGTCTATTTTCTTGGGTCTTTTGTAGGGATCGTAGATTAAATATTTTGCCCCTATTGTATTGATTTCAAAATCACTCCTGTTTATTTTTTGTTCGTTTGCCCCAACGGTCTGAGTAACACCATCTGCTCTAAATCTACCATTTAATCTAATTTCAAGTTGCTCGATAAGAAGCCCGTATCTTACAGAATAATCAAAATTAAATACATTGGTCTTGGTGTCAAAAATAGCATGCTTTTCTTTTCCGAAACCAATACCACCTTCTAACTGTAAAACATTATTCCCAACCGAGAAGGCACCTTGAGAAGTACCGGGTCTATTGGTATTTATCTTCTCGGTATATTGTGCAGAAGCCATTAACCCAAATAGGGAAATGGTTACTAACAACAGAATAGATTTAGGGCTCATATTCAATATATTTGGTTCAAATATAGCAGATTTTATCATTTTTTTAGGATTGTCTGCCTGTAATTGTATAGAGAGTTCCTTATTTTTGAAAAAAAATGATATGCAAGAAGCTTCTCTACAAGGAGTGTTAAAGGTAATTCTCATTATATTACTAATATATTACGGACTAAAGGTATTAACGCGTTTATTTGGTCCTCTATTGTTCAGGTATGTCACAAAGAAAGCAGGAGAAAAATTTCAACAACAATTTGGCCAACACCAAGATCCCAAACAATCTGCAGAAGGAGATGTTACTATTGAAAAAAAACCAAAACACAAATCTTCTAATAAAGATGTGGGAGAGTATATAGATTATGAAGAATTAGATTAATTACTACTCACTTTTAACTACTTACAAAACTTCTATTTTTTTATTTAAGATGTATCTCTTAAAAATATGTCTGGATTATCATAGAAGTTACTTATATTTTTTAATTTGGCGCTTCATTTAGTAAACTTGCACACATCATGTCTTTAATAAAAAGATTCTTACCTCATATACTAGTCATTTTTGGTTTTATCATCGTTTCTTTATTATACTTCAACCCAGTTCTTAGTGGGAAAGTACTGTATCAAAATGATATAAAGCTGTATCAAAGTATGGCGAAACAACAAAATGATCATAGGGCCAAAACAGGAGAGGAGACCTATTGGAATAATTCGGCTTTTGGTGGAATGCCTACATATCAAATAGGGGCTAGGTTTCCGCATGATTATATGGACAAACTGGACCGTTTGATTCGTTTTTTACCTAGACCTGCAGATTATCTTTTTCTGTACCTGCTAAGTTTCTATGTTTTGATGCTGGTGATGCGAGTTCCATGGAGAATGGGTGTTTTAGGAGCTCTGGCTTTTGGATTTTCGGCTTATCTGATTATAATTATTGGTGTTGGTCATAACTCTAAGGCTCATGCTATTGCTTATTTTCCTTTGGTAATTGCCGGGATAGTATTAGTTTTTCAAAAACGATATCTCTGGGGGTCGGTCTTAACTGCGCTTGCAATGGGACTAGAAATACAGGCAAATCATTATCAAATGACCTACTATTTAGGGCTCTTGGTGCTGGTTTTAGGAATGTCATATTTAATCGATGCTATAAAAAAGAAAGAGTTGCCACACTTTTTTAAATCAATTGGTTTGCTTATTGCAGCCGTTTTACTGGGTTTGGCAACCAATGCTACCACTTTATTGTCAACATCAGAATATGTAGATACTAGCATACGCGGCAAGAATTTCTTGGCAGATGATACGACACGTTCTTCAGAGAAAAATGGTTTGGATTATGATTATATTACTGAATATAGTTACGGAAAATTAGAATCGTTAAACCTATTTATCCCTAAATTGATGGGGTTAGGAAGAGCTTCTGATCTTGGAAATGACTCTGCCTTTTATCAAAAATTGATTGCGTTGGGACAATCCCCAGAGCAGGCAAATTACTATGCGCAGGGCACTTCATTATATTGGGGAGCGCAACCTTTTGTAGAGGCTCCTCCATATTTGGGAATTACTGTCGTGTTTTTAGCACTTTTGGGACTTCTACTGATTAAAGGAAGGCTGCGATGGTGGCTTTTGGGCGGAATGATTTTGTCACTTACCTTAAGTTGGGGAAAAAACTTCGAGTTTTTAACACGCTTTTTTATAGATTATTTCCCTTTATATAATAAGTTTAGAGCAGTTTCAAGTATCCAGGTGATTCTCGAACTATTAGTACCTATTGCTGCTGTTTTTGGACTTCACCGATTTTTTAATGATAAAATTCCGTTTGAAGAGAAACAAAAGAAGTTTTTGATTTCTTTGGGTGTCTTTGGAGGCCTGTGTCTACTATTTCTATTGTTTGGAGGGAGTTTATTCAATTTTAAATCACCATCCGAAGTGCAATTGGCCATTGAGCAACCTATTATTTTTGATGCCATCAAAGAAGATCGAATTACCATTATGAAAAGTGATACGCTACGATCATTGGTTTTCATTATTTTGATAGGAAGCGTTTTGTGGTTGATGCTCAAGAAAAAACTTTCTGAAAATATTGCTTTGGTGTGTTTGGGTGTTTTGATCGTTGTCGATTTGGTTACTGTAGATCGACGAAGCGTTGATGAAAAAAGTTTTATCTCTAAAAGAGAATATAGAACATTCTTTCAGCCTACCAGCGTTGATAAGGAAATAATGAAAGATGGTTCTTATTATCGCGTATTGGATCAGGCACGAGGGTTTAATAATTCTCATGTTAATAGCTTTTTCAATGCAATAAATGGATACACAGCGGTTCGCCCAAGAAAAATGGAGGATGTGTATTTTGGACATATCGCCAAAGGCAATCTTGAAGTTATAAATATGCTTAATGTAAAATACATTATTCAACAAAATAAAGAAGGAAAGTTTGAGGCTCAGCAAAACCCTTCTGTTAATGGTCCCGCTTGGTTTGTTGATGAAATTAGGTATGTTGATGATTATACATCTGAATTTAATGCTCTTGGTACAATTAAAACAAAGGAAACTGCACTAGTTAGAAAGGAGTTTAAAGATGAATTAGGATCGTTTAAAACTGGTAAAGACAGTGTTTCAACAATCTCTATTTCTAAAACAATGCCCAATCACCTGGCGTATAATGCATATGCTGCCCAACCTGGATTTGTGGTTTTTTCTGAAACGTATTACAAAGATGGGTGGAAGGCTTTTATCAATGATGAAGAACAGCCTATATATCCGGTTAACTATATGCTTAGAGGGTTGAAAGTACCACAAGGAAAACATAAGATTGAATTTAGATTTGAACCACAAGTTGTAAAAACGGGAAGCACTATTACTTTAACGAGCTTTATCATTTTTATCTTAGTAGTTATTGTTGGATTGTTTTTTCAATACAAGAAAACGGGTAGTTTACTATCTTTAACAAAAGAAGATAAGTAACGTACATTTTGAAAGTACTGATCATTACATATTATTGGCCCCCGGCAGGTGGTCCTGGAGTACAGCGATGGCTTAAATTTGTAAAATATTTTAGAGATTTTGATATCGAACCTGTTGTGTATATTCCACAAAATCCGACATATGCTTTAGTAGACAATTCTTTACAGTCTGAAATTCCTGAAGGAATAACGATACTTAAACGGTCGATATTCGAACCGTATCGTTTTGCTCATATGTTTTCAAAAAAAGAAACCAAAACAATTAGTAAAGGGATTATTGCCAACAAAGAGAAGCAGTCATTGATTCAGAAAATACTATTATTTATAAGAGGAAACTTTTTTATCCCCGATGCCCGAAGGTTTTGGATACGACCATCTGTCAAGTATCTAAAAAAGTACCTTTCAGAAAATAAAATTGCCGCTATAGTTACCACCGGACCACCTCACAGCGTTCATCTTATTGGAATGGAGCTAAAAAAGCAGTTGGGCATTAATTGGATTGCAGATTTTAGAGACCCATGGACAACTATTGGGTACCATAATCAACTAAAACTTACCAAAAAATCGGTAGCAAAGCATAAGATTTTAGAAAAAGAAGTGTTACATAATACAGATCATATTATCGTAACAAGTTTTACAACCAAAGAAGAGTTTAAAGAAATAACAAATCGCCCGGTATCAGTCATTACCAATGGTTATGATCAAGAAAATATTGCAAAAGTAACTCTAGACGATAAATTCACGGTTTCGCACATTGGATCACTGTTATCTGGCCGAAACCCTAAGAATTTATGGGGCGCATTGTATGATCTTACTCAAGAAAATTCTGCTTTTGCGAAAGCATTTCAATTACGATTAGTGGGAGCGGTAAGTGATGACGTGCTAGCGGCTATCAAAGAAGCAGGGTTATCCGATTTTTTGGAGCTGAAAGGATATGTTTCTCATCAGGAAGCCATAACACTTCAAAGAAGTTCGCAGGTGTTGCTGTTAATAGAAATTGATAGTGAAGAAACAAGATGTATTGTTCCGGGTAAATTATTTGAATATATGATCTCTAAACGCCCAATTTTGGCAATGGGGTCCCAAGGCGCAGATATTTCGAGATTGATTTCTGAAACAAATTCTGGATACTTTTTTGAATACAATCAGTATTCAGCTATGAAATCACGTATATTAGAATATTTTATACTCTTTCAGGAAGGAAAATTAATAACTGAAGTTAACGGAGTAGAACAATATAGTAGGAGGGAATTGACCAAAAAAATGGCACAAGTAATCAAAGGGATGAATACTTAAAAGATAAAAAGTAAGCATCGAGGTATTGCTCTCTTCTCGGGCCGAGTAGAAAGATGTTTACTCATATACATCCTGACTCCACTCGGTGTGGTAGTAAAAAAACAAAATATAGTTTAGTGTGGGAGTAGTAGTTAATCAATCTATAAAAAATGTAATCATTACCTGTTTTGGGTTTGGTATTGGGGCAATAAACACGTTGTTCTTGTTTACTAATTTCATGGATGAAAAACACTATGGTTTGGTTGCCTACCTTATTTCTGCTTCAAATTTGATATGGCCCTTACTGGCTTTTGGGGTTCATAATACCTTAATTAAGTTTTTTTCGTCATATACAAACGTGCATCAACAAAACAGGTTTTTGACTCAGATGCTTATTCTTCCATTTCTTATCGCTTTGATTCTTGGATTGATCGGGATATTATTTTATACTTCTATCCTTGGTTTTATTAGTAACGAAAATCAGATTGTTGCACCCTATGTTTGGACGATCTTTGTTTTGGCATTTGCTCTCTCGTATTTTGAAGTGTTTTTTGCCTGGTCTAAGGTGAAGCTTAAAAGTGTTTTTGGTAATGTAATGAAAGAACTTTTTTTGAGAGTTTTTACAAGTTTGCTTTTACTTCTTGTATATTTCAAAGTATTAACCATTGATCAGTTTATTTATGGCTTGGTGATTGTCTATTTGCTACGGACCTTACTAATGAAATTTTATGCCTTTAGTCTACATCGATTTACTCCAAGATTTTCATTACCTGATAATTACGTTTCAGTTTTCAAATATACTTTTTTGATATTGATAGCAGGATCGGTAGCCTCTTTGTTGATTGATTTAGATAAAGTAATGATCAAAGAGTTTCTTCCAATAGAAAATGTTGCCAAATACGGAATCTGTGCATATATCGCCAGTGTTATTATTATTCCATCTAGAGCGATGCATCAAATTACGTATCCGCTCACTGCGAAATTAATTAATGAAAAATCTTTTGACCAATTGAGAACGCTTTATAAAAAAAGCTCACTAAACCTCATGGTGATTAGCGGGTTATTGTTTGTATTGATCCTATGTAATGTAAAGCAATTGTTTGAAATTATTCCCGATGAATATCAACTTTTTATTTGGGTAGTAGTACTTATAGGAGTCACAAAACTATTCGATAACGTATTAGGAAACAACAATTCGATTTTATACAATTCAGATTTCTACCGTATTGTCTTGTATATAGGAATTGGTATGGCAATACTTTCGTTTGTGTTAAATCTGGTTTGCATTCGTTTATACGGAGTTGAAGGAGCTGCTATTGCGACTTTTAGTGCGGTATTTTGTTATAATTTGGCAAAGTTATGGATTGTAAAAGCTAAGTTTAAAATGCATCCGTTTTCAAAGAATACCGTATTAGGATTATTTTTGATTGTTGTTTTTACTTTTGGTTTTTACTATTGGGATTTTCAGTTTCACCCAATAGCCAATATCGCATTAAAAAGTATGCTGATAGGAGGGTTGTATACCGCGGTATTATATACTCTAAAAATATCACCTGACATTAATGCCATTATAAAGAAAATCCCTCGAGGTGCGTAAGCATACATCTCTGAGGGATTTTCCAACTAACCAACCAAAAAAATAAATGTTCTTTATGTCTTCTCTAGCTTCTACTTCTGGCACTACGTGATCTAGTATTACTTGATCTAGTATTATTTGATCTTGTGTACCCTTTAGAAGTATTGCTTCTTTGCTTATTTACTGTTGACCTGGACTTATTTGTTCCTTTACCAGTACTATTATAACGACTGTTATTAGAACGTTTTGTTACATTTCCAGAATATTTTCTATTTGTATTTGCAGGTCTTTTAACCTGAGTTCTATTATTATTTTGGTACTTAGATCTACTAGTACCTTGAGACCTGGATGCTACGGCTTTTCTGTTTTTTTGTGTAGTTTGTACTCTTTGTCTAGGTTGTGTACTTCTATTGTTTGATTGTACTCTAGATTTTGATTGCACATTTCTACTTACTGTACGCGTTCTATTATTTGGTGTAACAGAACGAGTTCTACTTACAGTTCTGTTACTGTTATTTACAGATCTACCTCGTGTAACATTGTTTTTACCATAATGATTAGATCTACTTCTTGTTACATTTCTTGTTCCATAGTTACTAGATCTACTACGTGTAATTTTACTATAGTTACGATCGTTTCTTTTATACATTTCTGCTCTATGACCTCTATTTCTATAGTTCAAAGCTCTTGCATTAGAAACTCTATACCCTCTGTTATAACTTGTTATCCTGTTATGAGGTCTATAATAATTACGACTTCTATAGGGTCTATGATAATACCCATTATAATAGTTGTTTCTGTATACAGTATATGAACATCTGTAAGGGTTATAATATCTTCTGTAAGGTCTATTGTATACGATACATCTGCTCACAATTGGCACAGTAAAATATGCATGAAACGGTCTGTATACATAATGTCTGTTATAACTATTGATGAAACCTGTAAAGTTTAAAAAATTTCCGTAACTGTTATAATGAACATACAAGCCACCAACTCGTGAAATACGTCCCCAACGGTTGTAGTTTATATATACGTCACCGGCCTGTATAATTCTACCATAGTGATCATAAAAGATCGGTGTGTTTTCGATTTGCACGACAGCACCATAATCATCATATTGTACATAGGCATCATAATTATACCCCGAATTAAAACTTATGTTTACCCCTGGAGCATTTACACCAACACTCACACCGCCTCTTTGACCATTAAGGTAAAAATCGAATTGCCCATCGGCATATATCGAAAAATCAACTCCTCCTTCAGTAAAGATGAAAGATCTTCCGTTATTATTGTAACGAGTAGATGTTTCTGTATTCGTTTCTGATGCATTAGCAATAAAAGTCGCTAACAATAAGCCAGTAAAAAGTAAAACAACATTTTTCATAATTCGTGATTTTATTTGATGTTCACTTTTATAGTAGCAAGCAGCGTGCCAAAAAATTAAAGTTCTAAAAATCAGATAATTAATTTTTTATTGACCTAAGATTTGGGTTTAGAACCCTGTAATTTTATTGGATTACTTTGGTAATTCTAAAAACATCTATTTTTCAATTTAGTTAGTGAAGTGATTTAAAAATTATTTACATGTCGGTCGCTGATACTTGTAACCAAATAACTTTTAACAAATAACAAAAAAAGCAATGTATTGGGTATCAAAACCTCTACACTTATGGTGCAGCGTAGTTTAGTTTTTAATAGACCGGAGATTCAGAGCTTATTTTACTTTGTTTCTTATATTGATTAGGAGTCTGACCAGAATATTTTTTAAAAGCAGTATAAAAGTTAGATTTAGAATTAAAACCGCACTCGATTCCAATAGATTCGATAGTATAGTTACCATATAATTCATCTATTAACATGCTCTTGGATGTTTCTATACGTAATTTATTAATATAATCATTAAAACTTCTACCAGTATGGGTGTTTACTAGTAGGGAAAGGTAACCACTACTGATCTTGAAATGTCCTGCAATACTACTGAGATTAATATCATTAAGCAGATATTTTTTTTCTGTAACTATATACGTATTAATTTTGTTGAAGGTTGCTATACCAGTTTTTGTAGAGTTTGAATAATCGTCGAATTTTTCCAAAATTTTATAGGAAGAAGACCTGTTAATAACTAAATAACCGACCCAGTAGATCCATAAAGAAAGAGATATGAAAAATGGATACGCATAAAAGGATTTTTCCATATCAAATATCATCCCGATGATCACCGATAGTATTCCCAGGATTATAATTCCGGTACCCATATAGATAAGATTTTTTAACCAAGAGGTCTCGCTTCTAATTTTCTCTATGGGATTCTTGTTTCTATGATAATTTTCATAGTTAATTATCATTTTATACATAGCATACATCACTACAGGGATATGTATAAAAGAAATAAGGTTGGTGTATAAAAATAATCCCCGCTCATAATACCTCGCTATTATATGGTTTTCATTAATAGAAAATTGATAGAAAAGTTGAATGCCATGCACAATTGAAATTATTAAAAAAGGGGAAATCAAGTAGAATAAGCACCTTGTTTTAATAGGTTTTTTATTCAAAAAATGATAAGCAAAAAGAAAGAAAAAAGGAGCAACCAACCATTGCCATGGTATATATGCTTTTCGTACCATAGAATTTTCTGAAAAATAATTAACATCAATGAGTATATGTTGTATGTTACTTATAGATAAGAAAATGATAGTAAGCCCAAGAAAAATCTTGCTTCTGGATCGATTTTTCCTTACAACAAACGAGATTAAACTAAGTAGTATTCCTTGAATTGAACCGAAGAGAATTAGTAACTGAAAAAAATTATAATTGATGCTTTCCAATATGCTTAATAGTAGTTTTACGTTTAGAAGTTCAAATCACTTCATAGTTATATTTTCACAATTAGCTATACCGCTCAAAAAACAGCTGTTAAATTTTGAGCAAAAGTTAAATAGCTTAATCTTCTGAATGCAATTATATAAAACGCATGTCTCATATTTTGAGACTATCTATATTTTTCAGAATAGTTCTTTATTCGGGAAACAAACTCTTGTCAATATTAGGGATGATTTGTAGAGCATTCTTGTAGTACAGTTTCTTAAGTACTTCATCATCAATATCTAAACCATACATCTTCCAAAAGGCATGGTAGCGTTTGTAGTAAGGAAAATACTCATCATTGGATTCTAAAACCCTGGAATAGGTATAATACTCTTCTGGATTCCAGGAGTCTTTACCAAACATAACCCGATCCTGGTATTTGGTAAGAAAAGCTTTGGCATTACGTGGTTGTCTTCCCAGCTCTGCAATCACTGCACCAATTTCACTATACATGTTTGGTATTTCATCCATTAGTTCTGCCAATTTAGCTAGATTATTACCATACCAACCCAAATGTGCATTTATGAACTTAGTGTTTTTATGTTTTCTGAAGATATTATGCTGCTCTTGTATAATGGTTTCCCATGATCCGGTAACTTTTGCATCTCGTTTTCTTCTTGATCGTAGTTTCAACTCTAACCAGCGTTCATTTTTATTATCATGAGCATCCCAAAATGGTTTTGGATCAGCCGAATGAATAAGCACTGGGATACCCAATTCACCACATTTTTGCCATACGGGTCCTATACGTGGATCATCAATCTTAATTCGATTTCCTTTACTATCTTTATTGTCCATACCTTGACTTTTATAGATCTTTAAGCCGTTTGCACCCAGGGTAACATCCTTTTCTAATTGAGCTACAGTTTTTTCAGTCCATCCGGGTTCATCAATCCCGGTGAGGCTAATATTGGTAAAGACAATAAAACGGTTGGGATGGTTGGTTTTTACGTTTTCCAGAGATTTTATAAGATGTTCATCAGATCCTCTTCCTTTGCCTGAAAGGTTTACCATTACAGCCATATTTAGTTTGTTCATTTCGGTTACCACCTCCTGTAGATTTTGTGTGGGCATTCTAAATTGGTGATTATGTACATCGATAAAAGGAAATTTTGCTTTTTTGATTTCTTTTCCAGGAACAACTAGAGTAGAAGGGGGGTCATAGTCTTCAAACTCCATATTTTGTGCAGTAAGTTGTGTTACCGAAAATGTAAAAAATAACAGAAAAACAATGTAGAGTTTCATATCTAAAGTATTTTTGAATATTAAATTTTTGAATATCCGTACTATATCATATACCATAATTGTCAACCTGAACTCATTTCAGGTTCTCATTATAACTGATTGTTTATCAACGAAATGAGATTCTGAAATACACCTGCCTACCTGCGGTAATGCAGGCAGGTTCGGAATGACGCTAAAGAATTACATTATTACATATTACGGATAATCATATTAAGTTTTAATTTTGAACTCATTTACTAAACTCTTATTAACAAGAGTAATAACGTAAGATTTATGTTATAGAAATCGATTTTGATATTTTTTCAGTGTATTGAAGGTATAATATATTTTTCCATTATAGTTTTGGCTTGTTCACCTTCTATGTATTCGTTACCGTAACCACTTCCTGTGAGAACAATAATCAAATTCAATGCTGGAATAACGGTTATTTTATTTCCTCCATTTCCCGATGCTTCAAAACCATGTAGAACTTTGTCCTTGTATTTATAGGTATTAATCCACCAAAAATATCCATAATCTCCATCTTCTGATGTTTTAATTTGTGCAGATACACTTTCTTTTACCCAATTTTCAGGAATTATTTGCTGTCCTAACCAATTCCCTTTATTTAGGTAGAGTAACCCAAATCTGGCCATATCGCGTGGTTTAAGAAAATTTCCACCACCTGCAAACTCATTATGGGGTGGTTTCGGTACAATGAACCACTTATTCTCTTTGATGCCAATTTTATTAAAAAGGTATTCATCTGCATACTTTTGCAGGCTTTTACCAGATTGTTTTCTTATAATTTCACCTAAAAGATTGGCGCCTCCAGAACAATACGAAAATTTATCCCCATTTTTGTTAATCATTGGAAGGTTTAAAGTAAAGGCAAAATCATCTGGAACGTCCCAAAAATGTTTCGTATTACCTGGTGAGTTTTCATCCCAGTCATTGCAAGCCAGCCCTGCGGTCATTGTAAGAAAATGTTGTATTTCGATATTTTTTTTAATGCTATCTAAGTGCTTGATATCATAATCCTTTGAAAAATAAGGTACAATTTTAGTATTCTTACTGGGTATGTGTCCGTTTTTGATCGCAATACCCACCAATGCTGATGTAATACTTTTTCCAACAGAAGTGGTATTATGTAAACTGTCTTTTGTAAAACCGTTAAAATATGCTTCTAAAACAATTTTTTCGTTTTTTATTACAAGTATTGCATCTATAGAACGAAATGTAGTGTCTTCAACTTTTTTCAGTAGTGTATTTAATAGGTTTTCATTGATATTTAGAGTTTTAGGGGATTTTGTTTTCCACTCAAAAGACTTTTCTTGATTTATTCTTTGCTCATTACAACCCGCCAAAATCCAGATTATACTAATTATTGTGGGTAGAACTACTATACATTTTAATTTTTTCATAGAAAACACACTCCAAAGGAGCGACCTTTATTGTAAATATACCGGAATAGTTTTTTTTGTATGAAACCTTAACAACACTTTATACCATTTCTGATGTTAATTTACACAAAAAATCCCTGTTTTTTAATTGTGTAAAGTAACATCAGAAATGGTATTATACACTGACTTCAATAGAAAATCCCGTTACCTGAAGTATTTGGTAACGGGATTTTCAACAACTAACCAACAACTAATCTATGTTTTAATCATCATCATCGTCATCATCATCATCGTATCTTTTATTTCTTTTTCTGTTCTTATAATAATGAGTATTACGTTTATCATAATGTCTAGGTTTCCAATTTTGGTTGTAGTATGGATTGTGCGTCATTGTGCACCCATCTATTCCGCAATAACCACAGCCATCATAATGAACATTACCTTCTACGTATTTTATGTTTCCGTATCTATTATAGTAGATATGTAATCCACCGATTTGATAGGTCAAACCTCGTCTGTTATATCTTATATATGTAGTACCAATTCTTCTTACTCTATTATACCTGTCATAACTGATGTAATTTGGCCCAACTCTTTTAAGCCTTCCATAATAATCGTATCGCACTGCAGTTCGGTATGGAGATACGGTATTGTATCCGTAATATCCCCCAGGTGTATTAACACTATTGTGACTACTCCAAACATTATTTTGTGATCTTTTTCTTAAGATTTTGAAATCGATCTCTCCCTCTGGATAGACAAAAAACTGTACACCACCTTGTATAAAGACAATCGGTTGTGTGTGCTGATAGCGTTTTGTAACCCTATTATGGTGATCCTGATGTTTGTGATCGGTCGCTTGTGCAGTTGTTCCTATTACAAACAAAGCTGCAATAAAAAGTATCATTTTTTTCATAACTTAATCTATATAAGGGTTTATGCCTACTCATTAGCTTTTCGGCTTCCGCTATTTGATAAGTAAGTAACCAAATGGCGTGCCAAATTTTTTTGATAGACGAAAAAATAAGTGTAATTATTTGATTATGAGTTGCTTATTATTTATAGAGATAGTAGCTGTATAATCGTATAGATTATTAGAAGTAAAGAACCTCGGGGAAAGCCCACGAGGCATTTGTAAGAAACTGATTTTTGATTTCGGGCCAAGCCTCGGAGCATTTAAATCTCGATTATCGAGTAAAAATTATTTAATATAGATTTTGATGTAAGTTTTGATTAACTTTCCGCACTTCTTTATACAAATCATACCTAATGAAAAAAATCAATCTTCTAATAATTTCAATAGTACTTACTTTGATTTCTTGCAAACAGGAAACAAAAAAGGAACCGGCAGAATTTATTAGCGGACCATGGAGAGCAACTCTAAAGGTCCAGGATAATTATCGGCTTCCTTTCTTATTTGAAGTAATGGATGATCAATCGCTTAGGATATTTAATGCTGAAGAAACTATCCAGGTAGATGAAGTTGAAATTGAAGGGGATTCTATAAAAATAAAATTCCCCGTTTTTGAAGGTTATGTGGCAGGAAAGTTTTTGGATTCAACAACAATTACTGGAAGTTTTATCAAAGAAAGCCTTGATAGAGTAGTTCCTTTTACTGCAATATATGGGGAACAGGACCGGTTTGAAGTATCTGCAAAGCCTGCATTCAATATTTCAGGAAACTGGGAAACAATTTTTAGCAAGGACCAACCTGAAGACGAGTATATTGCTCAAGGAGTTTTTAAACAAAATGGAAATATTGTGACAGGAACCTTTAGAACCACCACAGGGGATTATAGATATCTCGAAGGGGTATTAAATAAGGATCAACTACAACTGTCAACTTTTGATGGTGCACATGCCTTTTTATTTATTGCCCAGGTAACAGACAGTACCATTAATGGTCACTTTTATTCAGGTAATCACTGGAAAGAACCTTTTGTAGCAAAGCGTAATGAAACTTATGAGTTGCCTTCGGCTGAATCATTGACTTTCCTAAAAGAGGGATACGAGACTTTGGATTTTAGCTTTCCTGATGCTGAAGGGAATCAAATTTCATTAAAAGATGATAGATTTAAAAATAAGGTTGTTCTTGTGCAAATTATGGGAACCTGGTGTCCTAATTGTATGGATGAAACCAAATATTATGTTGATTTTTATAATCGCAATAAAGGAAAAGATATAGAGATGGTCTCTTTGGCTTTTGAGTATGCAAAAACTCCCGAAAAAGCATTTAAATCTATAAAACGATTGCAACAAAAACTGAAGGTAGCGTATCCGATTTTATTGGCTCAATATGGAACTTCAGATAAAAAGAAGGCCCAAGAAAAGCTGCCAATGCTTAATCATGTGCTATCCTATCCTACTACTATTTTTATTGATAAAAAAGGACAAGTTCGTAAAATTCATACAGGTTTTAATGGCCCCGCTACAGGGGATAAATACATCCAATTTAAGACAGAGTTTGAGAGTTTTGTTAATCAGTTGTTAAACGAATAGGACTGTTTAACAATCAATTATCACTTTTCTTCTGAGTTTAACACTACGGTAACATTAGGGTTAGTGGTAACCTATTACCTTACTAGGAATTAGAAATCATTCCAGATTTCTAAAATGATAGTCATTAATTCTAAAAAAGTCAGACATGAAACAAATCAACCTGTTTACATCATGCATTGTTTTAGCAATGCTGATGTTTACAAATCAAACAAATGCCCAATTGCAAACGCCAGAAGGGAGCCAGCGTGCGCAAGTAATGCAACGTATTGGAATTACAAACGTAACTATAGATTACGGCAGACCTGGCGTTAAAGAACGTGAAATCTGGGGAAAATTAGTACCCTATGGATATAATAATCTGGGTTTTGGAACCTCAAAAGCCGCTCCTTGGAGAGCAGGAGCAAATATGAATTCTACTATCGAATTCACCCATGATGTTAAAGTAGAAGGAAAAGACATAAAAGCGGGTAAATATGGATTACATATCGCCTTAAAAGAAGACGGAGGCGCCACAGTAATTTTTTCTAATAATGCTAATTCCTGGGGAAGTTATTTTTATGATGAAAAAGAAGATGCACTGCGTGTTGATGTTCAAACAAGAGAAGCTGCTCATACCGAATTGTTGACCTTCTCATTCCCTAAGGTAGAAGCAAACAACGCGACAGCTGTATTGCGATGGGAGAAGAAAGAAATTCCTTTTAAGGTTGAAGTAAATGTACAAGATATTGTATTAAAAGGAATAACAAGTGATATGCGCAATGCTGCAGGTTTTACACAAGCCAATTGGGATAATGCTGCCAATTATGCATTAAATGCCGAGAAGTTAGATTTGGCCTTAGAATGGGTGAATTCTTCAATAAGTGGTAGTTTCTTTAGTAAAGAAACATTTAGCAACCTTTCTCTTAAATCTCAAATTTTGGCAAAGCAAGGTAAAACAGCAGAAGCTATGACCTTTGTAGATAAAGCAGCCAAATTAGGAAATACCTCTCAGGTATATCAGTTGGGTACAGGTCTTATTGGTTTAGGACAAAAAGACAAAGCATTAGCGGTGTTAAAAGACAATGTCAAAAATAATAATGGAGCTTGGCCTTCTAATTATGGGTTGGCAAGAGCATATTCTGCGACCGGTGATTATAAAAATGCTATTAAAGCTCTAAACATAGCAATGGGTAATGCTCCCGAAAGATTTAAGCCCCGACTTACAGGCGCTATGGAAAAATTGAAAAAGGGAGAGGATATTAACTAGGGAGTTAAAAATCATAAGATTTATTTAAAAGGTTTAGGATTTTCCTAGGCCTTTTTTATTGAATTAAAAACGATACTGTTAATGTTATGATAGTTTCCTATAAAGAGGTTTTATTGCCTTATAATTTTATGTTAAATTAGTGCATTGGCGTATCTTTGCGCCAACCAAATTTATGTACATGAGTAAAGCCGTTTATATTGCCACTATAGAACCTCATAGTGGTAAATCCATTGTAGTTTTAGGAATGATGCGTATGTTACTTGGTAAAATTGCCAAGGTAGGATACTTCAGACCGATTATCGATGATCCCAAAGAGGGAGAAGTTGATAATCATATTAATACTGTGATATCTCATTTCGAATTGGATATCAATTTTAAAAATGCGTATGCATTTACCAGGAGTGAAGTACTTCAGAAATATAACGAAGGAAGACCAGGCGAGATTATAGATGAAATTATCCGAAAGTATAAAAGACTTGAGGAAAAATTTGATTTCATATTGGTAGAAGGAACTGATTTTTCTGACGAGGGGAATATTATCGAATTTGATATTAATGTCATCATTGCCAGGAACTTAGGAATACCTGCAGTTCTTGTTGCTAGTGGCATTGATAAAAAAAATACAGAGGTCGTTGGTAACCTGAAGCTTGCCTTTGATACATTTAGTAGTAAAGATGTAGAAGTTTTGGCAATGGTTGCCAATAAAGTAACTCCTGGTTGTGAAGAAAAGCTTGAAGCCCATTTCCAGAAAAGTTTTAATAATGGCGTCGACCGAATCATTATACCAAAGATCAATTCATTAATAAACCCTACCATCAAAGAAATAGTTACTGAGTTGGATGGTACGGTGCTCTTTGGAAAGGAATATTTAAATAACCAAGCAGGTAATTTTGGAGTAGGAGCAATGCAGCTACGTAATTATCTAACACATCTTAAGGATAATAGTTTGGTGGTTACACCAGGAGATCGCGCAGATATTATACTTGGTGTTTTGCAAGCAAATATCTCTGATAACTATCCGAAAATTTCGGGAATCATACTTACAGGAGGGATCATTCCAGAACAACCAATATTGAAATTAATAGAAGGAGTTTCTTTGTCTTTCCCAATTGTTTCGGTGCCGAGTGGAACATTTTCAATTGCGAATCAAATAGGAGCAATCAAATCAAGAATTTATCTTGATAATCTTCAAAAAATAAATACGTCGATCAGCACATTCGAAAAATACGTGAATGAAGACCACTTAGCGGATAAGCTAATTACTTTCAAATCTGAAGGATTGACACCTCGAATGTTTCAATATAATCTATTAAGAAGGGCATTGCAACACAAAAAGCATATTGTGTTGCCTGAAGGATCAGACGAACGTATTCTAAGAGCAACATCTAGACTACAGGCTTCAAATGTTGTAGATATCACATTAATCGGAAACGAGAAAAAGATAAGAAGTAAGGCAATAAAACTTGATATTCCGATAGATTTTGATAATGTAAATATTGTTTTTCCAACCGAGTCTCCTTACTATGACGATTATGTTACTACTTTTTATGAATTAAGAAAACATAAAAACGTAAACATGGATATGGCCAAGGATATGATGGCCGATGTATCCTATTTTGGAACCATGATGATTTACAAAGGTCATGCAGATGGTATGGTTTCAGGTGCAGTGCATACTACACAGCACACCATACGACCGGCCTTACAGTTTATTAAAACCAAACCAGATGTAAATGTGGTATCCTCGGTGTTTTTTATGTGCTTAGAAGACAGAGTTTCAGTATTTGGTGATTGTGCTATTAACCCTAATCCAAATGCAGAACAATTGGCAGAAATTGCTATTTCTTCTTCAGAATCTGCGGCTGCTTTTGGTATCGAACCAAAGGTTGCCATGCTATCATATTCTTCTGGGTCTTCTGGTAAAGGAGAGGACGTAGAGATAGTTCGTGCAGCTACGGCTATTGTAAAAGAAAAACGTCCGGATCTAAAAATTGAAGGACCGATACAGTATGATGCAGCAGTAGATATGAAAGTTGGTCAAAGTAAGCTTCCTGATTCTGAAGTTGCCGGGCAAGCCAGCGTGTTAATTTTCCCGGATTTGAATACAGGTAATAATACCTACAAAGCAGTACAAAGAGAAACGGGAGCATTGGCTATTGGTCCTATGTTACAAGGATTAAATAAACCGGTAAATGATTTGAGTAGAGGGTGTACAGTAGATGATGTTTATAATACAGTAATTATAACGGCTATTCAGGCACAAGGGCTTTAAAAATATAAAAACATCAAGAAAAAGAGTATGCAAATATTGGTATTAAATTCTGGTAGTTCTTCAATAAAATTTCAAGTATTTAAAATGCCAGAAGCTACTGTGGTATGTTCTGGACTGGTAGAAAGAATTGGTTTAGAAAACGCAAAGATAAACTACAAAACCAACAGCGAAAAAGTAGAAAAAACAGATATAATTAGTGATCATAAAGATGGTTTGCAATTGATCGCCAAATATTTGATGGATGATAATGTAGGAGTCATAAAGTCAGCCTCTGAAATTCAAGCTGTTGGACATCGCGTGGTACATGGAGGAAGTACATTTGCTGATACTGTAGAGGTTACCAATGAAGTGAAACAGAAGATAGAGAAACTTTCGGCCTTGGCTCCACTGCATAACCCTGCAAATTTGCAAGGTATTTTGGTGGCAGAAGAGATTTTTACTTCTGCCAAGCAAATTGCGGTATTTGATACTGCTTTTCATCAAACTATTCCTGTAGAAGCATACAAATATGCAATTCCCAACAAATTACTTAATGAAAACAATATTCGCTTATATGGTTTTCATGGTACTAGCCATAAATATGTCTCAGAGAAAGCAATCGAGTATCTAGAGAAAGAAAAATCAAAAATTATTACCATTCATTTAGGTAATGGTTGTAGTATGACGGCGATAAACGATGGGAAGAGTATAGATCATACTTTGGGATTTGCACCAATGAACGGATTAATAATGGGTACCCGATCTGGTGATGTTGATCCAGCGATTATCTTTTATATGGTAAATTCTTTGGGATATTCATTAGATGAGGTGAATACCTTGCTACAAAAAGAAAGCGGAATGCTGGGACTAACAGGTTATAGTGATTTAAGAGACATTGAATCTGAAGCTCAAAAAGGAGATGCTGATTGTAGATTAGCTTTAAAAATGAACGCATATCGCATAAAGAAATTTATCGGTGCATATGCCTCAGTATTGAATGGGCTAGATGCCATAGTTTTTACAGCCGGAATAGGAGAAAATTCTGATGTAATAAGAGAATTAGTATGCGCGGACCAAGACTTTTTAGGAATCCAGTTGGACAAAGAAAAGAATGCTATTCGATCAAAAGATATAAGAGATATTAGTTTACCCTCTTCAAAAGTTAGGATATTGGTCATACCAACTAATGAAGAATTAGAGATTGCAAAACAATCCTTCAAAATTCTCGTATAATATTTTGTGAACGTATAAATAGGTTAAAAATTAGTTCTGATATGAACACAAAGCTTTTGTTTTAAATGCTGTAAAAGCCAAATTAATCGCTAGATGTTTTGCAGTGATTAGAAGATAAGAACCTTTTGTTAAATTAGACTATTAAAAAAGGCTCTTCTTTAAGAAGAACCTTTATTTTGTTGCTGAAAGATTTGCTTTTTAACTTAGAATTCAGCCATTTGTTTTTTTAGATTATATAATAATTTAAATTTAACACATGAAACTACCGCAACATTTCATAGCCGAACGACTTGCTAAACTAATCCATGGATCGTCACCACCTCCTTTGATAGTGTTTAATTTTACGATAGTATTTTTTTCAAATTTCAAATTTTTAATATCTTTTTTTTTCATAAGATTAGAATTTAATATGTATTAATAATATGTTTTCACTTAAGTGTTACCGTTTTACCAAATAATAGAATTTTGGTTTAACAAGTAGTAGTCCTCGCAGTGCCACAACCGCAAACAGTGTTATTTAAGAAATGTTGGTCTTAATAAAGATACTGACAAAAGCCATTTATGCAGAGTGAAAACTCACAACCAAAAGTATTGTCAGAAAGACGTACACGACATTGCTGACTATTACAACAACCATTGTTTCTAATAGCTCCTTTAATCTGTTTTTGTTGTTCTCTATTCAATGTTCGAACTCCTGTTACTTCAAAGATTTTTTTCATTGTGTAAAATTTAAATTAATAAAGTATAGCTATCGATTTGTGATTTAATATCCCAAATCACTTAAAATTATGATAACAAAGCACATATAGCAAGCTTTTGTTATTGATATTTATAAATTTGGACTTCTATTATTTATTGATTTTTAGTGCTTTATGGCTTCTTGATCACTTATGGTAGAAAAATACATTTATAATGAACTGCAATGCCATGATTTAGAGAAATGCCCTCCTGAGCCTATTTAAAAGCTATTTCTACTACGACTAACTTAAAATCGTACGCCTTTAATTTATGGATGTTATCGATTTACCTTTTGTATATCTTATAATTCTTTAGCATCATTTCGAACCTGCCTGCATTACCCTACGGTGTACCCACATCTTTAGCCAATTCCATTCCCTCGATGATATAGCCTAATCGTTCCATTCCCCTT
>CANMLL010000025.1 GCA_947498775.1 uncultured Aquimarina sp.
CCTTGGTAAGGGGAATGGAACGATTAGGCTATATCATCGAGGGAATGGAATTGGCTAAAGATGTGGGTACACCGTAGGGTAATGAAGGCAGGTTCGGAATGACGCTAAAGAATTGCATTATTACATAGTACGGATAATCATAAATTGTTTGTTTTTTCTACAAATTCACAACTATAACTGCTAAAAAAGTATAAATTAGTAGAAGCATTCAAAAAATAATGTCTAACTAATATCTGAACAGAGCTGATTTCATTTGCAAAACTAATTCAACTATGATCAAACCACGCTCTTTGTTGCTTTTCCTTTTTCTACTTTTCCAACTTAGTGTAGTTGCTCAAAAAATAATAAAAGTAGAACCAGACAGCTTATATATAATAACACCTGACAGATATAAAAAACCTTTAGCAAAGGATTTTTTGCCATTTAAAAAAATTGTAGAACTACCTTTTTCAGATTCTGATTTTAATAGAGAAGGAATAGAAAAAGAATACTGGGGACGTTTTCAACTAAAAGTTGACAGTCTATACCCATTCAAAACTCTTGGTGTTCTTTTTGAAGATTCTGATGAGATTATATTTTTTGTTCCCCAAAAATCAGGGAGATTTAAAGAATATAGGACAGGACTTTTGCTTTTTGACGCTCCTCTAACAGAATTCTATGAAGCAAGCAGCATAATTATTGATGTCACAGCAGTTGATTTTACTAAACCTTTTTATTTTAAAAATATTCCCAAGACACTCTATGGAACAAAAAATATAAATTCTGATATTAAAATAGAGACCTTTAATTCTCGCCCGGTTTACCATCAGGCTGCATATAAAGATTCGAAATATAACTATGAAAATAATGAATTTCTCTACGCAGTACTTATAGGAATGATGATAATATCTTTCGTTTTTGTATTACTACATTATTTAATTACTAGAAAAATTTATTTTCTTTTCTATAGTATTTATATGTTTTGCCTTATATTTAATTATGGATATAGAACTTTTTATTTCTATAATATCTATGCGGATATAAAACCTGCTTTATATTTTTATTTTAATCAAAATGGACAACTATTAGCACAGTTGGCATACATGTTTTTTTTCAGGTCATTTATTGATATGAAAAACAAGTATAAAAAACTGAATAGAGTATTTAGTTGGTCTATTAATATCTTTATAGGTTTTATAATCATATACTATATTTTTATTTCAGTTTTTCCACATACCAATGCTCATATAAAACTTATGGGTATAACTATGGTTGTCTTCTCAATTACAAATCTTGTAAGCGCCTTATACGCACTCATAAAAAAAGGAACTCCAGAAACCAAGATCATAATCATCGGAGGGCTCTTTTTGGCTATAGGGTATATTGTTGCAGTAAAAATCAATTTTTTCGTTTTTTTACCTATTGTTGTATTAGAGACTGTGATATTTATGAGTGTCCTTTCTTATCTGGATTTAAAAAAGAATAAAGTCATTTCTGAGGCAGAAAAGCAAAAAGAAATGGAGGTTCTGAAATCTAACTTTTATTCCAATATTACCCATGAGTTTAGAACACCACTTACCCTAATTACAGCTCCAATTCAGGGTAAACTAGAAAATGAAGAGCTCTCAGAAACAGATCGTGTTAATTTTGAAATGATGCTACGTAATAGTGATAGACTTTTGCGCTTGGTAGATGAGTTACTTGATATTTCTAAAATTGAATCTGGAACTCTCAAATTACAGATATGTCAAGGGGACGTTTTGGATTTACTTAGTATTACTGCTAATCAATTTAGACTTAAGGCAGATCAAAAACAACTAAATTATTTGGTGCAAATTGGAAAAGGAACCTATGCTTGGTATGATGACAATATCATTCGGAAAATAATAACAAATATATTATCGAATGCATTTAAATATACACCAGAACAAGGCACTATTATTTTTGATGCGTCGATACAGGAAGATAAGTTATTAATTTCTGTAAAAAATACAGGAAAGGGACTCACAAAAAAACAATTAGAGAGGGTGTTTGAACGCTTCTATCAGGTGAATGAAAATGAACAGGGCAATGGTATTGGATTGGCCTTTGTAAAGGAGTTGGTAATGCTTCATAAAGGTACAATCAAGGCCGAAAGTGAACCTAACGGTTGGACACTATTTTTGATTGAGATTCCAATAGGTAAAAAAGATTTTTTGGATTCGGAAATACTAGAAAAAAACAATAAACAACCTACACTAACTAAAGGAGAAAATAAACCTACAGAACATACCCCACCTTTGACTGAGAGAAATAAAAATTTACCTATATTATTGATTGTTGAGGATCATAAGGATCTCAGGATATTCCTTAAAAACACGTTTGAAAATCAATATAAAATTATTACTGCAAAAAATGGTCAGGAAGGAATTGATTTAGCTTTAGAGCATATTCCTGATATTATTATTTCTGATATTATGATGCCGATCAAAGATGGTATCACACTTACTAAAGAACTAAAGGATTGCGAAAGCACAAGTCATATCCCAATTATTTTACTGACGGCCAAGGTAGGAGAAGAAAATGAACTGAGAGGTATCAAACTAGGAGCAGATGATTATATAATGAAACCATTTAATACGCGCATATTAATTTCCAAAATAGAGAACATCATTAAGCATCGTCAAAAATTAAGAGATATATATAGCCAAGGGAAAATTTTTCGTCCAGTAGAGATTGCGACGACATCTAGAGATGAACAATTTTTATTAAAGGTAGAGGCTATTTTAAATAAAAAGTTAGAAGATTCTTCTTTTAGTGTAGAAGAGTTCAGTCAACTACTAGGTATGAGTCGCATGCAGTTACATAGAAAGTTAGATGCCTTAATAGGATTATCTACCACAGAATTCATTCGTGATGAACGCCTGAAATGGGCAGTTTTATTGTTAAAAAATCCTGATCTTACTATTTCGGAAATTGGATATAAAGTAGGCTTTAGCAGCATACCCTACTTTAATAGTTGTTTTAAAAAAAAGTACAATTGCACACCTTCAGAATATAGGTCAAGTGAGACCGAGAATAGTATTAGAAAATGACAGTAAGAATTTATGTTATTTATGTATAAGAGATGTTATAAGATAGATACTTACACACAATATATACCATTTGTATATATACAAACTAGTCCAAAAAAGCATTCTTTTCCAAGTTTTGTATACTCTAATTGAAATTATAGACTATCCTTTTACAACAAAACCCTAGTGTTTTAAGGGCTTGTTACATATATATAAGCATTTGTTACATATCATTTATTTACTAAATGAGCTGAAATGTAAGTTTGAATCATCAAATTATTAATCCCAATATGGGGCTTAAACAATTTATTAATTCTAAAAATTAAAAACATGAAAGCAATGACAAATTTTTTAAAACTATCAACAGTTGTGGTATTGTCAATTTTTATTTTTTCCTGTGAAGGAGAAGATGGTGCTGTTGGGCCAGCAGGAGCACAAGGTGAGCAGGGACAGCAAGGTGAGCAGGGACAGCAGGGAGAACAAGGAGAAACAGGAACAGCAAATGTGATTTATTCGGATTGGATTACAGTTTTTCCAGATCCTACCATAATATTACCTATTGGCACCTTTGACGCTCCCGGACTAACGCAAGAAATTAGAGATACCGGTGTAGTATTGGTGTATGGACAAAGTGAACTTACAGGAACTGGAACTGTGACAGCTATACCTAGTGAAAGCGGAGGTCAAATTTATACAACTAACATAGGTGCTAGCTCGATAACAATTATTGTGGAAAAGCCTGCAAGTGAATCTGTTTTTCTGCCTCGTGCGAGATATGTTATCATTCCAGGTGGAGTAGCCGCAGATAAAAATGCTGCTGGGATAGATTATACTAAAATGTCTTATGAGGAGATCAAAGCCTTATTCGATATTCCTGAATAGGCAATCATATAGCATAAAAATCTATAAGATATTGGGATGCTCCAATGCACAATACGGTCTATTCTTCGTATATAAAGGATAACGTATTGTGCAGAGCTACCCAGATGGAACTCTGATTCCTTAGAGCTATGTTATTTAACTATTACATCCTATTTTAAAACTATAACAGGTATCTATTTAATAAGAATTAAACATTAGAGCTTCGTTACGAAGCTTTTCAAAAAATACACAACTTAACCAGGTTGAAACTCATTTTAGATTAAAAGTAAAATCAAACCTTATGGAAGTAAAACAAAAAATACACAACTTAATAATTCTTGATGAGAGTGGATCAATGAACTCCATAAAAGATCAAATAATTAGTGGATTCAATGAAGTGGTTCAAACGGTAAAAGGAGTAGCAAAAAAATACCCAGAACAAAAACACTACATTACTTTTATCACTTTTAATGCATTACACATAGTTATGCACTTATATTGCAAACCGGTGTTAAAATTAGAAGAGCTTAATAGAGAGAATTATAAACCAGAAGCAGGCACACCATTATTTGATGCCATGGGATATGGGATTAATGAACTACAAAAAAAACTATCTAAAAAAACTAAGACAAATGTTCTTGTAACAATACTTACTGACGGTTTGGAGAATGCATCAACAGAATACGATACTATTGCTATAAAATCTTTAGTAGAAGAAATGGAAGAAAAAAATTGGACCTTTACGTATATAGGAACAGATCATGATGTAACAAAATTTGCACAATCCATATCTATAAAAAATTCATTGCGGTTTATGAAAGACCCTCAAGGATTAAAAAAGATGTTTCAAAAAGAAAGAATTTCCAGAATAGCGTATAGTCAAAAAATTAAGGAAAACAAAAATACTAAAGATGATTATTTTAAAAATGAAGATTAATCATTAAAAGGTAGAATCGCAAAGAGGCTAAGTAAAATTAAGAGAATTGCTATTGCAAAAAATTTTATTTGTTATGAAAATGTATATCGTTTTAAAAAATGACATACCAGATAAATTAGCACCTGTAATCGCTGCACATGCTTCCTTGGCCTGTTATAAAAAATTCCAAAATGATGGTAGAATGTCCATATGGATTCATGGAGTATTTAAGAAGGTGGTTTGCATAGTTAGCCTGCAAGAATTCGATCAATTAAAAAACGAAACTGATTATATTTTACTAACAGAATCCTCTATTGGTAATAAAGAAGTTTGTATTGCTTTTTGTCCAAGAGAAGAATTCCCTAAAAAGTTTAGATTCTTAAAAAAGTGGGTGCCACAAAATATCGAGTAAATAGTCCCATAGACATTAAACTGAATTGTAAATATGAATCTGGCAAGATACAAGAGCTTTACATATACTAGAAAAGAGAAAGAAAAGGAGAACATAAAGAAGGCCTATATAAAATGTTCATGCTGCTGGAGTGGATAAACGATCCAAGTGAGAGATTAAAAACTACACAATTAATAGTTTCTAGTTTTCCATCTTTTGCTCTGGATTGATATGATAGGGTTATTAACTGATTTTAAACTTGGAACAAGGAAATATAAAACAGAATAGTTAATGAATTTATTCATAAAATAATTAGTGATGGCAAGTGTATTTGTAGGAATAGTCATTTTGATTGGGATTACATACATTTTAGTCAACAACAATATCATTACTAAAAAGAATAAAATTAGTGAAGCATATGGTAGTATCGATGTGTATCTAAAAAAACGTTTTGATCTTATTCCTAATTTGGTTGCTGTAGTAAATAAATATGCGACTCATGAGAAAGATTTACTTATCAAAATAACTGAATTACGATCAAAAACAGAAAATACGATTAAACCTAAAGAAACAATTTCATCGACTAATGAAATGTCATCATTAATGAAAAACTTACAAGTAACAACAGAAAAGTATCCTGATATAAAAACAGATAGGCAGTTCTTGGTACTTCAATATAATTTGACTGATATAGAAGAACAACTCTCGGCAGCAAGGAGAGCTTATAATGCGGCAGTTACGCATCACAATGATACTATCCAGATGTTTCCTGCAAATCTAGTAGCAGCTTTAAGGGGTGATAAACCATATGAAATATTAGAAACTCCTCAGGAAGAGAAGAAGGACATTGATGTAAAAGATAAATTTAGCTAAAAAATGGAACCAGTGCATATAGAAATGGTGTATCAGAATCTTAGAAAAGATTTAACCGTTGCTTTAGATCAAAAAGAGGCTATCATGAAAAAACAGAAGATTGTATATATGACTTATGCTATTTTTCCAATACTAGTTATTGGCTACCTGACTTATGTTTTGGCAGCAAATAATACGTTTCAAACTGCTATTTATATAGATGGGGAATATCAAAGAACCAGTAATAACATTTATTACTATTTTGTTATAGCGATCTTTTCTTTTTATTTCTTTTATAAACGTTTGGCGAGTTCTTTTAGCAGGGAGTTTTCAAAATTTAGAAAAAGGGAAAACGAGGCCATTTCACTAATGGCAAGACAACTATTTCCTTCTTTTCGATTTTCGCAAGAGCTACAATTATCATCACAACAGCTAAAAGCGAGCAAAATCTTCAATTGGATAGCTCATAATGATTCTGTACATACCTATGGCACTATAAAAAATACTCATGATGGTATTCCTGTACATATTGCAGATATTGGAATTCTACATAAAAAGGATCTTAGCGGTTTGGTTGCAATTCCATATATGGGGCAATTAATTGTGCTTTTTCAATTGATCGAGCCCATAAAATATGCATTTAGCAAAAAAACCGCTGATAATTTGCTTTATAGTTTTAGAGGGATGTTTTGCTCAGCGAATTTCCCAAAGTGCTTGGTAGGATATACTATTGTATTACCCAAATCAATATCAACAAAAAAAAACAGATGGTTGGTTGAATCTATAGAAGATGAACCTGTACAATTAGAAGATATAAGATTTAGTGAGGATTTCCTCGTATATGCTACCGATCAGGTTGAAGCGCGGTATGTATTGTCTACCACCTTAATGGAACGAATCGTAGAATTCAAAGAAAGATCCGGTCAAAACATCATGCTTTCCTTCTTGCACAACACAATGTATGTTGCTATCGAAAACGCAGAAGGTATTTTTTCTTTTCCTTCTGGAGACATAAGCTCTATGAAAGTACTAGAAGAAATCGTAGCCCAAATAAATCTAACAAAATATATCGTACAGGATTTTAATTTGAACAGGAAGATTTTCAAATCCTTTAATACTCAAAAAGATGAGGTATAATCTCATTTTTAAACTTGTTATGTTCATATCTATGGGATGTGTCAATGTTACTGGACAATCCCAGGAATCTCAGAATTTTAAAGGTCGAGGTGAAATTGTTTTATCCTATGGTGTCAAAAGTTCGAATTTTGAAACGGGTCCTTATGAAAGATTGATTACAAGAAACCTTTTTACTGGTAACGTATCATTCAAAAATAAAAAGACAACAGAAGTCTTTCGTCTTACAGCAAAAGGCGATATAGATACTAAGCAAACTGTAGGAATAAGTGTGGCTTTTGAGGCAAACAAAAAAGAAGTATATCGCCTTAATCAATTGATTGGATCCCTAAATGCAGCATATTTTATGCTTGCATTTGACTGGGAATATAATTTTATCAAAATCAATTGGATAAGGATGTACGCTGGAGCAAGTTTTGGAGTAGGATATTTTTTGAGTGGGTTTCAGCCTGCTCCCAGATCTCGAGAAACAGATCAATCCATGAATCAGACAGTTTTTAGCTATCAAGCAACACCTTTGGGCATACGACTAGGAACAACTATAGCTATAATAGCTGAATTTGGATACGGTTATAAAGGAATTATTAATGGAGGATTATCCTATAGATTTTAAGTAGTTATAAAATTCATTTAGTAAAATATTAAATTCAATAAAAACAAAATATGCAGATTTATTTAGATTTTGACGGTACAGTAGTAGAACATCAGTATCCAAGTATAGGAAAATATAATACTGGATGTTTTGAGGTATTAAAAAAACTAGAAAAAGCAGAAAACAAAATTATATTGAATACCTATCGAGCTGATTGCGCCGACGGCACCTTGCAAGAGGCTATCAAATATATAGAGGCGCAAGCTAAGATTTCACTCCATGATGTTGAGCAAAGAAAAATAATGCCATCACCTTGGAATTGGAAAGATTTTAGAATGAGAGATTTGATTTTTATTGATGACATCTGCCTTGGAATACCATTAAAAATATCAAAAACTACCGGAAACAAAATAGTTGATTGGAAAGCAATAGATACAGAGTTTTTTATAGAAGGAATTTATTCAAAATTATAAAGAAGCTATTAATCATAAAAAAAAATTATGAATTATAACAAAATCCTTGTCGAATTTAAAAGGTTCGCACCAAAATATCAAATAATTGAGATGTGTTTGGCGGCTTTAAACAATACAAATGATCATCAGGAACAATCTAATTTACCGATATTAATAGGTCGCTGCTATAGAAGCCTTAAAGAATACATCAAAGCAGAAAAATATTTTGATAAGGCATTCGAAAAAACGATGATCCGGTTGTGTATTATTAGAAGGAGTTTTAAAAATATGATGTCAAAAAAGATGATAGAAAGTTTTCATAGTACAACAAAGAAATACGGGTTTAGATTAGATACTCTTAAAACTATATAATAAATGGAAAAAACACCTTTTCAAGTTAACCTGTCAGGAATTATAAAAATTCTTTCTGATCACCTGTATTCTCAAAAAGATGTCTTTATCAGAGAGTTGTTACAGAATGCAATCGATGCCATCAATGCACGAAAAAAAGCAGAAACCTTTGAACCGCTAATAACCATAGAATATTTTAATAATTCAAATGGGGCAGGGTTTGTTATTTCGGATAATGGCATTGGACTTACCGCCGAACAGGTGGAAGAATTTCTAGCAAAAATTGGGTCGAGTTCTAAATTAGACGATAGCATGCGCAATGACTTTATTGGTCAATTTGGGATCGGGATATTATCATGCTTTATGGTTTCGGATGATATTATTCTTATTACCAGACCTTCAGAAGAAGATCAAGCCATCAAATGGACCGGTAATATTGATGGCACGTATGCCATCGAAACTATAGATTACGATCTTGCCATGGGAACCAAAGTTATCTTAAAACTTCGGGATAAAATAAAACTCAATTCAACCGGGATTGTATCAAGTATAAAAAAGTATGGTCAATATTTGCACATTCCTATCGATATAGAGGTTAATGGTATTTCCAAAGGAACCATAAACAGATCATTTCCCTGGGAAGAAAATTTGGATGGTGACCAATGTCTAGCTATAGGACAGGAGGTTTTTGATGAAGGTTTTACCAACTATATTCTTTTAAAAGATAAAAAAACCAATCGCAATCAAGGGGTGTTGTATCTCTCTCCACAAGCAAGTTACTTAACAGATAGAAAAGAAGGGTATCTCTATGTGAAAAGAATTTTTGTGACCACAGCCTCTAATGATATCTTACCAAAATGGGCTGTTTTTGTAAGAGCAATTATCAATTCAGAAAACATCTCTCTTAATGCTTCAAGAGAAAGTATTTATCCTAATGAAGTTTCTGAGCAACTTAAAAAAAATATTGAAGGCAGTATCAAGGAATATTTTTATCAGTTAAGCAAAAGTGCACCTTCTACCCTAAAAAGAATTATTATAACTCATAGTTTTCCACTCAAACAAATGGCTTTAACAGATGAAAGCTTTCTTGTTTTTATAGCAAAATGGTTTGAGTTTTATACAACATATGGCCAACTGAATCTAAACGAAATAAGAGAACTGAATGAAACTATATTTTATGTAACCAATGTCGATGAATTTAAGCAAATCATCCCTATTGCTATCGCTAATAAAAAACTAGTAGTCAATGCAGGATATACGTTTGACAAAGGTATCATCAAGAAAATAAGCATAATAGACAAAACAAGTGATTATGTAGAAATTGCAGCAAATTATTTTGGTGATTTTCTAGGGAATATTGATGTCGATGATCATCAAAAGTATGAACCGATCATCAATGATCTGCAACTTTATCTAGATAAATATCATTGCAAAATTAAATTACGAGGTTTTGACCCAGAAAGTATCCCTTCTATCTATCATGCCAGTATTGATTCGTTGATTGCAGAGGATATCAAAAATATTCAGAAAGATCAAAATGATTTATGGAAATCAATTTCCGAAAGCGTATTTGACCCACAAGAACAATACAATTCTCGTTTATACCTTAATCTTAAAAATAAAGTGGTGTCCTCTCTTTTGAAAAAATCAGGCAGCTTAAATGATCTGATCATAAAAACACTATACGTTAATGCCAAGCTCCTGGGACATTATTCATTAAATAATATAGAGCTTCTAGCTATGAATGATAGTTTTAGTGACCTAATTCAATTAGCATTAATATCCAAAAAACAATGAAACTAAAGACTAAACAAGAAATAGAAAACATCATAAAAAAGTGTGATCGAAACTATACAGAAGACAATAAAAATTTGGTGTTTAAATGTGTTCAAAAAGCGCAGGAGTTAAAAGATCTGGATCTTGAATACAAAACCAGATTAGAATATGTGGCTCAATTGACTAACCTTAATTATCATGAAAAAGCTATTCCGATTTTTCCTTGGCTTTTGGAATGCTGTGATACATACCCGAAACGCTTTAGATATTCAAGCACATTGTGGACTTATAAATGGATTGTCATTTCATTATTTGATTTTGCTAGCATTTCTTATAAGCAGATTGAAACTGTTTTTGATGATTTTGAAAATAGGTATAACAAATACGGATCCGGACAGCGAATACTAGAGTATTATAAAATGATCAAGACATATAGGTTGGGTAATCCAAAGGAAGCGTTACAACATTTGCGCAATTATGAGATGGTTTTAAAAAATGGGCCTCTAGATGATTGCGAAGCTTGTATGGTAGATGGCACTTTTGACATCCTTATTGAGGTGGGGTTGTTCGATGAAGTATTGGAAAAGGCAAGGCCTATTTTAGACAAAAACCTTACATGTGTCTCCGTGCCTAAAACTACCTATCCAAGAATTATGTATGTCTATATGATCAAAGATAAGATCGAGTTGGCAGAAAAATACTATCAGTTAAGTATCCAAAATTTAAATTTGGAAGAGTTAAATTTTATAGACTATCATTATTTGGTATTGTATCTGGCAGTGAACAATAGATTTGTAGAGGGAATTAGTATTATAGAAAAACAATTAAACTTAATTTTAGAACGAAGTAGTGATAAAGCCAAGTGCTTATTTTATCAATCGTGTAATCTGTTTTTTCTAAAGATGTTTCTACAAGGAAAAAACACGACTATTCTTGATCTGTCCTCATCGATTATAAAAAAGGATCTTCCGGATCATCAGCATAACAATTACCAAACAAAGAAATTATCAGGATGGTTTAAGAATATTTCTTACCATCATGCAGAAAAATTGGGTCTAAGAAATAGTAATAATTTTTATCATGAGAAACTGGATTTTTACTCTGATATCTTCAAAAAATTGAAGCAATAACCCTAAGGTAACTAATAAATTAATTCAACCGATATTGACATCTGAGAATTATGAGGCTAAAAACTAAAAAGGAAATAGAAAACATTATAAAAAAGTGTAGTAGAGATTACACCGAAGACAATAAAAATTTGATATTCAAATGTGTTCAAAAAGCACAAGAGTTAAAAGATCCGGATCTTGAGTATAAAGCCAGACTGAAATATGTAAATCAATTAAACTTTCTGGGGTATTCCGAAAAAGCAATCTCGATTTTCCCTTGGCTTTTGGATTGTTGTGATACATATCCTAAACGTTTTAATTATAAGGATGCATTATGGGCTTATAAATGGATTGTCAATGACTTATATGAGTTTAGTGCTATCTCCTGTGACCAAATTGAAACTGTTTTCGACGATTTTGAAAGGAGATTCAATAAATATGGAGCAGGACAACGGATAATAACGTATTACAAAATGTCAAAATTCCACAGAATGGGCAACCCAAAAGAAGCATTACTCTATTTGCGTGCCTCCGAATCTATTTCAGAAAAGGGACCTTTAGATAACTGTGAAGCCTGTATGGTAAATGGAACTCTTGATCTCCTATTGGATATGAAACTGTATGCCGAAGTTCTGGAAAAAGCCAAGCCTATTCTTGATAAAACGATTTCCTGCCTGTATTTACCAAGTGGTACGTATCCAAAAATTGTATTTACGTATATGATGCTAGGCAAGACAGAATTGGCAGAAAAGTATTATCAGTTAACGATTAAAAATTCACAACCTAAAAATTTAAGTCACAAAATAATACTTTACCTTTCTGCTAATCATAGATTTTCAGAGTGTTTTTCTATCATAGGGAAGAAATTAAACTTAGATCATGAAAGTTGGGATGATGTTTCTAAGTGTCATTTTTATCAATCATGTCATTTGTTTTTTCAGGAAATGTATAGATCAGGAAGAGAAAGTATTTCAATTGATTTGTCATCGTTTGGCACTAATAATGTTCTACCAGATCCTTCGCATAACAACTACCAAACAAAAGAATTAGCAAAATGGTTAAAGGGTATTGCGTATCATCATGCAAAGAAGTTGGATCTAAGAAATGGCAATAATTTCTATGAAGAGAAACTGGATTTTTACTCAGAGATTTTCAAAAAAGTACAATAGAAACCACACATAAGGCAATAAACATTTGGTATTCAAATGTGTTAAAAAAACACAATAGTTAAGGGGTTGGATCTTGAGTATAAAGTCAAAATAGAATTGGTATGAATCAAATAAAGTTCCTCGATGTAAGTATAAGAGGTATTTGTTTGAATTCTAATTTCCTTGATGAAAACCTAAGGTTTTAAAACTTTTCTTTTCATACCAGGCAAGCCTCAAGGAATTAGATTTAAAAGAAATTAAACAGCAAATCAATTTTTTCAAATCTTAATGGGAAATGTTCAAACCTTTTGATTGCTGAAAATCAAATGGTTGTTGAATTTAAAAAAACATAAATTAATGAGAAAAAAGTCAAACTTTGGAAGTGTGATTATTTGATTTACAAATTAAATTAAAAGAGACAGCCTTTTCAGACTTTTCAGTTTACATTAGTGTTTTATTTCAAATAATTTACCACTTTACCCATCGCAGCATTGACTGCTTCTTCTTCAAAGTATAGTTGTTGTTGGTTAAACTCATTCAACCATACAATATTTTTTTCACCCTTCAGATGACCATAGAAATGCTTTGCACCTTGCGGTACGGCACCGCTTTCACTATGTACAATAAATACGGGTTGTGTTATTTCTTTCCCGGCTGATATTCCATCAAAAGTTAACCACGGTTCCCAACTGCTCACCGCAAAGCGGTTATCGTATTTTGGTCCAGCTGCTTTTGCAGGACTCAAATAGTAATCAAATGCACCGTGGGGTACAAACATTGCACTCAAAGGGTCCAATTCGCTCGCTGCCAACACATAGTCCATTTCGCCAGTTTCGGCATACTTTCTCTTGGCTTTTCTCGAGGCTTCCAATAAGCCATCTGTACCACCTGGTCGCATATCGTAAATCATACGAGCAATTTCTGGGTTGTGCAACCAAGGGGCAACCAAAACCAATTTTTTGATACGATCATCTTGCGCAGTAGCGTATGTCATATATCCCGAACTGGCACAAACACCAAGTGCAGAAAGTTCATTCATATCTACATTAGGATGTGTTTCTAAATAATCCACAGCTGCTTTTATATCTTCTATCTTTAAATTATAATCTTCTACTTGTCTTGGTTCTCCTTCACTTTCCCCAAATCCTGTGAAGTCAAATGTCAAGGTGATAAAACCATCCTTTGCCATCACACTTGCATATTCATCTGGCATTTGTTCTTTGATACTGGTCCAGCTTCCGGTTACAATAGCCGATGGATATTTTTTATTGGTATCAAAATTGGGGGGTAGGAAAAGATGACCTCTTAACAAAACACCCTGACTGTTGAAGGTTACTTCCTGTAGGGAAACACCGCTATCGGTTTTGGCGCCTGTCTGGTGAACCGAATAGGTTTCGGGTTGCAGCCCTGGCCAGCCGTTCAATAAGATGTTCGGATTAAAATACTCTACAAAACTTGAAATCTTTCCATTTTCCACAGTGAAGATGCCTACATACGAGTTGTTGTACGGTTTTCCTTCGCCCGTAGTCACGGCACCATTATACTTAACCAAAACCGTATTCGGGTCATTGGTGCTAAGGTATTCTCGCTCATAGGATTGCGTGTAATCCATGACATCTGTATATTGATTACGCATTGCATCTACACCTTTCAATTGTTTGGGAAAGTTGTTGGGGGATAAAGGCATTTCCTGTACTACATCTTCGTTGAGGGTAGCCAATATGTTTTCAAGATTACGTGCCTCTAGGGCTTTGAAGAATTTTTCTACGGGTTGAATCGTTGCTTGGTTCGCTTTCGCAAAAGCGGGAATATAACCAGTCTTTACATTTTCCATCGCTTGAGCGGGTAGTTTATCATTGCCAGACTGGTCGTAAAGGCTCAAATCGATGCGCGCAAGTCTCCAGCTACCGTTCTCTTGGATAAACTCAGTATCGTAGCCAACGAAAACGGTCCATTCATCTTGATTCAAATAATGGGTGGCAATGGCATCCAGAGTGGCAGTGGCGCGGTTGCCTGCCACCCAAATGGCTTCGTTATGTATTTGGTGAATAGTGCGTTCAAAGCCCGGAAGCATTGCTTGCCACCCTGTAAGGATTTCACTGGGTGTTTTAAAGCCGGCGTCACCACCTAAAGCTGTATAATCGGTATAGACCGAATCGGTCATTTTGGTCTCTACTTTGTTCCAGTTTCTGTTATCTACTTCGCCAAAAAATGAAGTTATTAGTTGTTGAATCTGTTCTTGGTCTTGTACTTTTTTCGTTTCTGTTGTACTTAGTGTTGTTTTCATTGCTAAATCGTTTTGATTTTCATTTGCTCTTTTCTTATTTTTACAGCCCATTATCAACATAATGGCGACTGCAAGGATTCCTATTTTTTTCATAGTTATTTGATTTTTAATTTCTTGTTACAAATATATGTTGAGCATAAAGCCTATGGCGTACAGAATTCATAGTAAGACGTAAAGAATTCCTCTTTCTGCGCATTTTTGCTCAGAAATAAAGGTAAACAGGAAGGAAGGGTTGAGTATTGACTTAACTACGGAATTGCTTTACCGATTTACGGTTGTATAGGTATTGTGATGGCGACAGGCCGGAAAGCCGTCTAAAAAATCGGGAAAACGAAGAGGGATCTGCATAACCCAATTTAAAAGCCACCTCTGAGATGTTAAGGGTTGAATGCAAGAGCAATCCCTTAGCCTCGTTGATTAGTTTTTCATCAATGATTTCACGTGCACTCTTTCCACACTCGGTCTTTAGCGTTTCAGAAAGGTATTTGGGCGATAGGTAAAGCCTATCGGCCAAATCGGCCACCCGAACAGATGCACTGAGGTTTTCACACAACGCTATTTCAAACTGGGTAACGAGGTCAGATTTTGGGGTGCTGAATTTGTCAGCTTTGCGACGTGTCCACAATTTTTTGATAGTATTGAGCAATGCCCAAAGATACCCGACAATAATGGCATCGGAAAACGCATCCGTGGCTTCGTACAGTTGAAATATTTTTTCTAAAAGAGTATTGAATTCAATGGTTTCTCGAGCATTCAGGTTAAGCAGGACGTCGGTGTTGGAATAGGCGAAAAAGGAAAATCCCTGATAAAGTTTTTGTTATCAAAATGTGTGGAAAGAAATTCAGGCTTAAAATAGAGTGTAAAACCATTTAGATTCAAAAACTGGTTTGTTGGTGCCTCTATCTTTGCAAGTTGTCGTGGCGGTACCAGTTGTAAAGCGTTACCAACTATCTGCTCGTTGTATTGTGAATAGTGATAATTGAAGTTGGCATTGACAAAAAATGTGATATCGAAGAAATGTTGTCTAAAAACCGGTGTCATCAAATATTCATCCTTATTTAACTGCATCGTGTTTAAGCCATAGATATGAAATATGGAAGTAGGTTTGGTACGTTGAAACCTGAAGTATTTCAAGACTTGGTTGAATGATGTTATGTCCTCGATCTCGTTCATATTACATAATCATAATTTATGTATAAAGATAACGAAATTAGGATTGGGTCGATTTTTTGAATACTGAGGGTGTTATTCCCGTTTGGTTTTAAAAAAAACTAAGCTGCAAGGCAATTATAATATTCCACATAGTTAATCATATTTAATAGTTTTAACCCCATTTTTCGACTCGCATTTTGAATTCGCTCAAATAAAAGTTAGCCTTATTTCTCAATACAAATTTTCCAAGGACATTATAAAATAATCTCTTGCATAAATTTTTTTCGGCTATATCATATTTTAAAACAGCTCTAATTATACTGATATCAAACCTGTACGATTTCATTGTTATCTCAACCTTTGGATTTTGGATATTATTACAAATGTTTTCTTCTCTAAGCAAAAATGTATGAGAACGCAATTCGATATTTGATTTTGAGCTTTCAATATGACCTTGTTGTGTAAAAACGGCTATACCTTCGGAGATGGAAGAATAAACTATTTCAGGGGATTTACAAATGATGCATTTTAATTCTAATATCATTGTTATAACTTTAAAATTGAAAAACCCCCTGAAGCTTTCAATTTTCAAGGGTTTCTCTGCTACTAACCACCAACCATTAATAGAAAAACTGTTCAGACAGGATTTTTCCGTTTTCAACTTTGTAAATGATAATTTCATCTAATGGCCAGACATTACCATCTTTTAAGGTTACGGCCCATTTGATTAAACAAGGAAATGATCGAATTGCACATTTTTCGGGTCCTGGAAATCTAAATATATACAAAGATCGCTTTAATGGTTATAAAAAGGCTCTCGAGGATTACGGAAAAGTATTTGACCCTGCTTTGGTGTTTGAATCTCGATTATTAATTGAAGATGGAATCGAAGGAATTAAACATCTTTTATCTCTTCCTAATCGTCCCGATGCGCTTTTTTCTTCTAATGATTTAGCAGCAATTGCAGCTATGAAATATATTAGCCAGCATACAGAATTTTCTGTTCCCGAAGATATCGCGGTTGCCGGCTTTAGTAATTCGCCAAGTGCTTCTATCATCGAACCCGGACTTACCACAGTAGATCAGTCGGGAGAAGAGATGGGGAAAATAGCAGCCAAACGTCTAATTGATGAAATTAAAGGAGAAATTGATAAATGTACTAATGAAATCATTACCGTCAATTCTAAAATCATTGTTAGAGAATCTTCTGTAAAAAGGGTTGCAAAATTGGTAAAGGAAGTAAAGTCGTAGTATGAATATACAATACCACTCTACATGTATATAAAAGCGCTTCAACAGTTCTAAAACATTTTCTATTTGACTTTCATTATGGTAAAACTCAGAATAAATCAGAGTTATTAACTCTTTTAAATTCTTTTTCTATATGATCTTTTGTACCTCACTAAAGATAAACAGAGATCAAGACCATTTGTTGTGTTTGTACAAATATTCTAGTTAATCTAAAGAGGAAGAATGCTACATTTTTAACCTAATTATTATACCAGAAGGTAGAGCAGTTGATATTATAAAGAGTTTACAAAGAAATTTATAAGTTTCATTTTTTGTTTTAATTTTGTATCCATTTATTTTTAGATGACTACATATGGTTTACCAGTATTTAACATATGATTTGGAGATAGTACTCAAATTAAAGGTATCTTTACAATGTTAAAATTCGGAAAGCTCCAATTTAATCTTGTTTTCTCAAATTCAATTTTCTTTTTCTGCTCTCTTTTTTTCTTGGCAATAGTGCAAAAAAATATTTTAAGTTAAATGTAAGGATAGCAACATCAGTTTGGAAACCGTTTTCAATGTAGAATAAGTCTTCACAATTAGATATTTCTGTTTGTTTTTCAATCTTTTTATTTTAATGCGTTGTCCCAAATCATAGGTGGACGGGCTTAAAAAAAATCGATTGCATTAAAAATTTCCCGAAATAACAAACTCGAATTTTTTAAAAAATATTGAGAAATAGAGCAAATAATTATACCAAACAAATATTAAATAGAATAATAAATATAAAGTAATGAAAGAAGGAACAGTAAAATTTTTCAATAGTGCCAAAGGATTTGGCTTTATTAAACTCAAGGATTCTGATGAGGATATCTTTGTACACCAAAGCGGTATTATAGATGAAATTCGTGAGAACGACAACGTAAAATTTACGGTGGAAAGAGGTCAAAAGGGAATGAACGCAGTCAATGTTGAATTGGTCAAATAATGGATAATATATTTCTAAAACTGTTAAAAAGCCATCTGTTGAAGATGGCTTTTTATGTCTTATTTCCTATGCTGATGATGCACTTAAAATTTTTTTACTCGATAATCGAGATTTAAATGCTCCGAGGCTTGCCTCGAAATTTAAAATCATTTTCTAAACAATGCTTCGAGGACTTGCCCCAGAGGTTGTTTACTAAAATCTAAGTTCAAGGATAATTGAGATATTGGGATTGTACGAGTATGCTTAAAACGGTTTAAATATATATTCAGAGACTAGAACTCTTAATAAAGATCAAAAAATGACAATACGAATAAAATTATTCCTAATAACGTTGATTTCATTTTCCATTTCTCATTCCCAAGAAATAAACCAAATAGAACATTTAGAGGGGGTTTATCAAGGGCAGGTTGAGGGCGGCTATTTGTTTTGTTGTAAAACCGCATCTGGATTTGAAAGAATATTGGTTTTTAATGAAATTCTGTCAGTTATACTAGAAAAATATCCGTTGCATATTGATAAACATGTCGGAGAAAGCTTTATCATCTCGTTTATTAAGGATATAATTATTGAGAAAAAAGAGAGTAGGGAATTATCAACCGTAATACGTTTACAGAAGCTTGTGCCTGGACAACATCTTCAAAAATGATATAAAATCTTAATTTTTAACAAAAAACAAATACCTCTTTAAAATATAAGCGTATATAAACATGAGCACAAAATTATTCATTAAATACATGGTCAGTTTACGATGCAAACTCATGGTTAAAGAAGAGTTAAAAAAACTTGGATTGAATTATGTCGTTTTAGAATTAGGTGTTATTGAACTTTTAGAAGATATTACCAAAGACCAACGTATACAATTGAAGAAAAATCTAAGTAAATCTGGCTTAGAATTAATGGAAAATAAAAAAAGTATTCTAATTGAAAAAATAAGAAATATTATTATCGAAATGATTCATTATACAGATCAATTGCCTAAAGTCAATTATTCTGATTATATAAGTGAAAAAGTGGGTTATAACTATACATATTTAGCAAATATATTTTCAGAAGTAAAAGGAATTACTATTCAGCAATTCATAATTATTCATAAAATTGAAAGGGTCAAAGAGTTGCTTATTTATGATGAACTAAATCTTACCGAAATCTCCTATAGACTACATTACAGTAGTGTGGCACATTTATCCAATCAATTCAAAAAAATCACAGGTTTGACCCCAACATTTTATAAGCAACTGAAAGAAAAACGTAAACAAAATCTGGAGGATTTATAATTGATGTCGTATTATAGTTTGTTTGATGTCCTTAATACTCAATACTGCAGAAAAGTGTGATATATGTAACGTAGGTCCGCCATAATGTAACGCTTTAATTCATTAATTAACTGATTTTTGTTTACATATCAAACTGCTTTTATATGTGGTGTGTTATTAATAATCTAAAAACAGAGAATCATGTCAAAAGGAAACGAAGGTAAATCTAAGTCAGGTAAAAAATCTCCAGCAAAAAGTTTGAAAGAAAAAAGAGCCGCAAAGGCTGCAAAAAGAAAAGAGAAAAGAAGTGAGGAATGAACGTTAATTACAAATCGTGATTACCGTATTCTAGTTTAGCATTAATCTTCCAGCATATTGTCAATGAAAAATCAAGAATTAGAAAAATCCTTTAAGCATAAATTGATTGACACTATTGATTATGTGCCTGGATCCGTAGTTATGAAAGCAATCCTAAAGAAAAAAACAGGAATCGTAGCCATATCGTCATTTGATAGTGGAGAAGCATTACTCTCTAAAACATCTCCTTTTGACAATCTTATTCAGATTATTGACGGAGAAGCTGAGATTATTATTAATGAGGAATCAAATACCATCAAAACTGGTCACGTGATCATTATCCCGGCTCATACAAGAAATGTAGTAAAGGCGCATAAACGTTTTAAAATGATATCGATCATCATTAAAAGTGGTTATGAAGATGTAAGTATTTAGTATTTAAATATAAAACATTTGAAAGGGCAAGAAAGTAAATTCAAACCGGGCGATACTGTTTATACAAAAATAAACCCTGATGTTAAATCGATTGTGCGCTTATATTAACGTCGAATATACTATTGCAAATTTACTAAAAATCCAGAGAAAAAAGAAGTTATATTTTTTGAAAAAAGAGCTTTTATAATGATTGATTGTAACGACAAAAGTTAAGAACAAAATAACATATACATAAAATGACACAAGGATTAGGCATAACAAAAAAGCAAAGCTTTCATTTTGACATTTCAAAAAAGAAGCCGAAGATTGCCTATTTCATATTGGTTCGCCGTTTCCCCAGACAGTTTAAACGATTGTTTAAAGCCATTTACCATCCAGAAAACCACTACTTAATACAGATCGATCAAGAGGTTGATATAAACATTGAAAAAGGTGTTAAAACATTTTTGGAAGATTACTCCAGCGTTTATCTTTTAAAAAGTGAAAATGTAGAGAGGGGAGCATATAGTACGGTACAGTCTCAAATTAATGGAATGAAATATCTCTTAAACCGTTGTCTGAAATGGGATTTTTTTATTAATCTAAGCGATCAGGATTTTCCTTTGAAATCTCAAGATTTTATTTTTGATTTTTTGAGTAGGAATAAAGAAAAAAACTTTATAAAAACAGCCAATCAAATTAAGAAGAAATCTGATACGCTGAACCGCGTTGAAAACCATTTTCAGGAGATAGATATTGGCTTTTCGGGCATACCCTATAAAAGGTCTTTCATGAAAAATGTGACGTGGTATGTTGGTGGACAATGGATGATCTTAACCAGAGCATGCTGCGAATTTATCTGCCACAGTTCCGAAGTGAAAAAGTTCGAAAGTTTCTTTCGTAAGATCTTAATTGCCGATAAATCATTTTTTCAAACTACACTAATGAATACTTCATTCAAAGAAACGATTATAAACAATGATAAAAGAGTTGTTATAAGGATAGCCGATGGCGATATAAAATTGAAACCAAAAACTTTGACAAGAGCAGATATTGACTTCTTAATGCAAGGAGACAACTTATTTGCCAGAAAATTTGATGAAGCAGTAGATGAATCTATATTGAATATTTTAGAGAAAGCTTTGAACACAGATCAAATAACAGATCATTCTAATAGTATTGATTTTGACCTTATTTCAACGTTTAATATTGACACAAAAAGTAGCATATTAGATTCGGAAACAATCATAAACCCATCAATTCAACTAACTAAACAAATACTTAATGGTAGTAAATAAATAATAAAATGGTTAAAACAAATATTACGAGAAGTTGGAGAGAGCAAAAGGTAATGCTGAAACGGAGATTCTCTTTTTTATCTGACAAAGATTTTGATTTTGAAGATGAGCAAAAAGAAATGATGCTTGATAATCTTGCTATTAAGCTTAAGAAAACCAGAGCAGAGTTAGAGTTACTTTTTGCTGAGCTCCAAACCTATTGATTTTTTATAATCAAGAACAAAAACCTTCAATTTTTCTTTGAGTACTTTTACATCAGAATTGGTATAAGAATATTGAAACCGTCATTTGAGAAAAGAAATATGGTTTAGTTAAACCTATTTTATTTATTAAAACTGCGTAATGAGGTTTTCGGGAGCAATAAAATATAACGTTTTAAAAAAAATACAACATTTCTAAAGATAAAAAAACACTTTATCCGGATAATTAAGATTGGCTGACTGTACAAACGATTCTTCTAAAATACCATAGTTAGCATATTTCTTATTTTTTTCTACCGCCCAACCAATATTGCCATAGTCAAAATGCCAATATTCTTTATGATCACATACAAAATCTTCATCTTCGAAAAGTTTCATCAGAAGTTTGCGATTTTTCTTTGCTTCTTCACTAATGTCAGGATGTTTGGGATAACATTTTTCATTTAAATCAATATGTAATCCATTGTTGGTTCCAAAATCCAGTACACATTTCTTACTCAAATCATAAATCAACGCATCAACTGCCCCTCCTGTAGAATGGGTAGATTGCCTTTTGGGAGCAATAAATCTTGATACTATTTCGTCAATTTCTTCTATGGTTTTTTTGGGATGTTTCTTTTTCATAAAACTGGCTTTTTGATCCCATAGTTTTTGTTGATGCTCAAATGACCTCCATGCTGACCTAATGATTAGTTTTTTGCCTTGATTATCAAGAAGTTTACTAATTCGGCCTATTTTTTTATATACCTCTTTTCTAACCAAATAGCGATAGTTTTTTTGAATGGACTTTTCAAATATTAAATTAAAATCCGAATCCTGAAGACTTATCAATGGTGAGTGATCCTCCTTCACAGGCATCATAGCTGTTTTCTTTTTGTGCAACCTGTCTTTTTCTTCTACGATGGCGCAGTACTCTTTTGCGCTTATAGGGATAATAATGTTTTTAGAAATATAGGATGAATTCATAGCAGTAACTAATGCTCCATACTTTAATGTAAATGATATATCGCTACCAACTTTTAAGTCCTCTTTTTTAGCATTGATTATAATATGATCACCACCGGCTCCCAAGATTTCAATATCCAATTTTGGAGTTAATCCAGTCACCATTACATCTTGAACGCCCATCGCCAGGATAGCCCGTCGTATCATGCCTTGGTCTTTAAATTTTGGTTTGTTACCAAAGGCATCCAGACCAATCTCGCCATTTGGTACCGATGATTTGTTTTTCAATTCTATAATTTCAGCCACTAGCATAAAAGCGTCTTGATAAAGTTTTGGAATCGGTTTTCCTGTTAAAGGTTCATAACCTAAAAATATAGATTCTCCTAATCTCAAATTGTTTATCCTTCCAACATCTTTTGTAGTGATGAACCAATTATAATTAGCCGAATTTCCTCCTGAAATTATGGATAGTTTAATATGAAACTTTTTTTCAATATTAATGGCAATAGCAGAGAGTATGTCCATCTTTTCTGCTGTGGGTTTAACTCCTGAAAAACAAGCAAGATTTGTACCTATTCCTTCAAGTTTAATACCTTTAAGAGTTAGTACCTTTTTTATAGTATTTTCTAATTGTGATGGGACTATACCTTCGCGCAAATCACCTAATTCTACCATGATTATGATTTTATGGATCTTACCATGTAGTATAGCAAATTCTGAAAGTTTTTTTATAACAGATAACTCAGAATTTAAACTCATATCGGTATCTAATACTACTGATTCTGCCTGGCTCATCATAGGAGTCCTAATCAATAAGAAAGTAGCTTTAACACCAGCATTACGCATTTTTTTGATATTTGTTATTCTTGAATCGGCAAGAATTTTAACCCCACTTTTTACCAAAATATTGGCAATATGCGGATGTGCACAAACTCCTTTAGTAACAGCAATTATGTCTATACCCTTTGACCGAAAAGAGGAACTTAGCGTCTTGGCGTTATGAGCAATTTTGCTAAGATTAATATCTATTCTTGGGGTTGACATAGTAGTGGGTTGACACGAATTAAATCAGGGAATATTTCATAAAGCTTTTTTATCAGCTTATTACAGTCATTTTTTAAGACATCAGTGACTGGTAGTTGATATTTTTCTTCATAAGTCCTTGTTGTACTTTCAACTTCTTGGTCATTCATATTTTCATGATTGATTGTGATTGCAATTACTTTAGATCCAGAGAAGGCTTCTAACATTTTTATTTCACTTTCAAGTGTTGGCATAGGGATTTTAGGAAAATCACATCTGGCACGCCTTTTGGGTGGATGTTGGAGGATAATAGCCTTAGGCATCGCACCTCGAAGGATTGCACTTGAAGAGGTAAATGCCGGATGACTTAGTGCTCCTTGTCCCTCTACTACAATAATATCGGGTTGCTCTTTGAGTGCTTCCAGAATAGCATTTTCAACTTCTCCAGTTGCAAAGCCAGAACTTAGCATATCTATAGCAATACCGTATTTTGAACCTTGAAGTATTCCTGTCTGACCTGTAGTTATAAAGATGGCGTTTAACCCTTCATTTTTTAGAGCTTCTACCAACTTAAGTGCTGTAGTTCGCTTACCAACAGCACAATCTGTGCCTGATACTGTTATTATAGGAGTTTGAACGCCTCGTATCTGCCCGGTAAAATTGTGGAGATTTTCTTTTGAAGGTGGTTTTCTTACGTCAAAAATGGATACATTATATTTTTTTGCGAGACGAATACAAACTTCGTCATCTGAAAGAAATTCTGGAAGCCCATTTACAATATGTAACCCAGCTTTGATGGCAGTGTAAATAATTTTTTTCTCATCATCATTAAGTAACGGCTTGAGAGGAGCAATTCCGTAGATGAAGTATTCTGGAATACTCTCTAACATTTGAATGGCTTGATTAAAATTCTGGAATATTGGTATCTCATTTTTAATTCCATCAAGATACTCTCCTGCATCAAGATTTGATTTTGTACTATCAATAACACCAACAATTTCATACTTGTCAGAATGCCTAACAAGACCGTTTGCTACTTTGCCATCTAGTTTACCAAATTCATTTTCGCAATAAACAATTGCTGATGTTTTCATAATTTTCATAATTTAAGATATAGTAAGTTAATCTCGGCAATAGTTTAACTTCCTACGAGTGCTCTTGCAGACAAACCTAACTCCCATCGATCAGGGTCATTTTGAAATCCACAGTAGTAGATCCCATCAATATATCGTCTTACTATCAGCGAGATATTAGGATTTATCTTAGTAAATACCGTATCACCTATTTCATATTTTAGAACTACATTTTTATTTAGTTTCATAATTAATATTTGAAGAGGCTTACTTTTTATTTCTTTTAACCCCAGAGAATTAGTTTATAAGGAAACAATCTCTGAGGATAAAAAGAATCAGAAAAAAAATGACGACGTTAAAGAATCCTTTTGAATGACCTTAAGGTTTTGATTACTTATATATAGCTAAATCTATATTATTTGTCATGCTGAACTTGATTCAGCATCTCATTAACATACGTATTACCTTGTAAGATGAGATCCCAAATCTAGTTTGGGATGACATTATATACCAATTTAGCTATATCGTCTTTTTACATTGATTTATATCTCTTTTTAAAATTTTCTCACCAAAGAATATTTGTTTTCATTCAACTGTATTAAGAAAGGCAGAGTCTTTAATTTCTGCCTTTTTATTACCTGAATGTTTTGTAGTATTATCAAATACTCCGAATTCATTATTACTTTAGTAATTCTAGATCTTTAAGATCTAAGATAATTATGTCTACCTATAAAACTTAATTATTGTGTCTATCACAAAGTTCTGTATAATTAACTGATATAGGGTTATAGAATTAGGAATGGAATGTTACATAAATCATAGGTTCAATATGATATCAAGTTTAAAAGTTTTCAGAAGATTTTACCCAGTTGCAGACTTTTGTAAAACAGGAATTTAAATTTGGAAGTTCGATATAGAAGAAAAACAGGAATTTATATTTAGAATTATGTTCAAATATTACCTACGACTCTCTGGGTCCGACAGGCTTTTATAAACCTAATTCAGAATTAAGTGTTAAGATAGATAAGGAATTGAAAGATTTTAAGTTCATATTGATCAATTTAATAATAAAGATCAATAAAGCTTAACATTTATTATGTCACCAAATCTGTCACCATAAAATTAAAAGGTCTGAAAAGTAACTTTCTCTGTCATTTCGAGCGGAGTCGAGAAATAATAACCTTTGGTTTTCAATAGATTCCGACTCCGCTCGATGTGACAGAACCGTAAATAATATACTTTTCAGACCTCTTCTTGTGACCTCGGCAGGATTGGCTAAGGCCTTTCCTGACAAAGCTCCGCTTTGAGAATCAACAAAAGAAACTTTCGCCTCACTCAAAATAAAAAAGCAAGCTCTTTTATTTTGAGCTTGCTTCGTTTCAACTTTTTGTTGATTCATTCGTGACCTCGGCAGGATTCAAACCTGCAACCTCTTGAGCCGTAATCAAGTGCACTATTCAGTTATGCTACGAGGCCTTTTTTGCTATTGCGGGTGCAAATATAATTGTTTTTATTCAACTGCCCAAGCATATTTTAGCTAAATATTTTTTGATTTAAGAATCCACACCAGTTCGATATTCTATGGTATATTTGAACCATAATCAAAGCATATCATGAACTTAGAAGACTACATACGAGATATAGCAGATTTTCCAAAACCCGGAATTCTATTTAAAGATATCACTCCATTACTTTCAAATCATGATGCTTTGGTAGGTTGTGCAAACAAGTTGGCCGATCTTTCTCCGAAAGACATAAAAGTAGATAAGGTGATTGGAATCGAGTCCAGAGGTTTTATTATTGGAGCAATGATTGCAGAGCGTTTACAAGCTGGATTTGTACCGGTACGTAAGAAAGGAAAACTACCATATCAAGTAAAATCAAAGGATTATGGACTTGAGTATGGCCATGATACATTAGAAATTCATGTTGATGCTATAGGAAAAGGCGAAAAAGTCCTTATTCATGATGATGTATTGGCAACGGGTGGTACTGCCAATGCAGTATGCAAGTTGGTAGAAGAGCTAGGTGGAGAAGTAGTACAATGCAATTTTATAATGGAACTTGATTTTTTGAATGGTAGGGATAAATTAACCTCACCAGTATCTGCATTAGTAACATATGAATAAAAAAGCCTTGATACATAATGAAGGCTCTGATCAAACTCTATAAGAACTACTTACTTTTTGGTAGTAGCTATAATGGCGCCGTCTTTTGCCTTATCTCCATAAATGCTAATGGCAGTTTCTGGTTTAAGAAAATCAACCTTGTCTAGATTATCGGTTTTTGCAAGATTATCCAGGGTTTCAAAATCAGATTCTTTTCCGTCGATAATAATCAACTTTTCAATGTCTGGGTTGTCAATAAAGTTAAATTTTTGCTTGTTAAAATTCTGAAACGGATGCATTTGATGTCCGTTAAATATAAAGTTACCATCTTCGTCCTCTTCAAAAGTAAAAGATTTCATGATTTGATCTTTTAGCTTTTTGACATCCAAATGACCCTTAAAGAATAAGGAATCCGTGTCCTCATCAAAGTCAAAGTTAAAAGCAAAATTGTGTTTTTGCATAATACTATCCATATTGATGCGAGGATAATTGAAGCCGGATTGATTTTTCCAGGCGGCAATATCAAACATTCCAGAATTGGTGATGTACAAATTATCGTTTTTATAACCTAATTTGATTTCAGAAATAGGGGTGGTGGAAGAAGAAGAATATTGGCTCTTAGAATCTCCTTTTTTTAACACAATGCTTAGACTTGTAAGCTCATTTTTGTCGTTGTAGTCTATTTTTTTTAGGATGAATTCAATTCCGTTTTCGGCAAAAAAAGTTTTTAGGTCCTCAAGCTCTTTTTCTGTGGTGTCTTTATTAATTATGGCAGTTATTTCATCAGATTGAGTATCATTGATTATTGACTGCTCATAAGTGGTCGAGGTAAAAGCGGTTAGGGAAATCGTACCTAGTATGCCCATTCCTATAATGATCAATTTTTTCATACTAAATATATTTTTGATTATCTATTTAAGGTGTTTTATTACTTCATTTTTAAATACGAAAAAAGATAATATGTGTTGCAAAAAATTATGCACAAAATGGGTTTAGCTAATAGAAGTCTTTATTTTAAAGCCCTTTTGGTTACATATAATCTCCAGCCAAAGACTAGTAGCTGTAGTTTTGAAGCTTTGCTTAGGTCAAGACGCCTTTTGGTAAAACTAGGGAGGATTAGTTTATTGAGCTTGGCCAGAATTGAAAACAATACGTTCTGCATACTACGAAAGTAACAAAACTCCCTTTAACAAAGCGAGTTTTGTTGTGATTTATAATAAAGCTTGGTTAATTCTTTTTTGTTGTTATTTCTATAACACCATTTTTAGCTTTTTTACCATATTTATTAATTGCATTTTCACCCTTTAGGACATTGATATTTTTAATTTTTTTGGAATCTAATTTTTTCATTTCATTTTTAGAAATTTTCTTTCCATTTATTATAATCAATGGTTCTTTTTGACCATCTCCGGTTAGAAAGGCAAAAGTCTTAGAATCATCAGTGCGAATTTCAAATTGATTGTCTATATCTTGTTCGGATTCGCGGTCTTTCTGTACGAAAATGAATTCGTGGTTTTCATTCTGGTCAGGATGAATTTCGATAATCTCTGTTCTTTTGTCTGAAGGTTTGTTCTTGAAAACAAAATAATCACTATTGCTTTGATAAATATTTATAATGTCTTTTTCAGGCTGATAAGAGATCACAAAGGATCTAATGGGATTGGCATTGCTTATCGCATAATTGGCATTGCTCTTCTTGGAGGTGATATTTACTTTAATTCCGGTAATTTCATCAGAATTGTTTCTTGTAACTTCACTAAACTCTATTTCAACCTTATACTGATCTTTTAGATCTTTTTTAATCCTATCAAGATCATCTTGTGTTGCTGTTTTGTTGATGATAAATTTTATAGTGTCTTTAGTATCGGGATTGAATTGTTTTTTGGCGACGTTTGGTTTTATTTTGGTAATTTCTTTCGTGTTAAAACTCCACAAGAATGACACAAGTAAGGGGAGGATAAGAAAGATTTTCCAGAGATTTCTTTTTTGAGATGTTTGCTTGTTTAACATAACGATTCGTTTTTTGATTAATGACTGATGAAAATTATTAGCAACAGAAGCATAGTTATTTGATGATACTTTTACCAAAGTTAACAAATACTCCTTTTTGGATGTTATTTGATTAATAGTATGCCTATCGGCTATAAATTCTAGGTTTTGCGCTATTCTTTTCTTATAAAACCATGCAAAAGGATTGATCCACTGAAAAATTATAAGAAGATTTATAATCAGTAAGTCTATAGTATGATTTTGTATCACATGAGCTTTTTCATGCTTAAGAATCATATCTAATTCTTCATCCGTATGTAAAGTTGAATTGTATACGATGTTGCTGAAGAAAGAAAAAGGCGCAATATCTTCATTGACTTCGATCAAATTATAATTTCCTTGTTTCCTGGTGCGGGTATTGCGCAAAAGTTTTTTAAGAGATACAAGTTGAATCATGAAACGGGTCATGAATATCAGCATACCTATACTATAAAATGCAAACCCATAAAACCACCAATTTATTGATTTTGATACTGTGTTTGTGAGGATTGAAGAAGTTGATTTGGAATTGTAAAGATCAGGCTCTTCGATAAACTTGATCGTAGTAAATTCTAAAAAAGGCAGAAGTAAGGAAATGATTATACCGACTAATAAGAAGTGTCTGTTTATGGTGAAAAAAGTATCTTTTCTGAGTAAAAAATAATAGACTGCATAAAAAATAGCAAGTAAAGCACTTGACTTGAATAGGTAAGTTAAAAACAATTCCATGACTTATTTTTTTTGCTCGATTACCTCTAAAATTTCACGAAGCTCTTCGGCAGTGATTTTTTCTTCTTTGGCAAAAAAAGACACCATATTTTTATACGAATTATTAAAGTACTGTGTCATTGCCTTGCTTACAAAATGGCTACGATATTGTTCTTTGGTAATAACGGGGAAGTATTGATGAGTTTTTCCGAAGGCTTGATGACCAATATATCCCTTCTCTTCAAGATTTCTTATAATGGTGGATACCGTATTGTAATGAACAGTATTATTAAGTTCTGCCTGTACTTCTTTTGCAAAAGCCTTTCCTAATTTCCATAGGGCGTGCATGATTTCTTCTTCTTTGTTTGTGAGTTTTTCCATCAGAAAATTAATTAAGTTAGATCAAACATATAACTATATTTTTAGTTAGACAACTATTTTTGTAGTTATTTAACTATTTTTATAGTTTTTGATACTTGTGTTTGCCAAAAAGTCTATAAAATAGTCTTCATATTTGCAGAACTACCGGATACTTATTTTATATTCGCAACCAAATATTACACTATGATTGTGAGTATACTTTATGTATTAATTGGTCTTGTTCTTTTGGTGGTAGGAGGAGAGTTTTTGGTGCGATCTTCGGTTGCATTATCTTTTAGGCTCAAGCTTTCTAAAATGGTCATAGGCCTTACGGTGGTTTCTTTTGCGACCTCTGCTCCAGAATTGTTGGTAAGTATTCAAGCGGCTCTGGACGGATTGTCTGATATATCCTTAGGAAATGTTGTCGGCTCTAACATCGCTAATATCGGATTGGTTCTTGGGATTACAGCTATTATTGGACCACTAGTGATTGATAGAGATTTTTATAAGTTTAACTGGCCTGTAATGGTGGTGTTGTCTTTTGCGTTGTATTTACTTTTGGAGAATGATGGAGTTTTAAGCCAATTAGAAGGAGGGATATTGTTTTCATCATTATTGCTATATCTTTTTTTATTGATTAGAAGAGCCAGAAAATTTTCTGATACTATGTTAGAAGAGGTAGATGATTCTTTACAGAGAACATCTAATTTTAAAATTACTGTTTGGTTATTAATAGGGGGGTGTGCTCTTTATTTTGGGTCTGAGCTTTTGGTAAAAGGTGCAGAAGATATAGCCTTAGTAATGGGAGTGAGTGAAGGTGTAATCGCCGTCACTCTTATTGCAATAGGAACTAGCGTTCCAGAACTGGCGGCTTCGGTTATAGCGGCACTAAAGAAAGAAAAAGCTATTTCCTTAGGAAACCTTATCGGCTCTAATATATTTAACATCGCTTCGGTTCTTGGGATTACATCCCTGATTCAGCCCATTGCAGTAAAAGATGAAACACTAATGAATGTGAATATTTATTGGATGCTGGGTTTTGCTATTATCTTACTTCCGTTGGCTTTTGTTCCTAAAAAAATGACTCTGGGCCGTCCAAAAGGTTTTTTGATCTTTATAGCGTATTGTATCTTTGTGGCCCTGGTTTTCATAAAGTAGTTTCTATATAAAAAAAACCTCCGAAAAATATTTCAGAGGTTTTTTAGCGTTTAACCAACATGGTAGTTAGTTGCTTTTATTTTATGCCAGCATAGCTTCAACATCTGCTGTTTTAACTGTCTTAACAATTCTAGCGGCAATTTTATATGGATCACCATTAGATGCAGGACGACGATCTTCTAACCATCCTTTCCATCCATTTTCTACAGTGATAATTGGGATTCTTATTGAAGCACCTCTATCAGATACTCCATAAGAAAACTGATGAATAGATTGTGTTTCATGCTCACCTGTTAATCTTTGGTCGTTAAATTCACCATATACTTCGATATGCTCTTTTGTTAAAGGTCTGAACGCTTCACAGATGGTTTCATAAACTTCTTTAGACCCGCATGTTCTTAATACATTATTAGAAAAGTTTGCGTGCATACCAGATCCATTCCAGTCTCCTTTAATAGGTTTTGGGTGGTATTCGATATAGTAGCCATATTTTTCAGTAAGGCGATCTAATAGGTAACGAGCTATCCATATTTCATCTCCTGCTTTTTTCGCTCCCTTAGAGAACAATTGAAACTCCCACTGTCCACTGGCAACCTCTTGGTTAATACCTTCAAAGTTAAGTCCGGCATCAATACAAAGGTCTGCATGCGCTTCAACGAAATCTCTACCATGTGTATTTCTTCCTCCCACAGAGCAGTAGTACATTCCTTGTGGTCCAGGATAACCACCAACAGGGAATCCTAATGGTAATTGTGTATGCCTGTCCATGATAAAGTATTCTTGCTCAAAACCAAACCAGAAATCATTATCGTTATCATCAATTGTAGCTCTTGCATTAGATTCGTGAGGTGTTCCATCTGCATTTAAAACCTCAGTCATTACTAAATATCCATTTTTTCTTGTAGGATCTGGATAGATGGCAACGGGCTTTAATAAGCAATCAGAAGATCCGCCTTCGGCTTGTCTTGTAGAACTACCATCAAAAGACCACGTTGGGCAGTCTTCAAGCTTTCCGCTAAAATTTTCTTCAATTTTTGTTTTACTTCTTAGATTAGCAGTTGGTTTGTAACCATCTAGCCAAATGTATTCTAATTTAGCTTTACTCATAATTAACACTTTATATATTGAACTCTTATAGGGGTTAAAATTAATCCATCTTTCTATATAACCAAAAAAAATAGGGGTATTTAAATAAAAGTTATACCCATTTTTATCAACACCCTACTTTTTTAGGGGGTATTTTTAAAAATCGTCAATTTTAAAAGAATATATTTTTCATATTAACAATAGAAACTTCTATTATCTTTGCAGTAAAACTCATATAGTTATGTCTACACTCAGATTTCAAGCTTTAAAAGAAACGTTAAATCGTAGTTCTGTAAAAGTCACAGAAACAGAACGTCGTTCGATATTGTTTGGAGAAAATGTATTCAATCAAACAACCATGCTTCAATATTTGACCAAAGATGCTTACAATAGCGTAATGGATGCTATAGAGCGCGGCTCTAAGATTGACAGAAAAATAGCGGATCAAATTGCATCTGCTATGAAAGAATGGTCATTATCAAAGGGAGTGACTCATTATACGCATTGGTTTCAACCGCTTACAGGAGCAACTGCAGAGAAACACGATGCTTTTTTTGAAACTATTGGAAATGGGCAAGGAATAGAAAAGTTTGGAGGAGGGCAATTGGTACAACAAGAACCCGATGCGTCTTCTTTTCCACATGGAGGTATTCGCAATACATTTGAAGCAAGGGGATATACAGCATGGGATCCTACCTCGCCAGCTTTTATATATGGCACTACTTTGTGTATTCCAACTGTTTTTGTAGCATATACAGGGGAGGCTTTGGATTATAAAACACCTTTGTTAAGAGCTTTACACGCAGTAGATGAAGCAGCCACTGCGGTTGCTAAATATTTTGATAAAAATGTAAAAAAAGTAAATGCCTCTTTGGGATGGGAACAGGAGTACTTCTTGATTGACCAGGCATTAGTAGATTCAAGACCCGATATCGTAATGACAGGAAGAACATTATTAGGACATTCTTCTGCAAAGGGGCAACAATTAGATGATCATTATTTTGGAAGTATTCCTACTAGGGCACTAAACTTTATGATGGATCTGGAAATTGAATGTATGAAACTTGGGATTCCTGTCAAAACCAGACATAATGAAGTGGCCCCTAATCAATTTGAGTTGGCTCCTATTTATGAAGAAACAAATCTTGCTGTCGACCATAATTCTCTTTTAATGGATATCATGGGCAAAGTTGCAGCAAGGCATAATCTTAAGGTCTTATTACACGAAAAACCTTTTGCAGGAGTTAACGGATCCGGAAAACATAACAATTGGTCTTTAGGGACCAATACTGGTGTTAATTTGCTAGGACCAGGGAAAACACCAATGAGTAATCTTCAGTTTTTAACATTTTTTATCAATACGATTAAAGCGATTAATGAAAACGAAGAGCTAATGAGAGCAGGTATTGCTTCTGCAAGTAATGATCACCGCTTGGGAGCAAATGAAGCTCCTCCGGCAATTATGTCTGTTTTTATTGGTGAACAGTTAACAGCTGTTCTTAAAGAGTTAGAAGGAGTAACCGATGGCAAATTGTCTCCGCAAGAGAAGACAGATCTCAAATTGAACGTAGTAGGAAAAATACCCGAAATTTTATTGGATAATACTGATCGAAACAGAACTTCTCCTTTTGCTTTTACAGGAAATAAATTTGAGTTTAGAGCGGTAGGTTCAAAAGCAAATTGCGCAAATCCTATGACTATTCTCAATACTATTGTGGCCAAACAATTGATAGACTTTAAGAAAGAGGTTGATATTTTAATTGATAAAAAAGGATTGAAAAAGGATGAGGCTGTTTTTAATGTATTAAGAGAGTATATTAAACAATCCAAAAATATTCTTTTTGAAGGTAATGGATATAGTTTAGAATGGGAAAAAGAGGCAAAGAAACGAGGTTTAAGTAATAATAAAACAACCCCAGAAGCTCTAAAAGCCAAAATTTCAGAGAAGAATTTAAGACTTTTTGAAGAAATGGGTGTGATGAACGAAATTGAAGCCAAGGCCCGATATGAAATTGAAGTTGAAGAATATGTAATGCGCATACAGATTGAAGGTCGTGTTCTTGGAGATATCGCCCGTAATCATGTCATACCTACAGCGATACGATACCAAAATATGCTTATTAATAATGTTTCTGGTTTAAAAGAGCTCTATGAAAAAGATTTCAAAAAATATGCAACAGAACAAATGGAAATTATTGAAGAGATCTCTGAACATATTGGCAAAATAAATACAAAAGTAAATGCAATGACAGAGCAACGCAGAAAAGCTAATAGACTAACTGATTTAGAAAAAAAGGCAGCCGATTATTGCAATAAAGTAAAACCGTTGTTTGACGAAATAAGATATAGTTGTGATAAATTAGAACTGTTAGTAGATGATGAGTTGTGGCCGTTAACAAAGTATAGAGAACTTCTGTTTACCAGATAAGTAGGAATAAACTTACCTATCTGGTTTTTGTAAGTAATTCTTAATAACTTCTTAATACTTGTTAAATCCTTAATAGATACTCATAAAAATTAAATTTTACGGGTTTTCCGTAACGTATTTCATCGAATAGTTAAAAAATTCGTAAAGATAGCCTTAGTATTTTCATAAATTTGTCAATGCTCAAAAACAGTTTTTAAGCAAACCCCATAGCGTCCCCCCAAAAATACTTTATATACTTATTAATAATGAAGGATTAGATTTTTCTAATCTTTTGTATTCTTATGTTGGTTTTAAAAATAGTAAACTCATTAAATCATTTTAATTATATTACGTATGAAAACAGTAATTCTTAGTCTAGCAACTTTATTAAGTGCAACCATAATGATTGCACAATCAAATGCCAGTGATGTTAGTCAAACAGGAGAGGATAACGTCACCGATGTTACTCAGGTTGGAACCGCAAACTCTTCGACTACGGCACAAGAGGGAATGGCAAATAGGGCTACGGCAAATCAAGGAAGTGATTTGTTTAGTTCTAGAAATGGAATAATACAGCAAACACAAGTTGGAACCAAAAACTCTGCTACAGCCCAACATGAAGAAGATGTAAATGGTATATTTCAAGAGCAAATTGGAGATGGAAACTCTGCTGCTGCAACCCAAAACTTGGACTTTACCGGAGGAGGCAACTCTGCAGATCAAGTTCAGGAAGGTAATGGAAATACAGCAACCATATCACAAGAAGCGTCTTTAAACACAGCATTTCAAGAGCAAATTGGAGATGGTAATACGGCTACTACCGCTCAACAAGGGCTGTTTAATACCAGTGGTATTAGTCAAAACGGAGCATTTAACACCGCATCTATTGCGCAAGTTGGAGATTTCAACGCCGCACAACAAGTGCAAGTTGGAGAAGCTAATTTAGCTAATGCCGAGCAGTGGGGAACAGATAATATTCTTACCCAGGATCAAGATGGAGGGGGTAATTCTGCAACCTCGTTACAAGGGAGTAGTTCTTTTGATTCTAGAGGAGGGAGAGTACAACAAATACAAATAGGAGATGAAAATACTGCATTTGCAAATCATGAAGAAGACAATAATACTGCTCGTCAAGAGCAATTAGGAGATGCAAATAGCGCTAGTATTATGCAAAATCTTGGATCTTTTGGAGGAGATAACCTTGCTACCCAACTACAAATTGGGAACGGGAACATAGCAGATGCATCTCAAAATGGAAGCAATAATGCTTCTGACCAATCTCAAAGTGGAGACGAAAACTCTGCAAGTGCAACACAGTCTGGTGATAATAATACTGCTATCCAAAGTCAATCAGGTATGGGTAATGTAGCTACAGCATTACAAGGAGGTTTCTTTTTTACTTCTAGAGGTGGTACCATAGACCAATTCCAGTTAGGTGAAGGTAATACTGCTTTTGCTAGACATGAAGAAGATAATAATACTATTATCCAAACTCAGTTAGGAAATGGGAACAGTGCTGCTGCTACTCAGAATGTTTTGACTTTTGGAGGTGAGAACTCTACTCAACAATTCCAGGTTGGTAACGGAAACGTTGCAGAAGCTACCCAAGAAGGTGATTTAGGAATCTTTGGAGAGAATAATAGCACTACCCAAATTCAATTCGGAGATGAGAATCTAGCTACATCTTCACAAAATGGAGCGCGTAATATAAGTACTATTTTCCAGGCAGGAAATGGCAATATTGCGAACAATACTCAAACAGGTACAGATAACTTTACTCTTGTATCGCAGTCTGGAGATCTTAACAATAGTGTAATTCTTCAAGCAGGAACAAATAACGCTGCAATAGTTACACAAACTGGTGTTGGCGGAGGAGAATAGAATTGGATTGACCAAAATTTTATATCTTTATAAGAGTTGTGCTTGTACATCAATATAAGCACAGCTCTTTTCTTGACTTTTCTAATAGCGCAAAAAAATGAACAACAATAATATAATTGTACGAGTAGTAGTTATTTTGATTTTTTCAACTACATTTTCGTATGCTCAAGATTTAGATAAAGAAGATCCTGTTTTGATTACAGATCAAGATAAGTTTATAACACTATCTCAGGTTAATGATATACAACTTCAGGATACAAAAGATATAGTATCGATTTCTCAAGGAGTAAACGCTGTTTTTATCCAACAGATAGGAACTAATAATTCTGTGTCATCTAATATCGTTGCAAAATCATCAGATATTAGGATAGTTCAGAACGGAAATGAAAATAAAGTTGAAATTGAAGAAACGGCAAAAGAAATAGAAAAACTAATCACCCAAACAGGAACTAATAATTCTGTAATTGATTTCTCTTTTAATAGTAACCTATCTACTACTTTAGAACTAATTCAGGAAGGAGATAATTTGATCTTTGAACGTTTTGGCACCAACGAGTTATCTAAAAGTTTAAAGTTTAAAATGACTGGCGACGCCAAAACTATAATAGTTAGGAGTTTTTAATTTCAAACGCATAAATTTTATGAAACCTAAACTTCTTATATTTTTTATATTGTTTGTTCAGGTTTCGATTGCACAGTTTACAAATACAGATGTAGTGGCAAAAATCAATACAGAAAAAATAGACGAGATTATTACTGCTGTTGCTACTGTTACTAATACCACCGAAGTTTATAAAAGTCTGCGTTACACACTCACCGTTTATAGGACCGATGCTCAAAACAATCTATCTAAGAATAGTCAGGAAGAAAGATTTACTATAGAAGCAAACGAAACAAAAGAATTGTCATCTGGTACTATGAGTAGTAAGGACCCTGATAAAATTGTAGTACTTCTGCTTATTTATGAAGAAGATAAAATTATAGCAAAGGATCGTTTGGCATTTAATGAAGAAGCTAAACCACAACCCAAAAAAGTTGAAGAAGATATATCAGATGATGGGATAGAATTAAAAGGTATAGTCGTAGAAGACACAAAAACAAAACCTGGCAGGGATTTCTATGAATTTTTTTATAATTCGTATACACTTAATCAAATAAACGGAAACAAGATAGTAGGGGTGCATGAAACATTAAGCTTTGGTCGTACTACCATACTTCAAGTAAAAATAGAAGATAATGTTATTCATCAATTTATTGGCAAACCCGATTTGGAATATTTAGAACAAATGTCGAAAATTGCAATTCGTAAGGTATATAAATATTTTAAAGATCTAAAAAAGCAGAAAAACGATATCTTTCAATACTAAGAACTATAAGAATGAAACCAACTATACTAATACTATTTTTTGCTTTCTCAATATGCCACCATTCTTTTGGGCAAGATTTGGTGTATAGGCCAATAAACCCGGCATTTGGAGGTGATACATTTAACTATCAATGGCTTTTAAGTTCGGCAGAAGCCCAAAATAAATTTACAGGTGAAGATGAGTCCAGAGATGAACGGTCTGATCTAGAAAGATTTACAGAAAGCTTAAATAATCAATTACTTAGCCAGATTTCAAGGTCTTTATTTAATGAACAGTTTGGAGAAGATGGTCTAACCGAAGGAACCTTTAGCTTTGGAACATTATTTATAGAAATCTTTCCTTCCGGAGAAGGTTTGGTCATTAATATTTTGGATACGAGCACCGGTGACCAATCCCAAGTAATAATTCCTAATTAATTTTTAATGCATTATAAGTTTTATAAAGTAACCGCAATTATTTCTTGCGCACTTTTATTATCAGGATGTGGAGCATATTTCAACCAACCTATTGTGATAGAGGATGCAAGAATAGGAGAGGATACAGAAGTTACAAAAACATTAAGGGATTTTCCGTCTCCTGTGGAGCCCGTTGTAGTAGGAGTATATAAGTTTAGGGATCAAACAGGGCAATATAAACCTACTGAAGCTGGTAGTACATTCAGCACAGCTGTTACTCAAGGTGCAACTACTATTTTGATTAAAGCACTTGAAGATTCCAAATGGTTTGTCCCTATCGAAAGAGAAAATTTAAGTAATCTGCTTAATGAGCGTAATATTATACGATCAACTCGAAAAGAATATAGAAAAAGTAAGAATCCCAACGAACCACAATTACCACCTTTGTTGTATGCAGGAATAATACTAGAGGGAGGAATTGTATCCTACGATACTAATATAATTACTGGAGGTTTAGGAGCGAGATATTTTGGTGTTGGGGCATCTACTCAATATCGACAGGATCGAATTACTGTATATTTAAGAGCGGTTTCAACATCTAGTGGTAAGATTTTGAAAACTGTTTATGTTTCCAAAACCATACTTTCTCAAGCCCTTGATGCTAATTTTTTTAGATACGTAAGGTTCAGAAGACTGCTTGAAGCTGAAACAGGATTTACAAAAAATGAACCCGCTCAGATGGCTGTTTCTGAAGCTATAGAAAAAGCAGTAGAATCATTGATTGTAGAAGGTATAGAAGACAAGTTATGGGCAGCCAATGCCGATATGCAAATAGTGGGCGATTTAATTGCCAGTTATAAAGCAGAAAAAGACGAGGCTCAAAATACGGCTTTGTATGAGCGCTATTTTAAAGAAAGAAGAGGTAAAAAATCTGTGTTTATAAAAGGGGGAACGGCTTTGATTAGTGGGGATTATAACAATCCGGAGTTGTCTTATTCGATACGAGCAGGAGGGCGATATTACTTCAATCCTTTTCTAAACGTGAATGCAAGTATTAATAAATTCGAACTCAATAACCAAAATGCCTTTTCTGAAGGATTCAATGCGTTTGACTTAAATGCAGAAATAACACTGTTGCCTTTTGAAAAGTTATCACCTTTTTTCTTCGCAGGAATGGGAAATGTGAATAGCGATGATTTTGATAGAACATTTTTTAAGTTTCAGTATGGAGGCGGATTAGAGTATTTAATTTCAGACAATATAGGTGTATCATTGAACGCTACTCATAATATTATGTTAGGTGATAAATTAGACAATATAGCCCAGGGAAAAAGAGATGATCAATATTTTAATTTTTCTTGTGGACTTAATTGGTATTTTGACAACCCAATCAAAATGAATAAAAAAGCTAGGAAAAAAGAACAGGATAAGAATACAGAATTGAAAAAACTTAGAGAAAGAAATCAAAGAATTAGAAAGGAAAAATTAAAATCCAAAGGATAGAATGCAATTAGGTTGCCTGAAAATTTTGGAAAGATCAAATTTATCCCGTTTACCAAACGGGAACTGAAATCAAAATGTAGTGAAATGAGCCATTATCATTAAATTAATATTATCAGAATAATTTATGGCGAATTGCATCTAGACTTTTGAAAAAAATAATATGTGTAAACTGATGAAAGGATTTATCATTAAAATAGTTAGTATCTTGGTAGTATTAAGTGCAATTTCTTGTAGTGAAGATACTATTGATCTAGAAGGTTTGGGATTTGTAAAAGGAAGCGTAGTGAAAGTAGGAACCAATGAGCCTCTTGAAAATGTAAAAATATCTACCAATCCGGGTACAAGTACCGTTTTTACTAATGCCGAAGGTGTTTATATCTTAGAAAATGTACCAGCAGGTGATTATTCGCTTTCTGCACAACGAGAAGGGTTACTTGCAGTTTTTGAAGGTATTACAGTTATTGCAGATAGCGAGGTAGAAGTAGTTTTTGAAATGGATGTAGAAACCGCAGGAAACAGATCACCAGATGCCCCAACATTGCTTACACCAACAGATAACGCGATAGATGTTCCGGTAGATTTAGAATTAGTTTGGAGCGCCAATGATCCCGATGTTGATGATACTCTCAAGTTTACAGTAACCCTTAGAAATGAGGATAATGACGCTATAGAAGTTTTTGAGAATATTACAGATACTACCTATGCCATTACTGGACTCGCTTACGGGACTAAATATTTTTGGCAGGTAAGCTCTGATGATGAGGTAAATGATCCGGTAAATAGTACGACTTTTGCTTTTACTACTGCAATTCCACCAAATAATAGGATTGTTTTTACTAGGCTTGTAGAAGGAAATAGTGTTATTTATTCTGCCGATGAAAGTGGTAATACCGAAATACCACTTACAGCTACTTCAAAAAATAGTTTTAGACCGAGAAGAAATCCTACAACTGGTAAAATTGCGTTTTTACAATCTGTGGGTTCACAAACACATTTATTTACAATGAATGAAGATGGGTCAGACCTAAAACAAGTAACATCTCAAATTGGAGTATCTGGGTTTAATTTGGAAGAAGTGGATTTCTCCTGGGATGCGAATGGGGCTAAATTGCTTTTCCCCAATCAAGATAAATTGTATTCAATTAATACCACTGGAAGTGGGTTAAATCTTGTTTATCAGACCACCAATGGAAACCTGATCACAGAAGTCGATAAAAATGAAAGCAACGGAATGATTGTCATAAAAACTAATGATCTCGATGGATACACTGTAGAAATACTAATAATAAACACGTCTGGTGATGTTCAAAACACTGTGTTAACTGGATTAGCTGGTGCTGCAGGGGGTATCGATATGTCTGTAGATGGATCTCAATTAGTATATACACGTGATGTTTCAGGATTGCAAAACACAACATATCGTAGGTTAGATTCTCATATATTTATTTATAATTTTAGTGGAAACACAACTATAGATGTCTCTGTAAATAAGCCTTCTGGAACCAATGATTTGGATGCTCGTTTTTCTCCGAATGAAGCAAGCATAATTTATATGAATACTTCAAATGATGGTATTTCTGCAAAAGCTATTCAAACGATATCACTTGCTGATTTAGAAACCAGAACAACGTTGTTAGAAAATGCGGCAATGCCTGATTGGGAATAAGAATAATTCTGAATTCTGAATTCTGAATTCTGAATTTCAACTATCTTTGTGCTTTAATTTTCGATATAATGAGTCAAGAAGTAAGTAAACGCTATGCACAACGAGGGGTTTCTGCATCCAAAGAGGATGTGCACAGCGCAATAAAGAATATAGATAAAGGGCTTTTTCCGAAGGCATTTTGTAAAATTGTACCTGATCACCTTACCAATGATGAGGAGTATTGCCTGATTATGCATGCTGATGGTGCTGGTACAAAATCTTCTTTGGCATATATGTATTGGAAAGAAACAGGTGATATTTCTGTATGGAAAGGGATTGCCCAAGATGCATTAATCATGAATATAGATGATTTATTATGTGTAGGGGCGACCGATAACATCCTATTGTCTTCTACAATTGGAAGAAACAAAAACCTGATTCCGGGAGCCGTGATTTCTGCAATTATAAACGGAACCGAAGAATTACTTGAAGAATTGAAGTCTTTTGGAGTTCATATTCACTCAACAGGAGGCGAAACTGCAGATGTTGGCGATTTGGTACGTACTATTATTGTCGATTCTACGGTTACTGCACGTATGAAGCGTAAAAATGTTATTGATAATGCCAATATACAAGTAGGAGACGTGATTGTAGGATTAGCTTCTTATGGACAGGCAAGCTACGAAAAAGAATACAATGGTGGCATGGGGAGTAATGGCTTAACCTCTGCTCGTCATGATGTATTTAGTAAAATATTGGCAAAGAAGTACCCAGAGAGTTTTGATCCATCAGTTCCGTCAGATCTTGTGTACTCTGGTAAAACCAATCTTACCGATATGGTCAAAGATGCACCCATAGATGCCGGTAAGTTAGTGTTGTCTCCAACAAGAACTTATGCGCCAATTATTAAGAAAATCTTATCCAAATTTGATAACAAAACGATTCATGGAATGGTGCATTGCAGTGGCGGTGCACAAACCAAGGTTTTACATTTTGTAGATAATCTGCATGTTATAAAAGATAATTTATTTGATGTTCCTCCTTTATTTAAATTAATTCAGGAGAATTCTGGAACCGATTGGAAAGAAATGTACCAGGTTTTTAATATGGGTCATCGAATGGAACTATACGTTTCTCCAGAAATTGCCGATGAGATTATTGAGATTTCAAAAAGCTTTGATGTAGATGCACAGATCATAGGTAAAGTAGAAACTTCCGAAGAAAAAAAACTTACTATTGATAGTGAGTTTGGAACCTATACGTATAGCTAATACAAATGGTGTTAAAAAATATTTATTAGATCGAGGCGTTATGGTATTCTAAAGTTTAATACCGTGAGTACCCCAAAATCATATATTTTATTAGTTTTTCTTGCTTCTGCCTTTTTTATGTCCTGTTCATCGGATGATTCTGGTGGTACTACCGATAATCCCGATGGTACAGGAACAGATCTTGCCGATGCAGAAAACATTCAACATTTTCCTGCTAATCATCCGTTAAATTTGGATATTTCTAGTAGCCCTGTTGATCCCAATTCGGATCTTATTCTAAGTAATATTGGTTTGGAAGAAAGTCTTTTTACTGATTTTGGTAGTGGATTATATCAGGGATCACCCATTGGGATTCCGTATGTGGTTGTTAATGGTAGACAACCTAAAGTGCCTATCACTTTTAGAGGCAATGATTATGATGATAATTACGGAGGTGAAAGTGATCAAGGACCATTTCCGATACCGCTTAATGCTCCAATAGAAGGGAATGGAACAGGAGATAGCCATGTTATAGCTGTAGATGTAGAAAACGGAATGCTCTACGAATTATATAATGCGGATCAGGTAGGTAATGGTTTTGAAGCTTCTTCTGCTGCAGTTTTTAATCTAAATACTGTTAAATTTAGACCAGATGGCTGGACTTCTGCTGATGCCGCAGGGCTTCCAATTTTTCCATTATTGGTGCGTTATTCAGAAATAGAAAAAGGAGCGATAGATCATCCTATTCGTTTTACAATACGTCGTGATAAAATATATGAAGGATACATAAACCCGGCCCGTCACTTAGTTTCAGGTAGCACTGGCGATGCACTATTGCCTTTTGGCGGTAGGCTAAGGCTTAAGCCAGAGTATGATATTAGTGGCTTTTCAGAAACTAACCAGGTAATCCTAAGAGCGATGAAAAAATATGGATTAATGCTTGCCGATGTAGGTTCTGATATGTTTATTAGTGGAGCACCCAATGCTAATTGGGATAATGATGACCTAAGGAACCTGCAACAAGTATCACTTGATAATTTTGAAGTGATCGAACTAGGAGAAATTACCAGAGCCAATTAGGATTTAAATTCCTGATCTAGTTTCTTTGTCGTTTCGTTAGTATCATTTTCCTTTTGCTCTACTAATTCTATAGTGTTGTCATCATTAAATTTTCCTTCTTTTTTCTGAATAAAAATTGGAACAGGAATTAATGATGCCATTATAATAAGCAGTATCAAGGCAGATCGCTTCAATATTTTTTTGAATCTTTTCATGTTTATAATGAATAAAGGGTATGATCATTCTTTTTAAAAAGAATGATGAATTGATGTATAATTTGTTTTGAAAAGCCTAAAAAGGCATGAAAGGATGTGATTATCCTAACCTAAAATGAAAAGAGTCTTCTTCATCCGTGTACGAAGTAGTATAAGTTGAAGTTTTATGTATTCTGTTTAAGGGAGAAATAAAAACAGAATAAATTTTGAATTTAGTATGAAAAAGTTTGGTATGATATAGCATTAATTTTGTTAAGGATTTATCTGGGTATGCAATTCCAGAATTCCCTTTATTTTTTAAGAGGTCTGTGTAAGATGAAGTGTTTTTGTCACTTTTCTGAACAGAAACTACCAACTCGGTGGCTACATCTTTACTTTTTGGAGAGGTGTAATTTGAATACCCTCCCAAGCCAAATAAAATGAGAAATGCAAAAAACCATTTCATTATGGGTGATTTGTAATGTATAACCAAATATTCTTTCATAACCAATACAATAATACAATTTTTATAGTTTATAATGAACATTAGAATACCAAGAAAGCTGTATGAGCTTTAGACAAAAAAGCTTACTTTTGTAAATTCTACAGATATAGGAAGTATACTGCTATGATTGATAAATTAAATATTGTAAAGCAACGATTTGATGAAGTGAGTGATTTAATCATTCAGCCTGGTATTATTGCTGATCAAAAAAAATACATTAAACTTAATAAGGAATATAAGGATCTCAAAGCCATTATGGACGAAAGAGATCTTTATATAGAATTAACAGATAATCTAAAAGAAGCCGAAGAAATAATTTCTGATGGAAGTGATGCAGAAATGGTTGAAATGGCCAAAATGCAATTAGAAGAGGCTAAAGAAGCGTTACCAGATCTTGAAGAAAAAATTCGCTTTATGTTGGTTCCTAAAGATCCCGAAGATGTTAAAAACTGTGTGATGGAAATTCGTGCAGGAACTGGAGGAGATGAAGCAAGTATTTTTGCAGGAGATCTTTTTAGAATGTATACCAAATATTGTGAGGGTAAAGGTTGGAGTACTAGCGTAGTGGATCTTAGTGAAGGTACCAGTGGCGGTTATAAAGAAATTATTTTTGAGGTAAACGGTGAAGATGCGTATGGTACCATGAAATTTGAAGCTGGGGTACATCGCGTACAACGTGTGCCACAAACCGAAACTCAAGGTCGTGTGCATACGAGTGCCGCAACAGTAATGGTGTTGCCAGAAGCTGAAGAATTTGACGTAGAGTTGGATATGACAGAAGTAAGAATAGAAAGAACGACTTCTACAGGACCAGGAGGCCAATCGGTTAATACAACATATTCTGCCATAAAACTACATCATGAACCTACGGGTATGATTGTGAGTTGCCAGGATCAGAAATCATCACATAAAAACCTTGAAAAGGCTTTAAAGGTATTGCGTTCTAGATTATACGAATTAGAACTGGCTAAGAAACAAGCTGCAGATTCTGAGAAACGTAAAAGTATGGTTTCATCAGGTGATAGATCTGCAAAAATTAGAACGTATAACTATCCACAAGGGCGCGTTACCGATCATAGAATAGGACTTACGTTGTATGATTTGGGCAATATTATTGATGGTGATATTCAAAAAATTATTGACGAACTACAATTAGTTGAAAATACTGAGAAACTGAAGGAGTCTAACGAAGTATTCTAGATTGGGAATAGATATATACAAAAAGAGAGCATCAATATTGATGCTCTCTTTTTGTATATGAAATATTTTAGGTTTATTCAGTTTCAGTTTTCCTAAGTGATTTGACTACAAAGTAAATACCCGCAGCAATGAAAGGAATACTAAGCCACTGACCGGTAGAAAGAACATCTCCTAAGGAATCTTCAAATCCTCCTTGGCTTTTCTTTACATATTCAACAATAAATCTAACGGTCCAAAGCAAGATCAAAAAAGCACCAAACAAGAATCCTCTGTTTTTTCTTCTATCTGTTTTCCAGTAAATCAACCATAAGATAATCGCAACAAAAATATATCCAAAAGCTTCATATAATTGCGCTGGATGACGATAAGGTACAGTGTCTAAAAGGTTTGCAAATTGAGGATTTTCTACAATGGCAGCATAAGCATCGTTTACATTAGTTATTCCGGTTTCTTTTACAACTTCAGACTTTCTTAATCCATCTCTCACAAACTTTACTCCAAAAGGCGAATCACCAGATTCATTACCAATTATTTCAGAATTAAAAAAGTTTCCTAGACGTACAAATATTGCCCCAAAACTTACAGGAATTACTACTCGATCCAATATCCAAAGGATATGTTTCTGTATTACATTTTTAGAATAATAATACATAGCAACGATTATCCCAATAGCGGCACCATGGCTTGCCAGTCCCTGGAAACCAATAAATTCAAATTCTGGCTTAAATCTTATGGGTAACAAGATTTCTAAAAGATTATTTTTATAATAATCCCAGTCATAGAAGAAAACATGACCCAAACGGGCACCTACCAGTGTTGCTACTACTGCATAAATAAATATAGAATCCAGCTTTTCCATAGAGATATTCTCGCGGATGTATATCTTTTTCATAAGATACCATCCCAACGAAAAGGCAACAACAAACATTAAGCTATAAAAACGAATAATGAAGAATCCAAGATCAATTCCTTCAACAGGATTCCAGATAATTTTTGAGAATATCATGTATGAGTTTTGTTTTTCGGAAGTAAATATAGGTATTTATATAAGAACGAGTTAATCATTTTTTATTTCATCGGTATCACTTTCCGGTACAGGATCATAACCGCTACCGCCCCAAGGGTGACAACTAAAAATTCGCTTTACAGAAAGCGCCCCTCCTTTAAATAATCCATGCTTTTGCAAAGCTTCAAGCGTATAATGTGAACAGGTAGGTTGATACCGACACGTGGCAGGAGTTAAAGGTGAAATTAGGTTTTGATATAATTTTACCAATATGATAAATGGAAATATCAAAATTCGTTTTATGGTTGCTTTAAATGTCAAAATATATTAGTTCAAAGAAAAAGTAGTACCCTCTCGGCTGTCTTTTAATTGAATTCCTATGGCCTGTAATTCGTCTCGGATTTTGTCACTGGTAGCAAAATCCTTATTAGCTCTTGCTTCGGCTCTAAGTTTAATTAACAGTTCTACACTACCCGAAAGTTTGTCACTTGTATCTGAAGCTACCTCATTAATATTTACTAGGCCAAGGACACCAAATACAAAACCATGTAGTGCATTGCGAAGCAATATCAAATCTACCTCGTTAATTGAAGCTTTTTGTTCTTTTACAGTATTAATGAATTTAACGGCATCAAATAACTTGGCAATTAAAATTGGCGTATTAAAATCGTCATTCATTGCTTCGTAGCATTCAGAAATCCATTGATTAATAGCTAACCCTTCTGTTTTTTTTTTTGCTTGTAATATTTCTACCGTTTGAATAGCTTCCATCAATTTAAGAAACCCTTTTTCAGAAGCCTCCAAAGCGTCATTAGAAAAATCTAAAACACTACGATAATGAGCTTGCATCATAAAGAAACGAACAATCGAAGGGTCAAATGGTTTGTGCAAAAAATCATTATTCCCAGAAAACAATTCGCCTGGAGATATGGTGTTTCCGGTCGATTTAGACATCTTTTTGCCATTAAGCGTCAACATATTGGCATGCATCCAATAGTTTACAGGGGTTTGTCCACAGGCTGCTTCACCTTGAGCGATTTCACACTCATGATGGGGAAACTTTAGATCCATTCCGCCACCATGTATATCAAATTGTTCTCCTAGATATTTGGTACTCATTACCGTACACTCGAGGTGCCATCCTGGGAAACCGTCACTCCAGGGAGAAGGCCAACGCATGATATGCTGCGGTTCTGCTTTTTTCCAAAGTGCAAAATCCTGAGGGTTTCTTTTGTCGCTTTGTGCAGAAAGCTCTCGGGTATTGGCAATCATATCTTCCAGATTACGACCACTTAATTTTCCGTAATGATTGGTTTCATTAAACTTTTTAACATCAAAATATACCGAACCATTGGATATATAGGCAAAACCATTATCTATGATTGTTTTTATTATCTCAATTTGCTCCACAATATGACCCGTAGCAGTAGGTTCTATACTTGGAGAAATTGTATTGAATTTTGCCATTACGTTATGAAAATCTAAGGTATAGCGTTGTACAATTTCCATAGGTTCTAATTGCTCCAAACGTGCCTTTTTTGCTACTTTGTCTTCTCCATCATCGGCGTCATTTTCTAAATGTCCCGCATCGGTTATATTTCTTACATACCTTACTTTATACCCCAGATGTCTTAGATACCGATACACCATATCAAAAGAAATAAAAGTACGGCAATTACCTAAATGCACATTACTATAAACCGTAGGGCCACAAACATACATGCCTATGTTACCTTCAGTAATTGGTATAAATGTTTCTTTTTCTCCAGAAATTGAATTGTAAATTTTTAATTCTTGAGACATGTACATAGGACTTGGAGTCATAATTTAAATGGATGCTAAATGTTAGTTGAAATAATTTTAAAATGTGGTGTCTAATTTAATATAATCAAGAAACTCTCTTCGTACTGATTGTTCTTTAAACTTTCCACCAAATTCGCTGGTTACCGTACTGCTTTCTATGTCTCGAATACCTCGAGAATTTACACATAAGTGTTTTGCGTCGATAACACAAGCAACATCTTGTGTTCCTAAAACAACTTGAAGATCCTGCACAATTTGCATAGTCATACGCTCTTGTACTTGGGGGCGCTTGGCATAATAATCAACAATACGATTCATCTTGGATAATCCAACAACAGTGCCATTAGAAATATAGGCCACGTGTGCTCTTCCTACGATAGGTAGTAAGTGATGTTCACAAGTAGAATAGACTGTGATGTTTTTTTCTACCAGCATTTCGCCATATTTATAATGATTTTTAAAAGTAGAAGCATCTGGTTTTCTTTGTGGATGAAGACCAGAAAAAATTTCGTTCACAAACATTTTTGCCACACGCTGGGGTGTGCCTTTAAGACTATCATCTGTAAGATCTAATCCCAGGGTTTCCAATATATGTTTTACATCTTCTTTAATCAAAGCGATTTTTTCTTTATCACTTAGTTTAAAGGCATCTTCTCTAAGAGGAGTAGTAGCGCTAGTAGCTACATGATTATCACCTAGCGCTTCAATAGCTTCAAGGGCCTTGTCAATTTTCACACTTCAAATTTTTATTATTTAGTACATAAAAAGGGAATAATTTAATAGTATTCCCGTAATATGGGATGCAAAGATACAATTTTGTTGTTTTACTTGGAAAAGCTATGTTAAACAATTAGATATACCTGTTTTCTTGAAGAAGTTCTGTATATTTAAAGCCCTAATCTATACCTACACACGAAAAATGTAATTTTTAACGTTATATGAAAATGGCAAAAGCAATTCCTAAGATTTCATTATTAGTATTGACAATGTTTATGGGCACAACCTCAGTGTTTGCTCAGCTAGATTTTGATGTGGCTTGTAGAACGGCACAACCGTTCTGTTCTGATGCAGCGCAAGAATTAACTTTCCCTAATATTACTGGTGAGGATATAAGTTTTCAAGGTTTAGGTTGTTTAGATAGCACACGTAATTCTTCCTGGTATTTTCTTAGGATTGACGAAGCTGGAGAATTAATTTTTGATATCCAACAATGGGTAGATATTAATACAAACAGTAATTTGGATAGGGGAGAGCGACAGTTAGATGTTGACTTTATTGCCTGGGGACCCTTTACAACTTCTTTTATTAATTGTGATGATCTGGCCAGGGGGTGTGATACTGCTGGTGATGATACTCCCAGACCTGAAGAATGTGTAAACAATGTAGATGATCCGGATTATTATACCACAGGTCCTTTGGGTCTTGATAACACAAATATTGTGGATTGTAGTTTTGCTAGAACTCCCGAGGAGAATGTATTTATAGAAACTCTAACGATACCTAATGCTCAATCAGGAGAATATTATTTTATTTTGATAACTAATTTTTCTGATGAGGCGGGTGTAATACAGCTTCAACAAACAAATCTTGATGAAGATAATGCCGGTACTACCGATTGTAGTATTCTAGAACCAGGAGTAGGGCAGGATATTGCTACTTGTGGTGAATTTCCTGTTTCGATAGAAGGGCGTTTTCCAGGGGCAATTAGTTATCGATGGGTAACTCCATCGGGACCTCAAGGAGTAACAGATATACCTGTGTTGCAAGCTAATGCTCCTGGAGTATATGAATTGATTGGGTATTCTGATGCCGCCGGAACCGTTGAGGTTGGAAGAGATGAATTGGTAATAGTAGATGTGTCGGCAATTGAAATCACAATCAACCCTGTTGTAGCAGAGGAATCTTTTGCGGGAAGCTATACAATTACTGCCGAAATTACAACTACACCCGATGATATTCAAGCGTTGGGATTTACAGATTTTGAATATAGATTAGATAGAGACCTAGGAAATGGTTTTATAGAATATAGACCTTATCAATCTTCTGCAGTTTTTGCAGATGTGCCTCCTGGTGATTACCGAGTTGCAGCAAGATATAGGGATTGTCTGGTAAGTGAAAGAATATCAGAGATATTTATGATTTTGGGGTACCCTAAGTATTTTACCCCAAATGGGGATGGTTTTCATGATACCTGGAGTTTAATTAATATTGAAAACCAATCTACAGCATTGATTTATATTTTTGATCGATATGGTAAATTACTAAAACAATTAAGACCTGGAGGCGCAGGATGGGATGGAACGTATAATGGTAAACTGATGCCGTCTTCGGACTATTGGTTCAGAGTAGAATTTAATGAGCCTACAGATCCTAATATGCGAAGAAGAGTCTTTGCGGGTAATTTCTCACTTATTCGATAGATTAGAAATTATATAAATAAAAAAGGGTAAATAATTAAGATTGTTTATCCTTTTTTTTATGGACTCATTATTGAAAATTCATTCCAAAAGTGAATGTTAAGTTGTCTCTGTAGGTGTCTACCACTGCAGAATTGTTGAATCCAGAATCTGGAAAAAACCGTTCAATTCGTTCTTGCTCAGTATAATCATAGGCTACATCAAATCTAAATTGGTTGAAAGTGTATCCCGCCCCAACTGAAAAACCATTTTTATCACCTAGTATCAAGTCATTCTTATAAGGGCTTTCTTCGAAACTAAATCCACCTCTAAAACTCCAATTACCATTTCTCCATTCACTTCCAATTCTAATAACTGAAACACCTTGCAAGTTGGTATCGATGTCTCCGTTCACATTAGAAAAGTTGTTTCCAAAATCTGAACTAAGTTCGATCGAGGAATAATCTTTATAAGAATAATCTAAACTTATTAATCCTTGCTGTTCAAATAGAATAGCAATACTTCCTGTATAGCTAGCCGGAGTGCGCAGTTCATATTCGGGAAAAATATTAATCACATTCGGATCTATCAAAGTTCTTCCATTAGAATTATCAAATGTTTCTAATCGTTGAGTGGTTTCTTCTTCGATATAATACCAGGTAGGAGATTCATAAGATGCTCCTAATCGAACCATTTGAGAAATTTTTGCAATGCCTCCTACTTGTGCAGAAAACCCGGCTCCCGAGGTAGATAATCTATTCGTAAATATCACCTGATTTACAGTACTTCCAGGGTTATCATTCTCCTCAAAAAACTCGGTCACTCTATCGTAACTTATGAAGTGGGAGTTAAGATTAAATCCAATATAAAAGTTCTGATTTATTTGCGCTCCTCCATTCAGGGTAAACTTCCCATTAAGCCCAGTACTTTCATAATAATATTCTTGATCGAATACTCCGGGAGCAATAGTTGAGAAATAGGTAGTATTATCTGGGTTGTCTGGATCGTCAGCCTCTATTATAAACGCTTCATAACCCAAAAAAGCTTGTTGGGGACCATAACCTTCAGTTTCACCCAGGAATCCATATAATTCACTTACAGTTTCACCTGTTCTTCGGCTTATTAAGTCCAAAGGCAATCCTTGAGTTTCAGTAAGAAAGAAACTATCTATAGAGTTCCTGCTTTGTCCAAAAGAAAATAACTCATCTGCATTATCTGCAGTTTGATCATAGGTTAAACTAAGGGATAATTTATTAATTCCTGTAGATTCTTCATTATAAAAATCATAAATAAAAACCGCGCCTAATTGATTAAAATTCAGATTTGTAGAATTGGTATTGCTAAATCCATTGAAATAACTAACCTCATTATCAATTGTTGTTGAAGAAAGTGTAATAGAGCCGTAAGAGTTTAAAAAAACGGCAGATCCTGCGGGGTTAATTTGTAATGCTGATAAATCTCCTCCAAGCGCACCAAAAGCACCGCTCATTCCTCTAAATCGCGCAGTGCCGATGATATCTTGTTGCGAATAGCGCAATGCATCTGTAATATCTTGAGCATTCAGAAAAGACATAGAAAATAAACCTATGAATAAGAATAGCTTTTTCATTAGTTAAAAAATTTTGAATTACAGAATATCTCAAAAGTAAGGAGACATTCGGGAAAGTTATGTGATAATTATCAGGTTTGTATACTCAAAAGCCTGATTTTTTATCCTCTACCTCTACCTCTGCTTCCACCACTTCGACTTCCGCTGCTTCTTGATGAAGACCTACTACTTCCTCTAGATCCGGAATAACCACTGCTACGAGAAGAACTTCCTCTTGAGTAGCCAGAAGAGCTTCTGCTTCTAGAAGGAGAACTTCCTCTTGAATAGCCCGAACTTCTACTAGAAGAGGAGCTTCTTGCTCTTGTTGCTGGGCCTGAATATCTGTTGCTATTACCACTTCGGTTTGCTGAAGATGATCTTGAACGCGAATTGTACGACCCATTTGAATAATTCGAACTTCTGCTTCTACTACCGTCTGCAGATACTCTTCGGCGATTCGTATACCCTTGACTGTTTCTTGAAGAATTAGAACTTCTTGCTCTTGTGTTATATCCTGAACTGCTATAAGCTCTATTTCCACTTCTTGCGGCAAAAGAATTTCTACTTCCGTTATAGGCTACATATCTGTTTCTTCCAGAATACCCTCGATTAAATCCACGGTAATGACCATAATAATGGTGACCATAAAAACCTCTGCCAAACCAGGGATTACCCCATCCCCATCCTGCGTTCAATCCCCAGCCAATTCCCCAGCCTGGGCCATACCATCCGTTCCATCCCCATCCGGCATTCCATCCCCAACCAGCATTCCATCCCCATCCGGGACCCCAGTTGTTCCAGCCCCAACCAAGTCCCCATCCGGGACCCCAGTTGTTCCAACCGTTATCAAATATGTTTACATTTACCTCTGTAGGGTTGCTTCCCCAAGCTGGTTGTCCAGTTTCATAATTTAAGGCTACCGCAGTAGTATCGTTAGGATCGTAATCTTCACTCGCATACGAATCAACATCTGTAAAAATTTCGCCTTGTTCTACTACATTATCTATCTGAGATGATTTTTCAGAAAAATAACTAGAAAAATAATTTGATTTTTTTTGTGTAGTGTTTGGTTGTGTTTCAATATTTCTTTGGCTTCCTGCCTGACCATAGACACCATCATTGTATGGTACATATTCATATGAGCTACAAGACGTCAACATAAGCGCACCTACCACAAGTAAAACTATGGTGGCGCCATTTCTTTGAAAATAATTTTTAGGACGCATATCTTCTTATTTTATTGTTGAACATTACAAATTTAGTTAGTTTTGCGCTAACAAAATTATATTTAACAAACCCACAACATTTGTGCCAAATAGTAGTTTATGAGCAAGAACTTGACAAAGCGAAGTGAAGATTATTCAAAATGGTATAACGAGTTAGTCGTTAAGGCTGATTTGGCCGAGAATTCGGCGGTTAGAGGATGTATGGTAATTAAGCCGTATGGATATGCTATTTGGGAAAAAATGCAGGCAGAGTTGGATAGAAAATTTAAAGAAACTGGTCATCAGAATGCGTATTTTCCATTATTTGTGCCTAAAAGCCTTTTTGAGGCTGAAGAAAAAAATGCAGAGGGATTTGCAAAAGAATGCGCAGTGGTTACTCATTATAGATTAAAAACTGATCCTGATGATTCGTCAAAATTAATAGTTGACCCAAATGCTAAATTAGAAGAAGAACTTATAGTTCGCCCTACTTCAGAAGCAATTATCTGGAATACGTACAAAGGTTGGATACAATCTTACAGGGATTTACCAATTTTGGTAAACCAATGGGCCAATGTGGTGCGATGGGAGATGAGAACTCGTCTTTTTCTTCGTACAGCAGAGTTTTTATGGCAGGAAGGTCACACAGCTCATGAAACCCAAGCAGAAGCAATAGCCGAAACCGAACAAATGAACAATATATATGCTGATTTTGTTGAGAATTTTATGGCAATTCCGGTTATAAAGGGAAGAAAAACAGAAAGTGAACGATTTGCAGGTGCTGAAGATACGTATTGTATTGAGGCATTAATGCAGGATGGTAAAGCCTTACAAGCAGGAACATCACATTTCTTAGGGCAAAATTTCGCAAAGGCTTTTGATGTTAAATTTACTTCTAAAGAAGGGAAGCAGGATTATGTGTGGGCAACCTCATGGGGAGTTTCTACTAGGCTTATGGGCGCTTTAGTTATGACGCATAGCGATGATAATGGATTAGTGCTGCCCCCAAATTTGGCACCTATACAAGTGGTAATAGTGCCTATATACAAAGGAGAAGATCAATTACATCAAATATCCGAAGTAGCTAACGAATTGGTTGCAGATTTAAGAACAAAAGGGATTTCTGTAAAGTTTGATAATCGTGACACTTATAGACCTGGGGCTAAGTTTGCACAATACGAGTTGCAAGGAGTTCCTTTGCGAATTGCTATTGGCCCAAAAGATTTACAAAAGGGCACTGTAGAATTGGCGCGGCGTGATACATTAACAAAGCAATTTGTTGCAAAAAATGAAGTGATCGAAACTGTTGAATCACTGCTGAAAGAAATTCAAAAAAGCTTACATCAAAAGGCAACGCAATATAGAGATGAGCATATCACCAAAGTGGATACTTTTGAGGATTTCAAAGAAGTGCTGGAGAGTAAAGGAGGTTTTATCTCTGCGCATTGGGACGGAACAGAGGAAACAGAGCAGAAAATAAAAGAGCTTACCAAAGCAACAATACGATGTATTCCTTTTGAAGAAAAAGAAGAGGATGGAAGCTGTATTTATAGTGGTAAGCCATCAAAAATTCGAGTATTATTTGCTAAGGCATACTAAGTTTTGTAAAAAAATAAAATAAGACTTGTGCCATTAAAAAATAGTTGTATTTTTGCATCCGCAATTAGACAAACAACTATGGCCCGTTCGTCTATCGGCTAGGACGCCAGGTTTTCATCCTGGTAAGAGGGGTTCGATTCCCCTACGGGCTACAA
>CANMLL010000026.1 GCA_947498775.1 uncultured Aquimarina sp.
GCTTTAGGTTTGATAATAGGTGAGTTGTTATTTCGCGGGGCTTTTTTAGGCGTCCCAAAAAGACTTCTGACTGCCCTAGCTATTCCTTCACCAACCCCACCAACTGGCCCAGGAACACTTTGCTTCCCATTAGGATCTACATATTTTACAGGATTTTGGTAGGTATACCCGTACACATTTAAGTTCCCGGAGTTATACACTCCGTTATTATGCTCCCCGTCCAGGTAATGCTCCCGGTTCATCACAGGATCAAAGGTGGCCAGGGGATCCGGGGCGGTCCAAACAGAGGTCCTTGGATTATAATATCGTGCTCCGTAATAATAGAGGCCAGTCTCCTGATCCAACTCCTTAGAATTATAGCGATACGGATTATCCTTCCCGGCATCTTCATCCCGACCATCTTCCTTTTCATCAATGAACGTCTCACCAAACGGGAAGTATTCGATGTGTTGTGTCGTCTCACCACTACTCACTCCGGTCGTATATGCAGAACTACCCAAGTGGTCTTGGTGGTGCCAGTATAAGCCCAAGTCTTTATCCTCTTCTGACAGTTTTGTCGCAACCCGCTCGCCTTCGATATAAAAATGGGTGGTAAAATAATCCTTGCGCAACACATAATACGGGTTTACGTATGTAATGTAATCATCCAGTTTATCCACCGGCCGTGGGGTCGCTACCGTACCATTAATTGTGATTTCCACATTATTATCATTATTGGTCTTTAATACCCGTTCGCCCCCTGCATCGTAAATGTTGTACAATACAATCTCATCATCGGCTGCTTCGGTTACTGCGGTCAGTCGATTCTCTTCATCCCAGATCAGGTTCTCCCGTTCACTATCAGGGTCATCATTAAAGGTACGTTCAGGCCGGCTGATCAAATTTCCGTTTGCGTCATAAAGATAGCTAAATTGTCTTTTCTGTTGTAAAAACCACAACACCCCTCCATAAAAGAGAAGTGTTGTGGCTTTTATCATTTGCAGCTACTACAGAAGCTTTACCACGCCAAAGCGTGGCGGGAGCGCGTACTAGCGGCACCCCTTAGTTTAGCATAGTTATTCACATAGAGATAACCTAACGAAGTTAATAATGATGTAAGTGATTGATTTTCTTTTCTTTTTGCTTCTTTTTCTTTTCTTTGTTGACAACCTCAATAATTGTGGATAACTACCCAACCGATAAAGGTGAATTAGTAGCGGCGCAAAGTTTTTAGACTTATCCCCCGATTAAATCCTTTATCGGTTATTTCTGAAACAGTATCAAATGGAAATTCAGGTTTTTAGACCTAGTATCAGGGTTTCGATTATCGTTCAGAATTTTGTGCATGTTATCACTAAAAATATCTGATTATGAATAAACAAAATTTTTCTCATTTTATTGGTATCGACATCTCCAAATTAACATTTGATGTAGCTATTATTGACAATGACAATGAAGTCTCTTCTTATATTTTTGACAACACTCAAAAAGGCATTAAAGCGTTTTTTCAATTGTTAAAAATCAGGAAACAGCAATTTCGAGTTCATTGATATGTATGGAACACACAGGGGTTTATGGAAAGCTAATTGTTACAAAATTAGTAGAAAAACAAGCAAATCTTTGTGTAGAGATGTCTCTTAGGATTATTAGAAGCCTTGGACTACAACGAGGTAAAAACGATCAGATCGATGCTATTCGTATTGCCCGGTATGCAGCAAAAAACCAAGAAGAGCTGGAAATTTATACACCTGTGCCTGAAATTTTAGATAAAATCAAAACATTGATAACTATCAGGGAGCGTTTAGTAAAAAGTAAAACCGATTTGACCAAATACCCTAAAGAACTTAAAACATTCGCTCCAGGTCTTGGTAAGTTGGCAGAGAAAAGCATCAAAAAATCAGTAAAGACTTTTACCGATGAGATTAAAAGGATTGAACAGGAAATTCAAAAGCTAATCCTATCTGATGATAAGTTGAGTAAAACCATCAATTTGGTTACTTCTGTTACTGGTATTGGGAAGATTACTGCACTATATTTAACCATATATACCAATTTCTTTACTCGATATCAAAATCCAAAGCAGTTAGCTTGTTACTGTGGGGTAGTACCTTTTGAATACTCCTCTGGAACAAGTATTAGAAAAAAGGCTAAAGTACACCATATGGCCAATAAAACACTGAAAAAACAACTACACCTATGCGCATTAGCAGCTAAAACTTATGATCCAGAGCTAAAAGCATATTATGAGCGAAAAGTCGAGGAAGGAAAACCAAAAATGATTGTTATTAATAACGTAAGGAACAAACTAGTACACAGAGTTTGTGCAGTAATAAGAAAACAGCAGCCCTATGAAAAAAAGACTGCTGCTTAAATTTTAACTCTTAATCCTTGGTTTTAACATGGAAATCTGGGGATTAGAGCGCGAGCTAGAGGTTATAGGACAACGAGAGAATTCACTATTTCTGCACCAATATCTTTCCATTTACTTAAATGCTCATAAGTACAATTATAATTTCCTGTAAAAGTTTTTCCATTAATATCAGTAATGAACATTAAATTATAAATCCGAGTATCAACAGCTTGAGAGTTGAAGGCTATAATGGCAACTTCCTTATTGTTGATTTTTTTTACCTCAGATTTTTCTATACTCAATCCTTTTACTTTTTTAAGCCGTTCTGTTGTTTGAAATAAAACCGAGGATAATTCATTTTCTAAAAGAACATCAGAAATATTTAATAAAATATTTATAGTCCCTCTTTGATTAGAATATACCGTAATATTATCTGGATTTGCTTGAGGGTATTTAACCTTTATATCTTCCCTGCTCATAGGCACAAAAGTTTGAGGTATTTTTATCCGTAAGGCACCCGATAAAACATCTTTATAAACTAAAGATATATCCCCATTTTTACCTCTTATATCAATTTGGTTTTCTTCCTTAACTTTTTTTAGACTATTGGAAACAGAAATCATATTCTTTTCCATTGATTTTAAAGAATCCAGAGAAGAGATCTCTTCTCTGGATTCTTTAGATTTAAAAGTTAAAGCTTTTTGACTTTCATTTTTACTCTTTGAAAGGCAAGAATTAAAAATAATCATCAATAGTACCGCAATGATATACTTCATGTCGTCTGTAAATTTTTCTCTAAATATTTACTCACTTCAAAAAACCTTTCAATATCCTCCACATCCATCGTATCTTCTTCTTTATGCTTTTTCATCCGTTTGGTATAAATAGATTTGATCTCATCATATTTAGGGTTCTTTGCTAATTTAGCAGCAATTATACCTACTACACTTTGAACTTGAAAACCAGCACAATGAGGATTGTCTTCTTCTAAAGGGTTATTGTTATAAAGAGTGTCGACGCCCTTTACATGTCCATAATCATTTATATAACGTAAACCATAGTCTCTAAACAATCTTTGGATATCTTCAGAAGCAGAAACTAAATCCTTATCATAGTTGAAAATACAATACTTATCACCATCATTTAATTTAAACTTCTCCCAATCTATAACTCCAATATCAAACCAATCTTCTAACTTACGGAGATTCATAAAAAAGGTATAACTTATGTAATCATCAAATTTACTCCATATAGCATTAATTTCTATGACATCAACACAAATAGCTGGCATAATTTGAATTTCAGTTGACCAATGATTCTCCGTAAATTGTAGTGAACAAATTTTATCAACATCTTTATTTATAAGCGCAAATTTTGACTTATTAATTTTATACTCATATTCTTTGCTTATTGGAATTAACGAATCTAACAATTGTTTCTTTACTTCTGACAGTTTCATTTATTATTTAACATTTATACATTATTCTATTCTTGTTACTTCTGTAGCTATTTTGCTTTTATCCACTTTTGATCCTAAAATATTTAACTGCTTAGCTTTTTCGCCGACAAATTCTACAGCTTCCCCACCTTCAAAAAACCTCTGTTGTGCTGTAGATAATTTAGCTGCTCCGGTTTTTGTTTCATTGATTAACTGTATCCTACCGTTTTTAACTACAACGTTATCAAAAACAACTGCTTTACCGTCTTTAAACCTTGCGGTTATCTGAGTACCGACATCACTACTTTTGAAACGTTTGATCAATGCATTGGTTACTTTCTTCTCTGCAGCTTGACCAACCAATTTATTAGTTTGTAATATAGCAGCTTTTTTGGCTCTGGTAATTGCAGCTTCTTTAACAGTTTGTTTTGCTGCTTGTTTTATGCCTTGCTTAACACCAGTTTTTACAGCTCCTTTTACAATAGAACCGGCTCCTAAGGTAGCCACGTCGACTATTAATCCTCCTACGCCTATACCTAAAGTCAGCCAATCACCATCTCTAGCTCCCTTATAAATATCCTTTGCACTTCCAACAAAAGGAACAAAATCAAGGACGGTATCCACTACATCCACTTGATTTCCATCTGGATCTAGGTATTTGATAGGATTATTGTAAGTATAAGAGTATATACTTAAGTTTTTACTATTATATACTCCTCCATTATGCTGACCAATTAAAAACTTCCCTATGATCGGCGGATCCACAGACTGCCACACAGAGGTCCTTGGGTCATAGTATCGTGCCCCGTAATAGTACAAACCTGTTTCCTGATCTAATTCTTTCGAATTATAGCGATACGGATTGTCTTTCCCGGCATCTTCATCCCTACCATCTTCCTTTTCGTCAATGAACGTCTCCCCAAAAGGGAAGTATTCGATGTGTTGGGTCGTTTCTCCACTACTCACCCCGGTCGTATATGCAGAACTGCCTAAATGATCCTGGTGGTGCCAATATAAGCCCAAATCCTTATCTTCTTCAGATAGTTTGGTAGCTACACGTTCTCCTTCGATATAAAAATGGGTGGTAAAGTAATCCTTACGCAACACATAATATGGGTTTACATAGGTAATGTAATCATCCAGTTTATCCACCGGCCGTGGGGTCGCTACCGTACCATTAATTGTGATTTCCACATTATTATCATTGTTGGTCTTTAAAACCCGTTCGCCCCCTGCATCATAGATGTTATACAACACGATCCCGTCATCAGCAGCTTCGGTTACTGCGGTCAACCTGTTTTCCTCGTCCCAGATCAAGTTTTCCCGTTCTGTATTAACATCAGCGTTAAAGGTACGTTCCGGCCTGCTCACCAAATTTCCGTTTAAGTCATAAAGATAGGTAAATTTTCCCATTTGGATAGGAGCGTGGGGCTGGGCATCTTCATATTGATATTCCCAATCATAGGTAACCTCCGGTTCTTCGATCCACGCATTGTCCCCATCCGCCTGATCCTTGGATTCGGTTACTTGTGTTTTTTTGGTAATACTATGGATGCTGTTATATTCCATATCCAGGGTAAAGCGGTGGTTATCCTCTTCATCGGTATAGGACCCCGTGGCGTTGGTAAGGCGGTACAGGTCATCATATTGATAATTGTAGTCGCTGGGGCCACCCAACAACTCATCACTGGTGGACACCTCCATGGTATTGACCAGTCTCAGGATATTGTTTACCTTATCATAGGTATACTCATTATCCATTAACCTACGGTTGGTTGCAGATTCGGTAATCAGGTTTTTGAGCCTTCTGCGTTCGGGCTCATAGCTATAAAAAGATTCGGTACCATTACCATAGCCCATATAGACACGTTGCTCAAATTTATCGTAACCTAATTGTTTTACATACTCATAACTCCCCAATCGGCTAACGCCAGAAAGACTTTGCACCAATCCACCCAAATTGTAGGTATAGGTCACTTTTTCATCATCTGGGTAGGTGATTTCGGTCACTCTGTTCCAGGTGTCATATTGCCAGCGGGTGGTAAAACTGGCCAGGTTTTCTCCGGCTACGATAATATCACGTTTATTTTTGACCATCGCACCCAAAGGATTGTATGAAAATTCCTGTTTACCAGCCCCATCTTCCTGGGTGACAATTCGCCCGGCACGGTTATCAGGATCCCCTGTGTTTCCGTAGGTATATTTTACATTATTACTCGGATTTTGTGGATAGGTAATGTTGGTCAACCGTTCCCGGTCATAAGTATAGATAATAGCCTGCCCGGCCGCTTTAAGATTGGCCGTCACTTTACTGGTGAGGTTACTGGCCAGGTCATAGGTAAAACTGGTGAGCCCTGCATCGGGATGGTCTACACTGGTTCGTCTTCCAAAATTATCGTAGGCCGAGGTGATCCGGTTATCCTGGTCATCGGTTACCTCGATCAATTCGTTAATCGCATTGTAGCTATACGAAGTCCAGATATCGCCTCCCTGACTGTACTGCTCCCTTACCGAAGTAGTAAGCCCACGTACATTGGTAAAACTTTCTTTTTGTATGCCATTAGCATCAGTCACCAGGGTACTAAACTGTTGGTTGCTGTTACGGTCACTACCAAAATTGTATTGCGTTTGGGTAACGGCACCATCGGGTAAGGTCACTCTAGTGGCGCGATCCAATACGTCGTACTCGGTTTCGGTAGGTTGTACGGTGTCGGGATTAGCGGCAAATGTCCCTGCCGCTCCTGTAATGGTAGTAGGATAACGAGACGTGATTGTACGACCAAAAGCATCAAAACTCAACCTGCCCGATACGATACGCATCTCCTGATCAGCATTATTGACGCCTTGATAAATTGCTCCATCTTTTTGCACTTGTAGTACCCTTGCCAGTCCATCGATAAAGGTTACGGTTTCTAATTCGTTACCAGGAAACTGGGGATCATAATGCTGTGTTAATGCCCAGGGGATATCAGCCTGGGGATTGTAGCTGAATTTTAACGTAAAATCAACCCCGGCAGCGATCTCTAGCGGTCCGCGTATTTTGGTTACCCTACCTGCATCATCCAGGGTATATTCCATACGGTTACCATTAATATCTGTGGTATTGAGTAACTGGCCAAAACGATAATCATATTGCGAGGTAGAGGAATACCCGTAGGCATCATCTACTTTTTCTACGTAGGTCTGTACTTCGGGATCGTATTGATAATCAAAAAACAAGCGTTCGCCCAACTGGTTGGCAGGTCTGGTCATTCTGGTAATATTACCTACATTATTATATTGCATATCAAACAGCGCAGTTGTACCATCGGCGAGTTTTTTACGCAGCTGAGTGATATTCCCAGCATTATCAATCGTACTTTCCCGTTCCCGAAGTGTTTTGCCATTTCCGGTAACGGTTATTTTACTAGGGATACCTACCAGATAATTGCCTCCAGTCTCTGGGTGGTATTGTATTTGGGAACTGATCTCATCATCGCTACCACTATCTCCCTCGTCGGTATATCCGGTAACATTTCCCACGGGGTTATATTGGTAGGTCATTCGTGTAGTCTCTCCCGCAGCAGCTTGTCCTTCATAAAAATTATTAACCATTTCGGTCATGGCCGGAAACGCTGCTGCGGTAGCATCTTCTTTTACCGAATCCGGTAAGCCAGCTCCAGTCTGTACATTTTTTAGGCTATAGACATTCAAAGATTCTGTAAATCTGTTATCATTGGCATCTTGTAATATTTCATTTGCCAACAACCCTTTTTCATAAAAGTTATCATTTATAAATTCTTGCACGACGGTTCTGTATACGGCATCTCCATTTTCGGTATCCAGTTGACGGGTTTTTACGGTTTTAAACCCATAGAAATCACGTTCGTTACGGTCGTAAAAGCCACCATCATATTCGAAGGTACTGAGCATGGTATTGGCACCGCCATCTTGTTCTTCGACCCCGTCGAACATGGAGACACTAGAGAGCACCCATACAGTATTGGGTTGATCAAAAGTATTGCCAATAGGTGTGTAATCAAGTGCAAAACTTGCTCCAAGTGGTCGTTGTACAGCCTTTAGCTTGTTGGTTCGGGCGATTGTAGAACGTTTAACGCTCAACTGTCCATCACTTTCTGAGGTTAGGTAGTCCGGGAAACCATCCCCATCAATATCCGTGATCTTGGCCGTTTCGCGTGCCATACTTTCATTTGTGGCCCCACTAGGGTTAACGACAAACTTTATGTTTATTAACGGAATATAGAATCCAAAAGTAAAGGCTGCGTTCAAAGACTCGCTGGCGGTTTCGTTTTCACTGAAATTACCAATCCCCTGCCAGTTGGTAGCTTCTGCAAAACTATTCCCCAGGTTAATTTTTACCTGTACTGGATTTCCTTTGATCACAATATCCATCAGCCCATCGCCATTGACATCCTGAAAGGTCTGTAACACTTCATTATCTGATCGAGCCAGGCTGTAACCACCTGCAATAGAACCGCTAAAGATACTAAACCCAAAACCACCGGTTTCGGTATCGCTATTCCCGATATTGATCTCGTCAAAATTCCAAGGTTCGGGATCAGCAAAGCTATACCCTAAATTGAGCTGTACAGTTTTATTAGCAACATTAACCCGGTCTGGCAGGCCATCGCCATTGATATCCATATAGCTGGTATCGGTATCATTATCGCCTTTGGTAATCCCAACGTTGATACTGCCATTGGTGGATCGGGCATCTCCGGCATCGGTGGAACCTTTTTGTGATCCCTTGGGGGAACTATTAGATTTTGAAGAAGGGATGGCTACCGAACCTGACAGGGCCACACTATTAGTAGTGCCATTACTTTCTGAGACATTGCCTGGATCCAGGAGGATTTGTGTAGACAACCCGCCACGAGCCGCAGTGTACTGGATCGCCCGGTTGGTCACGATGTCGGGATATCGGTCGCCGTTCATATCCATATAATCTGTGGTCACAATAGTTTTGCTATTAGACACACTGGCACTGCCTCCAACACCACCAACACCGCCTCCCAGGGTAAAGGAGGTGGTCTCTACCTGGCTTATCCGGTCTATAGCCGAGAGGCCGGTACCATCGCCAGTGTTGATCTCCAGGATATCCAGGTCGTCTACCCCGTAACGGGAACTGCTGATGACCTGTGCATCAAGATAGGTAAAAGCATCATAGCCGGTCCAGTTACGATCCTGGCCATTGGCAACCATTAGGACAAACTGGTCCTGAGTAGGGTCATAAGTATCTTGATTATTAAGGTCTTCACCAGAAAGCCCATTGGTATTGATTTCCCCTTGGTTCAAGGCAGCTTCGCTAAGCTTGAGCTCGTTTTCATTAATGGGCAGCATGGCCTTTTCGCGGTTACCATTCCAGGCAAACTGTCCCCAGCCTCGGTATAGGTGACCAAAGATAAAATCTTCGTTATCACCATTATCCGGCAAGCCTGTGTATATTCCTGCAGAAACAACCCTGCCTTGATATAACGGATAGTCTGTGGTAAAGGATACATTTTTCTCCCCAAAAGTCCCAGCCAGTTCCCTATCACGAGTATGATATTCTATGTATAAAGTGTCCCGGTTGGCTACTGCCGGAAAACTTAGGATCGAATCCGGGGTGATTAAGCTCCCTTGCCTATAAATCAATTGCTTTTTGGCCAGTAGTGTATCCCGCTTTTTTATAGAAAGGGTCAAGGTATCCCGTTCTGAACCAAAAGGATTGATACCGGTAAAAGTAAGTCTGGGAGCAACACGCACGGTTACTGTATCTATAAAAGTCGTATCGGCTACAGTAAGGGCAAAAGGTTCGGTGATTTTTTCTGTAAAGGCATAAAGACTATAGTTGGGCACGACATCGATTACGATGGGTGATTGTTGCAGGTTGATACCCGAATCCGTTGTGATATATTCCAACCGGGGCTTCCACTCCAGAGCTGCCCAATCAATATTGGTAGACGTCAATACCTTAGATTCATAATTTTCGATTACTGCGCCGGTATTAACCACGGAAAAAGTGGTGTCAATAGTTGTGTTTACTTGTTCATTCCAAGTATAAGAGCGCTGTAACAATGTATCTGTAGTACGGGTATTATTTCCGGTTTGTGAAATGGTCTCAGTAGTTCGCAAAACAACAAGTTGTACATCATCTGTGGTTTGGGGTTTTATAAAGTTACCTGTTAAGGCTACGGTGCCATTCAGTGGCGGGGTGATCTGCTGTGGAGAAGTCAGCAAGAAGTCTTCCAGTGCGGTAAAACGATTGATGGCAAGACCGTTGGCATCAATATCCTTTAGTTGTTCATCGATGTAAGTGATTTCGGGGGACCAGTTAATCTGGTCGTAGGAGCCGTTATCTACCGATCCGACCCTAAAATACAGGTTATCCCCTTTTTGCACAGAAAGGCTTGTTACCCCTGCCGGTGTATAGGGAGTAGTATCATCTGCATCTATAAATCGCGACCAGAGTTCGGTATCCCGAAGCTGAACCGCTACCCGGATACTGTCTACGGGTTCTTCTTGGCGGTCTTCATCACCAAGGTCAACAATGCGCTGTAGGGCACCACTAATAGAAACTGTACCCGAATATGGTGCACGCCACATCCTTATCACATCGTGCAAGGGGTTTTGATCAATAGCTTCCTGTTGTTCGGCTTCCTGGGCAGCACGGTCGATTACGTCTTCTGAAACAGCTTCTCCGACAAAAACAGGGCTTACCGTTTGCCCACTGTCCGGGGTAAAAGTGATCACACCTGTACCGGGATTGTACGTATTAAAATACACCGTACCATTGCGAACAATGTCGATGAGTTGATCGCCGTTGGCATCAGTAAAATAGGTAGTAGTAGTGCTCTCGGTATCGGTTTCGCTATAACCTGCAAAAGCCACAAAATTGGCTTCTACACCGTAGGTATTGCTTTTACTTTCACCCATATAAAAATCAGAAAGCCCTAAAATAGGATAGTCGGCATCTTCAAATTCACCGGCCCCAGTTGTCGAAAGCCCCTGGTTAGGACTGTAAAACAGACCGTTCCCATTACGGAATACCTTGTCCTGAAGACCATCACCATTGATGTCAATCAAGGAGACATTTCCTTCACTATCACTATCTGAATAGTTATAGGATCCTCCTACAGAATTACTCTTAGAGGTCACGTTGGGGTCAAACCCTACGGCCACTACTACCCCAATATTAACATCCTCTGCAGCATTACCGCTCAATAAGGTGGGCTCATCAGAGAAACTGTTGTCCTGTAAGATAAACCCTGTATCCAGTCCACCGTCTGAAGGCACGGTCCAGTCTATATTGCTCTGAAAAGGCATATAATTATTTTCTCCTGTGCGTACATCATCATAATACTCCATTTGATGGCGTGTAAACTCTGCTCCAGAGGCATCAAATTCGATGATGGTTTGTAACAAAGTTTTAAAGAAGGCCCCGTTGGCGTATTGTAATTCATAACTGCGAATATTTTGATTATTGAACTGTACTTCTATTTTCCTAAGTAAATCAGCAGTTACTTTTTTGAATCCGTATCTGGCATCAATACTTTTGTCCACCCGTAAGGATTCTCCCAGTTCTCTATCCCGGGTAAAGACTATTTTATATTTTCCATCTTGCCCTGAGCTTCCTGTATACAAAATTTCTTCGCAGTACAACTGTTGCCCCATAACGGTACCTCCCGCTACACCAACATCTTGCTGTATACTATGGTTATAGGTTACAAAATTACCATTCAGGTCCAGGATCTTAACCAGTGCCCAATAGGCAATATTGCCCTGGGCATCTTTAAGCACTGCATTGTTATCCACAGTACTTTCTCCCCCATAGAAATAACGTGTACCCATCTTATCAGTAACTTCCCAATGGTAATTGGCAGGGCTATTTCCGTGACGAATAATCTTATCAAAAGCCCCCTCCACACGCCTGTAAAATCGTTTGTCTGTAGTTCTGTTTACAAGTTCTCCTTTGTGGGCAACAGGGCTTAGCTGCTCACCATTAATTAGATACGTTTCAGTTTCTTTTTGAAGATCATAACGTGGTACACCCCAACGGGTATCGATACTGATAGAAGGTACCTGCAGGTTCCAGCCCAATCCCAGCCAACCATTACCGCCACCACTATTATATTGTATAGCAAGCTGCGGTTGCATCCCCTGTCTACCGGGCGGAATATTAATAGGATACCCCATATTAGCATCACCCATATTACTGGCAGAAGGGGGTTGCATCATGTTGATCGCCGCAGAAGGATCTGCAGCCTTAATATCCTTAATAGAAGTAGGTGTATAAGCATTTGACTCCGGCGATTCAGGTACTTTTAAAATACCGTTGATCATATCCTGGTTGTTCATCGTCTTGGAAATGATCCTATGGTTGGTCATATCTATGGAGTCCCTTCTTAAGGCCTTCCATCGATTATGCTGCGTATCAAAATAATAGGTACGTACATCTTCGGGCTTATATCCTTTAGGGATTTTATCAGGGTCATAGGCAATAGACACAATCGCTGCCTTATCATAAGAAGCATGCTGCGGACTTAACCGGTAACCACCATGATAGCGACTCACATTTACCATACCGCTATTAAGGGCAGGGATATCAATGGATCGCAGAGGAATTATTTCTGTTGGCGTGTCCACAATATCACTGTCTTTCTGATCTATTGTAACCGATGCCCCCTGAATTGCATAGCGAACAAGACCAGTACCCGAGAGCATTTCTTTTTGTGTTGGTGTGATTATAGGTTGATCTAGGATATTTACCTGATCTGCTTTTTCATTACAACCAAAATTAACTGTTTTCTCTATGGTTTCTCCATCAGGAAATATGGCTTTAACCGTGGTTGTCCAGGCATCATCTTTTGTATTTTTAACAACAATGTGTTCAAAAGCAGCATTATAAGAATCTACTTCGGTGTTATCGACATATAAGCACACGTCTTCACTATCTTTACCGTAGACAAACCCGTGAAGATAGGCTTTATCCTCGAAGTACTGCCCTTTATTTTGGGCATTGATAACGAGCGACCGCTCATGTTTTTGAGCCGACCTTTGGACCTTGACCCCAAGGTTTCGGATTTTATAGTGGTACTTCACTCCTTCTGGAAGGGTGAAACGGATGATATTTTTTCCGGTAAGTAGCCAATCTGCTTTGACTTGTTCCTGTTGTGGTGTCCAGCTATCGTTGAACTGGACAAAAGTCCCTCCTACAGAATATTGTTCATTAATACTTTTGGATACCCCTGAAGTATGGGTAATACCATACAACTCGTAGGTAAGCCAAACGATATCGTTATCTGACAGCGAAGCGTCAATCTCAACCTGAAAAATATTATCTATCGGGCTGTCCAGTGGGTTACCAAGGCTCTTTCCTATCCAACCTTCTGACCGGGTGGACGGATAATAATGAGTTTCCGGAGTGTTGTTCATATCTGTCTTGACAGGGTCTGTAGCTCGTAAGGGCGAAAAGGCTGACAAAAGACAGCATAATAATAGAATATGTGGTAAGGTTTTCATGAGTATTAATTGTTTGGTGTACGACTAGGTATTAAATATGTGGTACTGCTTAAAAAGGACGGTACCTAAAGAATAAATCGTTCCTATTCTTTTATGAATTTGCCTGTGGCAGTGATTGTGGATGATGAAATGTGCATGGTATATAAACCCGATGCGCCATCTACCTTTCCACGAAATTCAAAATAGGTATTCTTACGATCTGTTTGTTGAGTATGTTGCAATTGTCCCTGCAGGTCATAAACATCGAGTTTCAGGCCGGGCGAAGGCTCTTTGAGTGCTACCTGGACAGTATAACTTCCATCCTTTGAAACATTAGGATATATGACAAACTGTTCGATTATAGAAGGGAATATAGTGATTTCATCGGTTGCGGTGCAGCCATAGCTATCGGTTGCTGTTACGGTATACGTTCCGGCTTCCTTCACTTCGATTTTGGGGGTATTGTAAGAAAGGCCCTGGTCAGATTGCCATAGGTATGTTACGCTTTTTTCTTTGATCAGGGTTGCAGCATCTAGTGTTATCGATGCATCGGCTAATGCCCTATCTTCTCCCAAATCAATTTGTAGTGGTACGTATGCTTCGATAGTTAGCGTATCCTTTGTCGTGTGTGCCAGGACATCGGTAACGGCAAACCGGTATAGACCGGCTTCAGGAGTATTTGATACTCCTTCCTTCACAGAATTCTCATTCTCTTTATCTTTCCATTGTTTCTGGTGGTTGCCCGTTATATTTATCAATTCATAGCTGTAGGGTGGTAATCCGCCGGTTGCATTATAGGTAATCGTTTCTGATTTTGTAGTACTCTCACAATCCGTTTTTACATCCGGTTGCAGGGTCAATCTTAATTTTGGTAGCGTGGCAAACGTAAAACTATCATTTCCGGATTTGTCAATATCCCATACTATGTTTCGAAAAACCTGCGTGCCTCGTGTTGTATCCGGTTCGGCATATACGATTTCTGTTTCTGTTTGTTCAAAATTCCCACTTCCTTTACGATCTATAACTAGTATATAATCGTTCTCTTCCTGGACAGTATTCGGGAAAAAATAGTGAGGGTCTATACACACTTCGGTTTTTATACGGTGACAGGTTTCTCCACTAGCTTGTAGTAGCCATTTTCGATCTAATACCGGCAAGGAATTGCTTAGGGCTTCTGTCATTTCATTTTTTCCATTATCATCACCCCATATTAAGAAATCTCCATGGTTCATCGAGGAAGTATTGAGTTCGTTTGATAATTGTAAAGATCCCGCACAAATAACCAAACTCCCCTGGTCATCACTAGACCCTGATTGTTTTTGAAAAATATTGGCTTTATCGTCCCTGCCAATTCCTGAAATGCGGTGCAGGTAAGGATCGTTATCTTCGACATTCCAAATTTTTTGGTCTCCACTATCTACATAATCCCCATTCATGGTAACACCATACCGCAAAGCTAAATACGTTTCTAGCACGGCTCTTTCTTCAGGTTTTAATTTGCGGTTGTATAAAATAAACTCTACAATACCCCCTTTGAATTTTTTAGAGAGTGAATCTTTTGTTTCTGTAGATCCCAGGTAGAAAAAGCTACTGTCCCGTTGAACAGACATTTCGGGCAATCTTTTCCATTTTTCATAGTAGCGGTTAATCACGGTCTTATCAGAACGGCCTCCGGTATATGGAATACTTCTCTTGAAGCTGGTGATACTATCAGTGGTTAGCGTAATGTCAAGCGTAGGGGTCTGTAAACTCCAAAGGGGTTGTTCTTGCGGAGCTCCATAGTTTTTATAAATTAAATAAGCCGTTATTTTTTTTACATTATGTAAGTCTGCAGACAAGGTATCTTTAATACTGGAATTTCCATCGAAAACTAAGGCTTGATGAAAGTTGAAATTACTAGATTGAGCCTGTAAAGTATCAATAGCAGTACTATCCGCCATTCGTGTAAGTGTCAAATGTCTTTCTGCGGTGAACCATATATCTTCACCATCAATTCCCCCAGGGGATTGGCCCCGTAAAGAAAAAACCAGAAATAACAATAAAAGAAGAACATTAATTTTCATATGGGCCAGGTTTTATGAGTTTAAAAGTAAGATCCCTATCAGGATCCCGTATTCCAATGTTCAAAATTTTCCTGATCTCATTTTCCCAAAAATCGATATAGTAAAGCTATGTAAAAATCTAACATGAAATTGTTAAATTAAAAATCGTAACATATTGATTGTTAAATCTCTTTAATTAAATCAGAAGTGCCAGAAATTGAAAATAACTGTAGTGATCGATAAACTACCTAATTCTTTAACAGATAAATTTTACATAAAAATTAACATTGTCGTATATGAATTTATGTTAATTTAACAACGTGTTTTATTACATAATTATTGGTATTTGAAATAGTTTTAATATTATAATCAATACTGTATACAAATTCTCTTCCTAATACCTTTTACTGATTTCTTTATTTTCAATTTTTATTCACTATTGTATTACAACCATTTACTCTTTAGTAAAGTAATTATTAAATACTATTAATCAACTATTTTCGTCTGGTGCTTAATTCGGTGCTTTATATTTGAAAAAACAGTTTAATAATTTGATTTTCAGTATATTAAAAGCTATTGGTTAGACCCTCCGACTCCACTGCAACCCTGCCTAATGGTAGGGTTTTGCGTTTTCGGGGGATTCCCAGCGCGACAAGCCCGCCTCTTCGCTAAAATCATCCACAGGATAATTTTTTAACGCTCGATCGTCTCCGACTCCACTTAAATTTGATGTCAATTGATATCATTTGCCCGTAAATTAAATATTTACGGGTTTTTTTCATTTTATTTGATATCAGATGATATCAAATAAAATGTCAGAATTTGACTAAAATGGTGAGTGATTCGGTGCGTATTTTAAAAGATAATTTACGCACCGATCAAAGCCGTATTTGCTCATCATTAATCATTAAACCAAGGTTTTTTAAATTTTTAAATCTTTACAGACCCACTCTTAAATAATAGTCTAGTTTTTTGTTGCAAGTCCAGTAATTCAGAATAGACGATACATTTACTGTAACGTTATCTCAATTTTAGTAGCCACATTATTTAGGGGCTTTATTTGCTTAATAATTTTTTCAAACGCGTCTGATAAGCTTGTATATAATTTCTTTTTGATTTTTCATTGAGATAGGAAGCTTTAATTAGTGCTAATACGTCATCTGGATTTGAAGTTAAATCACTGTACACTTTTTCTATTTGTTTTTTGGAAATATCTGCCTGTTCACCTAAAATATAAAATTGCTTGCTGATTTTTCCTTGTGCCAATGATCTTGGTAGCAGGCCATCTTCTAGAGCAAAATCATTATCGTCAATATGTAATCTACTATTTAGAAGATCGTAAGCAGGACTTAATCTATAATCTCCCAAAGGGGTTTCTATTAAAGAAAAGTTTTTGTAGTGGGCATCTCCATTAGAAAATAAATAATTAAAAAGTATGAGCTTAAATAACTTAATAGACTCTACCTTATAGGCTGGTGTATAGCGCTCAAGTAATTTAAAAAGCTCTAAATAATTACCAATATATTTAAAATCTTCACCATAGGTTTGCGGTGTCCTGCCACCTAAAGAGGCAAAATCCTCTTGAGCCCATTTACTCCCATCCGCTTTAACATCAAAACGTTTGGTAATGTAAGCAGGTGAACCATTTTTAAAAAAAATTAAAGCATTCTCTGCGGTTTCAATAGTATATACCTGACGTGCTATTTGCATAGTTACATGCTCATTGGCTGGCATTTGATCCGTATTTTTACCTACATTAGGTATTGGTTTTAAAATGTACTGTCCTTGCTCTCCCTCTTGTATTAAGCCTAACTTATTATTTTCTAATAAAACCGAAAATTTTTCTTGCACACCAGAAATTGACATGCGTTTTCGGTTTTCCGTAAACAAGGCATCCGTAATCTCATTCGTTGCAGGTGAATCATAGGGTAAAATTGGACTTACCTTTTTCCCTTTAAAAACACGTCTTAATGCGGTATTGCTATATGTGCTATAACCTGCTGCAAGCGTACCTGGGCAATTAATTAGTTTTAGGTTTTCCATTACACATCCATTTTTATGATTTGAACAGCACCAATAGTATCATATTTTGCAGTAGTCATTAATAATCCGAAATGATCTTTGGTGTCAATACGATTTTCAAAGCAAACGGTTTGCTTATTGGAACCTTCGGGTAACATATTATAAAAAAAAGGAAATAGGAATTTAGACTGATACTCTTGCTGTGCTTTAGGTAAGGTTAAACTAATCGCTGGTTTATCAGTTTCTTTAAACCAATGGTCATGATAACGAAATACAAAACTACCATCGTCTAATTGCGTTAACAATCCAGCAGTTTCTTTTTTATATAACACTTCTGCTTGTCTCATTATTTAGCTGTCATATCTTTTACCGTAAATGTCAATTCCATACCCAATGCGTTACCAAGCTTATTTAGGGTTTCTAAAGTTGGATTTCCTTTACCACTTTCAAACTGCTTAAGTGTGCGTAAACCTACACCAGAAAGATCTGCAAGCATATCTTGTGTCACGTTTAACATATCCCTCCGCGTTTTTATAGTTTCTATTAATTGTTGCGAGTGCATTATATGGCTCTTTTAATGTAAATATACGCAATTTTATCTAAAAAAACACAATAAGTGCTTTTTAAAGCACTATTCAACTGATTATAATTATCACAATAATCAAACCCTATAAAAAGTGCATTATACCGCACTTTTTTAGATCTTATATAAAATTGGAAATAATCATGTAGTGTCAATCAAATAATAAAAGGTCACAATAATATCTGAATCCAGCACATTAATTTTATCATTTTGATACAAATAGATTCAGGAAAACGATCGGAAAATTATTGTGCTCTCATAAGGAACGATCTGCTAGAATTCTTCGCTTGTGAATAGGTAATCCTTAGTCAGATGTGTAAGTGAAAAATATTCAAGTAGGCCAATGTCATTTTTCCTCCAGAATCCAAATTCTTTATAAGAGCCTGTATAAATTTTATCATCCACAATTGTCACGGAACGTATGATCGTTTCATTAGGTAACTTGTTTGAAGTCCATTGCTCTCCATTATAATGAAGTAGTCCTGAATTAGAAGATAAAAAAATAGGATTATATAAGATTCTGATTAACATTGAATAATGAAAATAGCTATACCTATGATTAGGGGGTGATCATATTTTATTTGTAATTGAATCTTTAAAAAAGCCAACAACGATAAAATAGATGTGTAAATAAATTTCGCCTTTAAATGATGATATTTACTATTGTAAAACAAATTAAAAACCAAAATTATCTAATCGGTGAGAAATTCGGTGCGTAATTTTAAAAACACAAACACAATAAAATGATTTACAGTAATTTAAAATGTAACGGTTAGACTCTCCGACTTCACTAGGAATTAACCAAATTCCTTTAAAAGCTCATAAATACTATGTTTATTGGCTTTTAAATTTTCTTCTAATATCAAATGAAATCTTACTTACAGAATTAGTATGGAAATTTAATGCTGTTTTATATTCTTTATCTTGAACTTAAATGATAGTTACAGTATGAGGTTAAGTCATTAATTTTATATAAATTATATAAAAAATCATATGAGATATGTTCTTTCTTTGATCACATACTTCTATATTCTTAACCTATCCTCACAAGATTTATCTCAACTTTATGAAAAGGTAAATCCTGCAGTGGTGGTAATCTTCACCCAAGAAGCAAAATTAGAATCTAATGGTAATGTTACCAAAACAGTTACTTCTGAAGGCTTGGGATCTGGTTTTATGGTTTCAGAATCTGAAATTATTACTGCATCACACGTTGTTGATGCAGCAGAAATAGTAAGAGTTAAATTTATTGACGGAGAAGTCCGGTCTGCAAAAGTAATTTCTACCTTCAAATCAGCAGATGTTGCTTTAATAAAATTAGATTTTCCTAAAAAGAATGCTATAACAGCAACCTTTGGAGACTCAGATCAAGTAAAAATAGGAGAACAAGTGTTTATTGTTGGTGCCCCCTTTGGTTATAGCCATTCACTTTCTTCAGGATATGTAAGCGGAATTATTAAAAACAAACTAGGTGCTAATCCATTTACTCAATCTGAATTTATTCAAACAGATGCTGCCATTAATACTGGTAATTCTGGAGGTCCAATGTTTAATATGAAAGGAGAAGTAATCGGAGTAGTAAGTCAAATCCTTACCAAATCAGGAGGTTTTGAAGGTATTGGGTTTGCCGCGACTGCAAATATTACTAAAAACCTGATTGCAAACAATAGAACTCCTTGGTTGGGTTTTGATGCATACCCTCTTACAGGTAAGACGAAGCGATTGTTTAATGTACCTCAAAATAGCGGGCTATTGGTACAGCGTGTGGTTTTTGGATCTGTATTGCACAAAATGGGGTTATTAGGAGGTGATACAGAAGTAGTAATTGATGGACAAAAGTTAATTATTGGTGGTGATATTATCTTGGCTTTTAATGATATCGTATTTGATCTTACAGATGATTCTTTGGTAAAACTTGGTGAGTTGGGAAAAAACCTAAAAACTACAGATGCCCTTGAGCTAAAAGTACTGCGTGATGGAAAAATTATAACTTTGAAAAAAGAGTAAATCCTATTTCGAATCTAACAGAAACTGATTGAATGCGAATACATAGTTATAGTTTATTAAAAATACTAACCATTTTCTTATTGTTGGTTTTTAGCAATAGTATGAGTGGTCAGGAAAAAGAAAATGATACCATTGTATCTCCATTCCGTAAAGGAAAATGGCTTACTGGTTTATCTGGTACGATCAATTCAAGTACCATTGAATTAAGAAGTACTAATGGAACTACAACTACCAATGAATATGGGATTAATCTCACAACCGGAAAATTTATAAAAAATCGTTTCCTTTTAGGAGTTACAATTGCTGCTAATAGGAGCAATAACTCAGGAATTGTAGAGAGAACTACAGAGAACTTATTTATAGGCCCTTTAGTTTCGTATTATCTCTCGAAAGTAGAGCGGGGATCACTTTTTTTTCAAGTATCGCCTGGATATGTACGTTACCGAGATAATACTCGAATAGAACAAACAAATGGTTTTGTAGAGGAATTGGGAGAAGGCGGTGGTTTTGGAACACTACTGGGAGTTGGGTATTCTTATGCGTTTTTTGACCTAGTCACTTTTGATATAGGATTAAAAACCAACTTATTATGGATCAACATTGATCAAGAATCAATCCCGATAAACATTACCACCTCAGAAGATATTTTTGTGAATAGTATTTCTTTTTCATTTGGTTTTAACATTTTAGTAGATCAGTTCTAATGAGGAAACTAATTTCAATATATATAGTTGCTCTCCTACTATTATTTTCTAATGGGGTTCAGTCTCAAAGTAAAGAGACTGTATTTAAAACCGACACGATTGCAAGCACAAAAAATATTCAATTTATAGGAGTTCCTATTGCCTTTTATACTCCAGAAACTGAATTTGGTTTTGGCGGTGGTGGGCAACTTTTTTTATTAAATAAAAGCAATATCTATAATGACCGTCAATCAAACATTTTATTTAGCGGAATTTACACACTAAATGAACAGTTTCTATTTGAAGTCAAACCAGAAATCTACTTAGGCAAAGGAGATTATTTTATTGATATAGACTATACTTGGGAAATATATCCTAATTTATTTTGGGGCATAGGCAATAGTACACCCGATAGAAATGAGGAAGTGTATAATATGACGTCACACAAATTAAAAATGGGGTATCTAAGGCGCTTACCTCCAAATCTTAATTTCGGATTTGAATATGTCTTCGAAAATCATGAGGTTACTGAAGTTGAGGAAGGAGGAATTCTCGACTCAGGAAGTGTTCTGGGCAGTGACCGAGCCATTATTAGTGGGTTGGGTGTTACCTTCAATTTAGATACCAGAGATGATGTTGGATCTCCTCTATCTGGTCGTTATTATGAGCTTAATGCACAATTTTCAAGCGAACTTCTGGGAGCTACCCATGGCTATAATAAATTCTTTTTGGATTTACGAACGTATGAACCTTTGTCTAAAACGAGCATTCTGGCTATGCAGGTCTATAGTGAAAATACTTTTGGAGATGCACCTTTTCAAGGTTTGGCTAAATTTGGTGGAAGCTATAGTGCCAGAGGATATTTCTATGGTAGATTTACAGATAGCCATATGTATATTATACAAACTGAATATCGATGGCGTTTTAAACCGCGATGGACAATTGCAGCCTTTGGATTGGTAGGTGAAGTGGCAAGCGCTCCTGAAAATTTCTTTAGTATAAGCAACATGAAACCCAGTGCAGGGGCCGGAATACGTTTTAAGTTACTTAAAAACAAAAGTACCTGGTTGCGATTAGATACCGGATTTGGAGAAAATGGAAATAGTGGCTTTTATTTTGGGATCAACGAAGCTTTCTGATAGCATTTTTAATGTGAAAGTATCACACTTTCTCTGTATTTACCGGGGGTAAAACCTGTCCATTTTTTAAAGGATCGAATAAAATTTGGACTATCAGAATATCCTAAGCGCTCGCTAATCAAATTAATGTTCATGTCAGAGGTGGTTAGAAGATCAATTGCTCTATCGTGAAGTATATGCCCAAGAATATCAGAAAATTTAGCTTGTTTTGATTTTAGTATCCTTTTCATACTGCTCTCTGAAGTATTAAAATGACTCGCAAGCGTTTTGAGTGAGGGAATGCAACCGTACTTATAGCTCGATATTACATTTTCAATAACTTCTATGATACTTTTTTCTTGATATTTTGGTACTATACAGGGGTTCAAATGATTGGTATACGCTTCATACTTCAATAATGATTTTGAAAAAACAAATCGATACTCTTGTTGATTGCATTGAATAGGATATTCTCCTTTGGGTAATAATGATTCGACATCCGAAATCGTATTACTTGGTATATGTACCGAGATTGGATACCAATTATGCCCTACATATACCTTAAACAACTGACATACAATAGCTAGTAAAATATATTCTGATATCTCGCCTCCATTAGAATGTTGGTCTAAAAATGAAAAAGAGAATACAGCTTTATTTTTATGGATCTTTAAATCTGTTTGAATATTTGTCTGAAGTAAGTAGTTGAATTTGGTAAACGCTACTATAGCCTTATTTAAAGTAGAAAATCCAGCTAGATACAAACCATAACTACCTAATTCTGAAAGACTAAAATCATTAAGAAAATTAGCTGCAAATGTATCGGTTTTTCTGTTTTTTCCTAGTAAAGAAAATAAATCGTGGACTACTGTTGTTGGAATATAGTTTTCTGAATTAGAAAGATCAAAATGTCGTATTTCGCTTTTTTGAATGATTCTTTCAGTATCAACACCAAAGTTTTCTAACCTCATCAACAGTGGCTTAAAATAGGATACTTGGTATACAAAATACTCTTGTTTCATTATACATGATTTGTGTTTGGGTAGTACTAAAAAATCATGATCTAAACAAATTAGGTTTATTAGATCGTATTAAATGTATTTGATCTAAAATGCTAAAAAAAACAAAAATAAGTGAAGTGGATAAATACTCGCTTGAAGTGACTAAATCTCGATTTCAATTATTGATTAACCAATATTTAAAATCTTTTGCTTTTGCTTTACTAATAACAATACTATCATCTATTTCTGGTATTACTGTTACTTTGATTTTACCATAAAAAGGGTAATTTATTTTACCCACAGCATCGCGATTTATGATAAACTGTCTGTTTACTCTATAAAATGATTGAGGATCTAATTCTTTCTCTAGTTCTTGTATTTTTTTATCCATAATATAGGATCCTTCAGAAAAAGTAATTCCTCGCACTATTCCCGTTTTAATATAAAAAAAAGCAAAATCCTTGACTCTAACTGGAATCACATCACCTCTATTAGGTATTAACAATGTAGAATGATATTTTTTACGGTTTGTTTTTAGACTTTCTACTAGTAGATCAAATTGTTTTTGTACTCCATTATGGGTGTTTTTTTTAAACTTAGTAATAGCATTTACCAGTTCTTTTTTACGAATCGGTTTCAGTAGATAATACAGACTATTAACCTTGAACGTCTCAATCGCATATTGATCATACGCTGTCGTAAAAATAATAGGGGTATTTAGTTCAATTTTCTCAAAAATTTCAAAACATATACCATCCCCCAAATGGACATCCATAAAAACAAGATCAAAATCCTTTTCGGCTTTAAAGTACCGTACGGCAGATTTTACACTATCCAGTACTTCAATGATTTCTATTTCAGGATTTTCACGATATAATAAATCAATTAAGTTTTTGCTAGCAGCAATTTCATCCTCAACAATTACAGCTCTTATACTATTCATAATTAGTGCATGGGAAGTTTAACAATAAAATGATCTTTTTTATGAATCTGGATATCTTTTCCTTTTAAAAGAACATACCGTTTAGATAAATTTGCAAGTCCATATCCTGTGCTTTTCTCAGGATCGCTTCGGGGTTGGATTTTATTTTCGACTATAATATACTCATTTTCATTGTAAACTTTTATGGTTAAAGGATACTCTTTAGAAATTTCGTTATGTTTTATAGCATTTTCTAATAGTATTTGTAGAGAAAGAATAGGAATCAAAATAGCATGAAAACCTATTGTGATGTCTATTTTTATTTGAACATTAGCACCATATCGTATCTCAGCTAAATGCATATAGTTATTCAAAAATTCTATCTCGTCTTTTATAGTAATGAGATTTTTTTCGCTGCTTTGTAAAATATATCTAAAAATGAAAGAAAGTCTATCCACAAATTCTACGGCTTCTTCTGGAGAATTTCGAATAATATAATTCAAAGAATTTAAAGAATTGAATAAAAAATGAGGGTTGATCTGACTCTTTAACGCCATTAATTCATTTTGAATATTCTCTTTGATGAGCTGTTCTTTTTCTAACACATCCATTTTTTGTTTTTGCTGAAATACGAGCAACCAACCAATCAAAATTGATGTAATACCCATAACCACCCAAACATAGCGTATCCCTTCTCTTTCTGGCTCTACAACTTTAAACAATATTAAATGGTGAATCCACATGATTAGATAAAAAGCAAGTATAGAAAAAGAAATAATGATTACAATAAAAACTAATGCTCTTACTGACTTAGAAAACCGTGATAAATACTTAGTTGCGTATACGGCCATATATAAAATAACTAAACAATATGCAGCAAAACTTAGCAATCGAAATAAAAAAACAAGAACCGAACCAGCTGCAACATCATTAAAATAAGATAAATCTGGATATACAATAAATAAAAATCTATTCAAATTAATTAAGAAAGATATGCTAAGTGATATTAGCAATAAAGTCTTCATTTTAATTTTAATTTGTTCCAATGTAACCAGGTTGATTTTATGATGTTTAAATACTATTAATCATTAGTTCTACTAATATATTTACCAACTACTATAGCGGTTAGAATCACTAAATAAAACTGCCCCATCATCCCTATTAAAATAGCTGCTTTTTGCGCTAAAGAAGTCACTGGTACAATCTCTCCGTAGCCAATCGTCATTAGCGTAATGTAGGCATAATACATCAATCGTTCTGTAAATAATTGAGGCTGACCAATAGTCGCCTTAAGTCCTTCAAAAGAACTTGGATAAGCCATTTCTATAGATAAGCAAATAAAAAAACTGATAAGTCCTAATGCAATATAGCCACTAATTAATCCAAAAATCACATTCTTATTTACGACTTTAGTTTTCCAGATCTGTTCTATAATCTCGAAAGTAACAATGATGTAAAACAAAAAATAAGTCCCCATATCAAGAAAATCCAGAACGCTACTATTTTGACTTCCGAGTAAATCTGCACCAAAAACAATTCCAGACACTATTAATAATAAGGAACAGAATAGCATTAGACGTTTCTTTTTTGAAATCAAAACAATTCCTGCAAACAAATTAGTCAAAAACAATATCGGTGATATTACCGTTTCAAAAAAATCTCCCGGAACGATCAAAGACCCAAAAAGAATAGCTACTTGGCTAAACAGAAACAACTCAAATCGGTATGGGTATAGTTTTTTAAGCATATCCTTTAATCCAATAATTCCTCATTAAACTCATACTCGTTATAATCTACCTTGTATAATACACTATAAAATGAAGGAATAAATAATAAGGTAATCACTGTACCAAATAATAAACCTATCATAATAGTTACTGCCATGGGCTCCCACATTTCTCCTCCACCTAAATACAAAGGAATTAAACCTAATACCGTAGTAAAGGTCGCTAATAGAATAGGTCGAAAACGTTGAATACAAGCTGCGATAATGGCATCCTGAGGTTTTCGTTTCAATTCGTTTTCTTCGATTTCTATACGATCAATCAGTACAATTGCATTATTGATTACAATACCCGCTAGAGAGATTACTCCCAAGAACGCCATAAACCCAAAAGGAACACCAAATAGTAGCAATCCAATCACCATACCAATAACTCCTAATGGAATTGTAGTCACGACCATAGTCATTTTTCTAAAAGAATTGAATTGTATGATTAATAACATCACAATGATAAAAGCAGACAGCGGTAGATACTTCGCTACAGCGCCCATATTCTCGGCACTATTCTCTGCATCTCCTCCTAATTTATAGGTATATTCCTTTCCCCATTTTGACTCTTGTTCTTTTAACCAAGGGGTTATTACTGCTGTAATTGCAGAGGCATTCCCATCTGCTGTTAATTCACTAGATACATTGATGGTTCTTGTTAAATCCAATCGTTTTATTTTGGAATATTGCCATTGCGGAATAATATTGGCCACCTGCAACAACGGAACACTTTTCCCTGAGTTTTGACCATAAATATTCAATGTTTCTAAGGAGGCCAGAGATTGTTGTTTCCCTTGATTACTGGTCATTACAATAGGAATGGATTTGTCATTTTCTCTAAACTCCCCTGCTTGAAAACCATCTAACACGGTCTGTAATGATATTGCCACATCTTGATTAGTAATTCCTGCCGATTGCGCTTTGTTTTGATCAATATCAATAACAAATTTTTTCCCTTTGGGTCCCCAATCGTCTTTAATATTTTTGGTGCCCGAAATACTAAATAGTTTTGATTTGATTTCTTCGGCTATACTAGCCAGTTTATCAGGATTATCCCCCGAGACTTTAATTTCAATGGGAGTTCCACTACCGCCCGATCCTAATAATCCAACTTTGATATCTGCATCAGGAAAGGTATTAAAACAAAAAGCATCCAATTGTTTTACCATTTCATTATTGACCAAAAAAGAAGAAGTATTGACCAAAATATGAGCATAATTCGAATTAGGTTCATCAGCATTATATCCCAAATCATAGGATGATGGTCCTTCACCAATGTACGAAGACCAATCTACAATACCATCTGTTTTTTCAGCATTAATTTTTAAATTATTGGTAATAAATTCTTCAATAGCTAATATGGTCTTGGTAGTACTTTCAATTTTAGTTCCTTCGGGTAAATTAATGTCTATGGTGATCATATTACGATCGCTATCTGGGAAGAATACAAATGCTAGTTTTGTGAAACCATAGAGTGATAAAAAGAATAACATTACGATACTCACCAAAACAGTTTTTTTCCAAGCTAAAGCTAATAGAATAAGATCTTTATATTTGGATTTCAATCCATTGATCATACGATCCAAAAAACCAACTTTTCCATCTTCTCTTTTCTTAATTTTCAGGAAAAACACACAGAATAAAGTAATGATACTTAATGAAATAATCCAGGACGATAACAGCGCAATGGTTATCACCACAAAAATAGGCCCCATAATATCACCCATAACAGACTCTGCCATAAAAAATGCCAGAAACGCCGCTGAAGTTGTCAATGTAGAAATTAATAAGGGCATAAACAGCTCTGCACAGGAATCAATAGCAGCTTTTTTGACATCAATGCCATTCTCCATTTTTACCATTATAGATTCTGCGACTACAATAGCATTATCAACCATCATCCCTAATGCCATAATCAAAGCCGCTAACGTAATTTGATTAAGACCTACATCGATAAGTCCCATAACCATTAATGTTGTTATCGTAACAATAGGAATCAAACTGGCAATAACCATCCCTGTACGGAACCCTAAAAAAATCAACATCACGGCTAATACAATGGCAATAGCTTGCATCAAATTCCCCAAAAAATCGCTAATTTTAAGATCGATATATTGGTCTATAGATGCTAATCGGGAAACTTCTAATCCTATAGGTAGTTTTGCTTGCCATTCTGCCAATAGCAGATCAATTTCTTCTCCTAGTTGGATAATATTCCTCCCTTTTTTAAGAGAGACATGAAGCGAAACTGCATCCTTCCCATTGATGCGTACTTTCTGTTTGGGCGGATTGATATATCCTTTTTCAATGATGGTAATATCTCCTAAGCTAACCACTTGACCACTTTGTCCAAGAGGGATTAGCATATTTTTAATATCTGAAATGGTGTTAAAATTACCCGTAGGTTCCAAGATAATTCGTTCTTCTTCTATATTAACTTCTCCTCCAGAATTTAATATATTCGTGCTTGCAATAATCCCTTGCAGGCTGCTTGAAGTTAACCCATACGCTTTGAGTTTTGTATTATCAAATTTCACAAAAACACGTTCTTCTTGTGCACCGTTGATTTCTACTTTGGCAGCATCTTCTAACTTAATAAGATCATCTCGAAGATCATCTGCTTGTTCTTTCATAGCGGCATATGAAAATCCATCACTGGTAATCCCTACAGCGATCCCAAATACTTCTCCGATACCATCATCATTTAATTGCGGTCGTACGTTATTGGGTAATCCCTGGATCGTATTTAATTTACGTCGTAATCGATCCCAAACAGCTTGTAATTGTTCGGGAGTAACTTCCATTTTTAATTCTACCTGAACAACAGAAAGTCCTGTTCTTGAAGTACTGGTTACTTTTTTAAGTTCGGGAAGTTCTTGCGCGATTTTTTCAATTTTGTCGGTCACTAATTCCTCAACACGTTCTGGGCTTGCCCCTGGAAATGATGAAACAACAGAAGCCGCACGTATTGTATATGGCGGCATACTATCCCGTGAGAGCGAAGCATAAAACACCATACCCATCACCATCACTACGGCAAGAATACTTAGAGCAACACGATTTTTTTCAATGGAAAATTTAGCAAAATTCATATATTTTTCTTTTGATAGTGATTATTGTAATTTCACTTTTTGTCCATCTAACAAGGTCTGAAGGCCTGCTGTGGCTATTTTTTGTCCTTCAGAAAGTCCGCTTTTAATTTTAAAACCACCTGTAGTGAGTTCTCCAATTTCTATACGGTGTTTTTTTACTATTCCCGTAGTTCCATCTTCAGAATCAATTAAAAAAACAAAATTACCTTCGCCATCTTCTCCAACCGATTTAACCGGAATCACTAAAGCAGTATCTGTTTTGGTACCACCTTCTTTAAAATCAAAAGTAACATTAGCAGTCATGCCGGGTTTAATTTCTTTGGTTGGATCAGTAATATCAATTTTTACCGGATATGTTGCAGAGCCTTCACTTACAATAGGAGCAATTTCAATAACATTTCCTGTAAAGATTTTACCTGGCAAGGCTGAAAATGAGATTTCGGGATTCATCCCTAATCGTACTTTATTAATTACATTCTCGGGTAGCCCAACTTCAATATTAGTATGATCTCCTGCATTTAATACAGCTATCACTTGTCCTGCACTCACATTTTCATTTAATTGACTATTTTTTGCTGCTATAATTCCTGTTTTTGGCGCTTTAATGTATCCATAACTAATTTGTGATTGCTGGATGCTTTTATTACGTTTAGCAGATTCATATTGGTCCAATGCACTTTGATATGAATTTTTAGCAGATTCATAATCACTTAATGAATTACTTCCTTTTTCATACAACGATTTAATACGATCCAAACTAGATTTGGCAGTATTCATGGCTGATTTAGCACTGTTAAGTGCAGAAACTGATTGCTCGTAGGCAAGATTTGCTTGCACATTATCCAATTTGGCTATCAAATCACCTTTATTTACTTTCTGTCCTACTTTAATATCCAGGGTTGTGATAATCCCAGTACTTCTGAAACTTAATTCAATTTCGTCACCAGCTTTGGCAATACCACTAAATGTTCTGATCTTTTGCGAATTTGAATTTCCTACAACTTGGTATGCTACAGGTCGCAATACTTCTTCTTTTTTCTCCACTTCCTTTTTACAGGCATTTAACGTCAAAAATATGAATGCCGATAGTAGTATATATTTTATAAATCTCATTTCTATAGGTGTATTAGTGGTTTTTAAGTTAAACTTTTATGTCTCCTCTCCCTTGAGGGAGAGGATTAAGGTGAGGGTGTTCTTCAAAAATACCCCTCATCCTAACTCCTACGCTTCTTCTCGCTCATCGCTAAGCGATGTCGTCCAAGGAGAAGGAACTCTTATGCTTCATTAATTTCTATTAAGTATAAACTCATTAGCTCTTTGAATAAAATCTTGGTTACTTGCCTGTGTATTCATTAAAAAGAAATAACCAATGGCTCTTTCTAACTGCATAGAGGTTAATAAATAGTCATAATTGGCAGTTGCTCTGGCCAACTGTGCTTGCAAATAATTGGTTTGAGCATCAATTAATTGGATAAGTGGTACTGCGCCCTGGGCATATGCATTTTGTGTAAGATCCAAACTCTCTTTGGCAGCTTCTTCTGATACTTTGGATATTTCGATATTTGCAATTTGATTTGTCATATCCAATAAAATATCATTTACATTTTTTTCGATACTCAGTTCTATATTTCCTTTCTGCACCAATAATTGATCTTCCTGAATCTTTGCCGTTTGTCTATTAATATTTCGTTGGTTTTGTCGAAATATCGGTAAAGAAAGGTTAACTCCTACATTGTATGTTCCATCAGGAGCATTGGGAAACCCGGGAGGAACCGTTGTTCCTTTACCCGATTCTGAAAGAACAAGATTATATTGCCCTTGTAAAGCTACGGTTGGGACAAATCGACCTAAGTTATTAAGTCGATAATTACGCTGCGTAGCTTCCATGTTATAACCGATATTTTTTAATTCGGGAGCATTTTTCTTTGCTTCTTCAACTAAAAATTCGACTAAAGCCGGTCGTAATTTTGGATCATCTAGAATCTCCAGAAAATCTTGATACTTATAATTTTCAAATATTCCTTCCGATATTTCGGCATCATTAACATCTATTTCGGTTGCGATCGGATTATTCATTAATTGATTAATCGTATTGAACGCTTGTAGCTTTTGATTTTCTGCATTAATCAAACTTTGCGTATTCTGGGCCAACTGACTTCTGAAACGTAGTACATCAGACTTACCCGATTCTCCAGCAGCAAAGTTTTGATCTGAGATTTCTAAATTCTTTTTGGTGACTTGAAGGTTTTGATTTTGAATTGCTACATTCGTTTTCAGAACCAAGGCATTAAAATAAGCTACCGAAGCATTAAGGAGCGCGTCTAGTTCTGCTGCGTTATAGGTTTCCTCTTGTGCCTTTTGTAAATTTTCATTGATTGTAATATTAGCCCCAGCTCCTTCTGAATAGATCACTTGTTCCAGTGTTACGTTTCCAGAAGTAGAAAACTCCGGATTGGCACCATTAGAGATCTCTGCAACTTCTGGATCTAGATATACGCTATTTGCACTGGCAGTTACATTGGGTAGATAACTACTTTTGGCGGTTTTTACGTCCTGATTACTTAGCTCAATATTTTTTCTCTCTACATCAAGAGAAAGGTTTTTCTCTACCACGCCTTTCATAATATCAATAATAGAATATGATGTCCCTACTTTTACATCATTCTCCCCTCCTATAAAGTCTGCCGTACCTAGCATGCTATAACGCAACGGAAATCCTATTTGCTTTGCTGTGCTATAGTTAATAGAAAGCTTCTTCTTATAATTTAAATACATAGGCAACTCAGATGGATTTGTTCCTTCAATAATTGCTTCTACATTAAGGGCGATACGCCTAAAAAACTGATCAATATTAGTTTCTGGCTGATTAGAGGCTAAAATTCCTTTTTCTACATCTTCTTTGCTATATGCAGAAAATGAAGGGAGTTTCTTGGAATTGATACTAGCAACCAATGTTTTGAATTCACTATCATTCAAATAAAATCCAGCTGCCAGATATACGGCATCTATATCATTTAAATCGCCTGTTATACTCCCATCTTTCTGAAGAGGAATAAGTTGATAAGAACCTCCATTCTTAGAAAAGTAATCATCAAATAGCTTTTTGACAGGTAATAGTTCGGGTAAAAAATCGTCAATTACAATACCAACTTTTTTATAATTATATAATGATTTAAAAACATCTAGATCATCTATATACGAGAAAGGAGCAATGAGATAGGTGATATTACTAACTCCAGAAGCTGTTTGACCTTCTGGAAAATCATAAAAATCACTATTTGCACTACCAAAAAGAATAATAGGTTTTGGATATTGTTCTTTTTCATCAACCATTATCGTATTCACTACTCCAAATACCAATATGATATCTGTATCAGACTCTAATAATGTTTGATAGTTTGATTTTGCTGTTTCGCTATTAAATCCATTTTCAAGGATTTCTTTGAACACTATAGTAGTACTTTGTCCGACTACAGATTTTATTTCATTTTGCAGTTTTGCCAGTAAAGGCTTTGTTTCTACCGTTGATTTATCGGCCAGAACGCCTATCTTGACTGTTTTTGAGGACTGTGCAAAAATAAAAGTTGTGCTAGCTATTAGCAGAAATATGAATAGCGCATTTTTCATAAGCTATGAATAATTAATTTAGATATTCTTTTTTACTATTCTTTTTTCCAGCCTTTTCTATTATATACACTAGTAACAATTTTACCGAAACTTTCTCGGTGTATCTTATATTGCTCTTCTGTCAGAAATTCTTTAACCTCATCATTTAAGTGGATTACCATAGCGTCAAGTTTAGTTTTTTTCTCTGCTTCAGTATATTCTTTATTTTTATCTCCTATACGTCCCATTTTGTTTGTATAGTACAAAAGAATACCATAGTACTCTTCTCTTAAATTTTCAGACAGTTTCATTTTCTCTACTTGATCGGCAACAAAAACCTGTAAGTTATCTTTCTCTTTTGAAGTAAAGATTTCTACTTTGTTTTTTTCTCTCTCCACTTGTTTTTCTTTTTGCGTTTGACCAAATGCAGATAAAAAAACGAATAATAGTACTCCTGTGATGTTAAGTTTCATAGTATTTAATTTTTAAGATGATCTTAAAAGATAATCGTTGAATCGTTAAAATTAATTAATTTTATTCTATAACAATTATTTACTACGATATTATGAAATCAGAGAGTACCTATCATTATCAATTTGGCGCAGTTGTTAAAATTACTTTAAGAGATGGTGAAGTATCAGAAGAAGAAAGGAGTTTTTTAGGTCATTTGGCCAAAATTTTAGGAATTTCGACAGAAGAATACAATCACATCATACAAAACTATCTCACCTATCCATTAGAACCTACTACTACCCATAATGAGCGATTAGAAAGCATGTATACCTTAACAAAATTAATTTCTGACGATAAAACCATTTCTGGAGAACAACAAACCATTTGGTTAGAGAGAATGGCCAAGGCAGTAGGTTTTACTCCAGGAAATGTTAAGTACATCGTTGCAAAATCATTGGCTGTTATTAAGAAAGATGTAGATCAAGAAACGTATAAAGAGGAAATCAGGAATATTAATAAATAATCTACTGTTATACCTACTTCTTTAACTAAATTAGATGTATGATCATAACGTTTTACGGCACCAGAGGTTCAATACCCGTTTGTGAATCCGGTTTTCAGGAATTTGGCGGTAACACAACCTGCGTTGCTGTATCTGGTAAAAAAGAAGGAGAAAGTGTGCTCATATTTGATGCAGGTACCGGTATCAGAAAACTGGGCAAAGAACTCATTTCAAAAAACTTTTCTCCTGGTAATAAGATTTTTCTAACCTTCTCACATTTTCATTGGGACCATATTCAAGGGTTTCCATTTTTTGCTCCTGCATATGATCTGAGTAAAGAAATCGAGTTTTTTATTATTGGAGATGATGCTCCAGAGATACATGATTTTAAGGAAATACTTGCTAAACAAATGGAGAGCACTTATTTTCCGATAGGCATAGATGACATGGGAGCAAATTTTACTTTCACCGTAAACAAAGGTCATAAGATCACCTTTGATGGAGGACAAATAACCGTTAATAAACATACGCATCCTGGTGGAGCCTACGGCTATCGGTTAGAAACAGAAGGAAAAGTATTTGTATATTGTACCGATGTAGAGCACGGAGAACAATTAGATCCAAAAGTGGTTGAATTTTGTAAAGATGCCGATGTTTTGATTCATGATGCACAATATACCCCAGAAGAATTGCTTACTCGTCGAGGTTGGGGACACAGTAGTTGGGAACAGGCAATAGAGGTCGCAAAATTAGCCAATGTTAAACAACTTTTCCTCACACATCATGACCCTGATCATGATGATGAATTTCTAAGAAAAATGGAAAAAGAGTGTCAGCAACGTTTTTCTAATTGTTTTTTGGCAAGAGAAGGGCAAGTGGTGGAAATTTGATTTTATAAATCCACCCATTTTTTGAATCCCGTAGCTTTGGCTTTGCTTACTAAAACAAGTTATTTAGCAATCAAGATAGACATCTTTTTATTTTGGTATATCAAGTAAAAAACAACATTTTTTATTGCATAAATTTAAGTCGGAAATGGTATAAAATCAAAACCCAAATCGTATTCCTACACCAAAAATACTTTGATTGCGTCTATCTCCATTACTGTCCTCACTTTGGTCGATATCTGCTGCAACAAAAATGTGACTGGCCTTTTTAAAGTTATATCCAACTTCAGCAATTCCGAATTTGGAATCGAAATCTCCTAAATTTTCATCATCGTCTGGTTTTAAATAATTGAAACCTGCAGCAACATGCCATCGTTTATTAGTCGAGAATTTATAACGAGCATAGAATTCAATACCAGTAGCATCGTAAAAGGTATCGCCTATTCGTTGATGTTGTTTTAAAATAGCATAGGACGCAGCTATCGTAAAGCGATCTTTTTCAAAAGAAGCAGAAGTAACGAAGGCTTCATCTCCATCTTTTGCCTGATTTGGTAATGGATCCTCGACACCATCATTAACCTTATTGTATCCGGCTCCAATGGTAAATCCATCAATAGTATAGTTAGCACCAAAACCATAGGTATCTACACTCTCACTATTTTCAGAAATGTTTCTTGCTTGCGCTTGGGCTCCTAATGTAAGCCCTTTGTTCTTATATTTTAGAATAAAAACCTGATTCGCCCGACCTGTACCCGAAATTCCTCCATCAGAAATATTCCAAACACCAATAGCAGCTCCTCCAAAGGCAAGGAAACGATCTACCTGACTAGCACCTAAAGTATAATAGACTGAATTTTGTTTCCCAAAAGTAAATTCAAAGTCCTGATACGTAACTCCCAAAAATCCTAATCTTGCAAAAACAGCGTCCCCCACTTGGGCGATTCCTGCTCCTGGATCTACCGCAAACTCTACAGTTTCATCTCTTGACACAAGGTTTACGCCAAACTCAATACCGCCAATAACATTAAAATTTTCTGCTTCTTCATTGGACAAGGCATGTTTAAATTTTAACCCTATACGTGGCGCATTATTCGAAATTCCTATTTCACCTTCTTCCGCAAAACCAGCTCCAATTCGTATACTACCATAGGGCGTAACCCGAGAGGCGATTTCGTCGATCCAATTTGAATCTTTTTTTTCAGTTTCTGAAGTCTTTGTTTCTTCAGTATTTGTAGTAGTGGTTTGCGCATATATTCCATTCATTAGGAGTAAAGCCATAACAATCACTATTGCTTTTATCAAAGGAAAATTGACATTTTTCATACACTTAAATAATTTAATTATCCAAAAAACTTACGCTAACCAAATAATTTAGCTTTAGCATTACGAGCATTCATTTCTGCGATATTTAGTATTGAAATCCCCTCTGGGCATTCTACTTCGCAAGCACCAGTAAACGTGCAACTCCCAAATTCTTCAATTTCCATTTGATAGGTCATCTCTTCGACACGTTTATGTTCTTCTGCTTTTCCTTGTGGTAGTCTATTGAAGTGATTAATTTTTGCAGAAGTAAATAATGCGGCAGAGGAATTTTTACAGGTTGCCACGCAGGCTCCACATCCAATACATGCAGCAGCATCCATAGCATTATCTGAAACTTCTTTGGGTATAGGAATGGCATTTGCTTCTGGTGCTGTTCCAGTTTTTGCTGTAATATATGCTCCCTGTTCTATAATTCTATCAAATGAAGAGCGATCTACAATCAAATCTTTAATTACCGGAAAAGAAGCAGCTCTCCAAGGTTCTACTACAATTGTATCTCCATCTTTAAAGCTACGCATATGCAATTGACAGGTAGTCATATTATCGTGTGGACCGTGTGCACGACCATTAATAAAAACACCACATTGCCCACAAATTCCTTCACGACAATCATACTCATAAGCGATTACTTTTTCGTTTTTAAGGACCAATAATTCATTAAGGTGATCCAATGCTTCCAGGAAAGACATATCTTCTGTTAATCCATCCACCTCATAATCTCTGATCACTCCTTTTTTATCAGGACCTTCCTGTCTCCAAATTTTGAATATTACTTTCATCTGTTTATTTTTCATTGATTTTAATAGGCCAGATGTAATTCGCCAATAATCATTTTGGTAGGTTCCAAAAACTTAATATGGCTCATTTCATAAGCTCATCATTTATAACTTCTAACCGAAGGTTTTACACATTCAAATTCTAGTGCTTCCTTGTGCAACTTAAAATCGCCATCATCATACTCCCAGGCAGATACATACGAATAGTCTTCATCTACTCTCACGGCTTCACCATCTTCGGTTTGGAATTCTTCTCTAAAATGTGCTCCACAGGATTCATCACGCTCTAAAGCATCGGTACACATAAGGATTCCGAGTTCAATAAAATCGGCTAGTCGTAATGCTTTTTCTAGTTCTGTATTTAATTCATTACTACTTCCTGTAACTTTTACATCCTTCCAGAATTCATTAAGTATCATTTTTATTTGTTCTATAGCATTTTTCAATCCTTTTTTATTACGGCTCATAGCACATTCTTGCCACATCACTTTACCCAATTCTCTATGAAAATGATCCACGGTCTTTGTTCCATTAATTTTCAAAACTTTATCTATACTAACTTCTACCTCTTTCTCAGTTTTTTCAAATTCAGGATGATTTGTAGTAGGGTGATCTTCTTTTAAAGCGCTTGCCAGGTAATTATTTATCGTATTTGGGAGCACAAAATAGCCATCGATACTAGCCTGAAGTAATGAGTTTGCTCCTAACCGATTGGCACCATGATCAGAGAAATTACATTCGCCTATGGCATACAATCCGGGTATAGTGGTCATTAATTCATAATCTACCCACAATCCTCCCATAGAGAAGTGCGCTGCAGGCGATATTTGCATAGGTTCTTTATAAGCATCAATCCCCGTGATTTTTTTATACATCGTAAAGAGGTTTCCATAGCGATCTTTGATGGTCTGGATTCCGAATTTTTCGATTGCATGTCTAAAATCAAGATACACCGCATTCTTTAACCTCCCAACACCGTATCCTGCATCTATTCTCTCTTTTGCGGCTCTCGAGGCTATATCACGAGGTGCTAAGTTTCCGAAACTCGGATATCTACGCTCTAGATAATAATCTCTTTCTTCTTCAGGAATATCGTTTGCTTTTCTTGTATCTCCTTGCTGTTTGGGCACCCATATTCTTCCATCATTACGAAGCGATTCAGACATCAAAGTAAGTTTAGATTGTGCCTCGCTAGATTGTGGCAATGCTGTTGGGTGAATCTGTGTAAAACTGGGAGCTGCAAATAGGGCTCCTTTTTTATGAGCTTTCCATAAGGCACTGCCATTGCATCCAATAGCCAATGTAGATAATCTAAAAACACGAGAGTACCCACCAGTAGCAAGTACTACAGCATCTGCAGCGTAGCGTTTAAGTTCACCTGTTACCAAATCACGAACGATAATTCCTTTTGCTTTTCCGTCTATAACTACCAAATCCAGCATTTCACTACGTGGGAACATTTTTACCTTCTTTGCACGTACCATTTTATACAACTGAGAATATGCAGCCATTAATAATTGTTGCCCCGTTTGCCCTCGTGCATAAAAAGTACGCTGTACTTGTACTCCCCCAAAACTACGATTGACTAAAACTCCTCCATATTCTCTGGCAAAAGGTACTCCTTGTTGTACGTAGTGATCAATAAGCGGAGCAGAAAGTTCTGCAAGTCTGTAGGTATTCGCTTCACGAGATCTGAAATCTCCTCCTTTCAAGGTGTCATAAAACATTCTCCAAACGCTATCACCATCATGCTGATAATTCTTAGCTGCATTAATACCGCCTTGTGCTGCAACAGAATGTGCCCTTCTGGCAGAATCCTGGTAACAGAAGCATTGTACATCGTATCCCAATTCTGCAAGTGTAGCAGCTGCTCCTGCACCCGAAAGTCCTGAACCAACGACAATAACATTCAACTTCTTTTTATTGGCTGGATTGATCAATTGTGATGTAACCTGATAGTTACGCCACTTATCTTCTAGTTTTCCTTCTGGAATTTTTGAATCTAATTTCATACTCCTGCTACTATTTAAAATAAACAATAAATGGTATAATCCCGAAACCAATACCCATAATAAGAGCGTACCCTAGAGAGATCTTTGCCAGAAGCTTTAATCCTTTTTTATGATAAAAGCCTAAGGTTTTGAAACCACTTTTAAAACCGTGATACAAGTGAAATGCCAGAGGTACGGCCATGAAGGTATAAAAGATGACGTAATATATGTTTTGAAAAAGACCATACGTTACTTCATATACATCTTTATTTCCATTTATATCTAGTGCTACAACATCACCGAATCCCAATTTGATACGAGCCCAAAAATTTACCAAATGTATAACGATAAAGATCAAAATAAGAGTTCCTAAAACCCCCATGTTTCTGGAAGCCCAGGTACTATTTTCACTAGCATGATTCATTACATATTTTTGTGGCTTAGCTTTTCTGTTTCTAATAGTAATCAGTAATGCATATACCACATGAAGAATAATAGATAGGTATAACAAATAAGCTACAATCTTTATCAATGGACTTTCTCTTAATGTGGTCGAATATGAATTATACATTCCTCTTGCGATGTCTTCTGGTAATAACAAAATACAATTTGCAGAAAGATGTACCACCAAGAAAACACATAAGAATAGCCCTGTTCCTGCAACAAGTGTTTTCCTGAAAAATAATGGATTAAGTGGCATAATCTATTTCTGTTAAATTAGTAGGTATAAAAAAGTTCTTGCATGTCATTTAATTTTTCACCCTCAGAAAGTGCAAGCATTAATAAAATTCTTGCTTTAGCCGGATTTAAATCTCCAGAGGCAACCGTGTGATAATCTTCATCTTTAAACTCGTTGTCCCGCAAAACCCATCCAGTGGCAGCACGTGTACTTCTAACAACAATAACACCATGGTCTTCGTAGGCTTTCTTTGCTGCATTCAAAATGGCATCCGTCATGTTACCATTCCCTACACCAGCAATTACAATTCCTTTGGCACCAGCCTTTACATGCATATCGATTAAATCCGGAGACATATCTGCATACGCATAAATAATATCTACCCGGGGTAATTTTTTGACCCCCGTTATTGAAAACTTACTGGTGTTTCCGAATTTTGTGTTTGGTTCGCGAAAAAAGCCCAATCTGCCATAAAACACACCACCCAACATCCCTTTAATAGGGGATTGAAAACTATTGACATTGGTTGTATTCATTTTACTCACGTCGCGGGCTGCATGTATTTGATCATTAAGTGATACCATAACACCTTTTCCTTTGGCTTCCGGGTTCGAAGCAATAGCCACAGCATTATATAGATTCAATGGACCTTCAGCACTTATAGAGGTTGAAGAACGCATAGAACCTGTAGTAACCACTGGCTTGTCGCTTTTGACAACCAAACTTAGAAAATACGCCGTTTCTTCTTGTGTATCTGTGCCATGCGTAACAACCATGCCGTCGACATCATCAAAAGCTAACAGTTCATTAATACGATTTGCCAATTTTAACCATATTTCTACCGTCATATCTTGTGAGCCTACATTGGCAACTTGTTCTCCAGAAACATCGGCTAGTTTTTTTATGCCAGGAACTGCATTAATCATAGTCTGGATCCCAATTTGACCTGCTTCATAACTTCCGGAAGTAGCAGATGCGGCTGATCCTGCAATAGTACCTCCAGTTGCTAGAATTTTTACATTTGGAAGGTCTGTGTCTTGAGCAAATCCAATAGCAGTTATTACAACTACTATTAGGAATGCCTTTATTTTTATATTAAATAATTTCATAATAAAAGAGTTTGTATTTCTCTATTGCTTTTGGAAAAATCAATTATTTTTATGTAATGCAGCTGTATATTTTGGATGCATCAAATTATCTACACTGAGAATTTTATCTAATTCTTCTTCGGAAAGCAATTCTTTCTCGAGAACCAATTCACGAATTGATTTTCCTGTTGCCACAGCTTCTTTACCCAGAACATCTCCCATATGATGACCAATGTATGGGTTTAAGAAGGTGATAATTCCAACCGAATTAAACACCATTTGTTTGGTATGCTCTTCATTGGCAGTGATACCATCAATACATTTTTTGGCTAGTGTGACACATGCATTGGAGAGTAGCTCTACAGATTCAAACATACATTGTGCAATTACAGGTTCCATTACGTTTAGCTGTAATTGTCCTGCCTCGGCTGCAAATGAAATGGTCACATCATTTCCAATAATCTTAAAACACACCTGATTCGCTACTTCAGGAATTACCGGATTTACCTTCGCTGGCATAATGGAAGAACCTGCTTGCATTTCTGGAAGGTTAATTTCATTTAATCCACATCTGGGGCCAGAAGAAAGTAATCTTAAATCATTACAAATTTTAGATAACTTCACCGCTGTTCTTTTCAAGGCTCCGGAAATCATCACATACGCACCACAGTCTGAAGTCGCTTCTATCAAATTTGCAGCAGGCACAAAACTAGCCTTTGTGAATTGTTGTAAATGCCCTATGGACAGTTCTGTGAATCCATCAGGTGCATTTACTCTTGTTCCGATTGCTGTGGCACCGAGATTAACTTCTAAGATAAGGTCACGACTATTTTTTAGGTTTTTAGTTTCTTCTTTTAAATTTGCAGACCAAGCTCCAAATTCATCACCCAAAGACATGGGTACAGCATCTTGTAACTGCGTTCTACCCATTTTAAGGACATTTTTAAATTCGGCAGCCTTTTTATCAAAACTAGTGGTCAGTACATTGATTTTTTCCAACAAATGATTCATATAATAATAAACAGCTACCCTAAAGCCAGTTGGATAGGCATCATTCGTAGACTGTGATTTATTTACGTGATCATTAGGATGTAAAATATCATAACTTCCTTTTTCGTGCCCGTTTAGTTCTAAAGCTACATTTGCAATCACTTCATTAGTATTCATATTTACAGACGTACCTGCTCCTCCTTGAAATACATCTGAAGGAAAATATGCTGCGTACTTATCTAGATTTTCAAGAATTTCATCACAAGCCTGAATGATCATATCTGCTTTATCTGCCGGAATTGTTCCGATTTCTTTGTTCGCACATGCACACGCCTTTTTAGTAACTACTAATCCTTTTATAAAAAAAGGATAATCTCCGATTATTGAATGCGAAATTTGAAAATTATTAAGAGCTCTTTGTGTATGAACTCCATAATACAAATCTCCGTTTATTTCTAGCTCTCCTAAAAGATCTGTTTCTTTTCTTGTTTTCATAAGTTCTTTATTTTGATTTGATTATGAGTTTATAAAATAAGACCTCCAAGTATAAATCCGAAGATGACACTGGAAGCAATCGTTACTATTCCAGGAATAATAAAAGAGTGATTAAACACATATTTCCCTATTTTGGTAGAGCCTGTGTCATCCATTTCTACCGCGGCCAATAAGGTTGGATACGTAGGAAGAACAAATAAGGCACTAACGGCAGCAAAAGAAGCTATCGCTGCAATAGGGCTCACTCCTAATGCTAAAGCAGCTGGCATTAATGCGGTTGTAGTTGCTGCTTGTGAATACAATAGCATACTTGCTAAGAATAAAACAACTGCCAGCATCCAAGAATATTCATTTAAAATACCTCCCGCTGCTGCTTTAATTTCTACAATATGATTACTCACAAAGGTATCTCCTAACCAGGCAACACCAAGAACACATATAGCGGCACTCATACCTGATTTAAAAGTTGACATATTGGTAACTTCAGCAAGCTTTATTTTACAGATCAATGCAATCACCATAGCTGCCAATAACATAATAGCCATGATAGCATGATTTCTACCGATAGCTGGATCTGGAATTAACCCCACTTTCTTAGAAATTAAGCTTGCATAGGTTACTATAATTAATATGGCAATACCAAAAATACCTACAGACCATTTTGCGCTTTTGGGACTTTCGCTACGTTCCTTTGTTTTCTGTTTTATCAATCCAGACGCCACACGTCTTTGATATTCTGGATCTTCATCCAGGGGTTTTCCTAGTTTATTAGAAACAATAGCTCCAACCAAGCAAGCCAAAATAGTCGAAGGAATAGCAACAGCCAGCAATTGTAAATACGACACTCCTAAAGGCTCTAAAAAACTTGCAAAAATCACTACAGCTGCCGAAATAGGAGAAGCTGTAATTGCAATCTGTGATGCCACAACCGAAATACTTAAAGGTTTAGAAGGTCTTACGCCTCCTTCTTTAGCTACTTCTGTAATTACAGGTAAAGCAGCATAAGCGGTGTGACCTGTTCCTGCCAATAAAGTCATCCAATAGGTTACTGTAGGCGCAATAAAGGTAACGCGCTTTGGGTTTTTCCTAAGAATTTTTTCAGATACATTTACCAGATAATCCAGTCCGCCAGCTTTTTGCATCGCAGCAATGGCGGCTATTACAGACATAATAATGAGTATTACATCTACGGGAACCGAACCAGCTTTTAGTCCAAAAACCAACGTAAGAACAACAACACCAGCACCACCCGCATAACCAATACCAATACTTCCCAGTTTTGAACCCAGAAAGATGAAAAAAAGAACAACTAGTAATTCTATCCAAATCATAATATATTCAATTAAATGTTAAATAATATTTGAAGATGTAATTTATTGGCACTAATTCGTAGCCCAACCTTTTCTAAGAGTTACTCCTCTAACAATTGCTGCCCAACTATTCTTATGAATTTCGAATTGAGCTTTATTTAAAAGGTCCTTTACATCTTCATTTAATAAATTCACTCGCGCTTTAAGTTTGGACTGCATTTCAGGACCAGTATGCGAACTGGCTATTTCGTCTAACTGCTTCATTTTAAAAACATGGTATTTCACTATTAATTGATATTGCTCCCGCAGTTTATCTTGAAGCATCATTTCATCCATTCTGTCTTCATACCACAAAGTCTGAAGTTCTTCGTCGTTATGAGTAAACATGTGTACTTTAAACTTTAAATCTTCTTTCTGTTGCTTTGTCAAATCTTGTGCCTGCACATTTAAAAAACAAAAGGAAACCAAAAAAACTGTGATAAAATGATTACTATACATTTCTATAATTTTATAAACAATAATGATGTTAGAATTCTTAGCGAAAGTAGTTCGATATTAAGATTAAATTTCTAATCATTTAAGTGAAGTAACCCAAACAAAAAGTGAAGTAACCAAACTTAACATTGAAACCTTTTTTGCTATAAAGTCTAATATTTTGCTTAAAAATAAATACTTTATTACGCATTATGGTTATCAATTTGGTTCAACAAGTTTGGTGAATCAAATTGGAAAAATCCTTATTTTGAATTCTAACTATGATCAAGATAAAAACAAAATTGGAACGTACTTAAAAAAGAGGTTGTAAATTAAGTATTACCCGTATATTTAAATGAAAAATTCAAACTTTAAATATCAACTCTTAAATGTTAAATTTTGAAAAAATCATAGATTTTTATAATCAATTTTTATTGGAAGATTGGAAGATTTTTTTTCAAGACTAATATTTCACATTCTATAAAATCATTTAAACGCTTGTTTTTCAAGCACTTAAGATTCGGTGCTTAATTCGGTGCTTAACTTACCAAAACAAATTTTAACTATCTGTAAATCAATAAAATACAATTTTATAGGGCTCTAGTTTATAATTGCGTTGATATTAATTTTTGATATTGTGCTTCGATATTTCTATAATTCTTTATGGCGTTAA
>CANMLL010000027.1 GCA_947498775.1 uncultured Aquimarina sp.
CAGGTAGGCAGGTTTATTTCGGAATCTCATTTCGTTCATAAACAATCAGTTATAATGAGAACCTGAAACGAGTTCAGGTTGACGATTGTGGTATATGATATAGTACAGATATTCAAAAACTTTACTATAAAAAACTGAAAATGAATTGCCTAAAAGCAACAAAATCAATGTTGTTTTCGTTGTATTTATGTGTGCAAAACATGATAGTCATTGGGAAATAGAATTCTTACAAAGTGTAAGAATTAATTTGTTAACAACTGTTAATTTTTTTAATTACCTGGAAATCAATTTTTTAAACTCTATTGTGTCTTAAATAATGGATTATCAACATACTAGATAACTATTTGGTAATGTTTTGTACTAGAAAATTTGATAAAATAATTTTAGCTTCGGCTTTGATAAACAAACTAACTCTCAACACAATGAAAAAAATACTGCTATGGTTGGTATTGGCAATTACTAGTTCTGGTTATTGTCAGGTACCGGCATATTATAATGACGTTAATCTTACTTTATCCGGGCAATCATTACAAAATGAGTTGGCCGCAAAGATAACAAATACGCATACCACATTTCTTACGTATACACCTGGGGTATGGGATGCTTTAAAACAAACAGATTTGGATCCTACCGATGCATCAAAAGTTATTTTGGTGTATGGATATAATGATAATGATGGCGATTCTACTAATGATAGAACGCGTGGAGTAAATAGTAATGGAGGTGGCTCTACAGATTGGAATAGGGAACACGTATACCCAAAATCATTAGGTAATCCAAATTTGGGAACCGAAGGGCCTGGTGCAGATGCGCATCACTTGAGACCGGCTGATGTACAACGTAATTCCTCTAGGGGAAGTAGAAAATTTGCAGATGGTTCAGGAAACTCTGGGGCAACTTCTCAAGGACATTGGTATCCGGGAGATGAATGGAAGGGCGATGTAGCCCGTATGATGATGTACATGTATCTTCGTTATGGCAATCGATGCTTACCTAAAAATGTGGGAGTAGGCACAACGGCGGCAAGTGACAGTAACATGCTTCAGGTGTTTTTAGAATGGAATGCAGAAGATCCTGTGTCTCAGCTAGAATTACAAAGAAATCCTCTTTTAGAAAATATACAAGGTAACCGCAATCCCTTGATCGATAATCCCGCATTTGCAACTCAAATATGTGGTGGGCCACAAGCCGAAGATCGATTTGGGGATACTGGTGGAGGTGGAGAAGATACAGTAGCTCCAAGTATACCTGCCAACCTAGCTGCTTCTAACACAACAGAAACTTCAACAGTATTATCTTGGAATGCTTCTACAGATAATGTTGGAGTAACAGGATATGACGTTTATAGAGATGGAGTAGTATTGGGTACAACAACGACCACAAGTTTTGATGTTTCGCAGTTAACTGCAAATACAACCTATTCGTTCAATGTTACCGCCAAAGATGCTGCTGGAAATGTTTCCGCAGCAAGTGCTTTAATTACGATAACTACGCAAGATGGTGCCTCAGGAGGAGGATCGGCTACCGAACTATTCTTATCTGAATATATAGAAGGTTCATCAAATAATAAGGCATTAGAGATCGCAAATTTCACAGGATCATCGGTTAATCTTTCGGGATATTCATTAAAAAGGCAGACCAATGGAGGAGGCGCCTGGTCATCTCCACTTAATCTTTCTGGAACTATAGTAAATAATGATGTATTTGTAACAGCAAACAGTTCTGCTTCTACCACAATTAAGAACGAAGCAGACCTTGCTACCGGATCGTCAGTTTTAACATTTAATGGAAATGACCCGGTAGGTTTATTTAAGGACAATGTCTTGATAGATATTATTGGAACATTTAACGGGGGATCTTCAAACTTTGCTAAAGATGTTACCCTTCGCAGAAAAGCCGATGTTGGAACTCCTTCCACTACATATCAAACATCAGAATGGGATTCTTATCCGCAAAATACTTTTGATAGTTTGGGAAAGCATTCTTTTGATGGAGGAAGTGCCAGTTCAGATACGGAAGCCCCTGCATCACCAACAAATTTGATAGCATCAAATGTTAGTCAAAGCACTGTGGATTTATCGTGGTCCGTCGCTTCAGATAATGTGGGTGTAGAAGGCTATAGGATATATCAAGATGGAACTTTTTTAGATACTGTGGTTGGCACCGGTTATACTGTTTCTGATTTAGTCGCTGGAGCAAGTTATGATTTTCAGGTTTACGCTTACGATGCTACAGGAAATGTTTCGTTATCTAGTAATGTAATTAACGTTACTACTCAGGAGATAGCAATTTCTTATTGTTCATCAAAGGGTAATACAATCAATTATGAATATATTGATTATGTTGGCATAGGCGAAATTTCAAATACCACAAGCGCTAATGGAGGATATGGTGATTTCACTTCGCAGATAGGAACACTCTCTTATGGATCGAATACAATTGTTTTAAGTATTGGTTTTGTAAGTGCATCGTATACAGAGCATTGGGGAGTATGGATTGATTTTAATAAAAATGGAACTTTCGAAGCCTCAGAAAAAGTTGTTACTGCTTCTACGGCAAACTCTGAAAACCTTTCTTATGACTTCACGATACCTTCTTCTGCAGTTTCTGGAACTACCCGAATGAGAGTTTCGATGAAATGGAACGGAGCTCCTTCTTCTTGTGAGACTTTTGGATATGGAGAAGTAGAGGATTATACCGTTAATATTGGAGCCTCGTCAACAAGAGTAAAAGGTTTTTCTGAAATAAAGGTTGATGGAGAATTAGGTGAAGAGAATACAGTATTTTCTGTAAAAGTATTTCCTAATCCAGCAACTAATTATATTCAGATTAATATAAATGATAATAGGGATGCAAATTTTACTCTAACCAATACCCAAGGGCGTATAGTTAAGTCTGGAAGTGCTTCTGAAAATAGAGTAGGACTTCAGGGATTGGCACCTGGGGTATATTTTCTTAAAATTTCTGACGGTCAGAAGAGTATTTTAACGAAAAAAATCATCGTCAAATAAGTTTTTAAGTGTGCCTAGTCATGAAATAGCGTTACACCATATGTATTACTTTTTGTTATGAAGTATAGACTCAGATCCTGGAAAATAGATGATCTTGATAATTTGGTAAAACATGCCAATAATTATAAGATTGCCAGAAATCTTTCTAATAAATTTCCGTATCCATACACCGAGGAAGACGGAAGAGATTTTATAAATTTTGCCTCTAGTAAGTCTGTCAATCATATCTTTGCAATTGAGATAGATGGAGAAGCTTGTGGGGGAATAGGATTGCACCCACAATTTGATATCCACTGTAAAAATGCAGAGCTTGGATATTGGCTCGCCGAACCATTTTGGGGTAAAGGGATCATGTCTCGAGTTATAAAAGAAATGATATCCTATGGTTTTGCTAATATAGCTGTTGTTAGGATTTTTGCCAGGTCTTTTGCCAGTAATATAGCTTCACAAAAGATTTTAGAAAAAAACGGTTTTATCCTTGAAGCAACCTTTAAAAAGACATTGTATAAGTTTGGCGAATACGAAGATGAGTTGATTTATGCCGTAAGGCGATCGTGAATGTTATACCATTTGTTTAATGATTTGGTGTGATTCTGTATTAAAAATTAAGATTCCTTCATTGGTTTTATTCAGCCTGCTTACAAGCTCACCATTGGTATTCCAAATTGAACTCTGACCGGCAGCTTGATATCCTCCGGATTCTCCAATAAAATTTGCCAAAAGTACGATCATATTATGCTGCTTACTCATTTTTGACATGTATTTCGATGCCTTGTTCATTGCTTTTTCAGAATTTAAAACACTTGCTGCATAGATCTTACTACCCTGTTTGATAGCATATTGAATATGATCTTTAAAAGTTGATTCATAACATATTGCAGGTGCAATTTTTGTCCCTTTATTAGTAAGAAATAGTTGTTTATCTCCCGGTATAAAGTATAGGAGTTCATCGGGGTCCAGATATCTTTTAGCGTATATGGTTTTAGAAATGTTTGGTTGAAAAATTAGCATGCTGATTAAAAACCCTCGATCCGACTTTGTTGGGATTCCTGCACAGATAGTTATATCATTTTCATCACTTAAAACCTGTAATGGATCAAATATTGTACTATCAGGTGTGGTCATAGCCAAATGATCTATCAATTCAGGTTCGTAACCAGTAAGCGATAACTCGGGAAAAATGATCAAATCTACATTTTGGGAAATGGCAAGAGTAATTAATTTTATATGGGTCTCCATATTTTTTTTGATATCCCCTTTGTAAGGTTTTGTTTGTGCTACGCAAAGTTTCATTTATGAATTAATTGTATCAGTTCTGTTTCAAAATCTTCCCATATACTAAATGTCTTGTCTGGAATAGTGCTAAAATCAATATCTTCTGTTACTTGACTTATCCCAAATTTATCTTCAAAAAGTTGAAGACAATAAAAATTATTGTTTATCCATATGTCAACAATAAAGGCTCCTGAATCAAATGAATATATTTTGTGTTGTATTTCCTTATGGCGTATTAATTCAGATATTTTATCAATATACTGTTTCATCCGATAGTATTTAGCAAATAATATATGAAATATGAGATGCTGTAGGATATTATGAAAGTCAAAACAAGTTCATTGTTAGACGTTTTTTTATTTCGTTTAAACTTTTTATTTCATAGTCTTTAGAAAGATTACTATGTCTATTTACTTTCAAATATCTCCATCCTATATGTTGAGCACCTAATATATCTGATTTTAGAGAATCTCCAATCATTACTATTTCATTTGCCTCATGCTTGGTCAATTTTTCTACCTCTCGGAATATTTTTTCATTTGGTTTTAAAATTCCGTAATCACAGGAAAAAATCATTCCTTCAAAATATTGATTAAGATTATTTTCAAACACGGGAATTTTATATGGTGAAGCCAAATTTGAAATAAGAAAAATCCTAAAATCCTTTTTTAGGTCTTCGAGCACTTTGAAGACTTCTTTATATACCACAACCGAATTTATTTCCTTTTCTAAAAGGATGCTTCTTTTGTCAAATAATTCTTTAAATTCTGATGGCAAAATATTAATTATATTCTCAATATCTTTGGTCATTACAAGATTGAAATACTCAGGCAAGTTCAAATTGAAACCATTTTGCGATAGTTTAAATAATTCTAAAAAGAAATGATTCGATTCTTTTATTTCAATCAAAGTATTGTATAAATCAAAAACTATTACCTTAATAGTATTCATCTCTTAACTAATATAATAGAAAGGATAACCAAAATACCATAATGATCCGAATTTGAGGGTATATCTTTTAAAAAAATAGAATGCCGTAAATGAAACATTTTGGATAGTGATGAAAAAAATTATGGTAAACTTTCAAAAAGCACTTTAATTTCTAGGATTTATTAACCGCAAGTAACAAATGCGTACCCGAATCTGATGCAATGTCTAGTTTTACAGCAATGGTACCATTAGGGGATTGAAATATATGTAGCATGACTTTTTCTCCTTGTTTATCAGATTTTATCAACTGATATTCCGAAACAAACCTTGACAATAACTTGAGCACATGATTTTGATCATTGGTCATAAAGGTGACTTGCTTTGATGCTTTATTAACTCTCACACCATAATAAAAGGGTTCTATTTCTTTCCAATTATAAAATGTATAATTAGGATTTGTTTCTTCAGCTTTTGTAAAATCTTTCTTCTTAAGATAGGTTTCAAATCCTGTTACATCATTAGATGCTATATATTTAGATAGTATTGCCCATTCCTGCTCATTAAGATGTTGTCCAAAAGAGATACTTGAACAAAAAAGAAAAACAAAACCAATAATTTTAGAATATTTCATAAGTTGTTTTTTTTAATCTGAAGTGGTTTAGACTTTTTTGATTCTAGTAAAAACAGTTTAAACCATTTCTTTATTAAAATAGTAACGAATATCTTAAATATTTATGATTAGCTAACTAATATAATTCCAGATATTCTTGTGTTTTGCCATTTGTTGATAGGTATAACGTACTACCTTGTTTTTTTCTAAAGAAAGCGAAGGGTCTTCATTTAGAATTTTTATGGCGAAATATCGTGCGGTTTTCAAAATATCATTGTCTTTAACAATATCGGCAATCTTAAGATTTAATACCCCACTTTGTTGGGTACCCATAATATCGCCGGGGCCACGCAGTTTTAGATCAACTTCTGCAATATCAAAACCGTCATTGGTACGCACCATGGTTTCTAAACGTATTTTGCTATCTGCAGAGAGTTTATGGCTTGTCATCAGGATACAATAACTTTGTTCTGCACCGCGCCCTACACGACCGCGTAATTGATGTAGTTGCGAGAGCCCAAATCGTTCTGCACTTTCAATAATCATAACACTGGCATTAGGCACATTAACGCCTACCTCAATTACGGTAGTAGCGACCATAATTTGTGTTTCACCTTTTACAAAACGCTCCATTTCATAATCTTTATCAGCAGGTTTCATTTTACCATGCACAATAGATATCTGATATTCTGGTAGTGGGAAAGAACGTACAATACTTTCATAGCCATCCATTAGATCTTTATAATCCATAGCTTCAGATTCCTGAATTAATGGATATACAATATAGATTTGTCGTCCTTTTTTAATTTCATCGGCTATAAATTTGAATACTTTTAAACGATTGCTATCATAGCGATGCACCGTTTTGATAGCTTTGCGTCCCGGTGGTAGTTCATCGATAATAGAAATGTCTAAATCGCCATACAAACTCATGGCTAATGTTCTTGGGATAGGCGTGGCTGTCATGACCAAAATATGCGGCGGATATGTATTTTTATGCCATAATTTGGATCGTTGTGCGACGCCAAAACGGTGTTGTTCATCAATAATTGCCAGTCCCAGGTTCTTAAATTGTACTTTGTCTTCGAGCAACGCATGAGTGCCAATAAGAATATGCAAAGAACCATCTTCTAATTCCTCATGTATTTTTCTTCGTTCTTTTGTTTTAGAGCTACCCATAAGAAGCATTACATTAAGATTAAGATCTTTGGTAAGTTCTACAATTCCCTGATAATGCTGATTGGCTAAAATAGCAGTCGGAGCCATCAAACAGGCCTGGAAACCATTATCGATTGCCAAAAGCATCGTCATTAACCCCACTATGGTTTTTCCTGAGCCTACATCCCCTTGCAATAAGCGATTCATTTGAGCACTACTACCAATATCATTGCGTATTTCTTTGATAACTCGTTTTTGCGCATCGGTAAGCTCAAAAGGTAGGTGATTTTTATAAAAATTATTGAAATGGTCACCCACTTCAGTAAAAGGAAAGCCCTTGATTTTTTGTTTTCTAATCAGTTTTTTGGTGATCAATTGTAACTGAATATAGAACAGCTCTTCAAATTTGAGTCGGTATTGTGCTTTGGCCAGTAGTTCCTGGCTTTTTGGGAAATGAATATTAAATACCGCTTCACTTTTTGAGATAAGTTTAAGCTCTTCAAGGATTTCTTTAGGTAACGTATCATAAAATTGCACTTTGGTTTCAATAAACAACTGTTGCATCATTTTCATCACCACACGATTTGTGATTCCCTTGTTCGAGAGTTTTTCGGTAGAAGGGTAAATGGGTTGCATTGCAGTTCGTAGATTTTTGTTGTGTTCCTCTAGCAATTCCATTTCGGGATGTGGCATACTGAAACCATTATAGTATTTTGTTTTCCCAAAAATCACATAGGGTGTGTTTAACTTTAAGTTTTCACGTATCCATTTATGTCCTCTAAACCATACGAGTTCCATCTCACCGGTATCATCCATAAATTTGGCTACAAGTCGTTTTCCTCTTTTTTGCTCGACCGTCTTAATATTAATTATTTTACCGATGATCTGAACTTCTGCAGAGGTATGCTGTAACTGATTGATTTTATAGTATTGGGTTTTATCAAGATATCGATTCGGAAAAAGATTAACTAAATCCTGGTAGGTATGTATACCAAGTTCAGAACGTAATAAATCTGCTCTTGAAGGTCCAACGCCTTTAAGATAATCAATGGGTGTCTGAAGAATATTAGAATTCATTAAGGCGAAGATAAACTTAGTCTATAAAAGTTCAAAGTTTGTTTTAGTTCAGTTACAAAAAACTGCAAATTACTTCTTAAAGTTAGTACAATATTTAATGCAAATACCTTTTTTTGTACTTCATAATTCATCAATTAAAACTTATAATGAAAAAATTTACTTTAATACTTTTATTAGGGTTGGGCTTTACAAACGTATTTTCTCAAAACTATTATTTTCCAAAAGATGCAAAAACTAATCAATCTGCATTAGATAAAAGGATTTCTGAAATATCAGAATCAATTTTGGAAAACTATTCTGAAAAGGATAAAGAGACGTATTATAAAAACTTGATAACCCTTCAATTGTTATGCAAGGAGTTTTCAAAATCATTGGTGTCGATAGATAGTTTGCGTAATATATCTGGACAGGAATTTCCAGATGAAGCTAATCTCATTTCTGTAGAAAATTACCTTTATGCAAAGGCATCAATGGCAAAAGAAAGCTCATTTGAAGCGACTTATAAATCGGCCTTCAAAGATGTATATAGCCCTCTTACCGAAATTGCAAAACTTAGATTCCCGATACAGTTCGATATAATAATTAAGGATAATAATAAAAAGATAAAGAAACTTTTTGACCGGCGAAAAGATAAAGATAGTGTATCCCAAAAAGACTTTTTGAAGTTATCATCTTTACACTTATCTAATACGGTAGCACGAAAAACAAAAGCTATAGCAGTATCACTTATAGCTAAAGAAGAAGATAAGCATTATGTAGTACAAGATAGTGTTTCTTTAAAGACAAAAGATGGTGCCACAATTGCGTTACGAATTGGTAGAAAAAATAATGATACGAGACTAAAACCTACAGTCTTGATTTTTAGTATATACCCTTATGAAAGCGGAGTAAGAGATGACTTTTTAGTAAAAGAAGCAGCTTACTATGGATACGTAGGTGTGATTGCCAATACGAGAGGTAAGCGTTTTAGCCCAGAGGAGATTGAGCCTTTTGAACATGATGCAAAAGATGCTTATGAAGTTATTGACTGGATTAGTAAACAGCCATGGAGCAATGGTGAGGTTGGCATGATGGGAGGTAGTTATCTTGGGTTCAGTCAATGGGCGGCAGCAAAAAAAATGCATCCTGCCTTAAAAACAATAGTTCCACAAGTATCTGTTGGTGTTGGAAATGATTATCCAATGGAAAATAATGTGTTTATGAGTTATATGATTCGATGGATCAATTTTGTAACTGCAAATGATTTTATCGATCTTGAAAATTTCCTGGATGGGGAGCAATGGAGTAAATTATATCGAAAATGGTACAAAAGCGGAAAGTCATTTAGGGCCATCGATTCTTTACATGGAGCTCCTAATAAAATATTTCAGCGATGGTTAGATCATCCTGATAATGATAGCTATTGGCAAAATATGACAACCAGTAATGATGAATTTTCTAAAATCAATATTCCAGTATTGACTACCACAGGTTATTATGATTCTGATCAGGTTGGGGCGTTACATTATCATCGTGAGCATACAACCCGTAACAAAAATGCAGAACATTATTTGGTAATAGGACCTTACAATCATGGCAGCGCAGCTGGTAGAACCGCAAAAAAAGTAGGAAAGTTTACAGTGGATTCTATTGCCAAAATGGATATGGATGTTTTGGCATATCAATGGTTTGATTATATCTTCAAAGGAGCAAAAAAACCTGATATTCTAAAAGATAAAGTGAATTATCAAGTAAACGGTGCTAATATATGGAAACACAAACCATCGCTAAGAATGATGAATGATGATACATTGATATTTTATATGAATAATATACGTGTTGGGAAAGACTATAAACTATCGCAGCAAAAGTCGGGTTCTAATGAATTTATACGACAAGAAGTTGATTTCTTATATAGAGGTGATAGTATTCAGAAATCTAATTACACATATGCCAAAGAACTTCATATGTATAATCAATTATCTTTTGTAACAGAACCTTTTGATAAGTCATTTGATATCAATGGATCTTTCATGGCCGATTTATTTGTTGAAATAAATAAAAAAGATATGGATGTAGTTCTTGAAATTTTCGAAATGAAACCCGATGGAAGCTATATGAAATTATCAGATTATATGGGAAGGGCCAGCTACGCAAAAGATCCGGGTAAACGCCAGTTATTAGTGCCCTCCAAAAGGGAACATATTCCTACAAAAAATTCGATTTTTACAAGTAATAGAATAGGAAAAGGTAGTCGGTTGGTATTATTATTAGGTGTGAATAAGGATCCTTTTTGGCAAATTAATTATGGTACAGGTAAAGATGTAAGCGACGAAACCATTGAAGACGGTAAAATTCCATTGCAAATCAAATGGTTTGCAGATAGTACAATTAAAATTCCGATAAGTAAAGTTGATTAAAATAACCTTACTCTAGGCATTCTGCCACATTACGATACTAAATTCGTTATTTTGGCAGAACATTTGATTAAACCAGACTATGCGAGTTATTATATATACGTTTTTGTTTTTTATTTCCTTCGGAAGTGTCGCACAACAAACCCAACATGTCGACTTTTTAAAAGGACAAATAGAGGTTATTGTTGATGCAAAAAATAAAGAAGTAAAAGGATCAGTAAACTATACATTTACTATTTTAAAGGATGTGAATTCAATTTACATCGATGCCCAAAGAATGAAAATCGGATCGGTGCAATTGGATGGTAAAAAAATAAATTTCGAGTATACTGATCAGAAGATAGTTGTTTCATCAGATTTCAAAGCAAATACCGAACATAGCCTTAATATTCAATATAGAGCGAAACCAACTAAGGCATTATATTTTGTGAAGGATTATCAAGGTAGTCATCAGGTTTGGACCCAGGGTCAAGGCAAGTACACTTCTAATTGGGTTCCTAGTTTTGATGATATGAATGAAAAGGTTGAGTTCGATCTAACCATTACATACTCCATAGGTTATGAGGTAATTGCAAATGGAAAGTTATTAAAAACAGAGTTCGTAAATGACTCTGTACAACGCTGGAAGTATGACATGCAACAACCTATGAGCAGTTATCTTTTGGCAATGGCTATCGGTAAATATGATAAAGTCGTTGAGACTTCAGAAAGCGGGATTCCCATAGAAATGTATTATTATCCAATGGATAAAGATAAATTTGAATCTACCTACCGCCATAGCAAGCGCATGTTTGATTTTTTGGAAAAAGAAATAGGCTTTCCTTTTCCTTGGCAGAATTATAAACAAGTGCCAGTAAAGGATTTTTTATACGCAGGAATGGAAAATACAGGGACAACCATCTTTTCTGATGCTTTTGTAGTAGATGAAATAGCTTTTGTCGACCGCAACTATATTAATGTAAATGCTCACGAATTGGCCCATCAATGGTTTGGGGACCTTGTTACAGAAACCGAGGGAACTCATCATTGGTTACAAGAGGGTTTTGCAACCTATTATGCGCTCCTGGCAGAAAAAGAGATCTTTGGAGAAGATTATTTTCTTTATAAGCTTTATGAAAGCGCAGAACAGCTTACCGCATTATCCAAAACCCCTAATGCTACCTCGTTATTAGACCCCAAAGCAAGTTCACTTACTTTCTATCAAAGAGGGGCGTGGACGCTTTATGCATTACGAGAGATGATAGGAGATACTAGCTTTAAAATCACAATTCATAACTACCTTGAAAAGTATAAATACAAAAATGTATCCACCGATGACTTTATAAGCGTAGCACAAGAGGTAAGTGGTAAAGATCTTACAGAATTTAAGAAAACATGGCTTGAGAATGTTGCCTTTCCGTCGCAAGAGGCATTAGACATCTTAACCCAGTCTACATTTATTAAAAATTATCTAAGCCTGGCTCAAGAGCGTACACAGCCTATGGCTGGTAAATGGAGTACTTTGTCAAAAGCGTTAGATTTTCCTGTCAATGACTATCTTGGGCAGGAAGTGGTATATCAGTTAGAGGGTAAAACAGCTCCAGAAGCAATTGCATTATATGATAAAGCCTTCGAAACCAATAACATTTTTGTACGTCAGGCAATTGCAAGTACGCTTAGTACGATTCCTTCAGACCTGCAAAAACAGTATGAGTCGCTACTCAAAGATTCTTCCTATGCAACTATAGAGCCTGCATTGTATCACATATGGGCTAATTTCCCTGAAAAAAGAAAAGAATACCTGGATAGTACTAAAGATATTATTGGTTTTAATGACAAAAATGTGAGAATATTATGGCTGGTGTTGGCCTTAAGCACCCAAGATTATGAAATCAATAAACACCAACAATTTTATATGGAATTGTCAGGATATACTTCTTCAAAATATCATTTCAATACCCGCGAGAATGCTTTTACCTATTTAGAAAGTTTGCAGGCTTTCTCTGATCCAACATTAGTAAATCTCGTAGAAGGAGCAACACATCATAATTGGCGTTTTAGAAATGCATGTAGAAAAATTCTTGATAAATTATTAAAAGACGAAAAATATAAAAAGAAATATGTAGTTTTAAAGAATGATTTGCCAAAGAATCAGCAAGACTATATTTTAAAAAAATTAACCCCATAATAAACGACATGCGCGCATTGGTAATTTCCGGAGGCGGTAGTAAAGGAGCTTTTGCAGGAGGTGTTGCGCAGTATCTAATACAAGATTTAGGTAGAAAATACGATTTGTTTGTAGGGACTTCTACCGGAAGTTTATTGGTATCGCATTTGGCACTTTCTAAAATTAGCGAGATAAAAGAATTTTATACCAATGTTACGCAATCTTCAATATTTACCAGCTGCCCTTTTATCGTAAAAAAGAAAAGAGGGTATGTGGATATAAGTATCAATCATTTCAATGTATTACGTAATTTTATTAAAGGGAAGAAGTCTTTTGGAGATAGTCGTAATCTTCGGGATCTTATTGATAGTGCAATTTCAAAAGAAGACTTTAAAAAATTACAATCTTTAGAAAATGATGTTGTTATTACGGTAACCAATCTTTCTACAAATGAAGTAGAATACAAATCGATAAAAGACTGCAAGCATCAGGATTATTTGGATTGGATTTGGATATCCTGTAACTATCCTCCATTTATGAGTTTGGTACAAAAGAACAACTGCGACTATGTTGATGGTGGGTTAGGGTCTATGGTCCCTATTGAAGAGGCTATACGAAGAGGGGCAACAGAGGTAGATGTTATTGTTCTTGAAACTGAAGTGAATTATCTGAATCGTATGCCAACTAAGAATCCTTTTTCTTTGATTACCAATATGGTAAATTTTATGATGGATCAGATTGAATATCAAAATATTCAGATAGGAAAATTTAAGGCTAGAGAACAGAATGTATCCTTAGACCTGTATTATACGCCTACTGTGCTCACAACAAATTCTTTGATTTTTGATAAAGAAAAAATGATAGAATGGTGGAAGAAAGGTCATAAGTTTGCCAAGAAAAAAAATATTTCTAATCCAATATAAAATGAGAGCATTAGTAATTTCGGGTGGTGGAAGTAAAGGAGCCTATGCAGGTGGTGTAGCGCAATATTTAATGCAGGAACAAGGTAAAAAGTACGACCTCTTTCTTGGTACTTCTACTGGGAGTCTGTTGATCCCTCATTTGGCATTGGGAAATATAGATAAGGTATACGATATCTATACGAATGTAAACCAGAGAACTATTTTTAATGTGAATCCTTTTAGAGTTCGCAGAAAAGGAAATAGGGAGTTCGTTTCTATTAATTTTATGTCGTCGCTCTGGCAGTTTATTAAGCTGAAAAGAACGTTTGGTGAAAGTAAAAACCTGAGACGTGCCATTGGGAGAAATTTTTCTGAATCCGAATTTAAAATGGCACAGGAAAATGTTAAAGATGTAGTAGTAACTGTTTCGAATTTAACTAGAAATAAAACAGAGTATAAATCAATTAATGATTTTACATATAAGGATTTTTGTGATTGGATCTGGATATCCTGTAATTATGTGCCTTTCATGAGTTTGGTTACCAAAAATGGATGCGAATATGCCGATGGTGGTTTTGGGTGTATGGTGCCTATTCGTGAAGCTATCCGGCGCGGGGCTACAGAAGTTGATGCTGTCATCTTAGAGTCCGAAAATATGGAACATAACAAAGTGTTAGGCAAAAATCCATTTTCACTAATGGTCAACTTGTTTGGGTATATGCTGGATCAGGTTGAAGGACATGACACGATGCTTGGTAAACTGGCTGCTATAAACAAGGATGTGCCCTTGAATTTATATTACACCCCCTCAAAGCTTACCGAAAACTCGTTGGTGTTTAATAAAAAACTAATGAGCAATTGGTGGCGACAAGGATTTGATTATGCTGCCCAAAAGGCAAAACAAGCAGAAGAAAATAAACTTAAAAATATTGATCTGGCAGGGTAATAAAGCGATACAACAAATTTGTATAATAAAAGGTTATTTTAAATAGGGTTGTAGCATACGAAGTAGCTCCCAGGTATTTGAGGTTTCCATCCCATTAGATAACAAAATAATAGATGTTTTTTTTTCGATAAACCGTTGTAACATAGTTTCTGCTCCCCAAATGGTGCCAGGTCTAGAAGCAATATTATTTGTCATATCATCATCTTTAAACGAAAAAGACCATAAACCACTGGCATAATTGTCAAAATTTTCAATATTAGATTCTGTTTCCAACAACTTTGATAGATTATTTTTGTTTATAAGTTGATTATTGAATAAAGCATCAGTAAAAGTTAGCAAATCACTTGTGGTGGAATACATTGCCCCTGATGCGTAATAGTTTTCTATAAAGTAGGGGACATCCCTTTCGGACTTACCTGTTTTTTCATTTCTCCAATAACATTGTGCTAATTTTGATACCACCTCATGGTCAAAAACTCCAGTGTTTTTCATATTTAATGGATCTAGGATTTGTTGTTTAATAATTTGTTTGAAAGAAACATCATAAATATTTTCAAGAATCTTACCAAGAATTATATAATCGGCGTTATTGTAACTAAATTTTGAACCCGGCATAAATTCTAGAGGTCCACTAGCATATTTACTAATAATTTGATCTGTTGTTAATCTCTTTTCGTATACTTGATCACCTTTTTTCTCTAAATTTTCGATTCCGGAAGTTGAAGTAAGAAGTTGATGTATGGTTACTTTGTTTTTTCCTTCCCCTTTATAATTTGGATAGTAGTCTACAATTAAATTGTCTAATTTAATTTTTTCTTGTTCTACAAGTTGGTAGATTAATACTGCAGTGAATAGTTTGGTAATAGAAGCAATCTTGTAGCGGGTATCTATACTGTTTTTTACATTAAACTCTCGATTGGCCAGTCCATAACTTTTATGATGAAGCACAGTATCTTCCTTTTTGATCAAAATGGTTCCGTTAAATTTGTGATCACTTACGTATTGTTCAATGGTTTTTACAATTGCATGTTCTTGTGCATATAGATTTGTGGTTACGATAAATAAAATTGCCGATAGTAGAATACTTGTTTTCATCTTTTAATTTTTATTAAAGATGAAAGAAAATGTAGATTGTTACATGAAAGTGTTTGATTTTTAGTCTGGTAGTTCTGAAAAAAGCAAGGTCACCTAAAGTAATAATAACTTTTAAAACAAATCCCCAATCTCTTCTTTGATAAAAGCCAAAGCAGCATCACTGGGGACTCCTTTTTCAACAAGTTCAGTTAGAAGAACTTCTCTCATTTTATCTGCAGAGTCTACTTCCTCTTTCATGGTAGTTTTTCTAATCATTGCAATCGTAGCATTTTTGGCCGCTTTGATGGTATTCCAACATTCATCAGAGACATAAATTTGCTGCGTGAGATTATGCTCAAACTCCTGATCGATTGTATGAACTAACAGGGATTCATAGCTTTCCTTGTCTTCGCCTACTGGTGCCATTCTAAATAACAACTTGCCTGGCGAAATTCTTTCCAGAAACAAGGCCATGCGTTCATAGGCTTGCAATCTTAGCGGGAAGGCTTGTTTTTGATGCTCTCTATGCAAGAGAAACCTACGGCGCCTTTCTTCATTTGTAGTATGTAGTTTGAAGAAAAATATGGCAAGGATCGTTATCAACGTTGCCGGAACTAAAGAGATGACTAATGGGATTATTTCGATATTCATTATTAGATTGGATATTTATTTTTTCTGTTATTAAGAATAAGCACCTCCAAGATATGTGCATTGTTTTAAATCTTCGGCACAAGTATATTCGACCGGAGTTTTGGTATATTTAAAAGACTCTTCTAGTGTTTTGGTTAATTCACCGTCGTCTACATTAAGATCTACATCTTGCATTGTAAATTGACAAGGGTGCTCATATCCAGACGCATGAGTTATTTCTATAAACTCTTTTCTGAAGGTTCTAAAATACTGGGCCAGGCGATCAGATTTTAACGGTACATTAATTCCGTTTTGTAACCACTTATTTTGCGTTGCAACGCCACTTGGGCATCGATTGGTATGACATATCTGGGCTTGGATACATCCTATGCTCATCATTGCCTCACGAGCAACATTGATACAATCTACCCCCATGGCAAATGCCATAGCCGCTTTGGCAGGGAATCCAAGTTTACCGCTACCTATAAAAACGATACGATCGGTAAGATTATGCTTCTGAAAAATTTTATAAATTGCCGTAAATCCGTATACCCATGGTAATGAAACATGATCAGCAAAACTAGGCGGGGCAGCACCAGTGCCACCTTCACCACCATCGATGGTTATAAAATCTGGACCCTTGTTTGTTTTTACCATGTGTTCTGCCAGAAGTTCCCACTGTTCGGTTTTACCAATAGCTGCTTTTACTCCTACAGGCAATCCAGTTTCTAGAGCGATATCTTCAACGAATTGCAAAAGCTCGGGGACACTAGTAAATACTGTATGCGAGGAAGGTGATAGTACATCTTTACCGACTTCGACACCTCGAATTTTTGCAATCTCAGGAGAGATCTTTTTACCTGGTAACACGCCTCCTTTTCCGGGTTTGGCCCCTTGAGATAATTTAATTTCAATAGCTCTTATAAAAGGATTAGTTTGTACCAACTCCTTTAATTTTTGCATTGAGAAATTACCATCATCATCTCGAACACCAAAATATCCTGTTCCGAAATGAAAAATAACGTCTCCACCATTACTGTGATAAGGAGAAAGACCACCTTCTCCCGTATTGTGAAAAGCATTTGATTTTTGGACTCCAATATTTAATGATTCTACTGCTTTAGCAGAAAGAGATCCAAAACTCATTGCGGATACATTTATTATTGAACCAGGGCGGTATGGTTTTTTACGTTGATTGTACAATCCCATTACTTTTGCACACGGAAGAAAAGATTTGTCCTCTTTATTAGGATGTTCCTTATCCATTTTGAAAGGAATCATACAATTTTTCACAAAAATATGCTGATGTAAATAAATATCTCTATCGGTTCCAAAACCTTCGTAATTGTTCTCGTTTTTTGATGAAGCATATACCCAGCCTCTTTCTATTCGATTAAAAGGAAGTTCTTCGCGATTGTTTGCTACAAAATACTGCCTCATTTCTGGACCAATACTTTCTAGCATATAACGAAAATGGCCAATAATAGGAAAGTTGTGTTTTATAGTATGTCTTTTATTAAAAAACACATCACGTATGGCAATTAAAGCTAATACAATAATCATCCACATCCACCAGGAAATTGAGCCTAAAAAATTAAGTATACTTTCCATTTATTTTTCACTGTCTATTGTGCGTTGAGGTAATCCAACGTAAGTTGCGACATCACTTTTACTCCAAGTTTAAGTCCGCTTTCATCAATAAAGAAATCAGGTGTATGATGTGATGCAGCTTTTTCTGTTCCAGCAGTTTTGCCTCCTAAAAAGAAATAAAATCCAGGGACTACCTCTTGAAAATATGAAAAATCTTCACCACCTGTAGTTGCTTTTGATAAGATTACATTGTCTTTGCCAGCAATTCCTTGAATGGTAGGTAGCATTTTCTTTACCAAATCTGGATCATTGTATGTAATTGATGTATTATTTTGAAAATCAATAGTTGCTTCACCACCATACGTTTTGGCAATAGATGGTACCATTTCTTTCATTCTTCGGATGATAAGTTCTCTCATTTTTGGATCAAGTGTTCTTACAGTACCAATCATCTCAGCACTTTCGGGGATGATATTAAACCGTACCCCACTGGTAATTTTGCCTACGGTAATTACGGCAGCTTCATTAACCAATGGAGATTCTCTACTAATAATCGTTTGTAATCCATCAATTATTTTTGCTGAAATTAGGATGGGATCGACTCCGGTCCAGGGAGCAGAACCATGTGTCTGTTTTCCTTTTACATTGATTACAAAACGTTCTACAGCGGCCATAGTGCCTCCTGGCTTGTAGCGTATTTTACCAACTTCGGTTCCGGAGTTGATATGTAAACCAAAAATAGCATCAACATCTGGGTTTTTAAGAACTCCTTCTTTGATCATTAATTTTGCTCCTCCTTCTTCACCAGGTGGAGGACCTTCTTCAGCTGGTTGAAAAATAAATTTTACAGTCCCATTTATTTTTTCTTTATGCTTGGTCAGAATTTCGGCTACAGCCATTAAGATTGCAGTGTGCGTATCATGACCACATGCATGGCTCACTCCAACTTCAGTATCCAGAAAGGTAGTTTTAACCGTTGACTTAAAAGGTACATCGGTTCTTTCCGTTACGGGAAGCGCATCAATATCTGCTCTTAACGCCACCGTTTTTCCTTCTTTACCTCCTTTAAGAATTGCTACCACGCCTGTTTTAGCAACATTCTCGGTAACTTCTAAACCTAAACCTTTAAGATGTTTTGCTATTTTTTTTGCAGTTTCGAACTCTCTATTAGATAATTCTGGGTTTTGATGAAAATCTCTTCTCCATTCTATTACCTTACTCTCAAGTTCATCGGCCATGGCATTAACATCTGGATCGATCTGTTGCGCTTGTATTGAGCAAAAAGCAAATAAAATAACGAATAAGATGGATTGTGTTTGTGTATTCATTGGATTTAAAAATTGATAAGTCTATAATTTTCGTTTTGTAATTGTACCAAAGCAGTCATCGCAGATAAGGCAAACTTTATCTCGGGAAGTGCATCTTCTTTTGATATATTTCTATAGGCAGCCGTTTGGCCACACAGGATAATTTGCACTCCTTTTTCAGAAAGGGCAGTTACCAGACCTGTATTAGGATTGTCTATTTTGTATTTTGCTTTGTATTTTTCATTGTTTACTATATCATAAGCTGCAGAACCATGGATCACCAAAGCGACCTTTAATTTTTCTAAAGCTACCCCAGCATTGGTATGCATATTTAAATATCTAGCTGCCGTATTTAAAAGCGGATTCACTTTTGTGCTGTCTTTAAATGTTCTTCCAACGTCAAAAACTACTTTTAAATCATTTTTTGTATCCGTTTTGAAGTCTGGGGATGTGACGTCATAAGTATTGCCATAGTCTGGTATTACGGTGCCTTCTTTTTGTGAAAAGATAACTATAGGCAACAGTATAAAAACGTAAGTTAATAGTTTATTTTTCAAGCTTCCTTTTTTTAGGCTTCTAAAGATATTCAAAAATCTATTAATTGAAAGCTAAAATCAATTTTTGATTTTTAGGAAACAGGAAAACGTATCATTTCTCTCAGATGATACGTTTTTATACTGATATTGGGTATGATTATTCTTTTATAAACTTACCGACAGGTTTGTTATTGATGAGTAGTACATAAAGACCTTTGGTTAGATATGATACATTAATTTCTGCTATCGGAGCAGACTGTATCATTATTTGTCCTAACATGTTTACAATCCTGAGATCATAATCATTTTTGGTAACTCCTTCTAGGTACAATAATTCATCAGATTTTACTGGATTAGGATAATAAACAAATGTTCTGCTGCTTAGACTTAAATTGAGTTGAGATCGATCTACTTTAAATGTTTCTGAAACTGTACTACAGCCAGCTTCGTTTGATATTTCTACCGAGTAATCTCCTATTTGCAATGGCAGAAGCGTTGCTTGATTTGCATTTTCATTGATTGGTTCTCCATCCAAAAACCATTGGTATCCTGAAAATGAAGAAGCTACAGATAATCTTTGGTTTTGATTCACCAATATTTCAGGAGGTACCGGATTTTCCAGAACGATAGCTTTTACTTCGGTTCTGGTTTCTGTAATACATCCATCAATAACTCCAGAGACATAATACGATTGGGTAGTTTTAAGGGTAGGGGTTTCATAAGAAGTTCCGGTAGTAATTAAATTACCATCAGTAGGTTGATCATACCATCTAAATTCGCTATTTCCTGAAACGGTAATGGTTGTAGACTCTCCTGTACAGATATTTTGATCTTCTGCTAAAGGTTGATCGGGTATGTTTATGGTTATAAAATTTGTTTTTTGATTACTATCTTCACCAACCTCATTAATGGCAGTAAGCGATACTGTAAAAGTCCCTCCGGAAGTGTATGTGTGCGTTGGGTTTTGTTCTGCCGAAGTCGTATTGTCACCAAAATCCCAACGATAAGAGCTTACTCGATTAATTGTTGTGCTCCTAAAAGTCACAGAAGAACATCCTTCTTTGATTGCTTCAAAATTTGCAACGGGAGGTTGTCTATTATCCCCAGGAGTATAACTGCCTGATATGAAATAGTTACCTAAGGAAGCATAATCCGAATATCCATTAAAAGGAGTTCCTTCACCAACACCATCTATTTCAATGAAATAGGTTCCTCCTTCAAGATTGATATTGATAGAAGCGTTTAGGCCTTCAGGATCCGAAATAGCCATTTCTTCACCAAGGCCATTCAAGATTCTGGCTTGTATATTAAGATTGGGGTAATCAGGGTCTGGATTAAAATCAAACGAGACATTCCCAGTTTCAATAACAAAAGAAAATACGTCCTTATCATCTCGTGTATTGATCAAACCAAAGTTTTGATCAGGGTTCACTTCACCATCAGCATCTACTGTTATTTCTGTAGCATTGTTAATAATATTCCCGTGGTCATCATTTCTGAAACCAACTCCATTTCTATTATTTCCAATAATAGCAATATCATCTTGAGTTTGATTAGCATTTTCAAATTCTCCCTGACTCCATTGTCCGATAGGTTTACTGGCACTCCATCCCATAATAGGGCTCCATTGGCCATGGCCACGATAGTATTCTGTGTCACCTTGACTGTCATGGGATAATCCCAAGGTATGACCAACCTCATGAGAACCAGTTTCTCCTGCCTGTCTAGAAGATCTAATATTATATACCCAACAAGGGTCATCAAACGAGTTAGACGAGAAAGATCTTAGATAGGCCACACCTCCAGAATCCGGTGCTGCATCTGTTGTTGGTGTAAAAATGCACATCATACGGCGATTTCTGGGGGCAGCTTCGTACAAATCTCTTCTGGTTGTAATATTTATATTAAAAGGACGGAAATCCTCGGCCATAATTTTCCATATCCTAACAATTTGCTCATCAGAGAATCCTGGTGATTGTGCATCAATTTGGGCTCCTCCTACCCACCGTGTGCCAGAAACTACTTCACCATCAAAATCAAGGTAAACGATTCCGGGTGCCCCAGGAAAACTCTCAAGTTCTAATGCCATTTTTGATGGAGCAGAAGAGGTTGTGTTTTTATTGATAGTTTCGACCTTTTCAAAATCAATACATAATATTTTATTAATATCGGTTTCTTTAATAAAAATACTTCCATCGTTCTTTGTAAATAATTTGTATGCTTTTTTTGATTTTCCGAGTACAATATCACCTTGGAGTTTTCCGTCTGTAGTATAAAAAGAAAAAGTCGATGATTTTTGATTATTTACTGTACCGATCATGACAATATCTTTACCAGATTGTTTCTTTTGATTAAGAGTTAGCACTAGTGACTCCAGATCTGATATTTTTAATGTGGTAGATTGATTTTTCTGTTGGCCAATAATAGTGCTCACAAAAGTTTGCAGGTCCGTGGCAAGGAGATATTCTTTTTTTGATTGACCATAGCCAGTACATGTAAAGGTCCCGGTAATAAGAACCAAAAGGAGTTTTAAAATTTTTGTACTCATTTTGCTGATTAAATAGATTAATAGATCAGGGGGAAATCTTTGTTCATCATTGATTCAACGATATAAGGGCTAAATTAGTATGCAAGAAAGCAATAATTGCTTTGTGTATTTTTAAAAATGAACAAACAAAAATCAGGACATTATATCTCGACGTATTTATGAACTAAAGAAAAAACTAAAGGGGCTGTCTAAAAAGGCAGCCCCTTTAGTTTTTTAAGGGGGAGATTAAAAAAGTAAATAATTAATTATATCTCTGTTCAGAATATTTGTTTTTACAATTATGAAATACTAATGATTCTTTCTAATGGAATTATGGTTGACTGTTTTAGTATAACCTCTTTGTCGGTTATTCCCCATATTGTGGTCTCTACTTTTTTCAGTCCTCTATCGTCTACAAAAACGATTCTTACTTTTTGATGCTCCAAATTTCCTAAAGAAAGGGCTCTTTGTAATTCTAAAAATCTGTCAATCTGATCTTTTCTTTTATTTAGGACATCTTCCTTTGGAAATTTTAAAAATTTAATCTGTTCTTTTTCAATCATTTTCACATTAATGTTTGGGGCCATAGTAGTATTAAATTTGGGTTAGCTTTTATTTTTTTAGATTAGAAATTCAGTATAATTTGTTCTAAATATAATACTTTTATCTTAAAATATTGCATTTCATCTATAAAATTTAATAGTAAAGTGATAAAATGTAGGAAAATTGAGTAGTAAACAATTCTATTTTACTTAAATCATATTATCTAAATAATTAATTCTAGATGATAATTTTTTGTAAACCTATTATTGTATTATACCCGGTTAATAATGCGTTAGATCACATATGTATCATTCTACAACGGTCTTTTAATGATTTTATGATGTTTTTGAACTAGTATTAACTTAAAAAAGAGTTCTATCTCCTAAAAGTTATCTACTACGATTTGTTTACAAAAAGAAGGGGAAGGAGTTTTATAACCGTGATGGTTTCCTTAAATTTCGGTCTTTAAAAATTGTGAAATGTGGAAGAGTATTTAGCAGAATTGAATGACGCACAACGGGCACCTGTACTTCAGAAAGAAGGTCCTATGATTGTAATAGCTGGAGCTGGGTCAGGAAAAACACGTGTATTAACTTATCGTATAGCATATTTAATGCATTTGGGTGTAGATTCGTTTAATATATTGTCGCTTACATTTACCAATAAAGCGGCTCGTGAAATGAAAAAACGTATCGCCACTATAGTAGGAGCAAGCGAGGCAAAAAACCTATGGATGGGAACGTTTCACTCTATTTTTGCCAAGATTTTGAGGTTCGAGGCAGACAAATTGGGATACCCTTCAAACTTCACAATTTATGATACTCAGGATTCTCAACGGTTGATCGCCTCGATTATCAAAGAGATGGGACTAGATAAAGACATCTACAAATATAAACAGGTATACTCTAGAATTTCTTCCTACAAAAATAGTTTGATCACGGTAAAGGCGTATTTTCAAAATCAAGATTTGGTCGAAGCAGATGCCATGGCAAAACGCCCACGTATGGGTGAGATATATCAAAACTATGTAGATCGCTGTTTTAAAGCCGGTGCAATGGATTTTGATGATTTATTACTTAAAACAAATGAACTTTTAAATCGTTTCCCAGATGTTTTGGCAAAATATCAAAATCGTTTTAGATATATATTGGTAGATGAGTATCAAGATACCAACCATTCTCAGTATCTTATTGTAAGAGCGCTATCCGATAAATTTCAGAATATTTGTGTAGTGGGAGATGATGCACAAAGTATATACGCCTTCCGCGGAGCGAATATTAATAATATCCTTAATTTTCAACGGGATTATGATAATGTACAACAGTATCGTCTTGAGCAAAATTATAGATCCACAAAAAATATTGTAGAGGCTGCAAACTCAATTATTGATAAAAATAAAACCAAGCTTGATAAAGTAGTTTGGACGGCAAATGATCCTGGATCAAAAATTATAGTCAATAGGTTATTGACCGATGGTGATGAAGGAAGATATGTGGCAAGCTCAATTTTTGAAAATCAAATGCAGCATCAACTTGGTAACGGACAATTTGCAGTGTTGTATCGTACCAATGCTCAGTCCAGAGCTATCGAGGATGCCTTGCGTAAAAGAGATATAAAATATAGGATCTATGGGGGGTTATCATTTTATCAACGTAAAGAGATAAAGGATGTATTGGCCTATTTACGTTTGGTAATTAACCCAAAAGATGAAGAAGCATTAAAGCGCATTATCAATTACCCTACTAGAGGAATTGGAGGTACAACTGTTGATAAGCTGGTAGTAGCAGCAAATCATTATGACCGTTCTATTTTTGAAGTGATTGAAAATTTGGACCGTATCAACCTGAAAATCAATAGCGGTACCAAAACAAGATTAGAGAACTTTATGAATATGATCAAAAGTTTTCAAATCACTAATCAGACTTCTGATGCATTTGTTCTCGCAGAAATGGTGGCCAAGAAGACAGGGTTACTACAAGAGTTGAAAAAGGATGGAACTCCTGAAGGTATTGCAAGAATAGAAAATATAGAAGAATTGCTTAACGGTATACGAGACTTTGTGGAAGGACAAAAAGAAATAGACGAGGCTACAGGGTCCTTGGCCGAATTTCTTGAGGATGTTGCTCTTGCAACAGACCTGGATCAGGATACCGGAGATGATGATAGAGTGGCGTTAATGACTATCCACCTGGCAAAAGGATTAGAGTTTCCGTATGTATACATCGTAGGGATGGAAGAAGATCTTTTCCCTTCGGGAATGAGTATGAACACTAGAAGTGAATTGGAGGAGGAGCGGAGATTGTTTTATGTAGCCTTAACCAGAGCCGAAAAACAAGCCTATTTAACGTATACCCAATCAAGATATCGTTGGGGGAAGCTCGTAGATGCAGAACCCAGTAGATTTATTGAAGAAATAGATGATCAGTATCTTGAGTATTTAACACCAGTAGAAAACTATCGCTATAAACCATTAATTGATGCAGATATATTTGGTGAAGTAGACAAAAGTAAACTCAGACTTAAAAAACCAGTTTCCGGAGCACCTCCTTTGGCGCATAAACCCACCGAAGAGCAATTGCAAAAGCTTCGTAAACTTAGACCAGTCACCAGTGGTACTAATGACCCACCGAAATCTAATCTTTTTGATAGTGATTTAACAGCAGGAACAGCTGTTGAGCATATGCGTTTTGGCATAGGAAAAATTGTAAAATTAGAAGGAGTAGGGCAAGACAGAAAGGCAGAGATTCATTTTGAAAAAGGCGGTATAAAAAAAATATTACTCAGGTTTGCCAAATTAAAGGTAATAGGATGATTCGATTTTTTGAATAATAGTGCCTTGTTTTTAAAAATATTACCAGTATGATAAAAGTACCTTCTCTAATTTTGGATATCGAAAAGTGTAAAAAGAACATACAAAATATGGTTCTTAAAGCTCAAAAACATAAGGTTACTTTCAGACCACATTTCAAAACACATCAATCCTTAGAAATCGGTAGATGGTTTAAAGAAAGGAATGTAAATGAAATTACAGTCTCTTCGTTAGAGATGGCAGTTTATTTCTCAACCGAATGGAACGATATCACTGTTGCTTTTCCAACGAATGTCTTAGAAATTGAAAGGATTAATGCACTGGCAGAAAAAATTCAGCTCAATCTTTTGATAGAATCAATAGAGACTGTAAAATACCTATCAGAAAATTTGACCAGCACCATTGGTTTTTTTGTAAAAGTTGATGCCGGTTATCATCGTACAGGACTTCAACCAACAGAAAGTAATACTCTAAATGAGATTTTAAAAGTCGCTGATACTACAGAACTACTTAATTTTAAAGGTTTTTTGGCCCATTCTGGTCATACATATAAGTGTAGGAACAAAAAAGATATCCTCAAAATTCATCAGGAATGTATGGATATCTTAATGGAGTTAAAAGAAAAATATGTAAACAAGTACCCTAATATTATAGTATCACTGGGTGATACCCCAAGTTGTAGTATTGCAGATAATTTTGATGGTATAGATGAGATCCGACCTGGTAATTTTGTGTTTTATGATCTTACCCAAAATAGAATTGGATCCAATGAAATAGATCAGATTTCGGTCGCAATGGCTTGTCCTATTGTGGCAATTCATGAAGATAGAAATGAAATTGTGATTTATGGAGGCGGAGTACATTTTTCTAAAGAAAGATTAGAAAATGAAAAGGAAGGAACTATCTACGGAAGAGTAGTAGAGAAGAATAGAAATTCATGGGGCGCTATAATTCCTGATACGTATATCAAGAGCCTATCCCAGGAACATGGAATTGTTTCTGTCCCGAAGGATCAAATTAAAAACTATTCGGTAGGCGATTATCTTATGGCATTGCCAGTACATTCATGCATGACTGCCAACCTAATGAAGCGGTATAAAATAGCAAGTGGTTCTGATATTTTGATGATGAATTCCTGGTGATCTTTAGTAATGTTTTGAAATTAATCTAAAATAGAACCTGTATCTTTACTGTCCCTTTAATAGTACAATGGCAGAGTTTATAAAATTATACAATGAAAATCCGAATCCACGAGAGATAAAGCAAGTTGTGGATTGTCTTCGCAATGGGGGGTTGGTGATTTATCCAACCGATACTGTGTATGGCCTGGGATGTGACATTACCAATAATAGAGCGTTAGAACGTATAGCCCTGATTAAAGGTGTAAAACTGGCCAAGGCAAATTTTTCGTTTATATGTAAGGATTTAAGCAATCTATCTGATTATGTAAAACAAATAGATAATGCTACTTTTAAATTATTAAAAAGAACACTTCCCGGCCCTTATACATTTATTCTACCCGGTAATAACAATTTACCTACGGTATTTAAAAAAAGAAAAACGGTAGGGATACGAGTTCCCGATAATAATATCTGTATAGCTATCGTGGAAGAATTAGGTAATCCTATTGTTTCTACATCAATCTATGATGAGGATGAAGTGATAGAATATACTACCGATCCTGAGTTAATCCTTGAGAAATGGGATAATTTGGTAGATATGGTTGTTGATGGAGGGTACGGAGATAACATACCTTCTACGGTAATCGACCTTACCGAAGGAGAACCTGTTTTACTTAGAGAAGGGAAAGGGAATATAGATATTATTTAGTCATGCCTTGCTTAGCGATAACTTAAGAAACGGCAAACTTTAATTCGTTTCTGTACTTACTAGGTGTTTTTCCTGAAAACTGTTTGAATAATTTATTGAAGTGAGAAAAATTACTAAAACCACTTTCATAGCAGATATCGGTGATACTTGTTTGTTTTTCATGCAGTAGTTTTGCAGCATGTACCAGTCTATATTCGTTTACGAATTGAGTGAATGTTTTTCCAGTAATTTTTTTGAAATATCTACAAAATCCGGGAATACTCATACTTACTTTACTAGCGATTTCTTCCAGAGAAATTGGCCTTCCAAACTCCTGTTGGATAAAATTGAATATTAAGTTAATCCTATTATTATCTTCAAAAGCAGCTTCAACAATAAAACCTTCTGCGTTAAGAATGGTATAATCACTGGTTTTTTCCATCTCTCGTAACACTTTAAGGAGACCTATTAGTTTTTCAAAAGACTCCAGATGCTTCAAAGATTCAATTTGCGCGCCAATTCTTCTTTTGGTGTCACCATGAAAGACAATTCCTTTCTTTGCTTGATCGAGTAAGGTGCCTATAGCATTCATTTCGGGAATATCAAAAAACGTAGTTCCAAGAAAATCGGGCAGCATTTGTATAATAGTTTCGCTATTATTTCCTGTCATGCCATCTGTAAACCCGCAATGCGGAAGGTTGCTACCAATAAGCATCAGAGCCCCGTTACGATAATATGACATGTGGCTACCAATTTGTCGTTTTCCTGTTCCTCCGTTTACATACACTATTTCGATCTCGGGATGATAATGCCATATAGGATCTTTGTTTCTTTTATCCTGTGAAAATGTTTGATAGTACAAAGAGCTCCCAAATTTTGGAACAATCTTTTCTAATGATGGTTTTATGTTTTTCATGCTTTGAATCTACTCACTCAATTTTAGTACTAATATTGTTCTAAAGGTGTTAAATGTTTGTAAAATTAAAATAAAAAATATGTTAATTTAACATTATTACGGTTTTTAAGTATGTTGATCGGTTAATATAGAACATAAATATGCAAATTCTGTTGTATTTGTTATTAGAAATCTCCTCTAGATTTGTACCATCAAAATGTTAACAACTTAAAACTAGAAAATTATGAAAAGAGTAATTAACCTAAGCCTGCTTGTATGTGCTATATTGTTTAGCACAGTTATGAAAGCTTCAGATATTATGTCTGTAAAGATCGAGAACTCTTCTACACTTAATGTTTCATTGTCTAATATTAGCAAAGGGCAAAAGCTGTATCTTAAAAATTATTCGGGAAAGATATTGTTCGATATTACGTTAGACGCAATGCCTTCTTACAGAAAGTACTTTAATCTTAATACGGTAAAAGATGGTATCTATTTTGTAGAGACTGAAACAGAATTTGATATTAAAGTAACTCCTGTACTAAAGAATCCACAAGGAATTGCTTTGATTAATAATTCTGTAATAACGGTATTCAAACCCAAAATACTTGTAGAAAACTCTATGGTAAGAGTAATGCTTACCAGATCCGAGAAATTACCTTTAAGTGTCTCAATTTACGATAGCGCAGGGGTGATGCTGTTTGCAGAGAAAGTAAAGAATGATGATTTGATCTTTGAAAGAGCTTATAACTTCTCTGGAGTACCTTCTGGAAAATATCTAATCAATTTTGATCTGAAGGATAGAAAATTCTCAAAAGAAATTAGTATTTGAATTTGATTGTTTTATTTTATTTTAACCACAGCAAAAAGGCAATGCGAATCGCATTGCCTTTTGTTTTTATTACATTTATCATTGGATTAGATTAATCAATTAAACATCCAAGATAGGTACAATATGATTCTGTACAGCCACTATTATCGCAACAAATTCTGCCTTTTTGAGTACAAGGAAAACTAGCACCAGCATTAGTCATTTTTTGCGCTGACCTGCTTAAAATTTTAAGATTTTTGATTTTCAATACATGTTTCATAAAATATTGGTTTTAAGAGTTTAAATATTAATTAACTAACAGGGAGAATGCAACGTCCTGATGTTGTGCAAATACCCCCAAATAAACATTCGTAAATACTTATACCAGGAGTAGATATACAACATCTATTACTAAACTGAATACAATTATTAGAAGTAGAAGCACCAGAAATATATCTTTGCTCTTTCTTTGTAAGTACACGAAAATTTACAGTTTTTTTCATTTTTACAGGTTTTAAGGTTAGTGAACTCATCTTGAGTATTGCTTTTGCCTGCAAAATTTGCATTTCGCACCTTAATTTTGTTCATTTTTTTCAACGTAGCTATGCTATGCTAAAAAAAATGAACTTCATTATGGCCCAAAAGCCAAACTTTTCGGCTTAAAACCACTACCCAAGATGAGTTCTAGTTATTAAAGATACACAAAAAACAAAAATTTTTAGATCAAAAATCATGTAATAATATATATATCCTAAGTTTTTTTGAAAGGTTATTTTTTTTCATTACCAGGCTAGTGTAACTTCTAATCAAAAGCACAAAAACACCAAAGCGTCACGAAATTCGTGACGCTTTGATTGATTAAAGTGTTTGAAAAAAGATGCTTTTTATTCGTTAACCAAGTTAATTTCTACACGTCTGTTTTGTGCGCGACCAGCTCTGGTTTTGTTTGTTGTAATAGGTCTATCTTCACCATAACCTATAGCCGATAATCTAAATTGATCAATTCCGTTTTCTACCAAATAGTTTTTAACTGCGTTTGCTCGTGCATCAGACAAGCGCTGATTCAGTTTTGCACTACCCGCACTATCCGTATGACCTTCTACTTTAAATTTTGCGGTAGGATATTCATTAAGAATAGCAACAATATCAACAAGTACCTGATTTGATTCTGATTTTATTGATGATTTTCCTGAATCAAACAAAATTGTTTTTGCATATTCATTTAATGTTTTCTGAACCTCTTCGGTAACTTCAGGGCAACCATTATTTGCTACCGTACCAGGAACATCCGGGCAATTATCATCTTTGTCTAATACGCCATCACCATCGGTATCGGGCCATGGACAGCCATTATTCTCTTGCGGACCGGCAACTTGTGGGCAACTATCATCTTTATCTAATAAACCATCACCATCGGTGTCGGGCCATGGGCAACCATTATTTTCTACTTCTCCTGCTTCCTCTGGACATTGATCGTCTTTGTCTAGTACTGTGTCACCATCGGTATCAGGCCATGGACAGCCATAATTTTCTTCCGGACCTTTGGTTTCCGGACATTCATCAACCTTATCCAAAACGCCGTCACCATCTTTATCTTTAGGTCTTGATTGATATACAGGTACTTTAAGACCTACATACACATCTGCTGCTTTTGTTTCATCACTTATCAGTACAGAAAGAACAGATCCAGAACCTATATAAAGCGGTCCGGCTCTTAGGCCAGCTCCCCAATTGAAACCACTATGCTGCATTAGACTTAATGGCATATAGAAACTAAACCACTTGCTCTCGAATCTAGGTGTAAGCGATAGTGTATTAGCAACTCTACTTCTGTTTACTTTATCTTTTGCAGTCATCGAAAGGTCTGAGTTCAAGTTTACATAAAACCTTTGATTGATATTCCAATCTGCATTTAGATGTAATGCCGTTGGTAACACTGCTTTTTCAGATTCTACTAGAGTAGGAGTACCATAAAATCTTTCTAACTCATCAATATCAATATCTTCAAAATCATTTTGAGTTAGTGTTCTATTGAAGTCGTACCTTTCTTCTATGCCTTCATATTTAACAGATCCAATATCGGTTAAAGATAATCCAAATTTTAATTTGTACTTATTAACATCTTTTGGCATAAATTGCTTTCCTTTACTATCTGTAGAAGTATATTTTTTATACTCTGGTCTCCATTCATATACAAAACCAAGATCTGCACCAACACCTGAAGCTCCGCTTATGGTTTCAATATCTACATCATCAAGATCTTCAAGGTTTTCACTATATCCATAGGCGATTTCTCCTGTAGTAGTAACGGTTCCGTTACTGGTAGTAGTATTTGCATCAAAATCTACAGCTAAGTTTGTACCGGTTGCATAAGCAGTACCCATTCCTTGTAAGTATTTTACAGTAATACCTCCTTTAAGAAAATGCTGTTCTTTATTCATCAAAACTCTTGCATAAGTTACACCAACTTCTGCCCAAGAATTGGCACTACCATAGGCATCACCCTGAATAACATTAAAATCTATATTGTCATCAAGATCATTGATCAAGCTTTCAAGAGTCTCTCCATTAATATCATTTACATTAAAAAATGCCCTTGCTCTAGTATAAATTGCAATAGAGTTTCTTTCATTAATATTGAACATAAACGCAGGGCCCAGCACATCAATATTTCCTAATAGGTTATTTTTGTCTTTGGGAAATGCCCTGGCGTCGTCTTCTATCTCATAATCATCGTCAAAAATATCACTGAAATTGACTCCATAATAATCATTACCAACAAAGCTGCTCACTCCCGCCAGATTGATGTCAGTTTTAAATCGGGAATCTACAATATTTGCTGGATTGTTAATTACGCCATGAACACCACTGTAGTTGTCTGTTAGAAATCCTATATAGGATTGCGATTTTACCGATACTGCGCATAGCGCAAGTAGAATGGTAAGAAAAAGTTTTCTCATTTTTTAGGTTTTTAGATTTGGGTTTAGTTTTGAGAGGTACAAAGGTATTAGTATTTCTTTAACATTAAAATTTATATCAAAAAAAGAGGCTGTCTAAAAAGTATTTAGGCAGTCTTTTTATTTTTGGTTAATTTTAATAATTCAAGCTATTGGGTTAA
>CANMLL010000028.1 GCA_947498775.1 uncultured Aquimarina sp.
AACGCCATAAAGAATTATAGAAATATCGAAGCACAATATCAAAAATTAATATCAACGCAATTATAAACTAGAGCCATGTTGGATTTGTACTAGTCCCAGAAGGAAAAGACGCCACAGATGCTAAAAATCATATCAAAGAAGCCTATGTAACTAAAGTAGTAGCTGAAGGTAAAACAGAAAGTTCGAACACTGTTACCTTGCAAAAAGGAACTTATAAGTACTTTTGTCCTTTGAATAAGACTCCACAATATACATTGATTGTAGAGTAATAACTCAATTTTTAAAACCTAAAACCTTGTTAATCTCAATTAGCAAGGTTTTTCTTTTTATATTTTAGCATAAAACTAACTGTAAGATGAAAAACTCACTTATACTATTGGCACTATGCTTATTATCCTTTTCCTGTAAAACAGAACAGAAAAAACAAAATGATTATGAAGATGAAGTAGAAGTACGAGACCCCAAACCGGTTACAGATCGCAAGAAACCAAAAATATTTACCACAACTCAAGCTATTGCCTATGCCAATGGTTTGGAAAACTGGAACAAGGTAAAAGAGATCCAATTCACATTTAATGTAGATCGAGACACGATACATTCTGAACGTTCCTGGAGCTGGAAACCTAAAGAAAATATCGTTACTATGACTTCAGAAAAAGATACTATAACCTATAACAGAACTAAAATAGATAGTATCTCTCAACAAACTGATCAAGGGTTTGTAAATGACAAATACTGGTTATTAGCTCCTTTTAATCTGGTTTGGGATGCAAAAAGTTTTGCTTCTAAACACTATGTAAAATCTGTTGCCCCAATAAGCGGTGAGGAAATGCAAAAACTAACCATTATTTACAAGAATAAAGGAGGATATACTCCAGGTGATGCTTATGATTTCTACTTTGAAGGAGATTTTATTATCAAAGAATGGGTGTATAGGAAAAGTAATAGCCCAGAACCATCTCTAATTACTTCTTGGGAAGACTATCAGGATTATAACGGAATCAAGATCGCCAAAACCCATAAAAAAAATAAAGGGGATTGGAAACTACATTTTACAGGTATTGAAGTGATCACCGAATAAAGTATTAAAAGATAAGCGCATATCGTTATTACTTGGTTACCGATTGTTATAATTACGATTTTGGCAATAGCTATGAACCGTTTCTCTTATTCAGAAAAAAAGTAATAAATATTACAGTCATTGTCGCTATTAATAATGTAATAAAACTAAGTCTCAAGCTTGCGATCTTTGACAGGAACCCCAAAATTGGCGGACTTAACAAAAACCCCAAATACCCAAAACCCGCTACAAAGGAAATCCCCTGTGCAGAAGAAATACCATGAGCTTTTCCGGCTAATCTAAATAGCTCGGGGATAATAACCGAAAAACCTAATCCTACAAGGCCAAATCCAGCAATAGTAATCACAAGGTGAGAAGCCAATACTGCTGTAAAACCTAAAATACTAATAAAGCATCCCCCTATTATGATCGCAAAAGAACCAAAACGTTTACTTACGGCGTCCCCTAGAAATCTTCCAAGAGTCATCATTGCAGAAAATGCTACAAATCCAAAGCCAGAAATTTTCTCTGAAGCGATCAGTACAACATCCTGTAAATACAATTTGCTCCAATGCTCTATAGCCCCTTCACTGCCCATGATCAGGAAAGCAATCACTGTTAATCCAAGTAAAGGTTTCATTACTTTAAAACTATAGGTTTTTTTTACCTGCTCTTCTTTTTTTCCCTTAATTGAAAAATAGACCCTAAACACCATCAGGTTGGTAACAATAACAAAAACTACAGCGCATAGCATATGGGTTAAAGGGACTTCAAAATATGTAATAATCATACTACCTATACCTGCACCAATAACGCCTCCCAAGCTAAAAAATCCATGAGATGCAGACATAATATGCACCTCATCATCTTGTTCTATATCAGATACTAAAGCGTTCATAGCAATATCAGTGAGACAACCAGATAACCCAACAAAAAAAAGAGAAATACATAGGGTAAGGTATGTTGGCATTATCATAGGTACAAGAAATAAAAATGAAAATACTACAATGGCAAAAAAAGTAGTTTTGCCTACTCCTATTCTATCAATAATACGAGATGATAATGGAATCATCGCCAATGTCCCAATAGCAAAACAAAATAAAGCGATCCCTAATTGTGCATCATCGATGGCCAACTTAGCTTTTACCTTCGGGATATAGAGTACCCATGTACCGACTATAATATTTAAAGAGGCAAAAACCCAAGCCGGGCCAAAGTAACGTAACCTTGTTAATATCAATTGTAAAGAATTCATATGTGCCGCATTTCTATAGTAATATTATTTACCATCCAAAATTAAACTTTCATAACTCACATTTTTAGTACAGAATATTCAAATATTAAAATGAAATATTCTTAATAGACCTTAAAAAATAAATAAATCGGTAATTTTGTTATATGAATATTGCTTACGAAAAAATATACCTGGAGCAATCCAAGTCTTTAAAAATTGAAACATATACCTATTCTTCTTTATGTGATATCATCAGTTGGCATTTACATCCCGAATATGAGATTGTATTTATAAAAAATGGAAATGGCACTGTAAGAGTTGATTCTTATTCTGAAGAATATAATGATGGGTTGCTTATCTTTTTGGGTCCTAATATTCCGCATATGCCTTTAGGAAATAAACAGTTTAAAAACAATGTTGAAATAGTTATTCAATTTCCTGAAAGTTTTATAACCGAAAAACTGGCTTACTTTCCAGAGCTTAACGAGCTACTTTCTTTTGTGCAAAAATCAAAAAATGGTATCATTTTTTCGCCAGAAACGCATCAAAAACTACAGTCATCATTTTTGAGGTTTGCAAAGCAAAACAATACTCAAAAACTTTTGAATTTTATTGATATTTTGTACCAACTCTCTATTTCCGAAGACCAAAGCGCCATTCGCAAGGATAGCTTTTCTTTGGATATAAATAAACATTCACTCCAAAGGGTTTCCAAGATATATCAGTATGTAAATGATCATTATTCCAAAGAAATACGATCTGAAAACCTGGCAAGGCAACTAGGGCTGACTCCCAATTCTTTTTGTAGAATGTTTAAAACGATAACCAATCGAAATTTTATTGACTTTTTAAATGAATTCAGAATAAAAAAAGCACAGGAATGTTTTGAACATAATGACATCCCGATATCAGAAGTAATGTATTTGTGTGGTTTTAATGACCCTTCTTATTTTTCAAAGCAGTTTAAAAAATATGCTGGCATGCCACCCTCTACATACAACAAATCGATAATCCGAGATTAATTAGAGCATTGATCTGGTCTTTTCCAGGATTCCTTTTTTAAGTATTTGTCCAAAATCATACATATCCTCAAAAGAACAATAAAAAGGTGCCGGTGCCAACCGAATTACATTTGGTTCTCGCCAATCGGTAATTACTCCATTTTTCATAAGAAAATCAAATAGTTTTTTGCCTTCCCCATGCAAAAATACTGAAAGCTGGGTACCTCGTTCTTTGGGATCTGAAGGGGTAATGATTTCAAATGAGCTTTCTACTTGTTTATCGATCTCTTTCAAAACAAATTCGAGGTAAGCCACAATCAGATCTCGTTTATCTATCAGAGCATCCATCCCTACCTCATCAAATAACTCTAGTGATGCCAGATAGGGAGCTAATGCTAAAACCGGAGCATTGCTTACTTGCCAGGCATCTGCATTTGGCATAGGTTCGAATTCTGGTTTCATCAGAAAGCGCGTTTCTTTGCTGGTACCCCACCAACCCTCGAACCGGGGAATATCCTTTTTATTATGAAATCGTTCATGAATGAAACATCCTGAAGCATTCCCGGGACCGCTATTCATATATTTATAACTACACCAGGCTGCAAAATCCACATCCCAATCATGTAAATCTAGCTTTATGTTACCCGCGGCATGTGCAAGATCCCACCCTACAAAAGCACCAATATCATGGCCAGCTTTGGTAATAGTCTTCATATCGAATACCTGACCGGTATAGTAATTAACCCCTCCAATTAATACTAACGCACATTCATCTCCTATCTCCTGAATCGTGTTAAGAATATCTTCGATTCTGAAATTGTGTTCTCCTTCACGTTTTTTAATTTCTACAATAGCTTCTTCAGGATTATATCCATGAAATTTTACTTGACTTTGTAGCATATATTGATCACTTGGAAAAGCCTTTTCCTCACAAATAATTTTATATCGTTTCTTGGTGGGTCTATAAAAAGAAACCATCAATAAATGTAAGTTTACCGTCAACGTATTCATCACGGTAATCTCACTGGGTTTTGCTCCCACAATCTTACTAAGAGGTTTTGCCAAACGTTCATGATAATCCCACCAGGGTTTCTCTGCATAGAAATGCCCTTCTACTGCCATTTCTGCCCAATCCTTCATTACCTCGTCTACAAATTTCTTTGTATTTTTTGGTTGAAGTCCCAAAGAGTTTCCTGTAAAGTATATGACTTGCTTTCCATTAACTTTAGGAAAAAGAAACTGATCGCGATATCCTCTTAACGTATCTTGCCTATCTAGCTTTTGAGCAAATTGCCTGGTGTTTTCAAACTGCATTCTTGGTATTTTGATTCAAAAATACATATTAGAAATAAGAATGTAGAATGGTACTTTAAGATTGTATTAAATAAACCGTAGTGTATTTAGAAAAATTTATGTATAGTGCTGAATATCAGTAAATTGTTTTAACCTGGTTTAACCACAAAACAGATACAATGCACGACTTTACAGCAAATTACGAGAAAACTTTAGAAGTATTGAATAAGATAGAATCAAAAAACAACCTTATGTATTTAGAAATTCTAGAAAACGCATTGAAACACTGTTCTTACAACTATGCGATCAATTTATGATCCGTAGAAATTATACTAAATCTTTTGAAGGATTTAAAACCAAAATATTGAGTAAAATAACAACGCTAACCATGATACAGTACCTCAATAAATTTGAATTCAATCGAAATATTAATAATATTAAGGTTCATCTAGCCTAAATGTACTATGGGTTAGATAAATCGTTCTTAATTTATTATTATACAATATACTTTTCTTTATACATTTATAAAATACAAGTGGTTTTAGATTTTGTATTTTGTAATACAAATAGTCAAAATTCTTTTGTACCTATTAAAAATTTAAACCACCAACTAAGTATCAAACTTATGAAACAATTTAAAGTCAGTATTCTAACCTTATTTATCAGCATTTTTTCATACAGCCAGATAGTTGTAAACGAAGAAAAAAAAGAAGAAAAAAAAATATCAACCACGGAGGGTTTTTTTGTTAACGGTGGACAATTGAAAATTAACGAACTTGTCTGTTACACTTTTCCAGATTTGGTTGTGGCATTTGATAAGAAAGAGCATTTTTCTGGTTATGACGAGTATTATGCTACAATAGAAATTAGAGGAGCTAAAGAAAAAGATGATAATCGTTCTCTTTTTAACCCCTCAAATGACAAGAATGAGATTAATATGACTGCTGAAGCTTTTAATGATTTATTTAAAAATACACCGTATGGTTACCTGTTAATTTATCCTTCTAAGGATGCTAATCATAAGCTTGTCTGGAAAGGAAAAAGCAATACAAGTGGGGGTAAATGGCCTATAATATCTCCTTCACGCTTACAATTTGCTAACTCAAAATCCAGAGTAGAAGGTGTTATATTGCGGTTTAAATTATATGGAAAAACCGCAAAGGCTCCAAAAATAATTTACGATACAAATGCTGAAGGATCTAGAACTGTAAGTCATGAAATACCACAATTTGACTATTCTCAATTGGTAGAGCTTAAGCTTGATTTGAAAAATAGAATAAAGCGTAAATTTTTTGGATCAGCTCCTACTGACCCCATTGATACAGGTGCTTGCTATGAATAGCAAAAAGGTTATTTTTTTAAAAAGCGATCGTATTAATCGTGTTAAAAGAATAATTTTCACAATTTCTATTGAGTTTGTTACATAACGAATGGCCTTAATATAAAGATTTTAGGCTCTAGTTTAAAATGCCAACGCTATTTTAAACTAGAGCCAGATTTTATTATACTTGTTTAGATATAAACAGTATAAAATTATTGGGTGCACAGCAATTTTAAAAAATGCTCAAAAAACAGTTAATGGAGGTTGAAGACAAGGTCCCGCTGCAGATTGTGACGGCCGTGGTGAGTGGTAAAGCTTCATGGTAATGTGATACAGACCCGCATTGTGATGGAGGTATATTAACTGGCCCACAAGTGTGTACGCTCCTAGATTATATTAGAAAATAGTTATAAAACCAGGAATATTACTTCCTGGTTTTTTTATTGATCTATGTGTTTAAATCTCTAGCTTTGCAAAAAAGCTATTTGTATGCACTTTATCCCAGAAAAATTAGATGAATATGTAATAAATCATACTCAAAAAGAACCAGAGCTATTACAAAAACTAACTCGAGAAACTTATCAAAAAATCTTACAGCCTCGTATGCTAAGTGGCCCCTATCAAGGCAGGGTTTTGAGCATGTTATCCAAGCTTATTCATCCAAAAAAAATCTTGGAAATTGGCACATATACCGGGTATTCTGCATTATGTCTTGCAGAAGGTATGCAAAAAGATGGAGCATTACATACAATAGATATCAACGAGGAACTAGAAGATTTTCAAAGAAAATATTTTGATCTTTCTCCCTATGGAAAACAAATCCATCAATATACTGGTGATGCAACAAAAATCATCCCTGAACTTGACATAAATTTTGATTTGGTCTTTATCGATGCCGACAAACCCAATTACCCTACCTATTTTGAACTAATAATAGACAAAATGAATGCAGGTGGTGTTATTTTATCTGATAATGTACTGTGGAGTGGAAAAGTGATCGAAAAAATTGATGAAGAGGATATTTCTACAAAAGCACTTTTAGAATACAACAAACTTTTGGTTGAAGATGCAAGAATTGAAACGGTATTGCTCCCCATACGAGATGGATTGACGATTAGCAGAGTTAGATAAACCCAAAAAAGGGAACTTTAGAAGCTCCCTTTTTGTATTTAATTACAAAATGTTTGACTTATTGAACTGCTTTTAGCGCATCAATATTGCCATAGCCGAACTTACTGTTACGATTAGGATAAAACTGTCCTGATCTTCTTAACTTGTCCAACACCTGATCTCTTGACATATTAGGATTACTCCCCCACACTAGAGCTGCGATTCCTGCAGTCATTGCAGTAGCTACAGACGATCCACTAACATAATCCCTAACCCCTGTATTAAAACCAATAACAGGAACATTTCTACTAGAATCTCCAGCCCGCTGCATTACAATCGTAAAATCGATTTTATTACCATCATGGCAAATATTACAACGATTATAACCATTATCCTTGATTCCGGTCACTGCTACAGTTTCACTCATACTAGCAGGAAAAATAACTCCATACCAATTGGTAAAAGTAGTCGATGTTCCTCCGGCTGCAACTATCAATTTTCCCTTCCCGTATGCATATTTTATGGCATCTTTTACATTACCAATTGACCACGGATATCCTATAGACATAGAAATAATCTTTACGTCATTTCTATTACCTAAAGCTTTTAATGCATTGCTCACTCCTTTACGTTCATGATAATCATTCAATACTACGTCAGATGTACCACGATACGCCACCAGATTACAATTATAAGCAACTCCTACAGGCATAAAGTCATTATTACGAGGAGATGCTATTGCTGATGCCATAGAAGTACCATGACCACATTTATCATTAGGACCATCTGTATTATTAGACCACCACCAGGGTGAATCTATATAGGTTCCGTATCGCTCCACAGTTCTCTGATTCGAGTCACCATCATTAAAACCACTTCCTAATAGATTTTGACTAGCCGATATACCACTATCAATAAGACCCACTGTGATACCTGAACCAGTACTATAACCCCATGCCTGAGGTATTTTATGAATATCAAAGTTCCATGGTAACCAGGAATTGGGAGAAATCACTCGATAATCATTACTATTTACATTTTCGCCACTTTCATCACATCCCAGACCAGACTTTTCCTGAATATTAGCTTCCTCTAAGTAAAGGTTGTATCCAATTGGATCTATATATCTGATCTGATCGGCTGCTTGTAATTCAATAACCGTTTCAAGTTTAGTGATCTGAATATCTACAACATTAAGAATGTTATCATCACTCACTACTATATTTGACTTATTCGCTTGCTCTTCTTTTTGAACTATATCAAATATCATATTTTTAGATTTTGTCAATCTTGGAGATCGCTGAGCTGTAGAAAAGCTTTCTCCTTTGTTTCCGTAGCCAACACTTAAAATTTTACCACCATGTATTGCAGCGCTCCATAAAACTACGGCCGGAGCATCTAACCATGCTATATCACCATTTGTTTTGAGCTGTTTTGCTATATAAGCATTGACTTCCTCCACAGAAAGTAATTTCTGAGAATCAAAAGATTCTGGAGTCTGATCATTAATGTCATTAGGGTTTTCTTGTTCACAAGAGCATACAATGAATAACCCCAAAATTGAGAGAATAATTTTTTTCATTTTAGAATAAGTTTTACGAGTTTGTGTGTAAAAAATGCCAAATGAAGAATTCTTAAAAAACAAGAATAATTATCATTTAGTTAGTTTCAATGCTAATATATTAAATATATATCAAATATTTTGTTGTTTTTTTGAAAGAATAATAATAAAAACTTCAATACTATGCTCGCATAGTACTGATTTTTAAGTTGAAATTTCCCCGAAACCCTTATAAACATTGAAGTTTGTTCGGAAAACAAACTCGCTTAAAAAAATTATAAAAAAATGGTGACTTTTTTAAGAAATATCTAAAAAACAAAAGCAGAAATATCAAAAATCCTAATAAGAATAAAACAAAGATCTAGAATTTACGTTTTATTGGCCCGGTAACCTCATCGATATTATCTTTGACCTGGTCTATTTCCTTTTTAATATCAGATGTAATAGAAGAAGTAACATCTGTATCAAGGCCGTGCTTTTCTGCACTTTTGGTAATTTCAGTTTTAATATCATTAGTAGCATCTTTAACAATGCGCATACCTTTACCCAGTCCTCTTGCAATTTCAGGGATTTTATCCGCTCCAAAAACCATTACCAATATAAAAACTATAAAGGTGATTTCTGTTCCGCTAATAAATAAAGGTATTATTATCATAACAATACAAATATATACAATATCTTAAAACAAAAGCCAACTACTAGCAGTAGATGGCTTTTATTTAAGAAAATTTTATTCTTAATTATTATTGACCTTTGACTTTATTTTTGAATTGTTCAAACTTCCCAAGTTTTTTTCTTTTTGGCCAACTATTGTTTGATGTATCTATATCTGCAGTTTCCTCATTTGGATCTACAATAATTTTGGTAATTGCTTTTTCTGAAGCCAATGCCTTTTTAACAACCTTGTCATTTTTACGCCATATTTCAGCAGGATATGTTATCGTTTCTGTACTTCCATCTTCATAAGTATATTGAACAATAATTGGCATTACCAATCCTCCTGGTTTTTCAAAAGTAACCTCATAAAAATATTTTGGGTTTTTAATTCTTTTACGCTCATCTTCAGAAAAGTTATCCATTAGATATTCTTTCAACCTGGTTGGATCTTCAATTAATCCTTCATTGCCTTTAATTCTGTTGTAATCATCACTTCCTTCTTCAACCATAATTACAAGATCTGCAGGATTTGCAAATCTTAACCCCCTGTCTTTGGCGGCAAACTGTTGAGATTCAAGCGTAGGCACTTTAGAAACTACAAATTTCTTTACGTCACTTACACCAATATCAGTATAGTCGGTAGTATAGAACCAACCTCTCCAGAACCAATCCAGGTCTACCGCCGAAGCATCTTCCATAGTTCTGAAAAAGTCTTCTGGTGTAGGGTGCTTAAACATCCATCGTTGCGAATATGTCCTGAATGAATAATCAAAAAGATCTCTTCCCATTACAGTTTCTCTAAGAATATTTAATCCAGTAGCTGGCTTAGCGTAGGCATTTGGTCCAAACTGATGAATGTTATTTGATTGTGTCATGATAGGCGAAAGGCGATTTTGGTTTCCGCTCATATAAGGAACAATCTTTTTTGCAGGCCCTCGTCTAGAGGGATATGCTTTATCTTTACCTAGCGCCGCTGGATACCATTCCCCGAAATCTTGCTCAGCCACGTACTGTACAAAAGTGTTTAAACCTTCATCCATCCATGTCCATTGGCGTTCATCACTATTTACGATCATCGGGAAAAAGTTATGCCCTACCTCATGGATAATCACACTCATCATTCCGTATTTTACGCGGTCACTATACGTTCCATCAGGATTTGGCCTTCCATAATTCCAGCAAATCATAGGGTACTCCATTCCTTGATTCTTCGCATGTACCGAGATTGCTTTATGGTAAGGATAATCAAACGTCATACGACTATATGATTTTAGGGTACTGGCAACTGCTTTTGTTGACCAATCTTCCCAAAGAGGGTTTCCTTCTTTGGGATACATTGAAACCGCCATAATGTCTTTTCCACCTATCTTAACAGCCATCATATCCCAAATAAATCTTCTAGAAGTGGCAAACCCAAAGTCACGCACATTTTCTGCTTTTAATTTCCAGGTCTTTTTATTTTTTGAAAAGGTATTCTCTTTGGCTATTGCTTCATCCTGAGTAACAATAACTATAGGTTTATCATATGATTTTTTTGCCTGTTCATAGCGACTCATCATTTCTTTGGTAAACACTTCTTTTCTATTTACCAATACACCTGTTCCATCTAAAATATGATCTGCAGGAACGGTAATATTTACTTCAAAATTACCAAAGGGCAATGCAAACTCTCCACGTCCCCAAAATTGATGATTTTGCCAGCCTTCTACATCATTATATACCGCCATACGAGGGTAAAATTGTGCAATAACGTATGCTCTGTTACCATCTTCAAACTCTTCATATCCAGATCGACCTCTACCGTTTACATGATCATTAATATTATACCACCAATCAATTGAGAATACAAATTTACCTCCGGGCCCTAAATCCTTTGGCATCTCGATTCTCATCATTGTTCTGTTAATTGTATGTTCTAATGGTTTTCCGTTAACATCTTTAACCGATGTAATATTAAATCCACCATCAAATGGTTCAGCAAGATATTTTGTTAGAAAACCTTTTGGAGAACTTGCAAGGTCAATCCCGCCACCTTGAATAAGTGGAGTTTTGGAATCCTTGGCACGCATATTCTGATCTAATTGTACCCAAAGAAACTCCAAATTATCGGGAGAATTGTTGGTATAAGTAATGGTTTCTTTTCCGGTAAGTTTTTTGTTCTTATCATCAAGCTCGATATCCATCTTATAATCGGCTTGCTGTTGATAGTAAGCAGAACCAGGAGCGCCAGAAGCCGTTCTGTACATATTGGGAGTAGCAAACTCCTCGTACATTTGCTTGAATTTATTCTGATTAGTATGACCTAATTCACGTGGTTTTTCTTGACTTTGCGCTTGCGTCATTGTCCCCAGCATTAATGAAGCTATCGTGAGAACGAACAATATTTTTTTCATTTTGAGATATGTGTTAAGTATAATACGTTGCAAAATAACTGTTTTTTAAAATTTTAATGATTTATTTACTAAAAATTTAACAGCCCTATGCTCTTTCCCTTTTCCAGGATCAGGCTTTTACGCTGATTTTCTTTTTTTACATGAACAATATTTTGTTGTTCCTCAAAAAGATCCATCAAAATTTCGTTAGAGATTTCTATGCTTTCAAAAGCTTGAATATTTTCTATTTCTAGATAACATATTACAAGGTCATCCTCATATTCTTTCCCCAGAAAAGTAAAATTAACCTCTTTACCGTCTACTTTCAATTTTAATTTTTGGTTAAAATATTTTTGCAAGTACACGTCTGCTTTGGGTGTTTCTTCATTAACGTTTAAGACAATAGTGGTATCATATCTTTCTTGTAAGAGATCCTCTATATCATCTACAAAAACTCTAGATATAATCTGTAATGACTTTTGTTCTTTATTATAATCTATTTGTGTTACGCTCACATAAAATTTATGAGCTGTAAAAGAGCTTAGCATAACAGCTAGTATACTTAAGAAAAGTATGGCAATTTTCTTCATTTATAAAATTGGTAAAACGATAAAAGTAACTAATTTTAAGGTTTTGCATTAAAAAATTGTGCCAAAGTTGAAAAAATTATTCAATTCCCTTATGTGTTTTGTACATGTTTGATTTTTTCTGAAAGAATTCGAGCAAGATAAGTCGCTTTTGTTCCTTGAGTAAGCCTTCAAAAGATTCGTCTTCTGCACAATAATATATAAAATCGGATAGTAAGTTTTGTGGCACTCCCAAAGAATCCACAAAAAAAGAAGTATTTAATATGACTTCTCCTCTATTAACCACGCTTTTCAGGTCTGCGATTTTTTTGTTTCGTTTCAATCTTTTTATAGTTCCGTTCAAATAATTAATGGGTCGCTCTATGATTCCAGACTTTGCAGTATATAATCTTCTTTCTGCTAATGTTGGCTGCGGTTTATCACTAAAAGGAAGACCCAATATCTGATTATCTACAAAGGGCAGAACTTCTATAGCTTTGCTATCTTTATCAAGATTTCCTGATAACTCAACATTACTAATCTTCACTTGTTCTAGTTGCCGAACGATAGGCCTTAAAACAAGTTTATAGCCTTCTTCTTTGAGATGACTTTGGTGAACAATGAGTGATAAGGTTTCATATTGTACTGAAGAAAAAACGATAGAATCCCCTATTGCTGCGGGTATTACAAAGAATCCTTTTTCATCATTAGTAGTACCAAGCTCTTTGGTATAATTAACAATATTAATAGCATACCCTTGCAGAGAGTCGGCAAAGATCCTTCCTCTCAACGTTTTAGATTGACTAAAGGCCTGAACCGAAATAATGACAAATAAGAAAAGTACTGTTTTGCTCATAGAACCCTCTTCAAAAATGATCCATTTCTTATACTAATTTGAAGATCATCTATAACAAAGACGAGCGTATAAATAAGGTATTACAGTTGTTTGTTAATAAAATTATTGTTGTGACAGGTATAATTTACTTTGATAAACCAGAAATTGAAGCAAATCCAATTCTTTTCCGGTTTCGAAATATTTATTATCCAGCCCATTATCTTCAGCAAAAAATATGAAGTCATTTATTTGATGGATTTCTAAGGCTAAATAATTTTTAAAAAAATCATCATTATACATAGTACGCATCCGTACATCAATATCAGGAGCATGATTTTTCTTTTTGGCTTCCTCTTTATCTTTAAAAACTACTTTAAAAAGATTAACAAAATTGAGTCCATTGATCATTCTGTCTTCTAAGAACACTTTATTTTCTACTGAAGATAATTGATCCTGTGTAAAATCATAATCAGTATCATTGATCCGACTTGAAGTCTGCTTAGAGACTTCTCCTATACCACTCTCACTATAGCCAATTTTTTTTACATCAACAGTAACATTACCATTTAGGTCATAAGGTGTTACGACCACTTCTTCAAGCTGGTTAACAGATTCATTAAGGAAAATATTCAATTTTTTGCTGTCTATCACTCCTTTATCTATCATTATTGTAAAATGCTGATATTGCATAGCCACGACTTCTATCCTGTCATTAATTCCAACGCTCAATCTAAACATCCCATCCTTGTTGGTAATTGTTCCTTTGTCCGTACTTCGATTATAAACTACAACTCCTTCAACATCATCCCCAATGGGCGCACTTACTTTTCCCTCAATCATCACTCTAGACGTAATTTGCGCATTAGAAATAGCAAGGGCACAGCAGATTAAAAGGGTAGAAAGCCATATTTTCATATCAAATATTATTAATTTATTTTTTGAAGATACCATATTTTTTTATTTTCCGTAAAGATTTGAGATATAAGAAAACGTTAAACTACTTTTATAAAAAAAAATAATGAGAAACTGTATTATAGCCAGTACTTCGACCCTTCATGGAAGCGGCCCTTTAGAATATTTACAAGAAGCTTTAAATGAGTTATTTAAAGGGATTGACGAACTACTTTTTATTCCATATGCCCGACCTGGAGGGATTTCACATGACGAGTACACTGTTGGTGTTAACAACGTTTTTAAAAAAATTGGAAAACGCGTGCTGGGTATCCATACGTATGAAGATCCTGTTGAAGCAATAAAAAATGCAAAGGGTATTTATACTGGAGGTGGTAATACATTTCTACTGGTAGACCAATTATACCGCAATGGAATTCTGAAAACTTTACAAGAAAAAATACATTCAGGAACACCCTACCTGGGAACAAGTGCAGGAAGTAATATTTGTGGTCTTACCATGCAAACGACCAATGATATGCCGATCGTTTACCCTCCTAATTTTAAAACATTGGGTATTTTCTCTTTTAACATAAACGCTCATTACCTGGATCCCGATCCTAATTCTAAACACAAAGGCGAAACCAGAGAAACCAGAATTAAAGAATTTCACACTATAAATCCGCAACCTGTAGTAGGATTAAGAGAAGGTAGTTGGTTGAGAATTAGAAATGAAGAAATCACTCTGGAAGGAGACTTATCTGCTCGAATTTTTGAACAAAACAAACCCCCTTATGAAATAGACTCTGGGGACTCATTATCAAAATTAAATTAAAAACGTATACGTGGACTATCAACAAATACTTGATACTATAAAATCGGATCTGTCCTTGATGCCTTGTACAGGTAAAGTAGCTTCATATATTCCCGAATTGGCAAAAATATCACCAAAAAAAATCGGAATGCATCTACATTGTATCAATTCTGGTCATTATAGTTTTGGAGATAACGAAGAACGGTTTTCTATCCAAAGTATCTCAAAGGTATTTGGGTTAACCATGGCCATGTCTGTTTTGAATGATAAATTTTTTGAACGGGTAGATGTAGAGCCATCGGGAGATCCCTTTAATTCATTGATACAATTAGAATACGAGAACGGAATTCCAAGAAATCCATTTATCAACGCAGGTGCTTTAGTTATTTCAGATATTTTGATTTCTGAACTAAAGAATCCTAAAAAGGATTTCCTCGATTTTGTTCATAAAATTACCGAGAATGATACGATAACCATTAATCCCGAAGTTTTTAAGTCTGAAAAGGAATGTAGTTTTCGTAACGCTGCTTTGCTTAACCTCATGAAATCGTTTGGGAACATCAAAAATGATATTGAGGAAGTACTTGATTTTTACACCTATCAATGTGCCATAGCGATGTCATGTAAAGAATTAGCAACCGCATTTATGATCTATGCCAATAGTGGTAAAAGATTATCTAATGGCGATCAAATAATATCTCCGCAAAAAACCAAACGGATCAATGCCATTATGCAAACCTGTGGCTTTTATGATGAAGCTGGCGAGTTTAGCTTTAGAGTAGGATTACCTGGCAAAAGTGGTGTTGGTGGCGGTATCGCTGCTGTGCATCCTGGTCATTATGCTGTTACCGTATGGAGTCCTCCTTTGAATCCCAAAGGAAATTCGGAGCTTGGGATGTATGCCTTGGAGCGGTTGACTACTTTGACGGGGTTTTCGATATTTTAAGAATCAAAATTCTATATACCATAAAACCTAGTTATTAAATAATTATAATTTTACCTAAATTGCAGCATAAGTGCCCCAAAAAAATACAATCGTATGAGTGACCATATAGAACAACAACGTGAACATTTTGAAAATATCTCTGAGAAATATTACAATGCAAGAAAATCAGTAAATCATCTCTATTTAAAAAAATTGATGTGGCGTTTCTTTTTTAAGGATAAAGTACAATTAAAGAACAAGAGCCTTTCAGTTCTAGAGCCCATGTGTGGTTATTCAGAAGGAAAATCGATTCTTGAAAATAATATTGGGGTTTTAGGATCTTATGAAGGGTTTGATTATAGTTCAGTTTTAATCGAAAAGGTTAAAGAAACGAATCCAGATATCAATGTTTATGTTCAGGATGTTTCTACTTTTAAAAGCGAAAAAAAATTTGATGTTATTATTGTTATTGGAGGTTTACATCACGTACCTTCTATGTGCGAAACAGTGGTTCAAAACTTAAAAAACAATCTAAAACCCGAAGGAGCTTTTATAGTTCTAGAGCCTACTCATAATAACATTATTTTTCGAAAAATAAGAGAACGTATCTACAACAAGAACACATTGTTCGATGAGGAAACTGAAAAAGCTTTTAGACTAAAAGAGCTAAATAATTTATTCCTAAGTAACGGATACAAGTTAGTAGATCAAATGTATCCCGGATTGCTTTCCTACATATTATTTTATAATCCTGATGCTTTTCCATTTTTAAATATTGGAGGAAAATTTTTGGTTAAACTAACATTTAAAATAGACACTCTGTTCTTTAAGAATTATATTGGAAGAAAATTATCTTTTGCAACACTAAGTATGTTTACTCTAGGTTAAGATTCATCATTTGTGTTTTTCTTTATCAAATACAAGGGTCTGGCCTTTGTTTCATTAAATATTCTGGATACATATTCTCCAATAATAGACATAATTAGTAATTGTATTCCTCCCAAAATTAAAATAGTTATTAAGATTGAGGTCCAACCAGCAACATTAAGTCCGCTAAAGTAATTATAAAGTATAAATGTTGCATATAATACACCTGTAACAAAGAACATCAACCCAAGATATAAAGATATTCTTAATGGTTTTGAAGACATTGTTGTGATACCATTAATAGCTAATTTGATCATTTTTTTTAGAGTATAAGAAGATTTTCCCGAAAATCTTGGATTGGCTTTGTATGCCACGATTCCCTGATTAAAACCTATCCAACTTACAAGTCCCCTAGTAAAACGATCATGTTCTTGAATGCTTATAAAAGCATCAACAGTTTCTCTGCTCATTAATCTAAAATCGGCCCCAAATGGTTCAACCTTGGTATCAGATAATTTATTAATAAGAGTATAAAACAGTTTTGATGTTTTCTTTTTAAAAAAAGAGGTAGACTCATCATCAATTCTTTTTGTATTTACAATATCATACCCTTCTTCATACTTTTGTATTAATTCAGGAATTACTTTTGGAGGATGCTGTAAATCGCCATCCATCATGATGATTATATCTCCAGTAGATTTTTCTAAACCAGCCAATAAAGCGATTTGATGCCCAAAATTTCTGGAAAGCGATATTCCAGATACAAAATTATTTGCAATGGATATTTTCTCTATTTCTTCATATGTTCTATCTTTACTTCCATCATCAACAAGAATCACCTCAAGGGAAAAAATAAGCTGATCGCCTACCTCTCTCAACTCCCTAAAAAGCTCCTGAATATTGCTTTCTTCATTATAGCATGGTATTACTACGGATAATTTTGAAATACTCATTAAGATAGGTCTTATTTATTTCTTTTTTTAACTTCTCGCGCCAACATCACTAAATAGTCATTATTAACTTTATAACCAAGTTCTTTAGCACGCAATGCATCTTTTAAGGCGATACCCCATTTATTTAAACTCACACGAGCCACAGATCTCAAATAATAATTCTTACTTTTTTTTAGATCTAAAGCTATAGCCTTTGATAAGAAAATATCGGCTTCTTTATACTTTTTGAGAATTAAAAAATTATGACCAGCTAAATAAAAAGATTCTCCATCCTGCGAATTCGGTTTTTTCAACAATTCTAAGGCATCCTGTAATGATTCTCCGTATCTTTTCGCTTTAAAATAAAATTTAGATCTATTTATCAAAAATTTCCGGTTGCCTGGAGAAAGTTCTATTAGTTTATTCAAGTCTTTTAAATAAAGATCATTTTTTCCTAAAACAGAGTATAAAACTGCTCTATTTTCATAAGCTCTTTCATATTTAGGTTTTATTGATATGGCTTTTGAAATATGATACAAAGCGCTATCATATTGTTTCTTGTCGTAGTACACCTTTGTAATATTTGTATGAGCTTTATAGTACATTGGCATTAAATCTATTGCCTTTTTATAAAAAACCTTGGCAGTATCCAGATTTCCACGACTCTTATAAAAATAACCAAGATTGTTAAATGCAAAAGCATTTTGAGGATTCACGTTTGTTGCTTGAGTCCATAAATTTTTATCATTTCTAAAAACATGAACCCTATTGAAAGATATTATCGAAAAGAATATTATAAATACTAAAGACGTTATAGCAAACCCCGCTGTATCTAAGATCCTTTCTTTTAGATAATAAAGAAACTGATACAACAATACAGAAAATCCAACTACAGCAAGATAAGCATACCTATCGGCCATATAGGTATCTCGTAAATGAAAAAATGCAAAGACTAATCCTAAGCTTAAAAAGCCCAAAACCCATAAAAAACCAAATCTAAAGATTTTGTTTCTGAAAGAAATGTAAAAGCCCATGCCCAAAAGTGCTATCGCCCCGAATATCGTAAGAATCGAAATAGTGCTTTTCTTGTCTGGATAAGGATATGAGAAGGATAACTCAACGGGAAACAAAAAGTTATACCCATACATTATAAAAGTTTTTAATGACAGCCCTATCTTTTCATAAAAGGAAACATCCCTATTAATAATACTTGGACCTCCTGCTTTAGTTACTTCAATCGTTATTAAACCAAAAACGAGAGTGATAACTGCACAAAATATCATTTCTATTATTAATCTTTTATTCCAAACAGAATTAAATTTTATTAAATTGATAAGAAATAATCCAACAGGAAATAAAATGGCTTGCTCCTTTGTCAATAAGGCAATAACATAACATAGCAAAACCGGTATTAATCGGTATTTTTTATAATTATCTTCTAAATATTTTAAATAAAAAAAATATCCCATAAACATAAAAAAAACAGCATTCCGAAAAATTACTGACAACCAACTGATAGTTTCTACTTGCATTGGATGAATCGAAAAAAACAAAACAACCATAGAAACCAACAGTTTGTTTTCAAAAAGTTTGCTGAAAATTTTAAATAATAAAACTACATTTAAAAGATGTACCAATAAAGCACAAATTTTGAATGCTCTAGCATTTTCTCCAAATAACCAATATACTAATGCATTGTAGATTTCGGCTACAGGGGAATACTGCCCGTTAAATGGAGTTGCAAACATTTTCCTAACGGATTCCCAAGAGAAATTAGTTATATTTTCATTCTTTAGGATATACCAACTATCATCGTACGATAAAAACTCTGAAGTCGTAAAAACAGGAGCAAAAACAACCAAAGTTATAATTAAAACACCTATTATAACCTTTTGTGAACCAGTTCTTTGAAAAACTTCTTCAAAATTATTAAAAAGGTAAGCGACCTTCATAGTAGAGCAATTTTTGATAAATATAACAAAATAATGTCGCTTCGTAATTTCTAATTACAAACTCATTAATCTATTTTAAAAAAGGGAATTCTTTGAGGTAAAAAATCGTCTTCCAATCATCATAAAATAATAATCATGCTCAATTCTGGCTATTTCTTTTTTTAACCTCTCCTGCCAACAAAATTAAATAATCATTATTCACTTTAAACCCAAGTTTCTTCGCTTGTAGCGCATCTTTTAATGCATCTGCCCATTTATTCAAGCTTACTCTAGCCACAGATCTCCAATAGTAGTTTCTACTTTTTTCAGGTTTTACATGAATCGCTTTTGATAAAAAAATATCAGCTTCTTTATACTTCCTTAGAATTAAATAATTATGTCCAACAAAATAAAAAACCTCTTCATTATTTGCATTTGGATTTTTGACCAACTCTAAGGCATCTTTCAATGATTCTTTATACTTTTTTTCTTTAAAATACAATTTAGACCTATTCATAAAGAACTTTTCTTTATTAGGAGAAATTTCAATCAGTTTATTTAGATCTCTTAAATACAGATCCTTCTTACCCAAAACCGAATATATTACTGCCCGATTTTCGTAAGCACTTAAATAATTTGGTTTTATTTCTATTGCTTTCGAAACACTAACTAAAGCACTGTCAAATTTTTTTTGATCATAATAAACACTTGCCAAATTATTATAAGCAGCATGATAATTAGGGTTAAGCCGAACAGAATTCTTAAATAATGTTTTTGCACTATCGAGTTTTCCGTATTTAATCTGTTGAATACCTAAAATACTATACGCTAAATAATTGTTTGGATCTACTTTTAAAACTTGTATCCATAAATTTTTGTCATTTTTAAAAACCGATACCCTTTGAAATGTTACAATTGAAAAGGAAGAAATGACTCCAATGACTATGACAAGAAAACCGATCTTATTTATAAACTTCAACTTTGCTTTCATGTAAAAAAGAACTTGACAAAATAGCACAGAAAATCCAACAATAGCCAAATAAGCGTATCTATCAGCCATAAATGTCTTTCTTAAACCAAGAAAACTCATAGCAAGAGCAAGACTTAAAAAACCCAAAACCCATAAGAAACCAAATCGGTTAATTTTATTTTTAAATGAAGTATAGCCTCCAAAAACAAGTACTAAAAGAGACGTTAATAAAGATATATTAAAACTCTTTAACTCATTAGAAATGGTAGAAAAAGTATATGAAAACGAAAGTTGATGAGGGAACAAAAAGTTATAACAATATTTTGAGATCATTTTTGTGAGCAGTACTAATTTTTCGAAAAAAGGAATATTTCTACCTTCTATGTTAGGCCCCCCTGTTTTTGTAACTTCTATAGTAACAAAGATGAAGACTAAAGTTATAAATGACCAAAATATCATTTCCAAAACAAACTTTCTATTCCAGACTACGTCAATTTTCATCATACGTATTAGAAATAGACCCACAGGAAATAAAACAGCTTGTTCCTTGGTTAAAAAAGCTAAGATATAGCAAATCAAAACAGGAATTAATCGGTATTCATGAAAATTGTTTTCTAAATACTTTAAATAGAAATAATATCCTAATAACATGAAGAAAACCGCGTTTCTATAGATAGCAGACAACCATCCTATAGTTTCAACTTGCATTGGATGTATAGCAAATAATAAAATTACTATTAAAACGAATAATCTGTTTTTAAAAAGATTTTTAAAAATGATAAATAATAAAGTAATATTCATTAAATGCACTAATAAAGCACATACCTTAAAAGCAGTTGCATTCTTCCCAAATAAATAATACAAAAAAGAATGATAAAATTCTCCGAATGGAGAATACTGACCAATTTTGGTAGAGGTAAATATATTGGTTATAGATTGCCATGAAAAATTGACAACATTACTGTTTTCGTAAATATACCAGTCATCATCATACGATAAAAATTCTGAGTTAGTAAAAACCGGACTAAAAACTAAGATGGTAAAAAAAATAATCCCTAACAAAACCTTTGATGAATCTGCTTTTTGTAGAATTTCCGCATAATTATTCAAAAGATTTTTAGCTTTCAAGTCGATTTTTTTTGTAAATATAGAAAATTCCAACAGTTTTAGGTTTAAAAAAATATGTCCTTAAATTGCTTTTACTAAACATTATGAATAGTAGGTTTTATTAATAATGATCAGTGTTTAGGAGAATGAATGCTGTTCATCTAAATTTTCTAAAAACTTGTTTAATAATAGACTCTTCGACAATTTCAGGATACAAAATGGTTTCTTAATTGAACAAGAGGCCGGGTTCACTTCAACATCTCTCGGTATAGGCTTCTCACCGGTAAGTTTATTTATAATTCTTAGACATAAAAAAATCCCAACTATTAAGATGAGATTTCTGTTGAGCGGGAGACCGGGTTCGAACCGGCGACATTCAGCTTGGAAGGCTGACGCTCTACCAACTGAGCTACTCCCGCTTTGATTCGTCAAATTTATACCTTTTAATCAGAAAAATAAAATTAAAATTAAAAAATACAGAAAACCTTTTTAAAACATCTATTTTACGGTTAAACCGTAAAATTATTTGAGGTTAAAACGTATTTTATCGATAAAAAGTGCTGTTAGTCCGAAAAAAAATGTATTTTTGTTAATAATTTTGTAATTATCTAAATGGTTCTTACTAATATTGTTATACAGTAGTTTTGAAGAACTACTTTAATTAATATACATTATCGTCATTATTATTAATATAGAAATTATATTTATTGCAAAGAAATACCCAATATTATGAACGCAAGAATTACCCTGATTCTTCTCCTCTTATTGAACGTTAATACGTTACTTTCACAAGTAAAAGTTGGAGATGCCCCTAACACTATTGATTCTTCATCACTTCTTGAATTGCAAAGTGCCGACAAGGTTTTTGTACTCACAAGAGTTAATGACAGTCAGATGAATGCCATTACTCCGCTTGCAGGAGCCATGGTCTACAATACAGATCAAGATTGTGTATTCCAATATGAAGGCACAAGCTGGCGATCACTTTGCACCGCAGCAGAGACTATTACTTTTGTTGTAGAGAATACTGATGGTAGTTTTACCTACACTAATGAAGATAATGTTGCGGTAACTATATCAAAAGCACAACTTACTGATACTGGAAATGGAACGTATACATTTGATAATGGTGACGGAAGTCCCATTATATTTGTTGGTACTGACGATCAAGATGCTACAGAGGTAATTCTTAACCCGTCTTTAGATATAAATGGTGATAGCACTCCTGAAACGACAGTTCAAGAAGCTATTGAAGCTTTATCTGCTCAAACAGATACCAATACTACAAATACCTCATTGGTATTAACCGATGCAGATACCGATGGAACTGATGATACCTTAACTCTTAT
>CANMLL010000029.1 GCA_947498775.1 uncultured Aquimarina sp.
TTTTCTAAAGTATTTTTTAATCTTTTTTTAAACTACTGATAATATAAAGGTTAGAAGATGAAAAAAATGGGATAACGGCTATTTTAGCTATTTACCTTTTCGACTGTAACCACTATAGACTTACTAATAGGTGTATGACTTTTATCTGCAAAGTGATTATAAGGGACTAAAACATTTGTTTCTGGAAAATAAGAAGCTAAATTTCCTTGAGGAATATTATAAGGAATTACTAAAAAATTAAATGCTTTTCTTTCTTTATCATCGTAACAACTTATTAAATTAACAACATCTAGTTTTTTTAAAGCATACTTATTCATATCATTTTTATTCATTAATACAATTCTTCTTTCATTATATACACCCCTATATCGATCATCCAAACCATAAATTGTAGTATTAAATTGATCATGTGATCGGATAGTCATTAATATGAATTCGTTCTCTTTTACCAAATGTTTTGGCAAATTACATATACTAAATTGTGCTTTTTGATTTGGAAGTTTTCTAAAATCCAAATCTCTTACATTATTAGGGAGATAAAAACCAGGTCCTTGGGATTTTTGGTTCAAGTCTTTAAAACCTTTAATTGTTAATTCAATTTTTTTTCGAATCAGTTCGTAATCCTCTCCTAATTTTTTCCAATCTACAGGGTGATTTCCTTTGAAATAAGTATCAGCAATCCCTCCTATAATTTCGGGTTCACTTTTTAAAGTATCTGAAACAGGTTTTAGTAATCCTTTTGACCTATGCACCTTACCCATACTATTTTCGACTGTAAAAAATCTAGGCTTATTATTTTTCTCATCTAACTCTGATCGACCTAATGTAGGTAAAATCAAAGCTGTTTTACCTGTTACTACATGCGTTCTATTAAGTTTGGTGCTAATATTAACTGTAAGATTGCAATTTTGAAGTGCTTCTGCTGTATATAATGTATCTGAAGCGGCAGATAAAAAATTACCTCCTAATGCGATAAAAACTTTTGCCTTTTTCTTATACATTGCTTCTATAGCATGTACGGTATCCAATCCTTCTGCATCTGGCGGAGTAAAACCAAAGGTTGCCTCTATTGATTGGTTTAAGGCAGGAGAAACGTGATGCATAATCCCTACTGTACGGTCTCCTTGCACATTGCTATGGCCTCGCACAGGACATGTACCTGCTCCCGGTTTTCCTAAACTACCTTTTAGCAATAATAGATTTACACATTCTTTTATATTTTCGACTCCATTTTTATGCTGTGTTAACCCCATCGCCCAGCAAATGATAATTTTATCATTCTTTGCCAATAGCGTAACTGCTTCATCTATTAATTCCTCTTTCACACCACATAATCGCAATAGTTCTTCTTCATGATATTGCTCTATATCTTTTAGAAGCTCTTCATAGCCTTTTGTGTATGTTTTTATGAATTCATGATCAAAAACATCGCCCTTTTCTTTATCCTGGGCAGTCAGCTTTTTAATTATTAGTTTTAGAAGAGGAACATCTTGATTTATTTTTACCTGAAGATGTATATCTGTAAGTGGTGTTCCCGAAGACAAAACTCCCTTAACTTGTTGTGGGTTTTTGAATCTGATTAAACCTGCTTCTTCTAATGGGTTAATGCTAATAACTTTGCCTCCGTTCTCTTTACATTTTTGGAGCGCAGATAACATTCTGGGATGGTTGGTGCCTGGGTTTTGCCCCATCACTATAACAACTTCTGCTTCATCAAAATCTTCGAGTTTTACAGACCCTTTACCTATTCCTAAAGTTTCGTTAAGCGCAACACCACTTGATTCATGACACATATTAGAGCAGTCGGGCATATTATTAGTCCCAAATGCTCTCACAAAAAGCCCATACAAAAACGCCGCTTCGTTACTTGATCTACCCGAAGTATAAAACACGGCTTCGTTTGGTGAATGTAATTTCCTAAATTCTTCTGCTATTAAATTATATGACTCTTCCCAAGAGATGGGTTCATAATAAATACTATCAGGTTTTAGGATCATAGGTTCTACTAACCTTCCACTTTTACCAATTTGATAATCTGACCAATTGGAAAGCTCTTCGACAGAATGTTTTGCAAAGAAATCTTGATCGACTTTTTTATTGGTTGCTTCTTCTGCTAATGCTTTTACTCCATTCTCGCAATACTCACCTAATTTTGAAGGTTTTTCGGGATCGGGCCATGCACAACCAGGGCAATCAAAACCTTCTTTTTGGTTCATTTGAGAAAGCGCATGAAACGATTTTACTACTCCCATTTCTTTAAAAGCATGTTGTAACGCTACTTTTACAGCGGGCAATCCCGCAGCATAATCAGCAGGTTCTTTTAATCTGATGCCAGTAAACTCATGGGGGCCTAATACCGAAATATTTCTTTTTTTTATAGTACTCATCTATTGACCTAAAAAAGGTTGATATATTGATCAATATCAAAGATACATCTTAATCTTATGAATTGCACCAGGGATAGTAGTGAAATCCCGCATCCCGAGTAATCGGGAGTGGAATTGTAGCGGATAGCCCGCCTGGGTGCCCTAATGTTATAAAAAGAAATTCCAGACCAAACCAAATCGAATCACAGCATCTCGAGTAGCATAGCCAGGAGCAGAAAACTCTTTGTTCTGACTGAAAGCTTCTCCAAAATTTTCAACTTTGAAATAAATACGGGTTTGTTTTATTTTGGCATTAAAGAATATGTCTATCTGAGGGAAACCACCTAATTCCTCATCGTTTTGAACATAAAACTCAGACAAAACAGGATCATACGCATCTGCGGCATACTTTGTAAAGTACTTTAGAGTAACACCAGTTTGCAAGAACAATGCATTGTTTTTGAACCAATGATCTTCAAAATACAAGCTGTTTCTTGTAATTATTTCTGGCACATTATATACTTGATCTCCTCCGCTCACGCTTTGATACATTACTGTATTTTCAAGACCGATTTTCCAAAATTTTACGCCTTGTGTAAGCTTTACTTTGAGAAGGTCAATACTTTCTGAAAATTGCAACGGAACTGTAATCGAATCAGCATCCTTGGCAAAGTAAGTATAATTATCGATGGTTGTATAACTTGCTTCAAGCTCGGCAATCTTTTTTGCTTTAATATTGACTTGTATTTTTTGAGTCTCTATATTTTCAAAAGAATTTTGCCAGTTATAATTTACATAATCACTCTGGTACAAGAGAAAATTATAATTAGGTGCCACCGAATTTGAGCTTATTTTTGCCTGAAGTCCATATTTATCATTTAGATCATATCCTACCCCGGCATTAAAGTAATTACCATCAAAATCTCCTGAGACGATAGACATTGCATCTGCAAATATCTGAAACCCCTTATAATTGTTATAATACTCGCCTCCAACAGAATATATATCTCCTTTGATACGGTTTGTGATATTTATCGTATTACCCTGATTATCTACCTGACTTAAAATTGAATTATACCCATAATTATAGTTAGAGCTTCCTCCCGCAATCCTAAGCTGACCTAACCATTTGTTTTTAAAATCAAGAAATACCTTGTTGCTAAAATCTTCTAAGGCTACTTTATCAGATTGATTTGCTGATTCGTAGGATTCTCCAAAAAGATCATTGGCGGCAGTCTGATCAAATTGAAACGACTTATCGGTAAGATCCATAATATGACCCAAAGACAATTCTGTATTGGTACTATCTGTTTTTTTTATGATAGCAAACTGATGATCCAGATAGAACCTTTTACCCAACAGAATACTTTCTGCATTTTCGAAGTTTACCGATATAGCACCGCGATCTGCAAAATCCTCTTGAGCTTCCTGACTTGCAAAATCTCCTAATGCCAGGTATTGTTCTATGCCTTGATCGGATAGCCCTCCATTTTCTTCATTCAATAAATCTTGAGAAACAAAATGAGACTTTACGCTGTATCTTTTATTCTTGGTAATATAATTGACCGTAGATCTAAAATTACCCGTACTTGTTAACGCATGCTGATATTTACCTAACGAGCGCACTCCTTTGTATGCTATAGAAAGGTTAAGTTGTGGAGAGGTGTTTACCGTAAAAAATGCATCAAGCTGTTGCCCCTGTTCGAATGTTGTTTTGAAATACAATTCTGTAAGTGGTGTTGGGACATGATAATAGTCGATATCTTCGGCCTCCATAAAATTAAAGTGTCGTGCACGCGCTCCAAACAGCGGTAAAAGATGATCTGATTCTTCCCGTTTTGCCAAACTATTATAGGTTTGTCCTACATTATGAATGGGTTGCAACTCAAAATCGTCTCTTCTTAAGTAGTTAAACTTATAATCCTTTTGTAAGGTTAACGTTGTATCCACATATGTGGTGTCGTTTTTTATAGAAATAATTTTATAATCGGTAATCGGAGGTTTCTTTTTATCATCTTTGGTTCCAGGCCTTCTTGTGGATTTATTAGTGCCTTGAACAGGACTTCTGCCAAAACCTGAATCTTCTTCTGGATTTCTGTCTTGCGCCCATATCATAGGCCCTACTAACAGCAAAAAAATAATTATTAAGTTTTTTCTCATTCGAATTTTAAACTGAGGCAAAAATATACTTTTTTAACGAAAGTAAATGATATGCATTGTTTGTTTGACTCATCTTTTTTTATCGATTTCAAAAAATAGTTTTCCTGAAATTCTATTCATACTGTATCTTAGCATTATGCTTACATTACAACTACACCCTAATATTATTGAATGTGGTACAGACGAAGCGGGTCGTGGTTGCTTGGCAGGACCTGTTACAGCGGCTGCCATTATACTTCCGAATGACTTCAGTAATGACGTTCTAAATGATTCTAAACAATTAAGCGAAGCTAAGAGAAAATATTTGAAACCACTATTAGAAGACTGTTGCATCACCTATGGTGTTACACATATTTTTATGGAAAAGATCGATGAAATCAATATTTTAAATGCTTCCATTCTTGCCATGCAAGAGTCCATAACGCAATTACACCCCAAGCCTGAGCATATTATTGTAGATGGCAACAAGTTTAAACCCTATCCAGATATTCCTCATACCTGTGTGATCAAAGGTGACGGAAAATATTTGAATATTGCTGCCGCCTCGGTACTGGCAAAAACCTATCGAGATGAATATATGGAAAAAATTCATGAAGAATACCCGATGTATAACTGGAAAAAGAATAAAGGGTATCCAACGGCAGAACATCGCGACGCTATTCGCAAATATGGCATTACAAAATATCATCGGAAAAGCTTCAGGCTATTACCCGAACAATTTACTTTGGATTTATTTTGAATCATAAGAAATAAAAGTAAAACGAAATTCGTTTCAGACAATGAATTCATGTAAACTTTTAGTTTCAAGTAAAAAGCCAATATATTATAATTATATTTCGGCATTTGAAACAGACTTTATATTTTGCAAACTCGAAAACTGAAATTTTTTAATTTGGAAACTCAGTCAAGGAACACAAAACGTACCCAACTAATGAAAAACATAGTTGTATTTCTCTTTGTATGTATTGCTATTTCATGCGATAACGACACTAAAGAATCTAATGCCTTAATTGACCATATCCCTACGGACACCCAGGTAATTATAAAAATTAACAATTTAGAAGAAACCGCTAGTAAACTTCGTAATAATAACTTTATCAAAAATAACAACCAGATTGATTTTTTAGAATACTTCAGAAATCTATCTGTTTTAAATGAAACCAAACAATCAGAAGGGTTATTATGCTTTTCACCTAGAGGAAAAAATGATTTTGACTACACCTACATTTCCAAGCTTGATCCTTCAATACTTAAAGTGGATTCATTAAAGACAAAAAATATAGAGACTATAAACTATTCTGAAAAAATTATTTATAAAGTAACTTCAAAAGGAACTACTTTTTTTGCTACTAAACAGGATAGTCTTATAATTGCTTCATCATCTCAACTACTTATCGAAAACGCAATTCGAATACATGCAAACCCACTACCTGTAGACCAAGATTTGAAAAAAGTATTTGAAGTTTCTGGAACAGATAATGCGTTTTCTATATTAATGGATGGAAAAAAACTACAAAACGTCCATAATTCTTTACTGCCAAATACCGAGTTAAGTAGTCTTGATGACTTTAGTGGTTGGGCATCTCTAGATGCGACTATCGATCAAAATGCCATCCATCTTGACGGGATTGCCATAGAAAAAGATTCTTTGTATAGTACCATTGGGATCTTTGACAATACTATCGCACAAGAAAATCGTATAGCAAAAGTAGCCCCTGTAACTGCCAAAGGGTTTATTTCTTACACTTACGACGATTTTGAAGTTGTAAAGAAAAACCTATCAATTGCTCAGGACAGAGAATTTGAAGATATCCCAAACGATTTGGACGAAATACTATCAGGGGTTTCAGAGATAGGTTTTATTTTCATGGAAAAAGAAGATGCATTAGTGTTAACATCTTTGGATACCGAAACAGCTTCAAAAAGTCTGGGAGGAGAAAGAGTAGATACCTACCGCAATATCCCAATATTTAGATATCAGAATACAGATTCTTTTTCTCAGATTCTTACTCCGCTAGTAAAAAACTTTGAAGCAAAATATTACTTCATAAAAGATGAGTTTGTTATTTTGAGCTCATCTACAAATACTCTTAGAGATGTTATTGCCAACATACTTAACCAAACCTTGATTCATCAACAAGAATATTATAAGAATACTATAAAGAATCTATCTGATAATTCTTCGATTCTTATTGCAGGTTCTATTAATAATTTGAAGGAATACGTTTCTGAAAATGTTGAAGAAAATTACAAAGAACAATGGAGTAGTTTACTGCACAAAGGTTACCCGATTGGAGTGCTTCAGATTATTAAAGAGAATGATTTTGCTCATATTCACGCAGTGCTTCAAAAAAACATTGCCAAAGGAGCAGCAACATCGGTTACCCAGGTCGCTTCTACTACTTTAGAAAAAGAAGTATTGAACAAACCTATCCTGGTAAAAAACCACCGGACCAAAGGAATGGATATTGCCATACAGGATGTCGAAAACAATCTATATTTAATATCCGATAGAGGAGCGATATTCTGGAAAAAGAAGATTGATGGTGCGATTCTTGGGGATATTCAGCAAATCGATATTTATGCGAATGGAAGGTTTCAATTACTATTCAATACCGCCAACACACTATATCTTATGGATCGGGATGGTAAAGATGTTGCTCCTTATCCCAAAAAATTTGAAAAAACAATTACACAACCGCTTGCACTATTTGATTATGACAAAAGTAAGCGCTACCGCATTGTAATCACTCAAGGAAACCAATTAGAGATGTATAATGCCGAAGGAGAAATGGTTACCGGTTTTGGATTTAAAGGAACCGAAACCAACCTGATGTTACCACCAAAACATATACGTATAGGAACCAAAGATTATATTTTACTGCCCGAAGAAAACGGAAAACTTAGTATTCTGGATCGACTGGGACGAACCCGAGTAAATGTAAAAAACAAGGTTAATTTTTCTAAAAATGAATGGTATCAATACCAAGATAAGTTTACTTCGACCACCAAAGACGGGAAGTTGATTCAAGTAGACGAAAAGGGTGGCACTGTTTCACAAAACCTAAATTTAGCCGAAAACAGTAGCATGGTATCCACCAACAAAACTCTGGTTACGTTCTCTGAAAACAAACTTTCGATAAAAGGTAGAACATTAGAATTGGATTATGGTGTTTATACCGAACCAAAACTGTATTATATCAATAACAAAATCTACGTCACGATTACCGATATACAGGCCAAAAAGGTCTATTTATATGATAGTAATGCAGAGCTTTTTCCAAATTTCCCGGTGTATGGAAATTCTGTATTAAGCTTAGGCAATATGGATAAAGATCCAAATCTTGAATTTGTGGTTCAGGGGGAAGGTAATAGTGTATTAATTTATCAGATAAACTAAAAAAACATGATCTAATCCCAATTCTGATGTAAAAATAAAAAACCGAGGTTAAACCTCGGTTTTTTGTGTTATAAATTCTGCTTCAAATAAGGTTTTGAAATGCCTCAATAACTTTTCTTTTACCTCATCGATATTAACTTTTCGTTGTCCGAGTTCTACATTAAGGGAGGTAACCGCTTTTCCTTTAATTCCGCAAGGAACAATATTATCAAAATACCCAAGATCTGCATTTATATTAAGTGCAAAACCATGCATGATCACCCAGCGACTTGCTCTAACTCCCATTGCACATATCTTACGTGCAAATGGTGTTCCTACATCTAACCAAACTCCCGTTTCTCCGTCGCTTCTGGTGGCCTGGATACCATATTCTGACAGGGTAAGAATTACCATTTCCTCGAGAAAACGAAGATATTTATGAATATCGGTAAAGAAATTATCAAGATCCAGAATAGGATATCCAACAATTTGTCCAGGACCATGATAGGTGATATCTCCTCCTCGGTTAATTTTATAAAAGGTAGCTTGTTTTTCTTTCAGTTCTTCTTCAGATAACAACAGGTTACTTATATCTCCGCTTTTTCCTAAAGTATACACATGTGGGTGTTCTACGAAAAGAAAATAATTAGGCGTTTCTAATCCTGCTTCTTCTCTTCGGTTTTTGATTTTGATATCCAATATTTCTTTGAATAATCGTTCCTGGTATTCCCAGGTCTCTTTGAAGTCTTTACTCCCAAGTTCATGTATTTCGACTTTCTTATTCATTTTCAAATGCTACTTCCACATCAAAAAACGTAGGATTGTTAGTCATTTCATATAAATTAGCCTCAATTTCGACTCCTTTGAAATCAGAAAGAATTTTGGCATTGTTATTATTGAGTTTGCTTATTTTATAAGGAAATATATAACGTTGCTTAAACTTTATAAGATTAGACATCGGATTATCGGCAGTCATGGTCGTATCCTTCTTTTGTTCGGCCTCTTTTTTTGCTTTTTCAGAAATTTTTCGAGAAAACAAAGATGACGAGAATGCGGTTACAAATACCTCATTAAAGTCTATCATTTCTTTCTTTTTTCCTTCTGATCCTTCTTCAGTTTCCTCTTTACTTACTTTGTCTTTTAATTGTCCCTTAAAAAAATCCAGTTCTTTGATATCCTGCCCATCTAATTTTTTAGCAAAATCATTCATATCTTCAATATCCATGAACTCATATCCGATGTTCATTTTTAACTGACTTGAAACTGTATCTGCTTTAATATATAAATCATACGCTTTGAGTAAAGCCAACTTTTTTTGTTGTGCCTTATCCAGTTTTTTGATGCTATCCTTTTTTTCCTCCAAAAAGTCTTTAAACTTTATGATAGTATCTAACTGCTTCACCTCACCAGAATCTTTACTAGCTCCCATCTTCATCATCTCAGACATATCAAATCCCAAACTATATTTTCCGCTACCATCTTTGTTGAACCGAATTTCCTGAACAATCTCACAACTAGTAAGAAAAAAAGAAATAAAAACACCAATAAAATACAAGTACGTTTTTTTCATATACTATTTCCAAAAATTTAACTATCCGGATTATTAAGAATGACTAATGCCGCTATTACTCCAGGCACCCAACCACAAATCGTTAACAATAATACAATTAGTACAGATCCACATCCTTTATCCAAAATTGACAATGGCGGAAAAAAAATCGCCAATAAAACTCTCCAAAAACTCATTTTGATTGATTACAAAGTTACAATATTAATTACTATCTGATTAGACTAAGAAACTTTAGTTTTGTTACAAATGGCACTCAATAAAACCTGAAAAGCCTTTAAGCAAAAATCAATTGAAAGATTTCTGCAGAGTTCGTATCTTTGCACGCTTAAAAAGGCAGATTTATGCAACTATCAGAACAAGAACTTGTAAGAAGGGAAAAATTAAACACATTACGTGATCTAGGTATTAATCCATATCCAGCGGCATTATATCCTATTGATAACACTTCGGATACTATAAAAAATAATTTCGAAGAAGGTAAAAAAGTAATTATCGCGGGTAGGTTGATGTCTAGAAGAATACAAGGAAAAGCTTCTTTTGCCGAATTACAAGATGCCAATGGACGCATACAGGTATATTTTAACCGAGATGAGATTTGCACTAGAGAAAACAAGACCAAATATAACGAAGTCTACAAAAAATTACTGGACATTGGCGATTTTGTAGGTGTAGAAGGAGAGCTTTTTACTACGCAGGTAGGTGAAAAAACAGTAATGGTAAAAGACTTTTCTTTGCTAAGTAAAACTTTGAAACCATTACCACAACCAAGAACAGATACTGATGGAAAAGTGCATGATGCATTTTCTGACCCAGAGTTACGTTATCGCCAACGTTATGTAGACCTAATAGTCAACCCACAAGTAAAAGACGTTTTTGTAAAAAGAACAAAGCTTTTTAATGCCATGCGTGAGTTTTTTAACGATCGAGGATATTTTGAAGTCGAAACACCAATATTACAACCCATACCCGGCGGTGCAGCAGCGCGTCCATTTATTACGCATCATAATTCATTAGACATCCCATTGTATATGAGGATCGCTAATGAGTTGTATCTAAAAAGATTAATTGTAGGTGGATTTGATGGAGTATATGAGTTTTCAAAAAACTTTAGAAATGAAGGAATGGATCGTACTCATAATCCGGAGTTTACTGCTATGGAAATTTATGTAGCCTATAAAGACTACAATTGGATGATGGATTTCTGCGAACAATTATTAGAATACTGTGCTATTGCCGTAAATGGAACAACAAAAGCGACTTTTGATGAGCATGAGATTGATTTTAAAGCTCCGTATGCAAGAGTTACCATGGCTGATGCTATCAAACACTTTACAGGGTTTGATATTACTGATAGGTCTGAAGATGAAATTAGGGAAGCGGCCAAAAAAATGGGTGTTGAAGTTGATGACACCATGGGTAAAGGAAAACTTATCGACGAGATTTTTGGTGAGAAATGTGAAGGAAACTACATCCAACCAACCTTTATTACCGATTACCCAAAAGAAATGAGCCCGCTATGTAAAGAGCATCGTGACAACCCAGAACTAACAGAACGTTTTGAACTTATGGTTTGCGGTAAAGAAATTGCCAATGCATATTCTGAGCTTAATGATCCTATTGACCAACGCCAACGCTTTGAAGAACAATTAAAACTTGGAGAACAAGGCGATGACGAAGCCATGTTTATCGATCAGGATTTCCTTAGAGCTTTAGAATATGGAATGCCTCCTACTTCGGGTATGGGGATTGGCATGGATCGTTTGATCATGTATTTAACCAATAATCAATCTATACAAGAAGTATTATTCTTTCCGCAAATGCGACCAGAAAAAAAAGGTGTAGCGCTTACCGAAGAAGAAAAAGGCGTTTTTGAAATCCTCAAAAGCTCATCTCCTATCGACCTTAATGCCCTAAAATCACAATCCGGTTTAAGCAATAAAAAATGGGATAAAGCCATAAAAGGTCTAACCAAAAACAAACTCGCCAAAGTTGACAAAACAGAGGCAGGATTGCTTATAGAACTGTTATAAAATTAATTGCTAGTGCAAGCCTGCTTAAGAAATGCAACAAACTTGGATTTAGAACTGACTTATAGAATTGTATGCAATTCGATTAAACCTTATGTGACAAAAATTTGGGGTTGGGACGAATCATATCAACGAGAGATTCATAAACAAAAATTTGTTGCTTCTGAAATCGAAATAATAATATACAATGAGAAAGAGATCGGATTATTAATCGTGAAAGAATCTGAAAATGAAATTTATTTACAAAGTATATTAATTGAAAAGAAATTTCAAAATTTGGGAATCGGAAGAATACTTATGGAACAAATAATTGAACAAGCAAATTCTGCAAAAAAAACGATTCGTTTACAAGTTTTCAAGGTAAATTTAAGAGCTCAAAGATTTTATAAAAAACTCGGATTTGAAGAAATATCTGATTTGGAAAATCACATTGGAATGGAAAAAACTGCCTACAATACCTAATAGCTATAGCATTAACAATAAACTAACCCAAATTATGAAAGCAAAACTATTTTGTGTCGTTGCAGTATTCTACTGTACTATTTCTAAAGCTCAAAGTACTAATTTGGCCAAAAAGCCTTTCAAGGTATCTCATATTAAACTGCCTTCTAATCCGATTCTGGATGATAGTAGAAGAACCTATTCTACAAATTCGAAATTTATTTACCTACATGGATTCTCTAAAGTACAATCAGGAGCCAGTCTTGACATTACATTAGACTACCAGGGAATAACTGCAGGAGAGTTTGAGATTCAGAAAAATCTGATAGAAAGAAAAGATAGTGATGGAAAAGTAACTTCTACATATTATGAATATCAAGTAGTAGTAGACTATAATTCGAGAGCTACCATCCAGGTAGCTAATACTGGTACCGCAGAAGTAACAGAACAGAATTATTCAGAAAACAATACACTTAAAAGCAGGAGCTTTAGCAGTGTCGAAGAGGCAAAAAAATATTATTACAACAACAGGAGCAATATCAAAAAAAGATACCGGTCAGAACAATGGGTGCGCATCATTAGAAGAATACGAAACTACCTTAATGAAAACTATGGATATATTCCTTTTGAAAATAACTACGAGACTTTTCAAATTTTAAGTTCAAAAAAACACCCCGAGTATGGCACACATCAAAAAGCATATGAGGATTTGAAAAGTATTTTTGAAAGAATGAATTACAAAGAACCGATAGATGCCTTGTTGCTAAGAGCAAAACCTATCATACAATCTTTTGAAGAAATTACCCAAAAGTATACCGCTACAAAACGCAAAGAGCGAAAATTACGCCATGCAAGCTACTACAATATTGCCAAGATCTACTATTTTCTTGATAATCCTGATAAAACAAGAGCGTATGCCCTGAAAATTATTGAAAATGATTTTAATGCAAGCGAAGGCAGGAGTTTGATGAATATGGCCGACAGACTTCACGAAAGGTTTGTTGTAAATCAGCTATCAACACGACATTTTGATGTGATTACAGAAGATTTAACCGATGTCAACCTTACTCCTTTTTCTGAAGAAGGTGATGAAAAAGAAGAAGAAAAACCAATTGAACATATTTTGGCTTATTTAATCACAGCTACTAATGATACTATAGCAACTCAAATTTCGAAAACAGATATTTCTAAAATCGGTTATGATGTCACCTTACAAATCAAGGATAAAAATGGCGCCGTAAGAGCCACTCCTTTTAATGCAGGAAGTTGTAAAACCTTGGCTTTGGGAAATGGTGAAATTTATAAGGCTATCAAATTTGGTGAAGCCGCTAATGGACAAAGTGCTCCCAAATTTGCAAAAACCATTCACGAATCAGATAAGATCGAATTGTTTTTATTTAATGAAAAAGAGTTGGTATTAAAAACACCGGATAGCGAAACGGGCACTTCAACCTTAACACCTGATTTTATATTTGGTTTAGGTAAAAAATTGGCTGTATATGCCAAAGAATGTACTAATCTGGTAGAACGTGCCAACAAAAATGAGTTTAAAAACACTCAGGAAAGCCTACTAGAGTTTTGTAAAATTCTTTCAGATTGTAAATAAATTAATACGAGTTCTGTAGTTATTTATCAAAATAAAACCATCAATTTTAAGTAAGTACTTTTACATCAGAATTGGTATCACCTTGCAGTTTTATAAGAATTCCTATATTTGAATGATTAAAAAACCAACAACCATGCCTTTTATAACAGACGAAGAATTACAAGATTTTAAAGATCAAATAGAGAAAGCTGAAGAAACTAAACGCACTTCAGACTATATGAGTGAGAAAGCTGTTAAAGATGAACAGGAAAACTCAAGAAAATTCAAGATTGCAACTATTATATTAGGGATCATTGCCCTTTTGGGTGTTGCAGGCACTGTATATTTTATGAATTTTAGCACGCCATCCAATATGATTTCACAAAAAGATCATAAAGATCAGGTTGGAATTATGGAAACTAAAATTGTTGGATTAGAAGAAACTATCCAGAACCTATCAATGAACCAAGAATTAAATGCCAATGATTCGGGTGCAAATGCAGGTTCTTTGGATGATGAAGTTGTTTATGCGGTTCAGATAGGGGCTTTTGAAGAAAAAAACCTTTCGATGTACTCTGATAATTTTGTAAATTTCAAAGAGATCAAAAGTGAAGGATTTAACAAATATGCCTTAGGAAATTTTGAAACCCTTAACGAGGCAAAGAAATTTAGAAGAGAACTGGTTCGGCTAGGCTTTAGAAATGCATTTATCGCTTCGTATCAAAATGGTGAGCGCCTTAAGATTGAAGAAGCCTGGTAATATAGTTTATAGTCAGTAGCGATTAGTATAGTTAGTGTATGTAGTTCGATTTCTAAGTACTAACCGCTACTCACAAATGATCTATTTTTCTACATAATCCTGAATAGAAATTCCATCTATAATCACATCTTGCAATACCGATCGCCCTTCTTTCACATACACCTTGGCATACACATTTTCCTTGAGACTATCACGATTTACTTTGGTGTAGGCTCTTTCTGCATCCTTGGCTTTAGTTTCTTCCATATAAAACCTATCAAAAGGTAACTCAAAACTTACCACACCTTTATAATTGCCTGTTACCCTGGTAACCACATAATCCTTGTTGATTTCTAAAGACTTTTTACTTAGTCTTACAGCTTTGGCAAAGCCCATATCATCTTTCTCTATATATACTCTCACTTTATCCCCATACACAAAACTTGTATCGGCAATGGTAAAAGAGTTCATTTCGTAATTAAGTGTAATATATTTCCCTCTAAAAGGATCTGTAGGATCAATAGGCATGGTTTTAAACCTATAGCTATTTCCTGATTTCAGAACATCTTCTTGCTCGCGTATCATCTGGGACGGAACAAAGATTTGCACCAATGCTATCACTACAAATCCTATAAATATGTGCATTGTTTTCATAACTGTAAATCTTTAAGTTGTTTTTTAATTTTCTGTTGTTTCTTTAACATGATATAGTTGGTCATAAAGAATCCTATCCCAACCAGTACAAACAATATTCCGCGAAGGACAAAACTCATCCCAGTATCAAAAAATCTACAAATAATAAGAACAGAAATAATTAATAACCCATAATTAAGTATTCCAAAATTAAATTTATCTGCACCAATCTTAATAGCCGATATCCCTAAGGCAAATACTAACATATTCATGAGTACAACTGGTAAAATTTCTACCGAAGAAAGGAAAAAGTATACCATCCAGAAGATTATAAACGCGCCTTGAAATAGATTGATCCCTTTTATTCCTTTTTTCCAGAAGGTATATCCAAAAACGGTAACGGTTACAAAGAATAAAACCAATGCGATATATAACTCTTGAATATCATACGTAAACATTTTTGGATACTCGTCGTCCCAAAACCATCTGAAAGTAAATATTATTAAGGACCACACCGTTCCTAATGAACCTATGATCAAATAACCGTTTCTAAGTGTTCGTAGTTCTTTCAAAACTGAAAGTCTTCCGACATTGTATAACAACCCAAATAGTGTGATATACATCACAAAACCAAGATTACCCTTGCTACCTACAAAAGCTCCCAATGCAATGGTAATACTTATAGGTAACATCCAATTAAAAATGGTCACTGTATTGCTGGATATTTTCTTTTTCAGCAGTAGCAGGTAATGTGGTATTATTGCCAAAAAGAAGACTACATATAACCATGGTGTCTGGGCGCTCCTATAGTTCCATAACCCTACTTCGACCGCATAATATGTACTTAAAATAACAGTTAATAATGCCACAGCGTTGGATCGTAGCAAATAAACCAACGGCAAACAAAGTACGATCCAGGTTAATAGATACGATCCCAGGTCTCCAGGAATGTTATAAATCTGGCTGATCAAAGCGATGCAAGCTCCTACGGCGAAAAACAAAAAAGTACCTGAAGCTTCTTTCCAGGTAGCGCTTTTATTCTTCAAAATTGAAAACCCTACAAAAAACTGCCCGATAAGTAAGGGTAGAAACGCCAGGACGGTTTTGGTTACTCTGGAAAAATCATCCCAGTTATGTGCCAGCATTAAAATAATACCCGACCCAACCATTAATGCTCCAAAAATCCCAAAAATCATAAACAGTTTATTGGGTTTTCCAATGTCTTTGGTGGTATAATACTGCTCTATTTTATCTGCAAGCTCTGGCGAGATGACTTTGTCCTTCACCAAAGTTTTTAATTCTTTATTAAATTTTGAACTCATGATACAAAATTGTTTATATCAATTCTGATGTAAAAGGAGCAATTTTTCTTTGAGTACTTTTACATCAGAATTAGTATTAGTTATAAATGTAATCAAAAAGACAGCTGCAGCGACACAGCTGTCTTTTCTTATCATCAAAACAAGGAGCCTACCCCCAATCAATTCAATAGTTTACCATCAAATTGATTTGGCTCCTTCTTTTGATTACTTATCGCTGTCGTCTATATACTTCTTATCCCTGGTGTTTTTTTGCACTGCAATAGCCGCAAACAAACTTAAGGTAAAGGACATCCCATAAAATCCTTTCTCACTTAGTTCGAGGTCAGCATTCCACAAGCCGATAATAAGTAGTAAAATAGAAGAAAGCGTTGTAAACCAACTAATCCCATAGTAAATCTCGGTTACAGGGATCCCTTCTAATCGATCCCTCACACTTTTTTGTACCGATACTGCAGAGAACAATCCAAATAACAAGATCGTAAAGTAGTATCCCTTTTCATTCAACATCATATCGGCGTTCCATAAACCGATACAATACGATATCATACCGATAAACAATGCCGACCATGATGCCGATATAAAAGCCGGCGTGGGCTTTTGATCATACACTTTTGGTACCTTTTTTTCTTTTTTGTCTTTTGTATCCGCAGATACAACGTTGCTAAATTGATAATCCATAATAATTTGATTTTGATGATTTAACGGTACAAATGTGCAGCGATCTTTTGAGGTGGTAAATTCAATTTTCAAAAAAAACTTACGATATAATCTATCAATTTACCATTAATTGTTAATATTTATAATATATTTATTGAATATATACTTACGATATAATGAGTACAATTTCATCTATTATACATACCTTATCTGATGAAGAAAAGCGAAGTTTCTTAGGATTATTACGTCAAAAGAACAAAAGAAACGATACCAAAAACATTCAGCTCTTTAAACTTTTGGATACGACCGAAACCGTAAAAGATCTGGACATCAAGCTCTACGGAAAACCTGCCAAAGGTGCTTTTCATGCACTTAGCAAAAGATTACACGATAGTTTGATCGATTTTGTAGCCTCCAAGAGTTTTGAAGGAGAAACCTCTGAAGAAATGGAAATCCTAAAACTGCTACTCGCCAGCAGGATCTTCTTTGAACAAAAACAATATAAGATTGGTCTTAAAACCCTACAAAAAGCAGAACAGAAAGCAAAAAGCTATGATCTCTTCACTATTTTGAATGAAATTTACTACACCAAAATACAATACGCTCATGTACACCCTGCATTGGTGCTTGGCGAACTCATCACCGATTTTAAAAACAACAAAGCAGCTATACAACAGGAAGAAAACCTAAACCTGTTTTATGCTAGTGTACAAAACGAACTTATCAAGCAACGTAGCGATTACGGCACCATTATACGAGAGGCCCTGTCAAAATTTGGGATATCGATTACCAAGGACCTTACGTTTAGGTCCCTGTTTAAGATTCTTGATATAACCAACAAAGCCGCCCAGGCAACACGCAATTACTTTACCATACTCCCCTTTGTAGAAGAAGCTTATAGCCTCATTGACAGCAAAGGAGACTTGATCGACAAGCACCTTTTTTATCATATTCAGATCCTGTATTATGTTGCCAATGCCTATTTTAGGAATAAAGATTTTAAAACTTCGCAGCGGTATCTTGCTTTGATGATAGATCAAATGAAAAAGATGCAAGGCAAATACTACCGACGGTTTTTTCCTCAATACACCCTACTATATGCGCTAAACCTTAACTACACCAACCATGCTAACCAAGCCATTACCGCTCTAGAGGCCTTTGATGATGATCACCATAAAGAACAGATCACCTATTTACTGGATCTAAAACTAAGTTTGATCGTGTTTTACTTTATGCAATCACGGTTTAAAGACGCATTGAGTGTGCTTACTAATTTTTACCATAGCGATCATTGGTATACCGAAAAAGCCGGCATCCTATGGGTAATCAAAAAGAACCTGATAGAAATCCTACTGCATATCGAGCTGGATAACCTGGATTTGGTTGAATCACGGGCAAACGGTTTTAGGAAAAAACACGGTGCGTTTCTTAAAAACAATGGTGAAAAACGAGCTTTAGAATTCTTAAAGCTCATCCTTGAATATTATCGTAAGCCGGAAATCGTTACCACCGAAACTTTTAGAAACAAGATAGAAGCAGCACTCACCATCCCACCCAGAGAACAAGAAGACATTTTTGAAATGAGTTTTTATGCCTGGTTAAAAGCCAAAGCCTATGGTACCGATTTGTATCAAACTGCGTTGGAGTTGGTTGGTTGATGCCTGGCAGTCCATGGTTGATAGTCTATAGTCGATAGCTTTTTGTTGTTTAACAGGGTCTACTAACCATAATTTTACCTTGATCAAACCTTTACAAATGTGGCTCACGCAAAAAGAGCAACAAAAAATGCAATTAATCTATACAATGAAATAAGATTACATTTATCTTTAGATTTTAAAACACCGAATATGGTATATCAAAATGCCGCTTAAAAACTATTTTAACCTGTGGCCATATTTCAAGGACTAGACATAACCCATAAATCCTAATTTAACTTGACAATTACAGAACTAATAAATGACATTGGAAAAATCATCGTTTTTTTAATGGTATTAATGTCAATTTTTTTAGTTACTGTAAAATCCACTAAAAAACTGTCAAACTATTTATTTGCGGCATTTCTTTTAGTTACCGCTTTTGACTTATCAGGGATGTTTATATCAATTCAAAATTCTACATTAAAAAGTTTAAAAATCACTTCGGTTTTACTTCAAATGCCCTTGTATTATCTGTATGTGCAATCAGTTTGTTATTTCAATTTTAAGCTAGAAACAAAGCACTTGCTACACACACTTTTATTTTTAGGTGTGTTTATATTATTTATAGCTACTTCTATTTCTGATAAGAGTTATTCAATGTATCAAATAATCACTAAAATGCAGTACTATAGTTATATAATTGCTGTATTTTTTACTTTGAATCATTTTAAAAAATTATATCAAGAAAACTATTCCGCCAATCATTACAATACCTATAAATGGCTCTTACAAATCACCATTTTATTTTTAATTGGAAGTTGTTTTGTATTACTTCGAGATTTTATTCCTTCTAAACAGAATAAATTATTGTTAACTAGCTTAAACTTACTTACAAGTATTTTTGCCTTGTTCGTTATTTGCTGGTTTGTCTTAAAGGCATTGAATAAACCAAGTTTATTTTTAGGCATTGACAAAAATTTAACCCCCCTTAGACCTGCAAAAAAGTTAAATATTGAATCAGAACAAGCTATACAAAGGCTCTCGGAGTATATGACTGCTGAAAGACCTTATTTAGACCCTGAACTTAGCTTGCAAAAATTAGCGTTGGGTATAAGCCTCCCCGAGAAACAACTTTCACTACTCATAAATCAACAAATCGGAAAACATTTTTTTGACTACATAAATGAATTTCGAATAAATGATGCCAAAGTATTATTAAAGGAGCAGCCCAACTTAACTGTTTTAGAAATATTGTATGAGATAGGTTTCAATTCAAAATCATCATTTTACACTGCGTTTAAGAAGCAAACTTACCAAACACCAACTGCATACAGGAAATCATGAATTAATAATAATCCGACTTTAAATCGAACGTTTTTTTGGTTTAAAATAGTCCGATTTCCGATACTCGTACTCTTTATTTAGCAATATGTTTCACTTTTGCTGTGAACAAAAAACATTTCAAAATGAAACATAAAATCTTTATTGGAACCTTCTTATTTCTGCTAGTTCAATCACAATTTGTTTTAGGACAAACAAATTCAATAGAACAGAAATCTTATACCAAAGTAGATTCGTTATTCAACTCTTTGTATCAATCTAATAAAACCGGAGCCGCCTTTGCTATAATTAAAAATGGAGAAACAACTTACAAAAACTTCAAGGGATTAGCCAATATAGAATATCATCTTCCGATTACAGATTCTACGGCATTTCATATTGCATCCATTTCTAAACAATTCACTGTGTACTTGGCGCTTCTTTTAGAGAAAGAGGGCAAACTCTCTTTTAAAGATGACATTAGAAGTCACTTACCAGAACTCAATCATTTGTCAAATACTATAACCATAAAGAATTTAACAAATCACACTCATGGCTTGCCCAATATACACGAGTTGGCTAGTCTGAAAGGAATCTTCCCTAAGCAACAAATAAACCATAAAGAAATTGTACAATTATTGCTAAACATAAAGCAAACTAATTTTAAAACTGGAGATAAATATGAATATAATAATACTGGGTATATATTATTAGCAGAAATTATTGAAAGGGTGGGTAAAAAACCGTTTAACGAACAACTGAAACAGAAAATATTTTTGCCTCTTGGTATGAATCATTCTGAAGCGATTAATGATGCTAATATAACAGTTAAAAATAAAGCATACTCATATCAATTAAGAAATGATAAATATGAAAACTTGCCTTTAAAGCTTTCTGCCATTGGCTCATCAGGAATTAATACAACTATTAATGATTTGAGTTTGTGGTCAAAAAACTATCAAAACCCAATTGTTGGCAGCAGGGCGTTCTATGATAAAATGGAGCAAGCAACATATTTAAACTCAGGCAAGAAAATATCTTATGGCCTTGGATTACAATTTGAAACTTACAAAGGGCTTAATATCGTGTTTCATGGTGGTGGTGATGCAGGATACCGCTCTTATATATTACATATACCCAAACATCAATTGTCCATTATAATCTTAGCAAATACAAATGACTTTTCGGCTCTTGATGCAGTGTATAAGACTGTAGACATTCTTTTGAAAGATTATATAAAATCAGAAGGTAAAACAGAGGTAAAACTAAGCAATAAGCAGTTAAAGAAGTATGAGGGTACTTATGAATTTCAACCTGGGATTTACTTTAATATTATAGCAAAAAACGACACCTTGTATTTTCAACAAAATGGAACAAAGGGGATCAATCCATTGCCTCATTTGAAAGACAATATTTTTGATTTTCCATACATTAAATATTCAAAAATTACTTTCTATGAAGATAAATTTGATTTCCGTATCGCAGATTTTAATTATGAATGCATTAAAACAGTTATAAAAGAACCAAATTTCAATGAGAAAAACTTGGATAATTTTGTGGGGCTATTCAGAAATGAGGAATTTAAAATTATTTATGAATTAACCGTCGTGGATAATAAACTTAATTTGAGACGTACTTTTGGGGGTGATATAGTATAATTCCCCCTATTCATAGGACAGAATAATTAAAAAATAAGATGTTAATGATGTTGAAAGAGGGGGGTCTGGGGG
>CANMLL010000030.1 GCA_947498775.1 uncultured Aquimarina sp.
AAAAGAGTTAGAAATTAAGTGAAGTCAGAAGTTCGAAGCTGGAAGTCTGAGGTTAGAAGTAACTTCGGTCATCCGACACCTGACCCCGGACTTCACACTTCCAACAAAAAAAGAAACAGATATTTTGAAAAAATTAATAACATTATTTACAGGATGCTTACTCCTCGCTTCCTGCTCCAAAAACACCTTTGATACCTCAAAAGAGTTATTAGAGTACATCAAGCAACCCGAAAATGGATACCTGTATGCCAAAACAGTAAACGGAGTTGATTTTTCATTGCTCTATAAACCAACAGACTTGTTAGTAAATCAAGAATTGACCGGGGAATCCCCTGCTTCAAAAGTAGATAGTTTACGAAGTAAATATGGGGAATATATGTATTTCACACTATCCATGTCCAAAAACAACCAGGAGTTATTGAGTACTATAGCGGGAAACAAACAAAAATTTGGAGCCATGGTCAACGAATTAGCGTTTGGCATGGAACAAAAAGTACACTTATATACACCACAAAAGGATACGATTGCCATGGCAGATTATATCTATCCCAGGATGTATGGCATGAGTGGATCAACAACTATGTTATTTGTATATCCCAGAGAAGAAAAAGTAACAAATCGGGAGTATTTGACATTAACGATAGAAGATTTAGGATTTTACACAGGCGAAGTAAAGTTCAAAATCCCAACAAAGATGATTAATAACGAACCAAAATTAAAGTTTTGAGTCAGAGAACTCAAGATAGAGGACAGATGACAGAAGTCCGAAGATTAATGACAGAAGTTAAAGCCTTTAAAAACCTCCGACCCCCGGACCCTGAACCCCGGACTTCAGACCCCGGACTAAAAAGAAGCAAACCTCCGACCCCGAACCCCGAACCCCGGACTTCAGACCCCGGACTAAAAAGAGCAAACCTCCGACCCCGGACCCCGAACTTCGGACTAAAAAAGAGCAAACCTCTGACCTCGGTCACCCGACTTCAGACTTACAAATAGAAACAAAAAAAACATCGGACTTCCGACTTCCGACATAAAAAAACATCAAACCATAAACCTAATGAAGAATACCAGAATCAAAATCAAAACTTATTCGATCTACAAATATGTAATCATTAGCATTATTGGCTTGTTAATCTTAAAAACAAACAACGTTTATTCGCAAGGGCCAAATGCTCCAGAAGCTGGGGCCTTTGAGCCTGTTGATGCGACCGACATGGTAAATTTAGTTACTGGAGATTTCATCTATGTATTGCCTTTATTGCATGTGCCAAGTCCAGAAGGTGGATACCCATTAGCATTATCTTATCATGCAGGTATTGCTATGGATCAGGAAGCTTCCTGGTCTGGTCTAGGCTGGTCGGTAAACCCTGGAACAATTAATCGAAATGTAAATGGATATCCTGACGATTGGGCAAATGGGGCAGTGAGAGAAAGGTTCTGGAATGAAGGTCAACAGCTTTATCAAAATTCTGTAGGGATAAGTTTTAGTTATGGTTTAAACATTGGCTTAGACGTTTCATGGGGTTCACTACGTGGGTTTGGTGGTTCTATTGATATTGGAGTTGGATATAATGGCTACAATGCTGGAGTTAACTTAAATAGTAATGGCAGTATAGGTTTGAGTGTTGGAACTACCAATGGATTAGGACTTAATGCTTCTCTTAATAGAAATGGAGGAATAAATAGTATTGGCGCTAGTTTGATGGGTAAAACTGGTTTATATGCAAATATTGGTTATGGAAAAAATGGGTTGTCCGGTGGTTTTGGAGTTAATTCTGGGACAGGCTTAAAAAATTTCTTTGCTCCCAAAAATGAGTCTATTGGAATGAGTTTTTCCTCAAAAGGTACATCCGCTAGTTTTTCTGTGGGAGGTACCTCCGCATATACAGGTATGCTTGCTAAAGCACCTGGCGAAGGGGATGCTGTTGTTGATTATGATACGGAGTATTACTTTATCCCAGGACTCTCATTTACAAGAGAAAGGTTAAAATGGCATTTGTCTAAAATCTCCACAGATTATATAAGTGGAGCATTATATATAAATAAGACTGAAGCGGCCCATTTTCAGTCATATGAGGATTGGTGTTATTCTACTTATGGAGCCGATAGTCAAGAGGTATTAAATGATTGTCTTGCTAGTAACTATCCAGGTTATAATCCAATATCAAGTACGGATGCCACCTATATGGATTTAAAGGAAATGAGTTCTGGAAAAGTTAATATGAAATTGTCTAACCCTACAGTACCAAATATTGACTTGTATAATGTAACTGCCCAAGGAATGAGCGGAATGATTACTCCCAAAATAAGCCAAAATGGCTTAATTGAAGGTGCTCAGAGAGATTATGAAGGATACGAATTAAAGTATTTATCAATTTCAAATAACGATCAGTTTAAATATAGTACTACGCCTCCAAAAGTTAGATTTGAGTTTCAGGGGGAATTCAATAGTGCACATCAAATTGAACCGATTACTTTTAATGATGCTCAAAACCCAAGTTCTATTGATAATATTATAAATTTTCCCATGTCACCGTTTTCTACGAAACCAAATAGACAATCCAATTTTGTAGAGTTTTTTACACATGCAGATATTAATGACGGCTCCATTTTTAACTTTTTAGATGCAAAAGACACATCAAATATTCCTGTTAATGACGATAATCAAATTAGGGCTTTTAGGATAACTGATTCAGATGGTAAAGTTTATCATTATTCCCTACCCGTTTATAGCATGGAAGAGAGGACAAGAATATTTAAGGAAGGGCAAACGGAATCACAAGCCTTTTATGAACAAACTAAACCTTCATATGCAACACATTGGTTGTTAACAGCCATTACTGGACCTGATTATGTTAAGACCGATATAAATAGAGGTTATCCGGAGGAAGGAGACTATGGCTATTGGGTAAGATTTGATTATGGATATCTTTCGCAAAGTGTTTGGAGGTCTCCAATTAATATCAACAATTTTGATGAAGACGAGGGCAATAATGTTTATTCTTGGGGCAAAACTCAAAAATACTATCTTGACAAAATTAAAACTAGGACTCATTCTGCTCTTTTTTTAAAGAATAATCGACTTGATGCAAATAGGGTTACTTTTTCATATTATCATAGTACTACGAGTCCTGTTAGAAATGTATTTGGGATCGATTTAGTTAGGCTTGATAAAATTGTATTATTGAAAAACGAGTACGCGGATCAAATAAACAAGAGTAGCTCTAATAATAATGGAATTCCATATGCTGCAAATATATTTAACTCTGGAGATGTAGAATCAAGTTTTTTAAATGAATATTCTGAAAAAACAATTGAATTTCAATATAGCTATGAATTAGCAAAAGGTTCGAATAACTCAAATGCAAGCTCTAAAGGGAGACTCACTCTAGATGCGTTAAAAGTTTTAGGGAAAAATGGGACTCAGGCTCTACCTCCTTATAAGTTTGACTACATTGGAAAAGATATTTCTTACGTGGATGATAGTGAAAACCAATGGGGATATAGTGTGTCCAATCAAGCAATCTGGAGTTTGAATGAAATACAAACTCCTACTGGAGCTAAACTAAATATAGAGTATGAGCCTGATACTTTTTCATCTGTGATAGTAGTTAACTCTTCATCAGTAACTTCATTATATAATTATTCTACGTCTTCAGTTAGTGGTACAAACATAAGTTTGCAGGAATCACATAGTGGCGCTATACAAGTAGGTGATTCAGTTGAGTATTTTGAAAAAACGTCCTGTATATGTGGGGCTTGTGAAGATAATCATAATGTTTGTACTACTTCGGGGAAACAACAAGGAATTGTGACAAATGTTATAGATAATTTCAATATTCAAGTTGACATTCCTATAAGTTTTCAATCCAACAATTGTTATGAACCCTACAATTGTACTACCACTGGTTATGTTAAATTATTATCCAGAGGTCATACATTAATAGGTTCTGGTCTTAGGGTAAAATCGTTGAATATCGAAAGTGAAAACAATATTTTTACAACAAGATATTCATATAATAGTATAAACAATGAAGGAGTTGAAACCAACAATACATCTGGCAAAATGCCATATTTCCCATCTGAAGGTGAGTATGTACCTTATGTTTCTGAGCTTCCTTCACCCGTTACAATGTATGAGTTTGTTAAAGTGGAAAACCTAGATAATTCTGGAGATGTTTCAAGTTGGCAAACCTATCAATTTAACGTTTTTAAAGGAGTTATTAATGAGGGCGATGTTATAAATAATGATAGAATGGGCTATTTGGTGACCTCTACCAATGCCAAAAATGTTGGACGTTTTGAAGGATATTATTCTACAGCAAAAGAGTTTACATTAGAAAGTAATTTTGGGGCTTTGGGTCAGGTTAAGACGGTTAAACTATATAATAAACATGGTAATCTTTTAAATATCAGTGAAAACAATTACGTTACTTCATCTATGCAGGATCCTGAGGTAAATATTGAGTCTTTCTTTCAGCTAAAAAGAGTAGTTAATCCCGATAATGATTTTAGTACAACAAATAAATTTTCCAGTACTAAAGTAATTACAAAACCAACATTTATTAAGAGTGCCAAAACTGTTCAAAAGAACTATTCGAGTATCATACATTTTGACAAATTCGATATAAATACTGGTCAGGCACTAACCACAAGAACAATAGATAGTAAAGGAACGGAGCTCGAAACCAAAATCATCCCGGCATATTCAATTCCAGAATATTCCGGTAATTTAGACCAAGACAACAATGGCTTTCTAGATGGATACGGTATGGGAAGCAAAGTAGATAATCATACAAATAAAAATATGCTCACTCAAACCGCCGCAAGTTTAACGAAGATTAAAGACGCTTCGGGAAATTGGAAAACTATAAATACCAACATCACAACTTGGAACAATGATTGGACATACCGAAATTATAACGGCACAACCGAAACCCCAACTAATGATGTAGAAAAAATATGGCGCAAACATAAAACCTATGCCTGGAAAGGAGATGTTGATACCGATGGTACATATCAGGGGTATACCGGAGATTTTGATAATTTTAATTGGACCAATCCCGAGGCTCAAACTAACCCTAAATGGATCAAGACTTCAACCGTAAGCCTATATGATCATTATTCTATGCCTTTAGAAACTATAGACATTAATAAAAATAGGGTAGCAACCAAAATGATGGATAACAGTTCTAAAATTGCTGCAGTCGCCAATGCCGGATATACCGAAATGTTTTACTCTGGAGCAGAGTACAAAAGTGGAAATTATATAGGAAACGAAATCCAGGGAGGAAATTTCCAAAATGCCATAACGGCTCATACAGGTAAATTTTCGTTATCTCTAAGTCCTGGAGATCAAGGATTTAAAATTTTAATGAAAGCCAATGACAAACATCGTGCAGGGCGATATAAAGCATCGGTTTGGGTTAATACATCCAATGTAAATGATACAAGAATACATATAAACGGAGAATCAAAACCTTTTAATGGTGAAGAGATAACGGCCGGAAATTGGACCCAATTAAATCATTATGAAGAGCTGTCAGCAGGAGATGAAACTGTGTATATTACCGCATCAGCAAACGCAATATATGCTGACGATTTTAGACTACATCCTGTAGCATCCTCGATGACCAGTTATGTGTATAATGAGTGGGACGAATTAACCGACATATTAGGAGCAAATAACTTGGCCACACATTATGAATATGACAGTGCCGGTAGGTTAATAAGAATTTATACCGAAGTTGTGAAAACAGCAAATTTCGATGGAGGTATAAACCTTGTTAAAGAAATAGGATATAGGTATAAAAGTCAAGAAGAGGAAGACAACATCGAGGTAGATCCACCATTTACATTTAGTTGGCAAATAAATCATACCAATAGTTTTTCGGCAAGAATTACAATCACAACATATAATAGTAGTGGAAATCTTTCGTACCGTTGGGCAGTAGGGCAACCGGGAGAAAGTGGTCATGACCAATTAACTTTTGGATCCTGGAATAATAATCCTACACAGTCTTTTGTAGATGAACTGTGCCAAGGAATTCCTTTTAAAGTCCAAGTAAGAGACAACGATTTGGGTCAAAGTAGCTCAAAGCAATCTTTTTATTTAGGCAATTGTAACTCTGGAGGCAATAACGGTGAAGAAGAATGCCAAAACTGCGGAGAACAATTCTAAATATACTAATCGACTATTATTTTTAATAAGAAAGTACAATGAAAAAAAATATAATATTTTGCATCGTTTTTTTAAACATTTTTCTTACCAAAATCCAGGCACAAGAAGACCCTATCAATTGTGATTATCCAACTCAAATTACGCTTTATGTAGATAATGACCGGGATGGTAGGGGAAATTCATCAACAGCATTTACCGAATGGATATGCACGTATACACCAAGAGATCGTACAGCTACCGTAGGTGGTGATTGCAACGATAACGACCCTAATATTCAAACAGCCGTGACTTGGTATCGAGATAAAGATGGAGATATGTATGGATCCAATACAGTAACTACAACGGCTTGTACAAAACCATCAGGATATGTGAGAAGAAGCGGTGATTGCAATGATAATGATAGAAATTTAATTTCCGAAGAAAGGTGGTATATCGATTCAGATGGAGATGGTAAAGGCGCCTATGGTTCTACTGCGATCATGTCATGCGGAAAACCTTCTGGAAGCTATGTGCGTAATGCGCAAGATTGCGATGATAATGACGCAAATAACTTGCAAAACTCTACCTGGTATGTAGATACCGATGATGATGGATTAGGAGAAGGATCACCCGTAATAAGTTCGGTAAGCAATTGCCAACCTCCTAACGATGGCAAAACCTATGTTGATAATAATGATGATAGATGCCCAGGGGTATATGGTGAAGAAAATGGATGCCCACCGCCACCGACACAAACAATAGAAGAAGCAAAAAACACGATAAAAGTCACTCAGTTTGATGTTACAGGCAAAATTGTAGCACAAAGCAAATCGTATTTTGATGATTTGGGAAAAGCGATACAAGTACAAAGTAAAGACTTTAAAACGGGTGAAACGTGGGCCTCTGAGACCTTATACGACAGCCAGGGTAGACCAGCATTGCAAACGCTTAGTGCGCCTACAAATAGAGATATATCATTAGACTTTTTTTATAAACCTGGATTCATTAAAAATGCTAACGGAACCGCATTTTCTGTTGAAGATTTTGAAAACGATCTAGAAAACCCTTCCTTAGCAAGCAATCAGGAAAATACAGCGGGTTGGTATTATAGTACTAATAATACTTCAGAACCTTACCAGGATATAACGCAACGACCCTATTCTAGAACGATCTATAGTGACCTAAATCCTGGAACGGCTTTAAAAACAATTGGTGGCAATAAAATAGACGGGCAATGGAAAAATGCATACGTATTCTCAATGCCTGCCGGACAAGAACTATCAAGTTCGGTTGCTTTTAATGATCCAAAATATAACAATTATAAGATCATAAAAACCATCAGTAGAGATGTACACGGGGTAGAAAACGTACTATTTACCGATACCGATGGAAATACTTTGGCGGCCGCTCAAAGTGGCGGAACCACCAAAAGAAACGCAAGCGTTTTTATTAATGATCAAGGATATGCAGATGTACACATCCCAAAAGGAACTACCGGCGTTCAACTTTTTGGAAATTCAGGAATTGCACTGGACATATATAACCTGATTACTGAGAAAAAAACCAACATAGCGGCGGCAAATTTACCCAACGGATTTTATAGAATCGCTGTTCGCAATGTAGACACCTATACTTCGGGAAGCATACGTATTCAATACGAAGAAAACTACTATGATTATAGTCTTAATTATTATGACAAAGCCGGACGATTATTGAGCAGTAAACAGCCATTAAACCATTTAGAAAGTACTTTTCAGTACAATTCATTAGGACAATTAGAAACCACCAAGAGCCCCGATGAAGGAGAAGCATGGTTTCATTATCGACAAGATGGACAAATACGGCTATCGATTAATATTCAGCAATTGGCCGATAAGAAAATATCATTTACAGATTATGATTCCAGAGCAAGACCAGTAGCTAGCGGAGTAATTATATATCCCGATTTAACACCAGAGCTACTCAATGCATTCCTTCATGATCATAGTGGTATAGATGCCAGTGATCCCCTGGCTATTGCTTTGTTTGATGAAAGTTTACAGATCGCTCAAGTACTTCAACAAAATCCAGATGTTAGTTTATCAGAAGTACACCAAACACTATACGACATATCCGATGAATCAGGACTCGCAGCAGTCTTTGGCACAGATCCACGTTTGGAGCACTACAAAAAACAATCTTTTGTGGCTGGCAACGTTTCCAAAACCAGTAATGAAAATACGACTACCTGGTACAGCTATGATATTTATGGTCGAGTACAATGGATCGTGCAAAATATAACAGATCTGGGTGTAAAAACCATCGATTATGAGTACCATCCCGTAACCAGCCAGGTAGATCGAGTGGTGTATCAAAAAGGACAAGCAGATCAATTTATACACCGGTACACATACGACCCTATAGATTATAGTTTGATCAAAGTAGAAACCTCTACCGATGGTAGTTCTTATACAGAACATGCGTCTTACGAATATTATGAGACCGGAGGATTAAAACGAACCAATATTGCACAAGGACTCCAGGGGATAGATTATATATACAATATACAAGGTGCCTTAAAAAGTATTAATCACCCCAGTTTAGCAAAAAACAATGATCCGGGAGGTGATAATAATGATCGTTTTGGTATGCAGCTACATTATTATAACAATGATTATACACGAGCAAACACCCCAAAACCAATTGCAAGAACAAGTGGAGGAATTGATCAATACAATGGAAATATAAAAGCAATCACCTGGAACACCAAAAAGAGAGAAAATAGTAGTGATCAACCCAATAGCTATTATTATAAATATAACAAAAGAAACTGGTTAGAAGGAGCCAGTTTTAATCAGCCCATTGGTGCCAATTCAAATATCGATCCTTCGACAACAAGAAATCAAGCGGTTACGGCCTCAGAAACACTGGTAGCAAGAGAATCTATTGTATTATTGCCCGGATTTACTGTAAAGGCAACAGCTACCCTTGTTTTTAGAGCAACTATTGATGAAGGCACGAATATAAATACAAGCGGAGACTATAATGTCTTTGGTATTACCTACGATGCCAATGGTAATATCCAGAAACTTAACCGTAACAAAAGCAATGTAAACGGTAGTAATGCCATGGATAAACTCTCCTATACCTACAAAACAGATAAACCCAACCAATTATTGAGCGTTAGCGATGCCGCAGGATCAAATGCGGTAATAGGAGATATTGGCAACCAGGATGGTGCTAATTATACCTATAACGCGATTGGGCAACTCACAGATGCCAAAGATGAAAAGATTACGTATCTTTATAACGCAAGTGGTTTGGTAACCGAAGTTAAAAAGGACAGCCAGACTATGTTGAAGTTCTTTTACAATGACAAAGGGCACAGAGTGCGCAAAGAATCGTTTAATCCCCTTGATGGTGCCTCACGATATACAGAACATTATGTACGTGATGCTGCTGGGAGCCCTATGGCGATCTATCGTAATCAACAAATTGAAGAATATAACATTTACGGTACAGGCAGATTAGGCGTATACAAGGAGCATGGTGCTAGATTGTATCAATTAACCGACCATCTGGGCAATATCCGCGCTGTAGTAGGTAGAGACCGATATGGTAATGCAATGCCAGAGGTAGCCTCTGCAACCGACTATTATCCCGGCGGGATGGCGATGCCTGGTAGGAATCAGGTAGGGGATTATAGGTATGGGTATCAAGGTCAAGAAGTTGATGATGAAACTGGAAAACCTGCATTCCAACTTAGATTGTATGATCCACGAATTAATCGCTGGTTGACACCCGATCCAGCAGGTCAATATGCAAGCCCGTATCTTTCTATGGGGAATAACTGGATAACCAGAACAGATCCTGATGGCGGAGAAGATGGTGTATACAATTATAATGTAGAGACAGGAGAAACTGTAAAAATATCCAATGAAGGAGATGACATTGGTCAACATACTATTAATTATATAAATGGTAGTGGCGAAAGTTTAGGTTCTAGAGTTCTAAACGGTTTTAATCCTGGAGCTATGTCATTTGGAAGCATAGCAAATACTAATAATCAAGTTTATAGTGCTCTTTATTGGGATGTAAAAGGATTAGCTTTAAAAAATAATTTTAATCAGTCTCAAAGTTTATCTGGAATTTATAATGGAGCAATAGCCAATGGTATGTCAAATGCTGCGGATGGAACAATGAAAATGCTATTAGCTACTGCTGCTGCACCATATGCTTTAAGCGGGTCATTGTCTCTGTCACTCCAAGGAGCTGGATCAAGAATGCTAATAGATGGAGGAACTGAATTGATAGCTAATGGAGGTGATATAACAAAAGTGAATTTATTGTCAGTTGGAGCTTCTGCATTTGCTTCAAATTTAGGTGCTGAGCTAGTAAGTAGTAAATTTTCATTATCTATTGCTAATGGGTTTGAGAGTAGTAGTTTGAGTCAAGCCGCAATAAATTTCACTGTTGGAAGAGTCAATGGAAAGATACATGACTCTTATTTAAAGTTTACAGGTAAATTTCCTTTTAATAGCGGGTTTTCTAAAGCATTCTTAGGTTCATTATCTATTGGGTCTCAATCAGGAACTAAATTCTTTACTAGTAATTAATTTATTACAAATATGAAAAGTAATTTGTTGTCTAGGGATAAAGTTGCTATTGTGATAATTTTGTTACTAATAGGGATGGCCTTAATTAATCATTACTATAAGTCAAAGGTTCTAAGAAAAGATACAGTTGAAGTCATTGGACTGATTATTGATTTCAAGCATAAAAAAGGCGAAAGATATGAGCTGATATATAATTATGAAATTGATGGTGTCTCATATAAAAATTATGTTTCTACAAATTACTTTAATTGTGATAATGGAAAAGCTGGCTGTGTTGGTGAGAGTTTTAAGGTAAAGTATTCATCTGAAAATCATGAAGTTAGTGAAATACATCTAGAGAAGTATGAACGTTTTAAAAGAAAAATAGATTTGTTTTGAAAAATAAAGTGTTATTGTGTTTTTTGATTTCATTTACGTTTTATTCGTGTGCTCAGAAAAATGAGTATGTAAATGTAATCGGAACTTGGGAAATGTTGAATATTTTAAATATAGAGAATAATCAAATAGATATAGGAGAACTGGTTCTGGAAAATAATAAGTCATCAGAATTAGATAGTATTAAAAGAGCTAGAGAGGCGGAGGAAAAGAAAGATCCTCGTCTTACAAAATGGTATTATGTTTTTAATCAGAATTACTTTTACGAATATAGATTAGGGGTAGGTTGGCGTTTTGAATCAAAGATTATTAAGAATAATATTTATAAATTTGACAAACCTTTCTACGAAATTCTTTCGCTCAAAGGCGATACACTAGAAATCAAAGAGCATCTAAGTAAAAAAAGCTTGTTATTAAAAAGAGTTAATACCAATTTAGATGGATTAGAAATAATATCAGAGCATTAAGTATTTTATTTCATTGAAATAAGATAAAACAAAAACAGTCACTCTTCAAGTGGCTGTTTTGCATTTATAATGTTTTAAGTTTAGCAGCTTTTACGAGGTTATCGATAAGGTAAAAGATATGTTGTTTATCTTCTTCGGGCAGGTGCTCGATATCATTAATACGTTTTAAGACTTCTTTATCGTAGGTAGAGAGTTGTCCTTCGCCAATCAAATAATCTACGGTTACCTCAAAAGTTTTAGCAATCTTTAAAAGAATATCAATCGATGGTGTATTGGTGTTACGTTCGTAGTTACCAATCATTACTCTAGACGATCCTACTTTTTTAGCTAAGTCTTCTTGCGACCAGTTTTTGGTCTTACGTAGTTGGGTTATTTTGCTTCCAATGTTTAACATATCTATCAAAAGAATAGCATTTAGAGCTATTTTATGCAAATATAGCCATAGTTTTTTATCATAAGAAAGCTTTGTTTGTTGTTTAAAAGAAATAAGTATTATACATTTGCCATAAATACTTATCATTTTACAAATTTATCAACATATGGCAATCAAACTTCAAACCGATAGTGTAGACCAGTTAATTTATGAGAATGAGATATTACAATTAACAGTTTTAGGAGGTATCAAATTAGAAGGTCTAGACAGGATGCGAAGTACCTTAAAAGTACAGTTACAAGAAAGTAGCCGACCACCAGTACGGCATAATCTGGATTTATATAATGATACCCAATTAGAGAAATTTATCAGAAAATGTGCGGAGCGGTTAGAAATAGGAACATCAATTATATCAGCAAGTTTAAGCGAACTTACAGAAGAACTAGAAAAATATCGGCTAAGCCGTATTAAAGAAAATGAGGAAAACCTAACCCCCAAATTTAAGAAACTCAATCTAGCAGAAGTCGAAGCAGCCGAAACCTTTTTAAAACAAAAGGATTTACTAATCAAGACGAATGAACTAATCGGGAAATCTGGTGTTATTGGCGAAGAAGTAAACCGATTATTAATGTATATCATTTTTACGAGTAGAAAGCGAGAACAACCATTACACATTATAGGCTTGGGAAGTTCTGGAACAGGAAAAACACATTTACAAGAAAAAGTAGGCGAACTTATTCCAGAAGAAGAACGGGTAAGTATTACCACACTATCAGAAAATGCTTTTTACTATTTTGGAAAACAAGAACTTAAAAATAAAGTCATATTAATCGAAGATTTAGACGGAGCAGAAAATGCACTCTATCCATTACGAGAATTACAAACTAAAAAGCGTATCGTAAAAACTATAGCAAGTAAAAATCATAAAGGCGAAACCCAAACCAAATATCTGGTAGTAGAAGGCCCTGTTTGTGTAGCAGGTTGTACGAC
>CANMLL010000031.1 GCA_947498775.1 uncultured Aquimarina sp.
CTCATATCTTAAAAATACAAATCATTCAAAAAATAACAAAACAAAAAAGACTGCCTTTTCAGACAGCCTCTTTTTAATATTTAGCAAATAGATCTATTAGTTTCCTCCTTGAGAAGCTTTCTTCATTCCATCTTCGATCATATTATAAAATTGATCAAGTTTTGGTAATACTACGATTCTTGTACGTCTATTTTTGGCTTTATTAGCAGCACTGCTGTTATCCGCAACAGGAACATAGTAACTTCTTCCGGCAGCTGTCATACGTTTAGGATCTACTTTAAAGTCATTTTGTAATACTCTTACTACAGAAGTAGCACGTTTTACACTAAGATCCCAATTATCCAGTAAAACCTTATTTTTGATAGGTACATTATCTGTATGTCCCTCAACAAGGAATTCAATATCTGGTTTGTCATTAACTACTTTAGCTACTTTTCCTAACACTTCGCGTGCTCTAGCCGAAACATTATAGCTTCCGCTTTTGAAAAGAAGTTTATCAGAAATAGAAACATAAACTACTCCTTTCTCTACATTGATTTCAATATCTTCATCTGCAAGATTCCCTAAGGCTCCTTTAAGACTGGTTACAAGAGCCAGAGTAACAGAATCCTTTTTTGTAATGGCATCCTGCATTGTTTTTATTTGTAAATCTTTTTCTTTGATACTTTCTAAAGATTTTTCAAGGTTTTCAGCCTCTTTTGTAGAAAGTGTAGCAAGGTTGCCTACGTTGTTTAATAGTGCAGAATTTTGGTTTTTAAGATTTGAAACCTGATCCTGTAATACTTTTAATTGCGACGTTGAGCTTGCTTTTTCTTCTAAACAGCTATTCAACTTAACTGTCGCAGTATTTAGTAAGTCCTCTGTTTCTTTGTTTTTGGCTTCTAGTTCGGAAAATTTCTTTTGTGATACACAAGAAGAGAATAATACGGCCATAGAGGCTCCAATAATCATTACTTTTTTCATTAGAAAATTTGTTTTAAGTCTTGTTTTGGTTATATAACTCAAAATTATTAAAAATGTGGCGTAATAATAGGCCGTTAACAATAATTTATTAAATAACCTTATAATTGATTAAAATATCTACGTTTTAAAATAAAATACTGCCATACAACGGAAAAAACCGAATAATATTTCCCTTGTTTAGAAAGTTTTTTTCTTTTTTTAACGAAACGGTTAAAATTGAGATAGAACCCGAAATGCGCCTTAAGTATAGCAATGAAATGAGAAAATTTCCCCGAGACTAGAAACTTTAGTCCTGCTAATCCGTCTAAAACCAATCTACTAAGTATTAAAATCCAGAAATTGTTTCCGGGTACATTTTTAACCAATAGAAATAGATTGTTCCTGAAATTAAGAAATGTTTTTTTGGGATTCATGGTATCCAAAGTTGCGCCACCCAGATGATATACTGTAGAAGTGCCTACATACATTATTTTGTAACCATAATTCTGAATACGCCAGCACAGGTCTATTTCTTCTTGGTGCGCAAAGAAATCTTCATCTAGTTTTCCAACTTCTTCAAAGATTTTTTTTCTTATAAATAGGCAGGCTCCGCTAGCCCAAAATATGGGAATCCTATCATTGTATTGTTCAACATCTTCCTCTAAGGTGTCAAAAATCCTTCCTCTGCAATATGGATAACCAAATTTATCTATAAAACCTCCGGCAGCTCCGGCATATTCAAAATGTGTCTTTTTTTTATAGTCCAGGATCTTGGGTTGAATAGCAGCAATAATATCAGCTTCCTGAAAAGTTTTTATAACTGGAACAAGCCAACCTTCGGTCACTTCTACATCGCTGTTAAGTAGGCAATAAATATCAGCATCAATACTTGCTAATGCATCATTATATCCTTTGGCATAACCACCATTGCTTTTATTTTTAATAATTCGCACTTCAGGAAAAATAGAGGATACATAATTGATTGAATCATCTGTAGATGCATTATCGGCTACATATATAATAGCTTCATTAGAATATTTGATCACGGATGGTAAAAACTGCTCTAAGAGCAACTTTCCATTCCAATTAAGTATGACAACAGCTATTTTCACAACTGCAAATTAATGAGTTTATTCTGAAAATAGTTGTAGGTATGAAGAAATATTTTATTGATTCAAGTATTCTAAGACATATAAAAACAGTTTCTACCAGTTGTATCTCTTTAGTAGAAACTGTTTTATTGTTTACTAATCTAAAAACTGGCAAAATATGATTAGTTTAGATTAAATACTTTATTGTAAGTAAGGATTTATCTTGGTAAGACATAGCCAGCAGGTCCTTCATATGTATAACCGCTATATCCCCTTCGTGTTACAGTATAAAAATGATCTAAACCATTGAAATATCGATACAAAGTAATTCTACCTCTACCTCCTGATGGATAAATGTATGCAGCTATTCTTTGATAAGTAAGACCACTGGCATCACCTTCGCGACGATTTGTTGTGTAAAAGTGGTCACCCGCAGGGCTTTTATATTGATAAAATGGAACCGTACCTGAAACTCTTCTATTGAATACTTTGCATTCTACGCCTTCATATCGGTACCCCCCAGCACCAGTACCTAATTCTCTAAAATTTGTAGTGTAATAATGATCTTTACCATTAAAATATCGGTAAAATGGTATGGCACCATTTGTTGGCGGGGTTGTTTCTTTGGGATATAGTCTAAGTAGCGCAGTTCGATCACTAGCAATAAAAGGCCTGTTGGTATTTGCCCCCCAGCATGCTAACATCCAAGAGTTCGCTACAGCATTTGTTGTAGGAGTCCCAGGAATATGTATAGCGCCATTTGGCTCGACGTTCTCAGGGCTAAAATCACCACCACAACTAAAGGCTCTATTTGCATAGTCTGTATGTCTAAACCCTATACAATGACCTATTTCATGTGCAATTATAGAAACTGTATTTCCTAATCGATTAGAACCACCATAAAATAATGTATTCATCTGTATTGTATTGTGGGGTCTTCCGTTTCTTGGAAAATTCGCTGCTGCAAATGCGCTTCCTAAGACATTTGGACCTGCCGGTATGATCCGGATATCATAGCTAGAAGCATTACTTGTTCTACTAAAGGTAAGACGTAGATTAAGTGCATTATATCTACTTAGCGCTTGGTCGACAGAATTTCTCACAAATGTTCCCAAAGCAGGAGCTACATATACCCTGATAGTTCTAGTGCCTGAGACCAAATTTCTAGTTCTGTATTGTTTGGAATTTTCAGTATTTTCTTCAGAAAGCTCATGTATCATGTCTTCAGTAAAAAAAATATCACCTTCTACGAGATAGCCTCCTTCAACTTTAGACAGCCCATCATTTGTATGAAATCCGGCCTTTTCTAATTTCTGTATAATATCTTTTGGTACAGCTTGCTGTTCGACCAAGTTTTCTATTGGTACTTCCTGATCTACTTCACAAGAAATAAAGACCAATAAAAAGCAAGAAATTATTGCTATACTTAATGATTTGAATGAATTCATAATTTTTTAGTTTTAAGATTTAGTTTTGCCAGTTGATAGTGAACTCATTTTGACTTTTTCTATTTCCTAAAAAATGACTAAAATTCACCCATATTTCGTTACTTTTCTTACCCGTAGCGCTGCTATGACTTTCAAAAAGTGCCTCATTTGGTTAAATTTTAGCTCATTTTCGGTTAAACACAAAAAGTCTAAATGAGTTCAGTATTTATTAATACTATCCTAAAGTATTCTAACAAATTAAAGAGCACAAGTATGTAGTAGTGAGATTTATAAATTTAAACCCCAAATTGATCAATTTGGGGAACAGTTTTTATACCAATTACTATATGGATGCCAGCAGGGTATAATTATTTGTAGTTTGGAATGTCTTTTAGAAAAGAATACTGTTGATCTATATAATCCATTTGACAATAATAATGATTGAAACCATTGGTAATCATTAAGAATTCGGCATTAAGAGCAAGATTGTAGCGAGCAATTTGATCAAAAACTTCTTGGGTAATTTTTACAGAATGAGATTTGCATTCTACGATAAGATGTATATCACCATCAGGTTTAAAAATGATAATGTCATATCGTTTATCTAACTCATTGAGCTTAACCAGTTTTTCAACATTAATCAAACTTTCAGGATATTTCTTTTCTTCAATAAGATAGTGGATAGTATGTTGGCGTACCCATTCTTCTGGGGTAAGGATGATAAATTTTTTACGGATACGGTCAAAAATAGATACTTTATTTTCGCTACTTTTGAACCTGAACTGATATGCCGGAAAGTTTAACTTTTGCATTTGCATAGCACAAATTTGATGATTTTTTCTGAATGGACGAAGTAAAACAAATTGTAACCGATATAAAGAGTGGAAATATTAAACCCATCTATTTTTTGATGGGAGAAGAACCCTATTATATTGATAGGATTTCAGAATTTATTGATAAAAATGTACTGGCTGAAGAAGAAAAAGGGTTCAACCAAATGGTATTGTATGGTCGTGATGTTACTGTAGAAGATATTATTTCTAATGCAAAACGTTTCCCGATGATGGCAGAGCGACAGGTGGTGATTGTTAAAGAAGCACAGGATTTGTCGCGCACTATAGAAAAACTAGCAGATTATGTAGAAAACCCCCAGCCATCTACAGTTTTGGTGATGTGCTATAAGTACAAGAAGATAGACAAGCGGAAGAAACTCTATAAAGTAGTAGCTAAGAATGGAGTCATTTTTGAAGGGAAGAAACTATATGAAAACCAAGTAGCCGATTGGATACGTAGAGTATTGGCAGGAGCCAAGTATAGTATCGAACCCAAAGCAGCGCAGATGTTGGTTGAGTTTTTGGGAACAGATCTTAGCAAAATTAATAATGAATTAGAGAAACTGAAACTAATCATTGCTGCCGGTTCGCAAATCACGGCCGATCAAATTGAAGAAAACATAGGAATTAGTAAAGAGTTCAATAATTTTGAACTGCGCAAAGCGATAGGTTCTCGTAATGTTACCAAAGCCCACCGTATTATTAACTACTTTGCACAAAACCCAAAGGATAATCCTTTGGTAGTAACCATTTCATTATTATACAGTTTCTTTTCTCAAGTGTTGAAGTATCATGGATTGTCTGATAAGTCACAACGAAACGTGGCAAGCGTTCTTAAAGTGAATCCATACTTTGTTAAAGACTATACAGAAGCAGCACATAACTACCCTATGAAAAAAGTAAGCCAAATCATAAGCTTATTACGAGAATCTGATGTAAAAGGAAAAGGAGTAGGAGCAACAAACCTTCCGCAGGGGGATATTTTAAAAGAACTCCTTGTGAAAATTATGAGGTAAACGTTACTATTTATTGGCAATTGTTTAACAGAACTTTTACGCGAACAAACTTATTTTAGAGGATGCGATTTTTCAACTTTCTCAATAAAAATATTTTTCCCATTTTATTAGTGAATTTCATCGGAATATTAGGGTATAGTATCGTTATTCCTATCCTTATATTTATTGTAACCGATCTTGGAGGTAATGGTTTTATCTATGGGATATTGGGAGCAATGTATCCTTTCTTTCAATTGATCGGCGCTCCTATACTAGGAAGGTTATCAGATCGAATAGGTAGGAAAAAAGTATTGATTGTAAGTCAGGTAGGTACCTTTATCGCCTGGGCGCTATTTTTACTGGCTTTTATACTGCCCAAAACCACCTTATGGTCATCAAACTCAAACATTACTGGAAGTTATATAATGACTTTGCCTTTGATTTTGTTGTTTATAGCTAGAATTTTTGATGGTTTTACGGGAGGTAATGTTTCCGTAGCAAATGCATATTTGTCTGATGTTTCAACAGACGAAGATCGTGATAAAAACTTCGGAATGATGGGAGCTTCCACAAGTCTTGGGTTTGTGTTAGGACCTGCTTTTGCCGGCGTATTGGCATCTACTTTTTTGGGAGAGGCACTACCAATTATTCTGGCAGCGTTTATTTCTTTGATTGCAATTTTTGTGATCATCATTAGACTTCCCGAAAGTAATCCCTGTGTGGTCGATACGGGCGCAAAAGGATTTAGATCTTTCAGGCGTTTTTTTCAAGTAGAACATAAAGAATGTTATGGTGGCGAATCTCTAGAGGAAAGTGCTTCATCAAATACATTCTGGAATATTCTGAAATTAGAAAATATACCTTTGTTATATACCATTTATTTTTTGACCTTTTTAGGATTTAGCCTTTTCTATGCAGGATTACCGATTTATGCATCTTCAATTTTACAATGGACCTCAATCGAATTAGGTATCTTTTTGGCATATTCGAGTGTGATCATGATTTTGGTGCAGGGACCTTTATTGTCTTCTTTATCGGGCAAAATTTCCAGTGTCACTTGCATTGTGATTGGCACTGTTTTGTTGGCACTTAGTTTTTATCTCCTCTCAATTTCAAATATATATGTTATGTATTTGGCCATTACATTATTATCTGTGGGTAACGGACTTATGTGGCCAAGTTTTTTAGCATTATTATCCAAAGTAGGAAACCACCAGATGCAAGGTGCTATTCAGGGATATGGGAATAGCATGGGGAGTTTTGCAAGTATTTTTGGATTAGTACTTGGCGGTATACTTTTCGAAACCATACAAGTAGCTGTTTTTAAAATAGGATCCAGTATCTTCATATTAATTTTTCTGCTGGTAATGGTTAATCATTTAAAAACCAGAAGAAACGTTTCCAAACAAAAAACTTCGGTAACGACCGTATAAATCAATGACCTCGGAGCAAGCTCATGAGGTATGTTTCCGAAACATTTTTTTGTTTTTGGGCAGAGAATACGTAGAATAATTTAGATTAAACCCTCTATGAAGGATCAGACTTTGGGATTTGTAGCAAATACTGTGGCTTCGGTTATAAAACCTCTATCATCCATTTCTAAAAGGCTGGTGATTGTATGTGCAATTTCTTCTCCTCTAAGTTTGGTTTGCTGCTCTGCTGCTGTGTAGTGCTTTTGATTGTGGTTTTTATCCACTCTATTGTCGGCAAAGCTTGTCATCACTTCACTGGGATTAACCTGCATTACCCGAATGTTATGAGGGCGCAATTCGTTTCTCCAACTTTCAGTCATACCTCTTAATGCAAACTTAGTAGCTACATAGGGAGAGGCAGTAGGAGAGCCCTTTAAGGAAGAGGTAGAGCCAATATTGATAATATTTCCGTAGTCTTGCGTTACAAAATGCTTTGCAGACTCTTTGGCGCAAAGTGTGGCACCAAGAATATTAGTTTTAAACTGATCTATAAATTTATCTGCTTCGATATCTATAAGTTTGGCGATATAGCCATACCCCGCATTATTAACAAGAACATTAAGGCCATCCATTTTGCTTTTTGCATCTTGAACCATTTGTTTTACCTGGCTCTCTTGTGTTACATCTGCTTTTATGTATTCAATATCTAATTCTTTTGCCGTTTGTTGAAGCGTAGCTTCATTTCGTCCAGAGATCACCACTAGAGCACCTTTTTCTTTAAGCAATCTGGCAGTGGCTTTTCCTATACCAGAGTTTCCGCCGGTGATTAATACTTTAGCGTCTTTAATATTCATAGTTATGCAATTTTTTGATTGAATATCAAAAGTACATCTTGAGTTCTAAATCTTTTGTTAAGTCAAGCCATTATTTTCTATGAAATTGGTAAATAAGAAAAATCTTTTACCTCTGTCATTACAAAGGAGCTTTGCACTTTAGAAATATTATCTAACGAAGCTATTTTATTCGAAAGAAAATCCTGATACCGTTCCATATCTTCGGCATAAACTTTAATTAAGTAATCGAACATTCCCGCAACATGATAACATTCTACTACTTCGGGAAATCGTTGAATATCTTTTTCAAATTTTTTGATAAAGTCTTTTTGATGTAGATTCAAGGTAATATTACAAAATGCTATCAGCTGAAGCCCTACTTTCTTTCGATCAAGAATGGCTTTGTATGATTTAATATAACCGTCGCGCTCTAACTTTTTAACACGTTCAAAAATCGGAGTAGTGGTAAGGTTTAATCGTTCTGCAATCTCTTTGATAGTAATTTTACCATCTTTTTGTAATAAGAGTAATATTGATCGGTCTATTGGATCCATAATATTTTTCTTTATGAATAATGATAGAAAATCAAATATAGAATAAAATTCTTCTAACTTAATTGTATTGTCTATTTTATTCTAAAATAGTCGTACTATATGGTTATAAATTCTATTTGTTTTAGTTTTAACCTATGGAAAAACACAATTTCAACCCCGAAAGCTTAATGATGACATATGGTTATAAACCCGAGTTGTCTGAAGGAGCTATAAAATGCCCAATATTTCAAACTTCAACTTTTGTTTTTAAGACAGCCGAAGAAGGAAAAGCTTTTTTTGAGCTTGCTTATGGTTTACGAGAAAAATCTCCAAAAGAAGAATTAGGCCTTATTTATAGTAGAATTAACAATCCAAATCTAGAGATTTTGGAAAACAGATTATGCCTTTGGGATAAAGCAGATGATTGTGCCGTTTTTGAGAGTGGAATGTCTGCAATTAGTACCGTGCTGTTAGAGTTTTTAAAACCAGGTGACCTGTTAGTGTATAGTAATCCGTTATATGGAGGAACAGATCATTTTATTCACCATTTTTTAGATAAAATCGGTGTGCATACCATTGGAGTAATGCCAAATCAGAGTATCGTTGAAGTGATACAAATGATTAAAGATTCAGGTAAAGCAGATAAATTAGCTATGATCTATCTTGAAACACCGGCAAACCCAACCAATGATATTGTGGATATTGAAAAGTTCAGTCAGATTGCAAAACAATTTAGCACTTCAGAAAGAAAAACACTTGTAGCTGTAGATAATACCTATATGGGACCATTATGGCAGCATCCATTGCAATGTGGTGCTGATTTGGTATTGTATTCGGCGACCAAATATATTGGGGGGCATAGTGATTTGATTGCAGGGGCTGTGTTAGGAAATACAGAATTGATGTTGCGAGTGAAAACATTACGAACCTTCCTTGGTAATATGGTAAGCCCACATACGGCTTGGTTAATGCTTAGAAGTTTAGAAACTTTGAAGGTGAGAATGGATCAGCAAACCAAAAATGCTCAGATTATTGTAGATTTTCTTGTGAATCACTCAAAAGTTGACAAAGTATACTATTTAGGACTTTTGGAAAAAGGAACGGAAAAGCATGCCGCTTACAAAAAACAATGTTCTGCACCCGGAGCAATGGTATCTTTCGATATTAAGGGTGGAGAAAAAGAAGCTTTCAGTTTCTTAAATAGTCTGAAGCTTATGAAACTTGCTGTAAGCTTAGGAAGTACAGAAAGCTTGGCAGAACACCCTAAAACAATGACTCATGCAGGAGTTGATGAAGAACAAAGACAACAAATGAACATTACGGATCAATTGGTAAGATTATCAATAGGAGTAGAGAATGCCAAGGATCTGATTTGGGATCTCGAGCAGGCTTTAGAGAAAGTGAAAATCGCAGAATTATTAACTGTGTAAGTAAATTTCGAATAAAAGATCTAAAAAAAGCACAGTAAACCCACTGTGCTTTTTTGGTTTTAATGCCTTTAACTATATGATTTTTAAGTCATTATTGGTTTTAGGGGGGTATTCACTATGCAAAATGGGGCTTTTTCCCCATTGCGCTCAATGGTTTATCAAGGTATCTTTACACCATCTTATTAAAACGCTTTACAAACCAAATTTAAATATAACATCATGAACACATTCACTTTTAATTTCGACTTTATTTTAAAATTTATACAAGAACTACCTAGAGCTAGCAGTCATGCTATTCATAGATAGAAATTGGGATATGTTTGTTGGGGGACAAAACATTAACAATTGGGGGATATAAATTAAGTAAGAGAAATAGAAAATCCGTATTTAAATAAATGCGGATTTTTGTTTTTTTATACTTTGTATTTTTTGAAGTCCATTTGGACTTTTATGACTTTTTACCTACTACCGTTATATGTTCCTGGCTTTTTACTTTTTTTGCTCTAAAAGTTTTGAATAAAAAACTCTTATATGCTCTTATATAACAAACATTCATATCATCGCTGTCAATCCAAACTTTTACAGTATAGGTTTTTCCACTATCGGCATTGTATATAGTGCCTCCTGATAATACGCCATCTTTGTATGCTAAGTCATTTAAAATATTCATACCTAATAAGGAACGGTTTCTTAGTTCTTCCTGAGGGTTTTTGTTGTCCAAACCATTAAAATTAGATAAAGGATTTGCCGCCCGTTTATTTATTTTTCCATAGAAAACTTCACCATCCTGATAGATTTCGATAACTGATCCTCCAGTGATTTCCCATTTTCCGATATAGTCATCAGATGTGATTGTTGAAGAAACAAAAAGAGTGGATATTATAATAAGAACGATAAATTTCATTAACAAAAATTTATCAATTATACAGTTTTTATGTTAATAAAGCTAAAAATCAAAACTTATAATATAAACAAATACCCCTCAGAAGTTGTTAAAAACTTGTGAGGGGTATTCTTATTTCCAGTATTAAAAGGTAGTTTTATTTAAGGGCACCAACCATATCTTCTGGTCTTACCCATTCTTCGAATTCTTCTTCGGTTACATGACCAAGTGCAATAGCTTCCTGTTTTAGGGTAGTACCATTTTTATGCGCAGTATTAGCTATCTCTGCAGCTTTGTAATACCCAATTTTAGTATTTAATGCTGTAACCAGCATTAACGAATTATTTAATAATTCGGTAATTCTTTTGTGGTTTGGTTCAATACCTTGTGCACAATGTTCGTCAAAAGAAACACTAGCATCACCAATTAGCTGAGCACTTTGTAATAAGTTTGCCGCCATTACGGGTTTAAATACATTTAACTCAAAATGTCCTTGCATTCCGCCTACATTAATAGCTACATCATTGCCTAGTACTTGTGCGCATACCATGGTTAAGGCTTCGCATTGTGTTGGGTTTACTTTTCCTGGCATAATAGAGCTACCTGGTTCATTTGCAGGGATAATTAGCTCTCCAATACCGCTTCTTGGTCCAGAAGCGAGCATACGAATATCATTTCCTATTTTATTAAGAGAAACCGCAAGTTGTTTTAGTGCACCATGAGTTTCTACAAATGCATCATGAGCGGCTAATGCTTCAAATTTGTTTTCTGCGGTTATAAAGGGCAAGCTTGTAAACTGAGCAATAAATTCTGAAACTCTTTTTGCATAGCCTTTAGGTGTATTTAATCCTGTTCCCACCGCGGTACCTCCCAATGCTAACTCGGCAAGGTGTGGTAATGTGTTTTCTAATGCTTTGATACCGTGATCTAATTGAGAAACATAACCCGATAATTCTTGTCCAATGGTAAGCGGGGTAGCGTCCATGAAGTGGGTACGGCCAATCTTTACAACATCTTTAAACTCTTCGGATTTTTTCTTTAGTGTATCTCTTAATTGGGTAACTCCAGGAATAGTAACTTCAATAATTTTTTTGTAAGCCGCAATATGCATTCCCGTAGGAAATGTATCGTTTGATGATTGCGATTTATTTACATCATCATTAGGTTGTAATGTTTTTTCTCCTTCACCCACTGTTTTTCCTGCCAATTGATGTGCACGATTGGCAATAACCTCATTTACATTCATATTGCTTTGCGTACCTGAACCTGTTTGCCAAATCACAAGCGGAAATTGATCATCATGCTTTCCTTCTAATATTTCGTCACAGACTTGTGCAATCAAATCTCTTTTTTCGATTGGTAAAGCTCCTAATTCGCAGTTGGTATAGGCTGCTGCTTTTTTAAGATATGCAAAACCATAAACGATTTCTAATGGCATTGATGCAGGAGCACCAATTTTAAAGTTATTTCTTGATCGCTCGGTTTGGGCACCCCATAATTTATCTGCAGGCACTTTTACCTCGCCCATAGTATCTTTCTCTATTCTATATTTCATTGGTGAGATGATTTGTTTTTTGAAAATGCAAATTTAAACATTTACAACCCTATTTCTCAATAATACACCTACTTTTTAGTATATAATTTGTTGTTTGAAGAGATTTAAAAATAAATCATATTTCTGCTATGACATATAAAAGAGACTTATTATCTTTGTCAAAATTGAAAATTAGAATATTGTTATGTTTGAATTTGATCAGTATCTTGGTTTTTTGGCCTTTTTAACTATACTCACCATCGGTTTTTGGTTGATGATTTTTTTGTTAACTTTTGTAGTGCCTTATTGGATTATAGGAGCTAATATTGAAAACTTTAAGTTATGGAGAGAAGCCAAGCGTAAAGCAAAGGAACAAGCATAACTTTACGATAAACATATATAATAAAGAGGTCGTCTAAAAAGTAATTTTTAGACGATTTTCTTTTTGATCAATTATAGTTTTTGTTGATTATTTTCAAAT
>CANMLL010000032.1 GCA_947498775.1 uncultured Aquimarina sp.
GTGGGTCGGTTCCACCATCTTATTAACAGTTCGCAATGATAATTATCAGCCGTTCATTGCTTCTCGGCACACGTATGGAACGTAGCGTGTAAAAAGATACTACATTTTGGATTTAGCACAGAGCCGAATTTTTAATTTTCTTTTTTAATATAACTAAATTAAAAATTTGGCGTACTTCGTAAATATACAAAACCCCTAGAAAAGCTTGTAATAGCTGTATTTTATAAATGTTTTTAGCGGCTGGCTTTCCAGTTTTGGTTAAGCATGTTTTTTAATAAGTCAATATAATTCCAGCCAATTTTTCTTGAAGCCAATAAGGTCAAGCTATCTTGATTTTTTCTTTGTGGTCGAGATGGTCCGGTCATATTTGGTTTCATATTTAAATCAAACAGAAAGTATTTTCCTTTTTTGTTCGAACGACAATCTATCCTTATTGGTGCTTTTATGTTTAACAATTCTGCTGCTATTTCACATTTTTGATAAGTTTCAATAATTGTTTGAGAACTCAATTCACTATTTTCGAGAACAGAACTATTTTCCATTACAGCTACAATACCATTATATGGTGCTATTCCGTTATCGTGATTAACTCTTTTAACAGCAGGAAGACACCAAGGTTTTATAATCTTTTTTGACTGATTTTCTATATTATAAATTCCAGCTGGCATTACAGTAATAGTAATTTCTTGACCACTTAAATATTGTTCGACATATACCGAATTCCCATATTCATTTTTCGAAAAAATTATTTTTAGCCTCTCATCTAACTCTTTTTTGTTTTTAACCAAATAAACACCTTGACTTCCTCTTCCTCTTATTGGCTTTACAACTAAAGGAAAATCAATATTTAGTGAGTAGTTAGCCTGATTTTCTATTGAAATCAATTGTGCTTTGGGAATCGGAATTTTGTTTTCTCTTAAAAGTTGGTTTGTGTAAAACTTGTCATCGTAAAGATCCACTTGAATCGGGATTTGTCCAACAAATTGAATATCTCGATCAAAGAAGCTTTCTATTATATGATCTTTGTACAAGATTGTATTTAACCAAAAGATATTTGCTCCCTTTTTTAAAGCCGCTTTTATTCCTTTTTTTGTGTCGGGAAAAACCCAATCCTTGTCATTTTCAATATTAGGATTTTCGATTGGTGTTACTATTTCAATTCCATTCTTTTTTAATTCGTAGGCAATATCAGCTCCACTATCAGAATATCCACTTGGTTTCTTTGGTTTCTGAATTCCATCTTTAATCGGTGGAAGTTTGGCCTGGTATAGAATTGCTATTGTTTGCACAATGTTGTAGCTAATGTTTAATATAACAAATGTTGTTGTCCCAAAGGGCAACTATGCTTTTTTACAATGTTACCAACTATATATTCTTGGTACTCTATGGTTGATAGAAATTCTATCGTCCACTTTTTTAATTTTTTCTTTTGCAGGTCTTGGTAACACTTGTTTCTTTTTTCTTCTTCTAAGACGAATTAATTTGGTTTCTACTTCCGGTTCAATAAATATTTGGGAATATGCGGTATCTATATTAAAGCTCGCACTTCTTTTAATGTTTTTGAATTGTATTATTATCTTTTGAGTTCCAGTATTTCTCTTGAGAGAAGTAATTTCATAAGTGCTTCTACTACTAGGATGATCATTTAGAACCCAGAAATACTTTTTGGAAGGTTCTTTCAGTTCTTTAGACAAATAAATAGAGTCACTAATTCTGATTTCAATTGATTCTTTTTCTCCGTAATATAGTAATTTTGTATAGTTGGAAGTATCTCTTTGAATCTCTTGTTCTTGTCTTAACAAATACTTTTTAGCTGCTTTTTTCTTTCTTTTATCCAAGGTTTTCCACTTTTCAATTTTTAAAGTGTCTGAAATACTTCCAGTTCGACTAGGATGGGAATATTCGACATTTTTTATCTCCTTAAAACCAGTACTTTGACCAAATAAAGTGATTTGGGCACATAATGATAGTATGAGTATTATTCCTTTCATAGTTGGTAACGCTGAATATTTAAATCGGAGCAAGGCAAGCAAGCCTGAACCAATTGATCTATCCCTGCCTACCTGGCGGATGGCAGGCAGGTGCGCATTTTTTTTCTTATTCAATTATATAAAAATCCAGCGCCTTTGCAAAAAAGAAATGACCTATCGATCTAGTACTAGATTGCTCTGATTTCATAGGACACGTTGTTGGCAAACGTTTTTATTCTTTCAACTTCTTTATAGCTTCCTTATAGGCTTTGGAGTCACTACTTTTTTGTGTTATAGCAATGTCATAGGCCTTTTTAAAGGATGTAATAGCTTTATTATTTTCTTTATTCTCTTTATATGATAATCCCAAATAATAATGTGGTAAATGAGATGTAGGATAGAGTTCAACCCAATACTGATATAATCCTATAGCTTCTTCTATTTTTTTTGTTCCTAGTAGCCTCCTCCCAATATTCTTAAGACAACTCATGCTATAGATTCTATCTACATTCGGATAGATTTTAAATCCATACTCATTAGATAGTTTTTCATAGAATGAAGAAATATTTTCTCTGGCTGACCCTTTTTCTTCAATAAGAGTAAGATAGTCTACAAACCATTTTTCTTTTGGAAATATAAAATCGAATGCTGCGATTAAGCCTGGTAATATTACATCAGTATGTCCTTCTCCCTCAATAATTTCAGCTCTCGTATGTGTTGTCTGCGAATTGTATTTGGATAATTTCTGATTAAATTCCTTAATGTTTGTGTTTATATATGGTTGCCCATCTACATCTTTACTACCTGATACAACATACAAGTAATTTTGTTTCATTTGACTCTGAGCATAGAGTTTTTCCAACTCCTCAATAAGCCGTTCACCTTTGTTGTAACCATCTCCAATAATGTTACCAGCAGCAAAACATATATAGGCTTGGAATAAATCTGGCTTGTTCAATAAAGTGTAAAGAGCTATCGCTGATGATGGAGAAAAACCTACTATCGTTTTAAAATTGTTTGTTCGATATTTCTTTTCGATTGTTGGTAATAATTCAAGCTGCAAAAAACGAACAAATTCTTTTTGATTATTGCCGTAGTTGTACTTTCTATCTCTATGGTTATTGTATAAATTAGGGGCAAAATAGTTGCGATGTTTGTCACCTGTACTTAACGAAACTACAATAGATTCTGGCATCCTTGAAGTATTGCTTAACTGATTTACAATTCCATTAACAGTATTAAATAGTAAACCATCATCCAGAATTAATATTATTGGATAGGTCTTGGTTGAGTTTTTATATTGTTTTGGTGATGAAACAGCAATAGTTCTTGTCTCATCAATATATTTTGAATCTATATCAAAGTGTTCAATATGAGTTTGTGCAGATATTTGCAGTGTTACAAAAAATAATAATGCTAATAGTTTAATTCTCATTGTCTTGCGAATCTCGACTAACGTCAAATTTAGTCATTTTTTACTCTAAATCCTTTATTAATAAGTGATTCAGAGATGTATTAATAATTTTTTTCTAAAATTCTCTACAAATTTGACGTTATCTATAGGAATTAATCTCGGTTTTCCGTGATGTGCGAATGTTTGACAACGTTCGACTATGATTAGTACGGGAATTAACAAGCGATTAATTTCCGATTAAGCACTAGCCAAAACTTTTTATTTTGGTTTATTTTTTTTCATTTTAAAAGCCAAATCAAAAGATTTGGCGGACTTTATAAAAATACACTAAACTTTGGATTAAACACTAAAACCCGTATTAATTAGGAGCCATTGTTGGCATTAGTTTTATCTATTCCGTTATATACATTCTGGTTATGTTTCTCCATATAAAATTCAGGATTAGGTATTTCTGTAAACCCAAACTTTTTATAAAGCCATTCAGCTGTATCAGTTAATAAAATCCAGCGTCTTAATCCTTGAAGATTAGGGTGTTCTATTATTTCATTTATCAGCCATTTACTTAATCCCTTTCCTCTATATTCCTTTAGAACATAAACATCTCCTAAATATGCAATAGTTGAATAGTCTGAAATTATTCTAGCAAAGCCAATTTGTTCGTCTTTGTAATAAAGCCCAAAATTCAAAGAGTTTTCAATTGATGTTTTCAAAGTATTCATTGGAATTCCATTGGCCCAATCAGTTTCGTTTGCAAGGAATTTGTGAATGCTCAAAATATCTAATTTATCCTTGTCAGTTGAAATGGTATAATCATTTCTATGTGTTTCTCTAATTTTCAATTCAGTTTTCTTAATTAATGCCAACGCCAACTATATGAATCAGAGCAAGGCAAGTGAGCCTGAGTCAATCGATCTATCCCTGCCTACCTGGCGGATGGCAGGCAGGTGTGCATTTTTATTTCTTGTTAATTTATAAAAATCCAGCGCCTTTGCAAAAAGGGAATGACCTTTTGATCTAGCATTAAATTGCTGTGATTTCATATGATGTTAACTACTTTATTATTTTTTCGAGAACACTAAAGCTGTACCCAATGCTCCTAATACAGTTGCTTTTCCATATTTGGTAATTTTCCAGAATTTTTGACTATTTAAATACTTGTTTAACCTTCCTGATAGTTTGGATATTACTACAAAAATTAAGAGAGCTTGAATCATAAAGATTATTCCTAGAACAATCATTTGAAATGTTATGTTGAAACCTGATTTACTAATAAATTGAGGGAGAAAAGCTATAAAAAACAAGGAGACCTTTGGATTTAAAACATTCATAAAGAATCCTTTTTTGACTAATTTCCAGAAACTAAACTTGTGGTTATTATTCAAAACATTAACCTCCTGCTTTTTTTCTTTCAAAGTTATAATAGCCAAATAAAATAGATAAGCAGCTCCTAAATATTTTACTATTTGAAAAGCAGTTGCAGAACTTTGAATTATTAGAGATAATCCAGTTGCTGCAGCTACAGTATGAACCAAAACGCCCAGACTTAATCCTATTGAGAGCGCTGTTCCATTCTTCTTGCCTTTGGTTATACTCTCAGTTAATACTAAGATATTATCAGGTCCAGGAATTATTGTCAAAAGAACGGATGCTCCTAAAAAGGATATTAAAAGGTTTGTGTCCATATTAATTAGTTTAGATTTTAAGAATTGTAGTTAACGTTCGTATAAACTATCGTTTTAATGCCGATACATTGTTGGCGGTAGTTTTATTCTTGCAAATATGTTCTGATTTCAATATAATCAGTATCTGTTCTGTCTTCATAAAAATCTCTTAAAATTGCTCTGTGAGCTGCTCCTACAATAACTAAAATCCTATCATTTGGCATAATCCACTTATCAATATTTGTCATCATATAAATATTTCGTTCCCACCACTTTGACACAAATTTCGCTCCAACATAACTTGAATCATCAACAAATTTTGCAGTTTTGTTTATATATTGATCTTTATTTCTAATGTCTTCATCATCTGAGTTTCGATATATTAAATAATCAAGCAATGTATTTTTTGCTAAATAGTTAGATTCTTTTTTGTCTTGCTGTTTGATGGAAGCAATCATTTCACTAAAACTTTCTTTATCATTTTTTTCTGCAAATTTTGTAAGTTCGTTAAATGGTAAATTCAGTTTGTAATCTATAGAGTAAACCCTTTTATGATTTAGCTCTTTCGCTAATCTAAAGCCCAATTGTTCTATTTCGTTAATAGTAAAATTTCGATTCTCATTCAAAGTAGCATTATATAGACTATCTAAATGTTTTGAGTCAGAGGATGGAAATTCAAGCATAATTTTGGTCGGTTTAAACTCTTTGAGTTTTTGAACAATATCTCTAATCTCACTCTGTCTTTTTTCAGATTCTAGACTTTCAAATTCTACTGAAGAAAAATCTGAAGTTCCGGCAAAGTGGAATACTCCTAAAATTGCAACTTTTGGATTTTTGTTTGATTCATTTTTCTTTTCTACTTCCTTTGGACTATTACATCCGTAAAGAAATAGTAAAGATACTATAATGGTTACGTATGATTTCATATTGTTATAAATTTAGTCTTATTGGTAATGTTAACTATATCTGTCATAGCAGGACAAAAAATTACCAAGCCATCGACTTTTTCTTCTTATTGGTTGCTAACTTTTCTTTCGAGTAAGCATTGCGCCTTACCAAAAATACAATACCCTTTAGATCTATCACTTAACTGGTATGGTCACATAGGATATAGTGTTACCACACGTTTTTTATTCCAATTTTATACTTATCCGCAACTTTTTGATCAAAAACTACTGTTAAATGATCTTTCATTCCCATTGCTTTTCCGTCAGTTATTTCAACTTTGTCTTTCTAGTTTTCTTGACTGAAAAGATTTTTTTGCTGTATGACATCAACTCGAACAATCTTACCCTCTTCATCGAAAGTAAAAATTTCTACTACAGAGCTTCCTTCTTTTCTATCGGGAGTTAGCCAAACCTTGTCATGCATGATAAGCCTATTGTCTATTTCCGCCAAGTGTTGTATTTCATTTCGAACTTCCGGATGACTTTTAAGATGTTCCGCCCGATTTTTATATAAAGCTTCTATACCATCAACTTTAAGGATGAAATTTCCATTTTCGCCATACATATAAACTTTTATACTTTTGCTGAAATTATCCACGTAAAGTTTTGCGTCTTTTTGATTTACGGCTTTCACAATGCTTCTAGCTCTATCTGACTTGGATAATTCTTGAGCGCTTGACACCATCGGAAGCAAGGCCATTACAACTATTATTATAAAATTTATTCTTTTCATTTTATCGATTTATTTTTTGAAAATTAACGCCAAATACATGAATCAAAGCAAGGCAAATATGCCTGAACCAATCGATTTATCCGTGCCTACCTGGCGGACGGTAGGCAGGTTTAATTTATAAAAATCTAGCGCAACTGCAAAAGAGAAATGACCTTTTTGATCTAGCCCTAAACTTTGCTATGATTTTTTATGATGTTAGTGGTAGTTTTTTATTTTATCCAGTCCTATCCATTCGTGTTTAATATCCTTCATTAGAAGCGCGTTATCAAATTTAACAGAGCCTTTTGGGAAAATTTTTTCGTTCTCGAAAAAACTAGATTGAACTTTCTTAACATTCAAAAGAGATACTTTCCAGTTATATGCTTTGAGTTCTAGTCCGTCAAAGTCATTGTTGTCAGGAGAATAACCAATTGAGCCATTTTCGAAAAAAGCTGAAACACAATTCAGGTTTTCAAATACACTTCTTTCATTCCAATCTTCAGTTTCACTTGCCTCAATCGACAAAGAGGTTTCATCATCACTAATAAACTCCACATTATAATTCCCGTCAGATTCATTAACCTTAAATTTAGCGAGATGATGAACTCCTGGGAAAATAGTTCCTCCTGCTAAAGAGTTTAGTTTTGAAGAAGTATCTCTTCTCGGAATATAAACACCTTCTTTTAGTTTTCCATTTTCATTCCATTCAACAGCAATTCTGTGAGCTCCATTTTCAGAAGATATTCCGATTTGTTTCGGTAATCCTTTGGGTCTTATTTCCTTTAGTCTGATTAAACATATTCCAGCAATACCTTTTCCATTAACCAATTTGGGTTTAAACGGTTTTGGTAAATAATTTTCCAGAACTTCTTAGTCAACTTGATAGTTAATAAGAATTCGTCTTTCAATTATTCCTTTTATTTTAGGTATTTTCATTTTTGCAATGTTCGTTAAGATACTTAGTTTACACAAGTTAAAGGTTAGGTGTTTACACTAAATTAGTTTCTATTCTTATTGCTTGTTGTTTCTTTCTTGTTTCTTTGATCAAAGAAACGTATGGCAGGAGATAAGCGATACGTTTCGGATTGGTACTAAGCCAAATATAAATATTTTGTTTTTATCATTTTTCGTAAATGCCAAATTTTATATTTGGCGACTTTGTAAATAACTGAAAAACTTTCGATTAGCGCAAAAGCCCTATGTTTTCTTAGGACAAATTGTTACCCACAGTTTTCTTTTGTTTTTGTATCCATTATTTGGAGTAGCGTAGGCATTCTATAATTCCCGTGCATTGATTTAATATATTCATAGGCTAAGTTTAATTCAATTCCTATTGCAGATATATAGCGGTTTTTTACTTTCTCCTCTTAAAAGTGCTTTTGAATTTAGTTTGTTTGAATCATATCCAGATTTTGCAACCCCAATAATCGGAATTTTCCCGCCTGTTTTTTCGTGTAAATGTCCACCTAAATCATATTCCCCATCATCTTTACCATCAGGTAATTCTATTTCTTCTATATCTTCATAAATAGTGTTACTTTTTATACGAGTCACAAATATGTTTTGAGCTGCAATACGTTGGGAAATCAGTTCAAAATCAAAGTAAGCCCTGTCCTCCACAACAACAGTATGCTTAGGAAACACCAGTTGCTTTAGTCCATAGCGGTCGTGTTCTTTTGCAGGGGTAATATTAACCATATCTGGGAGCATAAGGGTATCATCCCAACAGGTATGGATTTTCAACCCTCCTTTTGCTGTCCGAAACTTTGCCCAGTCAAACATCGACAAACATAGGCTAATAGTAGTACTATCGATTAATTTGATGGTGCGTCCTTCTATTTCCTTTATGATATGCGACTTATGTTGCTTAGATAAAATACATCTATAATGTGTCAAAAGCCTGTTATAGAGTGTTTCAAACACCTTATAGGTTCGTCTCTTATTACCATCGCTCATCGTGGATTTGGCAGGACTTTGAGAAAGTCCCAGATCACTAATGAACGTTTGAGAAACACCAATCCCAGAGGAAATATCGCTTAATGTATGGCATTTATTCAGCTGTCCGAAACTCATAGCTAAAAATTGGTCATAAGTCTTATATTTACTGCAACCCTTGTCGCTATTGTGTTGATCGGTACAACGATTCAGCAACCAAGGAGGAACCAAATCCAAAATTTGACGAATTAAGGGCTTATTCTTATTTTTAGTCCGCCTGAAGAGTCCCATAAAAATGTATTTTTGATTTGCAAAACTAAAATACGGGATTCTCAGGCTACTTTTTTAAACCAACTTTCGGATAGTTGTGATCATATAATTATATTTCCGTGCATTATTTTTGCGCTTGCAGGTAACGTCTCTTGTATGGTGCGTTTGCATCCCGAAGGGTGCATATGCATTATAGAAAATTGTTGACGATAGTTATTTTATTATTTCTTTTTGTATAAAAGATACTAATTGCCCATTACTATTGTATGATTCTTTTTTAATCCACTCTTTTTCTCGATTATAAACATACTTGAATGTATTATATTCTTGATCCGTTTTTATAATGTTTCCATTTTCATCTGTTTTAATGTTACATATCCAGTCTAGTTCTCCAGATTTTTTATAAAATGATTTACTTATAAGCTGGTTGTTGCTGTCATATTTATATATAGTTTTTTGATTTAATGTATCGCCGTAGAATTCTAATTCACTTATCAATAAATTGTTAGAATAAGTATATTTATAGACAAAAACATTCCAATTGTCGCTGAGATTATATCGTTTTTTCAACACAAGATTTTTATCCGAATTATAGTAATATGATGTTGAATCAGCTAATCCATTTATAGAACTATAGAACTTCGTAAGTCTCAGTAGGTCATCTTTATACTCAAAAATTGAGGTACTGGAAATAGTGCCAAATGTGTCTTTTAGAATGGTTTCATTTACTATTTGATTCTTACGGTTATATTTAATTACCTTTCTGTTTGTAGAAAGGCCATGCCACTTGCTGATAACGCCATCTTTAACGGTATAAACTGTCCAAACTTCTTTCTTTACTTTATCAGACTTCGAATAGCCACAGTAAATAAATATTATGGCTACAAAAACAAATATTAGTACTTTCATGATTTTTAAATTATCGTCAACGTTATAAGTCGAGTAGGAAGAAGGAATTTCACCTTCCCCCTCTCACAGAACCGTACGTGATAGTCTCCCATCATACGGCTCTTC
>CANMLL010000033.1 GCA_947498775.1 uncultured Aquimarina sp.
GCCGTATGATGGGAGACTATCACGTACGGTTCTGTGAGAGGTTTAGGGGTGAGATTCCCCTTTACCTACTCGACTTTCTTATTTTAATTAATGAGAATATTTTTGTCCAAAAAGGAATCAATAGATAAACCATTAATGGAACCAGAATGATTGTCAGAATAAATGTGCGAACCAGAATTGGTAATTCATCTAGGTATTCTCCAAAGAGTAAGAGTATTGCAGTTATTGCTGGATAAATCGCTATCCAAACAATGAATGTTGATTTTAATTTTTTCATAGCGGTATTACTTAATTGCAATAGGATTTATCCAAGAGCTTGAAGAGCCAACGATGGGCAAAGGTGTGGCGATGAATAAAAATTCATACCATTCTCTTTGAGCCAATCTTTCTGTTGCCACGTTTTCTAAAAGATGAATACCGTGTTTTGCCAAGGCTAATTGATGCACTGGAAACAACAAGCCTTCTTTTTCAAACGGAATTACTTCTACAGAACCACTATCACCACCAATGGCAATTACACCCTTAGAAGCTAAATATTCTGTTGCCTCAATGCCTGGCCCAGGTTGCCCCGATAAGAATAGTTCTTTTTTTTGCTGGTCTAGTAAAGTTCTATGCCCTGTATGGAACAACACTACATCTCCTTTTTGAATGTCCTCAATACCTTGACGCTTGAGCGCATCTTTAATGTCTTGAACTGATATTACACTGCCGATTGGCAATCGCTTGGTTTTCTTTAAGCTTGCTATATCAAGTAAAATTCCCCTTGTTACGATTGGTGGTACATTTTCGACCCCTAACTTTTTAAGTCCTGAAACTTGCTGAATATCTTCACCTTTATGCCCATTAAAAAAATGACCATCTACACCCATATGTGCCAAACCGTCAATTTGGGTTCCAGTGTTGATTGGTGCAAAAATGACATCTTCATTGTTTGAATGGTGCGTGCCTTCATTTTGACTTACAATAAGCTCGAAACGCCTCCAACCATATGCGGGCGTATTTCTGTCTAAGTCAACGGCCAAGCTTAAAACCTCACCTTTCTTTACTAAATTAAGACTCGACAAAACCAGTTCTGGGCCCAATATATTTGTTGCTCCACGCTCATCAGTTTCCCCAAATTCTGAAATCATTTCTTGTGTTTTGACTACCCAAGGGGAATTAGCTTTTTTCTCTTGTGCCCGTAAACTCATTAAGAATACTAGGGCGCTAATAAATAATATATTTTTCATTTTAATTTGATTTTAAAGTTCTCCGTAAAGTTCAATTGTATATCCATTAATATCGTGTAGTAATGCGATACGAACGCCATAATCTTCTCTATCAATTTCATAGTATACATCTACATTGTTCTGTTTTAAATGTTCCAAGACTTTTTCATAGTTTTTTACTTTAAAACCAATATGTTTATAGCCTTGTACATCATAGTCTTCCTTTATATTGACCGGTACATTGAGTTTTCCTTTTTTTGGTGTTCCGCCACCTACTAATTCGATGTGAAAATCGTGAGCCAGTTCTAAAAAGGCGATTTCGATTTTAGGGTCAATGTTGGCCACTTTTGAACGTCTTAAAACCTTTGCGCCAAAAACCTTTTCATACCAATCTATGCTTATCTCTAAGTTTTTTACTCTAAGTGCCACATGGTTAGGAATAAATTCATTTGCGATGGAAGTCTCAACATCTACGATACCTGCGGCCTTTTCAAAAATGTACCAGTTGCCTTCATTCCAATCGATATATTGAATCATTTTATTGATTTTCCATCCATCGGAAGTCCTAATAAAATAGTTATCATAATATCCTATCATACGTTGTACGTTGTCCCCTTTGGAATTGGGTAAAAAGTGTTGTGCGTGTAACATAGACCTAGCGTATGCAGTATCCCCTTCAATTTTGATGGTTAGTGGCATCCCTATGTGCTGTGTCGCATTGAGGTTATGAAAAAAAGGCTTAACAAGCGATACCCAAGTATCGGCTTCAAAAGTGGTCAATCCACTGCCTCCGATGGATGCCGAAAAGTCCATTTCTATCTCGTCGGTAAATAAGGAACGGTGTAACTTCCAGTCTTTCATATCAAAAGAGTGACCATAACTCACAATTAATTCTGTGATATCCTGTCGGGCTTTAATTTCTTGCAGAAGAGTTTCATTTGATTCCGATTTCCCTTGTGCAAAGATGTTATTGGCAACCATCAATAATAACATAGCCATAAGATGGTTTAAAATCATATTTGTTTTCATCATATTAATTATTTGTGTGTTTATAGTTTGTTTTGTAATTGATGATATTGCAATCTTTTTACTCCGCTTGCAATACCACTAAGCAAATGCCCAGCTATAGGAAAACCTTCCTTAATCCATTTGTTCATTAAGGGTAAAGGAACTCGCATTATATAAGAATGGGAAGTTGCCAAAACCTTGACCGGTGCAATAGCATCTATCACCTCAATACCACTATGCCAGGTACCGATTTTATCAGTTTCATATACCAATGGTTTGCTCCCATTTGAAAGAAACCGTTCCATTTTCCAGCTTCCGTATAATAGTATCCAAAAAGCATCGGTTACTGCAGATTCTTCCCTTACCACTTGGTTAGCTTCAAAACCGAACTCTTCGGCTTCCTCTGCAACCTGTTGTAACTGCTTTCGCGAAAGCGCACTAAAAAAAGGCACTTTGCTTAACTTCTCTATGTTTATTGCTGTGGGTGTCATTGTTTTATTTTTTGAAAAGCAGGGAAGTGTTCCCCTGCTTTTGGCTATACATTTCATTTTTGATTTTAGAACATTCCGCCATTTACACGAATTGATTGTGCGGTTACCCAACCTGCTTCTGGACTTGTTAAGAATTTGACCATTGGCAGTACATCAGATATCTCACCCAATCGGTTCTGTACGGACATATGTTTTAAATAGTCGATTGAATGCTCGTTTTCTACTGGATAGAAGAATGAGGTGTTCAATGGGCCAGGTGCGATTGAGTTTAAAGTTATTCCTCTTAAACCGATTTCTTTCGCTATCATTTTCACGAATTGTTCGGAAGCTGCTTTCGCTCCTGCGTAGACTGAATATAGACCAGTTGTTACAGACGTCAAGGTTGTAGAAATGTTTACAATGCGCCCTCCGTCTTGTACTCGTTTTGCAGCTTCGCTCAATAAGAAAAAAGCGGTTTTGGTGTGGATATTAAACATTTGGTCGTATTCTTCTTCCAGTACCTCGGCTGCCGGCTTTTTGAGCATAGTCCCCGCAGTATTAACAAGAATATCTACTTTTCCAAAAGTGTTTTCTGCTTCATCAAAAAGATGTTTGATTTCAGAGACATTTCTAAGGTCTGCTTGAACCAATTTTGCTTTGCTTCCCGCTGCTTCAATTCTTTCAACCACTTGTAGGGCGTCTTGGTTGCTATTGTCGCTAAAGTGATGCACAATGACGTTGGCTCCTACACTTCCTAAATATGTAGCGGTTTCAGCACCTAAATTTTTTGATGCTCCAGTTACGATTGCTACTTTTCCTTTTAATGTTTGATTTAAATTTTCCATTTTACTAAGATTTTAAAGTGAATTATTATTTGTTTTTTAATTACACTACAAATGTCCAGTAAAAGGAAAGGGTAACTTTGGTCTGTTTTTAAGGGCTTAAGGTCAATTTCTAAGATTCACGATATTTTGCTGGTGTGAGCCCTGTTTTATTCTTAAAAAATCGAGAAAAGTTCGAAGTATCATCAAAGGTTAGAGTGAAAGCAATTTGGGAAACGGATTTGTCCGTGTTGTTCAATAAGGATTTTGCTTCGGAAATAATCCTCTCATCAATCCATTGTTTGACCGTTTTGCCAGTTTGCGCCTTGATGACATTGCTTAGATAGTTAGGATGTACTGTTAGTTGATTGGCATATTCTTGAACGTTCCAAATATGCTCTGCATTACCTTTGACTATATTCAATATGTTTTTGCTCAACGCTACTTGAAATGATTTGACAATTTCTGAAGGTCTGTTTTCTATGGATATTGTTGCCTTATGTGATAACAATAGTTCTTTGGTTTGAAAAAGAAAAGTTACAAGCTGATTGGCAATTATTCGTTTTTTGAATGTTGAGTTTCCATTATACTCTTGTATAAAGACCTCACATTGTCTGTTGATTCTATTGTAAGTTTGGTCTTGTAGATACATTACGGGAAGGGTTTCTTTTAGCAGAAACGGAAAATCTTGTTCTACACTTCCGGGATAATTTGCTTTTAGGAATTCAAGCGAAAACGTGAGCATAAATCCTTTCCAATTTTCCTCAATGGTAAAGGATTTTAGATGTCCGGGAAGCGTAAAATAAAATGATTGTGGTTTTAGCTCAAACCAATGCTCGTCTATAGTGTAATGTCCTTTGCCAGATTCTATGAGTAAAAATGCCACATAATTTGTCCTGAAAAAAGGGGAAGACATTGGGTCTTTTCCGTGTAGCTTGTCCAGCGGATGAATGGTAAAGTCGAAATCTTGTTCAATTTCCAAGTTAATTGAATTGAAGAATTCTGATATTGAATTGTATATTTTTTCTTGTTTCACGATGTTTCTTCAGAATTGCAGCTAACGCTTGATGTAAAATGCGTTTTCAATGCATTTTTACATCTTGTTAGGCAACGTTTTTATTTTCGTATTTTTTGATTTTGTCCAGTTCAGCTTTTTTTTCATCACGTTCTTCTTCTATGTCATAATCATCTTGAAGTCCAAGCCAAAATTTAGCAGAATTTCCAAAATATTTGCTCAATCTAAGAGCTGTGTCCGCCGTTATTCTTCGCTTACCTTTTATAATTTCCGAAATCCTTGTTTGTGGTATTTTTAAATCCTTTGAAAGTCGGTAGGCTGAAATTTCAAGTGGTTCAAGAAATTCAAAGTTTAGAATTTCACCAGGATGTACATTTGCTAACTTTTCCATTCTGTTCATTTTTAGTGATAGTCGATTATTTCCACTTCGCTTGCGTTTCCGCTGTTCCATTTAAAAATGATTCGCCATTGTTTGTTAATCCGAATACTATAAAAATCCTTTAAATTCCCAGCCAGTTTTTCAAGTCGGTTGGATGGTGGAACTCTCAAGTCCATAATATCTTGCGAGTTGTTTAACATTCTCAATTTCCGACGTCCAACCTTCTGAATTTCAATCGGTATTTTTTTAACTCGGATACCATTCCAAATCATTTCGGTTTCTTTCGAGCCAAATGAAATAATCATACTTTTGTTTTACGTTACTAACGTCAAAGATAAGTGTAAATTTTGTTTCGTGCAAATGTTGCCTAACGTTTAATGTATAGTTGCGTAGCGGGCATACTCGAAAAAGAATGTTCCGCACTGCCTAAAGATAGCAAATGCGCGTGAAATTCCGTTAGGAATTTCCGCCGCTATGCACTTATACATGTTGTTATGCGCCGGCTTTTCATTCAGCCGATACTTCTTAAAAAAGCCTAAAGCAAAGCGATAACTGCTTGCGAACCACTTGCGAACTGCTTTTTCCAATTCCCGCGATCGCTTTGCGACTTTGGGTTGAACGATAACCATCACAAAATTGCAATGCCCTTTATTCCGTCAGTTGCGGATAGGAGCGAACCTTTGGATCATTAAAAATCTTTGAAAAAATACTCGGATCTTCGGTCTGGCGTTTGTCAGTTTTGAGTGTTGCTTGCGATTTGTTTTTCGCACCTCCGATGCCGTTCATTGCATTCTCGGCACACATATGGAATCGGAGCGTGTAAATTAGCGATTATTTTTCGATTAAGCACGAGCCGAATTTTTAATTTTTTCTTATTATCTTTTTTATCAATAAGCTAAATTTAAAAATTTGGCGGACTTGCAAATATGCCTTAACTTTGAATAAGCAAATGACTAGATATGAGCTATATACGTTGTTACCCACAGTTATTTTTCCGCAATCTTCATCACTTCTTCTAATAATGGTGGTAATCCGCTTGGGTTAATATTGTCATTATTCCAAAAACTTAAAACACAACTCAAATAGTTGTTTCTTACTTTTTCTGAAACGTAATAAATTGTCAAATTCTTTCCGCCTGACATTGATGCCAAAATTGAAGTTACTCCCGTAAAATCGTAGTAAATTTTTTTAGCTTTTGTTGGTTTGCCTTCAAATACAATATTGACTTCTTCTTCCGAAATTACTTTTCCGCCACTCTTTATTTTGGTTGCCTTTAGTTGATTTTCAATTGATAAATTAGCACTTTCCTTAGTATTATGCACAGACCAGTTCATTTGACCGTAATATGGACATTGGATATTATTTATGTTCATCCAATTACAATTGCCTCCTAACTCGATTTCTCGACCAGCAAAATTTATATTGTCTGTTTTAATTGAACTGTAACAACTTTTTGGGATAGCATCATTTAAAACCAAATCAATCATTTTCCTCTCAAATTCTGGATTGCTTTTGTCATAATAGCCGAACCAAAAAATAGAAATTCGATTATCATTGTTTTTTACAAAGTAATTAACGCTGACTGAAACCAAACCATTTTCAAATTCTTCACGGTTTACGACCTTGTAATTTTCATAATTCAATTCTTTATCTGTTACCTTTTCACCTTTCTTCTTAATTTTATTTTTTCGATATGCTTTTTTAAGATTTTTCTCGTTGAACTCAGAAGAGATATTTTGACTTGTAAAATCAATTCCGTCAACGTTATAAAATGTTGTTCCGCTATTATGTATTGCTCGAAGTCGATTAAAGAATTCTTCGTTTTGACCAAAACTTATTTGGCTAACGATAAGTAAAATAAACATTGAAATTTGTTTTGTCATCTATTCTGTGATTGTAAAAGTGTAAATTCGTTTTCCTTTTTGGTCAGTTCCTTCAATCCAATTTTCTGCCTTGTATGGGTCATTCATTTCAATTCCGTCCACTGGGAATATTTTAAATTGGTTAAACCATTTTTGAGGATTTTCTGTATTTTTTTTATATCCGACCTGTCTCGTTAAAACACTATCTTTTGGTAAAACTGTAAATGCGTTATTAACTTCAAAAGGTCCCATCGAACTTCGTTTTATAACTGAAGCTTGAAAGTTAACGGGCTTGTCGGAATTGTTTTTCACGTAAAAAGTTGTCGTTTCAAATCCCATTAAAGCTCCACAGCTTGTCAATAGAACAGAAATTAAAATGATAGCAATATTTTTTTTCATAATTGTGGGTAACGTTAAATGTAAACGTCTGTGCGTGCAGAAAGTCAGAGACTTTCGGAATAAGCACAAGGCGTTACACTTTTTAGTTTTTTAATTTCGATTGTAAAATAATAAAATTTGTGACGCCGACCTCACAAACACAAAACTCCCTTTGTTCAAAGCATTAAAAAGCATTGCGTTTACATGGTGTTGTAGGTTGTTTTACTTCCATTTCTCTTTTATCACTCGGTAATAATTAGGGAAATATTCCGCATATACCATATTTTTTACATCGCGTTCTGTTAGCACGAACATTTTTATTGTATCAAGTTCAAATGCGGTATTATACCTTTCAAGTATGTCCTTTAAAGCTCTTTTGTCGCAATTATATATGAATTGTTCTGATTTATTTAGGTTTTTTGAATGAAGTGAAATTTGAATTTGATCTTCATCAAGTTTAACTATTAGAAAATTTTCAAGTTGGAGATAAACGTTTTTACTGTTAAAAAATATTTTATTTATTTTAAAAACTGACTTGCTAAACAGTTTGCTACAATTTTCAAAGTATACTATTGCTGTTCTTTCCGATTTTTCCGTTTCAAGCCTTCCATAGTAAATTGATTTATAGTCATTTTCATTATGTTCGATTAAATTTGTACGCTCAGGACTTCCCACGAACCAGTCATTCATTCTATTAATCAAAGGAGTTGCTATATCATTAAGTCTTACATATTCTCCAACTGTAAATAAGATATGATTTATTTCATATTCATTCAACTCTTTTTCAATTTCTAAATGATAAAAATCTTTAAAAGGTTTATACATATAAAATAGCTTGAAAATTAATGTTTAATAAAGTGATACTGTCTTTCAATAACCTACAACGTTTAATGTCGAGTAGACAAGGGGATTTTCACCCCAAGTCTCTCACAGAACCGTACGTGATAGTCTCCCATCATACGGCTCTTC
>CANMLL010000034.1 GCA_947498775.1 uncultured Aquimarina sp.
AGGGCAGTCAGAAGTCTTTTTGGGACGCCTAAAAAAGCCCCGCGAAATAACAACTCACCTATTATCAAACCTAAAGCAGGGATGACAGTTTGGGGCAAAAATATCGGCGGTGGCGATGTTTGGAGTGGCAATGATGCTGAAATCAACGAAGGCAGTGTAGATGCTAGTGATTTTGTAAACCCGGCGGGGATAAAAGGAAGTGGCGCACTAAAATGGTTTAGAAATGCAATAAAGGCCGCGCAAAACTTCTTTAAAATTGGTGAAGAATTGGATAATGACAATAATGCTCAATCCTCTAATGAGGAACAACAAGAGATTCATATGAAAATTATTAAGGAAGATGCTAAGCTAAAAGAGTATACATATAAAGGTAAAACTTATAAGAAGTTTGAAGACGCGGATACTACTTTTACAGGGGTGGAGAGCGACAAAAAGAAAGTTGAGAGTATTATTGAAAAAAGATTAGAAAGAAAATTTGATTCTTTGTACAATGAGTAAGAAATTAGTTTTATTATTTATCGTATTGGTAATAAGTTGTCAAGGCAATAACAATTTCAAAGAAGTTCCAAAAACAACTTATTACTACAATTATACAAGGGACAGTTCTAAAATATCATCCTTGGTCGAAGTAGGTTTTTTTCTTCCTGATACCCTTGTTTGTAATAAAAAATATGATGGAGAATTTTTGTTTATCAACCGTCTACATGATAGTATTCATAGGTCGGACAAAGATTCCAGATCTTTAAGTGTATTGATCAGTATTTCAAAAGGGGATGAACGTTTAAAACGCCAACAAATTGATACTTTTAATATAAGTATTGATAAAATCAATGATACAATACGGCATAAGTTTGAACTCACCCCTTTCCAAAAAGGTGAAAATTCAATTAATATATATGTCGAAGAAGCAGTTTTCCTTTATTCTGAAAAATATTTTAAAGATGGTAACTATCGGTTGCTTAATAATTCACTTGAAACAGAACATGAGATTTATGTTGAGTAAGGATAGGTGTTAGCTATTCTTGATGCTATATTTAGTGAACACTAGAAAAGCAATAGTATAATTTACAAGAACCACAAAGTCTGAAAGGATTTTGTGGTTTTTTTATGCCAGTTTTTCTTGTAGTGAGTTACTTTGAGCATCTTTAAGCATCAGATCGAGCATATATAGAATTCTGTCTTTATGGGCAGGATTTACTTTTTGTAACACTTCGAGTCGGTATAGCATTTTTTTATCTTTGAACAAAACCGTTGTATCACCTACTAGATAATCTAAACTAACTTCAAGAGCTTCTGCAATTTTTTTTGCAATATCTATAGATGGGGTACGTTCCCCACGCTCATAGCGTCCAATAATAGCGGCAGATGTTCCAAGCTTTTGGGCTATATCTTCTCTTTTAAGATTTTTTTCTTCTCTTACTATTTTCAGTCTATTACCAAAATCTGTACTCATAAGATGCCTTATATTACCGTTCTGTAAAGTATTTTTCAAAGGTATAGCATAGTTCGGCAAAAAACAAGTCCAAAAGTTTTGTTTACTATTTACCATTTGTTTATTTTTGTGTCCAAACTGTAACAAAATATATTTTTTAAAATAATTTATAATGTCAAAACAAGATCAACGAAAACTCACGATCAGTAGCAAGCATCAAGGCTATCCAAACACACCCTTACCAGAGCTGCAATTATCCGGTAAATGGTTAGCGGAACTGGGGTTTACCTCTGGCGATAAAGTAAGCTTGACGATACAAGAGGGATTGATACTCATTCAATCCTTAGAGTTATGACCATAGCAGAGATCAAAGAGAAGCTCACTTTAGCTAACGTTCTGCAGTATTACCATCTAAAGCCGGATAAGCTGCATCGTTTGCATTGTCCTTTTCATGATGATAAGACGCCCAGCATGCAGGTGTATTATAAAACCCAAACCGCGTATTGTTTTAGTGGTAATTGTAAGACCCATGGTAAAGCTATGGATGTGATTGATTTTATCATGCACAAGGAAAATTGCAGTAAAGCCGAAGCTATCAAAATTGCCCAACAAATGATCGGAGGCACAGCTACCCTGATTCCAGCACAAGAACTAAACAGAACAGTGGCTGCTGAGCCCAGTCGAAGTACAGTACTCACTAAAATGTTTATCTATTTTAAAAATGCGATTCATAACAGCAAGCCATCCCAGGAGTACGTACAAAAAAGAGGGTTAGACTTTAGTAAAACAGTAGTAGGGTATAACAGTGGTCAGTTCCACCACGGTACAAGAAAGAATCAGCATTTAATAGATGCCTGTATTAAACTAGGACTTCTAAAACCTCAAAGGAGTGGGTATAGCAGCTTTGGTAAGGGAGCAATTGTTTTTCCACTTAAAAATAAAGAACATAAGATTTGTAGTTTATATTTTCGTTCCATTAATGATGCTAGTAAAGCTAAACATCTTTATTTAAAAGACCGTCAGGGCTTATATCCCAACTACCCGGATCCTACCACTACAAAATTGATATTAACAGAAAGCATCATCGATGCAGCATCCTTACTGCAAATCAAAGAAATTCCAGAAAACTATCAGGTCCTTGCCTGTTACGGTACCAACGGCTTAACCGAAGAACACCAACAAACAATAAAAGGGTTGAAACAATTAGAAGAAGTAATCTTCTTTTTTGACAATGACCCTGCAGGTAAAGCTGCTACCCAGAAATATGCGAAGCTGTTTAAAGAAAACCATCAGAGTCTGCAGATTAGTGAAGTCATCCCAATTGGTAAAGACATCAACGAAACCCTGCAAGGTCATGATCAAAGTATATTTATTGAATTACTTGATAAGAGAACGGAACTTCTTTTTTCAAATGAAAAAAAACTCACTTCAACATCAACTGTAATGACTTTAGAAACTACACAACCATCTAAATCTCTTACGGGTCCTGCTTACAATCTGCAATATCCAGGTAAATCTGCTACCTACCATATCAAGGGTTTTAATAACAAACAATTAGACAGTTTAAAGATCACATTGCAAATCCAGGTAATATGAATCAACTTACTTTAAAACTAGATTTATACGATTATATGCAGGTATCAAAAACCTGCAAATTAGCTGCAGAGAAATTAGGAATAAAACCTGAAGCTATCGAAACGGATCTGCAAGGCTTAACGCTTGCTTTAGAAGCCTACCGTGAGAAACAACTGAAGCAACAACAAAAGCCGGAGATCACCAAAGTTGAAGTTCCTAAAGACACCGCTGCTAAATGCCTGGAGTTTTTAAAAAAACCAGATCTTATCAAAAACATTAACGAGCTGATTGGTAACTCCGGATTAGTGGGTGAAGATAGTAACCGTCTTTTACTTTTTATTGTGGCAAGTTCCTTTAAGATGCCCAATACTCTGCACAGTCTGATCCAGGGAAGCTCTGGCAGCGGTAAAACCCAACTCCTTCGAGGTATCAGTAGCCTGATGCCCGAAGAGAAAGTAAAACTCTACACCAGAGTGACCGAAAATAGTTTTTACAACCAAAGCGAACACTTTTTTGTCCATACCCTGGTGTGTTTTGAGGATTGGGACGGTCTTAAAGAAGAAGCTCAATTAAGCGTACGGGAACTGCAAAGTGGGGAGATCCTTAGAACATCCACCAGTATCAAAGATAAAGACGGTCAGATCAGTGGTGGGGAGCGTATTGTCAGAGGTCCCATCGCCTCTATGGCGTGTACCACCAAAGGAGAGATTTATGAAGATAATATGAGTCGATGCTTTTTAATTGCCGTTGATGAATCTGCCGGCCAGACCCAAAGAATCATTGAGTATCAAAACCAGCGTGCTGCCGGACTGATTGATAAAGCTAAGCAGGACAAGGTTAAAAAATTCCTTCAAAACTGCGTACGATTACTGGAATCCTTTGAGGTAGTCAATCCTTATGCTAATAAGGTACAACTCCCTAAAGAAGCCCATAAAATCAGAAGGCTCAATGAACTCTATCAGTGTTTTATCCGCCAGGTAACTTTATTAAATCAATACCAACGCAAACGTGTCCCCGCGAAGGCGGCGGGGAACTCAAAAGTACTGATCACCGAGAAAGAAGATCTACAAATAGCTACCGAAATCCTTTTTGATAGTATTATTCTAAAGGTAGATGAACTCGATGGATCCTTACGACAGTTCTTTGAACGCCTCAAGGCGTATTTAGAATCAAAAGGAAAAGACTACCAATTTACCCAACGCGAAGTACGCCAGGCGCTTCATATCAGTAAAGCGCAATGCAGTCGTTTTTTTAATGCCTTACAGCAACTGGAGTACATTACCAGTAAATACAGTGGTAACCAAAGAAAAGTATGTTATGTAATTGATTACTGGGATAACTACAGCAAAATGAGAACCCGGATCAAAGAAGAACTCATGGATCAGATTAAAACCTTATAAAGGAAATACCGGAACAGTTAGGAACAATCCTGGAACAATTTAAAATATACGTAATCAATTACTTAACTCCTAAAATCCTTGATTGTTCCCGTTCCAGAAAAAATGGATACCCTTAAAACCATCAAATCATCATCGTGAATCAAAATACTGCTTCTTATTATCAAAATTTAATTACAAATTACAAAGAATGGCTAATAACCCTAAACTACAGTAAAGGTCTGATCTATAATGATCCCCTAATGATTACAGAATTTTTAAGCTGGCTGAAGGATAATGAAATTACAACGCTACAGCAGATCACACCGGTGATAATTAAAGATTATCTGAAGCACTTAACCACCAGGAAACACCATAAAGAAAATAAAACGTTAAGCCAAAGTACGATCAGACGCTACTATCAGGCACTCAAACGTTTTGCTTGTTATTTAAATAAAAACGAACTGCCCAGCTTTGAAATCCCTACACTACAAGCACAAAAACAACAAAACAGCCCGGTGCTTTTTACCAAAGCAGAAATAAAGATCCTCTATAAAGCAACGGATCCTACGTATCTGGGGTATCGGGATCGGGCGATGCTGGCGCTGTGTTACGGCTGCGGGCTTAGAAAAGCAGAAGCTGCCAGTTTAGCACTACAGGATATCCTACTTACAAAACAACAGATTTTTGTAAAACAGGGCAAACACTACAAGGAGCGTTATGTTCCTATAGCTGAAAAGCCCCTGCAGCATATTAGAGAATACCTGCAGTTTGCCAGACCTAAGTTAATGAAAACTGCTACTAATGCTTTTTTTATTGGAATCACTGGGAAGCCTTTAGATAAATCAGCCCTCTCCGAACGGTTTAAACGGCTTTTAACCGTAGCAGAACTAAATGATAAAAAAGGCTTGCATAGTCTGCGTCATAGCATTGCTACCCATTTGCTACAAAACGGGATGCCGCTTAGTCAGATTGCGCTGTTTTTAGGGCATAGTAGTTTGGAGAGTACCCAGATCTATACCCAGATCACTAAAGGTTTTACAGATGAGGAAAGAGTATGAATCCTGGCTTAAAGCGCAAGGCTATAAAACAAGTACCATTACCCAGCTTGTGCGCCACAAAGCTGAATTTACAACCTGGTTAGGTGCGCAGGATATCGGCCAGGAAAAAGCAAGTTATAAAGAGATACTGCAGTACATCAAACACCTGAACTTTAGCAATACGAATAACCAGGTGCGTAGAAAGACAGGCAATCTAAGAACCTATTACCGCTATCTGATTGCGATAGGAAAAATAACCCATAACCCTGCTATTGGGATCCATCCCAAAGGCAAACCAAAAATGATCCTCGGTAACTTTATAAAACGAGATACTTTAGAGAAAGTTTACCAAAGTTATCCAAACAAAACCCCAGGTAAACAGCGAAACAAAGTAATGTTAGGTATTTTAATTTACCAGGGCATAACCACTGCAGAATTACAACGACTCACTCCAAAGGATCTGGATTTACAAAAGGGCAATATCTACATTACAGGATTTGGTAAAACAAACGGCAGAACCTTAAGGCTAGAAGCCTTCCAGATCCTGGAATTGCAACACTATCTTGATGTAATACGGCTTCAGATGCTTAAAAATATTAAGGGAGAGTATTATAAAATTACCTCGGGACGTAAGCCTAACAAAATCAATGTAGAAACACTAAAGAATCAACTCTTTTTTAGTGAAAGTGGTTCAGAGAACATAAGACCTGTGCTATTACATCTGTTCCGGGAGCTTAAAAAACAGGACTCTCAAATCAGAAATGCTACCGGGATCAGACAAAGCACCATTGCCCATTGGCTTAAAAGTAAAGATCTTCGGGAAGTACAATACCTGGCTGGTCACCGCTATGTAAGCACTACCGAGCGTTATCAGGAGAAAGACCTGGAGGCTTTACAAAATGCATTGCAAAAATATTATCCTCTAACATAATCAGGTGAATCGCCTGTCGGCTCTGGTTTTAGTAGCACAGGCTACTTCGCTATCGCTCCGAGTGCCTGTTGGCTGTCAATGGTCTCGTCGTCACCCTGGCTATGGCAAAACTTTTTAACGTTCCTAACGTCACTATAAAAAAGCTTTTGCCGCCCGCGCTTCGTTCCTCCTCGTCGTGTTCCCGGTCTGTTGCAGCTTCACAGTTATTGGATCAATAACGTGCGCCCCTGCAACATCCCTACACACTTATCTGGCTCCGCCGCTAAGTCGCAGCCTACCACAGTTTTTATTTTAAGGAATCATTTTTTCTTCATCTGAAAAATAAAAACTATGGTGGCGCGTGCACATCGCTTTTAGAAGCGATGCTGTGCCCACGTCGGCTGCTCCACTACGCTAGGCTACGCCTTTATTTTGCGTTGCACGCAGCTTCTGATCACTCTTGTGTAGCTTGCCCGCCGTGGCGGGACGCTCCCTAGCCGCTTGGCTAGCATTTTTTAAAGCTGAAGATCCCAGAGCTTCTGCCAGCCGCTTAGATCTTCAGCTTTAAAAAACGACCTACTTCTTTTGAACGAAAAAATAGAACGTTCCGATAAAGGAAGTATAGCGAGGGATGAAGTATTGACAATACTTCCTTTATCGGAATGCTAGCCATAGTGGCGATTGAACGTCACGCAAACTAGCTAAAAAATAATGCAGAATGCCCCCAAACCCGTTCAGATCAAGTCTAACAGCACATTGATGCCGTCTAATATTAGAATATTGTCCCTAAAAATAGTGTCTTAGAGGTCAAATTTTAAAGTTCCGAATATAAAAGCGTTGGCGCGCCTGGGGCGGGTTGGCTGGCGCGTAATGGAAAGGGAGTATTGTACATAATACTTGTTATAACTACAGCTTTGGAGATGTGGCTGGCCTTGAGCGGCTGCTATTATAACTCGTATTATGTACAATATCGAGGATAAGGGAAGCAGCAGCTGGGACAGGGGCTGTTTGTTAAAACATCTGGCCCAGCTGCTGCGAGGGCTTCTATGTGTTAGGTTTTTTTCTTTCAAATGAAAAGGTCTTTCAAATGAAGAAAAAAACTATCTTTGGATAAGAAGGACGGTCTTTGAAAGAAACAAAGTATTGATGAAAAGGATGACGCGTGTGTGCGTAAAAGTGTGCAGGCTTATACTATTACGGAGC
>CANMLL010000035.1 GCA_947498775.1 uncultured Aquimarina sp.
TCTCGTAATGGATAGAGTGCATTTTCTGCTCCGTCTAAATCTTCGATTAATATGACTTTATTTTTAAGTTCTTGTTTGCCGAAGTAGTAAAAAGCGTTTTCTGATAAAGTAGTTATACTCACTCGTTCTTCTTCTGGAATAAGCTCTCCTACTTTTTCTTGTAAATGGGTTTTTCCTGTTCCAGAACTTCCCAAGCCTATAATGTGTAATGGTTGTTCTCGCTTTCTACTAGTGAAGATGATATACATTAATAATCGGTTTACTTCTTCGCCAATAACACCAGATTTCCCAATAAGTTCATTCGTCTTGATTAGTAAATCCTTTTGTTTTAAAAAGGTTTCGGCTGCTTCGATTTCTACCAGATTGAGTTTTTTAAATTTTGGTTTTAGATTTTCTTCTTTGGCTTTGATTTCTTGTAAACGATATTTTTCAAGTTCTTCTGTAAGTTCTGATAATGAAGCTGATATAATTGATGTTCCTATTTCTAAACGTTCTGCACATTTTCTGATAAACTTTTCTAATTGTGTATCGTTGTATAAATCTAGGTTATGCCGTACTGGTGGTCTACTACTTTCTTGTAACTGTACTTTTAAGGTACTTCGCATCCTGTCTAGACCTTCTAATTTGATACCACCCAAAACTGTTAATTGTAGTACATCGTTCTCGTAGATTAGTTGATCTGTAGTATCCACCCTGAGCTTGGTCGAAAGATCGGTTTGAAGTTTGGTTACCATATGTGGAAAAATAATTATTTGCCAATGATTCTTGACAAATGTATACTTTTCTTTTCATTTTAAAACCAAAATAGCATTTCTTTTGTCAATATATTTTAACTAATATTGCAATTAATCATTCTAAACACTTGATTTTAGTTAACTATGTTGGACATTGGAAGCAAAATAACAACCTTAAGAAAGAAACTTAACCTTTCACAAAGCGAGTTGGCTAAAAAAGTAGAAGTATCTCGAACTATTATTGGAAATTACGAACGTAACGAGAATACACCCTCTATCGACATTCTTTTAAAGATTGCTAAAACCTTTGATGTATCTGTTGATTATTTGATAGGTGAAGGACAACTCTCTACCTACGATAAAGAAGTCTTAAAACGTATTAATGATATCGAGCATCTGCCCGATGAAGATAAACAGCATATCTTTTACCTAATCGATAACCTCGTAAAAGCTGCTAAACTTAAAACACTATAAATACAATACAGCCACTCGTGAAGTGGCTGTATTGTATTTATAGTATGTTATACTCTCAAGTCCAATACTAAGAAATCTACCAAAATATTCCTCCTATTAAACCCCAAAGAATACAATTGACTCCAAAAATTAAAAATATAATTGAAAGAACTCTTTTTTTAACAGGTGTAAATTCTTTTATCAAAACCCTAATATCTTCAATATTCATTTTCTTTTGAATAAGCCTTTTAGATTTCAACATAGACTTTTTCATTATCAATGAATCTGGGTTAATTATTTTTAATTCATAACCTCCTGGTTTATTAATTTCAAACCGTAAATATTCAATCCCTTTTTTATTTCCTTTTTTAAATCTATAATTCAGTAAATTTTTAGAAACTTCAACTCTCTCGTTACCATTTAAGAATTCAATCAATACTTTAAAAGTATTAGTGGGCATAACAAAACCGTCACCTAAAAAAGAAAGAGAATATATCCCATTTTCAACATCTATAATCTTATTTACCTCTCCTAAATTAAAGTTGAATAATACTTTTTTTGATTTCATTTCTAAAAACCAATTATAGGCATACCTTACTAGAAACAAACCTATTATAAAAATAATTATAAAAAAAAACTTCATTGTATGTATTTTAGATCCTAAGTATTAAATTAATCAAGTTTAAAAGAAACTGGTATCGCAAGATTAAAACCTGCCTTTTCACCAATCCCTAAGCCTAGATGTTCAAAACCAGCGATATGTATTTTATTTGTAGCCTTATCATAAAATACATGACCATGAACACCCGCATGAGCCGATAGAACTGATGCTCCTACGGTGACATCTGCCTCAATACCTAAAAATTTAAAACCATATGCCAATTCTCCTTCAGCTACATATGCCCCTACATTAGCATCTAATGAACCTCCATATTTAGTACTCTCACCAAAACCAAAACTAAGTTCAGGGTCTAAATTTGCAGAAGCAGAAAGTACACTTCCTGAAGCTGAGCCATGAATATTAGTATTATTAGATCCTAAACTAGCTGTAATATTTGCTTTTGCAACATTTGCTTGTGCACCTGCACCTGCATGAATAGGATTTCCTGTAGTATTGCCATGACCATAAGCAGTTGCATCTAAAAAAGAACCATTACCGTGAATGTTTAAACCTCCATAATTAATATCAAAATATCCTCTTGCAACATATGCACCTGCCTCACCATTCCCTGAATATGAAGATAAAAAATCATAATTACCTATAAAAACTTCATCTAATCGGCTTACAGATTCTTGAAATCTTCCACCTCTATCGAAAAGAGCGTCACGATTTCCAGAGTTATAGCTTTGAAAACCATCTGGACATGGGAATGGATTCCCATCTGCATCAATACAAGCAAATCCACCATCAGGATCGATAACATTAACTGGGTTGTTAGCCATTGCTAAATACGGGGAAGAAAATTGCTTGTATGGATCAGGCGCTAACCAACGATTAATTCTTGGATCATACAATCTAAGTTGGAACGCTGGTTTTCCAGTTTCATCATCAACCTCTTGCCCTTGATATCCATATCTATAATCCCCAACCATATTCCTTCCTGGCATGGCCATCCCGCCGGAAAACTAATCTAACAACTTTTTTTATGGGGCTTGACTAATTTAGCTAGCCTCCTACTCTTTAAAATTTTATAAAAGAACGTATGCCCTTTCGGACTAGGTAAAGATAGTAAAATTGTACTTCCTAAAGCCATCGCTACCACCAAAGCTATCTTTACATAATGGGTAGTTATAGCCGCTCTTCACATACTCAGGGTCTATAACGCAATTATATAAAATAGCCGCGCATCAACTGCTATACTTGAACTTTTGAGGTTTAAGACACGATTTTTGGAAGGAATATTATAATACCGGAGCACTATTATCGTGTCGTAGACGTGATTTGGGCAGCTCTGGTGGTATTTTAGGCAGTTTTTAGCTATCTTAGTAAAACTTATAACACAAAATATAATGTCTGAAAAACCAGAAGAAAAAAAAGAAAAAAAGGAAGAGTTAAAAGTCATTTTAAGGCCAAAAACTACGTCAAGTTATAAAGCAGTTAATTTGGCTAAGAAAAAAAATAAGGACGAATAATATTAAGAAAACTATTAAATTTAAAAAGGATCGAATGTAATTTTTAGTCATTTTATCCACCAATTCTAGGTTTAATCCTATTGACGTATTATAACTTTGGATTTGAGTAGCTAGATATTCTTTTTCTAAATCTTCTCCTTCAAAATTGTCAAAATATTCACTAATAATATCTTTAGGAATAGACCCTCTTCGTTCTTTAGCTGTTGGGAATAAATTTTTTCTAATAATTAAGCAACTCATTATTGAGCCAATGAATAATATAGAATATTCATATTCAAAAGTTATGAGTTTAGAAAAAGAAAATGATATTATCGATAAATACAGACCAAAAAGCAAAAATGATCGATTTGAACTTTGAGTTATGGAATTTGATACCTCAGAATAAAATTTATCAGATTCTTCAAAAATAAATTTCAACGTATTTGTTGTATGCTTTTCAATTTTTATTTCATTCATAATCAACAAATTTAATCAATTTAAAATAGTATTACGTGACGTTCAATCGGCACTTAGCCTAACACTTCTAAAGTGGAAGAGCCTCTGCGCTGCATCGTTTCGCTCTTCCACTTTAGAAGCGTTTTTCCGTTTGAGTAAGAACGATTGATCTTGAAGCTGGAGTGCGCAACGGCAGTTGCGGCTGACCTTCAGCTTCAAGATTAATCCTAGCCATCTGGCGATTGAAGATGCCTGCGTGGCGAACGCAGAACAAGGCGAGAGCCTAGCGGAGAGGAGCAGCCGACACACAAAAAGAAGTGTAACGGTTTTGTGTGCCAGACGATTTTTAGGTTTTCTTATTTATCAGATATTAACTTCAACATAAATAATCGGCTAGGCTGCGACCAAGCGGCGCAGCCAATGAAGTGTGGAGGGGTTTTTTGTGGCGTGTATTATTGCTTCAATAATCGTGACACAAAAAAGACTGGGAACACGACGAGGAGGAACGAAGCGCGGGCGGCAAAAGCTTTTTTTAAGTATGCGTAAAAAAGTTTTGCCATAGCTGGGGTGACGACGAGACCTTATAACAGCTTATTACAAAAGCCCTTTTCGGGCTGATGTGATAATAGTAAATCGGAGGCGGTAGCCGACTCACTTGGCTATTTTTCGTATTGTAATAATGTAAGTTCTTCTACTTTTTTGAACTCTACGTCTGCTGTGATCAAGGGTAAATCCAAGTATAAAGCGGTAGCGATAATAATACTGTCAGGAAGTTTTGTATTGTAAATTTTACGGATTCTGATGGTTTCTTTTTTAATCGCGTTATTAATGGTAATCACCTTACATTGAGCAACAAAACTTTCAATAACTTCTTGTTCTTCTTCGGTAATACCTTTGTATCCTAATAATTCCAGTTCTGTAATGACAGAGATGTAAAATTGTTTTTGATTGAGTAATTCTGCAAGGGTTTGATCACCATTTAATAAGTATAAAATGATGTTGGTGTCTAAAAAGAGTTTATTCCCACTCATTGCGAAGGTCTCTTTGGATATTTAACGCATCTTTTTTTAATTTGATCTTACCACAATATTGGTATACATCCACTCCTTTGGGCTTTACCTCCTTCATTAGCTGCTTTAAAATACTTTGGATGCTTTTTTTAGTAGCTCCTTGTCTAATTACGGTTACCATACTACTATTATTTTCTAAATTCATAACAAAGATAACTTTAATAAATTTAACTAGTTTAACTTATTTAATATTGCAAAACAATATTTATCCTATCGGATGGTATTTATTGATATCTTCCTGTAAACCCTCTAAATCATTGATTAAATACGCTTCTGTAGAACTTACATAACGATGACCTGCCATATATTGGGTTTCACGTAGATTATAATTCTTTAACCAATGCGTAATGACCGAAGCACGTATTTGTTTGATGCTTTCTACTTTTTTGTTCTGTTTTTGTAATTGCTGCATCAGTTTTTGTATTACATTCTGTAGATTTAAACTACTTCCTTGAGTTACAAAAAACAAGTCAGTTTGCTTATTAGTTTCTGATAATATGGCTTGCCTCACCTGCAAGGTGTATTCCATGATATCCAGTATTTGGTGAGATTCCAGTTTTAAGGTTCTTTCGTTACTCCTTCTTGTAGCTGCAATGTAAATGTTCCCTTCCCGTAATTTTACATCTTGGATAGTTAGTTTTTTGAGTTCTGTAGTGGTCAAGCCTTGATATACCAGTAAACTAACGATAATCTCATTACGTTTCTGGGATGGGCTTTGATTTGATAATTCTTTGTAATCGTAGTATATTTTTTCAAGTTTCTGTTTGCTTAAAATATTATACAATACCTTTCGCTTAATACCTTTTATTTGAACATTTAGTACTGGATTTTCTACTACAAAACCTAATTCTTCTAAATAGTCGTAATATCGTTTTAAACTGGTTAAAACAGTAGCAATAGTAATTTGCTTAACTTTTCCCTTTTTGCTTTGTATGTAATGTGTAATGTCATTATAACTGACCGCTTCTTCTGCAAGATTTTCTTTAACTAACCATTTCTTAAAGAGTTTAATATCTTTTAGGTAACGCTCACTACTTTTAATGCTATACCCTTTTTGAAGTAGGTATTTAATAAATTCGGGTTGGTCTTTTTCGTTTTGTAACCGTTGTAAGATTTCCAGTTCTGCATCATTGGTCACTTTCTTTTTACGGGTTCGACTGTCTTTGGTTTTACCGAGTTTAATTGCCATTATCTTGATGGATTAGGTGAGTATATACTTGTGTTGATTCTAAAGAGGTGTGTCCTAAAAATCTACTGATATTTTCTAATGGCATTCCGTTTTGTAATAGATGTGTAGCGATACTGTGTCTCAATACGTGCAATCGTACATTTTTTTCTTGTAAAGTGATGTATTCAGTGCGTTGTTGTAATATTTTTAAGCGTATCGCAATGGATTGGGCACCTAATCGATCACCTCGTTCATTGATAAAAAAAGCAGATTTACGTTTGTCTTTTATCAATTGTGGTCTGCTGTCATACATATATTCTTGTAGATATTCTGAGTTGACTTTGTTAAAAGGAACTAGTCTTTCTTTATTCGCTTTTCCTTTTCTAACATGCAATGTTCTTCTATCAAAATTGATATCTTCTACATTAAGATGATACCCTTCGTTTCTGCGTAATCCACAACCATAGAAAATAGTAAGGATTGCTCTATCTCTTGCATTGAGTGGTTCTAATCGTGTATTCTCATTATATCCATAGGTTGCTTTATAAAGTAATTGTATTTCTTGTGGAGTCAAAGTTTCTATTTCGTTGGTATCATCTGTTTCCCAATCGATATTTAAGGTTGGCAATACCATTCTTCCACTTTGACGCAAGTAGTCTGTAAACTTATAGAGTGCTTGTAAATGTTTGTTTAAACTACCACTACTTAATGCGCCACCTTGTCTATCGTTAGAACGTAATTTCACATTATTATAATGTTCCTTGATAATTTGATTGTCTAATTGGGTGATGTTGTTGATGTTTTGTTGCTCTAAAAAGTAAAATAGTTCCCGTATATGATTGGGTAAGTTATATACTGTGGATTTTGCATAGCCCAAGATGTCTAACCATTCTCTAAATGATTTCTCGATATACTGGAAGCTCTCGTTTTTTAGTGGTAGTTTCTTCATAATTTGCCTGCGGTGGCTCACCGCTTTTTTCATTGCACTTATCCATTTTTTAGATTTGTTGCGATTTAGACGTAAGTAATTGATTTACTGTACAGTATTTCGCAAAAAGAGTACTTGCGATTTAATTGCGCTTTGCGAGTTGGCAATGCCAACAGATAATTTACTCACTCTTGCCTTTAGGTGTCTTAATATTCTGTAAAGCCTTGTCCAATGCGGTTTGTATATCGTTCTGTAGGCTTTCGTAATCTTTGGATATGATCAGTTCAAAGGTGTAACTTCTGGTCTTCTTATTCGTATTTCGTTTGATGTAACCTAATAATTGTAATTGCTTGTGGTAGTTGCGTAGTGTACTTTCTTTGATGCGTAATTGCGTTCTAATTTCAATATTGGTAAATGTCTTCTTCTTTTTTTCTTTTAAATGTGCCTTGAGCCGTTCAAGATAGTTTCTGCAACTTCCTGTGAGTTCATCGCTT
>CANMLL010000036.1 GCA_947498775.1 uncultured Aquimarina sp.
TTCCACCATCTTATTAACAGTTCGCAATGATAATTATCAGCCGTTCATTGCTTCTCGGCACACGTATGTGTCGTAGCGGAGCAAAATGTTACCAAACTATCGACAAATCTGCGCTGATTTTATAACTTTCCCTATTTAAAATCTTTGCGCCATAGCAAATATACAAGAACCTTTCGAACCATCACTTAACTGCTATGATCACATACTTGGTGTTGTGAGTAGTTGTGTGTCCTGCGTTACTTGGGGATACAAAATATGATTAAGTTCATTGAAAAACAAGTAACATAACTTTAATTGAGATGAAAGGACATCAAATTTCTAACCGCCAATTTTTAGAAATACAAGATGTGGTCTTTCGATAGGGGCTGACTGACAGACCTATCAAACCGCCTTATGGGGCTTACCTTTCAGGGGTTGGTCTTGAGCGATAAGGTCAAAGGCGCTATCGCTGTTATATTGTGAGTAGTAAGCTATGGTGGGAGTAGAGAAGCTGAAAGAGATGAGATTGAACCCTTGTAGAAGTGTCGTAAACAACTTTAGTATTGTCAAAATCGAAGGGTTGACGGCTCTGAGAGATAAAGTTTAGTAGACGGTAATCAGTATGGTTGACTATTCGGCAATCGGCATAAAGAGGGCAGGAGCTTTACTAGACGGCTCAATTATGGAACAGGAGAAACTTCTTTTGTGGTGTTAAGTGTTAAGGAAGAACGGCATAATCCCGAAGGGCAAGCCAAAGAGTATCAATACATAAGAGGAGTGGCGGACTAACTCGTAGTAGCGATTCGTATCTAAGAGATGTCTTTTGAAAATTAGACGTAGCGAAGGGGTTAGCAAGACCAATAATGGTTTAATCTAAATAATTCTCCGATGGCTTTGCCTCCTTTAGATTTGTATTATAGATATTATCTATTATGATGATGTTTAAAAGAGGGGGTCCGGGGGAGACTCATAACTTATAAAAATGTTCATAACTTTAGTGTTTAATAAAAGAAGAACGGGGTGAACTTACTCTGCCTCTGGCTTAAAGAGCCATTCCTCGTATTAGTCCCCGTTCTTCTAATCGGTTGCTCAGAACCATATAGGATTTTAACCTTTGGTTAATAAAGGAGTTAGTTTACGCAACCATTTTTAATATTATAAAATTATGGAAATAAAAGAAATTATCGGTATTGATGCCAGTAAATTAACATTGGACGTTTGTCTGCATACTATTGGTGTACACGAAGTTTTTGGTAATACATTTGAAGGTATTGCACTGATGGTAAATTGGTCGTTAAAAAAGAGTAGCACGGATAAAGGGAAGCTTTTATTTGTTTTTAAACATACTGGTTTATATACACATCATCTTATTGAGTACTTGAGTGCCCAGGGGTTATTGTTTCATGTAGTTTCTGGTTTGGAAATCCGGCGTTCGTTGGGTATTTCAAGGGGTAAAGCAGATAAAGCAGATGCCAAACGAATAGCTTTGTATGGTTATCGGGTACGTGAAGAAGTAATGCCTTATCAAATGGCAGGAAGTTCTTTAGCTAGTTTAAAACGATTGATGTCTATGCGTAGGAAGTTGGTGTCACAGCGTGCAGGTCATATAGGTACTTTAGGGGAACAACAGAGAGTTCTGAGAGAAGAAGAAGGTAAAGTACTGTTTGCTGTACAACAAGAAATTATCAATACCCTTGATATGCAAATATCTCATATAGAAAAAGAATTGGATAGGATCATAGATCAAGATCCACAACTACACAACCTGTATCGGCTCTTGATCAGTATTAAAGGTATTGGAGAGGTAACTTCAAGGTTTTTGATTGTATATACGGCTGGGTTCACTGCTTTTGACACTTGGCGGAAGTTTGCTTCTTACTGTGGCATAGCACCTTTCCCCAACAGATCAGGAACAAGTATCAGGGGGAAAACCAAAGTAAGTCATCTAGCCAATAAAGAAGGTAAAGCATTGCTCAATATGTGTGCAGTTTCTGCTATACAATTTAATCCTGAAATGAAAAGTTATTATGAACGAAGGGTGTTACAAGGAAAAAATAAAGTGAGCACTTTAAACATTATAAGGAACAAATTAATAGCCAGGGCTTTTGCAGTTGTTGAGAGAGGCACACCATACGTGAACACGCTGAAATATGCATCCTAGAACAATAAGAAAAATTTATAACAATAAATTTATTTTAGTCATAGGATACGGGTAGTTCATTTCTTACAACTCTTTGGAGGATGATTTGGTTAAATCAGCGAAGCATCGAGGGATATGTAGGTGCTTCGGTCTTGAAGAGCCGTATGATGGGAGACTATCACGTACGGTTCTGTGAGAGGTTTAGGGGTGAGATTCCCCTTTACCTACTCGACTTATTTTACTTTTAATCCATTTAGAACTTCAATTAACTTATAAACTGAAGAACTTGGATTCTTGTTTTCATCTAATTTTTTAGCTCTATTTAAGGCATCATTCTTTTTTAAGAGAAGCTTTTCTTTAAGTTTATCATCGATGGTTCCTTTTTTATAAACCTTATTTCGATTTTTTAGTTCTTTACAGCAATAATCTGAATTTACGTTTGCAGTTTGGTTTTTATAATGAAGAAGAAACCATAGCTCTACAGACGGATTCGAAATTAACAATTTGCTATTTTCAATCTTTCGGAGTCTTTGCAATATTTCTGGCACGTCAAGATCATAGAAGAGAAAAGTTTCGTCTTTTGGATGGGAAGGTCTTCCTTTTTTATAGTTTCTTATAAATTTATCAGAAATATCGCCACCTCCAATTTTAGGATGAATTATGATTGAAGGGATTTTGTATTCAGACCTTAACAGGTTAATATAGGACTCTTCAGTTTCTCCTTCACAAAAAACAAACAAAGTTGGGTTGATTTTCTTTCCTCTAGGTTTTCTTCTTTTGCTACCCATTGATTATTGAATGTAATTTATCGTTAGAATCATTTACAATTGGAACGGCATCAAAGCGACCTTGTAAGTAAGCTTTTTCCAAATTCATTGAATCTCTGAAATCACTATAATCATAAAGAGAGTAGAGATCTGAACTACCATCTTCTCCTTTGTTCACAAACCATACTTGATCTTTTCTTAATTTGTTTAAATCTAATAAATTTGTATTGTGAGTAGAAAAGATAAGTTGAGCGCTTTTACTAGCATTGAATATCTCAATTATATATTCTATTATTTGTGGATGCAGACTATCTTCTATTTCATCAATTAGTAAAATCTTATTTTCTTTAACCACATCAAGAATAGTTAGCATAATGGAAAATAGTTTTTGCGTTCCTAAAGACTCCTCGCTGGTAAAATCAAATGGAGTATTTGGTGAAAATTTATGAAATGTTTTTATTTCCAATCTTTCAGTTTCAACTTCTTCAAAAAAAGCTTCTTCTGTGACAAAATTTGTTTTCAAATTTTTGCCTTTTTCTGTTTTCAAATTTTGCTTAAAATCTATAATGTCGCTGTCAGCAAATTGTAAAGCTTTCAGAAGTTGATCTTTGTAAGTTTTAATTAAATTGTCAAGATGTTTAGTGCTGTAAGCAAAATAGTTTAAAATGAATGTTCTATAAAAAAAGTTAAAGATTTCTTTTGGAATATCTCTATCCATTTGACTAGCTCTTGAAATATATAGAGTTTTATTTGAAGTGCTTTCTGCAACATCGAAAGGTCTTTTAATCACAGAAGTCCCAAATGAATATTTTTCCTTTTTGGTTTTTCCATTTTTTTCATTTCTTTCAAAAACTTTTGCTCGACGCCCATTCGGGTAATAATATAAATTTTCGGACAGAATCTCAGTTCTAGTTAATGAAAAAGAATATTCATATTCAATCTCTTTTAATACAAATCGAATTAGGTATTTACTTGGTTTTTTGGAAAAACCATTAAACTTAAAAGGTTTAAAATTATAAACAACATTTTCATTATGACGATGAGATTCAAAAACTAGAGCATTGCAAAATCTTATAGCTTTTATTATGTTGCTTTTTCCAGAAGCGTTCGCCCCATATATGGCGACTGTTTTTAATACTTCTGTGTCTTCAAATTTGAATAAATTTTTCTTTAATGATTTTGCCTTTTTCGTATTTATTCTACCAGCTCTTAAATCTAGAACTACTTCGTCTTTAATAGAGTAAAAATTACTTAATTGTATCTCTAAGACCATTTTAAAGTTGATTTTTGTAGGTTTTTTACAAAAATAGGCATTAAAACGAAATTAATTATAATTTTATCTTAAATTTTTGTTTTCAGGTAGTTTTGTCATTTATAAGTAATCTACCAATAGACTTGATAATGACACACAACGTGTTTGTGTATGATGTCGTTGCGGAAAATTCGGTTAGAATTTTCCGAGTTTTACATCTTTCGAATAAATGTAAGCATTTTTCCTTTGCTTAACCAACTATAGCAATGCATTATACACGTTGTTACCTGCTGGCTTTATTCTTTAAGTTGTTTCAATCTATCAATTGCATTTTGATTTTTTGGATTTAATTCCAATGACTTTTTGTAATTAAAAATAGCGTTTGAGTAATCCTTATTATAAAAATATGCCTCGGCTATACTATCGTATAAATTTGCCGATTTTGGATACAGATGTAAAGCCAAAAAAAGGACATTATATCCTTGCTCTTTCTTTTCAGGGTTAAAAGACAATCGCAGCCCAAAAATATTCAACATTCCTTCTTGAAGCTCAAGATTTGGATATTCAGCAATAATCCTTTTATATAACGGGATTAAATCTTTATAATCCTGTTTATATGCTAAATCGTTGAAATCTTTATATGTAAAGTCTTTTTCGATAGCTTTTTTCGTTTGCTTAGAAATCAAACTATCGGAAAATCCGTTTGCAACAGGCTTATTTTCAATGAAAGATATCGCCTTTTTCTCATTTTTTAGTGTTGCATTCAAAAACTGTAAGGTATGTTGGCACAGCAGATTATAGGAAGCCATAATTTTCGCATCACTTTTGTCTTGCCTTTTGTCTCTGTTTGCGAATAAGACACCGAAAGAACTAAAATAAGAATGAGTAAGGTTGTGAAATCTATATCTGTAAATATTGCTATATTTTAAAGAATCATACAGTTGAAATTTGTAGTTCAGCTCTTCAGGGATTTTGTCCGCGTTTAGAACTTCCTTTGGAATCTCTTTTTGAGCAAAATGGATATAAGGAACGGAAAACTTATCTAAATTAAAATAAGGTGATTTTTCCAAAACAGGATAATTATATCTTTCAGCTCCATCCAGACTTATAACTGCACTTATATTCTTGTTTTTCATCACAGTTATAGCGTTTGATAATCCACCAAAACTAAATCCCATTAATGCCACTTTTTCCAAATCAATATTCTTGTAGCTGTGAATTTCTTTGAGAAGGAACTCTACATCTCTTGACTGCGTTTCCATATCTTTTGTCGTTGCTCCTTCTAACCAACGTGTGTCTGTTCCTCTTGAAGGACTTGATATGACAACGAAACCGTTACTTGCTAAATATTCTAATAGCGCAAAGTTCTCAATTGACGAGGCTTGATAACTTGATGCATAAACTATAACTGGAAAATTCCCGTCTAAAAACGTTGGATTGGAAAAGGCATTTACTTTTTCAGAAAGATGAGCCTTGTTTTGTGGCGTATTCGGTAAATGTTGAAACCAGTCCATCAAAAAATAGTCTGGTAAATCTTTCCATTCTTCCTCTTCCTTAAAAATCTCTACATAGTTCATGACTGTTAATTGTTCAGAATTACTATCCTCTATTTTCGCAGGATACCAAATGCTTATTGGAATTGGTCTCTTGATGAGTTGGTTATTAAACTCATTATGAATTCGATAGTTTCTGGTGCTATCACTAACTGTATAGTGTTTAAAGCCTACTTTATATTTTCCGGCTTTAAGCCCGATTTCTTTTAAAGATGTCTGTCCGTAAGATATTGTTGATAGTAATAAACCTGTAATGAATATTATTAATCGCATTGTTTTTGAATTAGTGTCTATATTAAAGATGTCCTATTATGATGATTGTTACAGGTCTTTTTCTAAGCTTGCACACAACGTCTCTTGTATGGTTCGTTTGCATCCTAAAGGGTGTAAATGAACTATACAAATTGTTAGCATTTAGTTTTTTATTTTAATCTTATCGTGAAGCAATCCTTTTTTAGATATTCCATACTTATTTTCCATATTCATATCTATATAAATGGGATTTATGCTATCCGTCAACTTCATTTTGCATTTATACTTTCAGAATTTTCAAGTTTGGTTTGTTCGGAATTACTCGGTGGTTTAGTCCAATTAGTTAAAGCTTCTTCTGTAAATTTTGCCATATCAATTAGTATCCAACAAATTCAGTTGCTTTCACAGCAATTGCCTTTTCAAGTTTTACATTTAGATTATCACAAGTACTCTTTAAATCATTCATTGCCTGATTAGATGATTTTTTGGGATGCCACAATGTTGTGTTAGGTAGTTTGTAAGTTGTCGGGTCATTAGTGTTTTTAAATTTCTCTAAATAACCTAAAGTTTCTAAAGCCGTTTTTACTTGTGTGTGTGATTTGTCAATATCATAAGATATTAAAACGTTTCCTATTGTTGTTCCCATATTGTAAAATATAATTTTGGTCAAGGTACTAACCTTAGGGTTGAAATATATACGGGTTTCCGCAATGTTGCCTAATGATAGGTGTAAGATGAGCGTTAGCGTCGTTGATCAAATTTTTGCGAAGCGTTAGCGAAGACAAAATTTT
>CANMLL010000037.1 GCA_947498775.1 uncultured Aquimarina sp.
CCCCCAGACCCCCCTCTTTCAACATCATTAACATCTTATTTTTTAATTATTCTGTCCTATGAATAGGGGGAATTATAGAGGTTTAAGGCTTCCTGTAAATGAATACGGTAACCGAGTAAAAGACGAACAGTTTTATCTAAACTACTTTGTAGATTTTACAGAAAGTGATTTTGTAGATAAATTAGTAAATGAAATAAATGAGAAATCTGGTGCAATTTCAATAGAAGATATTCCAGAAAAATTATCAGACGACATTGTAAAGAAGATTTGTGAATTATACAAAACCACAGAAGATGATTTATTTGAAATATTAGACGAAAATAATGTTGTTACAAGGTCAAATAAATTCAAAGAAGGTGGTTTTGACTTTATTAAACATAACTATCCTAAAATATTTGAAGGTGTTGGCTCTAATAAAGTTAGAAAATCTACAGATAAGAAAAAGCAAGTTAGTATACGAACAGAAAAATACAACGAATTAAAAGAACTTTGGGAGAAATTAAATGAAAAGGTAATTCTAGAATACAAGTTTGAAAAAGAAGACAAATTCAAATCACTTTTTATAAATTTCTTGAATGAGCAAAACAGTAATTTTACTATTGAAGGTATAAAAGAAAGAACAGTACAAATAGAAATAACTGACAACATTGCTGGAGTTAAAGAAGAACAAGAAATTTATGGAAATGAGATAACGCCAATTTCTACAATGAAATACAGTAGTTTCTTGAAGGAATTAGCAAAAACATTAAACATCAATATAAAGACTTTAAACAGTTCATTTATTGATTCTAATATCGATATAAACAAATTTTTAAATATTGCCACAGTTCGTATTATTAAACAAAAATTCGAGAATTATTTAATGTTTAATGCAATAGATAAATTTGGAATTGAATATCAAAAAGTGAGCAATGAAATTCATCCAACTAAATTTACTGACGAAAAAGGAAATGTATTAAAAGAAATTTCTGCTTCTGATGTTGGTGTTATGTATTCCGAGAATAAAGTAGCCGATACTTATTTACTTGATGAATTATTTTACGATTCTGAATTAGAAAAACAGAATATTGAACAAAACTTGAAAGAAGTAGTTGTTTTCTCTAAAATCCCAAAAAACTCAATAAAAATTCCTATTGCTGGCGGAAAAAGTTATTCACCTGATTTTGCTTATGTTCTGAATTATGAGGACAAATTGAAAAAACTATACTTTGTTGTAGAAACAAAAAACACAAGTGAAGAAAGTTTGAGAAATGAAGAAAAACAGAAAATAAGACACGCAGAAAAGTTCTTTGGAGATACAATTAAAATTAAATTCAGAAAGCAATTTAGCAATAAGAAAATAGAAAATTTAATACGAGAAATTATAGTTGAAAAATAGCCAACGCAAGTTCAAGCACATTTAAAGTTTGCTCGTGCCTCACAAATTTAAAAGAGCTTTCACGCCAACGCTAGCAAGTTTGCGGAAAGAAAAGCCAGACACCTAACAATGTATAAAAAACATAGGGCGTTTGTGCTAAACCGAAAGGTCTGTTATTATTAACTAAGTCCGCTAAATATAAAATTTGGCATTTAAGAAGAAAAGATAAAAGCAAAATATTTATATTTAGCTAAGTGATTAACCGAAACGAAAGTGCTTATTTATTGCCCTACGTTTCTTATACTAAACGTTGCCCACAATTTAAGAAATGAGAACACTCATCATAATTTTAGCTCTAATTGTTATTTCCTGTAAGCGACAAAACAATGAGAACTATCAGACTGAAAGAATAACAACATCGGAATTTGAATTGATTAAACCGGAAAAACAAAATGGACTACTAATTTTATTTCCTTGTTTTCCCTGTGATGCAAAAAACACATTTTCCGAATTTAAAATTTCAGAAATAAGCATAAAAAATGGATTTTCTGTTTTAGCTATGAACCTGAATCAACATTTATTCTTACAGCAATCGGAAAGACATCAATTGGCTGAACAATTAGAAAAAATAATATTAGAAAACAATTTATCCAAGGAAAGAATATTTATCGGTGGATTTTCGAGTGGTGGAAATGTAAGCCTACTAATCAGTGATTATCTTGTTGAGAGTAAAAGCCAAGTTCAACCCAAAGGTGTTTTTGTAGTGGACTCACCTATTGACCTTTTAGCACTTTATAAAACAGCTCAAAAAAACTTAAAAATGGACTTTTCAGAACCATCAATTCAAGAGGCAACCTGGATAAAAAGTTTTTTTGACAAAGAATTTGGAAATCCTGAAAACGGAATTGAAAATTATGAAAAGTACTCGCCTTTTACTCTCGAAACGCAGAATATCCACAATTTAAAAAATCTTAAAAATTTAAAAATAAGATTTTACACAGAGCCTGATTTAAAATGGTGGCAAGAGAACAGAAAAAATGATTACGAAGACCTAAATGCCTACTATCTTAAAAATTTGTCGGACAAATTAAAAACTGAATTTGGAAGTAAGAATATCGAACTTATAGAAACGGAAAATAAGGGCTATCGTGCTAATGGCGAAAGACATCCACATTCTTGGTCAATTGTCAACGAGAAAGATTTAATGAAATGGATGACAGAATAAAAAAAACTGTGGGCAACACCGTGTATAGCTCATTGCGGCTGAATTCCTAATCGGAATTCATTGCAATTTGCTATCTTTCGGTTACGGCGGAAAATCATAGCTGATTTTCCGCAACGAGCCATACACGAGACCGTTATGCGCCAGCATCGGAGGTGCGAAAAACAAATCGCAAGCAACACTCAAAACTGACAAACGCCAGATCGAAGATCCGAGTATTTTTTCAAAGATTTTTAATGATCCAAAGGTTCGCTCCTATCCGCAACTGACGGAATAAAGGCCATTGCAATTTTGTGTTGGTTATCGTTCAACCCAAAGTCGCAAAGCGATCGCGGGAATTGGAAAAAGCAGTTCGCAAGTGGTTCGCAAGCAGTTATCGCTTTGCTTTAGGCTTTTTTAAGAAGTATCGGCTGAATGAAAAGCCGGCGCATAACAACATGTATAAGTTCATAGCGGCGGAAATTCCTAACGGAATTTCACGCGCTTTTGCTATCTTTAGGGCTGTACTGAGGGTTACTTTGTGATCATCCCGCTACAAACTATACATTAAACGTTATAAGCAATTTCTCAAAATATTTGGGTAACATTTTAAAATATTAAGACACGTATAAGTATAAAAGTTAATTTATAGAAATGAGAAAAGGAATATCTTTAATTATCATTGGAATTCTATCCAATACTATCTTAGCACAAATAACCGATACTGGAAACCTTGTAGGAATTGGAACAACAAACCCTGCTTCAAAGTTAGATGTTAGAACATCAACAAATAAAGGTGTTAGATTAAATTTTAACGATGAATCAGCTATTACTTTTGTCCCCAATAACGGAAACTCTATATTCCATCTTAGTCACGGACACGATAACAGACTGCACATTTCCGAAGGAGGAACAGTAGGTGGAGGTAAACTTATGACCTTTGTTAATTCTGGTAATATAGGAATTGGAACAACAAACCCTGCTTCAAAGTTAGATGTTAGAACATCAACAAATAAAGGTGTTAGATTAAATTTTAACGATGAATCAGCTATTACTTTTGTCCCCAATAACGGAAACTCTATATTCCATCTTAGTCACGGACACGATAACAGACTGCACATTTCCCAAGGAGGAACAGTGGGTGGAGGTAAACTTATGACCTTTGTTAATTCTGGTAATATAGGAATTGGAACTTCCAATCCAGATATGAAATTAACTGTAAAAGGAAATATTCACGCAGAAGAAGTGAAAATTGATTTAAATGTTCCTGCCCCTGATTATGTATTCAAAGAAAATTATAACCTGAGAAGTATTGCGGAATTAGAAAAATTCATTATCGAGAATAGTCATTTACCTGAAATACCTTCTGCAAAAGAATTTGAACAAAATGGTGTGATGCAAGCTGAAATGGATATGAATCTTCTTAAAAAGATTGAGGAATTAACTCTTTACACTATTCAACAACAAAAACAAATTGAGAAATTAGAATCATTAGTTGAACAACTAATAGAGTCAAAAAAATAAAAGCTTATAACAGTTTGTATATTGCATATGCTCCCTTCGGGAAGCAAACGCAACATACAAGAGACGTTATGCTCCAGCATCAGCAGCGAAAACGGAATCTGAAAAGCAGAACGCAAGCAACACTCTAAACGGACGGGCTACGCTGCAAAGACCCGTTACTTTTTTCAAAGATTTTTACCGATTCAAAAAGGTGGAGCTCCTCCCCGATTCGGACGCTGTACGCGGCTGCGAACTTGGGGTGGTTTGGCATAATCCAATGGCAACAAAGCGATCGCGAGAGTTAGAAAAGCAGAACGCAAAGATCTCGCAAGCAGTTATCGCTTTGCCAGGCAAGTTTGCAAAGTACAAGCTCTATAAAAAGCCAGAGCATAACAAAATGTATAAGTTCATAGCGGCGGAAATTCCTAACGGAATTTCACGCGCATTTGCTATCTTTGGGCAGTGCGGAGGGTTCTTTGTCGACGAGTCCGCTACGAAACTATACATTAAACGTTACCTGCAAGCGCAAAAAATGACATTAACTGAACTAACAAATAAAGAAGTAGAATTATATTCTTTCGCTATTGACCTTTACAACGGAAAAGGAAATTCGGACGGAAAAGTTATGACTTTGAATGAAATTTATTCTGAATATAAAAAAGTGCATAAAGAATATGCGAATATGTCGGATACTGACATTGAATATTTAAAAAGAGGATTGTTTATTCAATGGTATGCAATGACAGAACCAAACTATCTGACTGGAATAGCTGAATTGGACGGAAATGCGGAAACAAAAATTATAACAGAATTAAAAAAACGGATTGACCAAAATAAAGCTGACAATGAATTAAAATGGATGCTAAATCACTACTTGGACTGGGATTTCGTATTTGAGCGGTTTAAAGATATCGCTGAATTTAGTAAAGACAAAAATGTTGTGGACTTAACAAATATTAAATTGAAAATAGTAAATAGAGGTCAAATGGGAATTTATTGGAATTCCATTATAAAAAGTAAAGCCAGCAGGTAACAAGGTATAAAAAACATAGGGCGTTTGTGCTAAACCGAAAGGTCTGTGAATATTAACTAAGTCCGCTAAATATAAAATTTGGCGTTTATAGTAAAAAAGATAAAAGCAAAATATTTATATTTAGCTAAGTAATAAACCGAAACGATAGTGCTTATAACCTGCCCTACGATTTCTTATACTTAACGTTATGCTCCAGCATCAACAACGAAAACGGAATCTGAAAAGCAGAACGCAAGCAACACTCTAAACGGACGAGCTACGCTGCAAAGACCTGTCATTTTTTCAAAGATTTTTACCGATTCAAAAGTTTAAGCTCCTCCCCGATTCGGACGCTGTACGCGGCTGCGAACTTGGAGTGGTTTGGCATAATCCAATGGCAGCAAAGCGATCGCGAGAGTTAGAAAAGCAATACGCAGGGATTTCGTTAGCAATTATCGCTTTGCCAAGCAAGTTTGCAAAGTACAGGCTCTATAAAAAGCCAGAGCATAACAAAATGTATAAGTTCATAGCGGCGGAAATTCCTAACGGAATTTCACGCGCATTTGCTATCTTTGGGCAGTGCGGAACATTCTTTTTCGAGTATGCCCGCTACGAAACTATACATTAAACGTTATGCTCCAGCATCAGCAGTGAAAACGGAATCTGAAAAGCAGAACGCAAGCAACACTCTAAACGGACGGGCTACGCTGCAAAGACCCGTTACTTTTT
>CANMLL010000038.1 GCA_947498775.1 uncultured Aquimarina sp.
TTCTTCGTTTCATAATACAGTAAATTTAATCAATTTTTGAACTTAAATTACTGCCCTAATTGAGGGGGGAATTATACCTCTACCAACTTCTTGTAGTTTAGAAATATCGCTACCACTACTTCTTAATTTACAAATCTGAAAAACATTTGGGTTATCCCATCCTTCACGCAACGTCCATTTTGAAAAAATAAATCGTCTTGGATTATCCAAATCAAGCATTGCTTGTTTGTCGTGCAATATTTCGTTTATTTCTTTTTCAATCGCTTCATCTTTTTCTGAATTATCTTTTGAAAAATATCCTGCGTGAGTGAGACTTATATCTTCTAAAGTTTTTTCAAGATATGCTTTGTAAAAGGTGTTCTTTTCAGTTTTAAGTAAGGTTTCTACTTCTGCTTTTATCAAACTTTCAATAGTCGTTCTTAAATAACCATCTTCATTTCTGTACTCTTCTATGTTGTCAATAAAGAATAGTGTAATTGGTTTAATTTTTACACTTCTTGTAAGTAATTGTTTTTCATTTTCAAAATGGCTTTTTATGGCTTTTTGAATCATTACTTCTTGTAGTTTTTCTGCATAAGAATAAGGGTTTAATTTATCTCCTTTAGATAATTCAATTCCGTTAGATAAAACAACTTTACTTTTGTTTAAACTCTCTACATACAAATCTTCCATAGCAGAATGTACTCTTTGTAGACTTTCTTTTTTAGTAAGTTTAAATGTCTTTTTATTCTTGTCTTCTAACAATTCAAAAGTGGCTTCTTTTCCATCCGTATTATTCAGTTTTACAATTGCATTCTTTCCACTTTCAAACTCTGTGATATGACCTATTACGCCTTTCACTAAATTACGATTGAAAGAATCGACAGCAGTTAACGTGTAAACTAAATTTTCATATTCTTTAAATGTTGCACCATAACGCAAAATAAATTGCGGTTTCATTTTTTGAATATTCTCCCAAGTTTTGTTGGCTTTTGAAAACTTATGAGGTTCATCTATGATTAAAAAAGGACTAACTGCTGAAATTGCTTTAAAAGGAATTGTGTGCTTATCAAAAATACCTTTGTCAAAACTCTTTTGCATTGTTTCAGAGTTTACCATTCCTGCATTGATAACCATTACTTGAATACTGTTTTTTTCGTAAACTCCTGCATTTACAAAACTATTTACAGCAGGAGGCATAAATGATTTTTTATTTTTACCTCCTTTTTTGCTTTCTACAATATGTAATTTGATGGTTTTACCATATTGCTCTTTAAAATGTGCTCTTGAACTATCACTTTTTAAAAAATCGACTGTTCCTGCTTTAATAGAAAGTGTGGGAACAATTACAATGAATTTAAAAAGTCCGTAATTTTTATTGAGTTCAAAAATGGTTTTGGTATAAGTATAGGTTTTTCCTGTTCCTGTTTCCATCATAATATCTATGATATTACTGTTAAGGTTTACTTTACCTTCAATATTGTTGACCTTTTGTAATTCTATTATGTTTTTTGGATAGGTGTTATTGCCATCATAAATTTTCAAGACAGGATTCAAAAATTGTTTGTCAACTCCTTTTGTTTTTTCTACTTCTAAATTATCAAAAACAGTAACTGTACTTTTTACTGCTTGAGTTTGATGTTGAAGATTTTTTTCAAAATTAAATCCTTTCATATTAATAGCGTGTTATAAAGTCAATATCAATACTTTTTTTGTTAGCATAAGACTTAATATTCTCGCTTATTTCACGCAAACTTTTACTTTCAAAATGATAACCAAATGCAATGACTATAGTTGGGTTAAAATCTTTATCGCTGTCTATCTTTTCTAATAATGTGTTTAAATTTTTGGTTGTAAAGTGTTTATCCAATAAGTATAATTTCTCATTACTGTAATGTGCTGTGTAACTATTTAAATCAGTTTCTTGTATTGTTTCTGTAAGTGAAATACCATCATAGGTTTTCCAAGTAACCAATAGTGCTTTTATGTCTTCTTTGGTTAGTTTACTTTCGTCAAACAAACTTGTTTGTTTTTCAAGTTCTTCTGATTCAAAATTATAATCTTCCCAAATTGGCATTGTTTCAAACACTTTGAAGCCTAAATCTTGATTTGATAAATCTTTCTTTTTTGTGGATTCTATTTTGATTGTATGTTCTCCTTTACAAGAATGACAATGTTCTCCGTCTTCTCCAAATCCTTCACATTTTATTTTTTTAGATTTAGCAGGCTTATCTATATTTTCGTCTTGTATTTTTTTTGATGCACGAATTAAACGTTCTTTTGTAATTTCAAAAATTGTGGGTGTAGCTATTTTTAATTCGTTTTTTACAAAATCGTAAACTGTTTTATTACTTTTTTGATCAATGATTTCTGGTAACTGTACAATAATAAATTTACGATTTCCATTGTCTTCTGCGTTGAGTTGCATCACTGCATCTCCTGTAGAACCTGAGCCAGCGAAAAAATCTAGGATAATATCATTGTTTCCACAACCTGTAGTTATAAGTGTTTTTAAATATTTAACAGGTTTTGGAAAGTCAAACACATCCATTTGGAATAGTTGGCGAATTTCTTTAGCAGAATCTTGGGAAAATCCGTTGTCCTCTAAAATAGTTGCTAAAGTAGTTCCTTGGCGAACCTCAGATAAATATCTTTTTAAGAATGGTGTACCTGATTTTTTTCTAAAACCTATTCTATTATCGCTAATTAATTGCTTTACTTTCTCCTCATTATAAAGCCAACATTTATTTTGAGGTGGTGGATTTTTCATTCCTGTTTCAGGGTTAATAATATCGAAAACACAACTTTGAGTAAGTCTACCTCCTTTTCCATTGGCACTTAAATCAGAAGTTGTCCATGGACCATTAATGTCATTGTCCGGATTTGAATAACGTTTATTTAGCTTTTTACTTCTTGGCTGTAGATGTAAATCAACGTTATTTAAGTTTTTAGCATAAACAAGATTATACTCGTGATTTTTTCCAATTATTCTATCGTTTGGTGCTGTTGTCCTTCTTTTCCAAATTAATTGTTCTACAAAATTCTCTTCACCGAAAATCTCATCCATCAAAAGTTTTAATTGACCAATTTCATTATCATCAATAGAAATAAAGATAGCTCCATCGTCTTTTAACAATTGTTTGGCAATGTACAATCTTGGGTACATAAACGTTAACCAAGCAGAATGTGAGTTACTTTTACTTTGCGTAAAATCTAAAATTCGTTTTGCTCGTTCTTCATTTACTCCTGCTAATTCTTGTAGTTCGTCTACAGTAAATTTTCTATCGTCTGCATATACAAACCCATCACTACCTGTGTTGTAAGGAGGGTCAATGTATATCATTTTTATTTTTTCGTAATAGGCATTTGATAAGTGCTTTAGTACTTCTAAATTGTCGCCTTTTATCAATAAGTTTTCAGAGTTTTTATTTTCTTCTTTTTGATTAAAAGTTTCATCTTCTTTTAAAAGAGTAGTGGTTTCATCAGTTGCCAATAAACGAGCGTAAGATTTACCCAGCCAGTCCATTCCGTAACTTTCTTTAGAAAAATTTATTTCGTTTTTTGAAAGTTGGGTTTTGAATTTTTCAAAGTCAAAATCTCCGTTTTTGTCAAAACAACTTGGGAAGTTTTGTTTTAGTATTTCCAAATCCTTATTTAGTGGTTGTATGTTGCCTGTTACTTTTTGTTCTTTACTCATCTTAATTCCCAGTATTATTTTCGCTATCTATAAGTAAATCTTTTGCGTTTACTTGAAGTATTTCTGCAATTTTGTATAAGTCTTCTAAACTCGGTTGTCTTTTGTTTCTTGCGTATTCATTAATGGTCGGATAACTTTTGTCCATTTTTTCAGCAAGCCAAGTTTGACTAATTCCTTTGTCTTTTAGAACTTCCTTTATTCGGTTCATTTGAAACCTTTTTATAATTCGGCAGAAAGATAGTAAAAGTTCATTGTATTATAATGAAAATGTTCATTGCATTTTCAGAAGTAGCGATGGGATAAAAAACAATGTGTGTCTTTTTCGGCACTCTTTGTTTTGTGCGGTTGGCTTTTTTTTAGCTTGCACCTAATGATAGGTGTAAGATGAGCGTTAGCGTCGTTGATCAAATTTTTGCGAAGCGTTAGCGAAGACAAAATTTTGATCAATGCAATCTTACATAATGTTGTCTGCTGTTTTATTTTAATTTTAATTTCGTTTAAAATTAATAATAAAAAGCAAAGGAACCGTTTCAAATCCGGAACAATATGGGCGTCCACTTTTTCTAAGTCTCCCCATAGCGTATGAATTTTATAGGTAATAAGATACGTTCGCTATGGGAGCATAAGACTCCGTTACTTTTTTTAAGTAGCCTACAATTGTATAAAACTTGACTTTTACAAAAATTTTCCCGTCCTTGTTCAAGTATTTTTGACGTGTCAACGTTTAGAAAGCTCAGGCTTTCCACGCTGCCAAGCGAAAAATACTTGAGGCAATCCTCTTCCTAACGTCAGAGATATGCCGATACTACTTAAAAAAAGTAACTCCATACAGCTTTTCATACACCTTAGAAAAAGTGTCCGATCCGAATTTGGAATGGCAGACAACGATTAATGTATGGTTTGTAGCGGGCAAACGTATAGAGAATATTCCGCAACAACCCAAAGATAGCAAACCTGCGTGAAATTCCGTTAGGAATTTCCGCCGCTATGAACTTATACATTTTGTTATGCTCTGGCTTTTTATGAAGTCTATACTTAGCAAACCTGCCTGGCAAAGCGATATCTGCTTGCGAATCTTTTACGTTCTGCTTTTCTAATTCTCGCGATCGCTTTGCTACCATTGGATTAGGCCAAACCACCACAAGTTCGCTACCGCGTACAACGTCCGAATCGGGGAGTAGCTCCAAACTTTTGAATTGATAAAAATCTTTGAAAAAATACTCAGGTCTTTGAAGCGTTGCCCGTCCGTTTAGAGTGTTGCTTGCGTTCTGCTTTTCAGATTCCGTTTTCGCTGCCGATGCTGGAGCATAACGTTTAATGTATGGTTTGTAGCGGACAAGCACACAGTAAATGTTCCGTCACAGCCCAAAGTTAATAAACCAGCGTGAAATTCCGTTAGGAATTTCCGCCGCTATGAACTCATACATCTTGTTATGCACTGGCTTTTTTCATTCAGCCGTTATTTTGTAAAGTCGCTCAAGCAAAGTGATGATTGCTTGGGTAACTATTTACGTTATATTTTTCAAATTCCTGCGATCGCTTTGCGACTTTGGGTTTAGCGATTACAATCACAAAATATCGATGGCCTTTATTTCGTCAGATGCTGATCGGCGAGAACTTTTGTGTCAGAATTTACCTTTACAAAAACACTCAGGTCATTGATTTTTAGCCCGTCCGATTATTCATCCTGCTTTTCAGATACCACTTGCTTGTGCCTAATGATAGGTGTAAGATGAGCGTTAGCGTCGTTGATCAAATTTTTGCGAAGCGTTAGCGAAGACAAAATTTT
>CANMLL010000039.1 GCA_947498775.1 uncultured Aquimarina sp.
TTGGTAAGGGGAATGGAACGATTAGGCTATATCATCGAGGGAATGGAATTGGCTAAAGATGTGGGTACACCGTAGCTGCTTGCAGCGGGGTAGTTCATTATTCGCTTGGTAACATCAACGTACCATTTACAAAAAATAATCGCAGTTCATCCAATGGAAAATCGGTTGCACGATACCCGTGTTTTTCTAAAATATTATCGTTACCATCGCTGTAAATTATTTCGGCTTCGTAGCCTGAAAAATCCTGTTTTTCTTCTGACATTCTCTTGAAATCGATTGTGATAAATTCACTTCGGTTCATCAGACTTTTTGCAATTACGGACGTATCGGTAATTAGCCAAAAACATTCGGCAACTTCGGATAGGTATTTCAATCCATCTGTAAATCGTGTTCTTAACAATGGAATTTGATAGAACATTTCTGTTCCAGTAAAATATTGTAGTCGCTCTTTTATTTCATTAACTTGTGTTTTCATTGTACATATAATAAAGTGTGAATAATGAAAAAAGAGGGCGAATCTTTCGACGGTTACGCCCTCTCTCATTTTGGGTTTACTTATCGCTTTTAATTCCAAGTAAAAGGATTTCATCAGCTACAACTTCAGTAACATAGCGTTGGTTTCCATCGTCGGTCGTGTAGGTTCTTGTTTTCAGTTTCCCAACTATTCCAACCTCTTTACCCTTGCCAACATAATTCTCTACGATTTTGGCAGTCTTGCCCCAAGCCACTACGGTATGCCAATTCGTATCCGTTTGCTTTTCACCTTTAGCATCTTTATAATACCCATTTGTGGCTAATGAAAAACGGGCTACTTTCTTTCCGCTTTCAAGGTTCGTAATTGTTGGTTCTTGTCCAACGTTTCCAATTAACTGTACGTGATTTTTAATAGTACTAATAATAAAATATTTAAGTGATTTATATTTCCCCTATTGATTTAAAACAAATTAAATTTTAAGGGGTGTTTGTTCTTTTCTTTCGTGCACCGCACAATGGATAGAGTGGGTTTTGTCAAGACTTTTAGGGTAAAATCAGGTGTGTTTGCGACGTAGTAAAATCCTTGGAATTTCAAGGAAGTAGAAACCTTATTTTTCACTAAAACTCGTCACGGTCTTGACAAGTTCCATAAGGGCATTAGCAATTCTCTTAAACGCAGTTGCGTTTGAGCGTACCGGTAGTTAAGCGAAATAAGCAGCTGTGGTTAAGTTAGAATTAGTTATGTCGTTCCTGTTTTTCGACGACCCGAAAAACAACAAAGGCTTTATCATTATAAACCCCTTAAAATGTGTAAGACAGTGGTTCGGTTTTTAAGAATTTTCGAGGAAGCACTCAAGAAGAGCTTACCGTAAATTCTGTTAAGAAAACCGAAGTGATGGCTTTCCGATGAGAGGCGGACTTAATTCACAATTTTGGCTAGGGAATGAAGTGTTCCTTCCCAGAGCATCGGGAAGGGTTAACGGAATGGAAAGTTGAAATTGGGGATTGTGTTCAAGATATTTGTAGTGAAGCTCTTTGCCTGAAATGAGTAACGGAATGTAGGGGAATGTGCTGAGTGAATCGTTGTTGAAATTATTCTGATGTTTTAAAACGAATTTCTTGGTCGTTATTCTTGCTTCCTTCGGATTTTGGCACCAATCCAATAAGATAAAATATGTATTTCTTATCCTTTTCCAAATCGACCTCTATAATGGCCGATTTGTTATCATCGGAATACCTTAGACCTATAATTTTTGGAAATGTAGCCATATCTTCCCCGGGTCTTATGAATTGTGACCCTCTAAACGGTCTATCAAAATTAATGGTTATTTGCTTTAAAGCAGCATCCACCGTTTGATTCCCATTTTCAAATTCACCTATCGACACAAAACGTGATTTCTTATCTTCATTTAATTCAATATAAAGATTCCGCTTATCCGCAAACGTTTTGTAAGCCCTAGCTAACTCGGGCATAAAACTCTTTAAGTTAGGATATTTTCCGCGTTGGCTATCATATAGTTCTAACTTTTTGACCAAATCCTCAATCCAGATGAAACCACGGTTCAGCTGTTCCATAATTTCAAGCTGTATTTTTTCGTCTTCGAAATTATGGTCTTTCATATACTTTATAACCGCTGCCCGTACCAAGGCCTCGTTGAGTACTGTTTTCCAATGATTATAGCCTCCATTTTTCATTTTCTGTTTTACAGCTTCATAAAGCTTCTCGCCATTTTCCTTGAACGGTGCTGGGTTCTTGTCAAGAAGATAGTTAACGAAAGAGTGGTTGAACTCGTGTACGACCGTAGGAAAATAATCGTCCATTGGAAAAACCGCCATTCCTGAATCATCTGTTTTCCAGGTGCCCATTATTGCGTTGACTTGTTTTTTCCCATTCTCAAAGTTCACAGGGCAGCCATAATTGCTGCCACCTATTCCTAAGCCAATGATTAGCTTAAATTCTTCATTTGCAGGTGTTCCATAAAAATCAGCGTACCATTGTGTATCGAGCTTTTCGAAAATCGAAAGGAATTTATTCTCGGCTTCTGCGAACAATTGTTTGTTACTCTCAAGAAACTCTTCTGAATTAGTTTCATCGTAGAATTTCTTTAGTAATTCAACAAATTCATAAGCATTTTCCTTTCCCCATCTACCACCTGGGACTTTTTCTGTAAATGGGATTACCGGATTAAAATCATCATCCAGGTGTACGGCCAAAAAGGGAACCGCGTCATAGCCCAATGCTCTTTCAACCCTTAATTTTTTAAGAAAGGAAATAAGCTCGTGCGGCTTGTGCTTCCCATAGTGGGATTCAATTTTATCAACATAAACCTTGAAAATATCCGGTTGATACTCGTTGAAATCAGCCAATCGACAGGCAATACTGATGATTTCAATACGCTTGTCCACCTTCGGTTTCTCAATCATATTGGACTCTTGCCCACGGCATATGATGGTCAAATTACAAATTAGTATTATCAAAACTTTTTTCATAACGTATTGGTTTTAAGTTGCTTTATTTTATTGAATAAAAGCAGTGCAAGTGGCAATAGAGCAACGAATGTTCCTGCGATAATGCTTTCAGAATCGGGCTGTAATTGCAACATCATACAGATGAATGAAAATCCGATAGCCACTATCAAAAAAGTACCAATGGGCACTGTAGGTGCTACCTTTTTCTTCTTTGAATGTTGTACTGTTTTCACTTCGCTTAGTATTGAAGTTTTGACGTTTTCCGGCATTTGTTCAATATCACTCAGAAGTAAATTTTTATATATGTCAATTTCAGTTTCTTTTTTCATTGCGCTGTGCTTTTAGTTTTTCGCGAGAACGATGTAATAAAATTTTGATGTTCGCTTTGCTCAGTGAGGTTATTCTTTGAATATCCTTGATGCTCTTTTCCTTTAGGTAGAATAATGCGGTTACCAGATATTCGCGTTCGTTTAGTGCCTTCATCAGCTCGTTTACCTTTTCTTCTGCAACCCTGCTGTCTTCTTGTTCGTAATCTCTTTCAACAAATACAGGCTCATAGATTTCCTTATCAAATTTCTTTAGCGTCCGTAAAGATTCCCGATAGATGATTTTATACAACCAGGTAGAAAATTGGGCTTCGCTTCTAAAGCTTCTTATTCCCTTGAAGACCTGAATAAAGGCATTCTGCATCGCATCCTGTGCATCTTCCTTGTTCTTGGTATACTTGAGTGCTACGGTGTAGGCAAAATCTTTATGGTTTTCGATTAACCGACTGAGTGCGTTCTCGTCCCCGTTTTTGGCTTTATGTAGAAGGTCTTTTGAGTTGGACTTCATCAATCATTCTTCACTATTTTGTAAAAAACTAATGAGCCGATACCAAAGCTTAAAAACAGCATCGACAAATAGCTTACCAAGATATTCAGTGTCGTGTACTGCTCTAAAAGATGCCCAAGAAATAGTCCCAGCGCCAACGCTATAGCTATGATACCACGTGCCAAACTGTTAAGGCGCATTTGTTCCAATGCATCTTGAAATACAATATTTTCACCTCTTTTTATGAGTTCTAGTTTTTCCTTGTGCTGATTTTTTAGATAGTATGCCAGGACTACTGCGCAAGCAATAACCGCGACCATAAAGGGTATTTGCCAAAAGTTCATTTGCTTATATTTTACTAATTAGAGGAAGGAAAATAGTAAAAGGTTACAAAATTGGAATAAAAATATTGAAACGTTGAATTTTTTGATTTTTTGGAATGTGAAGCGGACTTAATTCTCAATTTTGGCTGGGGAATAAAGTGTTCCTTTCCAGAGCATCCGGAAGGTTTAACGCAATGGAAAGCTAAAATTGAGGGGTTGTGTCCAAGATATTTGTAGTGAAGCTCTTTTCGCGTAATGTAGGGGAATGGGCTTGAGTGGATTATAAAATCCAAATTCTATGATATCTGAAAATAAAAAATAGTAAAATGTTGTACCTAAACAAAAGAGGTCGTCTAAAAAGTAATTTTTAGACGATTTTCTTTTTGATCAATTATAGTTTTTGTTGATTATTTTCAAA
>CANMLL010000040.1 GCA_947498775.1 uncultured Aquimarina sp.
ACTACTGCAGACTATAATCCACCAAGTGGTACAGATACCGATGGTGATGGTATCGATGATCAATATGATGGAGATTGTACTGTTATTATTTGTGGAGTAGTAGGTACGCCTATTACCCCTGTAGATACGGATGGTAATGCGACAGAGGATCTTCCGGATTATTTGGATAGCGATAGTGATGATGATGGTATTGATGATGTTATCGAATCCGGTCAGGATTTAGGCAATGGCTTAACGACCGATACCGATGGCGATGGCTTGTTGGATAGTTTTGATGATAACAATGTGACTTATGATGTGAATGATAATTTAGATACAGGAGCATCGGGTACAGATAATACAGATAACCCAGCTACAGCCGAGGTTGACTTCAGAGAGATTCTGGATGCCGACAATGATGGTATCGCTGATACGATTGATTTAGATGATGATAATGACGGTATCCCTGATACTGTAGAAAATAACTTAGGCATTGATCCGAGTGCAGATAACGATGGAGACGGAGTACCAAATTACCAGGATCAGGATGATCGAGGAGATGGTACTGCTGCGACATGTACCGATACAACTCCGGTGGATGGTATTTGTGATACCTTAGATCCTGTCTTTGATTTTGACGGAGATGGTATCCCGAACCACTTTGATCTGGATGGAGACAACGATGGTATTTATGATCTGGTAGAAGCTGGAGATCCATTAGCAACCGATCCTGATAATGATGGTCGACTGGGCAACACGCTTCCAGATGGTAATATTGACATTGCAGTGGGCAATAACGGACTTGCTTCTACGGTAGAGAGTGATGATACACCTACAGCAACTACAGCTACACCACAGAACAGTGATACCGATGCCAATCCTAACTTCTTGGATATTGATGCTGATAACGATGGTATCCCAGATAATGTAGAAGGACAGACCACAGCAGACTATAATCCACCAAGTGGAGTTGATACCGATGGTGATGGTATAGATGATCAATATGATGGAGATTGTACTGTTATTATTTGTGGAGTAGTAGGTACGCCTATTACCCCAGTAGATACGGATGGTAATGCGACAGAGGATCTTCCGGATTATTTGGATAGCGATAGTGATGATGATGGTATTGATGATGTTATCGAATCCGGTCAGGATTTAGGCAATGGCTTAACGACCGATACCGATGGTGATGGCTTGTTGGATAGTTTTGATGATGATAATGCTACCTATGATGTTAATGATAATCTTGACAACGGAGCTAGTGATACGAATAATGACGATAACCCAGCTACAGCCGAGGTTGACTTCAGAGAGATTCTGGATGCCGACAATGATGGTATTGCTGATACGATTGATTTAGACGATGATAATGATGGTATCCCAGATACTGCAGAAAATAGCTTAGGAGCAGATCCAAGTGGTGATAATGATGGAGATGGTATTCCAAACTATCAGGATTTTGATGATAACGGCACTGCTACCGCACCAGTATGTTTAGATGCTGATCTCGATGGTATTTGTGATACCTTAGATCCTGTCTTTGATTTTGATGGTGATGGTACGCCGAACCACTTTGATCTGGATGCTGATAACGATGGTATCTATGATTTGATAGAATCCGGAGATCCATTAGCAACCGATCCTGATAATGACGGTCGTTTAGGCAACACGCTTCCAGATGGCAATATTGACATTGCCGTGGGCAATAACGGACTAGCTACTACAGTAGAGAGTGATGATACACCTACAGCAACTACAGCTACACCACTAAATAGTGATACCGATACGAATCCGAACTTTTTGGATATTGATGCAGATAATGATGGTATTGTAGATAATATTGAAGGTCAATCTACTGCGGGGTATTTACCGCCAAGCGGAAATGATACGGATGGTGATGGTATCGATGATCAGTATGATGTCAATTGTTCAATAGCTACATGTGGACTTGTGGGTGCGCCAATAAATCCGGTGAATACCGATGCTTCACTACTGAATCCAGATTTAGATCCTGATTATATTGACTTAGATTCTGATGGTGATGGAGAGTCAGACACGATTGAGGCTTATGATACCGATGATGATGGTATAGCAGATACAGTACCTGGTGTTGCAGATGTGGATGGTGATGGTTTAAATGATGCTTTTGATACTGATATTTTAAATCCTGATCCAACGAATGGTGGCCAAACTGCAGGAAATCCATTCCCAGATACTGATAGCCCAGGAGGAGAACCGAATTGGAGAGATCAAATCAATAATGATCTTGAAATAACTAAAGTAGACACGTATGTTGATACAAATACCAATGGTATTATAGATGAAGGGGATACTATTAACTATGAGTTTGCTATATTTAATAATGGAAATGTTACGCTAACCAATGTAAATGTTATAGATAATGCTACGGGTGTTGTCCTTACAGGAGCAATCATACCTTCATTGCCACCGGCTGCAGTTTCAGCTTTTAATTTTACAGGAACCTACACGATTACCGCTGCAGATATTACCGCACAAAGTTTTACAAATACAGCTACGGTAAGTGCAGAAGATCCTAATGGCAATACAATTACAAGTCTATCTGATGATCCTAATGATCCTGCAGATGCCACAGATGATGATGGTGACGGAAACCCTGATGATCCGACAGTAACGGATCTACGTCAACCTTTATTAGATATCACCAAGACCGATACGTATGTTGATACGAACGGTAATGGTATTATTGATGCTGGTGATACGATCAACTATGTTTTTGTAGTGACTAA
>CANMLL010000041.1 GCA_947498775.1 uncultured Aquimarina sp.
GGCTGAAAAGTATACCCAAGAAAGTCAAATTTAACTTGCCTGTAATTTTTCTGCCTTTTGAAATCCTTACAATACACAATCTTGGTCTTTTTCAGGATGTAATGTTAATCCACATTGCTCAACTCTTTGTTTTATCATTTGTAAACTATGTTCTGCTTGACTTTGTGTCTTGCAATGGATAATTATATCATCCGCATAGCGTACAAATTCAATAGATGGATCTGCTTGTGAAATCCAAACATCTAAGGTATAGTGCAAATATAGGTTGGCTAACAGTGGGCTGACCACCCCGCCTTGTGGCGTGCCTTTAGTTCTTGCTATGATCTTACCTTCTCTTGTCTGTATTGGGCATTCCAACCATCTCTTGATGTAGCATATTATCCAATCTTCACTTACATGTTTATCCACTGCCTTGAGTAGCTTATCATGGTTGATCTGATCAAAGAAATTCTTGATATCCAAATCGATCACCCAATCATAACTCCAACAGTTTTCTCGAACTTTACCCAATGCCTGATGTGCATTGCGATTTGGTCGATAGCCGTAGGAGTTGGGATGAAAAACTTTTTCTATCTTAGTTTCTATTTGATTCTTGATCACCGTTTGGGCTACTCGATCACTGATCGTTGGAATCCCTAGTTGACGTATTGAACCGTCTTTCTTGGGAATTTCAACCTGCAAGACTGGTGGAGGAAAGTAACTTCCTGAAGCTAACCGATTCCAGACCTTGTATAGGTGTTTACTCCTTTGTTTGTCATACGCTGACATACTTAAATGATCAACTCCTGCACTTTCCCCTTTTCGCTTAACCTCTAGATAGGCTTCCCATACCATTTCTTTGGTAATAGGTACTGATTTTGTCTCATTCCATAAAGTCATCCTCTTTCAAGTTGTTAAATGTGATGTGACTGTATAAGCTAATCCCTTCGCTCCAGTTTCATTACAAAACCTTCAACGCTACTACGGATTAGTCCGCCCCTACATACTACTTCGGTATTCTGCCTCTAAGTTGAGCTTATTGTGCATTTCCCTTTGCATTAGTATGCAGGTTCCCGAGTTCCATAAATAAGCACAGATAAAAGTCATGCCTCCTAAATGACGCCTGCCGATTAGCCAGTAAACAGGTAACCGCTAAACTTATCATGTTTGTCATACTTCAAACACTTTTGACAGAAAGTTGCACTTTCTCGACACTTCATCAGAGGTTCATTTGCATTCATCTCTTTTATCCATACCTGACCATGCTCTTGACATAGCCTTTTCCATAACGCTCAATACCTTGGCTCTTTACCAAAGCACCTTATGGGGGTTTGATGCTCTCTCCTGCAAGACAACACCGGTGGGTCGGTTCCACCATCTTATAAACAGTTCGCAATGAAATATATCAGCCGTTCATTGCTTCTCGGCACACATATGGAATCGGAGCGTGTAAATAAACACGCACTTTTCCGTCTAAAATAACGTTAATAGATAAGTAATACAAATTGGTTTAGCATATAATTAGCTATTTTTTATATACGTTGTTAGCCATAGTTATTTATATTTGTCAAATATTTTGTAAATTCACTTTATAAAACAATTATCCGAAATGGAATGTTTATCTCATAAATCAGAAATTGTCAATACTTTTTCTAATGTCAGAAGTTTTTCTTTCCAAGAAAAGAAAGCTCCATTGTTAGATGAGGAAAGGGTTAATTCGCTTTTGGATGCTATTCTTGATTTTAAAAATAGCTTAAAAGAAAAGACGGCTAAAATTTATAATGTTAATGAAAGAATTGAGAAGATAACTTGGTTTAATGATTTAGACGAGGAAAGTTTAATGCTTTTAAATGATTTAATTTCATCAGCTAAAGATTTAAGAACTTCCTTAATTCGCCAATATATTTCAATGAATTTCTTTAGAAAAAAAGGAATTGCTAAAGAGGAAATAAAAGATTTTAAAAATTCTATTGATGAGTTAAAAGAGGCATACGAGGATTTAGAATCTGTATTTTTCTTTCTTCCTGAAATGCCAGATTTCGTTGAAACTACTTCAAAACTTTCTCTTGTGTAAATATGGAATTATATTGTTTAGAAGATTTTAAGGTTGAATTTGATAAATTAAAATCTAAAAAATCTTATAAAACAATAGAGCAAGAAATTATCAATTACTTTTTCGGAAAGTCAGCTGAACAACTCTGTTCTGGCGTAAGATTAAATCATAGTATTGATGTTCCATACATAAAAAAAAGACTAGGTGGTCGAGGTGGTTTTAGAGTTTATTTTTTGTTGGTAATCAAGAATGATTCATTATACTTAATGTTTGTCCATCCGAAAACTGGTTCTCAAGGTTCAGATAATATTACAGATGAGTCAAAAGCCTATTTATATAAAAAAGTTTTAGAGTGCATTCAGTCAGAAGATTTATATAAACTGTCTTTAGAAGAATCCAAGAAAGAAATTAAATTCGATAAATTAGTTAGCGTTCGGTCATAATTATGGCTAACGCCAAATGTCGAGTAGGAAGAAGGAATTTCACCTTCCCCCTCTCACAGAACCGTACGTGATAGTCTCCCATCATACGGCTC
>CANMLL010000042.1 GCA_947498775.1 uncultured Aquimarina sp.
CACCGGTGGGTCGGTTCCACCATCTTATTAACAGTTCGCAATGATAATTATCAGCCGTTCATTGCTTCTCGGCACACATATGTGTCGTAGCGGCACAAAATGTTACCTAACCTTGGACACTTCTGTGCAGATTTTATACATTATTTAGCTTTAAAATCACTGCGCCATCATAAATATACAAGAACCAATCGATTAATCACTAATCAGCTATGATCACATATATAGTGTTACAGCACGTACTTTTATATTTCAGTTGCTTTAATTAGAGCCAATATAATTGTCATTGACATTCCAAAAATTGAAGCAATAATGTTATAAATAATCAATTTAGATTTAGTAATTCCATATACTTGGTTCGCGATTTTTTTTAAACTCATCAGGATTATAAAAAATACAATTATAAGAAATATAACTAGGAGAGCTGTAAATTGCATACTGTCAGTTAAGTCACTTATTTCTGCCGAAAAAATCAGATTTGAGATTAAGAAATAGAAGTATGCTTGAATTAATATCCAACCAATTTTTTTATTAATAAAAATTCCAATTAAAGGAATTAGTAGAATTATAGCCGGTTTGTAAAATGAAGTTTCTTTTAAAACATTGATATAGTTTTTTAATCCACTTCCAGTTTCCGCAACAAAATTCCAGTAAATTGAAGTTTCGATATTCCCCTGGATTAATCTAAAAATAAATAAACATAAAATCAGCAGCTTTACTGTCAAGATTAGATAATTATTTTTCAGGTACTCCAAATTCAATTTCATAATGTGCTGTAACGTCTCGTATATGAATCGGAGCAAGGCAAACACACCTGAACCAATCGATCTATCTGCGCATTTTTATTTCTTGTTTAATTTATAAAAATCTAGCGCCATTGCAAAAAGGAAAATACCTTTCGATCCTGCACTAAACTTTGCTCTGATTACATATATAATGTTACCAGCTGGCTATTTTTTTTTATCTCTTAACTTGCGTAAAACATCTATTTCTGCATTCAATTCTATTAATGCGTCTTTTATAATTTCCGGAAGTTGTTTTTGAGGGTTATTTTTGCGTTTTTCATTTATTTCAATATTAATTGGTGGAGGTGGAGCAGGATTTAAAACTGGATAATTGAAACTTCTACTTATTCTACAAAGATTTAATCTTAGAAAGCCTTCTTCCATCCGTCCATAAACAATCCATTTTCCTTTTTTCTCAATATAGGGAGTACAAGCTTTCCAATTTTTTCCTACGTAGATATTGTTAGGAGTATCTCCACCGTCTAATGATTCCGAAACCCGTACTTTATAGGTTTGATTTGATTTATCAATTTCGAAAACTTCTCCAATGAATATACATTCCGAGTTTTCCATTTCCCATTTCTGCTTGTCAGATAATCTCGATAATCCACAAGTACAAGCTATCATATCTTCTGATAAGAAGATGACTAGAAAAGAAATTAGTATTGTTTTTATAGTATTATTCATTTTGGGCTTGCTGGTAACGTCTCGTATAAGAAACGTAGGGCAGGTGATAAGCAATACGTTTCGAATTGGTACTAAGCCAAATATAAATATTTTGCTTTTATCATTTTTCTCATAAACGCCAAATTTTATAGTTGGCGACTTTGCAAATAAACACAGATCTCTGGATTAAGCACAAAAGCCCTATGTTTTCTTATACATTGTTACCAACTGTAATTTTTTACAATAAGTTATTTAAATCCTGGCGTCCAATTATAACCATAATCTCCACCACATCATTATTTACTCTGTAGTAAATACTATCCGATCCGCAGACACAGCGTCTATATCCACTTTTTATAAAGTCAACTGATTCAAATGAATAAGGTCTTTGCGAAATGATGTCAAAGTATTCAAAAAAAGAGTCAAAATATTTGTCAGCTTGCGCCATCCCAAACTTTTTAACTCCGTAACGATGAATTCTTATTAAGTCCTCTTTTGCAGAGTTACTTAATTTGTATTTAGCCATTTGATAAATTCTTAGATTGAGATAATATTTGCGCTTTACTATCCGAAGTAAATCCACTTTTTTCTGCCTTATCTATCTTTGCTGCAATCCAATCAATTTGTTTCTGCTGCTTGCGCGCTTGTCTAATCAAGTCATTAACAAGTTCACTTTTACTTGAGTACTCGTTATTATCAACTTGAGCTTTTAACCAATTATCGTTAGGTTCTGTGAAAGAAATGCTTTGTCGTCCCATGAGATGTTTATTTGGTGTAAATTTACACCAAAATTTAATACTTCACAAGTTTTATTAAAAAAACTAATTTCTAAAAAACTCAGGGCTTATAGTTGGTAACGTTTTATGTATAGTTTCGTAGCGGACTCGTCGACAAAGAATCATCCGCACTGACCCAAAGATAGCAAATGCGC
>CANMLL010000043.1 GCA_947498775.1 uncultured Aquimarina sp.
GATAGGGGTCCTGAGAGGGAGATCCCCCACACTGGTACTGAGACACGGACCAGACTCCTACGGGAGGCAGCAGTGAGGAATATTGGACAATGGAGGCAACTCTGATCCAGCCATGCCGCGTGCAGGAAGACTGCCCTATGGGTTGTAAACTGCTTTTATAGAGGAAGAATTGCCATTACGTGTATTGGTTTGACGGTACTCTACGAATAAGGATCGGCTAACTCCGTGCCAGCAGCCGCGGTAATACGGAGGATCCAAGCGTTATCCGGAATCATTGGGTTTAAAGGGTCCGTAGGCGGGTCTATAAGTCAGTGGTGAAAGTTTGCGGCTCAACCGTAAAATTGCCATTGATACTGTAGGTCTTGAATTATTGTGAAGTGGTTAGAATATGTAGTGTAGCGGTGAAATGCATAGATATTACATAGAATACCGATTGCGAAGGCAGATCACTAACAATTAATTGACGCTAAGGGACGAAAGCGTGGGTAGCGAACAGGATTAGATACCCTGGTAGTCCACGCCGTAAACGATGGTTACTAGCTGTTCGGACTTCGGTCTGAGTGGCTAAGCGAAAGTGATAAGTAACCCACCTGGGGAGTACGTTCGCAAGAATGAAACTCAAAGGAATTGACGGGGGCCCGCACAAGCGGTGGAGCATGTGGTTTAATTCGATGATACGCGAGGAACCTTACCAGGGCTTAAATGTAGATTGACAGGTTTAGAGATAGACTTTCCTTCGGGCAATTTACAAGGTGCTGCATGGTTGTCGTCAGCTCGTGCCGTGAGGTGTCAGGTTAAGTCCTATAACGAGCGCAACCCCTGTTGTTAGTTGCCAGCGAGTAATGTCGGGAACTCTAGCAAGACTGCCGGTGCAAACCGCGAGGAAGGTGGGGATGACGTCAAATCATCACGGCCCTTACGTCCTGGGCCACACACGTGCTACAATGGTAGGTACAGAGAGCAGCCACTGGGTGACCAGGAGCGAATCTATAAAGCCTATCACAGTTCGGATCGGAGTCTGCAACTCGACTCCGTGAAGCTGGAATCGCTAGTAATCGGATATCAGCCATGATCCGGTGAATACGTTCCCGGGCCTTGTACACACCGCCCGTCAAGCCATGGAAGCTGGGAGTACCTGAAGTCCGTCACCGTTTAGGAGCGGCCTAGGGTAAAACTGGTAACTGGGGCTAAGTCGTAACAAGGTAGCCGTACCGGAAGGTGCGGCTGGAACACCTCCTTTCTAGAGATTGCCTTTTGAGGCATGACAGAAATGATACGATGGAATGTATTGATTTAGTGTTTTTAGTCTTTTAGCTGTCGATTAATATTTTTATTTAGTAATGAGTACAGAGTATTAAGTATTAAGTATAAGTTTTTAGATTTTTATCTAACTACTCAGTACTAACTACTCACTACTATAAGAAGTCTCATAGCTCAGCTGGTTAGAGCGCTACACTGATAATGTAGAGGTCGGCAGTTCGAGTCTGCCTGAGACTACTTTATTTAGTAGTAAGTACTAAGTAAAAAGTATTAAGTAAAAAGATCTTAGTATTGTTTACTTTAAGACTTAATGCTAAAAAATAAGTTCATTGATTATATATTGAATTAAAAGGAAAGACTAGAAGTTGAGTAGTATTTAGAAGTTTTCTAACTACTAACTACTATATACTAACTACTAGTATATGGGGGATTAGCTCAGCTGGCTAGAGCGCCTGCCTTGCACGCAGGAGGTCATCGGTTCGACTCCGATATTCTCCACGATTCCAATTAAGAATTAGGAATGCAGAATTAAGAATTATTAAATTCATAATTCATAATTTTTAATTCATAATTAGAAAAACGTTCATTGACATATTGATTTAAGAAATACGAGCACCACGCGAAGCGTGGTGATATAAAGAAGTTGTATTGAATATTTTTTATTAGGTACTTTTTACTTAATACTT
>CANMLL010000044.1 GCA_947498775.1 uncultured Aquimarina sp.
AAAAGAGGCTGTCTAAAAAGTATTTAGGCAGTCTTTTTATTTTTGGTTAATTTTAATAATTCAAGCTATTGGGTTAAAAAAGTGGATAGTTGATGGTTGATAGTTTTTGGGCAAATTTGTTTTAGAAGTCCCTCTATAGGTTTACGCTGAACTTTTTAAGGTTATGTGCCATTGCAATGAGTCCTATTTCGGTTTCTACTTTGTTGATTCCTCTTAACATAAAACGTTTGAAGTTCATATTGTGTTTGATATTTCCAAAAACAGCTTCTACATCCCAGCATCTGCGTTTGCGATGTACCACTCCTTGTGTACTGAGTAATTTTTGTTTTGCTTTAGCTTTTAGTCTGACTAAGTTATGGTTGCGTTCTATAATACGATTGTCTTTTGCCTTATGGCATTGAGATCGCAATGGACATCCTTGACAGTTCCTGGCTTGATAACGACTGATAGTTTGCTGATAACCTGTTTTGGTTTCTCGTTTGTAATCCCCAATGTGGTCCATAGCTTGTCCCATGGGACAATAGTATGTATCAATATCCGGGTTATAATAGAGTTTAGATGTTGCAAAGGGATGTTTGATTTTTCCTGTCTTTTCTTCTCTTTGCTCTTTGTGGAAATAATTGTACTTCACAAAGGCTTCAATATTTTTATCCTCTAAATCGGTATAGTTTTCTTCACTACCATAGCCAGCATCGGCGGTAAGACTATCGGGGATATCCTGATAACTTTCTATAAAATCTTCAAGGTGATCTATTAAAGTGGTAGTATCTGCTGTGGTCTGGGCTAGTGTGTAATTAACAATAAATTGATTATTAGTAGCGGCTTGAAGGTTATACCCTGGTTTAAGTTGACCATTTTGCATATGATCATCTTTCATACGCATAAAAGTAGCATCAGGATCTGTTTTACTCATGCTATTGCGAGTACTCAACTGCTCTTCCTGCTTGTTATACTTGTCAATATTGTCCGGCCAGTTGTTCTTGGCATAGTTCAGCTTTTGTTTCACTTTCTTGTCAACCTCTTTTCCCTCTAATGCCTGATTGATTTGATCGATGGTCTCAGAGACACTATCGGGATCAATAGCCTCGAAATTAGGAGTGTTAGGCGCTTGCTCTTCATCTGCATATACCTGCTCTACATATCTCCATAATTCTTTAAGTTGTTTAGTGATCTTCCCGCGATTAGTTTTGATGCTCTTGGCCCAAACAAAAGTATACCGATTCGCATTGGCCTCTATCTTGGTACCATCTACATATAAATCTTTCAAGGACAAATATCCCTGCTCACTCAGCAGAATAACAACCTGATTGAAAATCTTTTTTAAATGACCCTTTAGACGCTTGCCTCTAAAATCATTGATCGTATTGTGATCAGGGGTACTTTGACCACTAAGCCACATAAAATGGATGTTCTCCTGCAAGGCTTGCTCAATCTTACGGGAAGAATATAAATTACGCAGATAAGCATAAATAATAACCTTTAATAACATACGGGGATGGTAACTTGAAGTACCGCCTCCTTTGTAGCTTTTTTCTAAAGCATTAATATTTAGGTGGTCAATAATCGTATTGACAACACGGACAGGATGATTCTTAGGAACCAGATCATCATAACTGGGAGGAAGAAGACTTAACTGATCTTGATCGTAAGTCTTGAAAACTACTTTGCGACTCATATCTTAAAAATACAAATCATTCAAAAAATAACAAAACAAAAAAGACTGCCTTTTCAGACAGCCTCTTTTTAA
>CANMLL010000045.1 GCA_947498775.1 uncultured Aquimarina sp.
GACCTCGGGCTACCGACTTCGGACACCGAACAAAAATTAAAACTAATGAAAAAGTTAGAAGTATGAAGACAGAGGACAGAGGTAATGAAACTCCTGACTTCCGACCTCGGACTTCGAACTTAAAAACAACAAAAACAATGAACAAATTAGCACTACCCATCGCCATTATTGCACTAATAGCATCAGTTGGATCATTTTTCTACTTACAATCCTCATCAGAGTTAGTATATGTAGATGTAAATAAACTATTAGACGGTTACAAGAGAACCAAAATTGTAAAAGCCGAATTTGATGAGAAAGCCAAAACAATGAAGTCTAATGTAGATAGCTTGATTTCCAACTGGCAAAACGAGCTTAAAATCTATGAGAAAGAACGTAGTAGTATGTCTAAAAAAGAACTAGAGCTAAAACAAGAGTTACTTGCCAACAAACAACAACAGATCAATAACTATCAGCAAGCGGTACAAAAGCAATTAGCAGAAGAAGATAAAAAAGTAACGCAAACAGTTATTAATGACATTAACGACTTCGTAAAAGAATATGGAAAGAAAAAGGGTTACAAAGTAATCTTTGGTGCCACCGGTAATGGGACAATTATGTATGGTGAAACATCTGCCGACTTAACAGAAGTAGTCCTAGAAGAATTAAACGCCGAATTTGAAGGGAAATAGTTAGAAGAATGGAGCTCGAAGACGGAAGATAGAGGTCAGAAGCTCGAAGACCGATGACGGAGGTCTGAAGTTGGAAGCACCTCCGACCTCCGACCTCGGACTTCGGACTTCGGACTAAAAAATAACAAAACCTCCGACTTCGGACACCCGACTTCGGACTTTGAATCAAACAAAATGAAATTCAAATTCGAAAACCTGATCATCTGGCAAAGAGCAATGGATTTGGGAGAAGAGCTAAACGTTATAACAACAAAGTTTCCAAAAAAGGAGATGTATAACCTCACCTCTCAAACTATGAGGGCGGTAGATTCTGTTGCCCTTAATATCTCTGAAGGATCAATCGGACAAACCAATCCTGAATTCAAAAGATTTATGGGGTATTCGATACGATCTCTTGCTGAAGTAGTAACCTGTCTTCATAAAGCGAATAGAAGGAAGTATATAACAGCAAACGAATTTGAAAAGTCATATCATGACAGCTTTGAATTAATGAATATGATGGTGGCCTTTAGGAATAAAATTGAATGACCGAGGTCAGAAGTTCGAAGCTGGAAGTCTGAGGTTAGAAGTAACTTCGTTCATCCGACCCCGGACCCCGGACTTCCAACAAAGGAAAAAGAGTTAGAAATTAAGTGAAGTCAGAAGTTCGAAGCTGGAAGTCTGAGGTTAGAAGTAACTTCGGTCATCCGACCCCTGACCCCGGACTTTCAACAAAGGAAAAAGAGTTAGAAATTAAGTGAAGTCAGAAGTTCGAAGCTGGAAGTCTGAGGTTAGAAGTAACTTCG
>CANMLL010000046.1 GCA_947498775.1 uncultured Aquimarina sp.
GCAATGAACGGCTGATAATTATCATTGCGAACTGTTAATAAGATGGTGGAACCGACCCACCGGTGTTGTCTTGCAGGAGGGAGCATCAAACCCCCATAAGGTGCTTTGGTAAAGAGCCAAGGTATTGAGCGTTATGGAAACGGTAACCCAAGAGGTTATCAGGTAAGAATAAAGGAGATGAATGAAAATGAACCTCTGATGAAGTGTCGAGAACGTGCTACATCCTGTCAAAATCGGTTTAAGTATGTGAACCGTGATAAGTTTAGCGGTTACCTGTTTACTGGCTAAGCGACAGGCGTCATTTAGGAGGCATGACCTTTATTTAGGCTTATTTACGGAACTCGGGAACCTGCATAATAATGCAAAAGGGAAATGCACAATAAGAACAACTTAGAGGCAGAATACCGAGGTGTTATGTAGGGGCGGACTCATCCGTAGTAGCGATGAAGGTTCTGTAATGGAAATGGAGCAAAGGGATGAGCTTATACAGTCACATCACATTTAACAACTTGATATCAAGGATGACTTTATGGAATGAGACAAAATCAATACCTATTACCAAAGAAATGGTATGGGAAGCCTATTTAGCGGTTAGACGAAAAGGCAAAAGTGCGGGAGTTGACCACTTAAGTATGTCCGAGTATGACAAACAAAGGGGGAAGCACCTGTATAAAATCTGGAATCGTTTAGCCTCTGGGAGTTACTTTCCCCCAGCAGTTTTACAAGTTGAAATTCCTAAGAAAGATGGTTCGATCCGTCAATTAGGAATTCCAACGATCAGTGACCGGGTAGCTCAAACGGTTATTAAGAATCAAATAGAAGATAGGATAGACAAGGTCTTTCATCCAAATTCCTTCGGGTACCGACCCAATCGCAATGCTCATCAAGCACTGGATATGGTTCGTAAAAACTGTTGGAAGTATGATTGGGTGATCGACTTAGATATCAAAAACTTCTTTGATCAAATCAACCACGATAAGCTACTCAAGGCATTAGGTAAACACGTGAAAGAAAAGTGGATAACATTCTATATCAAAAGATGGTTAGAATCTCCATTAAAAACAAGAGAAGGCAAAGTTATAGCAAGAACAAAAGGCACACCACAAGGTGGGGTGATCAGCCCACTGTTAGCTAATCTGTACCTGCATTATACTTTAGATCTCTGGATTTCACGAAGAGACCCCTCTATTCAATTTGTACGTTATGCTGATGATATTATTATTCATTGCAAGACACTAAGTCAGGCAAGGCATAGTCTACAGATGATAAAAGACAGAGTAAAGGATTGTGGGTTGACACTACACCCTGAGAAAACCAAAATCGTGTATTGTAAGGATTTCAAAAGGCAGAAAAATTACAGGCAAGTTAAATTTGACTTTCTTGGGTATACTTTTCAGCC
>CANMLL010000047.1 GCA_947498775.1 uncultured Aquimarina sp.
GTAGCCCGTCCGTTTAGAGTGTTGCTTGCGTTCTGCTTTTCAGATTCCGTTTTCGCTGCTGATGCTGGAGCATAACGGTAAATATAACAAACGTTGTTGTCCCGAAGGGCAACTATGTTTTGTTATATAGTGTTATAAGCTTCTTTACTTTTCAGATTCCAGCTTTTCAAGTCTCAATTGTAATTCAAGAAGTTTCTTGTTCTGTAATTTCAATTGTTCAATTTCCTTTTGTTGCTGAATTGTATAAAGAGTCAATTCCTCAATCTTTTTAAGAAGATTCATATCCATTTCAGCTTGCATAACTCCATTTTGTTCAAACTCTTTTGCCGATGGTATCTCTGGTAGATGACTATTCTCTATTATGTATTTTTCTACATCTTCAATACTTCTTAGATTATAATCTTTTTTGAATACATAATCGGGAGCAGGTACACTTAAATCAATTTTTACTTCCTCCGCGTGAATATTTCCTTTTACAGTTAGTTTCATATCAGGATTTGTTGTTCCTATTCCAACATTACCGCTACCATTTGGAGCTCCAGATCCTGCTATATACAAATCAATTTGATCTTTATTGGTTGGATTATTTGTATTCCCAGATAGCCCAAGTCCATAGTAGTTTGCTAAAAACAATTTTGAACTAGATGTACCTCCTACATTAGCAATCGTTTTCTCCTGAAGAAATGTTACATTTCCATACTTAAAGGTAAATTTGTTACTATAATCATAGTTAGCATCAATTTTCAACTGATAATTATCATTTGGATCTAAGGTGCTTAATTTTATAGATGGACTATTAGCCTTTATTTCGAATTTTTCGGAAGGAGTAACCGTTCCAATTCCTATATTACCATTAGAATTAATAAAAAATTTTGCATTTTCTGAATATTCTGTTTTATTCGTATTGCTATATCCAATTCCAATTCCTGCATAATTATATCCTTCCCCTATGAACCATTTATTCGAAGTGTTTTTGTCAGATATATATATACCTTTTCCTCTACCTTCATATCCGTGAAGTTCTATTCCGACAGATCTTGCAGGTGCTCCAGATTCATCAGTAGCCTCAACTCTAAGTGTGGTTCCTGTGATATTTCCACCTATTTTAGCTGTACTACCATTCACTGTTAGATTTCCGTTGACTACCTCGTCTTGTGCATTAAGACTTATAGTAATTCCAAATAATACAATTGATAATAATATCTTTTTCATTTTCTACCTTTGTTTTTCAGTTTCAGGTTTATTGTATAAGTAAGTGTCTTATTTAATAAAATTGTTACCACTAAATTGTGAGTAATTGCTTATAACGTTTTATGTATAGTTTCGTAGCGGACTCGTCGACAAAGAATCATCCGCACTGACCCAAAGATAGCAAATGCGC
>CANMLL010000048.1 GCA_947498775.1 uncultured Aquimarina sp.
TTTTTTTTAGGATGATTTTCGAAGAGAAACAAAAGTCGCAACCGATATTAAAGCGACAGGTAATGGAAGCCTTTAAAAAGGTATACAGTAACAAAGGTGCATCAGGGGTTGATAATTTATCAATTAGAGAAGTGCAATCACGCCCTATGAAATACCTATATCCCGTATGGAATAGATTGGCAAGTGGTAGTTATTTTCCAAAACCTGTACGCGAGGTAGAGATACCCAAAACAGATGGTTGTATAAGGAGACTAGGCATTCCAACGGTACAAGACCGAACCGCTCAAATGGTAATTAGAGAGGAATTAGAACAAATTGTGGATAAACAATTTAGTAAAAATTCCTTTGGCTATCGTCCGCATAAATCAGCACATCACGCCATAAAACAATGCAGGAAAAACTGTATGGAAATGGATTGGGCGATCGATCTGGACATCAAGAGTTTTTTTGATGAGATAGACCACGCTTTAATGCTTCAAGCATTAGGTCATTTTACCAAAAAGAAGTACATTCACTTGTATGTAAAACGTTGGTTGGAAGCCAAAGTGCAAAAGAAAGATGGTAGCATTCATCCACGTACCAAAGGCACTCCGCAAGGTGGGGTTATCAGTCCATTATTGGCAAACATCTTCTTGCACGTAGTTTTTGATAGTTGGATAGAAAAGTACCATCCCGAAGTAAAGTTTGAACGTTATGCTGATGATATTATCATTCATTGCCAAAACTTCAAACAAGCAATGCGTACATTGGAAGCGTTAAAAGCCCGATTAAAACAATGCAAGTTGCAGATAAAAGAGGGTAAGAGCAATATAGTCTATTGCAAACGCCACCAAAAGAAGCATCCCCCATTTAAAGTTCATTATGTAACCTTCGATTTTCTAGGGTTTACATTTAAGCCGCGGATGGTAAAGGGTTACTTTGGGAACTTTCATTTAGGCTTTACGCCATCGATAAGTCGTAAAAGTCAGAGACGAATCAATCAAACTTTATTCAAGATGAAATTACATCGTATGGTTCACTTACGCCTGTCAGATTTGGCAGGTATCATAGCAGATAAAGTACGAGGTTGGATTCATTATTACGGTAAAGTTCGGATGAGTGAATTACATTATGTGTTCCGTTTCTTGAATATACGACTGGCAAAATGGGTACGCAACAAATATCGGAGATTTAGGCGTAAACATTGGTTTGCAGCGTACAAATGGATACAGGAAACTGCCAAGCAGTATCCTACAATGTTTGTACACTGGCAATACGGATTTATGCCTTGACTTGTTAAGAAGAGCCGTATGATGGGAGACTATCACGTACGGTTCTGTGAGAGGTTTAGGGGTGAGATTCCCCTTTACCTACTCG
>CANMLL010000049.1 GCA_947498775.1 uncultured Aquimarina sp.
CTCAATTAGGGCAGTAATTTAAGTTCAAAAATTGATTAAATTTACTGTATTATGAAACGAAGAAAATTTACTGCAAAATTCAAGACTAAAATTGTTTTAGAAGCTTTAAAAGAGCGAGAAACGACCAATGAGTTATCTCAACGGTATGATGTTGCTCCGCAGCAAATCACCTCATGGAAACGAGAATTTTTGCAAAATGCCGAAGGTGTTTTTACTAAGGGCTCTAAATCGCAAAAAAGTGAAGCACAGGAGAAGGAGGAGCGTCTATTGAAAACCATTGGAACCCTAAAAGTTGAGAATGATTTTTTAAAGAACGCCTTGTCATGAAACAAACTCCACAACAGCGAAGACAACATGTTGACAAGGCACATAAACTAAGTATTGTGCGTCAGTGTAAATTACTTAGTATTCACCGTAGTGGATTGTATTATAAACCTGTTGGTGAGTCAGATCTTAATCTAGAACTCATGCGTTTGCTTGATGAAAAACATATGCTTCATCCATGGCTGGGTGTCCCTAGAATGACTACCTGGCTCAATATGGACAAAGGCTACAAGGTCAACAAAAAGCGTATTGAGCGACTTTACAAACTTATGGGAATCTCTGCCATTGGTCCTAAACCTAATACTTCTAAACCAGGTAAAGGAGAACTCCATAAAATTTATACGTATCTGCTTAAAAACTTAAATGTAGAAGCTTCTAATCAGGTATGGGCAATGGATATTACTTATATTCCTGTTAAAGGCGGTTATCTATATTTGGTCGCCATTATTGATCTGTATAGTCGTTTTGTAGTTGGATGGTCATTATCCAATACCATGACTGCACATTGGTGCAAACAGACTTTGGATACTGCTATAGAAAACTATGGTGCTCCAGAGATCCTAAATACCGATCAAGGAAGCCAGTTTACTGCTCTGGAATTTAGTAACTACGTCACTAAGGATCGAAATATCCGATTAAGTATGGACGGAAAAGGAAGAGCTATTGATAATATTTTTATAGAACGTCTTTGGAGAAGTCTAAAATATGAACATATATATCTGTTCCCAGCTGATGACGGAATACAATGTTATCAAGGGGTAAAAACATGGTTCAACTATTATAACAAAGAACGTAGACATCAAAATTTGGATAATCAACATCCAATCGCCGTTTATCAACAAAACCTAAAACCAGCAGCATAATGAAAACTAAACAGAAAGTGGAGTTCTCAACAAAAAAGGGAAGTTATAAGTCTCCCCCCAGACCCCCCTCTTTCAACATCATTAACATCTTATTTTTTAATTATTCTGTCCTATGAATAGGGGGAATTATA
>CANMLL010000050.1 GCA_947498775.1 uncultured Aquimarina sp.
CCATTAGTTACCGTTGTGGGTACCACCCCTACGATAGACCTTACGGTTGGTTCGATTGACAATACTAATTTCACAGGTAGTTATGTGATTATGGCTGGAGATATTACTGCAGGCAGTTTTACAAACACGGCAGTTGTCAGCGCACCGAATCCACTGAATCCAACAGGGCCACCGATCACGGATGATTCTGATGATCCAGATAATACTACCGATGTTGATCCCAACAATGATGGTAGTCCGGATGATCCGACAGTGACAGATCTACGTCAACCATTATTGGATATCACTAAACAAGACACGTATGTTGATACGAATGGTAATGGTATTATTGATGCCGGTGATACGATTAACTATGTTTTTGTAGTGACTAATAGGGGTAATATAGACTTAACCGGGATTAGTGTAGCAGATACCAATCCATTAGTTACCGTTGTGGGTACCACCCCTACGATAGACCTTACGGTTGGTTCGATTAACAATACTAATTTCACAGGGAGTTATGTGATTATGGCTGGAGATATTACGGCGGGTACCTTTAGTAACACCGCAGTTGTAAGTGCTTTAAACCCATTAGATCCGTTAGGACCACCGATCACGGATGATTCTGATGATCCGGATGATACCACGGATGTTGACCCGGATAATGATGGCAGTCCAGATGATCCGACAGTTACAGATTTACGTCAACCTTTATTGAATATTACTAAACAAGATACGTATGTTGATACGAACGGTAATGGTATTATTGATGCTGGTGATACGATCAACTATGTTTTTGTAGTGACTAATACGGGTAATATAGACTTAACCGGGATTAGTGTAGCCGATACCAATCCATTAGTTACTGTTGTAGGTACCACCCCTACGATAGACCTTACGGTTGGTTCGATTGACAATACTAATTTCACAGGGAGTTATGTGATTATGGCTGGAGATATTACTGCAGGCAGTTTTACAAACACGGCAGTTGCCAGCACACCGAATCCACTGAATCCAACAGGACCACCGATCACCGATGATTCTGATGATCCAGATAATGCTACTGATGTTGATCCGAACAATGATGGTAGTCCAGATGATCCGACAGTGACCGATTTAAGACAACCTTTATTAGATATCACCAAGACCGATACGTATGTTGATACGAATGGTAATGGTATTATTGATGCCGGTGATACGATCAACTATGTTTTTGTAGTGACTAATAGGGGTAATGTTGATTTATTCAACATTCAGGTAACAGATGATGATGCTACCGTTACACCAACCACGACGATTGATTTAGC
>CANMLL010000051.1 GCA_947498775.1 uncultured Aquimarina sp.
TACTTTTTAAGGTTGTGTGCCATTGCAATTAGACCTATTTCTACATTTACTTTATCGATACCTCTTAACATAAAGCGTTTAAAGTTCATATTTTGTTTGATATTTCCAAAGACAGTTTCCACATCCCAGCATCGTTGTTTTCTTTTGGCAACACCCCGTTCACTTGTGAGTAATTCCTTAGCTTTAGATTTTAATCGTATGAGATTGTAATTGCGTTCTATAATTCGATTGGTTTTAGCTTTATGGCATAAGCTTCTTAAAGGACATCCCTCACAGTTTTGAGCTTGATACCGATGTAGCTCTTGCTCAAAACCATTTTTAGTTTTCTTTTTATAACTACCAATATTAGTCATTGCTTGTCCCATGGGACAGTAGTAAGTATCTGTGTCTTTATTATAATAGAATTGGTCTGGATGAAAGGGATTGATTTTGCCTTTCTTTTTATCCTGTTGTTCTTTATGGAAGTAGTTGTATTTCACATAAGCAGTAATCTCTTTGTCTTCTAAATCTGTATAGTTCTCTTCACTACCATAGCCTGCATCTGCAGTAAGTGTTTCTGGTTTTTCATTGTAGTTTTCTATATGATTATTGATGTGGTCTTTTAGGGTTGTAGTGTCTGCTGTGGTTTGTGCAAGAGTATAGTTGGTAAGGTATTGATTATTAGTAGAGGCTTGAAGATTATAAGCTGGTTTAAGTTGTCCGTTTTGCATGTGGTCATCTTTCATACGCATAAAGGTGGCATCATTATCCGTTTTACTATAACTGTTTCTTCCTTTTAAAATGGCTTCTTGTTTTTGGTATTTAGCCATATTGGTGGGCCAGTTCTTTTTGGCGTAATTCAGCTTTTGTTTGATCTTCTTATCAATCTCTTTGCTTTGTAAGGCCTCATTAATTTGATTGATAGTTGCCTCAATCTTATCTGCATCAATAGCTTCAAAGTCTGGGGTGTTTGGGATATGCTGTTCCTCTTTATAAACCTTCTCTACATAAGACCAAAGTGATTTTAACTGTGTTTTGATACGTTCCTTACTCCTCTGTATAGATTTGCCCCAAACAAAAGTATACCGATTGGCATTAGCTTCTATCTTTGTGCCATCTACAAAAACATCTTTTAAACTAATGACACCTTGTTCTACCAAAAGCAACACCACCTGATGAAAAATTTTCTTCAAGTGACCTTGCAAACGTTTACCTCTAAAATCGTTTATCGTATTATGGTCTGGCTTG
>CANMLL010000052.1 GCA_947498775.1 uncultured Aquimarina sp.
ACGCTCTAGTTTATAATTTCTATTATTCGTATCTTTAATTCATGGATTTAGAAAAGATAAAAGTTGAAATAGGTAAGTTATCCATTGAAGATCAAGCTTTATTGGCGGCAGAACTTGAGAAATTGACTTTGAAAGGAAGTCCCGCAGTTAAGGCTCAAGCATCTCGTCGTCATATTTTGGATAATAAGCAAGGATGCTGTCCTCATTGTAGTCACCTCAAATATGTTCGTTTTGGTATAGATAGAGGAGCACAGCGTTACAAGTGTAAGTCTTGTCGTAGGAGCTTCACAGAATATACAGGCACTTGGATGGCGGGGTTGCATAAAAAAGATAAAGTAGATGCCTATTTGACCTTAATGTTAGAAGAAAAGAGTCTGGATAAGATAAAGGAATCTCTGAAGATTAATAAAAAGACTGCCTTTGATTGGCGTCATAAAATATTGGCTTCCTTAACGGATACGGATCAGGATGATTTCACTGGAATTACTGAAAGTGATGAAACCTTCTTTTTGAACTCAGAAAAAGGAAAACCACCTGAAGGGCGTGAGTCAAGAAAACGTGGTGGTGCCTCTAGTAAAAGAGGTGTTAATAAAGATCATGTAGCGGTCATTGTTACACAAGACAGAAAATCAGGTTTGGATTTGACAGTTGCAACTATGGGGCGTATCAAGAAAAGTGATATACAAAAGGCTATTGGAGATCGGATTAATACAAGCCAGACGATTCTTTGCAGTGATGCTCATGTGAGCTATAAAGGCTTTGCTAAAGACCAAAACATAGAACATCATCCACTCAAAGGAATTATAAAACAACGGGTAAAAGACAAAATATACCATATACAACATGTCAATTCTACCCACAATAGAATAAAAAAATGGATTGATAATGCTTTTTGGGGTGTAGCCACTAAATACCTGCAGCAGTACCTAAATTGGTTTAAACTCAAAGAGCAACTCAAAAACAATAAGGATAAGGCGCTGCTATTTGTACAAAAAACTGTCTTAGATGTTAACGCCATAAAGAATTATAGAAATATCGAAGCACAATATCAAAAATTAATATCAACGCAATTATAAACTAGAGCC
>CANMLL010000053.1 GCA_947498775.1 uncultured Aquimarina sp.
GCCGTATGATGGGAGACTATCACGTACGGTTCTGTGAGAGGTTTAGGGGTGAGATTCCCCTTTACCTACTCGACTTTATAGGTTGTTTACCATATTTATTTTCGTGTCTATTCCGTTGAAATAATCCACATAATCGGTTAAATCAGTATCTATCCATTCCAATAATTCATAAATCTCATTTTTTATATTTGTCGCTTCCGTAAAATCAATGACATTTCCATTAAAGCAAATCGGTTCGTTGTGATAAACTCGGTTTCTAAACTCTCTAATATTGTTGAGTTTCTGATTTAGAATATTTCGGTTAACGTGATTTGGTTTGTTTGGGAAACAATGAATAACAACTCCTCCAATTAATCTGTAATGGTGAGTATCAAAGAGACTTGTCCAAAATCCAAAGGACTGTTCCGCTATTACTTTTCCTGATGTTACAATTCCACCTTTTCTGCGAATAGTTCTTTCTGCTTTGGTAATTGAGTTTTTCAAAAAGAATCTGGATGAAGTTAGCGAAGGGTGATTCATAAATCCATTTCTTTCTGCGATTATCCAATTTGGATTAGCAAAATGTGACGACACTTGATAATTTACAATATTTCTAAAGAATATTTCAAATAAGTTTAGGACAGGATAGAAGGCTTGCGCAGTTCTTAAATTAATTCTGTATAATTTTTGAGCTTTATATTTTGAATTGCCAGTCGCTATTAAAAATCTGTCTAATCTTGGTTGCGACAGGTAGTATTCTAATTTTTGATATTCCAATATTTTCCTGTTTTTATTTGTCTATTACAAATATATTCACTTATTTTGTACTGTAATGCTTAATCAAGCCTCTTTCTTTATAGAAACGTAATTAAGTGAAAGATATACAGAACCTCTCGATTTATTTTGAGAGGTTTTTTATTTTCTGTCATTTCCCTCAAATTATGCCCAACGTTTAATGTCGAGTAGACAAGGGGATTTTCACCCCAAGTCTCTCACAGAACCGTACGTGATAGTCTCCCATCA
>CANMLL010000055.1 GCA_947498775.1 uncultured Aquimarina sp.
GAAGAGCCGTATGATGGGAGACTATCACGTACGGTTCTGTGAGAGACTTGGGGTGAAAATCCCCTTGTCTACTCGACGTGTGCTGTGAGTGAATGTAAATTCATGTAACTGCAAATGAGATGGTGGATGCCAGTAATAAGGTTGGCCCACCAGAGTCTGCTTATAGGAGCTGGCTCTAAACTACTCTTCTAATGCGAATGGAGTGATCTGTTGGTGTGAAGCGAGAGGAGAAAAGGCAGGCAAAGATCTGTCATGTATGGATATAAGAGATGAGCGAAAGCGAACCCACCGAAGAAGCATCGAGAAGACAATACATGTTGTCAAAACCGAGAAATGTCGAGTTCTTAGGGATAAGTGTAACGGAAACCTATTTACTGGTTACATGGCAACCGTTGTATAGGGGGCATGAATTATATCTGGGCTTATTTGCGGAACGCAGGAAGCCTTGTAGTAATGCTAAAGAGAAATTTCAAGCAGAGCAACTGCAAGAAGATTATCAATGTGCTATAAGGTGGCGGACTAACTCGTAGTAGTGAAGAAGTTCCTGTAATGGGAATGGAGCAAAGGGGTTAGCTAATATTTGTTGTAATTAGCCAACTTTAATAGAGGATGAGCTTAATTTTACAACAAGAATTAGAAGAGCCGTATGATGGGAGACTATCACGTACGGTTCTGTGAGAGGGGGAAGGTGAAATTCCTTCTTCCTACTCGAC
>CANMLL010000056.1 GCA_947498775.1 uncultured Aquimarina sp.
GATTCGATAACATCATCAAGACCATCATCATCACTATCGCTATCCAAATAATCCGGAAGGTTCTCTGTCGCATTACCATCCGTATCTACTGGGGTAATAGGAGTACCCACAAGTCCACACGTAGCTATCGAGCAATCTCCATCATATTGATCATCGATACCATCACCATCGGTATCTGTACCACTTGGTGGATTATAGTCTGCAGTAGTCTGTCCTTCTACATTATCAGGGATACCATCATTATCAGCATCAATATCCAAAAAGTTAAAATTAGCATCTGTATCACTGTTCTGTGGTGTAGCTGTAGTTGCTGTAGGTGTATCATCACTCTCTACCGTAGTAGCTAGTCCGTTATTGCCTACGGCAATGTCGATATTGCCATCTGGAAGCGTGTTGCCCAGTCGACCATCATTATCAGGATCGGTTGCTAATGGATCTCCACTCTCGATCAGATCGTAGATACCATCATTATCGCCATCCAGATCAAAGTGGTTCGGGATACCATCTCCGTCAAAATCAAATAAGGGGTCTAATCCTAATGCATCACAAATACCATCCACCGGAGTTGTATCGGTACATGTCGCAGCAGTACCATCTCCTCGATCATCCTGATCCTGGT
>CANMLL010000057.1 GCA_947498775.1 uncultured Aquimarina sp.
AAGATAACATCTCCTCTTAACCTTCCGGCACCGGGCAGGTGTCAGGCCATATACATCATATTTCTATTTAGCATAGCCCTGTGTTTTTGATAAACAGTCGCCTGGACCTTTTCACTGCGGCCCATCTAAAAGATGGGCGACCCTTCTCCCGAAGTTACGGGTCGATTTTGCCTAGTTCCTTAGCCATGAATCTCTCGAGCACCTTAGAATTCTCATCCCAACTACCTGTGTCGGTTTACGGTACGGGCTGCTTCACTCGGTTTTCTTGGAAGTCGATTCGCTAGATTATCACCTCGGCCGTAGCCTTAGTGTACTATCGGGGTATTACTACTCCCTTCAACGCACATTTCCGTCAGTGCGCACTAACTTCTCGCCTCCGTCACTTTTAGTGTGAGCAGGTACAGGAATATTAACCTGTTGTCCATCCACTACCCCTTTCGGGTTCGCGTTAGGGCCCGACTAACCCTCAGCTGATTAGCATAGCTGAGGAAACCTTAGTCTTTCGGTGTGCGGGTTTCTCGCCCGCATTATCGTTACTTATGCCTACATTTTCTTTTGTAGCTACTCCAGCAAGAATCGCCTCTCACCTTCAACGCA
>CANMLL010000058.1 GCA_947498775.1 uncultured Aquimarina sp.
AAAAAAAATCTTTAGTTGTAATACAAATTAAAACGGTTAAGTCAGCCCCTTCGCTCAGTTTCCATTACAGAAACTTCAGCGCTACTACGGGCTAATCCGCCACTAAATAATAGTATTGCTACTTTCTTCCTTGCCCTTCGGGGTTATGGAGTTTTTGCACTATTATTTAGCTTCTCCTGTTCCGTAATTGAGCCGTCTAGTAAAGCTCCTGCCCTCTTTATGCCGATTGCCACTTGACCAATACATAGGTTACTCCCGTCAAGTTCTGTCTCGTAAGACCGCCCATCCCTCGATTCTGACAATACTAAAGTTGTTTACGACACTTCTACAAGGGTTCAATCTCATCTCTTTCAGCTTCTTTACTCCTACCATAGCTTAACCATACTACTTACTCTACAATTAGCAGTAGTGCCTTTGACCTTATCGCTCAAGACCAACCCGTGAAAGGTAAGCCCCATAAGGTGGTTTGACTGATATGCCTAACATCCCAGCCGAGAGACCAATCCTCATTTTCATTTCTTTACGTGAGACCATCTTGACTTTCTATGCCAAACTCGTTCCTGAAAAAAAAA
>CANMLL010000059.1 GCA_947498775.1 uncultured Aquimarina sp.
GATACCGATGGTACTAATGATACACTAACTCTTACGGATTCCGATGGAAATACAGTAGACATTCCATTGGCTTCCATTGATACCAATACCACCAACACCTCATTGGCACTAACCGATGCAGATACTGATGGAACTGATGATACCTTAACCCTTACAGATTCTGAAGGAAATACGGTAGATATTCCATTAACTGCTATCGATACCAATACTACAAATACCTCATTGGTATTAACCGATGCAGATACCGATGGAACTGATGATACCTTAACTCTTATAGATTCTGAAGGAAATACAGTAGAGGTAGCCTTGGCGGATATTGCAGCAATCAATGATACCAATACTACAAATACCTCATTGACATTAACTGATGCAGATACCGATGGTACTAATGATACACTAACTCTTACGGATTCCGATGGAAATACAGTAGACATTCCATTGGCTTCCATTGATACCAATACCACCAACACCTCATTGGCACTAACCGATGCAGATACTGATGGAACTGATGATACCTTAACCCTTACAGATTCTGAAGGAAATACGGTAGATATTCCA
>CANMLL010000060.1 GCA_947498775.1 uncultured Aquimarina sp.
CTACAATGCTCCCCTACCGATCTCTCGATCCCATAGCTTCGGTAATATGCTTATGCCCGATTATTATCCATGCCGAACCGCTCGACTAGTGAGCTGTTACGCACTCTTTAAATGAATGGCTGCTTCCAAGCCAACATCCTAGCTGTCTAAGCAGTTCAACCGCGTTTATTCAACTTAGCATATATTTTGGGACCTTAGCTGATGGTCTGGGTTCTTTCCCTCTCGGACATGGACCTTAGCACCCATGCCCTCACTGCTGATTAACATTATATAGCATTCGGAGTTTGTCAGGAATTGGTAGGCGGTGAAGCCCCCGCATCCAATCAGTAGCTCTACCTCTATAAAACTATAAATCAACGCTGCACCTAAATGCATTTCGGGGAGTACGAGCTATTTCCGAGTTTGATTGGCCTTTCACCCCTACCCTCAGGTCATCCCAAGACTTTTCAACGTCAACGGGTTCGGTCCTCCACTTTGGGTTAACAAAGCTTCAACCTGCCCAAGGGTAGATCACACGGTTTCGCGTCTACTACTACTAACTAT
>CANMLL010000061.1 GCA_947498775.1 uncultured Aquimarina sp.
ATCGTAGCCTTGGTATGCCGTTACCATACCAACTAGCTAATAGAACGCATAGCCATCTTATAGCAATAAATCTTTAATCCATAGTGAATGCTCACTTAAGATACTATAAGGTATTAATCCAAATTTCTCTGGGCTATCCCTTACTATAAGGTAGGTTCTATACGCGTTACGCACCCGTGCGCCGGTCGTCATCTGTTGCAAGCAACAATGTTACCCCTCGACTTGCATGTGTTAAGCCTGCCGCTAGCGTTCATCCTGAGCCAGGATCAAACTCTTCATCGTTTGTCTTTAAATATTATCTAAAACAATACTGAAGGAATTATAAATCGTATCTCAATGATGTTTCTAGTCTTTATTCTTATGCATTAAACTATCTCTAGTTTAATACGCGCTGTCAATCAATAAATCAATGAACGTTTTTAGCCGTACAACCACTCTTAATAATCATACGCAACTAATCGATATTACCTAAGGAATCGAACCCTAATTATG
>CANMLL010000063.1 GCA_947498775.1 uncultured Aquimarina sp.
AGTAAAACTTCTTTTAAAAGCATATTGGCATTTTCTATATCTTCTAAAGTAGTTTCGATATACATTTCTCCAGTTTCCTTATCTGTTTGTTGCTCTCTTTGGTATTGGTAATAAAATGTAATCGCTTCTATAAACTGTAAATAATGGTTGTTGGTTCTTCGTGGTTTAAACACAGATTGTGGTAGATTGAGGTATTTGGCGTATGGATTGATGATTTTTATAGGCTTCAATATGCGTTGTATGTTTTGTAAAAACTCTTGCACTTCGGTTTCTTCATAATGATTAATCTGTCCCGCCGACACGGCGCGTTGGTATTGCATTATTTTTTCGTCCTGTACTGTACTTTCATCGAGGTATATTAAAAAACTACGATTTGCATTGTCCTCATAAATATGTTCTTTGGTCGTACAACCTGCTACACAAACAGGGCCTTCTACTACCAGATATTTGGTTTGGGTTTCGCCTTTATGATTTTTACT
>CANMLL010000064.1 GCA_947498775.1 uncultured Aquimarina sp.
ATACTTAATACTTAATACTAAATTAAAAAAGAGCAAGTTATAAGCAAAGACACATAAGCTAATTAAGGGCGTATGGGGAATGCCTAGGCTCTCAGAGGCGAAGAAGGACGTGATAAGCTGCGAAAAGCTACGGGGACAGGCACATACTGATTGATCCGTAGATATCCGAATGGGGCAACCCGGCATGTTGAAGACATGTCATTCCGTAAGGAAGGCGAACCCGGAGAACTGAAACATCTAAGTACCCGGAGGAGAAGAAAACAATAGTGATTTCGTTAGTAGTGGCGAGCGAACGCGAATTAGCCCAAACCGGTATTGTTACGGCAATATCGGGGTTGTAGGACTACGATATGAGTTGTGTAATGAATTAGAATTGGTTGGAAAGCCAAGCCAAAGACAGTGATAGCCTGGTATAAGTAAAGCACATTAATTCTAGTAGTATCCTGAGTAGTGCGGG
>CANMLL010000065.1 GCA_947498775.1 uncultured Aquimarina sp.
CCTCCACTTTGGGTTAACAAAGCTTCAACCTGCCCAAGGGTAGATCACACGGTTTCGCGTCTACTACTACTAACTATGGTCGCCCTATTCAGACTCGCTTTCGCTACGGCTCCGATTCTTAAAATCTTAACCTCGCTAGTAAAAGTAACTCGTAGGCTCATTATGCAAAAGGCACGCCGTCACCAATAAAGGCTCCGACCGCTTGTAAGCGTATGGTTTCAGGATCTATTTCACTCCCTTATTCAGGGTTCTTTTCACCTTTCCCTCACGGTACTGGTTCACTATCGGTCTCTCAGGAGTATTTAGCCTTATGGGATGGTCCCCACAGATTCATACAGGATTACTCGTGTCCCGCACTACTCAGGATACTACTAGAATTAATGTGCTTTACTTATACCAGGCTATCACTGTCTTTGGCTTGGCTTTC
>CANMLL010000066.1 GCA_947498775.1 uncultured Aquimarina sp.
GCTAAATCAATCGTCGTGGTTGGTGTAACGGTAGCATCATCATCTGTTACCTGAATGTTGAATAAATCAACATTACCTCTATTAGTCACTACAAAAACATAGTTGATCGTATCACCGGCATCAATAATACCATTACTGTTCGTATCAACATACGTATCGGTCTTGGTGATATCCAATAAAGGTTGACTTAAATCGGTCACTGTCGGATCATCCGGATTACCATCATTGTTGGGATCAACATCAGTAGTATTATCTGGATCATCAGAATCATCGGTGATCGGTGGTCCTGTTGGATTCAGTGGATTCGGTGCGCTGGCAACTGCCGTGTTTGTAAAACTGCCTGCAGTAATATCTCCAGCCATAATCACATAACTCCCTGTGAAATTAG
>CANMLL010000067.1 GCA_947498775.1 uncultured Aquimarina sp.
TTTTAATTTTTGTTCGGTGTCCGAAGTCGGTAGCCCGAGGTCGGAAGTCAGGAGTTTTTCATTACCTCTGTCCTCTGTCTTCATACTTCTAACTTATTCATTTGTTTTAATTTTTGTTCGGTGTCCGAAGTCGGTAGCCCGAAGTCGGAAGTCAGGAGTTTTTCATTACCTCCGTCCTCTGTCTTCATACTTCTAACTTTTTCATTAGTTTTAATTTTTGTTCGGTATCCGAAGTCGGTAGCCCGAGGTCGGAAGTCAGGAGTTTCATTACCTCCATCCTCTGTCTTCATACTTCTGACTTATTCATTTGTTTTAATTTTTGTTCGGTGTCCGAAGTCGGTAGCCCGAGGTCG
>CANMLL010000068.1 GCA_947498775.1 uncultured Aquimarina sp.
TTAAAAAAAGTAACTCCATACAGCTTTTCATACACCTTAGAAAAAGTGTCCGATCCGAATTTGGAATGGCAGACAACAAGCGAATATAAGTAATAATTCATTTACAATTATTTGTAAATATTTGTAACCATTTGTACTTGTTTTTATAATGTACTGTATTTTTATATCTAAGTACCTCACAAAAGCGATAGCAATTGATGCTACAAGAGTTTATGCCATTTATGATATACTATATTCTAACTTTAAAAATACCTCTGTAGAACTAATAAACTAAACCACCCTGCACTGCAAGTGCAGGGGTTTTGATACGCAATACATTGCTTTTTGTTACTTGTTAAAAGTTAT
>CANMLL010000069.1 GCA_947498775.1 uncultured Aquimarina sp.
AATGATATCGTGCCCATCTAGCCAATTTTACGCGAAGTATGTAAAATACTTTAGACAAGCTATATCCTCGGTATTTACCAAAGTAACGTATCCATCCTCTGAGTTTGGGGTTTAAATGGTGTGCAATACCAACAATGCTCTTGCACATCATCCTAGGGATATTCATCTTCCTGATGATTTCAAATATCCGTGATCTGGATTGGATGCTCATCGCACAACTGTATCCTAAAAACAGTTTACCTGTTCTCTTCGATTTAGTTGTTCTTGGCTGAAAAGTATACCCAAGAAAGTCAAATTTAACTTGCCTGTAATTTTTCTGCCTTTTGAAATCCTTACAATACAC
>CANMLL010000070.1 GCA_947498775.1 uncultured Aquimarina sp.
AGCCTCTCATCTCAATTACAGTTTGTTGCTCCTAATCTATTTTACTAAATTGTATCCCGAAGCAACACAGGACACACCACGTATGGTAACACGATATATGATGTCATAGCAGCTACGTAATCAATCGAAAGGTTATTGTATTTTTGGTAAGGCGCAATGCTCGTAAAAAGTAAAAGTTAGCAACCAATACGCAGAAAAATCGAAAAGCAAGGTAACATTTTGCTCTGCTACGACACATATGTGTGCCGAGAATGCAATGAACGGCTGATAATTATCATTGCGAACTGTTAATAAGATGGTGGAACCGACCCACCGGTGTTGTCTTGCAGG
>CANMLL010000071.1 GCA_947498775.1 uncultured Aquimarina sp.
TTGCCGAACTCTGTTATCAGTACAAATACGATTATAGAAACCGATTGATCGAGAAGAAGATCCCAGGCAAAGGAGATGCAGATACGTGGGAATCCATTGTTTATAATAAGTTGGACCAACCGGTATTAACCCAAGACCCCAATCAAAAAGCAATAAACGAATGGCTCTTTACCAAGTATGATGCCTTTGGTAAGGTAGCCTATACAGGTAAGTTAACAGATACTAAAGCAAGAAGCGTACTGCAGGAGGAAGCTACGTCTTATACTGATGATTTATGGGTAACAAGAGGAAGTGCAGTATTGATTGGTGGAGT
>CANMLL010000072.1 GCA_947498775.1 uncultured Aquimarina sp.
GGTAATGTTGATTTATTCAACATTCAGGTAACAGATGATGATGCTACCGTTACACCAACCACGACGATTGATTTAGCGGTTGGCGTAAGTGATAACAGCACGTATACAGGGAGTTATGTTATTATGGCAGGAGATGTTACAGCGGGCACGTTTAGTAATCAAGCCGTAACGAGTGCTCCGAACCCATTAGATCCTACAGGGCCACCGATCACGGATGATTCTGATGATCCAGATGATACCACGGATGTTGACCCGGATAATGATGGAAGTCC
>CANMLL010000073.1 GCA_947498775.1 uncultured Aquimarina sp.
GTATTAGTCACTACAAAAACATAGTTGATCGTATCACCAGCATCAATAATACCATTACCGTTCGTATCAACATACGTGTCTTGTTTAGTAATATCCAATAAAGGTTGACGTAAATCTGTAACTGTCGGATCATCTGGACTACCATCATTATCCGGGTCAACATCCGTGGTATCATCCGGATCATCAGAATCATCGGTGATCGGTGGTCCTAACGGATCTAATGGGTTTAAAGCACTTACAACTGCGGTGTTACTAAAGGTACCCGCCGTAAT
>CANMLL010000074.1 GCA_947498775.1 uncultured Aquimarina sp.
TTGGTATCGGCTACACTAATCCCGGTTAAGTCTATATTACCCGTATTAGTCACTACAAAAACATAGTTGATCGTATCTCCGGCATCAATAATACCATTACCATTCGTATCAACATACGTGTCTTGTTTAGTAATATCCAATAATGGCTGACGTAGATCGGTAGTCGTTACATCATCCGGACTTCCATCATTATCCGGGTCAACATCCGTGGTATCATCTGGATCATCAGAATCATCCGTGATCGGTGGCCCTGT
>CANMLL010000075.1 GCA_947498775.1 uncultured Aquimarina sp.
ACGATAGACCTTACGGTTGGTTCGATTGACAATACTAATTTCACAGGGAGTTATGTGATTATGGCTGGAGATATTACAGCAGGCAGTTTTACAAACACGGCAGTTGCCAGCGCACCGAATCCACTGAATCCAACAGGTCCACCGATCACCGATGATTCTGATGATCCAGATAATGCTACTGATGTTGATCCGAACAATGATGGTAGTCCGGATGATCCGACAGTGACCGATTTAAGACAACCTTTATTAGATAT
>CANMLL010000076.1 GCA_947498775.1 uncultured Aquimarina sp.
GTACCATTGGCGCTAACGGGCTTAACTACTCTGTTCGGAATGGTAAGAGGTGAGCCCCGTTGCTATAACCACCTTAAGTCTGGCCCCCTAGCCCCACAAAAGGGGAACTAGCTTATCCTCCGATTATGATTCTTGATCTCTCCCCCTTTTTGGGGGGAGCCGGAGGGGGCTTATATTGTTGACATATTGATTTATAAATACGAATAAAAAAGTTCACTAAAATAATGCATGTAAAGCAATTCAGCAGCC
>CANMLL010000077.1 GCA_947498775.1 uncultured Aquimarina sp.
TTACTTTGTAAATACAGTAAGTAAGTTTGGAGATGAAAATTCAATATCAAAATATGTTCGTAACCAAGTCAAAGAAAAGGACTATGATGTCTTAGATAAAGTTGATCAATTAACACTGTTTTGAGTTAGATACCCCGTCTGCTTGCAGCTACGGTGTACCCACAAATAAGCTTAGCTTAGCGTTATGAAAACTTTAGAACACCCACGGGCATTTTTTCCTGA
>CANMLL010000078.1 GCA_947498775.1 uncultured Aquimarina sp.
GATCATCCTGATCCTGGTAATTTGGTACTCCGTCTCCATCGTTATCTGCACTCGGATCAATGCCTAAGTTATTTTCTGCAGTATCAGGGATACCGTCATTATCATCATCTAAATCAATCGTATCGGCAATACCATCATTGTCAGCATCCAGAATCTCTCTGAAGTCAACCTCGGCTGTAGCTGGGTTATCTGTATTATCTGTACCCGATGCTCCTGTATC
>CANMLL010000079.1 GCA_947498775.1 uncultured Aquimarina sp.
CAAAAGATATCGAACTAATTTGAAGAAAGCTTACAGGTGGTTAGATAGGGTGCGGGCACAATTCCCAAATCTATTTTATCACTGGCAAGTTGGATATTCAAATTAAGTCTATAGATTTGTATAAGAAGAGCCGTATGATGGGAGACTATCACGTACGGTTCTGTGAGAGACTTGGGGTGAAAATCCCCTTGTCTACTCGAC